>CAVQNY010000036.1:0-18092 GCA_963714225.1 uncultured Acidobacteriaceae bacterium | reverse complement strand
GCGTTTGAGCAACCCACCTAGCCAAGCCGCAGAGCCCGTGCTGAAATGCGGCTATGGATCATCAGACGAACGTAGCCAGGACAAAACGACGGACACGGGAAGAGATTCGGCAGATTGTGTCGGAGTTTGCAATTAGCGGCATGCCACAGATTGAATTCTGCGGCAGTCGAGGGATCTCGCGAAGTAGTCTCGATCGTTATCTGAGAAAACAACGTGCCCAGGATCAAGGAAGCAGGGCAGGCAATCGATTGTTGGCGGTAGAGATAAGGACAGCGAGCGGGAGACCGGCGAGCACCAGCAGCGGGTTGGTGGTGGGGTTGACCAGCGGACGCAGGATCGAAGTGAACCGGGGCTTCGATGGGGCCACACTGGAGCGCCTGCTGACGGTGTTGGACAAGGGATAGGGCGATGTTCTCATTCGGGCCAGCGACGCGGATCTACGTGGCCACCGGAGCCACGGACATGAGGAAGGGATTTAATGGATTGTACGGTTTGGTGCGCGACCATCTGGGCTGCGATCCCGAGAGCGGCCACGTTTTCCTGTTCACCAATGCGCGGCGCAATCGTCTGAAGCTGTTGGTGTATGACCCTCATGGGTTATGGATATGCTCAAAAAAATTGGACGGCGGAAGGTTTGGCTGGCCGGGGGCAGATAATTCGGCCACGAAGATCGTACTGAGCCACGAGGAACTGGCGCTGTTGTTGGGGGGCATTGATTTGGGCCAGAACGCGGCGGCGGAAATGGTATCGCAAGCCGCTCATGGAAGAATCCGATAAGTTACGAATGCCAGCATAAACACTGGCGATTTCGTTAACTTATCCACAGCCAGATCTGTTATCAAAGAAGCATCGTGAGTGCGACTCCACCGGCTGCCGCGATACCCGATGCTGGCGCTGAGCCTTGTTTCCCCGCCGAACTTATCGAACAACTGAAGGAGCAACTTCCCCAGGCTTTGTTTGCCACCCTGAGCGACCGGGTTGCGACTTATGCAGAGCAGTTGGGGGCGGCGTCGAAGCAGTTAGATACAACCAGGAGCGAGTTACAGTATGCGCGGCTGAAGATCCAGCTGCTCAAAAAACGTTTTCGTCTGCGGCGGATCGCCAAGTACAGACCGGGGAGTGAGAAGTTGAGCGATCTCCAGCTCGAGTTGCTGGAAGAGGAGCCTGGGGTTTCAAGGCAAGAGGTCGCGGCGGAGAGCGAACGCGAGCCCTTGCCCGCGGCTGGAGACGACGAGAAAAAAAGGAAGCGGCGTCCGCATCCCGGCCGGCAGACGCTGCCTGCCGATCTTCCCCGGGTGGAAAAGATCATGGCCTGCATGCAGGAGCAGTGCGTGTGCGGCAACTGCGGAAAACAAACCGTGGTGATCGGCTACGAAGAGAGCGAAGTTCTCAAGGTGAAGCGGGCCGAGTACTACGTGGAAGTGACCAAGCGCGAGAAGCGGGCTTGCAAGCAAAAGCAGTGTGAAGAACAAGGCGTGGAGGCCGCTCCGCTGCCGGTACGAATCATCGACAAGAGTCTGGTTTCCGATCAAATCATCATCGACACCATCGTGAGCAAATACGCTGATCACAGTCCTCTCTACCGCCAGAGCGCGATTCTGCTGCGCGAGGCCGGCGTGGACATCAGCCGGGCGACGATGTGCGGCTGGGTAATGAGAGTCGGCGAGATGCTCGAGCCAGTGGTGGGCGCCATGCGCAAGGAGCTGCTGGCCGGTAGTTACATCCAGGCCGATGAGACGCCGGTGGATGTGCAGACGCATGATAAGCGCGGCAAGAATCATCAGGCGTACTTATGGCAGTACGGGACACCGGGCGGGGCGACGATCTTCGATTTTCGCATGAGCCGGGGCCGCGAAGGCCCGGCGCGGTTTCTGGGTCAGTTCGAGGGAATTCTGCAAACCGATGATTACATCGCCTACGAGCGTGGCATCGGTGGGCCGAAGATGGTGCACGCGGCCTGCTGGGCTCATCCGCGAAGGCGCTTTGTGGATGCCGTAAAACTCAACCGGCAGGATGCTGCGTCGATACATGCCGTCAAGCTGATGGATGAGTTATTCGCCATCGACCGCGAAGCCAGCGAGGCGCAGATGGATCACGCCGCGCGGCATCGGCTGCGCCAGGAGAAAGCTCCGTCTCTGCTCGATCAGATGCGGGAACACATCCTGGCAACCAGCAAGACGGTGTTGCCCGAGAGCGCGGTAGGCAAAGCGTGCAGTTACACGCTGGCGCTGTGGAAGAAGCTGGCCTGCTTCCTCGATCATCCGCAACTGGAACTATCGAACAACCTGGCCGAGAACTCCATGCGTCCGGTGGCGATCGGCCGCAAGAACTGGATCCACATCGGCAGCGAGCAGGCTGGGCCGCGTGTGGGCGCCATCCTGTCGGTGGTTGAAAGCTGCCGCCGGCTCAAGATCCCGGTGCGCGACTACCTCGGCACCATCCTCCCGGGGCTCGCCAACACGCCCATCCAGCGCGTCCCCGAACTCACACCCACAGCTTGGATCCACTCGCGAACACAGGCCTGACAATCTCTAAACTCGCTTCCCGCCCGCCGTCAACCGTGTGTTTGCCGGACGGGTACCTTCAAGGATCGAAATGCCGTTCCGTCCTCGCAACCGAAGATCGCATTTCAGGAAAGCAAAGCCACGGCGCAGCTTCAGCCCGCTAGCCAAGTCGCTGTGGCACCTTTTCCGAGTAAGCTGGAGCCCCCGTTCCCGGAACCCGTAAATCCGCGAGCCTCAAACTCTCTTCCCCCACGCCTCTGGGTCGTGAGCAACGGCGGCGAGGTTGTGGAGTACGATCCATCCACCTTTGAAGTGAAACAGACGGTGACGATTCCAGCGGATGCCATACCTTCCGACGCTCATACGCTTCGCTACTTCGTGGATACGAATCGTAAAGGGCAGATTTTGGTTGGCCCGACTTCCCACGGCAAGTCCATCGAGAGTTCGACCTGCACTCTCTGGTTATGGAATGGACAATCAGGAAGCTATCTCAACTGTGGAAACGAACATCGCCAACAGACCGCGCCTCGGCCTAGCCTAGCCGCGGATGGCGAGCACCTTTTCTGGCTTGTTAACGAACAACAGGAAACGCCGAGAGAATTCGAAAAAAACATAATGCCGTCCATGGTCACGAAATTTCATATCTGGGAAACGGACTTCTCCGGAGGTCAGAGGCAGGAAATCGTTTCGTCTGCATTCCCCGAATGCGTTTGCTCGACGGGTGCATGTGAGGAGACTTGCCCCACAGCCGGAATATGGACGCCGAAAAGCGGAATGGACCACTTCTTCGGGGTCTATGGGTGGTACGCCGGACAACTAGGGCAAAGCCATTACGTAGGCGAATATCTTTATCGTAAGTCGCCGGACGGTCAGCGGTCATCCGCAGAACTGCCACCGAGCTTCGAGAATGACATTCTGGACGCCGCCGAAGATGCTTCGGCGTTTATCATTCTAATACCCGACTCGGCCTGCTGCGGCTGGAATAACGAGAGCGACGACCAAACGTTGCTGCTGCGTAAAGGACAGACTATTGTTTTATTCGACGAGTTCGCTCGCTACGACAACTCGCAGTATGACGTAAATTACTCCGCAAGAGAGGCCCAGCTTTCTCCGGACAATCAGCTTGTGGCCATGACGATTTCGTCGAGTTCGCGGCCGGGAGAAGAATTTCGTGCCTCGAACACCGCTCCGCAAAGCGATGACACTGACGCTGATGGCTCCGGCGAAACCAAAGTCAGCCCTGCGCTGGTGGAACGCATCAACAAAACCCTCGCCGACTTGCCAGCGGTAGAGGTGGTTACCACAACCAATCCACCGAAACGTGCCGCCTACCTGCCCAACGCTACACTGGTAGGATGGCTGAGCGAGCGGGAAATCTTAATCGTCAAAGACTCATTCCTCGTCGCGTATGACGTGTCAGCGGGCAGATCGCGCAAATCGAATATTTCAGTTGGCGACAAAGGTTACGCAGTTCTGAGGTAGGCAGTGGTGTTCAGCAGCAACGGTGCCCCCAATCGCTTTGCAGCTAATTTTGCTCCACGCCAGAGTTAAAACGAGCAGCAGGTAAAGCTCTCGCCTTCGAACCAGACTGGAATCGATATCGTCTTACCGTTGCTCGCCTTAAACGGCTCGAACCAAATCACATTCGACATTGCTTTCATACGTGGGCGTCCTATCCCCGCCACTTGTTGACATAGGGCAGCACGAACAAGTACAGGCCGGTGAGCAGGAGCAAGGCAAGTATGGCCACTGCCGATAGGCCCAGCCTGTTGTTGTACTTCCCCTGTACCACAGAACACCGTTGATGATGACAGCCACTGTGAAGACTGTGGACAGCCAGCGGTGGGTCTGCCGAATCCATTTGCTCCAGTTCAATTGAACCTCCTGCGCCACTACGGATAGCATCTCTTTCTATGGACGCCGAATTATCGCTATGCCAGTAAATCAACGCAAGTTTAGAACACTACCGGACTTCCTGCCGATTACGCTGAGCTTGATCTGGCGGTAGCGGGCGAGGCGGTCTTTGATCGTGTCCTTCTTCGGGGTTGGCACTCGGCACCTGAAAAAAGAGAGCGGGAGCAAGCCCGCTCTCACATAGATTATGGAACTGTCCGAACCTAACGCTTCAACTCGACTTGAATGACTTCGAACGACTTCTTGCTGGTGTTTTCCGGCAAGTGAGTAAAGGCGTCCATGTGCTGCACCGACCCAGCCTTCGCCTTGATGTCCTCACTCTTTCCATCGGGGTAGGTGAACTTGGCGCGAGCGTCCGTCAGGAACACTGCGACCGATTCCAGGTGGGAGTGCATCACTGATTTCTCACCCGGTTTGTACTTGATCCGAACCACACGCACTCGATGATTCTCAAACTCGATCTTGTAATGCTTGGGATCAACTTTCACGGGGTCGTCACCGCTTGGTTGCGGCATTCTTGCAGTTGCCATCGTTCCCTCCTTGGACTTCGTGAGATGGGCACAAGTCTAGTACGTGGGTCGCCGAAAGTACATCGGTACCCCGCCTCCGTTTTGACGGTCGCGCTAATAGAGGAACCAGCCCGTTGCTACTGCAACGATCACCAGCTTCACCAACCACCCTGTCGCGTAGGACGCCACAAACACGCGATGCAATTTCATGAATGCAGCGTTGGTGAGAATCAGCGGCAATGGCCCGATCAACCACACGGCAAGAGCCAGTTTCACCGCGCTTGCGACAGAGTGAAGACCCAGCCGGCCGATGACATAAGCAAAGATGCCGCAGGTCAGGAAAGGCAGCGGACTAGTTAGAGCAATCGCTCTGCTTTCATTTCCCTGACGCCAGATTTCAGGGTACGTGTAGCGCCGATGGAGCCAGTCGCCAGCAAACCAGTCAGTGAGCGACGAGACGACACCAGCGCCGATGATGATCAGGATGAGTCGTATCCAGTTCATAGCGCCCTCGCAATCGAAGCAATAGTATATTTGGAGCGTTGCCGGAGACTAGGGGCTCCGCAAGGAGATCAGAATGGAAAGTACAATTTCGACCCAAGACCTGAAAGCCAAGCTAGACCGCAAGGAAGGAATCAAGGTGGTCGAAGTTCCGCTAGTTTCTGCGCATCCCGTTCGCCTCCCACGATGGCACGCAGAATGGCCATCCCCGTCACCCCATCGAGGTCGGAAACTGCCCGATCACGCGCACGTTCATCTGGTCGAGGCTCTTTTGCATCCTCCGTAACCAGTCTCCAGACTCCGCCACCAGGTTGGCCTTATCTCGCACCAGCGTCCGCAGCATGCAGACCGCTTCCTCCGGTCGGAACGAACCCCGCAGCAATCCGCAACTGTGCAGCCGCTGAATCCACTCGCAATCCGTCGGATCCGTCTTTTTGTCCCGCCCCGGCACCCGCGCCAGTTGCCGTGTATCCACCAGCAGCACTTGCAGACCTTGCGCTTCCAACACTTCGTGCGGTGCAATCCAGTACACCCCGGTGCTCTCCATCGCCACCGACTTTACCTGTCGCGCTTTCAGCCACTCCGCCATGCGTAATAATTCTGGCGTCGTCGCCCCGAAGCTGGCTATTTCTCGGCCGTTCCCATCCAGGGTCGGAGCGCATACCCAGTGCTGCTCGCTCCCCAGATCGATTCCGGCCACGTTCCGTCGAAGGACGGGCAAACCCTCGAGCTGTTGTCTGCTGCTTTCCGAGGTCTTCATAGCATTCCTTTCTCGCATCCTGACTAGCTTTGTGAACGCGCCCGCCCAGGTTGGCCGTTTGTGGATTCTGATCTAGGGGAGAGCTACGAAAGCCTCGCCAATGTTCAATCGCCTTCCTGGAACCATGCTGACTATGCGGCATACGCACGAATGGATACAGGGTTTTAGCTGCGGTCGCGCTCTCTCGCACGATACCGCTGACCTTGCCGAAAGTCACAGATTATTCAATCCGGTTCAAACCGGTGGCAGGGCTGACTCCTGGCTCCATATCCCGAAGGGATATCAAGGGCGAAGCCCTTGTCTAGTTAGTACAATCGATTTTTGCCGATTGCGATCGCACCCTTCCGATATCTATGGAACAATCCACCGAGCTTTGTCGGAGAAAATGTTTGGTTGGCTTTCTTCACGCCAGCCATAGTTTTCTTTGTCATCGCTCTCGCTTTGACCTACCTGATGACGGTTTCTTGGCGGCTGTGAAGATCAGGCTGAACCCACTAGTAACGAAGGTCGGAAAAGGCTCGTCGATTCGACTGGCATTCCATTCCAAGTTTTCTGCTACCCTTGCATGCACAGGGAGAACCCATGCGAAAACTTTTGTTCACCGTTCTGCTATCTATTCTTGCTCTGCCCGCCTCTTCTCAGGAAAAACAGCCCTCCGACAATCCGCTCAGCGCATTCACTAAGCGCGTTTACGGATTCCAGAAGGGCATTCTGCTTCGCTCGGCTGAAAAAATGCCCGAGGGGAACTACAGCTTCAAGCCCGTCGATACGGTGCGCACGTATGGACAGGTCATCGGACATCTCGCCGACGCGCAATACCTGTTTTGTTCGAAAGTGCTGGATGAGAAAAACCCAGAGCCGAAGATTGAGCAGACCAAGACCTCGAAGCCTGATCTGATCGCCGCTCTAAAGACCGCCTTCGCCTACTGCGACAGGGGCTACGATGGCATGACTGATACGTCTGGAGGTCAAATAGTGAAGCTGTTCGGAACGGACACGCCGAAGCTAGGCGTGCTGAACTTCAACAATGTACATAACATGGAACACTACGGAAACCTCGTGACCTACATGCGGATCAAGAACATTGTGCCTCCCACGAGCGAGCAGGCAGCGATGCCCACACCGGAAAAGTCCGATGCACAGCCCAAGAAATAGAGCAGGTTTGGCCTGAAGTCTTTTCGCATTAGTCTCCCAGATCAATTCGAATTGAGAGGAGTTGAATTGTGACGGATGGACGCTGAACAGACCCTTGCCGAAATCGAGTGGCTAGAGCGCATCTTCGCCGTGCCGGACACCAGACCGCTGAGCGCGAGCGACCTCTCGGCCGCGAATCGAGGGCATGACGAAATGCTCGCGCACAGCCCATGGTTCCACCTTTGGCAGCAGTACGGGGTTTGCTGCCGTGTTGAGCCTCCGGTGATCCGACTGCCAATGAAAACGAGCATGGAAACACCTTGTCTCATGGAACGTACAAGTGGATCAAGGTGTCCATATCCGCCATCTTCACGCACGCAAAGAACGAGGGCGTGTATGACGGCATCAACCCGTCTAGGTCGCGCTTGACCGCTACGGCCTTCTTGTCTATGACGGCGTCGAGTTGTTGAAAGGAGAGCTTTGGTTTTGGGCCGGGCATGACGGTCCCTTTGCCCGCAGGATGGGGAAAAGTGACTACTGGTATTTTGGTTTTTGCGGGCAGACCCGGCTTCGGGAATCCTGTTTTGTGAGTTGTGATGAGTTTGGGCGCGGTGATGCTGCTGAATGCTTGGGCACACATATCCTCGGTGTTGGTATCACCGGGGATCAGCACCCGCAGGCAAACTCACAGCGTTTGGGATCGGGTATGCCCGATCAAATCCCGACCGCTACGCATACTGAGCGCATCTAGCGCCTAAGCGTTTCCGGAACGCGGATCGCGTTCGTCAGCGCCGTGGGACGGGGGTTCCGGGTTTCCTCGTCGCACTTGCCCCATAAGAGCCAGCGCATTCACCCAACCCGCTGAGCGCGGGTGAGGGGACTTAAGCCAGTCCGGAAAGGTATATTACTGCCGCATCCGTATTTCAATGGTCCCTTTCGCCGCAAATTTCGCCTGTTTGTAGCACGCGGGGATTGCCGTTGGCATGGTGCATCGTCTCGTACAGTGTTCACACAACCGGAGGGCATCAAGTTCACCTGCACCCCAAAGCTGCATCAGCATGTTCAAAGCAGTGCGCACATCTCGCCTACCAATCTTCCGGAGTCCGTGATCCCTGCACAAATCGAGAAAGTTCACAAGTAAGAATTCACTTCGTCCCAACAGACTGCGGAGTTCGTCACGATCCTTTTTCTTTGAATGGTTCAACCATTCCACGAAACGGGGGCACTAACGCACATCAGATTCGCGATGGAATGCGCAAACTCAGGATGAGCGTACAGGGCCAGATCGCGTAACGCGCCTGGGGTAATTTCCGAGTCGTCAACCATCCAGAGTCGATTTACCGTACCATTACTCTACTAAGTCTCACACTATTCTCAGAATGTATCTACGGATATCCGTAATAGAGTGGTCATTTATGGATTTTCGGTTCTGTTGAGAATACGTAAGTTCGGGTCACCGACCTTCCTATTTCGTGCCTGAGTTTAGTAACCCCACGCAATTCCTTTTAAAGTGGGCCTCCGCTTGCATTACCCGAACCCGATGCTGCTAAGCCACAAGTCTTTAGCCAGCACTTCCGGCAAATCGCGCTTGTTATTGCGCCGCGTAACGTTCGGGCACAGGAAAAAGAGAAAAGAAAGGATACTCAGATGAGAAAAGCACCTTTCATCCGTATCGTTATCGTTTTGTTGGTTCTGCTGTTTGCCGTGGCCGCATTTGCCCAAGGTGGCGCTCATGGCGCAATCACGGGAACCGTTACCGATCCTAGCGGCGCCGTGATTCCTGATGCGACAGTAACCATCACTAACCAGGACACGGGTGTCATGGAGCGGACAATCATCACTGGCTCCCAGGGCACTTTCTCCAGCACGCTGCTGCCGGTGGGCACCTATCGGGTCGAGGTTGTCGCCAAGGGTTTTAGCAAGGCGGCGGCCCCTGACATTCCCGTCCGAGTGTCGGAAACCAGCTTTGTGCCCGTTCAAATGAAAATTGGTACAACTGCCGAGGAGGTAGTCGTTTCGGGTGTTTCGGCTCCCGTGGAAGTAACCAATGCGACAACCGGCGAGGCGCTTGCCGGCCAAGTAATCCGCGAGATGCCGCTGGCCACCCGGAATTTTCTGGGCCTGTTGGCGCTCTCGGCTGGCACCAACAGCGAGTTTTCTGATACCACCGCTCTGGGCCGGGGTGTAACGACAATCATCGTCGATGGCCAACGCCCGGTGAACAACAACTATGAACTGGAGGGAATCAACGCCAACGACGTCAGCCTGCCGGTCTTTGACAACGTTAACCTGCCCAATCCCGATGTAGTCGAGGAGTTCAAAACCCAGACTTCGCTTTACGACGCTTCGCAGGGCCGCAACGGCGGTGGAAACATGCAGGTGAACCTAAGGACAGGAACAGATAAATACCACGGGGATGCCTTTGAGTACTTTCGCAATCCCGTGCTGGATGCCAACGACTATTTCCTGAAGCAGGGCGAGATCGCTGCGGGCACACCGAACACGCCTCCGGTCCTGCGCCAGAACGCCTTCGGAGGCTCGATCGGCGGCCCTGTGCCCTTGATCAAGAACTTCTTCTTCTTCGGCAACTATTCGGGAGTGCGGGAAGCCTCCGGAATTGCCACGGGTACGACCATTCAAACCTCAATTCCTGTGCTGCCAGCGGTTCGCTCGGCCGGCAACCTTATCTCCGCTTTCTTTCCCGGTGGAGTGCTGCCAGCAGGGTATACGCAGCTCGATCCTGTCGCCCTGGCCTTTCTGAACCTCCCGGCATCCGCGTGTCCAGGATTCAACGACGGGACACACTGCATTCCCACGCTACCCGGCACGCCGGGCAATACTAACGGTGTAACGAACCTGGCCCCTTTGGATATTTCCTCAGTGGGCGTCTTTCACGATAATCAGTTCACCGTCACGACCGATAAGAAATTTGGTTCGAAGGACTCGCTCACGGTGCGCTTCTTCTTCGATGATGCGACCGCCATTAGTCCATTTGGAGAATCAGCCAGTCTTCCGTTCGCCCGGAACAACCCGCTTAGCAACCGTTTCGCCAAGGTCGGGTTCACCCACGTCTTCTCCGCGACCGCGGTCAACGACTTTCGCTTCGGTTATGCTCGATACAATTTCGCTCTAGTCCCCTCGTCACCGGTCACGCTGTCCCAAATCGATTCCACCCGGCCTAACGCGGCTCAGTACCCGGGCGCGTGGCAACCTGACGTCACTGGTGAATTCTCCCTTGGTGTGGGAGCCAACGATAATCGTGGTACTCGCGACAACACCTTTGTCTGGGGTGACGATTTCTCCAAGACGTTGGGCAGACACACCCTGCGGGTGGGCGGCGAGATCGACCGCTGGCAACTCAACCGCTACAACCACTATGAGAGACAGGGGGTCGTGACATACGATGCCAGCACGGCATTTCCCGGCCTTAACACCTTTCAGGATTTTCTGCTGGGCAATATTAATACCACAGCGGGCGCAGCCGGCCTGGACACCTTCTACTTCCGTGCCGCGGATGTAGCGGCTTACGTGCAGGACGACTGGAAGCTCACTTCCCGCGTGACTCTCAACCTGGGTCTGCGTTGGGAAGGCATCGATACGGCGCATGTCATAGGCAACTACCTTACCAATTATGGAGGCGTCGGTAACTGCGGCAACACCGGCTGTACGTCGGACGGATTTTCGGCTCCTCCCTTGCAGTATATCCATCCGTCCGGAGCTCCCGGCGGTTTCGGTACGCCGGGGGTAAGCGATTGCACGGAACTCCACTGTTTCGCCGGCAAGAACTTCGCCCCTCGCGTCGGTTTCGCCTGGGATGTATTCGGCGATCACAAGACGGCACTGCGTGGCGGATATGGCATCTATTTCCAGCGCGTCTCCAACCAGGCTCAATTGCAGTCGGCGGGCGGACCTCCATTCAACGTCACCTTCGCGACCACTGCCGGACAGCCAGGGATTACGACGGCGAACCCATTCCCGTCGCTCGAGCCCACCTCGGATTTCCCGCTTAAGTTAACAGGACCAACTGGCAATCAAACGCTGGGTCCAGCGTCTTTTGGCGTCCCCGCAGGGTTCCCGCGATTGAGCGGGTTTGCCGCGAACGGCTCACCCTTATTTGACAACACAAACGGCAATACGGGTAACAATCCCAATCCCGACTTCAACTTCTTCCCCGTGCGCAACTTTGTTCCGCCGTATGCCCAGCAGTGGAACCTGACCTTGCAGCGCGAAGTGGCCCGCGGCTGGATGGT
The DNA here is from genome assembly GCA_963714225.1 of uncultured Acidobacteriaceae bacterium. Classification (GTDB taxonomy): domain Bacteria; phylum Acidobacteriota; class Terriglobia; order Terriglobales; family Acidobacteriaceae; genus Sulfotelmatobacter. The sequence continues at coordinate 6,520 of CAVQNY010000036.1, read as the reverse complement.
CGAGTTGGGATATGTCGGATCGGCCGGGGATCGTCTGCTTGGTCCAGGTCGCGCCCTCGATGCCGGCCAAATCTGTTCGCTCGCGGCTCCCTGCGTGATCCCTGCATCGGCTCTATCATCGACTTTCACCCCGCCTGCTCCAGGAACGCCGAACGTAGTAATGAATTCTAACGGGAGCGTCTCCATTACCGGCAGTACAGGGGCCAATCTCAATGCGCGTGTGTTCACGCCGTTCCTTGGTCTCCAGAGCCCGTTCGCCTTTTTGCAGGAAAACAATTCCCACTCCATCTACCATTCGTTCCAAGGTACCCTGATCCATCAGTTCGCCAAGGGCCTCTATTTTCAGGCGGCGTATACCTGGTCGAAGTCCATCGACAACGGGTCTGGCTCAGAGCAGTTCGATGAGTTGGCCGGACTTACCCCATTTGGCAGCCTTCTGAACATCCACAGCAACCGCGGGCTCTCGGACTTTGATCGGCCCCAGCGCCTGGCCATCAGCTATTCCTACGAGCTGCCCTTCGGGCGTGCGCATGGACTTGGCAACGTGGTGCACGGCTGGACAATCCAGGGCACAACTTTCTTCCAATCCGGCACCCCGTTCACGATGTGGGACCCCTCTGCTGCCTCGCTTTCAGACTCGACGGACTTCGAGGCCGCCAACTTTGCCACCCTCGCCCCTGGCGTCCCGATTTCGGCGGTGCTAACCCGGGGGAGCACGGCTGCGAGAGTTCAGAATTTTGTGAACTTGAACGATTTCATTCCCGGTGGCCTATGTGCGGACTCCCAGGGCAACACTTTGTCAATCCCGGCCACCAGTTCCAGCTGCCCCACCGGCTTGGCAGCGGTCGGCGATGCTGGCCGTAACACCCTCCGCGGATTCTTCCAGCAGGAGTGGGACTTCAGCCTTCACAAAGTTACGAAAATCACGGAGAGGGCCAACTTCGTGTTCGGAGCTGATTTCTTCAACCTCTTCAACCACCCCTCCTTCGCGAGCCCTCAGGCCGGCCCGTCGAGCAACTATGCCGCGTTTACGGGTGGCTCGAACGGCAACTACGGCGCGGTCGACGTACCGGCCGGGTCCAGTGCGATCCTTAACACTGTGAACCGGCCGCGAATCGTTCAGTTTGTAGGCAAGATCAACTTCTAACAACGCGGCAGCGAAGTTTTGCGCCTCTCAACCCGACCTTGGGCATTTCGGATTTGGGTCCGTGGCCAGCGAACATGACACATCGGAATGCATTTCGTGGTTTGGGTGCTTGGAATTCGGATATGGCAACGGGTAAGAAGTTCAAAGCCTGGTCCCGCTATTTCGATTACGCCTCGAGCCTGGAAAACAACGCCTTCAGCAATCCGGGTTTTAACGCCTTATCCAGATGGGAGATATGCTCGAGGTGATTTGCGCCGAGGCAGGGATGCATCTGGTGGCACTGCTGCCGCCGGGTCCTAACGATGTGGCGGTTTCGCGGAAGGCTGCCCAGAGGGGCATTTCAGCGATGCCCGTGTCCAGTTGCTACTCGAAACCACCGACGAGGGGCGGCTTGATTCTTGGCATTTTGCGGGGGGTTTCGGGTGCGAGGGGTACCTCTGCCCGCACCGTACTGTTTCGCGGTCATCGTAAATCGTCCATTGAAATCGGAAATTGACTCGCACTTTTAATTACACCCGAATCAGCCAGGGCGCTTGACTTTGTGGGCTTTGTGGGCCAACATCCTTTTACGGCGGCTTGGGGACCACCCGAAGGCAAGCCTCAGTGGGGCGTTGGAGGTGGTGCGGTGCTAGAGAACGTTCGCGCCGATATCGCGATGGCGCGCGAGGTGAATGTCGGCAGTGATCGAGATCGGCGCTTCCGGGTGTTTTTTCAGCCTGGTACGCTTGCGGTACTATGTTATCGTTTCTGCCACTTGATGCGGAGTATCCGGCTGCCCGTGGTCCGGCACTTGGCTTGGATGCCGGTCCTGTTAGTGCGGGGACTTAGTCAGTTACTGACGGGCGTCCACATTTCCTCAAAGGCTGCCATCGGGCCCGGCTTTGTCGTCCACACGGTGTACGGCATCTTTATTCCCCCTACCAAGATTGGCGCGAATTGCACGGTGCAGACTGGTGTCGTGCTGGCCTATGGTGTTCGCTCTATTGGGGACAACGTGCTGATCGGATCCGGAGCCAAGGTCGTGGGGCCAATCACGATCGGCAACAACGTAGTTATCGCCCCCAATAGCCTGGTGATCGCCGATGTGCCAGACGACACTACTGTAGCGGGTGTGCCGGCACGGATCAGCATCGGGCGCTCCATCTCTACGTCATTCATATTGGGTGGAAAAGCGGAGTACCGCCGGAGATGCGCCGCGTCTGAGACTGCGGAAGCGGCAACGCCCAAGCGGGAAGGCGCCGGTGCTGTCATATCCTGAGGCACTTCGGCTCTGAACGCAGACGCCGGGTAGACGCCCGCGACTGTTCGGCCGACAAGCTGCTTCCGCTCGTATGTCTCGGTTCAGAACAACCTGCCTGCATCTTTATTTAGCGCAGCGATTCAGTTCAAAGAGGTAATCATCGTGGATTTCGCCTGGAGTGACGATGAGCTAGCGCTGCAGAAGTCGATCATCAAGTTTGCGCTTGAGGAGCTGAACCAGGATCTGATTGCGCGCGACCTGAAACAGGAATTCTCTTGGGATGGCTGGAAACGGTGCGCCGCGTTTGGCATCCAGGGATTGCCCGTGGCCCAGGAATACGGTGGGGGCGGAGCAGACATTCTGACGACGGTCTGCGCCCTGGAGGCCTTGGGTTACGGCTGCCGCGACAACGGGTTGATTTTCTCCATCAATGCTCACATGTGGAGCTCCGAAATTCCCTTCCAGAGTTTCGGGAGCGTGGAACAGAAGCGACGGTACTTGCCGAAGCTGGTGAGCGGCGAGATCGTCGGCGTGCACGCAATGACCGAGCCCGCTTCTGGATCGGACGCGTTCGCGCTGCTGTCACGCGCCGAACGCAAGAGCGATCGTTATGTCATCAACGGCACCAAGACTTTCATTACGAATGCGCCGATCGCCGATGTCGTAATCGTGTTTGCCAATGTTGATCCTACCAAGGGCCCGGCCGGCATTACCGCTTTCATCGTCGACAGGGGAACGCCTGGCTTCACCATCAGCAAGAAGTTGGACAAGATGGGACTGCGCACCTCCCCCATGGCCGAGCTGGTGTTTGAGGATTGCGAGGTCCCGGCGGCGAACGTGCTGGGCCGCGAGGGCCTCGGCCAGGCGATCTTTACCGCCTCGATGGAGTGGGAGCGCATTTGCATTCTCGCTAGCCATCTGGGGATGATGCGGCGGCTGCTGGAGACCTCCCTGCAATACGCTACCGACCGTGAGCAATTCGGCCAGCCGATTGGCCAGTTCCCTGCCATTGCCAGCAAGATTGCCGACATGGATATCCGCCTGGAGACCGCGCGCCTGATCCTCTACAAAGCGGGCTGGCTAAAGAAGCAGGGGAAGCACCCGCTGCGGGAAGCTGCCATCGCCAAAACCTATGTGAGCGAGGCCTGCATCCAGAGTTGCCTGGACGCGATCCAGATCCACGGCGGCTATGGCTACATGACTGATTACCAGATCGAGCGTGAGTTGCGGGACTCGATTGCGGGCAAGATCTATTCGGGGACAAGCGAGATCCAAAAGATGATCCTTGCGGGCTTCCACGGGCTGTGAGTTGCGCCGAGGGCTAAGGTAAGAACATGGCATACCATCTTCCTCAACTGTTGCGGCGAAGTGCAGAGCAGCGGCCGCAGGCGACAGCCGTCTGCGCCCGAGGCTGTACTCTGACCTACCGCGAACTGGAAGAACGTTCCAACCAACTGGCTCTTCTACTGCGCGAGCGCGGGATCCAAAAAGGCGACCGGGTCGGGCTCTATTTCCCCAAGTCGGTGGAATCGCTGGTCGCCATGTTCGGAATTTTGAAAGCGGGAGCGGGCTATGTGCCGCTCGATCCGGAACAGCCACCGGCGCGGGCGGGATACATCATCGGCAATTGCAAGATGAAGGGGCTGGTCACCGACAGCTTACGTTTGGGCAGGCTGGATCGCGAGACGACCGGGCGCCTCGCTTTGCAAATCGTTTTCGGTGAGCCAGCTGAAAAGGAACTGGGAAATTCGGTTTCCTGGGAATCGCTGGCGAGCTATCGTAGCGACCGCTCACTCGACTTACAGCCTGTGACCACGGATCTGGCATACATTCTCTACACTTCGGGCTCTACCGGCGAGCCCAAGGGCGTGATGCTTTCGCATCAAAATGCGCTCACGTTTGTCGAATGGTGCGCCAACGCGTTCCATGTGCATCCCGAGGATCAACTTTCAGGTCACGCTCCGCTGCACTTCGATCTGTCGGTGTTCGACATCTACAACACCATCGAAGCGGGTGCGACGTTGCACATGGTTCCGGAAGACATCCTGATTTTCCCGGTCAGTGTGGCGAAGTTCATCGAAACGCATAACATTAGTATTTGGTATTCGGTGCCAGGCGCGTTAGTCCAACTGGCGCTGCATGGCAAGTTGAGCAAAGAGCGGTTTCCCAATCTGCGGACCATTCTTTTTGCCGGCGAGGTTTTCCCGATCAAGCACCTGCAGCGGCTGGCGGAGCTTCTCCCTGACGTGGAACTTTATAATCTGTATGGTCCAACCGAGACCAACGTCTGTGCTTACTACCGGGTCGACCGTTCGCGCCTCGCTGAAATGGAAGCGCTTCCCATCGGAAGCGCCTGCGGAAACACCGAGGTCTTCGCGGTGGACGAGCAAGGCCAGCGTGTAATCCATGCGGGTGGAAAGGGCGAGCTTTATGTACGCGGTCCGTCGGTAACGCTGGGCTATTGGGGCGATCCGGAGAAGACTCGAAAAATGGTAGTACCTAATCCTTTCCAGCCGAACTTTGCCGAGAACGTCTATCGCACCGGCGACGTCGTCGTTTTGCGCAGCGATGGAGACTATGACTTCCTGGGCCGCCGCGACAATCAAGTCAAGGTCAGAGGCTATCGTGTCGAACTTGGGGAAGTCGAGGCAGCCCTGCTGCGCCACAGCGCGGTCTCCGAGGCGGGAGCCTTCGCGACGGCGGATCCTGTGAACGGTTCGTGCATCCATGCAGTCGTCGCCCTGCACAACGGATCGCGATTAAGCGAGAGCGACTTGCAGCAGCACTGCGCTCTTCACCTGCCGCGCTACATGGTGCCCGCTAATATTCAGCTCTGCGAGCATCTGCCCAGGACTTCCACGGGAAAGATTGATCGCGAGCGATTGAAAGCGGAAGTACAACCCACCAGTTCTTGAGGCTGTGGAGAAAGCGAGGAGTTAGTGCGTATGACTTTGACTCACCCGCAGGATGCGCTAGGGGAAAAAGGGGCGGAATGGGAAAGATGGCACCAGCACTCCTGAAAAACCGGGTTCGCGAATTCATCATGAAAATCGCCGTACGCCGTGGTGTGCCGAAACTCGCCGACGACGACTCCCTTACGAGCACAGGTGTGCTGGACTCGGTGGGGATTTTCCGGCTGGTGTTTTTCGTGGAAGAGACCTTCTCGGTGGCGATCGGCGACGAAGAGATCACGGTTGAGAATTTTCGCAGCATCAATGCTATTCAGGAGTTCGTTTTGGGGAAGCTCGACGAAGCTTGAGCACCACGCGACGAACAAAGGTCGTTCTACTCGATCAGATTAGGGTAGACGTAACCCCCTCGTTTCGCAGTTCGCGATATCTGCGATAGAAGCTGTTGTCACAACGCCGCGGCTGTCTTCTCTGCGCATCATTCCGTGTCGGTACTGAATCTTCCGAGTGACGTTAGGGTTCGCGACGTTCACTCGGCCGTTCGCGAGCACGCGCCGTAAGATCGGTCCTTTCTCTATCCCTGCCACCTCCAGCCACCCATCAATCTCTTGCTTCACCCACAGCGGCACCGCCACCGACCGCGTCTTATTTCCCTTCCCCAGGAAATCCAGAAACACCCAGCGGCCGTCGCGCATCGCGAGATGATCGCAGTTCATCCGCGACAATTCCCCGCGGCGCAGCGCGCACGTCACGAGCACCGCCAGCAGCGCCCGGTCCCGCATCCCGCGAATGCTGTGCGGGTTCGGTGCCTGCAATAATGTCCGGGCTTCCTCCCACGCCAGCCATCGTCCTAGCCGTCTCCCCTTTTGGCTCACGCCGGCGACCGTCGCGATACCAGCATCCGGTGTTGGATCCGGTGCGCGAAGCCATCGATCAGCGAAATCTACGTCACAAACCACGTCACAATGAATTGAGGATGCAGTGAAATGAACTGGAAGTATTTGAAAGAATGGAGCCGACGAGCGGACTTGAACCGCTGACCTGCCGATTACGAATCGGCTGCTCTACCAACTGAGCTACGTCGGCTTCTGGTTTACTTTGTTTAGTTTACCAAATCGTTCAGTGGTTTCTGCTGTACAACTGCTGTACAAGCGATCTGGGCTTCAAGCTGTTTCATGGCTGCGGTCACGACTCGCGGTACAGTCTTGATGTAGCTCCGCTGCT
>CAVQNY010000035.1:0-58663 GCA_963714225.1 uncultured Acidobacteriaceae bacterium | reverse complement strand
GCTGAATCTCTACTACTATCTCTTCTATGACAATATTGCGCAGGAAGAAGTGTGTTTGTTTCTTCGCCACCTGCTTCGGCATCTTCACGGTCCCGCGACGGTGCTGCTGGATAACTCGAGTACCCACAAAGGCGAGCCTCTGCAAGAGTTCTCCGGCGAAATCCCCGGCTCCAGATTGAGAACTTTCCCTCCTATGCCCCAGAGCCTAATCCGGACCGAAGGGGTTTGGTCGCAGGCCAAGCGAAAACTGTCCAACAGTTGTCCCAAGGACGTGGACGAACTCATGGAGGACATCATACGGTCGATAAACGGAGTCAGAGATCATGAAGAAGCTACGGGGTTGCATCGAGCAGTCCGAGCTGGCTTCTTTTTTGCGCCAATCCATTACATTATTTATACGTAGATCAATAGTGGGCGCGGATTGCAAAATCTGGTCGACGGTGTCGAACTCCTCCGGTTTCGAGAGATGGCTGATGTCGCCGGTGTGCAGAATGAATTCGGGAGGCACAGGCAGCGCGTTGATTTTGGCGACCGCAGCTTTCAGCATCGCGATCACGTCGGAGTTCGCAGGCTTACTGAATCCCATGTGGCTGTCGCTGATCTGGACAAAACTCAGTTCGCCGCGTGCGGCCTTTGCGATGCGCGCGGGATCGTCGAGTCCGTAGGACTTCAGCACTCCACCCTCAAGCACGCAGAGGGCTCCGGTACCCGCCCAGGCCAGCATCTCAGGAACCCCCGGGCGGTCGATTCCGTCGTGGTTGTGGTCGAGCAAACTTGCGTCGGGATTTTTCAGCGGCATATTCCCCCATTCCTTCCGAACAAGCTTCGTTCTGGCTCTCCCGTGCAGAACTGGCGGCTACACGTTTTTATTCCATGAACATTTATTTTGGCGTTGGGGGAATAATCCGATCGCTCGCTGGTTTAGGTTTAGTCTTGTGTGCGTGTCGGAAGAGCGCTCAGTATCGGGGTCGTTCGAGGAGTTGGCCATGCCGCTCTTTGATCGGCTTTATAACTTTGCCCACTGGCTGACACAAGACCGGCAGGAAGCCGAGGACCTGGTGCAGGAAACATACGTTAAGGCTCTTAAGGGATTCCGCTCGTTCCGGCCCGGCACCAACTTCCGCGCTTGGATCTACCAGATCCTTCGTAACACGTTCCTCACCTCTCGCACCGGGCTGAAGTCGACCGCGACGGTACCGCTGGAACTGGAAAGCGACCAGGAAAGCCTTCCCGCCGTCAAGGAAACGCCGGAGAGCATCCTGCTCCAGCGTTCGGACCGGCAGCTCGTACAAGAGGCGCTGGACCAATTGCCCGTGCCTTATCGCGAAGTGCTGCTCCTCTGTGAATTTGAAGAAATGTCGTATCAGGAGATTTCTGCAACTCTTGCCATCCCGATGGGCACAGTGATGTCGCGTTTGTCCCGCGCACGCCGGGCTCTACGCGATGCTGTGCGACAATTGCAAGGGACCGAATAAAGGTCACTGGAATCATGGCCTGCGAGCCTTGGACTGAAAAACTCGATGCCTATCTCGACGGAGAGCTCCCCGCCAGCGAGGCGCGCGCCTTAGCTGAACATTTGCGCGGATGCGCCACCTGCGCTGCCGAAGGCCTAGGCAAAGTTCAGCAGAAGCGTGCGGTCCAGGCTGCCGGCCAGAGGTTTATGCCGAACCCCGCCTTTCGGGCGCGCATTCAAGATAGCATCGCGGCACGCAGGCCGTTCTTTTGGAGTCTTCGATGGCTTCCCATTCTGGCAACAGCCGTCGTGGTGCTGCTTGCCGGTGTGCTTTTTCTGACTCTCAGCGGGAGCCAACAGCAGCTCATCAGCGAACTGGTGGATCAACATGTGGCAACCCTTGCCAGCGTCAACCCGGTTGATGTTATTTCCACCGACCGGCACACCGTGAAACCATGGTTTGCGGGCAAGATTCCCTTCACCTTCAACCTGCCCGAACTGCAAGGGTCGCCTTTCATCCTGGTAGGCGGAAAGGTCAGCTACCTCGGCCAGTCTCCTGGTGCGGAACTCGTTTTTCGCGTCCGCCAGCACCAGATTTCGGTCTTCATTTTTCAGGATCGGGGAGTGAGGGCCGCACGCGAGAATAAGGCTGTGCGGACTGCCCTGTCGTTTGAAGTCCGGACCTGGCACCGCAACGGCCTTCGCTACTTCGTGATCGGCGACGCCAGCGCACAGGACTTGGACAAGCTGAGCGAACTGATTAAGGCGGCTGGCTGAGAGATCGTCCGCTCTGATCCGTTTTGGCCGTGGCAAGGCGTAGAAGCAGCCGCATGACTCCCGTATTGTCGGCATAACTCGGCCATGTCCCAGAAGAGGACTTTTGGCCAGCCTCGCTGAGGTCCGTCCCGGGCATCACTTCGAGACATCCGCGGCGGTCCAACTCCGAATCCTAGCGAGCTCATCGAAAACTCAATTGGGGATGTCGGTGGAGTTTCGACACTGTCGAAACAGTCGTGTCGACACGATCGACACTATCACATCAAGTCCTTAGGCCAATTCCTTCTATGGCTTAGCTGCTCTGCGAGATGGCACAAGATATGCTAGGTACTGATGGCGAAGCGAGAAATCATTAGTTTAATCCAGGTGCCAAAAGCGTGGGCACGCGAGGCGAATCAGTGGCGATTGTACCGCACGTACACAGCCCGCCATCCATCCGAAACCGTATCCGTGGACCAGATTGGGAGCCATGAAGACGGGTAGGATTATCGATGAAGACTCTGAGGTGCGGCTCTATTACGCCGAGACAGTAAGCCAGTGTGCGACCAGCCCTCGGCAACCCAACCCACAAAGTGATGCCTTATGCGACTTCCGCGTACTTCGGCAGTCCGACGCGGCCGTGTAGCCCGGTGTAGAACCTTATCCGGGCTCAGCTGAGTCGACAGAAGAGCGGTTCTCATGGTTGTAATCGCCTGTGACGGTTCACGTCAATCGTCCTTCATCGACTCCCCGCCAAGTCTCGCGGTAGTGTCCGATGATTTGCGGTCCCGGAGTCTCGCGAGCGCGGAAACAGCTAACGGGCTGCTCCCGTCTCGGAAAACGGGTGCGAATCGGCTCCAATGATGCCTACGAGAGTATGCGGGGCAAAAGAGGATTTGTGCCGATCGCGCCGGGCAATCGCCATAACCCGGTGTCGCGGCCACAAAAGCATCAAAGCGCGCAAGAACGGTGAAGATTCACATTTTTCGCTCGTGTGAGGAATCTTGAACAGTTTGTTACAGTCCAGCGGTTAATTCGCTTCTAAACCTTGGGTTTTACTGTGTGTTGCAGCCTTGAGCCGAGAGGAATAAGGGTGACGGTCATGCGTAGATACAACAATCACAAGACGTGGTTCATAGCATTCCTACTGCTCATCTTCAGCTCCGGATGCTGCAATCCCGGCTCCAACCCAGACCTAACTCCACCGACAGTAACTTCCGTCACCCCACCCAGTGGTGCAACTGGCGTCTGTACCAACTCTGTAGCCACCGCTACCTTCAGCCAGGCGATGAATCCTGCCACGATCAATACCACAACCTTTACTTTGACAGCAGGCACTCCATCCGTGGCCGTGGCAGGAGTAGTTACCTACAATGCGTCAAGCGACACTGCGACCTTCACAGCATCAAGTCCACTCACGCTGGGTACCCTCTATACCGCCACGATTACAACCGGGGCCCAAGACACATTTGGCAATGCGCTGGCGAGTAACTTTGTTTGGAGCTTCACCACAAGTGCAACGGCATGTGGTCCGCCCGCCGTGGTTTCCGTAGCACCACTTAATCTCGCCACCGGCATCTGTCCCAGCACCGTAGTCACCGCTACCTTCAGCGCGGCGATGAATCCTGCCACGATCAATACCACAACCTTTACTTTGACGGCAGGCACTCCGCCCGTGGCCGTGACAGGCGTAGTTACCTATGCTGCGTCAACCGCGATTTTCACTCCATCGAGCCCACTCGCACTGGGCACCCTCTATACCGCCACGATTACAACCGGGGCCCAAAGCACGTCTGGCGGCACACTGGCGAGTAACTATCCATGGAGCTTCACCACCGCCAGCTCATCCTGTGGTCCGCCGACCGTGGTTTCCGTAGCACCACCCGATCTCGCTACCGGTATATGTCCCAACACCCCGGTCATTGCCACCTTCAGCGAAGCAATGCTTGCTTCCACGATCAACACCACAACCTTTACTTTGACCGCTGGCACTCCACCCGTGGGCGTGGCAGGGGTAGTTGCCTACAATGCGGCAAACAACACTGCGAGCTTCACACCCTCGAGTCCACTCGCGCTGAGCACTCTCTATACCGCCACGATTACAACCGGGGCCCAGAACCTCGGTGGCGATTCACTAGCGAGTAATTACCCATGGACCTTCACTACAGCCGCCGCGGCATGTCAAGCCACCGTACCGTTGGGCTCGGCCTGCAGTTTCGGAGTTCTCGGCGGCTCCACGGTCACAAACGCGGGACCGTCCGACGTGACCGGGGATGTTGGCGTGTGGGCAGGGAGCGCGATCACTGGATTTCCACCGGGAACGATAACGGGCTCGTTCTACGCGGACGATGCGGTCGCCCAGACGGCCCAGGGTGACTTGACCACGGCCTATAACTTCGCCGCGGCGGCACCCGGAGGGGCCGTCCTCCGCGCAGATATAGGAGGGGAAACACTCGCTCCTGGCGTTTATAAGACGACCAGCGCCCAGCCCTCGCTGGAAATAACCGGGAACCTTACCCTCGCCGGCAACGGTGTCTACATCTTCCAGATCGTTTCCACACTGACCACGGCAGCGACGAACAGCGATGTCATTCTAAGCGGCGGCGCCACGGCTGAAGATGTGTTCTGGCAGGTCGGTAGTTCGGCGACGCTTGGAACCAGCACAACCTTCGCAGGGACCATCATGGCGCAGGCGTCCATCTCGCTTGACACCGGCGCGACCCTGAATGGCAGAGCGCTGGCACGGACCGGCGGAGTCACCTTGCTAAGCAATCCGGTGAATGTACCTCCTTGTCCGTGAGGTATTTGGTAGTGAGATTAGCTTAAGGCTGGTCCACCACTGGAAAGACTGGAAGACCGTGATTTCACGTTATTGAAGGTCGGATCGAGTTCGGAGGAATTGGCAGATGTCATCTCACTTTCATTGTGGCCGCGTTGCAGTTATGTTGTTGGCGATGATTGCTCTGCTGTGCAGCGTGGGCACGCTGGCGGCAGCCCAGGATCAGCCTGCTCCCAAATGGGAACTTTACGGCGGATACTCCGTTTTTAATGCAGGCTGCGATCTGCACGGCCTGCTTCCGGGAGCAGTGACCCCGGTGGCCAGCTGCCTGAAATGGGATCCGCGGGGCGCGGGCGCCAGTGTCACCTACGACTTTAACCGCTGGTTCGGATTAACAGTCGACAGCAGTGGACAATGGGGCAGCGGCCAGTCCGGGGTGGCTGCCAGAATTGACCAGGTCGAATTCTTCAACATCTCCGCTGGGCCTAAAATAACTTTTCGCACCCACTATTTTTCCCCGTTTCTCGAAGTTCTCGGGGGCGAGCATCGCCTGGCGTCGGAAGTGTTCGGTAACGATCGCGAAGCCGGGTTCATGGCCGGTGGCGGTCTCGATCTGAACCTGGCCAGACACTTCGCTGTGCGCCTGTTCAGAGCCGATTTCGTGTACTCGGATCATCAGTATGGCCCATCGTCAGTTGTTCCCGCCACCGATGTGAGAGGTGTAAGACTGCAGAGTGGGTTGGTATTTATGTTTGGCGGCGGGCAACCTGGGCCGCCTGTTTCAGCAAGTTGCGCCATCAACCCCAGTGAAATCATGGTAGGCGAGCCTGCAACGGCGACTGCCGCCGTGAGCAACTTCAATCCCAAGCATACGCTGAATTACACCTGGAGCAGCACCGGCGGTCAAATTTCCGGCAGGGATAATACTGCGAGCATTAACACCGGCGGCGTAGCAGGGGGCCATTACACGGTTACGGCTCATATCGCCGATCCCAGGATGACGAAGGATGGCGAGGCAAGCTGTATGGCGACGTTCACCGTGAAGGAACTGCCGAAGAACCCCCCGGCCGTTTCGTGTTCGGCTGACCCCTCGACATTGCAGGCAGGTGCGTCTTCCACCATCAGTTGCACCTGCACCAGTCCTGACAATATCCCAGTTACGGTAGGTGGTTGGACCGCGAGCGGCGGCAGCATTGCTAGCGGCAACCTCAATGCTGCGGCCCTGAATACGTCCGGTGTTTCACCCGGCCCGATCACAGTAAGTGCGACCTGCACCGACTCGCGCGGACTGAACACTCCCGCTACCGCGCAGGTGCTGGTGGAAAACCCGCCCCCTTCGCCTGAGTTCCTGAAACTGGAAGGCGGACTTGCGCTGCACAGCATTTACTTTCCGACCGCTCAGCCTAGAGTCGCGAACCCCAATGGCGGCCTGCTGCCCAGCCAGGAGCAAACGCTTGTTTCGCTTGCCAACGATTTCAAGAAGTATCTTGAGACCAAGCCTGATGCCCACTTGACTCTCGAAGGCCATGCCGATCCACGAGCCTCGGTGGAATACAATCAGGCACTCTCCGAACGGCGTGTCGAGCGCACCAAGCAGTTCTTGCTCGAACACGGCGTCCCCGCTGCTAACATCGAAACTAAAGCCTTTGGCGAGCAAAGAAATCTGACCGAAGCCCAGGTCAGAGACGCGGTTGAGCAGAATCCGGAGTTAACTCCAGAACAACGGCAGAAGGTGCTCGGCAACCTGGAGACGATTCTCCTGGCGAGTAATCGTCGCGTAGATATCATTTTGAGTACCACGGGTCAGCAATCGGTTCGTCAGTATCCCTTCAACGCGTCGGATTCCTTAACCCTGCTCCAACAGGGAGGAACGAAGAAAAGAAGCGGGTCCGTGCCCGGCAAAAAGGCAAGACCCATGGCTCAGCACTAAAAGCGCCTACAGGTCCTAACGATGGAGGAGACGCCCGAGATCAAGGTCGTTCAGATCTCACACAACGATAAAGGATCTGGCGGGGGCCCTGAGGTCGCGAATGTGCGCCGGCGCTGTCGACAATTCTATAGGACCGATCACGGCGACCCCGAGAGACGGTCTCATCCGGCTACGTTCTTTGGGGTAACGCTAAATGGCGTATCTCCGTTATGCGCTCCTCCTTCTAATCCAGCAAGGAAACAGCGGGTCCAGGAAAAAATAGTTGCCTTTGTACCGATCAAGGATATCTCTCGAATCCAGCGACTGCAGAGCTTTCTGAACCGAAGAGGCTGGCCCGAGACGGAATTCTTCGCGGACACCTTGGGAGTAGATTTCGGATGCCCCGCGGTAAGCGATCGCCTGTAGCGCTGCGCGTTGCCGTGCTGAAAGTTGTTCCCAGAGAAGCTCATAGTAGGTGGATTGGCTCGTGACAAGACTTTCAATGACGGACTTCACGTCCGCTTCACCAAGTTCGCGTTTATCCTTTAGTTCCGCGTAATCCCAAAGCTCATGCGCGATACGTTGCACGTCATAGGGAATCAAATCAGCGGAAGCCAGCAGTGTTTCTAAACCTGGATCGTCAAGTGTCCTGCCCCTTTTACGAAAACGGCGAGTAATAGAGTCCTTCCAGTCCTGTGCCGGAATCTTGTCTAAGAACATCTGAGGGCCGGCTTTATGAAAGGGGCGTTTGGCAGAAAGCATTTCCTCCATCAGCGATGGTTGAGAACCCGCGAAAACGTACCCTACCTCTCTTTGCTCCTGGACCTGGTTCCGAATGGCATTCTCGACTGAGCCACCATTGAACTGGGAGATTTGCTGAAATTCGTCAAGGCATATCGCCATGCGAAATCCTGCGTTCTTGGTCAACTCTCCTGGAAGGGCAAAGACATCCGGGGCGATGGGCGAGGGATCAAAAGCCGCCCCTTTACCTAGGGACAGACTGATCTCCCCTGTCGACATGTTGATATTGACGTCAGGCTTCACCTGTCGGGCGAATCGCGTGGCCCAATCTTTGACCCGCTCCCAAGGACCGGCGGCACGGAGTACTTTCTCAGCAAATTTCTCCAAGAATTGTGCGTAGCTTGAATAGCTGCTCACCGTCAAATTAACGGTGTGAATGTGTCTCTTCTTCAGTTTGAGAAGCGCCAGAGCAACGAGGGAACTTTTCCCGAAGCGCCTTGGAGATAGCAAGAAAACCTTTTGACCATCTCCCAAGTCGCGGACGAGTTGGTTGAGTTCGTCAGTGCGGTTGACGAAATTCGCATCGTCAATGATCTCACCAAAAACGAAAGGATTTTCGTGTGATGCCATATTACGCTAATTAGCGTAACGCCAGATGGCGTAATAAGCAAGTGCTCCGACGAATTCGGAAATATGCCGATTGGCGTAACGCCAAATGGCGTAAGGCAGGTGAGAAGGCGCCTGAAAGAGCTAGCGGCAGTTGAGGAAACGGTTCGCGAACCTGCGCGCCTCGGAGGTTTTCCGGCGCATCGCATCTCGGCAGTGCGCCGGATGATCGATCCGGCACCGCAAAAAAAATTAGGCAGGGTTTCGAGCCCCAACGTCTGATTCCGCGTCGCAGCTAAGTACCTCATGGACAGCTTGCTCGATCGGCATTGCCCAGCCCTCCATCCACGCCGTCATACCTCCAGCATTACCGAGCGTTCGGCGCGCAAAATCCAGGGCCTTCTCCAGCCTGCGTTGCTCGGCGGGCATGAGCGGAACGCCCAATTGCTGGCGCAACGCCGCGGCGGTCCCTGCCAGGTGCAGCGATTGCTCAGCGTTCGATTGCGCTGCGGCACTCACGGACAGACATTCGAGCGCCCTCGCAATGCCCCGTTTGTAGCCTAGTTCTTTGAACAGCTTGATGCTTTCGCCGTACAGACGGCGCGCCTCGGTATTGTTCCCCTGATCGCAGCTTAAACTCGCCAAATCAGAGAGGGCGCTCGCGATTCCCCAGTTGTCACGCAGCCGGCGAAACTCCGAGAGGCTCTGTTCACAATAGGAACGTGCGGCCACCAAGTCCGCTTTTTCCCGGGCGACGTCGCCCAGGTAGTTCAACGTCCAGGCCTGACCCGCCCCATCTCCGACCTGACGGAACCTGGTCAGACACTCACTGTAAAGCGAGAATGCTTGCTCATAGTCACCCTGCAACTTCATCACGCTGGCGAGATTGCTCAGGGCCCGGGCGATGTCCCCGGGATCGCCAAGGTCCTTCCAAATGCCGAGACATTGCTCGAAGAGTTGAGACGCAGCGGCGAGTTCACCGCGATCGCGAGCGTTGACGGCCAACGCGTTCAGCGCCACGGCAACGCCGCGCTTATCGTTTAGTTTTGCGCAGGTCTCGAGGCTTTCTTCGAACAGTGGGCGCCCGGAGCCGAAATCGCCCTGCGTCGCCGCCAGAACCGCGCCAGCGAAAAGCAGGCGCGCGCGAAGCTTCGGACGCGTCGCCGATCCTTCCATCGCCAGCAGCCTGGCGATGGCGTCACGGCCCTCCGTAAGATACTCCCGTGTTTCCCAGAAACGAAACAGGGCGGCCCCAAAGCGCAGGCCCCATTCGGCATCCCCAGTTTTGATCAGATAATCAATCGCCAGGCGGAAGTTCTCGTGCTCGACTTCAAAACGGTCGAGCCATTCGGGTTGAGCGGCAATGTCCTCGGCGCCTTCTTCGGCAAGCACGAGGTAGTAAGCGGCATGCGCCCGGCGAGTCGCAGGTTCGTCGTTACTCTCAGCCAGGCGTTCGAGGGCGTATTCCCGGATGGCGGAGAGCATCATGAAGCGCCTTTCTTTATCGGCCTCCTCCACTTGCTGCGCCAAGCTCTTGTCAACCAGCGAAGCTATGCCGTCCAGCACGTCCAGTCCCAGATCGCCTTTGGTGTCGCACACCGCCTCCACGGCTTCCAGCGTGCAGCCACCCGTAAACACAGAAAGTCTGCGAAAAAGAATTTGTTCAGCGCCATTGAGCAGGCCGTAACTCCACTCCACGGTGTTGCGAAGAGTTTGTTGTCGTGTCGGCAGATCGCGGGCGCCACCGGTCAACAGGTTCAAACGGCTTTCGAGGCGAGCCAGCATGGCGGACGGCGAAAGCAGCTTGATGCGCGCAGCAGCCAGCTCAATGGCCAGCGGAAGCCCGTCAAGCCGTGCGCAGATGGCGGCCACCGCGGGTGCGTTTTCCTGCGTCAGGGCGAATTGGCGCTTCACCGCCTGCGCGCGTTCCACAAACAACGCGATCGCGGACAGACGGGAAAGCGCTTCCACAGGCGGGATGGACTTGGGGTCGGGCAGCGCGAGCGGCGGCACCGGAAATTCATGTTCGCCGTAGATGTGCAGCGGCGCCTGGCTGGTGACCACGACCTTGAGTTTGGGGCCGGCAGTTAGCATTTGCGCCACGACCGGTGCTGCGGAAACGAGGTGCTCGAAGTTGTCGAGCACGAGGAGCAATGGCTGGCTCAGGCCGCCAATTTGCTCCGTCAAGTTTTCCTGCGGCGACCTATTTCCGGTCTCCCGCACGCCCACTGCTTGCGCGATCGAAGCGATCACGCCACGTTCGCCGACCGTCGACAGAGCGACAAAGCAAACACCGCCGGGAAACTGGGCCGCAATTTCGCCCGCCACCTGCAGGGCTAGCCGCGTCTTACCTATGCCGCCCGGACCGGTGAGGGTCACGAGGTGTACGTCACCGCGGCTCAAAAGCTGGCGGAGATCCGCCGCTTCGCGTTCCCGTCCTATGAATGCGGTGTGCTGCACCGGCAAGTTGTTGGGGCGGGGTTCAGATTCCCGGACCGGCGCATCGGCGAGGCGGTCGCGCACTGCAGCGAGGTCGCGAGCCAAATCCCGAGTGGAGGCGTAACGTTGCTTCGGGTCCTTGGCGAGGCATCGCTCCACGATCCAAATGAAAGGAGCAGGCGCCTGCAGCGTTTTGGCGCCGAGGTGCTCGGGTTCATCGCGAAGAATTGCTGCCGTCGTTTCCGCATGGGTCTTCTTCTTAAACGCGGGGGTTCCGGTGGCCATTTCGTAAAGGACCGATCCGAAAGAAAACTGGTCAGAACGAAAATCGACTTCCTCGCCGGTCGCTTGCTCCGGCGACATATAGCCGACAGTGCCCATAATGGCGCCATGCTCGGTGAGGGTGGTACTTGCATCCGAACTGCTCGCCTGGTCGAGTTTAAGAAGTTTCGCCAGACCGAAATCCAGCACCTTGGCCGTACCTTCACGAGAAACCATCATGTTCTCAGGCTTCAGATCGCGATGAATCAGGCCGATCTCGTGCGCTTTGGCCAGACCGTCGGCAATCTGCGCCGCGATTGCAACCGATTTGCGGAATGCAATCGGGCCGGAAGCGAGCAGCGAACGCACCGTTTCTCCATCCACCAGCTCCATCGCGATATAGCGCGCGCCGTTCTCGTGCCCAAGTTCATAAATCGTCACGATGTTCGGGTGATTGAGCGCGCTGGCGGAACGGGCCTCCTGCTCGAAACGCGATAAGGCTTCCGGATGAGAGCAGCGTTCCAACGAAAGGGTCTTAATTGCGACTTCACGATCGAGGCGAGTGTCCTTGGCGCGATAGACCTCCCCCATCCCGCCGGCGCCCAGGCGCTCAAGAATCTCGTAACTGCCAAAGCGCATACCCGGGGACAGCGTGGATGGCATCGAGTCTGGCGTGGGAGGTAGATTCATGGAACTTGCCGGCGCAGCTCTCGGCATGCCCGAAGCGGACTCTTGCCGGCTGCGCAATTACAGTTGAATTCTTAAGTCGCTGCCGCGAAAGACCCCAAGGCGGCACCCCTATTTGAGCTTATAATATCCCAGATTTCGGAGGCGATTTAATGGATATTCGATCGTTGCAGCGGCCCTTGAAAGACCTGTACCGGCGAGACCCGAGCAGTTCCCGCATCACGCTAACCGCGCGCGGCACTCAGACCGACGCACCAATCGCTTGTTCCGTGGACTTGGGGCGGGCAATCTACCAGGCGCAAGCGCACAAAGGAGTCGGTGGCGCTGGTACCGGAGCCTGCTCCGGAGACCTGCTGTTAGGTGCATTAGCCGCCTGCGCGCAGATCACTTGCCAAATGGTAGCCGCTGCTATGGGAATACCAGCGGAGCACATCGATGTCACAGTCGAGGGCGATCTGGATCTGCAAGGGACGCTGGGAATTTCGAAAGAGGCGCCCGCCGGCTTTGAGAGCATCCGAGTCACTTTCGATGTCCGCGCGCCCCAAGCCACGGCGGAGCAGTTAAGCGCGCTGCAGGCGAAAACGGAACAATATTGCGTGGTGATGCAAACCTTGCAACATCCGCCGCGGATTGAGAACAAATGGAAGCAGTAGGGACAGTCCAAGCGGCCCCCAATATCCCGGACAGCACATTCCTTAGGAATGGCTCACCGGTGCGTATAGTCGGCGCGTGTCAGGAGCTTGACGGCGAGGCCCTCGTTCACTTCGGCTTGATGTTCTGATTGACGCGGAAGAGGTTACCGGGATCGTAACGCTTCTTGATCTTCGCCAGACGGTCGTAATTCTTACCGTAGGTCGCCCGGATCCGATCCTCGCCCTCCTCCATCATGAAGTTGACGTACGCGCCGCCGGCGGAGTAGGGATGAAGCGCGCTCCAATACTCCCTTGCCCAGATGGAGATTTTTTCCTTGTTCGCGGGGTCTGGATCGACCCCGACAATTACAGAACTCCACGTCGCGTCGCGGTAACCCCACGGCGTGGCACTGTTCTTGACGCGCCCGGCAGCTCCGTTGATCGGGTAGAGGTGCATGGTTGATTGCATCGAGGGCATGTTCTTAGCGTATTTCACATGCACCGCGATCGCTTCGTCAGGCAGCGTGCGCACGAAATCGGCCTTCCAGTACCATTGGTGGCCCGGGGGATAGAGACCGTCGTGCATACTTTGGAGTACCGGATGCGAAATCGGGCCGGCCATGTCGAGCGCCGGAGTCTTGAAGCTCCGGACGGGCTTGAACACTTTTTCCCCTTTCTTGATCGGTCCGGTGTAGCACCACACGATACCGCACATCTTCTTGCTGTGCAGATGCCCGGGGAATGGAGCTACCGGCGGCACCGTGAGAAAAGCAAAGAACCCATAGACGTCATCGGGCGCCTTCGCGATGAACTCGCGGTACCAGCGCATCATCTCCGCCGCATCTTCCATCGGCCACAGCATCGGCCCGCCGTAGTCGGTGTGAACACGTTGCCCCTTGAACAGGAACGAGGTCACGACGCCGAAGTTGCCACCCCCACCGCGCACCGCCCAGAACAGGTCAGGATTTTCCTTAGCGCTCGCAGTAACAAACCGACCGTCGGCCAACACCATTTCGACGGCCAGCAGATTGTCGACGGTAAGGCCGTACCGCCGCGTCAGATAACCGATCCCGCCACCCAAGGTCAACCCAGCCACGCCGGTAGTCGAAATGATGCCGGCAGGAACCGCCAGACCGAACGCGTGCGTCGCGTGGTCTACATCCCGCCAGAGCGCGCCGCCGCCGACTTGCACGGTCCCCTTCTTCGGGTCTACGCGAACATAGTTCATCTGTGAAAGATCGATCACCAATCCGTCATCGCATACTCCCAACCCGCCCGCATTGTGCCCTCCACTGCGGATTGAGAGCAGCAGCTTCTGTTCGCGGCCGAACTTCACCGCAGCCAGGACGTCGGCAACGTCGGCGCAGCGCGCAATCAGGAGTGGGCGCCGGTCGATCATCGCGTTGTATACCTTACGAGCCGCATCGTAATTTGGATCGCCTGGCTCGATCAGCGCTCCATGCAAGCTGATTCTGAAATCTGCAATCGTCGCTTCGCTCAGCATCGTTGCCCTCGATCCCCGAACATTTGACCCGGCGCTGTTCGGTGCATAGCCGCAGCACAGCGTCACCGACCAAAACCAGAATGTTCCGTTTTGAACGGCCTTAGCTCGCACATAGTACGCCTCCCTCTCCCTGGACACAATGAATCGGCCGCAATGCCGCAAGGGCAGGCGCCCGGTGCGACGGGACCTGACTGCCTGATTAGCGCCCAAACCGTACCAATGACTGTACCCGGCATTCAATTCGTGCCCCCGCGCGATAATTCTCGGCTTGTCGGCATAACCGGAAACTATAGGGTTGTGGTTGCAAAATCCCTTCACGCTCATACCCCGGTCGCTTGAGTCTATGAATGCTGGGCGACCCACACAACGGGAGTAAGGTCCGGGAGGCACCGGATCGGGCGATCAGCGAGTCCGGTCATTGCGGTATTGCCCTTTTCAGCGGCTTCTGCAGTGATCGAATATCCATGGCAACCTCGTCCCTTTATTCTTGGCCGTTTTTCGCTGACCCAGACGGCTCCGGCCTTCCGGCCCTTCCGGCCATGCCGTCCGTGTTGAAGCCGCTCCACCTGCGTGGTAGCATCTGTGAGCATCGGAGGAGCCATGCCCAAATTTGTCATCGAGCGGGAAATCCCAGGGGCCGGAAATCTAACTGAGGCCCAATTACGGGAAGTCTCACAAAAGTCGGTCAAGGTTCTGAAAGGATTGGGTCCCGAGATCCAGTGGCTCCATAGCTATGTAACCGGCGACAAGGTGTACTGTGTCTACCTCGCCCCGGACGAAGCTATCATCCAAGAACATGCTAAGCGCGTAGGCATCCCTGCCAACCGCATCTCCGCTGTGCGGCGACTTCTCGACCCAACCATGGCTGGGTAAGCGCAGATCGAATACTTTCGCGATCAGCGCCAGCTCGTTCCCACAACCACTAGGGAGAAGAAGTCTCCGGTATCAGCACCTCTTCAATAGCTTTCTCGACCGGCAAAGCCCAACCTTTTAACCACGCCTTCGTACCTACCGTGTCGGTCAATGCCTCCCGTGCCCCGCGCAGACTTGCTTCCAGTTTGGCTTGTTCCGCCGGCGTGAGCGGAGCGCCAATATGCTGGCGCAACGCAGCCGCGGCGCCTGCCAGCCGCAGCGAGCGTTCAGCTTCGCGTTGAGCAGCTGCCGAGCACGCGGAACACTCTAACAGGCGCGCAATTCCGCGTTTGTGGTCTAGTTCCTGAAAGAGTTTTATGCTCTCGGCGTGCAGCGAGTGCGCGGCGGAATAATTTCCCTGCTCTCTCGCCAAGCTCCCAAGATCAGCAAGAGTTCCAGCCATGCCCCACCGGTCACCGAGCTCCCGAAAGATTCCCAGACCTTGTTCATACAAGGTCCGCGCGGCGGCGGTATCCCCATGATCGCGTGCGACATCCCCTTGGTAGGCTAGCGACCAAGCGACGCCTGTCCGATCTCCTAGCCCCTGAAAGATCGAAAGGCACTCCACGTGTAGGGCCTGGGCGCGGTCATAGTCTCGCTGTACCTTGAGAACATTGGCCAGGTTACTGAGAGCACGGGCGACGGCTTTCTGGTCGCCTAATTCTCTCCACAGCCCAAGGCCTTCTTCGAATTGAGCACGCGCAATTGCCACGTCACCCCGGTCGCAAGCGAAGACCGCCAGTGCGTTTAGAGAGACGGCGACGCCCATTTTGTCCCCCAGCTGACGCGCAATGTCTTGACTTTCGCCGATCAGCGAATCCGCCGAGGCGTAATCTCCCTGGTCGCCGGCGAGCACGCCTGCGGCAAAAAGCGCGCGCGCCCGCGCCTTCGTGGGAGCTCGCGCTCCTGCGAGATTCAGCAACTTACCCAATCTATCCCTGCCTTCGGCGAGATACTCTCGAATCTCCCAAAAACGAAACAGCGCGGTTCCGAGACGCAGGCCCCACTCCGCATCCCCGGTTTCTGTCAGCCAGTCAAGGCTCGCCCGAAAATTGTCGTATTCGAATGCGAAGCGTTCCTGCCATTCCGCCGCTTGCGCACCGCTCTCCTCCGTAGCCTCCTCTTCGGCCAGCACCAGGCAGTAGGCGGCATGGGCGCGTTTCGTCAAGGGCTGCTCCCCGCTTGCCTCCAGCTTTTCCAAGGCGTACTCGCGAATCGTTTCCAGCATTGCGAACCGGGATTCGCCCGTGGTTTGCTCGATCTTCTGTACCAGACTTTTGTCCAGCATGGATGCCATTCGGTCGAGCAAGTCCAAATCGAGATCGCCTTTAGTGTCGCAAACGGCCTCCACCCCTTCCAGATTGCATCCGCCCGCGAACACCGATAATCTTCGAAAGAGCTTCTGCTCGGCCGCAGTCAGAAGATCGTAGCTCCAATCGATGGCCGCCCGAAGCGTCTGTTGCCGCTGCGGCAGGTCCCGTGCGCCTCCGGTCAACAGTTGCAACCGGCTCGCCAGACGCGTCAGCATCAAAGGGGGCGAAAGAATTTTGACCCGGGCGGCAGCCAGTTCGATCGCTAGAGGCAGACCATCCAACCGGGCACAAATCTCGGCTACCGTGGGTGCGTTTTCTGGATTAAGCTCAAAATCTGGCTTGGCAGCGACGGCGCGTTGTACAAACAGCGCAACTGCCGGGCAGCGTGACAGGACCTCCACTGAGGACTTGGACCGCGGATCCGGCAGCGCCAGCGGTGGCACTGGAAATTCATGTTCTCCGTACACGTGCAGCGCTGCCCGGCTCGTTACCATGATCTTAAGATTGGGACAAGTCGCCAGGAGATCTGCCACGGCATGCGCCCCCTGAATCAGGTGCTCGAAATTGTCCAGCAGGAGCAGCGTGGGACCGCGCGATGAGTCCCGTAAATTCCTGTTGAGTGTTTCGAGCGCAGACTGGCCTCCTGCCTCTCGGATTCCCAACGTCTGAAGTATGGTCGAAGCGATCAAGACAGGATCGCTTAACGACGAGAGCGAAACAAAATAAGTGCCGCCTGGAAAGCGCTCGACAAGGCCACTTGCCACTTGCACGGCGAGGCGCGTTTTGCCTATTCCGCCCGGACCCGTAATGGTGACTAGGCACACATCCTGACGCAGCAACCGTTGTTTGACGGCAGCTATCTCTTTCTCCCGCCCCACGAATACGGTTCGCTGCACCGGAAGATTCGCCGAGCGGGTCTCGACCTGCTTAACTGGCTTCTCCGAGAAGCGGTCGCGTATGGCGGCAAGTTCGCGCGCCAGATATCGGGTAAAGATGTTACGCGCCGGGCGGGAGTTCGGCGTTATGGGTGCGGCTTTGGTAACAGCCGTGCGCGCTTTTTCCGTCTCCCCCTTGAGTCGCTTCAAGTTCGAGCAAATATCGGCGGCATGCTGGAAGCGCTTCTCGCGTTTTTTTTCGAGCGCCCTTGCAATGATTGTTTCCAGATCAGCGGGTAAAGACGAATTCACCTTTGTAGCAGGGGCTGGCTGCGCATTCAGGATCGCATTCATCAGCAGCACACGATTCTTGCCCACGAAGGGTCGCTGGCCCGTGGCCATTTCGTAAAGCACCACACCCAAGGAGAATAGATCGCTGCGCGCGTCAATCTCCTCTCCGCGCACCTGTTCAGGAGACATATAAGAAGTTGTGCCCGGAATAACGTCGTCCCGGGTAAGGGATTCCTCGGACTGATCGTCCGCAACAGGAGGGCCGCACACTTTGGCCAACCCGAAATCCAAGATCTTTATCCGACCGTGGCCGACGATCAACATGTTTCCCGGTTTTATGTCCCGATGGATGATCCCCTTGGCATGGGCCGCTGCGAGGGCGTCGGATGCCTGAATCCCAAAATCCAAGAGCTCGTCGGTTGAAATCGGCCCTCCTTGGATTCGCTGCTCTAGGGTCATCCCTTCAAGCAACTCCATGACGATCACCGGTTGATGATCATGTTCTTCCACTTCATAGATAGTGCAGATGTTAGGGTGATTCAAGGAAGAGGCGGTGCGGGCTTCGCGCTCAAACCGCCGGAGCGCTCTCTCGTCACATACGAGATCCTCTGGCAGGAATTTCAAAGCGACCCGGCGTCCCAAGCGGATATCCTCCGCTTCGTACACCACACCCATGCCGCCGCTGCCCAGTTGACGAAGCACCTCATAGTGTGCAACCGTTTGGCCGACGAGGGCGCAGTTCTCGAGCGCTTCCTTCCGGGTGGCGTTCTGTGTGCCACCCTCAAGCGCGGGTTTTTCCAAGAAATCGCCCAATTTCCCGTGAGAGCTCAACAGGGACATGACCTCCTGGAGCAGCGGAAGGTCGCCAGCGCAAGCTTGCTGCAAGAAAGCTTCCTGCTGTTCCGCTGGCAAACGCAGCGCCGCCTGCAGTAAATCATCCACGCGTTTCCAGCGCTCAGCATCCATTAAGACCCTCGATTCATCTCGCGATGGAGCCAGGCGCGCGCCGTGCTCCAGTCGCGAGATACGGTAACCGCGGATACGTCGAGCAGCTCGGCCGTCTCCGCGAACGTCAATCCTCCAAAAAAACGCAGTTCGACCACTTTCGCCTTCCGTGGATCCAGTTCGGCCAGAGCTTTCAGAGCGTCGTCGAGAACTACCACGTCAATGCCTTTACCACGCGAGAGCTGGGCTGCGTCTTCCAGCGGCAGTGTACCCTGACCTGCCCCCCGCTTCCCGGCACGGTGGCGCCGGGCGTGGTCGACTAGAATCTGCCGTATGAGCTGCGCCGCGATGGCAAAAAAATGGGTGCGGCTTTCCCACTGCGGAGGTTGCATCCGCAACAGCCGCAGATACGCTTCGTTCACCAGCGCTGCACTTTGCAGAGTGTGGTCAGGACGCTCCTTACGCAGTTCGCAGTGGGCCAGGTGACGCAATTGTTTGTAAACAACTGGCACTAAGGCATCGAGCGCGGCGCGGTCGCCGCCCTGCCAGCCTTGCAAAAGCTTTGTAATCTCGTCTGTAGAGTTCTGCCCCACAAAGAGGCCTCAAGGGGAGGCGTTTGCGAGCTAGCGTAGCCATGTCCTCGTCGAATGTCAACCTGAGGTCACGGAGGTCACGGAGGTCACGGAGGTCCTACCAAGCAGCGATTCTGCTTCGAAAGAAAAAAAATCAACCCATGATCAGATTTGCCCCGTCATTGCGCTGTTAGAGATAGAGCACAAAAGTTCACATTGTGGGGAATCTGCAATTTGTGCTCAGAAGAGGAGAACGAAATGAAAACCAAAGTGTTTATCACGCCGTATTTGCTGTTTGTTGCCGTCCTCGCACTTTCGTCCTTTGCCTCGGCGCAGCAGCATGAAATGCAGGACGCTACGTCACCCAAACTCGTCCAACTCGTTCGCGCCGCCACGCTGCAGTACATCAACGTCAATGCTGCCACCGACGCCGGCTACGCACCTTTCCTCGGCTGCGTTACCGGTTCGGACCACGGTGCCATGGGCGTGCACTATGTCAATGGCGCTCTGCTCAACGGCGAGCTTGATGTCTGGCACCCGCAAGCCCTGATCTACGAACCATCGAACGGCGAGATGCGGCTGCTTGGTGTCGAGTTCATAATCTTTGCGGACGCATGGCTGCAGAGTCATAACAACAAACCTCCGGTGCTGGAGGGCCAAGTCTTCCAATTCGTTGACAGCCCAAACCGCTTCAACATACCTGCGTTCTTTGAGCTGCACGTCTGGGCCTGGAGAGCAAACCCTCAGGGTGCCTACGTGGACTGGAACAATAATGTGACTTGCACGCGCGAGTAGATTGGCAGCGAGACCTCTGCTCACCTTGCGTGTCTTGCTGTAAGCCGCACACCTAACAGCGTTTACCGACGCATGGTGAACGGCGCCGCGCGGGAGGACAAGGAAGCGAGACCGCGCGGCGCCAGATATTGCGCAGGAAGACTGACCAATGGGGACGCGGGGCGAAACACGGAGCGAAAGCACCAACGGTAAAAATGCGCTGCTCCTCAAAGAGAGAAACGGTTCGGCTTGATTTACGAACCGCCCTGGCGCAGAAACTGTTCTGGAGTCGCAAGTCAGCCAGATGGTGCCGGTGATATGGGCCAGAAGGTAGGCGTGGCGATGGAAAGACAAATCGGGAGGCTGCACCGGGAACGACGACGGGCGTTCGTCTCCCATCATCCTGCTTACAGCTGATCAAATAAAAGGGAAGGAGAGGATAAAGACATGCCCAAATACGTCATTGAGCGCGACATTCCGGGAATTGAAAATGCGACCGAGGACCAATTCCGGACCATATCGCAGAAATCCTGCAGTGTTCTCAATGCACTCGGACCGACGATCCAGTGGTTGCACAGCTACGTAACTGCAGACAAGATTTATTGCATCTATATTGCCCCCGACGAAAAGACGGTTCGAGAACACGCGGAACAAGGAGGTTTCCCGGCGAACCGTGTCTCGGAAGTCAAGTCAGTGATCGATCCGACAACCGCCGAGTAGCCGCAAACGTTGAGTGATATCGGCACGAACCATGACCATGACCGAGGAGTATCGAGCCCGGGTACCCGCTGCAAAAAGAGCGCATAGCATCTTCCGCTCCCTAGAGTCACGACGCTTATGGGAATTTGCATATGCTGGCCATGCCGTCAACCCTGGCCCCCCATGGGCCCCTTGATGCTAGCAGCTGCACCTTCCCCTGGCGGTTCCGATGCCGATCTCTCGATCGCGGGATACCCGTTGCCGGAGGGTCCATGACGCGTCGTTACCTTCACGCCATGCCTCGTAGGGTAGTGCTGATGGGACAGCACGTCCGACGAATTGATCCTTTCTGCAGACAACTCAGCAACTTTCAGGTCACGGCGATAAAGGTCTAACGTCATCCAGGAGCAATTCGGATTAAGCGGTCTTGGACCTCAGATGAATTACTCATGAAGCCTGCCAACAACCCCCGAGAACATTGGGCTGGGGAGTTCGCACTCCCCAGCCGATGTTTACAGCGAGCGCAGGAAGTTCAGGATGTCCTGCACCTGCGAAGGGCTGAGCGCTTTGAAGTTCCGGATCACAGCATCTGCTTCCGAGCCACAGTTTTGCTGGCCCTGCCAGCGACCTTGCGATCCCTGACAGCCGTTGGGAGAATCGTGGTCTGTGATGGCCTGCAGCAAATCGGAAGTCCGGCCGTCATGCAGGAAAAACAGCCGCTGGCCAACGCCCCAGAGCGGAGCGGTGCGGAACTGATCCGGCCCCGCCGCGCCTTGATTGATACCGTCCGCCAGAGTTGCGCCCATATGGTGGAGCGCGAAGTCCGAGTAGGGGTGGTAGGTCACGCCGCCCATGCCAGTGAAGATCGAAGCCGCGGTGGTCAGCGAGGGTGAGTGGCATAGAGCGCATCCGATTCTGTTGAACAGATTCGCACCGTTCAGCGTGGATGGAGTCGGAGCCGCAGGGGTTGCTGGCGCCGAGAGGCGCATAAACGCCGCGAAGTTGACGATATCCGACGACATCTCCGACACCGTCCCTAGGGGCGTGTTGTAGTTTTGACTGTCCGGATTTTGGTTCAGCATATTGCTTGCGTCGTCGGGTGTCGGGTTGAAGACACAACCGGCTACTGCGCTGCGTTTGTTTGGAAATAGTTCGTTCGAGATCCCAATTTCGACGTTGTAGGCTTCGCCGGCGAACATCAGCAGGGACTTGTTCTGGGCCTTCCACCCGAAGCGCGTGATCGTGCCATCGTTGGCGCTGGTGTTGAAACTGCCGCCGATACCGAGCTGCGCCCGCGCCGACGCTGTCGCCGCTAGGTTAGCGTTCAGAGTGGCATCTGGCGTGTTCTCCACCAGCCCCAAACCGAAAAGGGGAGTCGGGATACGGAAGATTACGTTGTTGGCGGCAAGCTGCTGCGCGAAATTCGGCTGCGCCCGCGTGCAGCCCGGAGCATCCGACCGACCGGCAATCGTAAATAAGCCGTGAACGCCGCCATCGAGCGAGCCATCTGCATTTTGGATGAATCTCGCCTCGCGCACCGGACCGCCGGCGGTGATGAACGACGGGACGAAGTTGGTGGCTCCGTCAAGCGTAGCCAGCGCCACCTGGGGATTCGGAACCGCATTCTGCGGGCTCGCCAACCCAGGGCTGCTGCCGCCGATGGCGGGCTGCGCATGGCACATCGTACAGCTGTTGCCGTTGAACGTCGGCCCCAGGCCACTGCTGGCTCCCTGGACGGCGTCCACTTCCTGAAATCGCAGAAATCCCTGATTGAAAAAATTCAGTTCGTTGGGGTTAAGCGTGGGATACGGCCGGCCTGCTCCCGCAGCACCGGCCCGCGGGCCTGGGTCAGTTTGCGCCCACGCTCCGATTGAAACGATGCAGAGGAAAATAAGCAAAGCTCCGCCACTTGCATTCCATCTCTTCATTTTGCACACTCCTTGGCTGGCCAGACACAATACGGCTCATCCCGTTTTGTTGAGAGAAGATGGCGTCGTGCTTGATGCCATCCGGTCGAGCGCAGGCCGGTCAGCGATCGCTGGCTGACGTCCTGTTCGTGCGCGGACAGTTGCGCCACGGGCCGGAAGGGCCCGAGGCTGAAAGTATTCGCTAACCACACGGACGTTCAGAAAGCTTTGTTGAGTGGCAATCTACGTTTGAAAGCGCGCGCGGTCAATGTGCCGGTAGTGCTTCCGGAACACGCGGTAGGACACACAAGGTCATGGTTCGGAATGCCCAGACGCGATGTCCAGATTCCTAAAATAGGAATCGGCCTAAAACCAATGGTTCTCGCTGATCGGCTGTAGATAATCGCGGCGATTATCGCTTCTTCGCCAAGCAGCGAGCACTGGAAGTGGTTGTAGTAACTGTGCGTCAGACCGTTTATAACTCTTGAGAATGTAACGGTGTCATATTCTTCAATGTCATCTTGACCGGATGGGTCAATGCGATTGACGGATTGCTCTGCGCGGCGGGATGGGCACCAAGCACGGATGAGGGCAACTCTTCCCTCCCAACCAGCCGCGGCCCAGATGATGCCACCCAACACTGCTGGCGACGTTCAAAGATGCACTCGCGAACACGATGGCACATGTTCACGCACGACAGATTGACACCAAGACTGCAAACGCTCTGGCATACCCGGCCACAAGTTTGCTCCGCGCGATTGAAGTTTCCGACTGGGAAAGCCGACTTGATGCGCTCGAGGTAGCCCAGCCAGCGGATGAGCGTGCTCTCTTGCAGTCAAGCCCGCCGAACCGTGAAGCGAGAGGACGGAGACAACCGACCATGGCATCCATTCCAGATCGGCTACTGCGGAGAATAGACAACCAGAAGTAATCCAACACTGGGGCCTGACTTGGTCCGATCAGTCGCCATTGACATGCAGAGCATGTAGGGCAGGATCCCCTGTCATACAACCACTGAAAGGCGTTGGCTAAAAGTCATACTTTCCATAGTTCCCTTTTGGGTGCTGGAAGCGGCCGGTCTATTTCCACGTTCTGCATGCCGGCTGGCGATTCTCCAGAGATACATCGCCGCGTACGCACGCCATGGCCTCCAGGCTTCGGCGTGGCGCTCCAGTTGATGAGGACTCGCAAGAGCCATGGTGCGTAAAAGACCTAGATCGCCGGATGGAAACGCGTCTGGCTCCCCGAGCGCTCGCATAGCCACGTACTGTGCCGTCCATTTTCCAATACCTGGAATTTCGCACAACCGATTCAAGAAAGCGTCGGAATCCACGACCCTTTCGAAAATGATTCGTCCCTCGCACACAGCCCGCGCTAGTGCCCGGACGGTCCCGGCTCTAGCCCCGGTCAGTCCGATGCTGGCAAGCTGCGCGTCGGCAAGGACCTCGGGGGTGGGGAAAAGATGAGTGAGGCCATTGGCTGAGGAGAACAGTTTGCCAAAACTGCTTACCATTCGACCGGCTAGAGCGGTGGCGCCCTTGACAGTGATCTGTTGACCGAGAATCGCGCGCGTTGCGAGCTCAAAACCATTCCAGCAACCCGGTACCCGCAGCCCAGGACCGGAATCAACCTGTGTTACTAACACGGGGTCGGTTCTAAGACTCTGCACGATCGCTGCCCAATCTGCATTCAGATCGAACATGGTGCGGATTCGCTCGGTAATAAAGAAGAGCGAGCGTGGATCGCCAAACTGAAGACGCACCACAAGCACATTGCTACCCTCATCCAGTGAGACCTCAAAGCAGCCATCACTGCCGTCCAAAGAAATTGTGCGACGATAAATGCCGTTCACCACTTCTTCCACGCCGGGCGTGGCCCTGGGCGCCAGAAACGCCAGCATCCCTTTCCAGTCATAAGGTGGGCGGAAACGAAGCCGGAAAAGATAGTGATTCTCTGGTTGCAGCGTCCTCTGCCGAGCTAGACGCCGGATTTGAGTTGGAGTTCGATGGTAGACCTTGCGGATGCCGGCGTTGAACCTTCGAACGCAGCCGAAACCAGAAGCCAGGGCAACGTCACTCATGCGCAAATTTGTCTCGTCAATAAGCTTCTTGGCAAAGTGCAATTGGCGCGTCTTAGCCACCGCACTTGGCGTCGCCCCCAAGTGTCGGAGAAACAGGCGACGAAGGTGACGCGAGCCGACTCCCAGGCGTTCGGCGAGCGCTTCTACACCGCCCTCCTCCAGTCCGCTCTCACTAATCAGGCGCAAAGCCCGCGAAACTGTATTTGGAGTCCCCACCCAAGCCGGAGTTCCGGGCGAGCATTCCGGCCGACAACGCAAACAGGGACGGAACCCCGCCTCCGCCGCGGCGGCAGCGCTTGGAAAGTAACGAACATTCTTCTCTTTCGCTGCAGGTGCAGGACAAATCGACCGGCAATAGACGCCGCTCGTGAACACACCAATAAAAAACTTGCCATCGAAGCGCGCGTCACGCGTCAGCCGGGCTCGCGAACAAACTTTCCAATCCAGTTCCATTTCTTCTCTAGCGATGATAGTCCCGATCTGAGCAAAAAACTGGACGTTCTCGGACTGCGCTCTCCAGCTGTCGAAGCCGCCGGCACGATAGCTGACGGTGCCGGAGACGCGGCGAACAAGGGACTCTCGGTTCGGTACCGTAGTGGCGACTTCGTGATTTGATGCCGAGGTGGAGAGCAGCGTCCGTAAACGTCCAACTTTCGGGAGCGACGTCCGAAAGCGTCCAATATTTGCGCATCCATTCCGATAATGTCGGGTTTGCGCTACGCGGTGTGTGCCACTTCGGAAGAAGCGGGGAGGTACGCAATAGAAAAATGCCGACCCGCAGTTCAGTTTTCGATTTTCAAAAGCAGACCTCAAATGGAGGAAATATGCAGCCCAGGATATTGACGTATATCACGGCGATGGCCCTATTTGCAGGGCTGATGGTCCCAGTTCAATCCGTTCGAGCGCAGCAGAGAAACCAGCACCAGCCCGCCTACTATGTATTCAATCTCGGGGCACCACTCGGCGGAAATGCAGAGCCGGTTGGTATTAACAACGTAGGCTGGATCTCAGGCGGCGACAACCTGACGGGCAACACCGTGGTCAACGCTGAACTGTGGATCGGAGCTCCCCTTGATCTGGGCACCCTCGGAGGGCCTAACAGCAACGTATCGTGGCCGAACCACAGCACTCACGGCGAGATTGTGGGGATCGCGGAAACCGCGGAGAGGAATCCCTTGGGGGAGGCTTGGAGCTGCTCGGCCTTTTTCTTTGGTCCCGACGGCTACATATGCAATGGCTTCGCCTGGAAGGACGGTGTGATGACGGCGCTCCCTCCTTTCCATGGGGGATACGACAGTTATGCCGCCGGAGTAAACAACCGCGGCCAGGTTGTGGGGTGGGCGGAGAATGGCGTTCTGGACCCGACCTGCAATCACGCGTCGCCCGTGAATCAATTCCTGCAGTTTGAAGCCGCAATCTGGGGTCCGGAGTTGACGGAAATGACGCAACTGCCTCCGTATCCCGGCGATCCGGATTCGGCCGCGACCGCAATCAATGATCGGGGACAGGTCATCGGGATTTCGGGTCTTTGCTCGAATGCCGTGGGAGGCACGAGCGCCACACACGCTCTGCTCTGGGAGAATGGGCGACCCATTAATTTGGGTAATCTTGGAGCCGAGGCCTGGAATACCCCAATTTCTCTTAACAATCACGGCCAAGTGGTTGGCTTTGCCTTCAACGCTGAGAGCAATGCCCAGGCCTTTTTGTGGACACACGAGAGCGGGAAAATGCAACCTCTACCCTTTATTGGGGATGACAATGCTGGCGCTGCTTACGACATCAACGAAAAGGGCCAGATCGTCGGTATCTCGAATGGGGGAACCGAACCATACGGGGCGAGAGCGTTTCTCTACGAAAACGGAACGATGCTGGATCTTAATAGCCTGGTTCAGGGGGACTCTTCCTTGTATCTGTTCTTAGCTCAAGGCATTAACGACCAGGGTGAAATTGTCGGGACCGCATTCGACGCGAGCGGCGAGCAGGTTGGTTTCCTAGCGGTTCCCGGGTATGAGGGCGAGAGTGAATCGGCGGGCTCTTCAAAAACGAAGCGCAACGGCAACTCTGGCAAGATCATTCTTCCATCCGACTTTAGGCCTCATCTGACAGGATTCAGCCGAATTCTATTTGAGGCGGCGGAAGCAAAATAACCAGAGAAAAACGGGGCAACCACACACGACAGCACGAACGCGACAAAACGGGGCGGAAAATCTCCCGCCCTCATCTTCCTCTGGAATGAGGTTCGCTCACTGTTTAACGTGGGTTGGCCAACAACTCTATCTTGGTTGACATGTGCCATGACGCTTCGGGTTCGCCATTGCGTCGAGTGTCCGGAATGCCTCACTCGATATCTGATTGGTTTTAGCCCATACCGCAACGGATCATACCTGATGCCCATGGCTGCCGGAATCTCGGAAGAATGGACCTTGTATTGTTCCTGTGGCAAGCCACCCATCTCCAGCCGATGGAGATGGAGAGAATTGAAGATGTACGCGGTCCCCAATCCCGCTTACGATCGTGGTTATGGTCCACCCCAGGAGATCGTGCCCCTAGCCAGAACCTAGTGTAGTGTCGCCTAAACGACTGGAGTTATTTTTTCCTCCTTTTTCGTGAACGCGGCAGAGTGCATCCCGGCTGGATGTTTTCGAGGGTTTGCCGGCAGCGTTGCAGTTTCTCCACGATCGAATCCACGGTAGCTGTCCAAACAAATGGTTTTGGATTCCGATTCCAGGTGTCCATAAACTCTTCAATAGCCGTGATGAGGTCAGGCACATCGAGAAACGTTCCACGTCGTATGCGCTTGCTCGTCAGTTCGCTAAACCACCGTTCCACCAGATTTAACCAACTGGAGCTGGTGGGAACATAATGAGGTAGGAAACGCGGATGCTGCTTCAACCAGGCCCGAACATTGGGATGTTTGTGAGTACCGTAATTGTCCATCACCAGATGCAGCGGTATATCGCCGGGAAACTCTTGATCCAAACGTCGCAGAAATTTCAAAAACTCCCGATTGCGATGCCGGGCGAAGCACTGACCGACCACTTTGCCTTGGGCCACTTCCAAGGCGGCAAATAGCGTCGTAGTCCCATTGCGTTTGTAATCCTGCGTCATGGTTCCGCAGCGGCCTTTTTTTAGCGGCAAGCCTGGTTGGGTTCGATCCAGAGCTTGAATCTGGCTCTTTTCGTCGACGCACAACACCAGGGCTTTTTCGGGCGGATTAAGGTACAGCCCCACTACATCGGTCAGCTTCTCCAAAAACTTGGCATCCCGAGATAGTTTGAAAGTTTTCTGCAGGTGGGGTTTGAGCTGATGACTCTGCCACACCCGATTAATCGTGTCCTTGCTGACGCCTTGTTGCTCGGCCAAGGTTCGGCAACTCCAATGCGTGGCTCCTGCGGGGCGAGTTTGCAGTGTGGCGTGAATAATAGCTTTGATCTTTTCGTCCGAATAGTGCGGCTTACGTCCCCGCCCCGTTGCCACCTCCCACAAACACTCGGTGCCTTCGCGGCGAAAACGGGCCCGCCACAAGGCCACCGTTTTAAAGTTGATCTGCAAGCCTGCAGCAATGGTTTTATCCTGTTGGCCTTCGGCCGCCGACAGGATGATGTGACAGCGCTGCGCCACTTGTTGCGGCGTGCCATGGGCCGCAACCCAGCGCTGCAATTCCAGTCGATCGGCCAGATCCAGGGCAATGGGCTGAGCTTGGCGCGGCATGCACCCAAGGCTATTCCATTTTCCTAAATAACTCCAGCTATTTATGCGACACTACACTAGCGCTTCCCGAGTTAAGGCGCGCCGATGCCACGTTGTTCAATTTTTCAACTCGATCCAGCGGAGAAAACATGGAATGAGTCCGACTATCCAGTCGGTTGAAAGTCTTCATCGTTTGGTCGCACTCGTAGAAAAGACGGTGGTCACGTCAGCCTGCTCTGTGCCCCCGTAGATTGTGTCCATCCGTGCCTTGGTAATCTTCCCGCAAAACGCAGCCGTCGAGAATGAGATCCACTCTAGGGTTGCGCGACTTTGATCGGGCTGCCCGTATCAAACACGTCCCAATCTCCCGCCCAGAAATCAAACTGCCGGGAGGCGCGCCCGGCACAATGGGAGGCGTAGATTTGAGCTAAGAGCCTTACATAAATAAGTTCCCACACTACGATTAGGCTGGACATTTTCTCGGTCTGGTGATAAAGCACACTGGGAGACCCTGCAGCAAGGAGGATCCCCCACTGATGCCCCACAACGATTGGCGAGGCAGCAAACAAGAGAAGCTGCGCCTGTATTGGAAAGTACGGGAGGAACGGAAACAGGTGGTGCGAGAAAAATATGAGCGGCTGCAGCCGCATTTGGGAGAACGAGGAACGAGGTTGTGGGCGGCCAATGAAGCGCTTTCGTTTGGGCGGGGAGGAGTGCGGGCGATAGCCGAAGCCCTGGCCATCACTCCTAAGACCATCTTGCAAGGCAAGCGCGAACTGCAAGCCCAGCCGAGCCCGAGCCGCGATCTTGAGGGAGGCCGGCACCGTCGCCCCGGGGGAGGCCGGAAGTCGATCCTCGAGAAACATCCGGAATTGCGCAGCGTGATCGAGCAGATCGTGGATCCGGCCACGCGCGGAGATCCGATGAAGCCGTTGCGCTGGGTTTCGAAAAGCTTGCCTCACCTTGTGGCGGAACTCGGTCGCCAAGGCTACCAACTTAGCCTCACCAGCGTGAGCAAAATCCTGTACGAGGAATTGGGTTATGGCATGCAAGGGTTGCGCAAGACCCGAGAAGGTTCCTCGCATCCCGATCGGGACGCGCAGTTTCAATACATCAATCGCCAGTGTCAGGAATTTCAACAGCGGGGTCAGCCCGTGATCTCTATAGATAGTAAGAAAAAGGAACTGGTGGGGGATTTTAAAAACGGCGGTCGGGAGTGGCACCCCAAGGGCAAACCCGAATCGGTTCGCGTGCACGATTTCGAAGATAAGCAAAAAGGCAAGGTCACACCCCACGGCGTGTATGACATCGGGCGAAACCAAGGATGGGTGACCCTGGGGATAGATCACGACACCGCCGAATTCGCCGTCGATTCTATTCGTCACTGGTGGAGGCGCATGGGCCAGCCCACCTACCCTGCGGCCCAGGAACTGCTAATCACTGCCGATTCCGGCGGCAGTAACAGCTATCGAGCCAGACTCTGGAAGTGTCAACTGCAGAAGCTAGCGAACGAGACCGGACTCCGCATCACGGTCTGTCACTACCCTCCCGGAACCAGCAAGTGGAACCGAATTGAGCATCGCATGTTTTGCCACATCACCGCCAATTGGCGGGGTCGGCCCTTGGAAACTCGTGAGGTGATCGTCAACCTGATTGCCAACACCCAAACTAGCAAGGGCTTGACCATCCAAGCCGACCTCAATGTCAATTCTTACGCGAAAGGGATCAAAATATCCGATGAAGAAATGGCAAGGTTGAACATCATCCCGGCGGACTTTCATGGGGAGTGGAACTATTCCCTGTCACCCAGAGTCAGCACCGCCTGAGAAATTTATTTGTGGGAGATTATTTCTGGAAGGCTCCTAAAGCCTGGTTCATCTCATCGCTCTGCCCGGTAAGTTCGTTGTGGGTGATGGTGACCTTGTCGTCCGCTCCCATCATCCCAGTAGAGAGCGGCAGTGCAGCAGAAACCACCGATCGCAATGTGTCCATGAGTTACCACGTGGTGAGTGGGGCGCAGATGCTTAGGTCTTTGAACCGGGGTGGCACCTACGACGGGACTCGGTTTGGCATATCGTTCGCTTTTCAGACGAGAACACCGAGTCTCTTCAGCGACGGCACCGGTTGCCCCGCGAGAACTGCCCACTTTCTCCTCTACGCAATCCCCCCAAAACGGCTAAACTTATAGGTTCCGGTATTAGCTCCAGCCGGCTGTGCGGGGCCAGCCGCTCGCGGCATCTATATTTCATCAGGAAGGCCATCATGTCTCTGAACAGTTTCAACAGCCGCTCCACCCTCAAAGTCGGCAACAAAGAATACGAAATCTACCGCCTCGACGCCCTTGACAAGCAGGGCATCTCGACTAAACATCTCCCCTACTCCCTGCGTATCCTTCTCGAAAACCTCCTGCGCACCGAAGACGGCCGCAACGTCACCAAGCAGGAAGTCCGCACCCTAGGCTCCTGGAATAAACATTCCAAGCCTGACAAAGAAATCGCCTTCACTCCCAGCCGCGTCCTGCTCCAGGATTTCACCGGCGTCCCCTGCGTAGTCGATCTAGCCGCCATGCGCGACGCCATGCAGCAACTAGGCGGCGACCCCGCCCTGATCAATCCTCTGCAGCCGGTAGAACTCGTAATCGACCACTCCGTACAAGTCGACGAATTCGGCAGCGCCAGCGCCTTCGACGTAAACGCCCTGCTCGAGTTCCAGCGCAACAAAGAGCGTTACTCTTTCCTCCGCTGGGGCCAAACCGGATTCCGCAACCTCGCCATCGTCCCTCCCGACACCGGCATCGTCCACCAGGTCAACCTCGAATACCTAGCCCGCGTAGTCTTCGTGCAAGAAGCCAACGGCCACCGCACCGCCTATCCCGACACCCTAGTGGGCACCGACAGTCACACCACGATGATCAACGGTCTCGGCGTGCTGGGATGGGGCGTGGGCGGCATCGAGGCCGAGGCCGCGATGCTCGGCCAGCCGGTTTCCATGCTGATTCCGCTAGTCGTAGGCGTGAAGCTTACCGGACGCCTGCGCGAAGGCGCGACTGCCACCGATCTAGTTCTGACCATTACGGAGATGCTGCGCAAGCACGGCGTCGTAGGAAAATTTGTTGAGTACTTCGGCCCCGGCCTGCGCGATCTTCCGCTTGCCGACCGCGCTACCATCGCCAACATGTCGCCGGAGTACGGCGCCACCTGCGGTATCTTCCCTGTCGACAAAGAAAGTCTGAAGTACCTGAAACTCAGCGGTCGCAGCGCGGAGCAGATTGCCCTGGTCGAAGCCTACTGCCGCGAACAGGGACTCTTCCACGACGAGAAGACGCCCGAAGCGGAATATTCTGAGTTGCTCAGCCTGGATCTGGGAACGGTCGAGCCTAGCCTGGCTGGCCCGAAGCGTCCGCAAGACCGCGTGATCCTCTCGCAAGCTGCAGAATCCTTCAACAACGCTCTGCCCTCGCTCATCAAACCGAAATCCAGTGCGGCGCCTGCAGCTGCGACCGCAACTCAAACGGCGAAAGCCGTAAGTGCCGCAAACTGGGAACAGGAAGGCGGCAGTCCGGGAGCAATCGGAGTCGAGGATCCCGACGTGCACGAGCACGTTGCGCCGTGCGTGAAGGACGCCTTGAAACATGGGAGCGTGGTGATCGCGGCGATTACTTCCTGCACCAACACCTCGAACCCCTCGGTGATGATCGGCGCTGGATTGCTCGCGAAAAAGGCCGTGGAAAAAGGCTTGTCGGTCCCGCCATGGGTGAAGACTTCGCTCGCGCCGGGATCGAAGGTCGTCCGCGATTATCTGGAGAACGCCGGCCTCACGCCTTATCTTGAGAAGTTGAAATTCCACATTGTCGGCTACGGCTGCACCACTTGCATCGGCAACTCCGGACCGCTGCCGACGGAAGTCTCCCAGGCAATCGACGAAAAAGATCTGGTCGTTGCCTCCGTGCTTTCCGGCAATCGCAACTTCGAGGGCCGCATCAACTCCGAAGTCCGCGCCAACTATTTGATGTCGCCGCCGCTGGTGGTCGCCTTCGCGCTCGCCGGACGCATCGACACCGATCTCCGCAAAGACGCCATCGGCAAGGGCAAAGACGGCAATCCGGTTTATCTCGCCGACATCTGGCCCACGCAGCACGAAGTCGAAGAGGCCGTCGAGCACTCCGTCACTGCCGCAATGTTCTCGAAGAGCTACGCTGAAGTTTTCGCGGGAGACGAGCGCTGGCGCAGCCTCTCCATCCCCAAAGGCCAGACCTACGCCTGGGAAAAAGATTCCACCTACATCCGCCGCGCCCCTTACTTCCAGGGCATGAAGATTCAGCCCTCGCCCGTCGCGGACATCAAAAACGCCCGCGTCCTCGCGGTGCTCGGCGACAGCGTCACCACCGACCACATCTCTCCCGCCGGTTCCATCAAGAAAGACGGCCCCGCCGGAAGATATCTTCAAGACCACGGCGTCAAGCCGGCCGACTTCAACTCCTACGGTTCGCGCCGCGGCAACCACGAAGTCATGGTCCGTGGCACCTTCGCCAACGTTCGCCTGCGCAACAAGCTAGTGAACGTGGAAGGCGGCTTCACCCGCCATCTGCCCACCAATCAGGAGATGTCGATCTTCGACGCCTCCCAGAAGTATCAGTCCGAGGGCACGCCGCTCATCATTCTAGCCGGCAAGGAATACGGCTCCGGTTCCTCCCGCGACTGGGCCGCCAAAGGCCCGCGCTTACTAGGGGTGGAAGCCGTAATAGCCGAAAGCTACGAACGCATCCACCGCTCGAACCTGGTCGGCATGGGAATTCTTCCGTTGCAGTTCCTCGCAGGTCAGAACGCCGAATCGCTCAAGCTGGCTGGCGAAGAGGTCTTCGAGATCACCGGCATCCGCGAAGTAGTCGACCACTTCGCCGCGGGACGCCAGGTAAAAGTCCGCGCCAAGGGCAAAGGCGGAGCCATCGAATTCAACGCCCTGGTCCGCATCGACACCCCGCAGGAAGCCCTCTACTACGCGAACGGCGGCATTTTACAGTATGTGCTGCGGCAGTTGCTGGCGGCAAAGCCAAGTGCGCAGATCGTGGGCGTGTAGGCGCCCGACGATTTCATTTCACTGTGTGATGCCGCCAACCGCGGATGAAGCGCCGCCCACGACTTGCTGCAAAATATAACAGCGAGCCGACACACAGCGTGACTAGCCCCATCCGAACGTATATCGCAGCTGTCATCGAGATCCCGATCCCGCTTCCAATCGACGTCAAGAAGCATTTTTGCTGCCGGACATATCTTCGCCGGGTGCCCACAGCTTTTGACTCCGTGACAACCCGATCCGCCGAACGCTGGGAGCAGCAAATACGCAAAGGCGCCCTGGAGATGGCCACCCTGGCGGCGCTCTGGTCAGGCCAACTGTAGGGCTTCGAAATATTCCGCCGCTTCGAGGACAGCTCACAACCCGCCCTTGCCGAGGGCACGATCTATGGAGCGGACACTCCTGTCCGCTGCCTTTGACTTTGCCGTCGCCTTTGTCTTCAGGGCCCGCCCGGGCGCTGCCCGAATCTCCGCGAGAGTGCCCGCGCGTTCGGCTCGCTTCCTTATCACGCTGCTATAATCAAGGATTGCGCCCATGTCCACGAAGCGACTGATCCGGTCCACGACCGTTTTGTCCATCCGCCGCAACGGCAGCGTGGTGTTGGCCGGCGACGGGCAGGTTACGCTCGGCGAGTCCGTCATTAAACATACGGCGAAGAAGATCCGACGCCTCTACAACGACAAGATCCTCGCCGGATTCGCCGGGTCGACCGCCGACGCCTTCACGCTGTTCAGCCGCTTCGAATCGAAACTGGAGCAGTACCACGGCAACCTGGGACGCGGCGCCGTCGAACTGGCCAAGGATTGGCGCACCGATAAATACCTGCGCCATCTGGAAGCGTTGCTGCTGGTGTGCGATAAGGAGCAGACATTCTTGTTGAGTGGACAAGGCGACGTGATCGAGCCCGATGGCGGCGTGGCGGCCATCGGCAGCGGCGGCCCTTATGCGCACGCTGCAGCCGAAGCGCTGGCCCGGCACACCCAGCTAACCGCCCGCCAGATCGCCGAAGAAGCCATGAAGATTGCGGGCAAGATGTGCATCTATACCAATGACATGGTAACGATCGAAGAACTTTGAAGCCAGTTCTCAGTTCTCGGTTCTCAGTTCTCAGCAAACCTTTGCCGCAGCGACTGAGAACTGAGAACTGAGAACTGAGAACTTTTTATGGCTATCTATCTCCCCAGCAGCGCCGAAGAAGAACAACTTGCACTGGACGAACTCACTCCCCGCGAGATCGTCGTCGAGCTCGACAAACACGTAATCGGCCAGAAGGACGCCAAGCGCGCCGTGGCCATCGCGCTGCGCAATCGCATGCGCCGCCAGAAACTGACTCCGGAGTTGGCAGAAGAAATCATCCCCAAGAACATAATTATGATCGGGCCGACGGGGGTGGGGAAGACGGAGATTGCGCGGCGGCTGGCTAAGTTGGCGAATTCTCCTTTTCTGAAGGTTGAGGCTTCGAAGTTTACGGAGGTTGGCTATGTGGGGCGGGATGTGGAGTCGATGGTGCGCGATTTGGTGGAGATAGCTATCGATAATGTGCGCGAAGAGAAGTTGGAGGATGTTGCGGACAAGGCTGAACTCAATGCCGAGGAGAGGCTGCTTGATATTTTGTTGCCGCCATCTCCACCGGCGCGGCCTGCTGAGCCTACGACTGCGGGCGGAGTGGTGATCGATGGCAATACCGCGTTGGCTGAATCTTCTTCGCGCACGCGGGAAAAGCTGCGGCAGCAATTGCGCGAGGGCAAGCTGGACGAACGGCAGGTTGAGATCGATGTGCGCGAGCGCAATTTTCCATCTTTTGAAATCATGACCAACCAGGGTGTCGAGGAGATGGATATCAATATCAAGGACATGCTGCCTAACATCTTCGGCGCGCGGACCAAGAAGCGGAAGATGAAGGTGAACGAAGCTTTC
Source organism: uncultured Acidobacteriaceae bacterium (assembly GCA_963714225.1). Taxonomy (GTDB): domain Bacteria; phylum Acidobacteriota; class Terriglobia; order Terriglobales; family Acidobacteriaceae; genus Sulfotelmatobacter. The sequence goes on along the minus strand of CAVQNY010000035.1, from coordinate 23,848 downwards.
GAGTATTTGATCCAGGAAGAAGAACAGCGGCTGATCGATATGGATCAGGTTACGCGCATCGCGATTGACCGGGTGGAGAACTCGGGCATTGTGTTTCTGGATGAGATCGACAAGATTGCAGGACGCGAAGGCGGGCATGGGCCGGACGTTTCGCGCGAAGGGGTACAGCGCGACATTCTTCCCATTGTTGAAGGCACTACGGTGAACACGCGCTATGGCATGGTGCGCACGGATCATATTCTGTTTATCGCTGCCGGAGCTTTTCACGTTTCGAAGCCTAGCGACCTGATTCCGGAGTTGCAGGGGCGGTTTCCGATTCGGGTGGAGTTGCAGTCGCTCACCATGGACGATTTCGTGCGCATCCTGACCGAGCCGAAATCGTCTTTGGTGAAGCAGTACACGGCTTTGCTTGATACGGAAGGGGTGAAGCTGGAGTTCACACCGGAGGCGCTTCAGGAAATCGCGCACTTTGCCTTCCGGGTGAATGAAAGCACGGAGAACATTGGAGCGCGGCGGCTGCATACCATCATGGAGCGCGTGCTGGATGAGCTTAGCTTTGATGCTCCGGAGAGAAAAGGCGAGCACGTTGTCGTGGATGCGGATTATGTGCGGAAGATGCTTACTGACATAGTTAAGGATCAGGATTTGTCGCGGTATATTCTGTAGAAAATCTTAACCACCAGGGTCACAGAGGAACACAGGTAAGCTCTTTTTGCGGCCGTTCCAACTGATTTAGTCTGTTGTTTCTGCGCATGACGGTTCTCCGACGACATTTCCTGCTGGGGCTGGGCGGGTTGGTTTGGTTGAGTGGGTGCGCTCAGATCGGGCCGCCGCTGCCGCCTTCGCTGGAGTTGCCGAAGGCGCCGTCGGATCTGCGGGCGGCGCGCAAGGGCGGCAAAGTTACTCTTACCTGGACGATTCCGGCGCGGACTACGGACCGGCAGAGGGTGCGGTATTTGGGAAAGACGCGGGTTTGCCGGAGTGTTGAGCCGGCGCTCAAGGAATGTGACACGCCGGTCGGGGAGGTTGCGCCTCCGGCGGATTTCGCAGCGGCTAATAAGTCGTCTACGAAGAAACTTACCACTAGCTTTACCGACACTCTGCCTTCCGCAATGGAGGCGGCAAACCCCACGGGCTTTGCCACCTATGCCGTCGAGGTGCTGAACGCGGCAGACCGAGGGGCGGGAATCTCGAACCTGGTGCATGTGCCGCTGGTCCCCACATTGCCGCCTTTCAGTGCTTTTGTTGCTCAGGCTACGGCTCAGGGGGTGCTGATCTCGTGGCAGTGTCCGCCGACTTCAGGCAGAAGAACCGGCGTAAAATATTTGTTTCGCATCTACCGGCGTCCTGAGTCAGGCGCTGGCCCCTCGCGAATCGCCGAAATTGACGCTACGGTGTGCGCCGCCGGGCCTGGCGGGCTGGTGCCGTTGTCGGGGCAGCCTTCCGGCGCGGCGACGAGCGCGCCTGAGCAAGAGAAGAATCCAAGTTCGTTCCTTGACCAGACCTTTGAGTGGGAGAACACATATTTTTACCGCGGCGCGGTGGTGAGCGTGGTCGAGGCTGCGGGAAAACCCGCGATTGAAGTGGAGGGCGACGACACACCGGAAGTCAAGGTTTTTGCGCACGATGTTTTCCCGCCTGGCGTACCTTCGGGGTTGCAGGCGGTGTTTTCTGGGCCCGGGCAACAGCCGTTCATCGACCTGATTTGGGCGCCGGTACCGGACACGGACCTTGATGGGTACAACGTTTATCGTCATGAGGAAGGTGGGGTGCCAGTTAAGTTGAGCTCAGAGCCGGTGAAGACGCCGGCTTTTCGGGATGCGCAGGTGGTTTCGGGGAAGACTTATTTTTATTCGGTGTCAGCGGTGGATTTGCGGGGGAATGAGAGTGCGCGGTCGGAGGAAACGAGCGAGAGCGTGCCGTGAGGAACTTGGTAATTTTGTAATCGGGTGGGCGGGCGGATTGCAGAGGTTCTTCGCTTCGCTCAGGATGACAGGAGTTTCAGGATTACAGCCGTTGAGTGTTGCGAAAATTCTCGCCTGATTTCGGTCTCTCGTGGTTAGATAGATTGGATGAAATACTGCCGCTTTCAAATGAATGGACTGGCTCACTACGGGCTGGTTGAATCCGTTGCGGGGCGCGACGCGATTCTGCGGATTTTGCTTGCCGCGCCGGAAGAGTCCGATGGGGACGTGGAGGGTTTGCGCACGCGACGGATTGAACCGATTGCTCTGGAAGAGGCGGCGCTGCTGCCGCCGGTACGTCCGTCGAAGATTGTGTGCATCGGCCGCAACTATCGGGAACATGCGGCGGAACTTGGTCATGAAGTTCCCAAGGAACCGCTGCTGTTTCTTAAGCCCAGTTCGGCGCTGCTGGCGCCGGGCGGAGTGGTGCGGCGGCCGAAGATTTCGGAGCGGGTCGATTTTGAAGGCGAGCTGTGCGTGGTAGTGGGCAAGACTTGCTATCAGCCGGCGGCCGATGAAGACGTGCGGCACTACATCCTCGGCTACACGTGCGTGAACGACGTGACGGCGCGCGACCTGCAGAACAAAGACGGGCAGTGGGCGCGTGCCAAGGGCTTTGACACATTCTGTCCGGTGGGCCCGGTGGTGGTGGACGGGCTGGATCCCTGGACTGGGGTTGGGGTGGAGACGCGCGTCAATGGCGCGGTGCGGCAGTCGGGTAATACCCGGGACTTCATCTTCGCGCTGGATGTGATCATCCGGCACATCGCGCGGGCCATGACTCTGTTTCCGGGCGATCTTATTGCTACGGGTACGCCGGCGGGGGTGGGGCCGGTTGTGGCGGGGGACGTGATGGAGGTTACGGTCGAGGGAGTCGGGACGCTGCGTAATTCTGTGGTGGATGAATAGCAAAAAGCCTTAACCGCACGGGACACAAGGTTACAAAGGGCAGATCGCTGCGTCTATTGCAGGCGGAAACGTTCTCGCATCAGGCGCTGCAGGCGGGGTTTGTAGAGGAGATCGTAGGCGAGTTCTTTGTCGGGGAACATGGCGAGCGCGGCTCGCTTGGCGCCTGCGGCTAGCTCGGAGGCTTCTTCTACGGTGAGGGCGGGATCCTGGCTGATCACAGAAGTGACCATGCTCATCATCACCTGGAGGCGGCGGATTCTTCGGGCCTCGTCTTGGTTCTGATCCTGATCCTGCGTTGGTCTCGCTTTTTCTCCTGGCATTTATAGCATTCTCCTCTAATGGGGAGAGAAAGCAAACGGCCCGAAGGTGCTGGGTCGGGTGGGTCGGCCCTCTGGTGGCAGTGAAGCGCTTGCCAGCCCCAAAACCGTGCTACCTCAGGGGCTGAAGCCCGACGATTTCTGGCGGTTCTTTACGCAGGCCTGGAAGGCATACTCCACCCTCGAGTCTGTATCGCAGTGCTGAAGCGCCGCTCTTCCACGCTACTGGGGCAGGCCGAAGCGGCGCATCAGGTCGGCGTAGCGGGGATCGGAACGGAGCGGATCGAGGGCGGGATAGCGAATGCAGATGAGGAGTTCGTTGTCGCCATCGCTATAGGCTTTCTCCAGGTTCTCGAAGGCCTGGTCTTTGTATCCGGCGAGGGCCGATGCTACAGCCACGGCACCGGAACGATCCGTGCCTTCCAAGGTCAACATGAGTTGGAGATAGCCTTTCGCATCGTCAGTCACGGTGGTTGTTTTCGACAATGCCTTGTGGAATTCGGTCACTGCTTCAGAGAAGCGGCCGGTTGTCGCGTAGAGCTGAGACAGCCTGTAATGCGCTGGAGCAAAGTTCGGATCGCGCGCGAGAACCTTCTGGAACTGCGCGAGCGATCCGGGATACTGCTTGGCCACCATTAACATCACCGCATAATTTGTATTGACGATGGAGGAAAGAGGGTCGAGCGATAAAGCGGTGCGGTACTGTGCCTCCGCCGCATTGAGGCGGTTTTCGGGACCGAGATAGGCGAGAGCGTAGAAATAGTGGGCGGCGGCGGCGTTGGGATTCAATTCAATGGCACGCTGAAATTCCGGCTCCGCCTCGCTCCACTTCCATGCCGTAGCCAGCGCCAGGGCGCGGGCGGCGTGGGCCTCAGGCAGGGAATCATCCAATTCGAGAGCCTTGCGTGCCGCTTCGTCGGCCAGCAGTTCGGCCCGCTTAGACGTGATTGAAATGGTGTAACTGGGGGCAATGTTATAGGTATCGGCAAGGCCGGCATAAGCGAGGGCATAGTTGGGATCGGCGGCAATCGCCTGCTGGAATAAATCGATGCTCTTTTTGAGGCCTGCCGGGGTGCGCCCGTACCAAAGCTGGCGAGCTTCGAGATAGAGCCGATAGGCTTCCGGATTGGAGGTGCCCGCGCTGCCGAGTTTCTGCGAGGCGGCGCCGGGGCCGATGCGGCGGAGTCTGCCGGAGAGAGCACGGGTAATTTCGCCCTGCACCTGGGTGACGTCCGAGGCCTTGCATTCATAATGCTCACCCCAAAGCTCGCTGCCGTCGGCGGTATCGACGAGTTCGGAGTGAATGCGCAGTTCATCGCCATGTTGCGTGATGCGACCGGTGAGCACAGCGCTTACCTGCAAGGTCTGGCCGATTTGCCGCGGGTCGTCCTGATTGCTCTTGAAACGGAAGACCGTGCTGCGCGCGAGGACCCTGAGGTCGGGCAGTTGCGAAAGAGCGCCGATCAGGCTCTCGGTGAGGCCGTCGCCGAGGTACTCATTGCCGGGATCGGAGGTCGCATTGACGAAAGGCAATACGGCGATGGAGTCGATCTTTCGAGCTTCGGATCGTATGCGCAGGAAGTAGATGGCGGCGGCGGCGACGACGACCAGCAAGACTGCGGCGATGCCGGCGGCCAACTTCTTGCGGGAAGGGAAGGGTACAACCGCTGCGGAGATGGAGGAAGAGACCGCGGGGGCCGGGGCGAGGTCGGTGACTATGGAGGCGCTCGACAAACGGCCGGAGTCAGACTCACGCTTGAGGCGCGCCAGGTCGGTTCGCAGATCGGCCGCGCTCTGATAACGCAGGTTGCGATCTTTCTCCAGAGCTTTGTCGATGATGCGTTGCAAATCCGCGGGCACGTCGGGATTGAAGCGCACGGCGGGGATTGGGCTGCCATCAAGGATGGCTTTGAAGATCTCCGCGGTACTGCCACCATGAAATGGGAGCGTGCCCGTCGCCATCTCGTAGAGGACGGCGCCGAAAGAGAAGAGATCGCTGCGGGCGTCCAAATCTTTGGCACGCGCCTGCTCGGGTGACATGTAGGAGAGGGTGCCGAGCGTAGAGCCAGGGCTGGTGAGATCCGGTTCTTCGGTGCTGACTGTGTTGGCAGCGGCGGCCTGGCTGGAAGAAGTGACGGGGGGTGCGAGCTTGGCGAGGCCGAAATCCAAGACCTTGGCGTGGCCACGCTTGGTCACAAAGATGTTGGCAGGCTTGATGTCGCGGTGGATGATGCCCTGGGAATGAGCGGCGTCCAACCCGTCGGCAATCTCGATGGCCAGCGAGAGCATGGTTTCGTTATCTAACGGCTTTCTCCCGATGAGGTGCTTCAGGGTCACGCCGTCGAGATACTCCATGGCGATGAACGACTGGTCACCGTGTTTGCCGATTTCGTAGATGGTGCAAATGTTGGGATGATTGAGAGCCGAGGCGGCACGCGCCTCGCGGCGAAAGCGTTCCAGCGCGTGCGGGTCTTGCGACAGGCGATCGGGCAGGAATTTGAGGGCAACGAAGCGGCCCAGCTCCATGTCCTCAGCTTTATAGACCACACCCATGCCACCACCGCCAATCTTTTCGACGATGCGGTAGTGCGAGATGGTCTGGTCGATCATTTTCTGGTCGATCGTGTTCTGGTCAATCGCGGTGAAGATGCCGAGTTTTCGGACGCTTAATCTTACGGACGCGGCAGTCGCCAGTCAACGAATGGAAGTCCGCGCAATGCACTCCGATTCGGGAGAAGAGTTAGAATCACAAGGAGCGCGGGTCTGGGCCATCTTGGTGGCGGCGGATTCCGAGAAGAGGAGATGTTTATGGCAGCGCAGCCGAATCTGACGACAAAAGAAAGACGCCGTCCTGATCCTAATGAAAAACTGATTAAGGTCTTCGACAGTGAACAGGAATCGGAGGCGATGGTGGTGAAGGGGTTGCTCGATTCCGCGAATATTGAAAGCGACCTGACGTCCGGCAGCCTTTTGCAAGAAACGTTTCCCGGGCTGGGCGGGATGATCATCCTGGTGCGCGAGGAGGATGCGGAGAAGGCACGCAAGCTGATCGCGGAATCCCGGCGGCAGCCTTCGGCCATTGATTCGGCGGCCAAACCAGATGACGATGACGCTACTGAAGAGCTGCAAACCGGGGAGTGACGGAGTGGCCGTCGAGGTGGAAGGTGACGGCGCCGTTAATCGGTGCGGTAGACGTGGACTCCGGAGTCTTGTGGGCGGGCGAGAACGTTGGGTTTGGGAAAACCGAAAGAGGTTCGAAAGCCACACGAGATGAGGGCAGAGCTCGGCTTGACGGCAGCCAAGATTTCCGGAGTGGTGGATGTGAGGGCAGGCTAGAAGTCGTGGCCCTTCCCGATCTCGTTTTTCCCAGCCTTTTTATCACCGTCAGCGCACTAACTGCACGACGCTCTCCAGGTGGTAGGTCTGGGCAAACAGGTCGACCAAGTGCACCTCCTCGATGCGATAGCCTGCCGCCTGCAGCGGAACCAGGTCGCGGGCCAGGGTCGCGGGATCGCACGACACATAGGTCAGGCGAGGCGCGCTCAGGATGGCAAGCGCGCGCACCACCGGGCTTCCTAATCCGCTTCGGGGCGGGTCCACTACTAACAGGTCGGGACTGTGGAAAAGATCGACGCCCATGCCCCTCCCAACCTTATCTCTGTCGCTGCGCGACTGCGTGGGCGAGTCGCCCGCACCCACACGAACTGGGTGCTCACAGGCCATGTACTCGGTCAGGTACTGCTCGGTTGCTGCTTGCACCGCCTTTCCATTAACGGGCAGATTGTATTTAAGATCGCTGGCGGCAGTCTCTGACGACTCGACAGAAACTGTGTGACGGAAGTTACGGGCCAGGGCTGTGGAAAACAGGCCTACACCAGCGTAGAGATCGAGCGCCAGTTCGCCGGAACGTTCTGCCGTAACGATGTTGACGAGTTCATCGGTGAGAAAGCGGTTGGTCTGGAAGAATGCCCCGGCACTCACGCGGTAGGCCGCCGTCTTGGTTTGATAGGTTAGTTCCGCAGCGCCAACCGCGACCAGTGGTTCCTGCACGCCTTTCTGCGGCTTTCGGAACGCCACGACGCCCAGGATCTCCGGCATGGCTGCGCACAATTCTTCGGCCCACGCCCGCACCGCGGCGCGTCGAGCCTCGGGAGCGTACAAGAACTCGAGCAGTATTCTTGTGTCGTCGGCATTGGAGAAGAACTCGACCTCGCGCACGCCTTCTACGGCCTTGCCCGCTCGTCCGGCTTGCCACAGGGCGGCGATGCCGCGGTTGATCAGAGGCGAGCTGATCGGACATTCCTCCACCGGAAGCAGTTCGTGCGATGACAGCTTGAAGTATCCCGCGGCGAACTCAGGGCGCGTTTGCACCTGCAGGCGCGAACGATTGCGATAATTCCAAGGCGGCGAAGGATGCGCTTGAATCTCGCACTGCAGGTCGAGCTTGGCGATGCGCCGCAGATTCTCGCGCAGGATTTCTTTCTTGATCTCAAGCTGATGCACGTAGCTGGTGTGTTGGTAATGGCATCCGCCGCAGCGGCCGAAATGGGGACAGGGCGGCGGGATGCGGTGCGGCGAAGGCTCTACGATTGTGCCGGCGTTCGCACGGGCGAAGCCGGGTTTTTCTTCGGTGATAACGGCTTCGATCTTTTCTCCGGCGAGGACAAAGGGAACGAAGACAGCTTTGCCGCGTCCGCGGTCCTTATTGCCGTCCGATCCGGCCGGAAGACGAGCGAGTCCGTCGCCGCCGTAGATCAGCTTTTCAATGTTTAGGAGCAAGAATTAATTCTACGGCATGGGAACGGACAAGAAGGATCGGTTTCAGCTGGGAAACAGTATCCGACACATGTCGGCGGCCTTTGTTCGCGAAATCATTTCATAGCAATGTCGCCGATTGTTCGTCGCTATCCTATTGTAAATACGGCTCGAACCCATGACGCTTCTGAGGCCGCCCGCGCAGGCGGTAGGCACAACTAATTGTCGCAGGCCGTGTTTTATTGGCCTAGGGGCTGTGACCCGTGACTTGGGACAGGCTCTCGTCTAACTATTGAGGCGCTCTGCGAAGGTGCACCGACACTCATTGCTTTTGTAGTCTTGGCAGTTCCGTGGTTACGGGGAGGCAAAGCAAAAAAATATGATCAATCTCTGGAGAGCTGGTATCGCTTGGGGAAAGGGCCTGCATCGGGACGCCGCTCTTGATTCCCTCCGCAACGTATTGGCAGTGGTCGGAGGCGCAACGATCTTAGCCGACTTTACCACAATAAAGTTTTGGCTCATTCTGCCAATGCTTGCTCTTGCTTTTCTCATTTGGTTTCTCGATTACGAACGCCACTTTCGCGGACAGACCGTAGAGGAAGCAAAGATCGCGCGATGATGCTTTCCTGGCTAAGCCGAGACCTGCGCTAGCGGGGCCCTTATATCGCCTACGTTGATTCGCCCTCACAGCGCCCGCCCGGCGGCCGCGCCTGAGGCCCATGCCCATTGAAAATTGAACCCGCCGAGATGGCCGGTCACGTCTACCACCTCGCCGATGAAGAACAGGCCTGGAATGTTGCGGCTCTCCATGGTCTTCGGCGAGAGTTCGTCGGTGTCGACGCCGCCTGCTGTCACTTCGGCTTTTTCGTAGCCTTCGGTGCCCGCCGGTGAGATCGCCCAGGCATGCGTTTCCCTTTCCAGATTGGCTAGCGCATGATTCGTCCAAGAAATGGGTGCGTGTGCGTCGAGCCAACGGTCCGCGAAGCGATGGGGGAGAAACTTTCGCAACTCCGTTCGCAGTGTCACCAGGTTTCTCGGTGTTTTTGAATCGCGAAAAAAAGCAGTGACCTCGCGTTCCGGCGCGAGATCGATCAGGATCGGCTGCGGCTTTTTCCAGTATGACGAAATTTGCAGGATCGCCGGGCCGCTCAGGCCGCGATGCGTGATGAGCATCTTCTCGTGAAACTGCTGGCCGGCGCATGCGGCGACCACCTCGGCCGAAACGCCTGCCAGATCGCAGTAACGGGAACGGTCTTGGTTGCTCAGCGTCAGCGGCACAAGGCCCGGCCAGGGCTCGCGGATGGCTAGCCCAAACTGCCGCGCCAGGTCATAGCCAAACGAGGTCGCGCCGATCTTCGGAATCGAAAGGCCTCCGGTGGCAACGACGAGCACGGGCGCTCTGAACTCCGCATTCGCGGCGCGCACCACGAAGTCAGTCGTTCGCTCGACTTGCTGAATGTTCGTATTCAGAAAGATGCTCACTGCGGCATCACGGCATTCGGCTTCCAGCATGCCAAGGATGTCGCGGGCGGAGCGGTTGCAGAAAAGCTGGCCCAGAGCTTTCTCGTGATACGGGATGCCGTGCTTTTCCACCAATGCGATGAAATCTGCCGGCGTGTAGCGAGCCAATGCCGACTTGGCGAAGTGCGGATTCGAGGAAAGAAAGTTCTCCGGCCGGCAGTGAACGTTGGTGAAATTGCAGCGTCCGCCGCCGGAGATCAGGATTTTCTTGCCCAGCCGGTCCGCACGTTCGAACACCGCAACGCGGCGGCGGCGCTTGCCGGCTTCGATGGCGCACATCAAGCCCGCGGCGCCTCCACCGAGAATGAGTGCATCGAAGGAATGAGTCATGAATCGATAGTCATGGATTCGATTATCACTGACTCGATAGTCATGGATTCGATAATCAGGCGCTCACATGTAAAACAAGCTCAGGCGCGGCAGGCCGTATTTTTCCAGAAGCCGTTTGTGGACGTACTGCTTTTGCAGGTGCTCGATCTGTGCCGCCGCCATCTTGCGGCGGTAGGGCGCCAGTTCGCGATCCGCCTGGGCGCGCACGGTCACGATTTCTTGATCGGGCGTGGCGGCGAGCAATGCAGCCAAAAGCTTTTCCTCCAGCACGGTGAGGTGGCGCTCCAAATCCTCCAGCTTTGATGCCGCCTTTTTGTTCTCGGTTTCCAGCGCCAGCTTGCGCAGCGTGGCGGCGGATTCCGTGGCGACGGCATGAACCGAGATTCCCCCGCTGTGCGGCAGCTTCGCCGCATCCAGAATGATCGGCATTGCGGCGCAGGAACGACGCGATGGCCTCCGGCTCGAATCCTTGCGCCGCGCCTGATTTGCTCGATGCCGATGGTTCGTCACCCGCGCCTACAGCCGCTTCTTTCATATCTTCTGCCGCGGCCAGCACTTCCTGGGAACAATAGGCTAGGCTGTTCACCTTCTTGGTTTTCGAAGGACGCTGGTCGTAGCGGTCAAAGGCGGCATCGATCCCGCGCAACGCAGCCTCCAGAGGAATTCCCGCGTCTTTCCAGGTTTCAATCAGGGCCCAGTCCAGCGTGGTGAGCAATAGCCCACCGCCGCGCCGGCGCAGGAACTGCTCTTCGATTTCGGTGAAGTAGTGGAAGTAATTGAATTGATCCTCCACGGCGGCTCAGCGGGTGGAACGGGGAGTGGAAGCAGAGCGCTCAGTGCCGCCGGTCGTTTTTCTAGAGGCGCCCGACGAAACCTGGGGCGACGTCTGCTGCCGAGCCTTGGGCGCGAGCCCTGGCCGCGCCGCCATATTTCGCTCCCAGATGATGCGCAGGCCTTCGAGGGTTAGAAAATCATCCACAGTTTTGATGTACTTTCGATCCCGTACCGATCATCGACCCCAGCCCGCCGGTGGCGATCAGCCTCGTCTCTTTGCCCAATTCCTCCAGCAGGAGTTCGAGAATGCCATCGACCAGGCCGAGATAGCCGTAGTAAAGCCCCGACTGCAGGCTGCCTACTGTATTCGTGCCGATCACGCGCGCGGGCTTGCGAATCTCGACCCGCGGCAGGCGCGCAGTGCGCTGAAAGAGCGCGTCTGCGGAAATGCCGATCCCTGGGCAAATCACTCCGCCCAGGTACTCACCCTTCGCGGAAACGCAGTCGAATGTGGTCGCGGTGCCGAAGTCGACGACAACGCACGGGCCGCCGTATTTTTCAAACGCTGCTACGGCATTCACGATGCGGTCGGCGCCCACTTCCGCGGGATTGTCGTAATGCACCGGCATGCCGGTTTTCACACCGGGCTCGATCAGGAGCGGTTTGGAGTTGAAGTAGCGCTCACACACCTGCCGCAGCACAGGATCGAGCGGCGGCACCACGGATGAAATCACGATGCCGTGAATCCCCGAGGCCTCTAGACTCGCCATCGAGAATAAATTGCGGAACAAGACGCCGTACTCGTCCACCGTGCTGCCTTGTCGGGTCGCGACCCGCCAGTTGGCCACGAGGCGCTCGTAGCGCGGAGCTTCGTCGACATTGGCGTCGGGAGGCACCTTCACAACCCGGGCAAAGACTCCCAGGACCGTATTCGTGTTGCCGACATCGAGAACAAAAAGCATGATGGGTTGGTCTCTGAAGCAATTAGCAGTTGGGGCTAGCAACTGGCATTTCAATCCTTGCGAAGCTGTGCGGGCTGGATGCTAGTTGCTAACTGCTGAGTGCTTTCTTTCACTGTACTCTCACCGTTCCACTCAAAACCCTCTGCAGTCCGTGCGCCGTCCGCACCTGCAGGAACCCGCGCTCATCCAGCCCTTCGGTGGTTCCTTCGATCCTGGATGCACTCTCTTCGATACGAACTTGCTTGCCTCGCGCCCATGACGACTGTTCCTCAAAGCGTCGCAAAATCGCCCGCTGCGCATCCGGCTCTTCGACCAGGATGCGATATTCCCGGTCGAGCGATTTTAGCAAAGCGGCGGCAACCTCCACGCGGGACCATTCGCTTGCCCGTCGCCATTCGCAGCGACGTCGCCTCGCCCTCGATCTCTTTCGGAAAACTTTTCTGGTTCACGTTGATTCCGATTCCCACCACGATGTGGCGGACCCGTGTGACTTCGGCATGCATCTCGCTGAGAATGCCGCACACCTTTCTTCCCTTGATCAGCACATCGTTGGGCCACTTCAAGTCGACACTGACGCGCGCTTCCACCTGCGCAATGGCCGCCCGCACCGCCAAGCCGGCCGCGAGCGTGAGCACCAGCACGTCCGATGGCGGCAGCGCGGGACGCAAAACGACCGAGCAATAAATGCCCGCCGAGCGCTCCGACTCCCAGGAGTTCGCTCCGCGCCCGCGTCCGGCGGTCTGTTCTTCGGCAAGAAACACGCTGCCCTCAGCGATGCCCGCCGCCGCGGCCGCCATGGCCGCGGTGTTGGTTGAGCCAATCTTGTAGAAATGATGAAGCTGATGGTCGAAGATGGTGCCGCGAAGCGAGCGGCCCCAGAATTTCGGGCAGCAGAAGATCCGGAACCGACTTGAGCTGATATCCGGTCGCCGGATGCCCGGCCACATCCACGCCCAGCCCGCGCAATTGCTGATCAGACGCCAGACTTCCGAGCGGTTCGATGAAATCTCCTGCGCGATCTTGGTTCCGCTCACCACGACCGTCGCGTGCTCCATCAATAAGCGCACGATGCGGCCGAGACGAACGATCCGTCGGCTGTTGGTGCGACGCGGGCGCTCTTGCCCGCGAGAGTCGCATGCTCCGAGTTGCGCTCTTTTTCTCGATGCGGGGATTATGCGGGAGAGAAGTAAAAATCACAAATCAATTGCCAAGCAGGTTTACGCGGGCACAACCCGAAGGCTCATGTCCGCCGCCTGCGGCGAATGAGTCAGCAGGCCGACTGAAATGAAGTCCACGCCTGTCTCGGCATAGGCACGAACATTTTCCAGCCGGACGCCGCCGGAGCATTCCAGCGGGATGTGGCGATCCAGTTGAGCACAGCGCTCAACCGCGCGGCGCACTTCCTCGGGAGACATGTTGTCCATCAGGATCGCTTCCGCGCCAAAGGCCAGCGCGTCCTCCAATTCGGCCATGGTGCGCACTTCCACCTCGATCGGCTGCGAGCCGCGTCGGTTGCGCACGGCGCGCTCCAGCACGGGCCGGATTCCCCCGGCCAGCGCGATGTGATTGTTCTTGATCAGCACTCCGTCGGAAAGATCGAGCCGGTGATTCTGTCCGCCGCCGCAGCGCACGGCGTACTTATCGACCAATCGCAGTCCGGGAGCGGTCTTGCGGGTATCGAGAATGCGCGTCTTGGTGCCCGAAACCGCGTCCACAAACTTCCGGGTCAGGGTTGCGATTCCGCTCATGCGCTGCAGGAAGTTCAGGATCACGCGCTCGCACGAGAGAATCACCCGGGCGTTGTGCCGGATCACCGCGACCGACTGGCCTTTGTGCAGCCGCACGCCATCGAAGATTTCGGGATGCGTGGTCACTTCGTAGTGCGAAGTCACGGCGCCGTCGAGCACAGCGTAGACATCGAGAATGCGGCCCACGCAGCCGATCCCGGCAAGAATGCAATCTTGCTTGGCGAGAATGGTGGCCGATGCCCGCTGATTGGGATCGATGCAGGCGTAGCTGGTCGCATCGCGCGTCGCCCGGTCTTCGAGCAGCGCGTTCTCGATGATTGCGGTAATGCGTCGGCTGTTAAAGTCCATAAAGGCAGTGGCCAGTGATCAGTTGTCAGTTGCCAGTCTTAGGCATTGGTTCCGGTGTCATTCAATCCGTCTAACTGGCGCTTTATCTTTTCTCGCAGGCCGGCCAGTTCCTGGGCTCGACTGCGCAATCCGTCGACAACCTTCTGCGGGGCCTTCGCCAGAAATTGCTCGTTACTCAATTGACGCTGATTGTTCGCGAATTCCTTCTCAATCTTATCCAGTTCTTTCGTCAAACGCTCGCGCTCGGCAGCAACGTCGATCTTTCTTTCGTAGACTACGTGAACATCGAAGCGCGCGGTGCTGCGTGCGCCGGCCTGCTTGGCGAGGGAGCCGTCCACAAACCTGATCTTCTCCACATTCGCCAGGCGCTCTACCGCGCCGCGATTCTGGTCGATCATGGCGCGAATTCCGGGCTCAGGCGCAAATACCTCGATCGGAACCTTCACCTTGGGCTCGACCTTCAATTCCGCGCGCACGTTTCTCACATTCACGATTAAATCCTGCAGGATCGCCATCTCTAACAACGCGTTGCGGTCCACTTGGTAAACGTCCACCGGTGCGGATCGGATTTGTCCGGTGACCAGATTACCTGTCCCGCTGTCAGGTTTGAGAGGGCCGAACACAACGCTGATTTCGTCGGCCTTTCGGCTAAGTGGATATTCAGCCATCGCAATCGATTGTTTGGGAGGCTTCCCGTCATAGATTGCGTGCCATATCTCTTCAGTGATAAATGGCATGACGGGATGCAAAAGGCGCAACGATGCTTCAAACAAGCTGACGAGATTGCCACAAGCAATGCTTGTCGTAACTTGATCGGCATCGACACCGAGCCGAGACTTGATCAGTTCAAGATACCAATCGCAAAAGTCTCCCCAAAAAAAATCGTAAATCCGGTTCGCCGCTTCGTGGAATCGGTAGCCCCTTAGGGATAGGTTCACCTCGAGGGCCGCCTCCGTGAATCGAGACAGGATCCACCGATCCTCCAGGTTCGCCGACTGGAATCCTCGGACTCCATCACCGGGGCCTCGGGATCCGAGGAATGCCCTCATCGACCACAATCCCGACGCTTCCAATCGATCCACATTCATGAACATGAATCTGGCCGCATTCCAAATCTTGTTCGCGAAGGCGCGATAACCATCCGTTCGGCTCTCGCTGAAGGCAATGTCGGTTCCCGGCGCAGCCATGGCCGCTAAAGTAAAGCGGGTCGCATCCGTGCCGAAGCGCTGAATAACGTCCAGCGGATCGAGCACATTGCCCTTGGTCTTCGACATCTTCTGCCGCTCGGCGTCGCGCACCAGCGCGTGGATGTAAACCTGCCGGAAGGGCACGCTGTCGTTCTTTTTGTCGCCCCAGCCGCTAGCGTTCTTCATCGCGGGATCCTGCTCGTGCCCCTGCATGAAGTGGCAGCCGAACATGATCATGCGCGCCACCCAGAAGAAAAGAATCTCGTACGCCGTGATCAGCAGCGTGGTGGGATAGAAAACCGCCTGGTCGCGCGTCTTCTGCGGCCAGCCCAGCGTCGTGAATGGCAACAGCCCTGACGAAAACCAGGTGTCGAGCACGTCGGAGACCTGCTCCAGCTTCGTGCCACCGCACTTCGCACACTGGGCGGGAGCTTCGCGCGCGACGATCACCTCCTTGCAGCCTTCGCACGTCCACGCCGGAATGCGGTGGCCCCACCACAGCTGGCGCGAGATGCACCAGTCGTAAATGTTGTTCATCCAGTTGAGATAAATTTGCTTGTAATTCTCGGGGACGATCGTGATCTCACCGCTCTCGACCGCCTCGATCGCCTTCTGCGCCAGCGGCTGAATTTTGATGAACCATTGCTCCGAAAGCCGTGGCTCGACCACGGTCCCGCAGCGCTCGCACTTGCCGAGGGCAAGCGAGTAGTCTTTCTCTGCCACCAGAAACCCGCCGGCCTGCAAGTCTACGAGCACCATCTTCCGCGCTTCGTAGCGATCAAGCCCCGCATACGGGCCCGCGTTCTGGTTCATGTGGGCGTGCTCGTCCATCACATCGATCTGCGGAAGGTTGTGCCGTTTTCCGGCCGCGAAATCGTTGGGATCATGCGCTGGCGTTACTTTTACCGCGCCCGTACCGAACTCCGGCTGCGCCAGTTCGTCGATAATGATGGGAATCTCGCGCTTCATCAGCGGCAGCAGAACATGCTTGCCGTGCAAGTGCGTGTAGCGCTCGTCTTGCGCGTTCACGGCAACGGCCGTATCGCCCAGCATGGTCTCCGGGCGCGTGGTTGCCACGGTGATGAATTCGTCGGACCCAACGACCGGATAGCGAATCTCCCACAACTTCCCGACGACGTCCTCGTGCTTCACTTCGAGATCGGAGATCGCGGTCTCACATCGTGGACACCAGTTGACGATGTACTTCCCACGATAGATCAGCTTTTCTTCATACAGCCGGACGAACACTTCGCGCACCGCACGCGAAAGATTCTCGTCCATGGTGAAGTACTCGCGGTCCCAGTCCACCGACGCGCCCAGCCGTTTCATCTGGTCGAGAATGGCGCCGCCGTAAAGCTTCTTCCACTCCCACACCCGCTCAATGAACTTCTCGCGGCCCAGGTCGCGCCGCTTCTTGCCTTCTTTCGCGAGGTCCCGCTCCACCATCATCTGCGTGGCAATGCCGGCATGGTCCGTCCCCGGCAGCCACAGCGTGATGAAGCCGCGCATGCGATGCCAGCGCACAATGATGTCCATCTGCGTCTGGTTGAGCATGTGCCCCATGTGCAGGCGGCCGGTAACATTCGGCGGCGGCAACAGCAGCGTGAAGACGGGACGTGTCTCGCCTTCAGGCGGCGTGGGCACGGAGAAGAGTTTTTCTTTGACCCAGTACTCGGCCCAGCGCGTCTCAATCGCGCCCGGCTCGTAGGCTTTGGGCAATTCGTGCGGCATGGGGAAGTCAGGAGTCGGCGGCTGGGGAAAAGCTCAACCACAGAGGACACGGAGGTCACAGGGTAAATCGTTGATTCCTCTGCCTGGCTCTGTGGTTAGGACTTCTTATCCAGATGCCGGTGAAGTTTGATCTTACAGGCGCGAGAAAAGAAGGGTCAAACGGATGAAGGGGTGAGAACAGGACGGGAGGGAATTGGACTGCACCCCAAAAGACACGAAATTAAGAGGCAATTTACATTGAATGGAGGAGAACAATGGAGATGCCCCGACAGCAATATTCCCGCGCATTCAAAATCGCGACGATGCGCGAGCTGGATGCAGGAAAGAGTACGTCACATGTGGCCCGCGAGTTTCAACTCAGTCCGAAGCGGCTAGAGGTCTGGAAAGCCGAGTGGCGAGCCAAAGGTGAGCTAGCATTTCCTGGTCATGGGGCTCGCCCGCAGGCGAAGTTGGACGCAGAACGGGTGGCCGAGCTGGAACGGAAGATCGCACAGCAGTCGATGGAGATTGATTTTTTAAAAAAAGCCTTGCGGCATTTCAGGGAACATCCGCTGCCAATCGTCGGCAAGGGCAACGCGGCCTCTTTGAGCAAATCGAGCGAGCCGTCAAAGAAGCGGGGGCAGCGGTGATCGAACTTGCGCCTGTAACCGCGTTGCTTCACCCCTGAGCAGTTGAACCTGTGAAGGCTTTACAGCTACTTCCGCGCTTGTCGGAAAGACAAGCCCGGACCCAGTAAACTCCCGCTAGCGGGGCGACTCGGAAAGTATCAGGTACTCACTCTTCCCGGACTGGATTAGGCGGTGTTTTATGAACGCCAGCTCGATCATTCGCAGAGTCTGGATTTCCATTTCTTGATCGGTTCTGTCGTTGTGCTTCAGCAGCCGCATGGCACATCCGTAGAAGAAGCCAATTGCCTTTCCGAATGAGCCCGCGGGAACTGACAGCAGTCCCCCCAGTTTTGGAGGAAAGTAGCCAACGAAAAAGACACCATCGCGGCGAAGCACTCGGCAGATTTCGTGCAGAACACGCTGAGGATCGGGAAAGTGGCGCCACGCGCCCATGCACGTAACCACATCGAAAGAAGCGGAACCGAACGGCAGTATCGCCGCATCAGCCTGGACGAGTCGAATAGTCTTAGTAGCCTGGTTTAGCCGACAGAGGGATTGAAAGGAAAAATCCAGCCCCGTGACGCAGAAGCCTTGTTCTTCCAACCGACGGCTGAGAGCGCCTGTCCCGCAAGCAATGTCGAGGACCTTGATTCGATGCGGAAATTCTTCAGCCAAGACAGCTGCCATTGTCCGAATGTGTGACAAATGATCTGTGAACAGCAACTCATAGAAAGGAGAAACTCGGTCATAGAAAACGCGCGTGTAACGCGTGGTTGTTGCAATACCAGCCAACTTCAGCAACAGGCGCATGTTAGGCATGACTTTTCCTAACGTAGTAAATGCGAACCGGGAACAGAGACACGTGGCTCAGCTTTGTGTACTCGATACTCAACAAAGGCGCGAGTTTCAGGTACCTGCCCAGAGCGATCGGTCGGCAGTGAGGCGCGTAACCAGCGAAGAGAAATCTCCAGATGCGGTTCCACCTGCCACGGTGGTATCCCAAGCAGTAAAGTTCGTTGGTGACGCGGCAAAGAAATCGCATCGGCCCCCGCATGTCGTCCAGCTCCGTAGTCATAGTAATCAGAATGGCATGGCCATCCGGAGCCAGCACGCGTTCCATTTCCGTTATAGTGGATTCAATCTCCTCATCATTTAGGAGATCAAACAAATAGCTTGAGACGTAGAGATCGAAGGTCCCGTCTGAGTACGGAAGATGCCTGCAATCACTCCTTACGAAAAAAAGGGAGGAAGAGAGAAGGTTATTCTTCATTAGGTAGTTCTTAGCGGCAGTGATCATCTGCGGCGAGAGATCGACGGCGCTGATCGTTCCTGCGTTCTTGGCTCTCTTTACCAACTGGGCCAAGAAATATCCAGTCCCAACGCCAGCCTCGACAACATTTGTTGTTCTTTCCAGTACGGGGCCGCGTAGTGCTGCTCTGTTCGACCAGCGTTCGTGAAAACCCATGATCCAGTCATAAAAGGGGTATGGATTGGGAATTAGCTTTAGAAACTTGAGATTTCTGCTGATCGTCTCGAATTGATGGGCGACTGCAATGGACGAATCGTACCAGACGGGAACCTGGCGGTATCCGAAGTTGCGGGAATATCGACGAATTGCTCCCCACATTTGGCTCCCACCAAATGGGTTCCCATCTCCTGCAGGCCGCATTTTGCCGATTCGCCAGCGTGAATGCTGGAGTCGGAGGTCAGTATAATGTATCCGACTGGGGAACTCACCCCGTTCTTCCCTCTAAACAACATCGCGCTTACACGCTAAAACCCTCGCGCGCACGCTTGCGCTCCCCCTGCGCATGCTTCCAACGCTTCGAACCCACCCTTCCCTTCGCCGCGCGGGCGGGCGCAGTCCAACTCCATATTCCATCCCGTCCTGTTCCCACCCCGTCAAACGGATGAAGGGGTTATACCGTGAGGGAAAAATGCACCCCTCGGGGTAAGGTCGGCAAAGTGCGGCGAGCCAGGAAATGTCGTCATTCGCAGAAGTGCAGAAGCGTCCGAACTGTACAGCAACTCGGCTGCAGCAGCCGGGAATGACGGTGAGTTCAAGCATGGCAAAGCTTCTCAGCGCAGCAAGTCGGCACATCAATGCCGTGCTCGATGTTGCCCGTGAAACGGCGACGCCTACAATCAGCCGCGCGCAGGCAACTCCGTCGGCGTTGGGTGTCATCCCTCCCATAATGTTCGCCAGAGTTTGTCCTCTAGTCCTGTTGCTCATAAGCGGAACTGCCGCCCAGCAGGACGCTAATGTGCGTGTTCAATCGAATCTTGTATTGATACCTACGCTGGTAAAAGATGCGGAAGGCCATATCGTGTACGGCTTAACGCAAAAAGATTTCGCAATCGACGATGATGGCGTAGAGCAGACCGTTCATTTGGACGATTCCGCCGAATCCGAGCCCGCCTCGGTAGTCGTGGCAATTCAGACGGGGAGGAGGGCATGGCGCGAATTTTCCAGAATGCGTGGCATCGGCTCAATGCTGACCCCAGTTTTCAATCAACTCCGTTCGCGAGTCGCCGTGGTCGAGTTTGATAGTCACGTCAATCTGATCGAGAACTTCAGCGACGATGAAACGTCCATTGACGAAGACCTCAAGAGGCTGCAACCGGGCGACAACGGAGCGGCAATTCAAGACGCCATAGAGTTTTCGGTTCGATTGCTGGAAAAAGAACCAGCCGAGCGCCAGCGTGTTCTCCTCTTGGTGAGCGAAAACCGCGACCATGGAAGCCATTTCACTAAAATTGACGACGTCGTGGCTGCCATCGGCAGTAGCAACACCGTTGTGTATGCACTGGCGTTCTCGCCATCGCTCTCGCAGGTGCTGGACACCGAACGAGGCAGTAATCGGGACGAGGCGCACTGGAACGCGCCTCCCGACATAATTGGAACTCTTCTGATGGCCAGAAACGCGATGAAAAAAAACATCACCAGGACAATTGCAGCGATGACCGGAGGCGAATATGAGTTGTTCACATCTCGAAAAGCCTTTGAGAGCCACCTGGTTGATTTCGACAACCACTTACATAGCCGCTACATACTAAGCTTCGCGCCGCAAGGACCTCACCCCGGACTCCACCAAATCCGCGTGCGCTTGAAACAACCCCCTCCCGGAATAAGCGTTCTGTCGAGAACTAGCTATTGGGCGGTGGGCCCGACTCCGTGAGCGTGGCACTCGGTACATGACCCCGGTGTCTAAACCCTCGGTGCTGGTAAATCTAGTTCAAACTTTCTGCGCCATCATCCTAGGCAATGTAACGTACTTCCTTCTCGCGCAGGCGGACGGTCAATGAGTGATTTTTCAATCGTCAGACCGTAGACGATCCCGATTCCAGGAATGCTCCCCGTATGCCGTTATAATGCTGCATTGCTCAATAGACTTGTTTTTGAGAACCTTCGTCATAGACCTGTCCGAACGTTCTTAAGCGTGCTGGCTATAGGGGTCGAGGTCACGATGATCCTGACGCTAGTTGGCATCAGTTATGGAACGCTCGATGAGACCGCACGACGTGCTCGCGGCGTAGGGGCGGACATTGTGATCCGCCCACCTGCGACATCCGTGATCAGCCTCAGTTCTTCTCCCTTGAGCCAGGACCTGCTGCCGTTCTTCATGAAGCAGCCACATGTTACATTCGCCACAGGCACCACGATTCAATCACTTGGCGGCTTTGACACCCTCACCGGCATTGATCTTGCTCAGTTCAACAAGCTGAGTGGTGGCTTCTTGTTCGTCAAAGGAGGCCCATTTCGGAGTGACGATGACGTTATCGTTGATGAATATTACGCCCGAGAAAAGAAGCTCGGCGTCGGAAGCACAATTAACCTAATGAACCACATGTGGCGAGTCTCGGGAATTTTTGAGTCTGGCAAACTCGCGCGCATCTGTGCAAAGCTCGACGTCCTTCAAACCCTTACCGGAAACACTGGGAAGCTCAGCCAGATCTATCTGAAAGTAGACGGTCCGAATCATGCGCAGTCGGTCGTGAACGATCTGCGAGACAAAATGCCGGGATACTTCATCTACACGATGGAGGAATTCACTTCGCTTTTGACTGTCAACAGCGTCGGGCTTTTGCGGAACTTCATTGGTGTGGTGATCGGTATCGCAGTAATTGTGGGCTTCATCGTGGTATCCATGGCTATGTACACGGCGGTATTGGAGAGGACGCGGGAGATCGGGATTCTTAAGGCGCTCGGCGCCTCCTCAGGCTACATTCTTGACCTACTGTTTCGGGAAACCTTGCTGATTGCGATCATCGGCACGGTTGTAGGAATCACAATGACGTATGGAACCCAGTGGTTGATAATGCACGCTGTCCCGGCTAGCTTGACCCAAGAAACAGTATACAAATGGTGGCCCATAGCCGGAGCGATTTCGGTGGTAGGCGCTCTGCTCGGGGCGATCCTCCCTGGGTGGAAGGCAGTAAGGCAGGATGTCATCCAAGCGCTATCATATGAATAATGGTTTTCCTTTTCGATAGGAACAGATGCGCCATGAGAAGTTTTCTCATCCGACTCAGTTTCTCGGTCTGCGTGCTCGGGCTCTACGGGTCTGCCCCACAAGCGGCTTGGGCGCAATCGACAGTTGAAATATTGTCGCGGCTGGATCAAGCGGCGCGCTCGTTTACAGGTGCTACTGCCAACATTAGAGTCGTTACCCACACAGCAATAATTAATGAAGAGGAGACTCAGATTGGCACCGTGGTAGTGAAACGATATTCAAAGAATGAGCTGCGTTTTCTGATGAACTTTACTGGGAAGGACGCTCAGGCAATTGCTCTCCGAGGCCGCACGCTCCAGATTTACTATCCCAAACTCAACACTGTGCGTGAATATGACATCGGCAAGTACAAAGACCTCGCTCAGAAGCTGATTCTGCTTGGGTTTGGCATGCCCGGACATGAACTCGCAGCTAACTACGACATCAGGAATCTGGGTGGTGATCGTGTCGAATCGCAAGATTCAGTCCACTTGCAACTGACGCCGAGAGCGGCGGAGGTTCTGAAGCAGCTGAGCAGAGTCGATTTATGGATCTCGTTGAGGACAAACTGCCCAGTGCAACAGAAATTCTACATGCCGGGTGGCGATTACCGGCTCGTGACATACTCCGACATTAACGCTGTCCCGCATCTGCCGGATTCGGCACTCGACCTCCCAAAAGCTGCGAAACGCGAGCGCGTGAACTAGTTTTGTGCTGTTTGCGGCAAAGTAAATCCGAGGGGTGCATATTCCCTCCCGTCCTGTTCTCACCCCGTCAAACGGATGAAGGGGTAGTACCTTTCGGGAAAAATTCGGCGAGGGGCTCGCCCAACTCGGAGGAAACAAATCAAGCCGAGGGAGCCTTTTCAGCCACTTTTTCGGCAATTTCTCTCGGTCGGCAATTTCCTTTACCTTCGCTCTGTGTCCTTTCCACCGGGGGTGGGAAAAACGCTAGGGTTGGTTTGCGAAGTTAATAATTTCGCAAGGAATTGTCTTGTTGCCTACAACCTCGGTCAAGGGGTAAGTGTCAGAGCAAACACACGGACAGATTGAATCCGCACCCAGCATGACTTCGTCCGTTCGTCCAGGGCGGTAAACTACGGGTTAGCCCGTCAGAACGAAGCCGCTTGCGCCGGCGGACGCTGCCGCGTGTCTAGACACATGCGTCGGAACTGTCTTCTTGAAGAACGGATCTTCGGCGCTCGCGAAAAGTTGACCATGTCCGCTTTCCAAAACTGACCCAGGCAATCTGTAAGCAGAGTCTCAAAATGCGGATCTGCCATGGTAATTTTCGTAAGGGGCGTTACCGGGGATGGGCACGCGGAGGCGGCGCAGCGATTTTGACTACTGTTTGGGAATCGCTCCGCGAAGGATCGTGACGACCTGCTCGACGGTCCGGTTGGCGGTATCAATCACAATATGCTCGCGGTTCCATGGGCGGTAGTCTCGTGAGACTACCTCTTGCCAAGTAAGGGACCGCGATCTGGGAATGTCGGATATGCGTGTTTCCACCCGATGCTGATGTTCTTTGGTGTCTGAACAGGTGACCTCGATTTCAACGGCAGATACCTGGGCACGGTTCGCGACTTCGACCCACGCATCGCGGGAGAGCGGAATAGGATTCACTGAGTCTGCAATCACTGTCCTGCCGATACGGAGATTGTCCGCGGCGACTGCGTTGCCCACACGATAGCCAGCATCGTTGATTGGTGAGCTGAGTAACCCTGAATCCAAAATCGCCTCCTCGATAGAATCGATACGCACATGAACTGCACCTAGCTGGCGGGCAAGTTCTCGCGCAATGGTCGTCTTTCCAGTACCTGGCAGGCCGCCAAAGATGATGAGCATAGTGAGTTCCCATTATATTCTTGGCTCCATCGCTCCTTCGATGAAGCTCGGTTTGTCGATCCGAAACTGATCCGCTATCTTCCAAGCCCGTAGTCAGACCTGGAACAACCGCGGCGGCCGATAGCTTTGAGCTAGGGCGTGTTCACACTAAGCGCAGAGCCTCGATGATGAAGGCGAAGCATAAGAATGCCAGGAAGATGACATCGAGTTTCTCGAATCGTGAGTAAACGTCAGAGGAACCAGAGGAACTACACGGTTGACGAGCGCCGCGATTGGTGAGGTTCTCAATGGTGAGTGCGAAGTGGTCATTTGGTTGATGGTTGGGATAGAGCTCCGACGCGCCGGCTGTAGGTG
>CAVQNY010000034.1:0-46199 GCA_963714225.1 uncultured Acidobacteriaceae bacterium | reverse complement strand
GCACCTGGCAGGGACCGCCGCGGCGTTGCGCCAGCAATTGGGCGTTCCGCTCATGCCCGCCGAGCAACGCAGGCTGGAGAAGGCCCTGGATTTTGCGCGCCGAACGCTCGGTAATGCTGGAGGTATGACGGCGTGGATGGAGGGCTGGGCAATGCCGATCGAGCAAGCTGTCCATGAGGTACTTAGCTGCGACGCGGAATCAGACGTTGGGGCTCGAAACCCTGCCTAATTTTTTTTGCGGTGCCGGATCGATCATCCGGCGCACTGCCGAGATGCGATGCGCCGGAAAACCTCCGAGGCGCGCAGGTTCGCGAACCGTTTCCTCAACTGCCGCTAGCTCTTTCAGGCGCCTTCTCACCTGCCTTACGCCATTTGGCGTTACGCCAATCGGCATATTTCAGAATTCGTCGGAGCACTTGCTTATTACGCCATTTGGCGTTACGCTAATTAGCGTAATATGGCATCACACGAAAATCCTTTCGTTTTTGGTGAGATCATTGACGATGCGAATTTCGTCAACCGCACTGACGAACTCAACCAACTCGTCCGCGACTTGGGAGATGGTCAAAAGGTTTTCTTGCTATCTCCAAGGCGCTTCGGGAAAAGTTCCCTCGTTGCTCTGGCGCTTCTCAAACTGAAGAAGAGACACATTCACACCGTTAATTTGACGGTGAGCAGCTATTCAAGCTACGCACAATTCTTGGAGAAATTTGCTGAGAAAGTACTCCGTGCCGCCGGTCCTTGGGAGCGGGTCAAAGATTGGGCCACGCGATTCGCCCGACAGGTGAAGCCTGACGTCAATATCAACATGTCGACAGGGGAGATCAGTCTGTCCCTAGGTAAAGGGGCGGCTTTTGATCCCTCGCCCATCGCCCCGGATGTCTTTGCCCTTCCAGGAGAGTTGACCAAGAACGCAGGATTTCGCATGGCGATATGCCTTGACGAATTTCAGCAAATCTCCCAGTTCAATGGTGGCTCAGTCGAGAATGCCATTCGGAACCAGGTCCAGGAGCAAAGAGAGGTAGGGTACGTTTTCGCGGGTTCTCAACCATCGCTGATGGAGGAAATGCTTTCTGCCAAACGCCCCTTTCATAAAGCCGGCCCTCAGATGTTCTTAGACAAGATTCCGGCACAGGACTGGAAGGACTCTATTACTCGCCGTTTTCGTAAAAGAGGCAGGACACTTGACGACCCAGGTTTAGAAACACTGCTGGCTTCCGCTGATTTGATTCCCTATGACGTGCAACGTATCGCGCATGAGCTTTGGGATTACGCGGAACTAAAGGATAAACGCGAACTTGGTGAAGCGGACGTGAAGTCCGTCATTGAAAGTCTTGTCACGAGCCAATCCACCTACTATGAGCTTCTCTGGGAACAACTTTCAGCACGGCAACGCGCAGCGCTACAGGCGATCGCTTACCGCGGGGCATCCGAAATCTACTCCCAAGGTGTCCGCGAAGAATTCCGTCTCGGGCCAGCCTCTTCGGTTCAGAAAGCTCTGCAGTCGCTGGATTCGAGAGATATCCTTGATCGGTACAAAGGCAACTATTTTTTCCTGGACCCGCTGTTTCCTTGCTGGATTAGAAGGAGGAGCGCATAACGGAGATACGCCATTTAGCGTTACCCCAAAGAACGTAGCCGGATGAGACCGTCTCTCGGGGTCGCCGTGATCGGTCCTATAGAATTGTCGACAGCGCCGGCGCACATTCGCGGCCTCAGGGCCCCCGCCAGATCCTTTATCGTTGTGTGAGATCTGAACGACCTTGATCTCGGGCGTCTCCTCCATCGTTAGGACCTGTAGGCGCTTTTAGTGCTGAGCCATGGGTCTTGCCTTTTTGCCGGGCACGGCCCCGCTTCTTTTCTTCGTTCCTCCCTGTTGGAGCAGGGTTAAGGAATCCGACGCGTTGAAGGGATACTGACGAACCGATTGCTGACCCGTGGTACTCAAAATGATATCTACGCGACGATTACTCGCCAGGAGAATCGTCTCCAGGTTGCCGAGCACCTTCTGCCGCTGTTCTGGAGTTAACTCCGGATTCTGCTCAACCGCGTCTCTGACCTGGGCTTCGGTCAGATTTCTTTGCTCGCCAAAGGCCTTAGTTTCGATGTTAGCAGCGGGGACGCCGTGTTCGAGCAAGAACTGCTTGGTGCGCTCGACACGCCGTTCGGAGAGTGCCTGATTGTATTCCACCGAGGCTCGTGGATCGGCATGGCCTTCGAGAGTCAAGTGGGCATCAGGCTTGGTCTCAAGATACCTCTTGAAATCGTTGGCAAGCGAAACAAGCGTTTGCTCCTGGCTGGGCAGCAGGCCGCCATTGGGGTTCGCGACTCTAGGCTGAGCGGTCGGAAAGTAAATGCTGTGCAGCGCAAGTCCGCCTTCCAGTTTCAGGAACTCAGGCGAAGGGGGCGGGTTTTCCACCAGCACCTGCGCGGTAGCGAGAGTGTTCAGTCCGCGCGAGTCGGTGCAGGTCGCACTTACTGTGATCGGGCCGGGTGAAACACCGGACGTATTCAGGGCCGCAGCATTGAGGTTGCCGCTAGCAATGCTGCCGCCGCTCGCGGTCCAACCACCTACCGTAACTGGGATATTGTCAGGACTGGTGCAGGTGCAACTGATGGTGGAAGACGCACCTGCCTGCAATGTCGAGGGGTCAGCCGAACACGAAACGGCCGGGGGGTTCTTCGGCAGTTCCTTCACGGTGAACGTCGCCATACAGCTTGCCTCGCCATCCTTCGTCATCCTGGGATCGGCGATATGAGCCGTAACCGTGTAATGGCCCCCTGCTACGCCGCCGGTGTTAATGCTCGCAGTATTATCCCTGCCGGAAATTTGACCGCCGGTGCTGCTCCAGGTGTAATTCAGCGTATGCTTGGGATTGAAGTTGCTCACGGCGGCAGTCGCCGTTGCAGGCTCGCCCACCATGATTTCACTGGGGTTGATGGCGCAACTTGCTGAAACAGGCGGCCCAGGTTGCCCGCCGCCAAACATAAATACCAACCCACTCTGCAGTCTTACACCTCTCACATCGGTGGCGGGAACAACTGACGACGGGCCATACTGATGATCCGAGTACACGAAATCGGCTCTGAACAGGCGCACAGCGAAGTGTCTGGCCAGGTTCAGATCGAGACCGCCACCGGCCATGAACCCGGCTTCGCGATCGTTACCGAACACTTCCGACGCCAGGCGATGCTCGCCCCCGAGAACTTCGAGAAACGGGGAAAAATAGTGGGTGCGAAAAGTTATTTTAGGCCCAGCGGAGATGTTGAAGAATTCGACCTGGTCAATTCTGGCAGCCACCCCGGACTGGCCGCTGCCCCATTGTCCACTGCTGTCGACTGTTAATCCGAACCAGCGGTTAAAGTCGTAGGTGACACTGGCGCCCGCGCCCCGCGGATCCCATTTCAGGCAGCTGGCCACCGGGGTCACTGCTCCCGGAAGCAGGCCGTGCAGATCGCAGCCTGCATTAAAAACGGAGTATCCGCCGTAAAGTTCCCATTTGGGAGCAGGCTGATCCTGGGCTGCCGCCAGCGTGCCCACGCTGCACAGCAGAGCAATCATCGCCAACAACATAACTGCAACGCGGCCACAATGAAAGTGAGATGACATCTGCCAATTCCTCCGAACTCGATCCGACCTTCAATAACGTGAAATCACGGTCTTCCAGTCTTTCCAGTGGTGGACCAGCCTTAAGCTAATCTCACTACCAAATACCTCACGGACAAGGAGGTACATTCACCGGATTGCTTAGCAAGGTGACTCCGCCGGTCCGTGCCAGCGCTCTGCCATTCAGGGTCGCGCCGGTGTCAAGCGAGATGGACGCCTGCGCCATGATGGTCCCTGCGAAGGTTGTGCTGGTTCCAAGCGTCGCCGAACTACCGACCTGCCAGAACACATCTTCAGCCGTGGCGCCGCCGCTTAGAATGACATCGCTGTTCGTCGCTGCCGTGGTCAGTGTGGAAACGATCTGGAAGATGTAGACACCGTTGCCGGCGAGGGTAAGGTTCCCGGTTATTTCCAGCGAGGGCTGGGCGCTGGTCGTCTTATAAACGCCAGGAGCGAGTGTTTCCCCTCCTATATCTGCGCGGAGGACGGCCCCTCCGGGTGCCGCCGCGGCGAAGTTATAGGCCGTGGTCAAGTCACCCTGGGCCGTCTGGGCGACCGCATCGTCCGCGTAGAACGAGCCCGTTATCGTTCCCGGTGGAAATCCAGTGATCGCGCTCCCTGCCCACACGCCAACATCCCCGGTCACGTCGGACGGTCCCGCGTTTGTGACCGTGGAGCCGCCGAGAACTCCGAAACTGCAGGCCGAGCCCAACGGTACGGTGGCTTGACATGCCGCGGCGGCTGTAGTGAAGGTCCATGGGTAATTACTCGCTAGTGAATCGCCACCGAGGTTCTGGGCCCCGGTTGTAATCGTGGCGGTATAGAGAGTGCTCAGCGCGAGTGGACTCGAGGGTGTGAAGCTCGCAGTGTTGTTTGCCGCATTGTAGGCAACTACCCCTGCCACGCCCACGGGTGGAGTGCCAGCGGTCAAAGTAAAGGTTGTGGTGTTGATCGTGGAAGCAAGCATTGCTTCGCTGAAGGTGGCAATGACCGGGGTGTTGGGACATATACCGGTAGCGAGATCGGGTGGTGCTACGGAAACCACGGTCGGCGGACCACAGGATGAGCTGGCGGTGGTGAAGCTCCATGGATAGTTACTCGCCAGTGTGCCGCCAGACGTGCTTTGGGCCCCGGTTGTAATCGTGGCGGTATAGAGGGTGCCCAGTGCGAGTGGGCTCGATGGAGTGAAAATCGCGGTTGACGCAGCATAGGTAACTACGCCTGTCACGGCCACGGGCGGAGTGCCTGCCGTCAAAGTAAAGGTTGTGGTATTGATCGTGGCAGGATTCATCGCCGCGCTGAAGGTAGCGGTGACTACGGTGCTGGGACAGATGCCGGTGGCGAGATTAAGTGGTGCTACGGAAACCACGGCGGGCGGACCACATGCCGTTGCACTTGTGGTGAAGCTCCAAACAAAGTTACTCGCCAGCGCATTGCCAAATGTGTCTTGGGCCCCGGTTGTAATCGTGGCGGTATAGAGGGTACCCAGCGTGAGTGGACTTGATGCTGTGAAGGTCGCAGTGTCGCTTGACGCATTGTAGGTAACTACTCCTGCCACGGCCACGGATGGAGTGCCTGCTGTCAAAGTAAAGGTTGTGGTATTGATCGTGGCAGGATTCATCGCCTGGCTGAAGGTAGCGGTGGCTACAGAGTTGGTACAGACGCCAGTTGCACCACTGGGTGGGGTGACGGAAGTTACTGTCGGTGGAGTTAGGTCTGGGTTGGAGCCGGGATTGCAGCATCCGGAGCTGAAGATGAGCAGTAGGAATGCTATGAACCACGTCTTGTGATTGTTGTATCTACGCATGACCGTCACCCTTATTCCTCTCGGCTCAAGGCTGCAACACACAGTAAAACCCAAGGTTTAGAAGCGAATTAACCGCTGGACTGTAACAAACTGTTCAAGATTCCTCACACGAGCGAAAAATGTGAATCTTCACCGTTCTTGCGCGCTTTGATGCTTTTGTGGCCGCGACACCGGGTTATGGCGATTGCCCGGCGCGATCGGCACAAATCCTCTTTTGCCCCGCATACTCTCGTAGGCATCATTGGAGCCGATTCGCACCCGTTTTCCGAGACGGGAGCAGCCCGTTAGCTGTTTCCGCGCTCGCGAGACTCCGGGACCGCAAATCATCGGACACCACCGCGAGACTTGGCGGGGAGTCGATGAAGGACGATTGACGTGAACCGTCACAGGCGATTACAACCATGAGAACCGCTCTTCTGTCGACTCAGCTGAGCCCGGATAAGGTTCTACACCGGGCTACACGGCCGCGTCGGACTGCCGAAGTACGCGGAAGTCGCATAAGGCATCACTTTGTGGGTTGGGTTGCCGAGGGCTGGTCGCACACTGGCTTACTGTCTCGGCGTAATAGAGCCGCACCTCAGAGTCTTCATCGATAATCCTACCCGTCTTCATGGCTCCCAATCTGGTCCACGGATACGGTTTCGGATGGATGGCGGGCTGTGTACGTGCGGTACAATCGCCACTGATTCGCCTCGCGTGCCCACGCTTTTGGCACCTGGATTAAACTAATGATTTCTCGCTTCGCCATCAGTACCTAGCATATCTTGTGCCATCTCGCAGAGCAGCTAAGCCATAGAAGGAATTGGCCTAAGGACTTGATGTGATAGTGTCGATCGTGTCGACACGACTGTTTCGACAGTGTCGAAACTCCACCGACATCCCCAATTGAGTTTTCGATGAGCTCGCTAGGATTCGGAGTTGGACCGCCGCGGATGTCTCGAAGTGATGCCCGGGACGGACCTCAGCGAGGCTGGCCAAAAGTCCTCTTCTGGGACATGGCCGAGTTATGCCGACAATACGGGAGTCATGCGGCTGCTTCTACGCCTTGCCACGGCCAAAACGGATCAGAGCGGACGATCTCTCAGCCAGCCGCCTTAATCAGGTCGCTCAGCTTGTCCAAGTCCTGTGCGCTGGCGTCGCCGATCACGAAGTAGCGAAGGCCGTTGCGGTGCCAGGTCCGGACTTCAAACGACAGGGCAGTCCGCACAGCCTTATTCTCGCGTGCGGCCCTCACTCCCCGATCCTGAAAAATGAAGACCGAAATCTGGTGCTGGCGGACGCGAAAAACGAGTTCCGCACCAGGAGACTGGCCGAGGTAGCTGACCTTTCCGCCTGCCAGGATGAAAGGCGACCCTTGCAGTTCGGGCAGGTTGAAGGTGAAGGGAATCTTGCCCGCAAACCATGGTTTCACGGTGTGCCGGTCGGTGGAAATAACATCAACCGGGTTGACGCTGGCAAGGGTTGCCACATGTTGATCCACCAGTTCGCTGATGAGCTGCTGTTGGCTCCCGCTGAGAGTCAGAAAAAGCACACCGGCAAGCAGCACCACGACGGCTGTTGCCAGAATGGGAAGCCATCGAAGACTCCAAAAGAACGGCCTGCGTGCCGCGATGCTATCTTGAATGCGCGCCCGAAAGGCGGGGTTCGGCATAAACCTCTGGCCGGCAGCCTGGACCGCACGCTTCTGCTGAACTTTGCCTAGGCCTTCGGCAGCGCAGGTGGCGCATCCGCGCAAATGTTCAGCTAAGGCGCGCGCCTCGCTGGCGGGGAGCTCTCCGTCGAGATAGGCATCGAGTTTTTCAGTCCAAGGCTCGCAGGCCATGATTCCAGTGACCTTTATTCGGTCCCTTGCAATTGTTGCACAGCATCGCGTAGAGCCCGGCGTGCGCGGGACAAACGCGACATCACTGTGCCCATCGGGATGGCAAGAGTTGCAGAAATCTCCTGATACGACATTTCTTCAAATTCACAGAGGAGCAGCACTTCGCGATAAGGCACGGGCAATTGGTCCAGCGCCTCTTGTACGAGCTGCCGGTCCGAACGCTGGAGCAGGATGCTCTCCGGCGTTTCCTTGACGGCGGGAAGGCTTTCCTGGTCGCTTTCCAGTTCCAGCGGTACCGTCGCGGTCGACTTCAGCCCGGTGCGAGAGGTGAGGAACGTGTTACGAAGGATCTGGTAGATCCAAGCGCGAAAGTTGGTGCCGGGCCGGAACGAGCGGAATCCCTTAAGAGCCTTAACGTATGTTTCCTGCACCAGGTCCTCGGCTTCCTGCCGGTCTTGTGTCAGCCAGTGGGCAAAGTTATAAAGCCGCTCAAAGAACGGCATGGCCAACTCCTCGAACGACCCCGATACTGAGCGCTCTTCCGACACGCACACAAGCCTAAACCTAAACCAGCGAGCGATCGGATTATTCCCCCAACGCCAAAATAAATGTTCATGGAATAAAAACGTGTAGCCGCCAGTTCTGCACGGGAGAGCCAGAACGAAGCTTGTTCGGAAGGAATGGGGGAATATGCCGCTGAAAAATCCCGACGCAAGTTTGCTCGACCACAACCACGACGGAATCGACCGCCCGGGGGTTCCTGAGATGCTGGCCTGGGCGGGTACCGGAGCCCTCTGCGTGCTTGAGGGTGGAGTGCTGAAGTCCTACGGACTCGACGATCCCGCGCGCATCGCAAAGGCCGCACGCGGCGAACTGAGTTTTGTCCAGATCAGCGACAGCCACATGGGATTCAGTAAGCCTGCGAACTCCGACGTGATCGCGATGCTGAAAGCTGCGGTCGCCAAAATCAACGCGCTGCCTGTGCCTCCCGAATTCATTCTGCACACCGGCGACATCAGCCATCTCTCGAAACCGGAGGAGTTCGACACCGTCGACCAGATTTTGCAATCCGCGCCCACTATTGATCTACGTATAAATAATGTAATGAATTAGCGCAAAAAAGAAGGCAGCTCGGACTGCTCGATGCAACCCCGTAGCTTCTTCTGTGATCTTCTGACTCCGTTTATCGACCGTATGATGTCCTCCATGAGTTCGTCCACGTCCTTGGGACAACTGTTGGACAGTTTTCGCTTCGCCTGCGACCAAACCCCTTCGTCCGGATTCAGCTCTGGGGCATAGGAGGGAAAGTTCTCAATCTGGAGCCGGGGATTTCGCCGGAGAAGCTCTTGCAGAGGCTCGCCTTTGTGGGTACTCGAGTTATCCAGCAGCACCATCACGGGACCGTGAAGATGCCGAAGCAGGTGGCGAAGAAACAAACACACTTCTTCCTGCGCAATATTGTCATAGAAGAGATAGTAGTAGAGATTCAGCCGCTGCCGTTTCGGGCTGACCGAAATGCCGGAGATCACGGAGATTTTGTCGCGGCGATAGACATGACGATGAATCGGAGTTTGCCCTACCGGAGCCCAAGTCTTGGCGACATGGGGAATGAGGAGAAATCCGGACTCGTCGGCAAATACTAGGTGGGCGCCCAGCCGAGCGGCTTTTTTTTTATCCGTGGCCACCGTCGGCGTTTCCATTGCTTGACCGCTTGGTCGTCGCACTCGATGGCGCGCCGTTCGGGTTTCTGATGACTCCACTTCAGACGATGCATCAATCGCCCAATGTGATTGGGGTGGTAGTCGACTCCGAACTCCTGGTCGATGAGCAGGGCGATGCGCGCCGTCGTCCACAGGTTCGTGCGGTAGCCGCGAGCCATCGGCCCTTTGAGCAGCAGTCGGATCAGGCGCTGCAGCTGTTTCGGCCGCAACTTAGGCGGTCGCCCCGGGGAGAAGCGAACCCGCAATGCCTTCTCTCCGCCACGCCGCCGGGCCTGGTACCAGCGCATGACCGAACTGGCCCCGCAGCCGATGCGCCGCGCCGCTTCATTGAGTGAACAACCGGAATCCACTAAGGCCAACGCTCGCCGGCGCCGGTCTTCCAGCAGATCGGCACTTCCCTTTGGTCTGGGCATAGGTGTTCAGGCGGAGAAGCAGAGCACCTACATTCTTGGACTCTTTCTAGAGGAAAACTATTACATTCTTTATACGTGGCTCAATAACGATGTGTTTTGCGTTCCCGGCGAGCACGACGTCCTCGAAGATGACGGCAAGTAATACCGCGAACGTTACGGCAAGAACACCAAGGGTGCCGGTTGGTGCAGCTTCGACACGAAAGGCGTGCACCTCATTGGACTTGTCAACGTAATGAACCTGAAAGCTGGAGGTATGGGTTCCCCGCAGACGAGAGTCAGACGCAACCAGGGCATCATCGCGAATCGGCCTCGCGGGCGCGCTGCAAATTGCGTTCCTTATTTAACTCCGCCAGTTCGCGCAAACATTGCTGCATTTGTTGCCAAGCCGCCACCCCTTCGCGCGTGGCCTCCTCCGCTCCCTTGGGCACATAGTAGCCAGTGGTCTTGCCCTTCTCGCCGCGGTAACTCACATTCAGATGCGGACCATGCTTGGGTCCATCGCCCTGGCAATGGCAACCTGCGCGGCCACAGGTGCGGTAGGTTTCCGAGAGCGTTCCAAAGACGGCGATCTCGGCCAGACGTTCGATCTCGCCCAGCAGTTTGCGCCGTTGCGCCGTAGCCTCAACCGATCTGGTCATGGTCCTTCCCACGTTGTTGATAGCGAGCGATGGAAAACAGATTCTTGGTAATCACACACACCAGCCCACGTAACGCTCGAATCCATGCCCTCCTTTACATGTGCCTCGCCACATGGAAAAGGGATGCTTCAGAGTGGGGGAAGTGGAGCTAATCATTATAGTGCTGGAGTATATCGAGTAAGACAAAATGTGTCAAGGAAAAAGAGTGGAGGCTGAAACTTTTTTGGGAGGAACTTTCTGCGAGCAACGGTACGCGAACCTGCAGATCTGCCACGCCTCCGTGTCAGCGATCCGCGTCAATCAAGGGGTTGAGACCTGTCAGTACCGTGAAGTCCTAGTGTTGTATCAGAAGCCACCGCAGGAGAAGTTGGTGGCCTTGTCAGAATCTGCGGCGGTCGCTTTTGACACAACGACTCGAAGGAAGCCGCTCGCGGTTGCGGCGGACGCGGCGCTATGGGAATTGAATCGGTTTCAGCTTGGAAGTCAGGAGTTACGCGACCGTCATGTCATTGACGCTCATCGCTGTATGCTCCTCGGCTCGTTTGCCCCATCCCCTCAGGGCCTCGCCTGCGTCGATCTGTCGCTAAGGCGATCAATGGTCAGCTTCGGAACAATGAGACCTAAGCTCATTGACAAAATGATAGTGATGGCGGTGACGCCGTCGGCGATTGTCGCGCCTATGAGCTCCAACGTCGTATGCGAGCCGTCGGCAAGTTGTACAAGCCCGCTCGCCATCCTAAATAGGAAGACGCCAGGAATCATCGAAACTACGGAAGCGAAGCCGATGGCGGCGAACGGCATGTGATAACGGCGCGCGACTGGTGTGAGGATCAGCGCGACGATGAGACAAGCGATGAAGGCGCCGATTGCAGCGCTCGAGCCAAGCACAGCCAGTAACCACCACCTAAGAGCATGGGCCAGCATGCCGACCGCCACCGGCCAGGCAAACATGTGCAGGGGTGTGGAAAAGAAGACGCTGTAGGCGGCGACAGCGACGCCAGCGGCGATCGTATCGAGCCACAGGGGCACGGCTCTGCTGGCCTGATCTACCGGTAGGGAAACACCCAGAAGAGTGAGTCCGAGCAGTAGCCCGGTCGAGATCGCCATAACGATGAGCCCTGCAAAGGCTATGCGGGCGGCGCCGAGATTGATACGGCCATTGACGAGATCCAACGCGCCATTGAGGACGGGTGGTCCGGGCACCAGGACCATGCATGGGCAGACTGCGACCAGGCGCAGTGACGAGCTCAACTGGTATCGAACCGCCAGCGCCCCAATAACACCAGCGAGCAGGGCCGCGCCGAACGGTTGCAGGAAGACGTTTGCGCTGAAGTGCGCCAAGCCGCGACGAAGAACGGCGCCGGCCGCCGCACTCACGAATATGAGAGCCCCCGCGCGTAGATGTTGGACACCGAAAATCACCGCTAATGCCACGGCGCCGGCCGCCGCGGCGAGTGTGAACAGCCAGGTCGGCGCCAGAGGCGCTTGTGAGGTCGCACGGATCGCGTCCTTTGCGGCGGCGGGCGCAAGTCGACCGGCAGCGAGGTCCCCAATTATTCGCATCGTAGAAGCCACGCGACTCATGGCCACGCCGCTGGGATCGGCCGCGACTGCGGAGATCAGTCTGGCGCCGCTTTCGCTGTCCTGGGCCTTAAGTTCCAACTCTCCCCAGCTCGGCATGATTTCAGCGCGCATTCCGAGAGTGTGTCCGAAGCGCTCGGCCGAAGCCAAAACCTGGTCGGTAGATTGACCGTTAACGTATTGAACCCGGGCAACGGCGAGAACAAGGTCGGCACGACCCTCCAAGGTCATGGCGTCGTTATTCCAATCCTGATCCATAAGCAGCTTCATGCGGGATCCGGTACGAAATGAGTATCCGCGCCTTCCTTGAAGACCACGTAAGCCCGTCTCCAGGGCTCGTCGTTGACTAAACGCCATTTGTGGCCGGAGCCGGAATTATCCTCTGCTACCAGTACCTAACCCGGATGGATTGTGAATGTCTCACCGCCCGCGGTTATGAATTCGAGTACTCCCGCTAACATAATGACGTATTGAGTTGTAGGAGCATCGTGCCAGTCCAGCGATGAATATGGCGGCGAGCATCGAATCGATTCGCGCTTCGGTTGCCGCCTGCTTTGCCTGGAGTGGTGTTCCCGGCACCGTTTGGCATCTGGCGGGCAGGGCGAACAAAAGAACGTATAAAGGAATCAATTGCACTTTTAGCGTCATAGCGAACCTCGGGGCGCACCTGACGGCGAACCAACTTGCCACGGCACGTTTCTGTGTGTAGATTGACAGCCCTCACAACCCAGCGATCAACTCCGCGCCGAGCGCAGCCAAAGCGCCATCTTCATCCGACGACAAGCCGCTGACGGCGACGGCGCCAACTACTTCACCGTTCTTCCGGACCGGAATTCCGCCACCCCAGCCCACATACTGTGGATCGCCGTAGTAGGCGATGTCATGGCCCTTCTCATGATGCCGGACTTTTTCTCCGATGTCTTTAGTTGGTTTGCGCTCACGAGCGGCGGTCCAAGCCTTATTGATGGCGACACGGACCGAAGATACAGGAGCGCCGTCCATGCGGGCAAGGCAGATGAGATCGCCGTGCGAATCTGCAACGGCAATCACTGCGGTTTTCTGTACCTGAGAAGCCTCTTCAACGATTAGATCGACGGCGCGCTTCGCTTCGGAATAGTCGAGGGTCCGGATCGTTCTCATAGCCTGGGGAGACGAGAAGAATACAACAAGTTCTGGTCGGAGGGAATGATGTCAGGACTCAGAACAACGGTCGCGATACTTAAAGCCCGGGCTGGGAGCATCTCCTAGCCCGGGACTCGCTCAAAATACGAACTTCAAAGCGAACTGCACTAAACGTTCAGGTGAGGCTACGCCGCCTGCAACGGTTGAGGTAACCTCGCCGAATGTCCCGTTACCGAGGTTCTCCGACGGCATGCCGAAGTAGGGATGGTTGAACAGATTGAAGAATTCGGTCCGGAACTCAATTCCCAGTCTTTCGCCGATGTTGGTCCTCTTGAAAATGGCGAAGTCGAAGTTGTTGATTCCGGGTCCGCGAAGTGTGGGATCAACCCGCGCTTCGGTGCCCGGCCCAAAGTCTGGCGGGGCCGTGAAGCAGGCCGTGTTAAACCACAGTGCTGGACTACCAGGAAACGAGACAACGCCTCTACCGCCGGCTTTCTTGTCGCATCCCGGCACAACGTCAGGCCGAATGTTCCCTACTCCAAGATTTGCCGCTTCCAGCGGAGTCGAGCCAGAATAGCCGATCTTCAGCGGGAAGCCGCGTTGGAACGTTGTGATGCCGTCGACTCCCCAGCCGGAAACCAGCCCGTTCGCTATTCCGGTGAAGCTAGACGCGTACGGCTTGCCATGCCCAAAGGGAAGGTCGAGGACGTAGCTGATCACAAGGCGCTGCGAAACATCCTGAGCAGAGAGCGACCTTTCTCCCCTCAAATTGTTCCAGTCCTGCACGCCCGGAACTCCACCGGTTGGCCCTTCAAGCCAGCTCGTCAGAGTATCGGTATTGCTGAGCAGCTTGGCATTCGTGTAGGCCACCAGCAGCGTACCACCTCCCTGGAATCGGCGCGTCACGGTAGCCTGCAGAGAGCTATAGCTGCTCTCACAGCATCCAAAGCCGTTCAAAGAAAGCCCGTTGTATTGCGGGTATGGGCGTTCCAGCTGACCCGCTGCAACCGTAGCCCCATTCAGAGACGGATTGGGGTTTGTGCCCGCCATTGGGTTGGCAACTTGCGCTGTGAGCGCGACACCCTGAGACCACAGTTTGTCATTAAGCTGGTCAACGTTAGTGTTGTACTGCTCTAGATGAACGCCCATGGAACCCGCATACGCCACATCCGCGAAGAAGCCGGCGGGGAGCTGGCGCTGGATGTCGAGGTTCCATTGCTGGACGTAACCGTATTTGGGGCCCTCGTGACCGTTGATCCCGTAGTACGGAGCTAACCCGGGGTTGCCATTAAAAGCCGCGAAACTCGATACGTTGGCGGGAAACGGGGCGAGAGTGCCAGCCAAGGGTGCGAAGTTGCGGCCAGGTGGTGGGAGGATTCCAGAGTTCCCGAAGGGACCAGTCTGAGTGCAGCCGAACGCGCCTGGTCCCCTAGGGGTGAATACTGAGCCGGCTGCGCCAAACGAGCAGTCGTCCCCATCCAACATGGCAGACGGAGTTATGAATGAGTTGGTCGTGGCATGGAGCGGCGTGCTGGCCAGATTCACTAAGTCGTTGTCGGGATTCAATCCGAACGAGACATAGTTGGGGATGTAGAAAATGCCGTACCCACCGCGGATAACGGTTTTCTGATCCAAGGCGTAGGCGAAGCCAAGCCGCGGAGAGAACGCCTTCTTATCCATCGGGATGTTGTTCTGGCTGCTGTTGCGGCCGGTTCCTACAAGGAACGCGTCGCCAGGACAAGTTGTGCCAGCTCCGGAACAGCCAGATACGGTAGCGTTGGTCGCCGTCGGGTCCCAGTAGGAGAGCCGACCGTAGGCGTCGGACCAGGTGCCCTGCAATTCATAGCGAAGACCGAAGTTCAACGTGAGCTTGCTCGAAAAGTGGAATGTGTCGTCGACAAACAAGGCGCGGTAGACTTGCAAGCCCTTGGTCTGGGCCGGAACCTGCGCAACCCCTTCCGTCTGGTTGACGAAGCTTCCCTCGTTTTGCGACAGGCCGAGCAGGAAGTCGGCGAATGCAAAGTTGGCATTAGTGACGTCGTTTACGCCTCCAAACGGCGTTGTCCAGTTGCCTCCAAACGCGAATGCGCCGCTGGCGATGTTGGTCTGGAAGTAGTTGTCGTAGCCGAACTCGAACTGGGCACCAGTCTGAATGGTGTGCTTGCCTCGGATGAAGGTGAGCGCGGGCGTAACATTGTACTGGGTGTTGTGATCGCCAATGGCGCTGTTGCCCTGTGATTTTCCAACGTCGTTATTAAACGGGAAAGCCGGGGTGGGCGGAGTCCGCATCGAACTCGGCGGGCTGTTGTAAGTTGACGGCCAACCGAGAGTTGTGAGGTCAAATCCCGAGAGAAGCGGCTGACGTCCGTAGACGAACCGGCTTCCCGCGAAGTTGATGTCGAGAATGGTTGTGGGCGTGAAGACGTGGTTCACACCTATAGCGAGCAACTTGCTATGATATTTCTCCGCGCAACGGTCATCGCAGAGGCCTGTTCCTAGCGGATTCGACGGCAAGTCGAGTAGTCCGAAGTACGCGAATCTTCCGAACAGGTGCGTCTTGCTGCCAAGGTTCTGATCCCCGCGGGCTACGAACTCGTTGGTATTGCCGCCGCCTGGTGCCGCACTCAAATAATTATTTAAATCGCCGGGTTGGTTCGGTGCCGGGTATAAGGTCTTCCCCAGCACTTGCGTTGCCGTGCTGAATTCCGAAGCCGGGATTTGATTGTTGGGGTAAGCTGTCCGCGCACCGGTTGTCGTGTTCACGCTATAGGGGTCGTAGATCTGCCCTGCTGCCACGCTGCACAGGCCGCCGCTGAAAGCACCTCCTGCTCCGCCCTGGGCAACCGGCAACGTGCAAAGAGAGGAGAAATCCCCGGTTAGCTCATTGGCTCCGGGAACGGTGGTCAGAAAAGGAGATCCAGTGCGCTGCCGGTACTGCTCCCAACTTACGTAAAAGAATGTCTTATCTTTGACTACGGGCCCACCCAACTGGAACCCGTACTGGTTCTGCGTCCACGGCGGACGCTTATTCGGAGTGTCGCCCGCCAGTTCTCCCTGCTTATAAAAATATTCGTTCGCGTTCAGCACCTCGTTGCGGAAGTACTCGTAGCCGGAGCCATGCCAGTTGTTTGATCCGGACTTGGTGCTGAGGTTCGTAACGCCACCAGAGAACTTGCCCCACTCAGCCCCAAGATTGCTGTATTGCACCTTGAACTCGCCCACGGAATCCTGGGTCGGAATGATGATCGGCAAGTTGATATAGCCGATGTTCAGAGGTTGACCATCTAGATACTCCGCACCCTGATTGGCGAAAGAACCGCCGATCTGATAATTGCCCCAACTGAATGGGTTCTGACCCACCGGCGACCCGCCTGATCCACCCTGCGCGACCGCGGCCGGCGAAATTATGATCAGGTTGAAAATATTCCTGCCGTTCAGCGGCAGTTCGTCCGCCTTGCGTTGTTCCACCACCTGGCCCAACGACGCAGATTCGGTTTGCAGCAGCAGCGTCTCCGAGGTTACCTCGACGATCTGGCTGACCTCGCCGACCTGGAGCGCGGCATCAATGTGCGTGCTCTGCTGCACTTCGACCGTTACGGGAGTGCGGACGAAGTGCTTGAATCCCTGCTTCTCCACGTCAATCCGGTACTGGCCGGGGAACAGGTTCACAAAGGTGAAGAGGCCGTCGCTGCCGCTGGATTCGGTGTGCTTTTCCGACGTGCCCAAGTTTGTCAGCGTCACTCGGGCGTCCGTAACCGCAGCTCCGGAATTATCGGTGACCGACCCAGTGATCGAGCCGTATGTGGACTGCGCATACGCGGCTAGGCACGATCCTACTACCAGGAAATTCAGCGACAGAACGATGATCCAGAACCTGCGAGCATCCATATTGTTTCCACTCCGTGGGATAGGTTCGAGACTGAGTTGCAATAGCGGACGCGAAAACGTTCGGGTACACCAGCAGCGCGTCTAGTCTCTTCTTACTATTACGAGGCTGCGCAGGGATGTGTACCACATCTGCGTTTGCGGGAGGCATCCGGGAGGTAGAAATCGGCGCAATGAAAAAACGAAATGAGATGAGAGGTTATGGGCAACGTTCCCGGCCCGCGCTAGGGGTGGTTCGCTTCCTTCCGCAGAAGTGCGTATAGAAAGGGCTTGCCGGTTGGCTTGGGACTGCCGACACGGGGCTCTACCGTAACGAAGACGGCATCAATCTCGGCAATCTGTTTCGCGTCATCGAGGCGCAAAACCCACCGGCGGTTCGACTCGCTGTCCATATATAGGATGCCGAGGTTCATGGCGTGAGGCTTCTCGCTCAGTTCCCCATCCTTTTGGCCCCATACCTGGAAGATGCTGGCGTCCTTCACTCCAGCCTGACGATCAAGGTCAAAAGCATAAAAGATCAGAGACTTATTCTGGGTGTAAAAGATCCGCCCGAAGGGTTTCCGGGTGCGGCTACCGCTGTCCACATCGAAGACGTCAGCGATGTAGAGTTTGCGTGCGCCCATCAGTTCGCGGATGTCGCGATCCGAAGCAAGAAACCGCTCGTCGTCTCGGAGCCTTTGTTCTTGATCTCGACTAGAACCCGTCAGCTCATTGATCCTCGACTCGAGCGATGCCGTATGCAAAAGCGCCCGGTCATGTTCCGCACGGAGGCTCATGAGCTCGGATTTCACGTTCTGGTACGATTGTTCAGCCTGCTGGAGCTGGACTGTCAAGCCGTCACGCTCATCTGAAACCACTCGCAATTCCTCTTTGGTCTTACCGTCTGCCGCTCCGAGTTCGCGAGAACGATCCTCCAGCGCACGCAGGACGGTTCGCAATCTGCTGACCTCCTGTTCCTGTCTTGCGCTCTGTTCCTGCATCTTAGAGATTCTCGCCGCCTGCGACTCAGCCAGTTCGTCGCTCGCATGCTTCTCCGCCGCCAGCTTTTGCACCTGGAGCGATGAAAGCGACGTCTGCTTCTCACCGTTGTGCGGGCGCCTGCCTATGCTGTAGGCGCCCAACACAACCGCAATTGCCAGGCAAGCCGCGAGCCCCCCCTCATCCACTGGTTCGCCGCAAATTCCAACAGC
The DNA here is from genome assembly GCA_963714225.1 of uncultured Acidobacteriaceae bacterium. Taxonomy (GTDB): domain Bacteria; phylum Acidobacteriota; class Terriglobia; order Terriglobales; family Acidobacteriaceae; genus Sulfotelmatobacter. The sequence goes on along the minus strand of CAVQNY010000034.1, from coordinate 28,413 downwards.
AGGTGAGGAGGAGTTGAACGGCAGAGTGGATTGGGTAACGCAACGTCTGGCGGCGGTTCCGCCTCAGCGAGGCGAGCCAACAACTTCTCCCGCGCGCAGGAATCGTCCCAATTTTCCCGCTCTTGCGGATGAACGTAAGCCGCGGCAAGAAACGGCATTCCTACGGCGGTCAAAAGCTGATACTGCGCATGGATCTCGCGACAATCTTCACAAATCCGTAGATGATGCTTCAGCTCCAACCACTCGCTCGCGCTGAGCGTGCCAGAATTCGCCAAGGCCCCAAGTTCTTTGAATCGTTCGTGGCCATCGTGATGCTTGTCTTGGTTCGGCATCAGTGGTTTCCCCGGAGCTTCTGTACAGAAGGGCTCTTCCGTAACCTCTCCAGGCCACGATAAAAATGGTGGCGCACGTTGCCAAAAGGCTCGTGAAGTCTTTCGCTGATCTCTCTCAACTGCAGTCCTTCAAAATAGAATAGCTCAATCGTGCGGCGCTGCATCTCCGTCAAATCTTCAAAGGCTCTCTGCAAGTGGGCAAAATTGATTCTTGCCCCGATCTCTCGTTCCACGTCAGTCTTTCCTACTAAAGTATCGTCCAGAGACTCGATTTCTGTACCACCATAAAAGCCCCGGCGCAATAAATGAGCTCTCCTGTCCAGTGCCCGGCTGTAGGCGACTTGGACGATCCAGGCTTTCGCGCCGCCCTTTCTTTGGTCAAATAGCGCCGAATGTTGGTAAATGTAGAAAAAGGCTTCCTGCACGACGTCTTCCGCCTCACTATAGTCATGCAGAATCCGAAATGCGATGCTGCTCACTAGCCGGGAGTATCGGCCAAACAGGGCCTCTAGGGCATTTGCATCCTTTACCTGCAGACCAGCCATCAATTCTTCATCGCTGGGAGGTTGGACCGACGCCGCTTCTGGTAATGCAACAGAATATCCTTGATTCCTGGTCCAAACCAAGGGAAATGCAAGCGCGCGACCATTGGGGGGAGAACTCATATAAAGCGAGTTCGGGAAAACATACATCAACGCATAATCGCTTTTCCAGATAAAAGCGCACCAAAAAAGAGCAAAGAAACTTTTTGCTGCTTTGGTACAGATTGGTCCCGCAGGCCGTATAAACCGTTTGGGAGTGTTTGTCGGCTCGGAGTCGCGGTGGGAACCTCTTTCCCAGCTGAGGAGCCCCAGAACTTGCGCAGGAGAGTACATTGGGATTCTTATGCGCAGAGTGCTTCGAGTCGTGCTGCTAAGCGCCCTACTCGCCAGCGTTGTTCACGCGCAGTCCCCCAGTGCATCGTTGACCGGCCGCATCACCGACCCTCGTAAGGCCGTCATCAGCGACGCAAAGGTTACAGCCATCCACACGGGCACGGAGATTCACTATCACGGACTTACCAACGAGACGGGGACTTACTACATCTCGAACCTGCCGCCGGGAAGATACCGCATCGAGGCGGAAAAGCTGGGATTCAGAGCGGTGATCCAGTCAGGCGTCATCCTGCACGTGCAAGATGCCGTGGAGGTAAATTTTGAAATGACCCTGGGGTCGGCGTCGGAAAGCGTGACGGTCGAAGGCAGCACGCCTCCCCTCGATACCGAATCTTCCACCGTGGGCACGGTCGTTGAACAGCGGAAAGCGAATGAACTGCCGCTCAACGGACGCAACGTCTTCAATCTGATCGTTCTGGCTCCGTCCGTGATTCCGCAGGGCAGTTCCACGGGCACGCCCGTCGGCGTCAACCCCTTCGGCTGGAATAATTACCAGGTGAATGGGTCGTTCGGAAATCAGAGCGCCGAATATCTCGACGGACAGCCCCTCAACATCGCCTACATCAACTTGCCCATCCTGATTCCCACCCAGGACTCCATTCAGGAGTTCAAGGTCCAAACCAGCAATCTGGAAGCGGAATGGGGCAAATTCGCAGGTGGAGTCACCAGCCTGAGCACGAAGGGGGGAACCAATTCGCTACACGGCGAAGCTTACGAATACTTGCGCAATCGCATATTTAACGCGAATGATTTCTTCCTCAACAGCGCTGGAAAACCAAGGCCATCCTGGGTGCAGAACCAGTTTGGGGTGGAAGCCGATGGTCCTCTGCACCTTCCGCACTACGACGGCCGGAATCGAACGTTCTGGTTCGCGAGCTGGGAGGGGTTCCGGCTCCGCACCGGAGAACCATTCACGACTACCGTCCCTACGGCAGCGGAACGAAGGGGCGATTTTTCTGCCATCAGTACCCAAATCGTGGATCCCTGCGCCGGTATCGTGAATGCCCAGGGAGCCTGCCCAGGGAGCGATGCGAACCCTACACCACTGCTTGGCAACCTCATTCCGCCGAACCGGATCAATCCCACTTCAAAGGCACTGCTCAATCTTTGGCCGGCGCCGAATGCTGCGGGCGCGGTGACCCCGTCAGGAACCCTAAACAACTTCAACACCGTCGCCAGCACAGGCGGAGACCAGGATCAGATTGTCGCGCGCATCGACCAGGACATCAGCAGCAAGCAACGGCTCTTTCTCCGGTTCAGCCACTGGAGCGTACTGGATCTTCCCACCGATCCACTGGGCACTGGCTTGTGTGTCGATCGTTGTTCGGAACAATACTCGACCAATGCCTTTGCCGCTGGCTACAATTACGACATTGCTCCCACCACAGTCTTCGATTTCAGCGCCAGTGTCAGCCGCTTCAAATACAACCGGAATCCGAAAAATGCCGGGTTCAACTTGACCTCGATCGATTGGCCGGCGAGCTACAACACGGTTGTCCCGGCGATCATGCGAACCCCACCTACCCCGTGCGTGGCCAACATTAGTGACAACATCATGTGCACACAGGGACAAAGCTTCATCCAGGACCGTGATACCCAGTACAATTTATCCCCCAGTCTTACGCTCATGCGCGGTCGCCACCGCTATCATTTTGGTCTGCAGTTCGAAACCGGTTACGAGAACTACGCGCAGACGAACGTAGCCAGTGGGGCCTTCGACTTCTGCGCTCCGAGCCAGGCCTGCTTCACCGGATTCTCCTTTGCCGACTTCCTGCTGGGATACGCTGACAACTTCAGCAACTTCGAAAATCATTTTTTTGCCCAGGCCGTTGTCCCGGCCTTCACCGCCGGTAAGCAGGTGTATCGAGCCTTCTATCTCAACGACACCTGGCATGTGAGCAGCCCGCTGACTTTGAGTCTTGGCCTTCGTTACGACCTGCAGGGGCCCTGGTCGGAGCGCTTCAACCGGTTGTCCTATTTCGATCCCCACGCGTACAGCTATCTCAACCAATTTCTTCCCACTGGTTCCTCGCCCGTGGTGGGAGATGTCTTTCTCGTGCCTCCGGGCACTCGGAATAATGTCCCGCTGGATAAAGACAATCTGGCACCGCGAATTGGCCTCGCCTATAGCGTTACCCGCAGGACGGTGATCCGCAGCGGATACGGGATCTTCTGGGTTCCCAACTATGTTTCGTTCGCCCTCAACCCTGCCAACGATATGGTAAATGCCGCCGCCACGACTTATACCGGTACGGTAGACGGTACGCATCCCTTCAACTCGATTTCCCTTCCTTTCCCCAACGGTATTTCGCCGCCGCCCGGCCGCGATCTTGGAACCGAGGGAACCCAGCAGTTTCTCACTCAGACTGTGCAATCCATCACCGAAGTGGATCGGGGAAACCATCGTTCCGCTTATGTGCAGCAGTGGAATTTGAATATTGAAAGAGAGCTTCCGGCGGGATTTCTTTTGTCCGTGGCCTACGTGGGGTCTAAAGGCACCCACCTCGAACAATACTCCCAGCAAGTCAATCAAATCTCAGACCACCTGCTGGCTCAAGCCGCCGCGCAGTTCGCTGCCGGAGGGAAGTCGGCAGTAATGTTGCTGCAATCCGCACCCAATCCTTTTCTGGTAAACGGGCAGGCCTTGGCGCTTGCCGCTCCGACCACGACCGAAGGTCAACTGCTTCGGCCATTTCCGCAATACGCGAGCGTTGAACTTGCCGGTCAGGGATCTTTCTCAAGCATCTACCACTCCTTGCAGATTACGGCGCAAAGACGGTTCGCGGGTGCCGGGTCGCTGCTGGTTGCCTACACCAACTCGAAACTGATCAGTGATACTGACACCCTGACCTCGTGGCTGGAAACGGGCGTGGGCGCCCTTCAGGACAATAACAATCTTCGGGACGAACGTTCCTTGTCATCCCAGGATGTTCCGCAGCGTCTCGTGATCAGTTACGTTCTTGATTTGCCGTTCGGACAGGGCCGAAGATATCTTTCCGGTGCGGGGAATGCATCGAACAAGTTTGTAGGAGGATGGGGCATTGATGGTGTGGACACATTCCAAAGAGGATTCCCTTTGGTCTTCAGCAATGGCCAAGCCAACGACGCCACATTGTTTGGGACGGGTTCGCGTCCGAATGTAGTACCGGGCTGTCAGGAATCAATGTCCGGCGGCGACGCTTCGAGATTGACCCAGTGGTTTAATAGGGCGTGTTTCGCCGCCCCGGCTAACTTTACCTTCGGCAGCGAACCGCGAGTCGATTCAAGGCTGCGCTCCGACGGAGTCAACAACTTCGATTTTGCCGTCTTCAAGAAAGTTCTGTTTGATCCTTACGAACGCTTCGGCGTCGAATTCCGCATGGAGGTTTTTAATCTTTTTAACCGCACTCAGTTTGCTCCGCCGAATACAATATGCTGTACCAGCAACAACGCTAACTTTGGCGTGGTAACCGCCACCGCGCCGGGAACCAATCCCAGGCTGATTCAGTTCGCATTGAAGGTCGTGTTCTAGAACAATGGGCTTCAGCTCTTTTGAAGTGGCTAGGCTGGGCCTTAACGGTATAAGAATAGTGTCGGGATGCTGAACCGTGTCTCCCAAACCGTCTGGGCCTCGGCTCTGATAGCCTTGCTCGCTGCGATCGGTGGTTCGATTCTCGAAGTTAAGCTGCCGAACGGAGTGGATTTCACGCTGCAGAATTCCCCCACGCCTCAGAAATATCTGATCGAAACCATGCCGGGCGGAGTCGCCCTGCTCGACTACAACAACGATGGATTATTGGATATATTCCTGGTGAACGGTGGCCGCATAGACCCCATGCATCCTGAAAACTTCGACCGCCATGATCCTCGCTATTGGAACCGGCTGTACAGGCAAAACAAAGACGGGAGCTTCACCGACGTCACCGAGCAGGCTGGCCTGGCAAACGCCGGCGACGGAAACTACGGCATGGGCGTGGCCGTCGGCGATTACGACAATGACGGTTATCCCGATCTCTACGTCACTAACTATGGCAAGAACATCCTGTATCACAATAACGGAGATGGCACCTTCACCGACGTTACCGCCAAGGCAGGCGTCGCGGGCGGGGGGTGGTCGGTTTCGGCTGGGTTTTTCGACTATGACAACGACGGCAAGCTCGATCTGTTTGTCACTCGCTACATGGATTGGGATATGCAGCACAGCAAGGACTGCGGCGGCAATTTTCACACCTACTGTCCTCCCGGAGAATTTCCCCGCACCACCAACATTCTCTACCACAATCGCGGAGATGGCACGTTCGAGGATGTGAGCCAACACTCCGGAATTGCAGCCAGGAAAGGCCACGGTCTGGGTGTGGCTTTCGCCGATTATGATGGCGATGGATTTACCGACATCTATGTTGCCAACGATGGCATGCAACAATTTCTGTTTCACAACAACGGCAACGGCACGTTTACCGAAGTCGCGCTCCAGGCGGGCGCGGCGCTGTCTTTGGATGGCGGGCCACTGTCCGGCATGGGCGTAGTATTTCAGGATTACGATAATGACGGAAAGCCTGACGTGATTGTCACAACTTTGCCGCGCCAGACTTATGCCGTCTTTCACAACGATGGCAACGGCTTGTTCAGCGACCGCGGCTTGCAAACTGGAGTGTCCATGCTTTCGGGAGTAACCTCTGGCTGGGGCGTTGGCCTGGAGGATTTCGACAATGACGGGCAGAAAGACCTGTTCATCAGCCAGGGACATGTACTCGACAACGTAGAGACCATCGATCCTTCGTTGCACTACCTGGAACCCACGCTCCTGGCCCTGAGTCATAATGGCCGTTTCGAACGCGTCGACCCGGGAACCGATGCGCTAGTCTCTGGACGGGGCGCGGCATTTGGTGATCTCAACAACGATGGCTGGATCGACGCTGTCACCACGGTTTTAGGAGCGCATCCGCAGTTTTTCATCAACCGCGGAGGAAACGGGCACTGGCTGACCATCACGCTGCGGGGTACACGCAGTAATCGTGACGGGCTGGGCGCGCGAGTGCAGGTCAACGGACAGACGCGCTTCGCCACCACCGCGGGAAGCTACGAATCCGCGAACGATAAGCGTTTGCATTTCGGTCTGGGTAGCGCCAAGTCAGCCCAAATCGAAGTGTTTTGGCCTTCCGGGACACGTCAAGTGTTAAGTAATATTGCAGCAGATCAATTCCTCGAAATACGGGAACCGGAGCGGCCGTGATCAGAACCATCCTCATTCTTTGGCTGGCGTGGCAGACGGCTTCACCCGAGGCCATACAACACCTCGAAGCTGGCCGCCAAGCCGAAAGCGAACGGCACTTCGACGTTGCCGTGGCTGAGTTCCGCAAAGTGACGGAACTCGATCCCGCTTTTCCCGCCGGTTTTGTCAGCCTGGGGCAAGCGTGCATGGAGCAGCGCGATTACGGCGCCGCGGTTGCGCCTCTGAAACACGCGCTGGAGTTGGATCCGAACCTTGCTGCCGCGCATCAGTTGCTCGGCTATGCGCTGCTGGCGCAGGGATACGCCGCCGAGGCCATTCCCCACCTCGCACGCGTTCAGGAGCAAAGCGCATTAGGCATCGCCGAGATTGAAACGGGACAGTTTAGCGAAGCCATCGCGAATTTGCAGGCTGCTTTGCAGAAGCGTCCGAATGATCCGGACCTGCTTTACTACCTGGGCCGCGCCAGCGGTCTGCTGTCGAAACAATCGATTGACGCACTGCTCGCCGCAAATCCTGACTCCCCCCGTGCCCACCAGGCGATGGCAGAAAATTACTTCGTTCTGCGCCGCATGCCGGAGGCGGAAAATGAATACCGCCAAGCCTTGCGGCTGCGCCCGGATGTCCCCGAGGTTCATCTTGAGCTGGGCCAAGTGTATGCCGGCTCATCGCAATGGGCCAAAGCGGAACAGGAGTTTCGGGCACAAGCCAAGCTGCAGCCTGGTAACGCCGAGACCGCCTATCGTCTGGGAACGGCTCTGTTGGAAGAAGGTAAAGTGCATGAGGCGCGGGTGGAACTCTTACGCGCCGATCGGTTAACGCCTGACATGCCTGAGACACTCTATTCGCTGGGGAAAGCGGCTTCATTGGAAGGCGACGCCGCAGCTGCCGAGAAAGCGTGGATCAATCTTCTTTCCATTGAGAAGCAAAGTTCACTTGCGGCGCAGGCCCATTTCGGATTGGCCGCTCTCTATCGTAAACAAGGAAAGACGGCAGAGGCGCAGCGTGAAATCCAAGCGTTCGAAAGCTTGCAGAACAGCTCGAACCAAACGCAACCTGGGAAACAGGAGTCACAGCGTTAGTGGCATTGCCGCCAGCGAGTGATCAGAAAAGTAAAGTCCCGACATGCCCTGGGAACTTCTGTTTTCTTTTGCGACTTTGTGTCTGCCTCGTCTGCGTCTGAACAAGACACCGAACAGGCACCGGCTCGCTTGGTTAAGGTGGGTATCGACCTTGAGATATTCACAGAGAAACTGCCGACTGATGGCATCCCTCCTTCACGCATTCTTTAGACGAACTGCTGACCTTATTGAAGAGAAACGCAGAGCGATGTTTGGCAGTCAGGCGGCCTGAAAAGACAAAATTCGGAGCGCTCTCGCATTGGGTGATATGCGCCGAGTTTTCTCTCGATACGAACCATGCGTCTCATCGCACCTGATCACGGCACTGGACGTCGTCTGGAAAACAGACTCGCCCAACCCTGTTCTCGGACGTGCTCTTCGTCCAGCCGTCGCAGACGAGCCGCCATAATTCCCTGGCGCCCCAGGTACCCCACTACTAACCTCGGCTGCGTGCTTTCCACGACCGCCAATCGACCTATATTGCGTCTGAGCATCTTTGCTGCTGCATCATGCAGCAGTTCCTCAGGGTGTGTCACCACAACATCGCGCGTACCCGCCTCCAGTACGCTCATCCTGCCATCACTGTCTTTTTCAAACGCTCGCAAAATATCGCTGCGAGTGATGATGCCCTCAAGGTTTCCGTTGGTATCCAGGATCAACAGACCTTCGTGTTTACTCACCGCAGGATCTCGGCACGCGATTCTCTCCGCCAGTTCTCCTACGGACATGTCACTGGAAATCGCAGGTATGTCACGGTCCATCATCTCCCCTACAGATACCTGCTGGAGCACATCGGTTTCGTATTCGGCATGAACACGCATACCGCGACGCGCCAACTTCTCTGTCATGATCGACGTCTTCGGCATTAGCCACATCGCAATCCCGTCTGCAATGACGCTGACCAGCATCAGCGGCAGCACCGAGTTGTAATCGCGGGTGATCTCGAATGCAAAAATAATGAACGTAAATGTGGCGCGAGATGCCGCTCCGAACACGGCTCCCATCGCTACAAGTGCAAAAGCACCGGCAGCGAGCTGAGCACTTGGATAGATGCGATCGATGACCATTGCGTAAGCGGCACCCAGTGCTGCGCTTGACATGAACATCGGCGCCAGTAAGCCTCCCGACGTCCCTGATCCGAGAGAAACCACTAGAGCAACCGCTTTCGCCACCATCACAACCAGGAGCAACTTCAGCGCGAGATTCGAGTTCAGAATGTCGCCGATCGTGTCGTACCCGACGCCTAAGACGCGAGGCACAAAGTATCCAATAATGCCCAGGCCCAAAGCACCGATAGCCGGCCACCAGAGTTCAGCGATGGGCAACTTGTCGAACTGATCTTCCACCCAGTACAGCAGCTTACTGAACCCAACCGCGGCCAGTCCGCAGATGACGCCAAGCGCCAAGTAGAACGGCAACGCCCTGGGGACTCCGAAGTCCACGGGCGCAACGGAAAACATTGGCCCGCCGCCTAATAACCGAACGTGTACGGCAGTTGCCAAGGTGCTCGCGACGACGAGGGGAATAAACGAACGAGATTTGAATTCAAAAAGAAGAAGCTCGATGGCGAGGATCACTCCTGCAATCGGCGTGTTGAACGTAGCCGACATTCCCGCTGCCGCGCCGCAAGCCAGCAGCACCTTGCGTTCCGACGCTGTCGTGTGAAGAACCTGCCCAACGAGGGATCCGATCGCCCCACCGGTTTGTATGATTGGACCCTCGGCGCCGAAAGGGCCTCCCGTACCGATGGCGATCGCCGCGGAGATCGGTTTGAGGATTGCCACCTTGGGCTCGATACGGCTGCGGTTGGCGAGCACCGCCTCCATCGCTTCCGGAATCCCATGGCCCTTGATTTTTGATGAGCCGTACTTTGCCATGAAACCAACCATGATGCCCCCGATGACCGGCGTGATGATCACCCAGGGTCCTAGGTGGTTCAGGCGTGCGCTGGTGAAATTGGTGGAGAAACGGTGAAAGAAGAAGATGTTTGTGAAGAGCCCGATAAGCCTATAGAGCAGAAATGCTATGCCTCCGGCTATTAGCCCAATGCCGGCGGCTAGAAACGAAACAAGCACCGTCCGAAACTGCGCGGGAGGGGTAATTACCAACTCGCCCGTCGGCGTGACTGCGAGCCGTTCTCCGGATATCGCATCCTTGGCGTCCTGGCCATTGCTCAAGTCTGCATCGAGTGCCTTCGGGTCTTTGTCATTTTCCATGCTTATACCGTTCTCCTGGTCCTGCTGGTTCCAGCCTTGTCATCGGAGGGGCCTGAATTCCTTGTTCCTCGCATCACGCGCCGCAGCGCGCAAATCAAGATGGGACCTGCTATGAAGCTCTGTCCGGTAATGCAAGGAAAGCTCCCGCAACACCCTCTCTCCCTTAGGCGTGAGTGAGAGCAGGACTTCGCGCCGGTCCTTCCCTCTTCGCCGGCGGCGCACGTATCCACCTCAGACAAGACGATTGACCAGTTCCACTGGCTGTGGTGCCGGACCTTTGAAGCCCTTTGGCCAGTTCTCCAACGCTTGGTCGAATATCCGACGGCAGGCCTTCAATGCCAACATAAGTTGATGCTGACGTGGATTGAGTCCAGCGGGGCGAGCCGCCTGCTCGCTGAAGTGCAGGAAGAGTCGAATTTGATGCCACAGTTCGGCGAGGGACCGGTACTCACAAGATGTGCGTGTTGTTTCCATGCCGACTGATTTTCCCCAAAGTATATCGTGTTACGATATACTGATCAAATCAAGACATAAGACGACCCAGGATTTGACTCGGTTCCGTGCACTGCAAGGCGAAAGGCGGCCGCCGCCATCTACAGCCTGATTGGCACCGCGAAACTGGATGGTCTCGACCCGGAGGCGTATCTGCGCGAGGTGTTGCAGCGCATTGCGGACCATCCTGTCAACCGCATCGAGGAGTTGCTGCCCTGGAATCTAGGTCCAGCAATCCAGCCTGTCTCCTCCTAGCCCCTAAAGCTTCCGCTCGGTGGTGCCTTCAGTTGGCGATCCGCCCTGCGGCCGCTGAACGGCAGCAGGGTTGGGATACCTCACTCCACGCAGCCACACGGAGAAAATCACGCCCCAAATAGCCAGCAAGACCAGGCTGAAGATGCTAGCCTCCGGACCAAAACCACCGCCAGTCAGCCATAGGTTACCGTGAAAGCTGGCGTTGAACAGATGTCCGTTGGCCGGGTAACCGCTGTCTGGCACGCCGTAGAAGTAAACCTCGGCCCAGGCCCAGGCTGCATGGATTCCAAGCGGCATCCAGAGATCACCGGTCCTCCGCAATACCAGGCAGGTCACCAGACAATACATCGTCGCCGCCACCGGTCCCAGCCCATGACCGCCGGGATTGAAGTAATGCAATCCGCCCATGAGTAAGGACGTGACGATCGCTGCCGGCCAGAAGCCGATCCCCGTCGTCAACGTGAACAGCAGATATCCGCGATAGAGGAAGTCCTCGAGTAATGCGCCCAGGAATAGTAGAACAGCCCACGCGGCGGCGTATTTCCACACATCCCATCCGTGCAGTGCAATGGCGCCGAATGAGAAGACGCCCGCAAGTCGCATTGTCACAAAAAGCAAACTCATCGACACAAAGCTGAAACAAGCCCCCTGCCAGAACCGGCGTCCGAAGGCTCGCCGCCATGGCAAGCCGAAGTCGGCGAAGGTGCGGCGTTCGATCCGTCCCATAATCCAGGTTGCGATTAGCAGGGGAAGGACAAGCAAGTCGATCGAAAAGACAACGTCCAACGGGGTGGAGAAATCGGCATGCGTGCGGCGGATCAGAGCATCGACACTGCCACTCACACCGTAATAGAGCGGCAGGAGGATGGCGAAAAAGATTAGCAGCCGCCAGCCCGCGCGCAGACCGTTTGGTCCTTTCAAAATGCCATTGTGCGGCACCGGCAGCGCGGGCGTGGCTTCAGAAGCATCGCTCATAGGGAATAGCGTCTAAAACACCGTGAGCAGTATGATAAGGCTGCCAATTCTGCCGCTCAAGTTGTCGCGTACGACGAAGTGAACCAAGTGGACACTTACCACCCGGCACTTACGCCGCCGATGTGAATGCGGTTCCGGCCGGACGGTTACTCCTTTCCGGCATCAACGAGTGTCTCAATGTCCTCAGGAGTCAAACGGAATCCCTTCGGCGCAGCACGCAAATATTTCGACCGCTATGCGGACGTTCTGGAAGTTGTCACTAATGGGATGTCTGGGTGATTCGTCAACCTGTGACTACATCGGAAGCGACACCGAGTTGTCGAATCCCGCGAGGGCCACACCACTGATGAAATGGGTAATTGCGGTTTCGAACGACGCTGTTAGACGGCCGCGATCATGTGCCGCTTTGCTAGAGCCTCAATTTCAGGCTCAGTCACGGCCGAGAGGTCTGCGCCGTCGGTAGCGATGACCCGTCGAGAAATGTCGGGATGATGGGTCTTCAAGTATTCTTTCAAGAAGTCAGCGGCGTTGCTTTTTCCGGTGGCGTGACCGATGAGGACGATCTCATTCGCCGGAGTGAGAATCTTCGCGATCTCCTCATAAAACGAATACTCTTCGGGTACGCGCTCGCCACGGTAGTGGGCTTCCTTTCGATGAATCAGATGATGATGGAAATTGAAAGGATCGTAAGGTCGCACCTTCTGTTCGTCCGCCGGACGACTTCCACCGAAATCTTGGTAAACATGGGCGGCGTGGTGGTCGATTACGACAATCATACGGCGGGGCTGGGCCGGTTCCTCTCTATCCGCACTCGGTCCGGCTTCTTTGAGGAATTTACGCAGCCGAGAAACTTCCTCCACGCCAAGAGCATGGGTGTGCGGCCGCTTGAAAAAGACGCGTTGGCTGCCGACGCGGAACACAAATTCATCGTCTCCATGCGGTTGGACCTCACCCAGATGCTCGACCAGTTCGACGACCTCGCTCCAACTCAGGTTATGCGGTAGCTTTCCGTTGAGAAGATTCTGGTACAGCGATTCGAGGTGCTTGCTCATCCCACCAGTATAGTATTGCGACGCTATAAAGCGGAATGCGGTTCGAGTTTGCGGTGGTGTGGTAACAACGTCGCGAATCGGGTGAAATCGAGGCGGGTGGCGAGCAGATCCCCATCGGAGAGCAACTTCGCATCCCTCAGGGGTCACCCAAAAGCGGCCTTCCCGCAACCTGCTTGTGGTAGGCGGCCTTCCAAAGAAGCCAGACCGCAGGAATCCCTGCACTTACGGCGGCGGCAGACATTGGCGTTCTGACTCGGCCTGGCGACTTGAACTATGGGCAGCACGGCGCGGGCGAGAAATCGTCGTCATTCGGCGAAATAGTCTTTCCAGAATTTGGTGAGGGTGAGTTCGTGTCGATCGGCATTCGGAAGCCAAGGCTTCATCTCCGTCGAGAAGCGTTCATAGAGAATGCCGAAGGTGAGGCCCAGATTTTTAGCGAGGAGCTTTACGTCTTCTCTGTCCTTTGGGCTATTTCTGGTGAGCTTCGAAAGAGCCAAGTCGTACGGCTCAAGAATTTTCAAAGACAGATTTTTTAGTCCGAGATTCAGTTCGACAAGGCGCTCCTCGTAGTTCTCCGGAAAATCGGTGACTCCACCCGTTTGGTGAAAGTAGAGCTTGTATTTCTTGGCTAGCTTGGACTCTCTTCCGGCTATGCGTTCTAGTTCCTGGTAAGCATCGAGCGGGGCTATCGTGATGTAATCCAAATCGCCAGTGGAACGCGACAGCCCATGAACAGCAGTTAGAACAAAGCCTCCCGCACAGTGGAGTTCCACAGGTGTTGAGAGGCTGTGATCTACCTCAGACAGGAATTCAGGCCACGGTGCGGGCAGATCTGTCTTAGGTGGCATATTGCAAATGCTCCGGTCTCCAATCGGTCAAAACGTGCCAATATGCTGCTTCCGGTGGCCGTGTCTCCTTCAGCCATGTCCGTTCCATAGGGGAAAGCGAAGATTGGCAAAGCGTGTCCTCTTTGTCGAGTCGACTTTCACTCAATTGTTGCTCCAAACGAAGCAAAGCTTGATAACAGTTTGATTGAGTATCGCCTTGTCTTTCGGACACGCCCTTGGCCAGGGCTACAACGAATCCGAGTCGATTTGAGAGATTGCGAAGTCGCGCTTGATCAACGAGCCACTGTCTGCACATATTGCTATAGCGCAAAAGTAACCAAGGCAGACCTTCCGTAAGCCTGGACTCCAGATCGTCTTGCGCCAAAGCCGTTATCAGTACCTCGCTAGGGTTTCTTTTCTTTGATGCACGCAAATAGGCAAAGCCAGGATATCCGAGAGATGCTAACTGCTGCGCCAGGTTCTGCGGCTTCACCTGGAGAGCTAAATGTTTACAAAGTGGCAAAACCGTCGGGCTCAGCTCTAGTACATTTACTGCCTTCCGAGCAAGCTTCGGGCCGAGCTCTCGCTTACCGTTTTCTAAGAGGGATAAGTACGATTGCGAAACGCCCAAACGCAAAGCAGCTTCCTCCTGTGTCCACCCCCGTTGTTTTCGTGCCTGTTTGAGCTCAAGTGTGTTCATTGCTAGACCTTACCGCCCTTTTCTTAGATGCCAGACAGCATCAGCATGCACCCTATTTTATGACGACGCAAGTAATATTTAATCTATCCTAACACATTGAGATATAATGCTTTATTCTGGCCATGATTAGAAATACTGTAATAGGCGATCTGTCCCTCAGGGTCACCCGAAACCGGCCATTAGTGGTCACCTCAAAACCGGCCATTAAGTAAGGATGCCACTCCAAGACCTTGACACGACCAAATCACCTTGGTCGGGATGAGCAATGTCTTGAGCAGTCTTGAGCGAACTACAAAGACAACGAATCATGGCATTGGGTCGGCTGGGATGGTCGTTACGACAATTACGACACATCCAGCAGGAGTTCGGTGTACTCGTGACGTCGTGAAACGGCAAGTACTACCTGAAAGCACAGGGAATCACCGTCCAGCAGCCTGGTAGGCGGAGACAGCGGCCGGCGGCAAAACCGGCCATTGCGGCCAATCAGGTGACCACCGACTCGGACGCGGCAAACCGGCCATTGCAGTCAACCAGGTGACCATCGACTCTGGTAATTTCCGCTTTACCCGTCATCCCGCAACCGATCAATCGATGGTGATGACCGCTAGCCAGAACTCATTCTAAGGTTCTCTAGGTAGAGTCTCTCGATCACGATTTCGGAAATCAATCTTCCGGCTCCGAGGGCGCCCGCTTCACTCCCCAAGGTAGAGATCTTGAGTTGCACTTCATTCGCTGATTTTTCCAGCGCGCGTTGTTTTATGGTGCGCTTCAAAGGTTCCAGGAATAGTTCCGGTGCGGAACGAAACAGAGCCCCTCCAAAAATGAGAACGTGCGGATTCAGTAAGTTCACAACGTCAGCCAGAGCTACAGCAATGTGCGACACTGCCTCGTGCAGAACGCGAAAAGACAGGTTGTCATTTTCCATCGCAGCTTGTCCGATCATCTCAATATTGATCTGGTTCAGATCTCCTTGCGCTAGTTCTCGAACCTTCGAATCCACGCCTTTTTCGATGGCGCTTTTCACTGATTGGATAATGGCTCCACAAGAAGCTAGCGTCTCCAAACACCCATAATTGCCGCAGCAACACAGCGGGCCGTGTTCATCTACCGTCATGTGACCGAATTCGCCGGCGCTGCCGCCAGGTCCGCGGTAGAGTTTTCCGTCCAGAAAAATCGCGGCGCCAATCCCCATTCCTGCGTCAACGTATATGAAATCGTTCAGACTAGCTCCGAGTCCAAAATGCTTTTCTGCTGTGGCGATCGCTCGCACGCTGTCCTCAAGCAGGCAGGGCACGCCAAATTCGCGCTCCACGATATCTCTGAGCGGAACATTTTTCCATTCGGTCATCTGACCAGGGCGCGGAAAAGACAGTACCAAGCCTTTACTTACATCGATCACGCCGGAATGCCCAAATCCAATCCCCTTAAAGGCATTCTTCCGCGTTCCGGAATCATCAATTGCTTGGTGGATCTTCTTCAGGGTTCTGGAAAGAACAAGATCGCGTCCGTCCTGCATTCCGGTTTCGGACTCATGCTTGTAGACCAAAGCGCCTCGGATATTTGTGACTACTATTCGCGTGTAGAACGATCCCAGGTCTACACCGACAAGGAATCCGGCGTCGTCGCTAAGGCTCAAAGAAACAGGTCTTCGTCCCAGAGCGCTCGCGTTGTGACCGGATTCCACAACCAACCCTTTATCCATCAGATTTTGGACGATAGCGGTGATGGAAGCTGCACTGAGGCAAGTCTGCTTGGACAGCTCAATTCGCGAAATGTTGCGCTTCGCGTGAATGAGTTGCAGAACACTCCACTCGCTCTTGAAAGACTTGGATTCGGAATTTCGAGCCTGTTTTCTTTTTAGACTCCTCATGTTCACCGTCTTTGCCCTTTCCTGGCGGTTTGTTCACCGCGGCTTTATGATCCGAAGCCCTTTGGACAATTCCAGTTGCACAGCAATGTAAATTTACGCGAGCCGGTCCGCCAAAAGAACCCGAACTTGCTTGTAGCCCAATCCTGCCATAAAAGCAGGCTACCTCTCAATTATTTCTTGACATAATTGAACGAATAGGCGTAAACATTAGCCATTATTCGGCTATATTACTTCATTTACTGAAGTAAATGTACACCGTTTTACTGGCCCGAAACGGAAAGCTCGCGGGAGAGCTAATGCCACGTCAGCGAGTTGTCTTGGCGATCGAAGGACGGTTCAACCATCGATTACGAAGCAGTCATTGGCGTGCAATTGCCTGGTCGCTGCTGACCTCCTTGTTCTGTTTGTCCATTATTCAAAGTGCAAGCGCTGGCGTAACTGGGAGCATTTCGGGAATCGTCACAGATAAGAGCGACGCGGTGATTGCTGGAGCAGAGGTTAGTGCACGCAACCTCGAAACCGGGATTCAGCGAGTGGCCGTCACTGATCAGAAGGGCTTTTATTCCTTTCTGGCTTTGCCGGTTGGCACCTACGCCATCAGTGTGCGCAAGACTGGCTTCAAGGAGTTTCGGCAGACCGCCGTTGCCATTGACGCGAATAGTGCAGTGAGAGTGGATGCGCGTCTTCAGGTGGGCGGCGTGCACGAGGAGATGACCGTCTCAAGTAGCTCGGTTCGGGTTGAAACCACGAATACGCAGATGGGTGAGGTGATCGGGAGCACCAAGATGGAGTCTCTTCCACTCAATGGTCGCAGCTACACCGACCTGTTGGCCCTGCAACCTGGAGTGGCGCCAGAAACCTCGGGAGAGTACACGCCCCTTTCGCCTTCCGGCAATTTGAACGCCGGCAGCCTCTCCGTTAGTGGTCAGCGCGAAACTGCCAATGGTTTTATGGTGAATGGTGGCAACGTTAACGAAGGCGTAAATCAGACCACGGCGATTGTTCCCAACCTCGATTCGATCGAGGAGTTTCGCATTATCACCAATAACTTCGATGCTGAATACGGCAATTACAGCGGTGGGCAGGTGAATGCGATTACCAAGTCAGGCACAAATGACTTTCACGGAGAACTCTTCGAGTTCTTGCGCAACGACGATCTCGACGCCCGCAATTTCTTCAGCAGTATCCGCGAGGCGTTCAAGCAGAACCAGTTTGGCGGCACCTTCGGTGGCCCGATTGTGCGCAAGAAGGTCTTCTTCTTCGTCGATTATCAGGGCACGCGTCAGGTCCAGGGGCAAGTTGCCAATGTGCCGATTTATTCTGCTCCTGATCTCACCGGGAATCTAGCAGATGTATCCAGCGCACTGACTGGTACTGTCGACGGGCCATACTGGGCGAGCGTTCTGTCTTCAGAGCTGGGATATCCAGTTACGAACGGCGAAAACTATTATTCGCCCGGTTGCGCCACTTCGAGCGCTTGCGTCTTCCCGAATGCAATCATTCCAGCGTCGGCGATATCCGCTCCCGCCAAGGCGCTTCTTAAGTACATCCCGCAGCCGAACATCACCGAGGACGGCCAACCGTTTTTTGAGACCGGCGCATATAACAACGTGCTGCGCGACGACAAGGGTGGAATCCGGGTCGATGGTAACAGCCGCGCCGGCATGCTCTCTGCCTACTACTTCCTGGATGACTATAACCAGCAGTGCCCTTACTGTTTCGTGTCTTTGCCGGGGTTCAATGTTCTGAACATCGGCAGAGCGCAGATGGTCAACCTGAGCGACATCAGCACCCAAAGCCCGACTGCGGCGAACGAGCTTCGTCTACATTACATGCGTTTCGCAAGCTTCTCGGGCGAACCGGAGGGAGGCGTGGGCCCATCGCTCTCGTCTCTGGGGTTTGTGACCGGCGCGAATACTCTGGGCATTGTCCCGATTGCGCCACAGTTTGAAGGGGTGCCAAATATTTCGCTGAACAATTTCAGTTTCGGTGTCAATGCTTATCCCTTAGGCCAATACAACAATACTTATCAACTGCTCGACAATTATTCGAAAGTGCTTGGCACCCATTCCATTAAGTTCGGCGGCAACGTTCATTACGACCAGATTACGCAGGTCGCCTACGGTGCCAATAATGGCAGCTTCGCATTCGATGGATCGGAAACCGGACTTGACTTCTCTGATTTTCTAATCGGGGCGCCGGTCTACTATGAGCAGGGGCAACAGGCTCCGCTCCACTCCCGCAGCCGCTACTTCGGACTCTATGCGCAGGATAGCTGGCGCGTGGCTTCATCGCTGACGTTGAATTATGGTCTTCGCTGGGACGTAAGCACTTCGTGGTGGGAAGCCAAGAACGAGTTGGAAACCATAATTCCGGGAGAGGAATCCCAAGTATTCCCGGGTGCTCCCACCGGCTGGGTATTTCCTGGCGATCCAAATGTGCCATCGACTCTGGCTCCTACTCATTACAACAATTTCACTCCGCGGGTGGGATTGGCATATTCGCCCTCATCAGACACGGGTCCGCTGCACTGGTTACTTGGCAGCAGCGGCCAAAGCAGTATCCGGGCGGGATACGGCATCTTCTACACCGCGATCGAAGATCTTACCGACGCACTGGAGGTGGGTGACCCTCCCTACGGATTGTTTTATTCGAGTCCGAATCCTCCTTTGTTCGCTACTCCGTTCGTCGATCGAGGCACTGGAAACAGCGAGGGACAGCGCTATCCGGTCGTGTTTCCTTCCGCCAATGTGTCGGTGTCGAATCCCGATCCAAACGTGAACTGGGCCCAGTTCGAGCCGATCTCAAGTTCACCCGGCTATTGGTACAAAAACCGTCTTCCCTACGCCGAACACTACGAACTGTCGCTCGAGCGGCAACTCGGTAGCAATTCGCTGTTGAACCTTAGCTATGTGGGTACGCAGAGTCATAGGCTGTTGGTGCTGGTCAATGCTAATCCTTCAGTCCCAGCTATCTGCCTTTCTGTAAGCCAACCAAGCGAAGTCGCGGCTGGAGGTGCGACTTGCGGCCCAATGGCCGAGACTGGCAGTTTTATCACCGTCGCTGGCCAAACTGTAGTTCCCCGCCAGCCGTTGGGAGCGGATTTTGGCAGCACCGGTCTCTACGAAAATATCGGCAACGCGAGTTACAACGCCTTAGAAGCTACTTTTCGCCACCGCAGTGGCCGCCTGGAATTCTTGGCCGGATACACGTACAGCAAAACGCTGGATCAGTCCTCTGGCCTGGGCGATCAAGTCAATCCTTTTGACCCGAGCCAGACCAGAGAGTTAGCCGCTTTTGACCTGAGAAATAACTTTGTCATCAGTTATACGTACGAGATGCCGTTCGACCGCCTATTCAGCAAGAAAGGCAACCCCACCAGCGGGTGGAAACTCTCCGGCATCACTCGCTTCTCTACCGGGCTGCCGGTCACATTGCTCGAACTTGACGATAACTCGCTGACGGGCACTACATCGGCGGGACCAAACAACAACGGCATTGACACTCCCAACTTTACTCCCGGTCCGCTGAACTTTACCGACCCGAGAAGCGGTCAACCGTATTTCAATGCATCCCTGTTCACTTCAGAGCCGTTGGGCCAATTGGGAAATGCCCGGCGACGCTTCTTTCGCGGCCCAGGAATCAACAACTGGGATATGGCGCTTTTGAAAGACTTCGCGGTGCGTGACCGCATGCATATCGAGTTTCGTGCCGAGTTTTTCAATACCTTCAATCACACGCAATTTGTAGCAACCAGCGGCTTGGGCTCCCCCGGCACAGGCACCTGTGTCACGAGTGGACCTGGAGAGAGCTGTGCAGGAGTTCCAGGCTCGAGCTTTGGAATCATCACGGTCGCTCGCGACCCGCGCATCGGTCAAGTTGCACTCAAGTTCAATTTTTGAGGTTGTCACAAGGGAGGACATTCACTTGAAAGCAACAGAGCACGAACATTCGACAGCCGCTACAAAACGTTGGCCATGGCTTGGCGCGATGGACGACTTGCCAACCGAAAACGCCACCCAATAGGGGATACCGACCCGAGAACACGATGAAGCCGCAATCGAGCCGTTGTCAAGAAGGAAGGAAGCGCATGCACAGTTCCTCGAAGAAGGGAAATCCGTTCCGCTTCTGCCCCGTGGTTTGCAACCGCATTCATCGTCGATTTGACATGGCCTTTCTTTGGCAGAGGGGTCTGTGAATGAAGAGCTCCAAAGCACAGAAGAGAAGCAGAGGATACCTCGTTGCCACCCTTGCCATCTTCTTTTTAGTAGCCTGTACGGCAACGGTCGCGCAGGACGTCCGGCTGTTTGTGTCCTCGAAGGCACGGGACCGCATTAGCTCGAAGCCGGCTCTTCGCTTCGAACAGGATAGAGATCGATCGATCGTGAAATTCGAGATCGACGACGACGTCGCTTACCAGAGGATCGACGGCTTTGGGGCGTCCTTCTTAGAAGCCGGCCTCATCTGCTTGAACAGTTTGCCTCCTAGTGAGCGCGAATCAGTTTTGCGTGCTCTCTTCGATCCTGACAAGGGCGCCGGTTTCTCCGCCATGAAAACCGTAATTGCCTCGACCGACTTCATGTCCGCGGGACCTTTCTACAGCTATGACGATGTGCGGGGTGATGTCGCCATGAGCCACTTCTCCATAGCCCGTGACCTCGAGCCAAATGGGCTGATCACTTTTATCAAACTGGCTCGCCGTTATGGCAAGTTTGTTTTACAAGCTCCGATGGATTATCCGCCCGACTGGATGTTGTTCGACGTGAACAAGAATCAAGACGTGAATCCGCAATATTACGATGCGCTAGCTCGCTATTATCTCCGTTATCTTCAGGAGTACGAAAAACACGGCGTATTCGTCGATTATCTAAGCCTGTTCAACGAGCCAGATATCTACACCAAAATTCCTTACAACGAGATCGACGTTTTGCTGAGAGATCACGTAGGCCCGCTTCTAAAGAAAGAAGGCATTCGCACCCGCATCATGTTGAGTGAAGCCCCCAACCGCGAGGACGCAGCTCGTAATTATCCATTGGTGCTGGACGACCCCGCGGCGCGTCAGTACATCTCAGTCGTGCCTTATCACGGATATGACAACAAAGACTGGGACAAAATCCTGAACTTGCATCGTCAATATCCGGATCTGCCTTTATGGATGACCGAGGTGTGCTACGCCTACGACGCAGGCACCACTAAATCGATGCCTCTTCCGCGCTTCGACTTTGAGGACGGCGACTACTGGGGCAATCAGATCTTCAACGATCTCGAGGTCGATACGTCCGCCTGGATCTACTGGAACATGATATTGGACGAAAAGGGCGGACCTTGGTCGGTGTCGGAGATTCATGGAAACCCCGACCCGAATGTTCAGCACCCCGTGGTGATCATTGATCGGCGATCGAAGAAAGTAACCTACACGGGCCTCTACTACTACCTCGCACACTTCAGCAAGTTCGTACGCCCGGGAGATGTTCGCATTAGGACTGCCGGATCACTCGACGGAGTGCGGGTAATGGCATTCAAAGCGCCGGATGGCGAGATTGTGACCGAACTGATGAACAGCAAGGACAAAGATGTGGAAATGGGCGTGAAATTCCATGATCGAGTGCTCCGCCTGAAGTTGCCGGCGATTTCGATCACCACTGCATTGTGGAGTAGGCTTTAAGAGCGCCAAAGCGGAGGCCGCAGAACACGCTGAGGAGATAAAGAGCAAGACTGGTAGTTAAGAAAGATCCAAAACATCAATCATAGGTGACGCACAATGAAGCTGACACAAGATAATTCCGCAACACTCGATGAGAAATTAGCGATCGATGGTGGCAAGCCTGTCCGGACCGAGCCTCTCCCCCTGGAGTTTCCAGGCGTCCATCACATGGACGAAGAAGAGATCGAGGCAGCGTTGCGGGTGTTGAAAAGTCGCTCGCCATTCCGCTACTACGGTATCGATCTACAAGGAGAAGTGGAAGCCTTCGAGTCTGAGTTCGCGTCGTTCCTTGGTGTAGCGCACGCGCTCGCCGTAAGCAGTGGCACAGGGGCTCTGCACACCGCGCTCTCTGCGCTGGGCGTCGGACCGGGACAGGAAGTGATTGTTCCAGCCTACCTGTGGGTTTCGATTGCCGCGGCGGTAGTAAATCTCGGCGCAATTCCGGTGTTGGCTGACATCGATGAAACGTTCTGTCTTGATCCCGTTGCTGTCCAGAAATCTATTACCCCGCGAACCACAGGAATCATCGCAGTCCACATGAGTGGCGCGCCTGCAAACATTACCGAACTTCTCAAGGTAGCCCGCGAGCGAGGATTGTTTCTTCTCGAGGACTGCGCTCAGTGTGCGGGAGGAAGTGTGAAAGGGAAAAAAGTCGGCACGTTCGGAGACATGGGAATATTCAGCTTTCAGATGAACAAAAATATGACCAGCGGAGAGGGTGGGGCCATTGTCACGAATGACGCCCGCCTCTACGACCGAGCTTTTGCCGTTCACGACTTGGGTTACGCTCGGGACGAAAACGGCCGGACCGTCTTTGACGACCTTGCTCTGTGTTTGTGGGGACGAGGATACCGCATCGATGAACTGCGCGCTTCCATTTTGCGAGTACAACTCCGAAAGCTGCCACGAGTGATCGCCGCGATGCGCGGCAGCAAATATCGCATTCGCAAGGCACTGGAACAGTTCCCCCAACTGCGTCTGAGAAGGATTGTTGATCCGCAGGGGGATACAGGCTGTTTTCTGATTTCAACTTTTGACACCCCTGAACTCGCCAACCGAGTCAATCAAGCATTGCGCGCCGAAGGCATCGTCACCTCATCCCAGGGGGTCAATAACGTTGTGATGACCAATTGGGGTCTTCATATTTATTTCAATATCCCGAGCCTGGTGAATAAGACGAGTGTGGACAAGAAAGGATTGCCCTGGAACCTGGCGGAGAATCGCGGCTCAACCGCCAGGTATCACAAAGGCACGTGCCCAGTGGCCGATAGTTTATTCGAACGCAGCATCCTGCTCGCGGTTCCCTCGTGCCTTTCGGAGCGGGATGAAGAAGACATTGTGCACGCTTTCCGCAAAGTCTTAGGTAGGCAACTATGACATCTCCTAAACGACTCCGTGTGGCAATGATCGGCCAGGGGTTCATGGGACGGGCGCATTCCAACGCGTTCCATCAGGTCGGCCATTTTTGTGAATCCTACTACGACCTCATATTGAAGGTTATCTGCGGCCGCAATCAACCGCAACTGGAGGCGATGGCCACGCGATGGGGCTGGGAGGGAGTCTCAAGCGATTGGGAAGAAGTAGTAGAGCGGAAGGATGTAGACATCGTCGACATCTGCACTCCCAATCATCTCCATGCACCAATTGCGATTGCCGCCGCCCGCGCAGGCAAGATTGTGCTGTGTGAAAAGCCGCTCGCCATGTCAGTAGAGGAAGCAGAGCGCATGGCCAACGCCGCGCAGAATGTCCCCACGCTGGTGTGGTTCAACTATCGCCGCGTACCCGCGATTGCTCTCGCTAAGAAACTGGTGGACGAGGGAAGATTAGGCCAAATCTACCATTACAGGGCCACCTATCTGCAGAGCTGGGGAGCGGACCCAGCTAGGGATGCATGGAGGTTCAAGCAGTCGGAAGCCGGATCTGGCGCGATGGGCGATCTTTTGTCGCACTCAATCGACCTGGCTTTGATGTTGAATGGGTCGGTAGATGAAGTTTCGTCCCTCGTTCACACTTTTGCTTCCGGCCGGGAGGTAGATGACGCCGTATTAATGCTCGCGCGCTTTGCGAATGGCAGCATCGGTAGCTTCGAGGCCACTCGTTTTGCAACCGGATGCCGCAATCGCAATTACTTGGAAATCCACGGGGCGAAGGGAGCTATTCGCTTTGATTTGGAGGATCTTAATCGCCTTCACGTGTTCGACGCCGGTGATGACGCGCAAGTGCAAGGTAGTCACAACGTCTTGGTGACAGGCCCCGGGCATCCTTACACGTCTAGTTTCTGGCCGCCCGGACACATTCTCGGTTATGAGCACACGTTCATTCTGACCCTGGCGGATTTCCTGCAGTCACTTGAAAAGAATGAGATGTTTCATGCGAATTTCCAAGATGCGGTCAAGGTTCAAAGAGTACTGCACGCAGTCGAAGAATCTGCCCGAGGCAGATCATGGGCAAGGACAGCAATGCAGTTTGCCAATCGCTGAAGCGTAGACATCATGCTCCGACTCTTCACCCGACGCCTTCATTTTCCCCAACACCGATGGTAGATTCACGCATACCGGGAACTACCGAAATCGAATCCTGAATCCGCTGGCGGAAAAACTTGGATTGCCTAAACCTAAACTGAACTTCCAGGTCTTGCGCAGAACGATGGCAACGCTGGCGCAAGGCAAGGGGTCAGTGAAGGACATCCAAGCTCACCTGCGGCACGTCTCCTCCTCCCATTTGTCCTTTCGTGAGCATTTAGGAGAGGAGTTCAATGCTGATGACGTGGAGGCTGCTGCCGTTCACATCCAGAGCACCGCCGATTCTTACCTGCCTACCTCGTACTGCTTCGCCTTCTCCTGGTCGTCAAGTTGATACGCGTTGTTACTCGAGACTTTTAGCACGTACCTGCTGCCATCCTTCACGACGATCGTGCCCTTGAACGTTTGTGCTACCGGCTGCTGTTCCTGAGCGGGTGGGTTCGTGGGTTGAGTCTGCTGGGCTGGCTGCGATATGGGCCGGTCAGGCGGCGGGAGCGGCTGCGGCACGGGTTGCGGTTTCTGCAGTTGCGACCATGCGATCAATTGAGGTCCGAGAATGTCAGATGGGAGCGCAGGGCTCGGTTGGCCCTGTAGGTTTTGCGCCAACATCGGCGGGACGGCCCCTAACAGGAAAATCAACATCGCTAAGAGGTTAGTCTCTCGTTTCATAAAGACCTCCGAAAGACGAAGCGGCGACCAGATACAATTGGCGGTCTATCGCAGACCATTGATTGCATAACCCCACCGCGAAGTCACCCTTTCTTCCCGGCCACCTTGCACCCTCTCGTCAGTAGCCGTCTCACTTGGACGGATTGACAGGCTTGGCTGTAGCCTTGTCTTGGTCGCCTCCCGTGGGCTTCATTGCGACCACTTGATAAGGCCGGGTTTTCCGGTCTCCTTCGGATACTTTGAGATAGAGCCGGTCTTTATCGATCCGGAATTCCCCTTCCTGGCCGACTGGCAGAATCACCGGGTGCTTCTTGTCCATCGGGCGTATGTGATACTCCATTTCGTCACTGAGAAGCAGATACTGAGGGCACAATTTCTCATCCGAATTCACGTGCTCAACCCCGGCTGAGGCGAACACACTTCCGAGGCCGGTAATGCCTTTCTGCTTGGCGCCGCAGGGCACCGCTTCCATCTTCTCGATCATGCCCCTCTCGGCCGGCTTTTTCTTTCCTGCTGCCGCAGGTACCGCAAATGTGAGAACCAGCGTTGCAATAAGTAAGGCTTCGGTCTTCATATCGTCTCCGTTTCTTAAGCCCTCTTCCAGTCCCGCGACTCGTGGCTGGGGCCGACTCCAGAGGAAAATGACCGTACAGTCTCCGCTGAACCGGCTGGGAGGCCACCTTATTTGGCCTCCCAGCCAGCAGCACCCTCGGGAAGCTACTGCTTTGGCTTCGGGTCTATCATTTCCTTCTTGGTTCCGGTGTTGTCGAACTGGTTCGTGGAGTTCATGAAGGCCTGCGGGTTCTCCGTCAGCTGTTCCTGAACGCCAGTATGGGATTTCAAGTAATCCTGCAGTTCCGGGTGGTTCTGCAGGTATTCATCATTCTTGGCCAACGATGGGTCTTTCGAAAGTTGTTGCGCGATCGCGGGATGACTGCCCAGGAAGCCGCCAAAGTCGGCCAGCTCCCGGCGGCTCACCTCGTCGCCCCTCCGGTCGAAACGGTCCTCGTCTCTCATGAAGTCGCGCGGATCTTGTGCGAATTGCTCTCGTATTGCTGGGTGCTCCTGCAAGAACTGCTGCAGCGCAGGATGATTCTGCAGAAACTCTTTGTTGTCTGCCAGGGTCGGATTTTTGCGCAGTTGCTCCGCGATCTCAGGATGGCGGTCCAGGAATGTGTCAAGAGTGGCCAGTTCCCGACCGTTGAGGCGCTCGTCCTCCCTCATGAAGATGCGCGGATCCTGTGCCAATTGCTGCCGCACTCCCGGGTGGTCCTGCAAGAACTGCTGCAGCACAGGATGGTCTTGCAGAAATTCTCTGTTGTCTGCCAGAGTTGGGTTTTTGCGCAGTTGCTCCGCGATCTCAGGATGGCCGTCCAGGAACGTGTCGAACACGGCCAATTCCCGCCCGGTCACGTCATTGCCCCTCCGGTCGAAACGGTCTTCGTCTCTCATGAAGTCGCGCGGATCTTGTGCGAATTGCTCCCGTATTGCTGGGTGCTCCTGCAAGAACTGCTGCAGCGCAGGATGATTCTGCAGAAACTCTTTGTTGTCTGCCAGGGTCGGATTTTTGCGCAGTTGCTCCGCGATCTCAGGATGGCTGTCCAGGAATGTGTCAAGAGTGGCCAGTTCCCGACCGTTGAGGCGCTCGTCCTCCCTCATGAAGATGCGCGGGTTTTTCGTCAATTCCTCGCGAACCCGCGGATGGTCCTGCAAATACACCTGCAGTTCCGGATGGCTATAAACATATTCCCGGTCGTCCACCAGAGACGGATTCCGGCGCAATTGCTCGGCGATCTCAGGATGCCCGTCCAGGAAAGTATCGAAACTCGCCAGCTCCTGCCGAGTGATATCGTTGTTCTGGCCTGGGTTGTCATGGCCGGGGTATTGTGTTGGGGCAGCAGGCGCCACTGGAGAGGGTGGCACTGCCTGAGAGCTGACAGATGGAACAATCCAAAGAAAACTTGCGAGCGCCAACAGTACGGAGTATTGCTTCATATACACGCATCGCTTTTTCATAGGTTCGAGAAACCTCCTTGACGAAGGAGCGTGTTCCTAGAAACTAAGGGCAACCACCTTGCCAAACTCTGCCAAATTGCATAAATCATTCCCGTTTTCAAAGACTTGCGGATCGCCCGCGTCACCCCGCGTGGAAGGCTGGTAGGTAAATTCTTCGGGTCGCAGCGGAACCGAGCAGAGCTATCTGACTCCCGAGTCAGTACTTAAGGGACTGGCAAGAAGTTCACTGCGGGTTCCTACTGACTGGTAAGAAGAACTCAAAGAAAATACCTAGGGGAAAACCCTCATTTCATTACACGGCATGTCAGCGCACACGATTAAGCCAGCAACACTTTGCCAATCCAGGAGTAGGCCAGTCAATGACTACAAGGCGTTTTCCAGTACCGATCTAGTGAAACTTCCTACAAGCCGACTTGAACGAAGCCGCTGGTGCGGCGGACGCATTCGCGTGCTCGTGTGTTGGGGCGCAGAATAGGTGGTTGTTACCGTTTTACCAAAGACGCCCAGCCTACACCGTTGGAGTAAAACTTGAAATAAATCGTCCGTTTTCTCTTCTCGCTCGGACAATTCTCGTAGATCCAAAGGCCGGGGAAGGTCTTCAGCAGTTGATCCAGTGCCTGGGAGAAAGTCACGTTGTCCAGATTTCCGGAGACGTGGGGGCCATTGGGCCCGGGAGCGGATGAACGGATGAACAGCCAGCAGGCTGGAATCAATGCGGATCGCAAACACGATGATCGAGCGATCGAGCAACGCGGGAGTGGGCCAGAGGAAAACAGCGGCCAGCGAATGCGGAACGAGCTCAGTTCAGGAACTCGCTGACCGATGAGGATCGGAGACAGATTGAAGAACGTATACAGCAACTTCTCGACGACAACCCGGCATTGTCTCCCGCAAACGCTCGGACGCTGGACTCGAAGACAGAGCCGCCTTGTGTCTCTCTCGAAGTGCTTGACGAATACTGTTTTCTGAGAGACATCGTCGGTCGATGGATGCTATCTACGCCGCTCGAATCGATGTGTGAAACCCCGCACCTTAGGCTTTCGGAGCCACTCGCACCGTGCGATCAGAAAGTAACCTGTGCAAGGAGCTTTCGGGGAAGGCCAAAAAACTTGCGCCCTACGACTCGAAAGGTCTTGGGGCGCTTTCGTTCCTTAGAGCGAAGTCTTTGCAACGGCGATCTTCGCCTGCTGTTGAGTCACTTCTGACTCCGCTTGCAGCCAATCATCTACTTCGTGCCCGTTTGTTCCGCGTTGCTCGTACAGTCCGTAGGCACGAAGGCGAATTTCCTCTTGAAGGTCGGGTACGGATTTCGTCACTTTCGTTGGTGTTTCATGGGAAATTGCTGAGGGGCTCGTTTGTTTCATGTGCGGTACTCCTTCTTAAATATGATCGTTGGGCTTCCGTGGCGTTCTTGGCTCAGCGCGAATACTAAGCACTGACCTGGAACTGACTCCAACTCTGGGATGCACCAGGAGTTCTGAAGGGATTTCACAGCGTCTTCTGCCGTGTATCTCCCCA
>CAVQNY010000033.1:0-73398 GCA_963714225.1 uncultured Acidobacteriaceae bacterium | reverse complement strand
TCAAACACCTGCGAACGTCCTGACCCACAACGTTGCATCTGCGCATCGCTTTGACTAAGGCTGACGTTTGGCGACAGCAATGACGTGCCAACTGTCATTCCTGCTGACCTAAGAAAACTACGCCGCGATTCCGCAAAGCCTTTCATCGGGTTCCCCTCACCTCAAGAGATCATAAATCTTCGGGCATGCCGGAACATTCTGCTGCAGCGTCAACGTAGTGCAGCAGTCTCAAACGCCGAGCGGTCGACCCAGATTATGCTTGACTCTGGAACCGATTCGGGGGTTTATGCTTAACGCCGAAGGTGAAGACGACCGTGCAATCGGGTGAACTATCGCGTCTTGCTGGTATAAGCACCGACACTCTGCGGCACTACGAACGTCTGGGTGTTCTGCCGAAACCGCCTCGCACGAACGGTGGTTATCGGGATTACCCTGCAAATTCCCTCGACCGCGTTCGACTGGTCCAGAGTGCGTTGAAGGTTGGAGTTTCTCTTCCTGAGTTGGCGACTATTTTGAGAATGCGTGACCGTGGAGAGGTTCCGTGCCACTGGGTTCGAGCTATTGCGGAACACAAACTCGAAGAGGTGAAAGAGCAAATCAACGACCTCTTGGGCATGCGCGATCAACTTGAGCGGATTCTCAACGACTGGGATGCTCGACTCGCTCGCACTGGAAAGGGAAAACCAGCACTGCTGCTTGAGAGTCTGCCGCATGACGTGATTGGGACTAATCCAAACCGATTGACGGCAAAGCACTTGAGGGGAATTCGGCGATGAAGGCAAACGCGATTTTTGTGATTCTGATGCTCGCTTCCGCGATTCAAGCTCAGCAGGCGAATACTCAAACGCCCGAACAGCAGCACTGCGCAATGATGAAACGGGGCGATGCTGCGATGGGATTCTCACACGAAAAGACGACGCATCATTTCGTTTTGCTCAAAGATGGCGGCGCGATTCAAGTCAGCGCAAACGATCCGAAGGACGATGCAAGCCAGAACCAAATTCGGACGCACCTAGCGCACATAGCGAAGATGTTTTCGGAAGGTAACTTCGACACCCCGATGTTCATCCACGACACCACACCTCCTGGTGTGCCAACGATGGAGAAACTTCACAGCGAGATTCGGTATCAGTATCAGCAGACGGATAGCGGTGCGAGGATCATGATTTCAACGACGAATCCAAGGGCATTGCAAGCGGTTCATGAGTTCCTGCGCTTCCAGATTGATGAGCACCAGACGGGAGACAAACAGAAGTGACCAACGTTGTCGACGGCAAATGAGGCTTCCTTCGACGACAGCCGATTGGACTAGGACGAAGAGTGAGCTGCGCTGTCAGAAGCACCCCACGGGGCGCACCCTTCGATCACGTCCTGACCAACGTGTTTTGCGATTGTATGCGCCGAAACTGGGCACAGATCGCGCTTCGACGTTGGTAAAGCAAAGCATCATCCGCGAATTCAAGGCTCGCAATTGAACGCTCTGCCGCATCGCGATGACCGAAACCGCATACGTCCTTGACAACCGCTGGTATGTAGCCCAGATCAGCGCCATGCCGCACTGCAGGTTCGATACCGATTTCCATGGCAATGCCGGCGACCGCAAATGCGTCCATACCGCAATGGCGCAGCGCGATGTCAAGCAGTGTGCCTTCGAATGCTGACATGGTGATCTTGTCGAAGATCGCTTCGCTTGGCAATGGATTCATCTCTGGAATCAGATGGAACCCCGGCGCGTCACGCAAGAATCAAGGGGTGACATCGTCTGCCGATTTCACCCTTTGCCATGCCATCGCCATGCGGAACTGAGACACGCCCATGAGTTTCTTCGGTAGTGACATGTGGCGTGTGAACAAGACCCGAACCGCGCTTTACGAGCCGCTTCGAGAACCTGAACCACTCTGTCCGTGATTTGCTGGCCATTTCTCGATTTGCTTCACGATCCCGACCTGCATGTCGTACACGACCAAAGCCAATCGTGCCGGATCACAAATGTCTTCCAGCGTTTGCGGAATGTCTAGTCCGAAAGCCCGCTGCATAATGAGAAGCCCTAGCTCGGTTGAGGAGACCGCAACAATCCGATGCCGAGTGCGATAGCTCTCAGCATTCATTGACATTCTTCGATGAATCTGGCACTCTTGTCGTCGACACCGCCGTGCCAGCGACCACAAAATGCCCGACTGCCAATTGTTGCCCCGAGGTAAGGTCTGCCAAGATCACCGAGTCTCGCGCGAAGGAGTACTCCTGTTGCTTCAAAGCCCTTGCCGACCCGATGCGGATTCGCATTCTCAACTTGCTGGCCAACAATGACGACCCTGTTTGCGTTTGCGAGATCGTAAAGCATTTTCCGATTCAACAGTCATCGATATCCCATCATCTGAAGATTCTTCGCGACTGTCGTTTCGTTCTGGCAGAGCGACGCGGAACATTCATATATTACCGGGTCAACCGCAAGTGCTTGTCTGAATTTCCCCACGCTGCGCGGGTAATCATGAACGTGTAATGAGAGGTGATCCACATGAGAAGAGAGATTGAGCGAATTCATCGAGTATCGTCAATATTCGATGCAGGAGGCAATCGTGAGCCAAACTCGACTCACTAGACGAGGATTCCTGGCAGCTACGGGCGCAACAATTGGTGCCATGCACCTTTCGGGAACGGGTTTCCCGAAGGACTTAGGTGCGGGGCCGCGCCCCTACGGTGAGCGGTCCCCGTTCGAGCAATCGGTCGTTCGCTTTCTGCCGAAGACAAGCACCCCGGCATCAAGCTACAGCAGAACGCCGCTGCAAGATCTGTTTGGGATTATCACGCCCTCAGCACTGCACTACGAGGTTCATCATTCAGGAGTCCCTGAAATCGATCCCCAGCATCACGAGGTAATGATTCACGGCTTGGTGGAGCGACCCTTGATTTTCACGATGGAAGACTTTCATCGCCTGCCGTCGGTTTCGAGAATTCACTTCCTCGAATGTGCTGGTAATAGTGGTGGGGAGCAGATAGCCCGCCCTGCCATGAACCCGCAGAGAAGCCACGGCCTTTTGAGTTGCACTGAATGGACTGGTGTGCCACTGCGAACCCTGCTCGATCAAGTGGGCCTGAAACCGGGCGCTAGTTGGATGGTTGCCGAGGGAGCGGACGCGGGCAGGATGGCACGCAGCATTCCTCTTGAGAAAGCACTTGACGACGTGCTCGTCGCCTACGGCCAAAACGGTGAGGCGCTGCGTCCCGAGCAGGGATATCCAGTGAGGCTCATCGTTCCCGGTTGGGAGGGCAACGTGAACATAAAGTGGCTCCGCCGCGTGCAAGTTGTCGATCAGCCTTACATGAGCGCCTATGAAACGGCCCACTACACCGACCTCATGCCCGATGGAACCGCCAGACAGTTCACATTCGTGATGGAGGCCAAGTCCGTGATTACGCGGCCTGCCGGAGGCCAGCAGCTATCGGGCCCCGGTTTCTACGAAATCACTGGGTTAGCTTGGTCCGGCAGAGGACGAATCACCAAGACCGAGGTTTCCGCCGATGGTGGAAAAACTTGGCAGCAAGCGCAGCTCAATGAGCCGATCCTCCCGAAGGCACTCACGCGGTTTCGGCTTCCGTGGTGGTGGGACGGAAAGGAAACTTCACTTCAATCGCGATGCACGGACGAAACGGGCTATCTGCAGCCCACGCGAGAGGAACTCGTCGCGGTTCGCGGACTCAACGCCACCGACCACTACAACGGAACCAAAGTCTGGTACGTCCACGCAAACGGAGAGGTCAGCCATGAATAAAACCGCACTGTACATCACCTGCACACTCACCGCCGTAACCATAGCCGTGCTCGGACAAAGCCAACAGTACAAATTGGGAAGACCAGCGACACCGGAAGAAGTTCGCGAACTGGACATCTCCGTAGCCCCCGATGGCTCTGGCTTACCCAAGGGACGCGGCACGGTCGTACAAGGACAGCATATCTACGAGACCCTCTGCGCGAATTGTCATGGAGATCGCGGTCAAGGAATGTTGCAGTATCCCGTGCTGGCCGGAGGCCAAGGTACGCTGAAGAGCAGCAATCCACTACGCACTGTTGGAAGTTACTGGCCCTATACGACCACCGTTTGGGACTACATCCACCGGAAAATGCCGTATGCTCGCCCCGGAACCCTTACTCCTGACCAGACCTACGCCGTTACGGCGTTCGTTCTTTACCTCAACGGAATTCTTGACAAGGAAGCTGACCTAAATGAAATGACGCTGCCTCGCGTAAAAATGCCCAATCGGAACGGTTTCGTTCCCGACCCTCGCCCGGACATTCCATACCCAACAAGAAACTCCGCGCCAGCCGTGAGGGTTCAGCAACCCGCCGGAAGCGTTGGCGGCCCGTGACGATCTCGCGCCTGTTGCATGGCCGGATTGGGGTTTCAGCTTTACCAAGCTTGCGCTTACCGCATCAACAAACAGCTTCACTTACCTCTTAAGAAATATGACTATCTGGATGACGCGGTTTTCAGGCCATCCGTCGCGTGCGGGACAAGAATGTCCCGCGCAACGACAGGCAGTGCAGGCACAAGCCATCTGAACAGCGCGGTTGCCGCCGCCGCTCCTAGCAACTGTGCCGCGATGAAGCCCGGAACATCTATCGGACGAATGCCGCTGAAAGTGTCTGTCGCCGCCCTCGCCAGAGCGACAGCAGGATTAGCGAATGATGTCGATGCCGTGAACCAGTACGCCGCTGTGATGTAAGCCCCGACCGCAAACGGCACGACTGATGAGCGGAGGCGTGAACACCCCCAAATCACCGATAGCAGTCCGTAAGTCGCGATGAATTCGCTGAAGACTTGCGAGATGCCGTTGCGTGTGTGCCGTGACGCCGCGAACAGCGGAAGACCAAACATCAGGTGCGCACACGCGACGCCAGCATAGGCTCCTGCAATCTGGGCGCTGACGTATCCCGGCACTTCACTCCAGGGAATACCTCGTTGGGACGCGTCCGCAAGCGTGACGGCAGGATTGAAGTGCGCTCCCGAAACCGAACCAAACGTGAGGATGAGCGCGACCAAAGCCGCGCCCGTCGCAATCGTGTTGGCGAGCAATGCAATCGCAACGTTGCCACCCGAAAGTCGGTCGCCCATGATTCCAGAGCCGACGACCGCAGCGAGAAGGAACGCTGTCCCGACAAACTCCGCTGTCATCCGAACCTTCAGGCGGAATGTCATTGGTGACCGATGTTGTCCAGTTCCTTCTTCAAAGCAAGCCTGTCTATCGAAGCATGGGGAAGACAAAGGAAAAGACTGATCCGCCGATCCAGCAGAAAGAAGGCATCTCGGAAAGCCTTTTGTACGTCTTCCGGCGTGCCTACGACGGCGGCGGGATCGGCAACGCCCCAGTGTGCCGTCATCGGTTGGCCCGGCCATACGGGGCAAACCTCATTGGCAGCATTGTCACAGACGGTGAAAACGAAATCGAGCTTCGGAGCGTCAGGCTTCGAAGAATTCATCCCAACCCTTGCTTCGAAAACCGCTGGTCGGAATGTGTGCGACCTCAAGCTGGCGCAACGCCTCCGGGCGCACCTTGCTGGATGGATGGCTTCCAGCACTATAAGCCGTGAATTGCGGTCGCCCCTTAAGGTTCATGATCCCCTCAGCCATAATCGAGCGTGCTGAGTTGCCTGTGCATAGAAACAACACGTTGTAATGTGGCATCATCGGTCACGCTCAGTTGCAGCAGGTGGGAGCGCAGCAAGATTGCTTCGCTATCGGCTTCCTTGCTCTGACGAAAGCACTCAAGAATCTACCGTCTACCTGTGGGGCTAAGTCATCTACGTCGATATTGTGTCCCGATAGAAACTCGCGGGCATCTTCCACGCGATAGATTCTCGTGGGTTCAATCTCAATTTGATCGAAATCCCGCAGCCGCCAGTTTGGTCCGGTGCGTAAGTGAAGGAGACACCGATGACCATTCGCGGAAAAGACAAGGCGGCAATACCGCCATCCATGCGGCGCGCCGCATTCATTAGCTCCCCCAGTTCAGTTGGCCTATCGTTGCGCACGGTCGGCCTCTTCACCATTAGCTGTTCGAATCTACGCGTTGACTTGTTGAGATCATCTCAGCCAATTTAGGTGAATCTTGCTCTGGAGCGGTCTCGCCATGGGCCGGGGAAGACTCAAAAATTTCCGGATCACCCACAAAGCTGCGACGTTAATTCTCACCCTCAGCTGTCGGTAGATCCTTGCATGGGGTATCGGCAGAGGCATCGTTGTTCTTCCATTTGCGGTCTGATTCGTCGCCATCATCTCGAGTTTGATTGCGTTTGTGATAGCAGACGAAGATCATACCGATGGTCATGCAGGTTGGGGGAACGATGAGGATCAGGATTCCGCTGCGCAGGGCCTGAATCATTCGTGAGCCCGATGACGCGGCTTGCGTGTAGCACAGCGCACAGCTCTGGGCAACGACCGGAGCCGGCGCCAGTAGGATGATCAGTCCCACCAGGGCGATGGCCAAAATCCAGATTGATTTCGAAAACTTCATAGCTCTATTCCGCGTTAAACCCCGTCGTCCCAAACTCTCTCGGTCCTAGCTACTTTGCCCATGGTACACCGTCTACCAGTCGGAAGCTGTCCGTCCATCCATACTGCATCCCCAGCAGAACGGCGACGGTGAAAATCAAGACGAACCACCTTAGCCCGCGATTCTCCGACAAGTGCATAAAGAACAAAAGCGCCAGCCCGGCTTCAACGATCGCGACGGCCAGCATGCGCACAAACATTTGTGTTGCGCTGATATTTTCGTAGGCAATGACGAACTGTATCGCTGCCAGGGCCAGTATGCAGAAGTAGACGACCATGTCCTTCCCTATTCCACGACTCTTGTGCTCTGCGGCGGTAGCCATAGTGATTTAGTCCTGCCTCTTTCCACTCTTAGTGGGACAGATTCAAAAGATAGACCAGCGGCACCACGAACATCCAAACCAGATCAACGAAGTGCCAATAGAGCCCGGTGATTTCGAGGTCATCGGCTTTGTAGCGTCCGCCCTGGTACTTCAGCCCTACGGCTATGAGAGCGATCACGCCGCCGGTTACGTGCAGCAGGTGCAAGCCGGTAATGCTGAAGAACAACGAGCCGAACAGAGGTGTGCCCCAGGAATTGTGGAACAGCGTCATTCCCTCCCCGATCAGCGCGATCCATTCCCGAATGTGCAGGGCGGCGAACAGGATTCCGAAAACAGCGGTAATCATGGTCCAGCGGAAGGCCCCAGCTTTGTCGCCCTTCCGGGCCGACTCTATCCCGATAAGCATGGTCAAACTGCTAGTCAGCAGGATGAAGGTCATCAGCGCCAGATTGGTGATGCTATGGAACGGTCTTGGCCAATCGGGAGTGGCGTTGCGAATAAATCCGTAGGCGACCAGACAACCGGCAAAGGTGGCGGAGTCTGCGATGATGAACAGCCACATCGCCATCTTTTTTGCGGGGACCGAGAATGCGGGCTCGGCCATCGCCCCAGCGGTTGAGTGTCCTTGTACGGTTAGATCGGCTTGGCTCACGTTGCCTCCTACCTTTGACTGGGTTAGAGTTTCATCCAAAGCAGCAAAAGCAGATACAGCCACAGCACACCCATGAAATGCCAGTAGCGCGAAGTGGCGTCCAGAGTGCTCCTTCGCAGGACGGACCTACTCAGTTTTGCGATCACTCGGATCAGACCGCCGAGGCCCCCGAACACGTGGAGAGCATGAGCCACCGTCAAGACGTAGAAGAAGGAGTAGCTGATGTTGGCGGCGAGGCCGAATCCCTGGGATTTGAGCTGTATCCAGGCATAAGTTTGTCCGGCAACGAACAGCAGGCCCAGGATGAGGGTTATGTATAGCCAGCGCGCAGGGCTGGCTGCTCGATCCCTTACTCCGCCCATGAAGGCTGCGATGCGGCGGCGTGCTATTTCCAACGAGATGCTGCTGGCAATGATCACTAGGGTGTTCAGGTAGAGCACAGGGGGCAAAGTGATGTGCACCAAAGGCGCGGTCCCCTGACGAACGATCAAGGCGCTGGTGAAGGCGGCAAAACTCATGGTGATCGCCGCCAGGCCTACCCAGATGCCCGTACTAGCAGGAGGAGGAGAGGAGTCCTTCACCCGCCGCAAGTCTCCGGAAGCGGGGACCAGGTTCCGCCAGCCTCCGTTGCCGGAACCTTGGCTCGGTAAACGGTCGAGTTCGATTTTCGGCGGTTCGTGGACCGTAGTCGCCATACTGCTCACTCTCCTTGGTGAAACTCCGTGCTCGCTCGAAGATTACTTTTCTTCTTTAGGGTTATTAATTTTTTCCGGCGAGGTCTGCATCACATAGTCGCTGCCTGCACCTTCGACGTTGTACTCATAAGGATCGTGATAAACGACTGGCATCTTGTCGCCAAAGTTGTTGTGGGGCGGCGGCGTGGCCGTACTCCATTCCAGAGAAGTGCCTTGCCACGGATTGTCGTTCGGCGGAATTGCGCCCTTGAACCGGCTGTGAATCAAGTTGTAAAGAAAAATGAACTGTGCAAGGCCGGTGAGCAGGGCTGCAACCGTAATGAACTTATGAACCGGGATAAGGGGAACCAGGTACTCGTCGGTGAAGGCCTGGTAGCGGCGCACGTTGCTGGCGATTCCCAGGTAATGGAATGGCATAAAGATGCAATACGCACCTACGAAGGTCAGCCAGAAGTGGAGCTTGCCCAAGGTCTCGTTCATCATGCGCCCCGCCATCTTTGGGAACCAGAAGTAGGTTCCTGCGAAGATGCCGAACATGGCCGCGACTGCCATGACCATGTGGAAGTGACCTACCACGAAGTAAGTCGCATGGAGCATGATGTCAATCGAGGGCTGAGCCAGGAAAAAGCCGCTGATGCCGCCGCTGATGAACATAGAGATGAAGCCCAGCGCGAATAGCGATGCCGTGTTGATTCGCAACTTGGAGCCATACAGACTGCCCAGCCAGATCAACACGATGATCGTGGCCGGAATGGTGATGATGAGCGTGGGGAAGGAAAACGCAAGGGAAGAGTAAGGATTCATCCCGCTGACGAACATGTGGTGTCCGTAGACCATGTAGCTGAGGACGGCCAAAGCCCCCATGGAAAAGATAATTACTCTGTGGCTAAGCAAGGGCCGGCGCATATTGGTGATCAGGACGTGGGAAACGATACCCATGCCGGGCACGATGGCGATGTAGACCTCGGGATGTCCGAAGAACCAGAACAGGTGCTGCCACAGCAGCGTCGATCCGCCGGAATGGGGCAAAATCTGGCCATTAATCACTTCGTTGGAAGACACGAAGAAACTGGTTCCGGCAACGTGATCGAGAATGAGCAGGATGCAGGCTGGCATCAGCACCGCAAATGCGGTCAAGCCCATGAGCGAAGTAATGAACCAGGCCCAGGCGCTGAGCGGAAGCCGCATCAGCGACATGCCTTTACAACGCATGTCGAGGGTTGTGGTGATGAAGTTCAACGAACCTAACAACTGGCCGATACAGAAAAGGGCAATCGAGCTTGCCCAAAGAATGACGCCCAGACCCTGGCCGGGGCCGGCCACGGATCCTACAGCGCTCAGCGGCGCATACTGCGTCCAGCCGCCCAGGGTTGGCCCGTCGCCTGTAAAAAATGACGTTACCAGAACCACGAAGGCCACAAACGTAACCCAGAACGACATCATGTTGAAATGGGGAAACGGCATGTCTTCCGCGCCCACCTGGATGGGCAAAAAGAAATTGCCGAATGCGGCGAACGGGGCGGTGGTGAGTACAAAAAAGACCATGATTGTGCCGTGCATGGTCATCAGTTGCAGGTAATACTCCGGCGTCATGACGTCACCCGGCGCACCGTTTTTTGAAAGCAGGTGCAGACCGGGAATCGCGAAACTGCCCCATCCCAGATGGAGACGCATGAGCCAGGAAAGCACCATTCCGACCAGGACGGCGACCAGCGCCAGAGCGTAGTACTGCTTGCCAATGACCTTGTGGTCCAGGCTGAAGACATGCTTCCGAATGAAGCTGGTCGGGGCTCCGTGGTGCACCGCAGGTGCAGACATATCGTGCATTGTGCTCACCTCGAATGAGATGTATTGGTCCAGGTCATGCAGAGTGACAGCTCACTGCAGGGCCGCCTGCTGTTTGATCCAGTTATCGTAATCTTCCTGAGTCTTGACCTCGAGATACGCCTTCATGTTGTAATGCCCGAGGCCACAAAGCTGGGTACAGACGATTTCGTACTTGCCAACTTTGGTCGCCGTGAAATGAAGCGAGAGATCCAATCCCGGGACGAAATCCTGGTGGACACGCAATTCAGGAACGTAGAAAGAATGTCCAACATCCTTGGAATGCATCAGCAGGTGGATTTCCCGGTTCAGCGGAATGGCCATCTCGGCGGTTACGATGTCGTCTTTAGAATCCTGATCGTTTGTGGTATCCAGACCAAAGAAATTCTCGGTCGCCTCGTTGATGAGGTCGGGGTGAATTGGGCCGAATTTACCATCCGGGCCGGGGTAGCGAAAGTAAAACGCGAACTGTCCCGCCTGCACCTGCACTGGCATGGCATTCGCTGCGGGTGGAGTGAAATACACGCTGGCCCAGGCCTTTGTCCCAAACACACCCAGAGCTAAAACCTCCGTGCCTACCAAAAGGAAGGCGGCGATTACCAAACCCGCGGCGCCCCCGGGGAAGCTCTTGATCTTGTCGCCGGGCTTGGGGCTGGAGAACTTCCAGATGAAGAAGGCCAGGAGGAACTGAGAGGCAAGGAACGAAATGCCCGCTTCCAGCATCGTCTCCGAATACTGCTCATCAATCAGATGACCATGGACGGAGATGTCCTGTGGCATAGGCCACATGTGCATCACGATGGGAATCGCCGAACCGATTGCGATCAGGATGATGGTCACCGCGAATATCTTCGCCATGTCGCGCCGCCTTTGGCCGGTAGTTAGGTAGGCCCTTATTATTGAGTCGCCGCAGCGAAGGCGGCGGCGATTTTAATTCTGAGCTGCAACGCGGAAGTTTTCTACTTCCCCTTAAATGTGAAATCAGCGGTCGCCGATCCGCCCCCGGCTACCGTGACTTTTTGCGTCAGGGTATTTTGCGGGATGGAGGGATCGGATTCATGCCATGCCGTCACCGTATAGCTTCCCGGAGGAACGTTTTCGATCGTGTAGTGACCGCTATCGTCAGTGACGGCGTAAGGCCCCTTCACTACCACGAACCACCCATGCATCCACGGGTGGATATTGCACTGCACCGGAATCACTTCCGGATTTTTCCAGCTCTTTGTGATGTCGGGCGCTCCCGGCGGCTGAGACTGATTCCATCCGACATTAATCATAGGGTTCGGCAGCGGATGAATGTTGTGAGCCGTCTGGTCGCTTGTCCTCACCTTAAAGTCTTGATTGGGATCCAGGGCCAGTACGTGCGGCGCGTACATGCAATTCTTCTGATCGAACACAGGAACGTTGGTCTCCACAGTGGCCGGACCGCTCCAACCCTCGATGTACAGCACAACGTTCTCCAGTGCGTTGTTCTGGCCTACCACAACGGTTTCCAGGTGCGCCGGATTGTTCTCGTGTTGCTTGACACAGTATGGGTCTTTCGACATGTCGATGCCCTTCATGTGGGGAGCTGCGCCGTCAAGTTTGACGGTTCCGGTAATCTTGCCTCCTCCAGCAGCGTTGACTCTCTGACCCAAAATCAACGCCGCACAGCATACTAAAACTATCAGCGATAGTACAGTCGCGAAATTGTATCGATTCCTCATAGAAAGTCCTTTCCTTTAAGAACTACGAAGGTGAACCTTGCCGTGCTGTTGAGATGCCTCAGCCTCTATTGTTGTCCCGCCGGGGCATTGGGATCAACTGGCTTCAGGGCGAGTTGCTTCGCCATCTCTTTTTCCTTGCTGGGCTGAGACATAAACGTTCGCAGATAGAAAA
Organism: uncultured Acidobacteriaceae bacterium; assembly: GCA_963714225.1. GTDB lineage: Bacteria > Acidobacteriota > Terriglobia > Terriglobales > Acidobacteriaceae > Sulfotelmatobacter. The sequence continues at coordinate 61,478 of CAVQNY010000033.1, read as the reverse complement.
CCAAATCCCAAGCCTCATCGGGCTTGATGTTGTCGGCGAATGACGGCATGGGAGTGCCGTCCAAACCGGTCATGAAAATCCGGTAAATATCCTGATCGGTGCTGCCGCATTTCGGACGGGACCCATCAGTAAAGTTGAAGGCTGCAATCGGTCGGCCGAGATCGTCGGTAAGGGTCGAAGCGGAGGGCCCATTGGCCATACCCTGTACGCCGTGGCACTTCCAGCACTGCACCCGGGCAAATACTTCGCGGCCCGCCTTGATGCGCTCCGCAGTAACTTCCGGTTCGGGAGGAATCGTGATTGGCGTTCCGGGTTTTTCGCTTGCCCAGCGCGGGGAGAAGTGCTTAACCCAGGCCACCAGGTCGGCACGCTCCTGCTTACCCAAGGTGTTCCATTGCGGCATGTTGGAACGGTCAAAGCCCCGAGTGATGGCGTCGAAAAGATCCTGGTCGGTAGGCAAGGTTCCAGTCGGAGTGGAGCGGCACTTAAACACGCCCAATTGGAAATCGCGAGGCGTCTGGTACATGGGGGGTGACATCCAGACAGCATTTTCGCCATTCCCGTCTCCTAGCGGGCCATGGCAGCCGACACAGTACCGGCGATAAGGGAGCGCAGCATCTTTGGCGTGACCGGTGATGTTCCCGATATGGCTTTCCGCGCCAATGCGCGACCCTATGTCGAATGTCGTGAGCTGCGCCGAGGAAGTCGACGGAAACCCCAGAAGCGCAGCTGAGCTAACCAAAAGCGTCCAATTCTGCAATCTTGTGCCCATGTCGTTCCCTCTCTAGAAGTCGAAATCAAGTCCCATCAGTATTTCGCCGGTGTTGATGTTGGTAAGCGCTCCAGTCGTGAGGTTCGCAGGCCCGGTACCGTCTTGATGCAACCAGTTGTACTCGTTGTGCCAGGCTAAGCCGGCGCGGCTGGTCATGAATGGGTTGTAGCGGAAGCCGACCGTATAGGTCGAGATATTGCCAAAGTTGGAGGGACAAGCAGCACCACCACAGATGTTTCCGTTGGCTTGTTGCGACATCCGTTCCGCCTCGAACCGGCCGATGAAAATCAACTGCGGACTGTATATGTAGTGGCCCTCGAAGGTGACGCCATTCCAGCTGGGCGCCTGCGATCCGGCCGGAAGAGTCGTTCCCGGCACGTTGTTCGGAGGGCAGCCGTTGGGAATGGCAGTAAGGCAGGTTGTGCCTCCATTGCCGTCTGTGGCTTCCGCATTGCCATAACCCTGCCCGAACCACGCGTTATCCGAGCCATGCTGAGTCACAACCGTAAGACCGACGTGCGGACCGGCGTAGAATTGTCCTACGAAGCCTTCGCGACTGAAGCTTTTGTTGGCAATTCCGGAACCAGGAATGGGAATCCCGCCACCCGAAGTCAGATAGTAGGTTGACGCTTCCCCGACCATGGCGTAGAACCCGAGGCGTTGCACCCCCAGCCTGCCGGCGTCAAAAGCCTGGCTCGCGGCAAAGAACCCGCTGTAGGCGTTGGCTGTGGTACTCAGGTTCACGTTTCCATCGCTCGAGCTGACGAGGGAAGCGGAAACTCGCGTCCGATCGTCAACCGAGTGCCCCAGGTACTCGATGCCGAGCTGATTGTCCCCTATCTGCCCAAAGATGTTGCCGTCACCCACCGGGATGAAATGATAAGTCTGATAGATGCCGCCATTACCGGTCAGCGTGAGAATGCGCTTTTCAGAAAGCAGGTTGTCGAGTTCGAATCGACCCAGCTTGAAATTGAGCCAGGGGCTGTGAGCGATGTTGTCAAAGCGCACAAAGACCTGCTCAAAGTGAAAAGCGCCGGTAGAATCGGAGGACGGAAGCAGATAGAAAGAGATATTCTTCTCCAAAGTTCCGGCGGTATGGAAGTCGAGCCCGCTCAAGTCAAAGCCGGAAGACGAGATGCGCTGGATCGCCTGCCCGCCGTTGAGCGCTCCATCGGTGTAGGTGTCAACCTGGACCTTGCCGGTGCTCACGCGGTGCCAGATCGGCGTGATGCGGAAGACCACCGGCCAATAACCCGGGTTCTGCCAGATGGGAGCATCGCGATCGTTCATGAGCTGGTAGCCGTTGTCTTTGAACTTTTGTCCAAAGTAATTCAGCATCGGCCACGATTCGTGACAGGCCGAGCAACGAAGCCCATACTTTCTGGCGAAGGCCGGCAGGGCGTTCGCGGGCTGGCTCGAAGTGAGCACTACGGATGCGAGAACAAGAGCGACAGCCGCGAAAGATGTGGCAAGCTGCAAGATGTTGCGGAGATGAAAGCGACTAGAAACGTGCATGGCCGTGCTCCTCGGCAAGATCAAACCAAGATCTGGTTTGTGAAACGGGATTTCGATAGGGACAAACAGGTGCCGACGTGGTGAACTATAAAGCCCGAACCTGGAGTTGGTTCCCATGGCTTGCGTGGTAAGCCCTTTTGCAAGTGCGTACTGGCGTGAAGAAGGGGATCCTATTCCCATCGATAGGCAATATGCAAGAAGTTTTACAATTCTTTTACAATGTCAAAGCGACAGGGTAGCTTTCTCGCCATTTAGTAAGTAAAACTTTAGGTCAAATCCGCGCCAGAGTTGACAATCCTGCACCCAGAGTAAGAGACTCGGTGAAGTTCGGGAACGGGGAGTACAGTGGATTGGCGAATGGGAGTTCGAGGCCGGGAGCTGGATTCCGGGCCCAAGGACAGCGCGACCGCGGGTTTTGGCAGAGCTCGAGCAGGCTGTGGAAACGTGGGTGTTCGGGCCAGTTCGCCCATCGGTTTGTTCCTCGCGCTGCTATCGCTTTTCGCGGCTGCGCTTCCGCTCGCCGGCCGCGAAAAAGATAAATTGCCCTACGGCGAGGGCCTGATCGTCAACATCCCATTGCCGGAGAGCGAAGTAGAGCAAGTCGTGCAGGACATCGCGCAAAACGGCGTGATCAGGGGAACCAAGGAGTACAACAAGGACGAGTTCGTCAGCGGCGCGAAAGCCGCCACTTCCTGTCGCGTATTTCCGCCATGGAACCAGGGCGGGAAGGTTTTCTACAAAGTTCGTGAGCAGGCGATCGACCCCCGCAACTTCAAGGATAGCAGCGACGTCGGAACGCTTGCCGTGCGCTATGTGCTGCAGCCTCAAGGTGAGAAGAACACGGTCCTGCGCATCGACGCGCTTTTCGAAGAAGATTTCCGCCACATGGTTCATCAGTCGAATGGCTCCGTCGAAGACAGTGAGTATAAAGATATTCAGGAGCACGTCGAAGCCATCGAGGTGATGAAGAAGCAGAACGTCGAAGCGGAAGAAGAGCGCGAAGAACAACGGCAGAAGAAACAGAAGCCGGCGGTACAGACTTACGCACCCACGGAGACCGCGCAGCAATCCGCGCGTCAGCAATCCGCACCTCAGGCCGTTCCTCAGGCCATGGGGAGTCAGGCAGAGTCTGCCTCGCAAGCCGGCGCGGCGCAGTCCCCGGGCCAGACCTTGTCCAGTCAAAGCCTGCCCGGCCAAACCACCCTGCCAGCAGAAACTCTGGAAGCGCACGTCAAGGATCTGCGCAAGCAGCTCGAGCGCCTGGTGAAGGCGCCCGGCGCGCCGCTCAAGTCCGCGCCCTTCCACACCGCGAGCACGCTGCAGACGCTAACCACTGGCACGGAAGTCCTGATTCTGATTTCCACGACTTACTGGTACGGAGTGGAGACGCATGAGGGGCAGCACGGATGGATTATGCGCGACCAGTTGGAGCAGCCATGAGGCGTGGCGCGGCACGATTTCGAGCGGCAGGATCGCGTCGAGCTCTCGCGCACGTGCTGTTGGCGGCGGTCGCGGCTTTTTGCGGCGCGGAATGGTGCCTCGCGCAGGGCAGCGGATTCGAGCGTACTTTCCCGCAGTCCAAGGTCACCGTGGAAAAAGTCTTGCAAGAGATGCAAACCCCTACAGGCGGACGCCTTCCTGTGCTGGACGGATTCGCAACTTCGGCAGATCATCCCCTAGACCGCTATCAGCGTGGGTACTATCAGTCCAAGTTTCAGGTCAGCGCGGCGCCGTCTGGGGGATCGACTGTGCGGGTGAACGTGGAGGTTACGGCTTGGTATGCCGATCCGGTTGCAGCGCGGTCCGGATATCAGTTGTTGACCTCGAATGGCCGTCTGGAAGCGGACCTGCTGGATCAACTGGCAGATCAACTCGCGGGCAAGGCTCCGCAAGTTGACGCGCGTTCTCCCGAAACTGCTCCACGAAAGCCCTTTCCGTCGGAGAAATCTGCTTTGGGACCATCCCTTTCGGGCCAGTTCTCTTCGCAGCAACCTTCCCCAGTGGAATCTTCGTCAGTGCCGGCGGTGAGTACGCCACCTGCGTCGGAGCCCACCATTGCTGCGCCGGTTCCACAACTCCCGGAAAGCGGGGGCGGTTTGTCGTCGTCCTTGGCTCAGGGTCTCGCCGAGCAAGAAAAGGCCGCCTCCCAAACGGGGCAGAAGAAACCTGCTGACAAGGATCCAGGCGGCTTACGAGTTGAAGCGGAGAACCTGGAAGAGATTCTGAAGAATCAGGCTCATCCCAAGAATCTGGTCGCAGTAAAGAAGAGCGGGACTGCGGTGGTCGAGACCGCGAGTCTGACGGCCAAGACGTTGTTCTTGGCCAGCGCACACGATGAGTTCGAGATGCTGGATTTCAATCGGGATTGGGTTCACGTGCGCATCTCTGGCCTGTCCCGAGGATGGATTTGGCGCAACAGCCTGGAGATGCCCGACGGTGTTCCCTACAACGATGCGCCCGCGAGCGCGGCGCCGGGCCCCGTCGCCGCGGAGTTGTTTCACGTGACTCGGGAAGAAACAGCGCCTTTCCCGGGCGATTGGGCGCCGCTCCGCGGAAAAAGTGTAAAGATTGTCTCGGTAGCAAAGATAAACGAGACGGAGAAGGATGCGGGACCGCAGCTCAGACTGGAGTTCGCGAAATCAGTGCTCGACAACGATTATGCGGAACTCGAGCAGAAACAGCAGGAACTGGCAGGAATTGTGATGATCTTCGATTCGGTTGACGGAGGGATGCTTGCCGCCACGTTCCCGACGCTCCAGCAGTGGAAGGCAGGGAAAATGTCGGACGCGGCTCTGTGGCATCAGTGTTTTTTCGATCCGCCGGAAACCTTCAACGAATCTGGGGTTTCGGCGAGCCAGTAGCGAAATGGTCAAGTTTCAGCGTGGAAGCTTCGAGAACTATTTGCCTCACCGTTTCCGAGTTTTCGGCTTGACATTCAAAAGCCGTAATAGTACCTATGCAAACCGTGAGTATCAGGGCGGCTTGGTGAGGGCTGTGCCGTTTGCTACACTCGGTAGGTTCTGTTTGGGGTGCGAGGGAATTGGTACGACAACCGTTGCGATAATTTTCCCATGAGCGCGATGACCCAACCACTGGTTTTGTTTCGCAGGCAAGCAACGTCTCTGCTACGCGACTATGCCGAGCTGATGAAGCTGCGCGTGACCACTCTGATTGTAATGACGGCGTGGTGCGGCTACTATTTCGGGGCGCAGAAAGCAGGAGTATCTTCGCTGTCGTGGGGGCTGCTCCACGCCTTGCTGGGAATCGGGCTGGTCTCCAGCGGAACTGCGGCGCTGAATGAAGTGATGGAACACGAAGTGGACGCGCACATGCGCCGGACGGCGCAGCGTCCGCTGCCGGCGGGCCGCATGAGCCTGGCTCACGCCACCATCGCCGGCCTGCTGGCTACCTTGGGAGGGTCCATCTATCTGGCGGTTTTCACCAATCCTCTGACCGGGCTGCTGACCTTGCTGACGTCGGTGGTCTATCTGGCGGCTTACACGCCCTTGAAGCGGGTCTCACCCATCTGCACGTTCGTGGGGGCTTTTCCTGGAGCTATGCCGGGAGTGTTAGGTTGGACAGCGGCGCGGGGCCGGGTGGAGTGGGGCACGTTGATATTGTTTGCCATCCTGTTTGTGTGGCAGTTCCCGCATTTCTTCTCCATCGCGTGGCTCTACCGGGAAGATTATGCGAGCGGTGGAATTCGCATGTTGCCGGTGGTGGAGCAGGATGGACGGTCGACGGCGCGGCGCATCGTGGGCTATTCGCTGATTTTGATTCCGCTGAGCACCTTGCCCAGCCTGTTCGGGATGGCGGGGAAGATCTATCTGGTGGGAGCAGTGGTGCTGGGCATTGCACTTTTCTATTTCGGCGCGCGGCTGGCGCTTCTCCAGCTACCCCTACAAAGCCCGCGATCGAAAATGTTGGCTCGTCATGTGTTGCAGGCCACCGTGATCTACCTTCCACTGCTGTTCGCGCTGATGATGGGCAACGCGTCGCGGCCCTGAGGGCTGCCGAATCACTTCAAGAACCCACAATGTGCCTGCGGATTCTCCCTCGGCCTTTGAGGGGCTTATTCACTATTTTCTTGCGCTTACTTGCTCTGCTTCGCTCGGGATGTAATACGGAATTAGGCTACGAACCAGAAGGCGAGGACTTCGAATGTCTGCGGGCGCACCATGCCTTATTTCCGGCTGAATGTCCCGAGCCTGGTCGCATCATTAACCCTTGCGCGACTTCTCTTTTCGCAACCTGACATAGTTGATCAGGCCCGTCTAAGCGATGGTTGGATGGTGACTAGCGTCGCACAACTGGCTAGCCAGAGAAGATGAGATGCTTATATCACTACCAAAGGTACTTCCGCGTGTCGCGGGGTGCTGGACGGGTTACAGCAGCGGCGTTTTCTGCTAGTCTTGAGGCGCCCTGTTGTTTCCGTCACGATGTTTCTGTCATTGACCGGATGCTTTCTCCGGAAATCGGGTCGCGCGCGCCATGGCGAAGATTATCGACGCAGTGTCTGTATTATCGACGTCGAAGCTCGGGTTAACCTATCTCACGGTGAACGACTGGGCTCTTGTCGCCGACAAGGCCAGCCGTGTCCAATTCAAAAAAGGCGAAATGCTGGTTCAAAGGGGCAAGAAGGGGAATGGCGTTTATCTCTTGCTCAAAGGAGGCGCCCGAGTGCAAATCCCTTCACGACTTAGAGCAGTAACCATCGGGCCAGGCGAGATCTGCGGAGAAATGTCACTCCTGGAAGACGCACCCGCCAGCACCAGCGTGGTTGCCGACGAAGACATTGAAGCCTATCACCTCGACCGTTCCACTTTGGAGACCTTGTTTGAGCTGTTCCCCCACCTCGCTTCGCGCTTTTACCGGTCTTTGGCGAGGAGTCTCTCCCGCCGTCTCAGAGAGCTGATCGGGACAAGTTCTGCTCCGGCGCCCAGTGTACAAAAACCTTTATCCTGACAGGTCATTTCTCAAGTGTTGGTCGAGTCCCAATCAGAGGATCGGGACACGACCCATGTTGTTGCGGGGAGGCGCGATGCGAATATTGTTCCACCGGACTCAACCAGCAGCCTGCCAAGCAAGGATCAAACTCTCCAAGAATAAAAAGCGACTCGAAAGAGTTCCGGGGCGAGGACAGTACTTGCGGTCCATCCGTTTGGGAATTTCCCTTAGGCGCCATGCGATGGCAGGAGATTGCCCAAGGTCAGCCGGATGGCCGTTTTTGGGCATTTCTCCCGGGGGTTTGATGAGGAACATTCTGGGTGCAGGCGGCCCGTTTGAGAACGGAGCGGCCAGCCAACGGACGCAAAAGGGCTGTATTAGTGTGCATCGCTTTGCAGTTTCACATTGGGAGTCTTGGTCTGGGATGCGGGCTAACCAGTAGCCAATTCAATAGGTTACCTTTTCCCTTAGTTTGGCACGCAGCTTGCTCATGGATTCGTGCGTGCGCCAGGATTGGCGCCACCAGCGGAGACCTGAAGTCCCCCGAGGTTTTTGGTTCAGGAGGAAGCGATGAAGCGGATAGTTTTGATGGTTGTACTGGCTCTGGCTTTGCCCTTGGCGGCGTTTGCGGGCGATGTGGATTTCACCAATACCGGCGGTACCCTTACAGGAACTTCCGCAGGCCTCACCCTTTCTGGTTCTGAGCTCACGGTAGTCGATGGCCTCGGCGGGCTCGGTCTGGTCACGGGCGGATTGGGCGGCTTGAGCTTTACGACGGGCGCGCTGACATCGGGAAATCTGACAACGGGCGCGACATTCGCCGCTGGCGGAAGCTTCACGATCACGGGCAATGGCACGGGTGGCATTCCGAACGGCGTGATCTTCAACGGTACATTCAGTGGTCCAGTGACTTGGACCGAAGTAACCACTTCGGGGCCGAACGGTGCAATCTATTACATCCTGACCGGTGCTATCTCCGGCACTTGGTACAACGGGGCGACCGTAAATGGCGCTACCACGCAGATTACCTTTAACGCCGGCAAGAACGGGTTTACCGGATCGGTGGGCCTGGGCAGCGGCGACACGATCCTCACTACTACCGTTCCGGAGCCGGGTACACTGGGATTGCTGGGAACCGGGTTGGTTGGCCTAGCTGGAGTTGTTCGCAAGAAGCTGAAAGCCTAACTTTACACTATCCGCCTCTCTTGAAGCCCCGCCGCAGGCGGGGCTTTTGTTTCGCTGCCTGGTCGATACCGTGCCAAGCGCTACAATGCCTAGCGCACCTGCGAATTACCGCAGTAACCCACAAGCCGGGATTCCGGTTGACCCCGTCGGTCCGCCTCCCTACATTCTCCACAGGGGGTCTTATGAAAGACATTCATGAAGTGTTGCGGCAGAAGCAGACAAAGTACGCCCAACTGGGAAAGCAGATCGAGATGCTTCAGCAGGCGGCAGAGAAGCTGCGCGAAGTGGCTCCCTTGCTCGCCGAAAATGAAGAAGATAACCCGGTTTTGATGGAAGGCGACGAGGCTTCGTCTCGCTCGGATGCCATGGCGGCGGGAGCGGGTGCGGGTAGTTCGGGCTCGACAGCGTCCAAGGCTGCTCGGCCCACGGCGCCTCGCTGGCCATAAGTCCGCTGTGGTTCGGCGGGGAATCTAGTTATGACCCTTCTGGCATTGCTGCTTTCCACTGACGACTCAGCCTCCGAGATCCTGGGCCGGGTTTTGCCGGCCTCTGGCATTGCGGTGGAGCGTCTCAGCGATCTCACCACGGCTGTCGAGCGTCTTCAGCAGGAAAGGTTTGACGCGCTCATCATTGATTTTGAAGACCCGAAGGCCGCTGCCGAGGTGCTGGCAGAGGCCCGCAGACTGAATTCGGGAAACGCGCTCGTCACCGTCGCCTTGGTTGCGGAACGCACCAAGACACGCGATATTCTTAGCAGCGGCGCGCATTTTGTGCTGTACAAACCACTCTCCGATGACACAGCCAGGGCCGGCTTGCTCGCCGTGACCGCGTTGTTAAATCGCGAACGTCGCCTGGCTTACCGCGTTCCCGTCCAGGTTCCGGTGCAACTCACGCTGTCCGATGCTGGTAAAGCCGAGGGAATTCTGCTGGACCTGAGCGAAACGGGAATGGACGTGCTTACGGCCGAAGCGCAGGCTCCAGGCGCGCTGCTGAATTTCCGCTTTCAGTTGCCCGACGGAAGTCTGGAAGTCAACGCTCACGGGCAGGTAGCATGGGCGAAACCGAACGGTCAAACGGGAGTCCATTTTCTGGATTTGGAGCAGTCCATCAAGGCTCAGCTCCGGCTCTGGCTGCAGGCTGCGGCGGGGACTCAGGGTGGGCCGGAGGAGAGCGTTTCCCACTGCAAGCTCACCGATCTGAGCTTGGGCGGCTGTTACGTGGAGACCGATTCGCCGTTTCCGGAGCAGGCCTTGGTCGACCTTTGCCTGAGAACCAAAGACATGGCCGTCCACACCGAAGGCATGGTGCGCGTTACCCACCCGGGTCACGGCATGGGCGTGGAGTTCCCTTCCCGCACGCCGGAACAGCGCCTCGAGGTAGGTAACCTGATCAGTCTTCTCCGCAGTTGTCCTGAATCCATGCTCGAATTTAGTGTTTCTCCACGCGCCCTGACGGCGGATCTGAGCCAATTCGGGCACGCTCGGGAGCTACCGGACGAAACCGTGGACGACCCCACCTTGGAAGACCCGACGATGGAATACCTGGAAGATCCTTTGCTCGAATTGCTCCAACAAGGGTCGACGCTACAACAGGAAGACTTCCTCGATAAACTTCGCCGCCAGCGTTCGGGTGAGAGCGTCGCCACCTAGTAGCTTGCAGTTCCTGCCCGCTGGCTTCCCTGCCCTGTTTTTGTTCACTCTCATTACTTCAATTTTTGCTTTAGCAAAGCCTCTCGCGGCAGTTGGCTGGGAGACTTTCAGGGCGGCGCAAGGGCAGGAAAGCGACAGGCGGCGAGATTAGCGGCGTCTGCGAGAGGCCCGCGGTGGCTTGTTTCCGGAGGGAAGAACTCGCGCCCCGTCTCTGGCACGGGTTCTTCGACTCCGTGGCTTGTTCCACCTCAATGCGAATAGGGTAGCTCTTCCCTATTGCGTGGCGGTTTCAGGAATATTAAATCTGGATTAAATAAAGTGGGTTACGCTGGTGCACCATTGTGACCCTTGTGCGAACATGTACACCAACTGACGCATCGTCTCTGCGTGGAGGCCGGTGGGAGCGAATCTGGCGGCAATCGCAAAATCGGGTCAGGTGGGCGGCGCGCTCAATCACCCCCGTAGCAGCCTAGCCGGGATGCCGCTGATCTCGATCGCCGCTGCGGCATTCGCGGTTGAAATTCCTTTCTTCCTTCGCGGTATGCCCTCCGGCCACGATGTCGAATTCCATCTGTACTCGTGGCTGGAAGTTCTCTCGCAATGGAAACAGGGCATCGTTTATCCGCGCTGGGCTGCCTTGGCGCACTTTGCTTATGGCGAGCCACGTTTCATCTTCTATCCTCCGGCATCGTGGATTCTGGGAGCGACCCTCAGCGCGATCTTTCCTTGGACGCTAGTCGCCAGCCTCTACATTTGGATCGCTCTGGTGGCCGCGGGTGTCTCCATGTTTCTGCTGGCGCGGCAGTGGCTGGACCGGCGCGACGCAACCTTTGCTGCACTGTTGTACGCGGTCAATCCCTATCACCTGGTGATCGTCTATTGGCGGAGCGCGTTCGCCGAACTACTGGCCAGTTCGTTGTTACCCCTGCTGCTGTTGCTATTGTTGCGAGCGGACGAAAAGGGCCGACGCGTGACCGTCTTTTTGGCTCTGTTGCTCGGTGGTGCCTGGCTGGTCAACGCACCTGCAGCGGTCATGATCCACTATTCCCTGGGGTTGCTGATGGTCGTCATCGCTTGGCAGTCGGGCTCGCCGCGGGTTCTGCTGGTGGGAACTGCGGCCGTGCTTCTGGGCGCGGCTCTGGCCGCCTTCTATTTGTTGCCGGCCGTCTACGAACAGAAATGGGTCAACATTGCAGAGGCCGTCTCCGCCGGTTTGCGTCCACTGGACAATTTTTTGTTTATCCATACCAGCGACACGGATCACGATGCCTTCAACCTCGTCATTTCCTGGATTGCAGTGGCCGAGATCCTGCTGACCCTTGCCGCAGCCTGGGCCGCACGAAGCTGGGGTAGCCGTAATCGTAAGCTGTGGTACGTGCTCGTGGCTTGGAGCGCGGCGTGCTCAGTGCTTATGCTTTCGATCAGCAGTCCTCTGTGGAACATTCTTCCCCAGCTTCGCTTCATGCAGTTCCCCTGGCGTTGGATGTTGTGTCTGGGCATTCCGTTCACTTTGCTAACTGCGCTGGGTGTGCGCCGGTGGGCAGTGCGTTCGGCAATCTACCTGGCTACGCTGTGCGTGCTCGCATTCGTATGGCAGCACTTCCAGCCGCCCTGGTGGGACAACGCCGCCGAGCTGCGCGCGATGCGGGACCATGTGGCCACTGGCATGGGTTATGAAGGTTCCGACGAATATACGCCCGTGGGCGCCGATCCCTCGTCCGTCGATAAAAACGCCCGCCGCGTGACGGTCGACGGACCCGCTCGCGCAGCAATCCGGGTTTCCGACTGGACTGCCGAACACAAGCTCTTCACCGCGGAGATGTCAGCGCCGGACGATCTTGTTTTGCATCTGTTCGACTACCCGGCATGGCGCGTGGAGGTAAATGGCCAGCTGGTGCAGCCTAAGACGCGCGAGGGCACCGGGCAAATGCTGGTTCCCGTGGAAGCGGGCGCGAATCGCGTGCAGATCAGTTTTGTTCGTACATGGGATCGCAGGGTGGGAGGATGGATTTCGTGGCTCGCCCTGATTCTGATTTTTGTCTCTACGCAATACGAAGTTGAGCTGACGTGGATCCCAAGTTGTGCGAGGTGAAATGATGCGAAGGATCCTCATCGCTACTTCCAATTCTGGTAAGCTGCGCGATTTCGCTGGCGCCGCCGTGCAACACGGAGTCGAAATCACCGGCATCCCCGACTTCTCTTCCCTGCTAGCCGTGGTCGAGGATGGCCTCACCTTCGAAGCCAACGCCCGCAAGAAGGCCGAGGAGTACAGCCGATATGTTCCGGGAAGGATAGTCGTCGCCGACGACTCCGGCTTGGAGATCGACGCCCTGAACGGCGCTCCGGGCGTGCATTCCGCCCGCTACGCCGCACCTGATCTGCAAAACAAGGAACCGCATCAAGCTGACGCAAACACCGACGACCAGGCCAACAATGCGCGCGTTCTGCGGGAACTGCAAGGCGTTCGACCCGACCAACGCACAGCCAGATTTGTCTGTGTGCTGGCGGCTGGGCGTGACGGCAAGACCCTGGCCACGTTTCGGGGCACGGCCGAAGGCATCATCCTCGACGCTCCGCGTGGCGCGAATGGCTTCGGCTACGATCCCTTGTTCTACTTTCCTCAGATCAAGAAAACATTTGCGGAGCTGACCGCAGAACAAAAGTCTAAATGCAGCCACCGGGGGGCGGCGTTCCGGCAATTCCTGCAATGGATCTCCACGAGCCGTACCGACGAAACCTGATCGACTCGTGATGCGGTAACGTCCATCGCGCCGAGATAGAGCAAGGCGTGCCCGTGGACATCCGGCAGGGCGGCGCACAGTTGCAGATGTCTTCCTACGGATTCACACCTGCTGCAGAACCTCGGGGTAGTGTAGATGAGCGACTTAACTCGTTTCCACAGAATCGGAAGGTAGAAGCGCAGTTCGCAAAACAACCGGCCCGCCGGCTTGAATATTTGAGGAACCGGTATCGTCGCGGTGAAGCAAGAATCAATCACCTTGCGGGTAGATCGAGAGAACGGAGTGTCCGCGCGTTTTGATCGAAGAACAACCGATTCCACGCTGCCTGTCATGGGGTCCTCCGATAGACATTACAAACCAGACATAGCTACCAGACATAGCGAATGGACTAAGCAACCTATCACTGTCTGGTAGTTCTGCAAGCGAATTCCCTTCTGCGTAGCGGCATCCTCGACGAGCCTTCTTTCTAATGCCTTCCTTGACTTCGCTTCGCCCGCCGCAGGATAATGAGCGGTTATTTTGTCATCTTTGCGCGCATAAGAACTCATAAGAGGAGCGATTCGTGGCGTCAGCAGCCAGTTCTACTGCTCCCGGTGTAAATCAAGGTATAACGCATAGGGTCGCGCCCTTGCGCGCCGGTCAGGGTATGTCGTTCGTTCTGCGCCGGTTGCATTCCCTGTCTGGCATCGTTCCGGTCGGCGCGTTTCTGTTTGAACACATTCTGATTTCCAACTCGACCGCAATCAGCGGGCCTGACGCCTATGCCCGGCAGGTAAGCTTCCTGGCCAACCTTCCGCTGGTATTCTTTCTTGAGCTCTTTGGGATCTGGTTGCCGATCGCGTTCCACGCGCTCTACGGCTTCTACATTTGGTATCGCGGTGAGGGGAACGTGAGCGAATATCCCTGGACCGGAAACTGGATGTACAGCGCGCAGCGCTGGACCGGAGGCGTCGCCTTCGCCTTCATCATTTGGCACACCTGGACCATGCGCTTTACTGGGATTGACTTGCACGCATATCCCAACGCTTCTTTCGGAAAAGTGCAGGCTGAAGTATTTCAGACTCCGTTCTTCCTGTTTTATATTGCGGGCTTGATCGCGGCTTCATGGCACTTCGCATACGGCATCTGGCTGTTCTCGGCGAAGTGGGGCATCGTTTCCGGGGAAAAGGCGCGGAAGCGATTCTTGGTTGTGTGTTTGGCATTCTTCTTTCTCTTGACCGGCGTGGGACTAGCCAGCCTTACCTCGCTCCGGTCCCGCCCGCAGCAGCCGACTGAGTCAGGAACCGCGGCGATAAACGGGAACAAGCAAATTACAGAAAGCCGATAAGGAACGATGGCAGCTCCCAAAATTATTGTCATAGGCGGCGGTCTCGCCGGACTTTCCGCCGTCATCAAGATTGCGGAGATGGGCGCGAACGTCGATCTCTTCTCCATTGTTCCGGTGAAGCGCTCGCACTCGGTCTGCGCGCAGGGCGGTATCAACGCGGCCAAGAACCTGAAGGGCGAAGGCGATTCCACGTGGCAGCACTTTGACGACACGGTCTATGGCGGCGATTTTCTGGCCAACCAGCCGCCGGTCAAGGACATGTGCGAGGCCGCGCCCGGCATCATCGATCTGCTCGACCGCATGGGGGTGCCCTTCAACCGCACACCGGAAGGCTTGCTCGACTTCCGTCGGTTTGGCGGGACGCTTTACAACCGCACCGCGTTTGCCGGCGCCACCACGGGCCAGCAGCTTCTCTACGCGCTCGACGAGCAGGTTCGCCGCTACGAATCCGAAGGCAAAGTTAAGAAGTACGAGCACTGGGAGTTTCTCTCCGCCGTGCTGGATGGAAACCGCGTCTGCCGCGGCATCTGCGCCATGGACTTGCGCAGCATGGCAGTCCGAACTTTCCCGGCCGATGCCATTATCATCGCCACCGGGGGCAATGGGGCGATTTTTGGTAAGTCGACAAACTCTGTAGTCTGCACCGGCTCGGCGCAGTCGGCTCTTTACCAGCAAGGCTGTTATTACGCCAACGGCGAATTCATCCAGGTGCATCCCACTTGCATCCCGGGCGAAGACAAGCTGCGGCTGATGTCGGAGTCGGCGCGCGGCGAGGGCGGTCGCGTCTGGGTGCCAAAAAAGCCTGGCGACAATCGCGATCCCAACTCGATCCCGCAAGGTGAGCGCTGGTACTTTCTCGAAGAATGGTATCCCAAGTACGGCAACCTGGTTCCGCGCGATATCGCTACGCGGGCCATATTTAAGGTCGTGTACGAACATAACCTCGGCATCGATGGCAAGCCGATGGTTTATCTCGACCTCACCCACATCGACCGCAAGATTCTCGACCGCAAGCTAGAAGGCATTCTCGAAATCTACGAGAAGTTTGTGGGCGACGATCCCCGCGACACTCCCATGAAGATTTTCCCGGGCATGCATTACACCATGGGCGGCCTGTGGGTGGACTTCAAGCAGGCCACGAATATCCCGGGCATCTACGCTGCCGGCGAGTGCGAGTATCAGTATCACGGTGCGAATCGTCTGGGTGCGAACTCGCTCGTGTCCTGCATTTATGGCGGAGGCATTGCCGGACCGAACGCGGTGAAGTACGCGCGGGGCTTGCAGGCGGTTTCTGATGGCCATGGCTGCTTCGACGCCGAGAAGAAAAAGCAGGAAGAAAGCAATGCCCTGCTCATGAACAACCAGGGTACGGAGAATCCGTTCCGTCTGTGGCAGGAACTCGGCAAGTTGATGACCAAGGATTGCACCGTCATCCGCTACAACAAGAATCTGCAGCAGACGGATGCGAAGCTGGTCGAGATGTTGGAGCGCTTCCGAAAGGTCAACCTCAGCGACCGCACGCAGTGGGCGAACACCAGCGTGGTCTTCACCCGCCAGCTTTATAACATGCTGCAGTTGGCAAGGGTGATAGCCCAGGGTGCCCGCATGAGGAACGAATCGCGCGGCGCGCACTACAAGCCCGACTTTCCAGATCGCGACGACAAGAATTTCTTGAAGACGACAAAGGCATATTTCGCACCCGATGCCGATGAGCCGAAGTTTGAGTTCGAGCCGGTGGATGTGTCGCTGATTCCGCCAAGGGCGAGGAAGTATGACGCCGCGAAATAAGGGCGGCCTAGGAGGAATCGAGAAGGGCACGAGTTTCACTCGTGCCCTCTATAGCCGCGACTTGACGAGGGCGCAGAAGACACAGAAGCTTTCGGAAAAGCTGATATAAATGGCTAACTCTAAATCCGTCCTCATCAAAATCAAGCGCCAAAACACTCCGACTTCCAAGTCGTACTGGGAAGAGTTCGAACTTCTACACCATCCCGGCATGAACGTGATCTCCTGCCTGATGGAGATCGCCGCCCACCCCGTCACCCGCGACGGCAAGGCGACTACGCCCATCACCTACGACTCGAATTGTCTCGAAGAAGTCTGCGGCTCCTGCGCCATGCTCATCAACGGACGCGCCCGCATGGCCTGCTCCGCCCTGATCGACAAGCTTGAGCAGCCAGTCAGACTTGAACCTTTCTCGAAGTTTCCCGTGGTCCGCGATCTCGCGACCGACCGCAGCGTGATCTTCGAGAACCTGAAAGCCGTCAAAGCCTGGGTTCCCATCGACGGCACCTACGACCTCGGTCCCGGCCCGCGCATGACGGCGGAAGAGCAAGAACAGGCCTATCCCATCTCGCGCTGCATTTCCTGCTGCTGCTGCATGGAAGCCTGCCCGCAGTTCAATGAAGACACGGGCTTCGTGGGCGCGGCTACGATCGCGCAGGTGCGCCTGTTCAACACGCATCCCACGGGCAAAGCGCTCGAGCGCGAGCGTCTGGCAGCGCTGATGGGCGATGGTGGCATCCAGGAGTGCGGCTACGCGCAGAACTGCGTGGAGGTTTGCCCCAAGGATATTCCGCTGACTCGCTCCATTTCCGAGGTGGGCGGCGCGGTCATGAAACAGGCCATCGGTGACCTTTTCCGGCGCTAATTTTTGTCATACCTGCCACACCGGAGCCGCCCTGCTCGGCCTCGAATGCTGCTAACTGGTTGCCTTTGGAGCACATGAATTAGCGCTGAACGCCGCGCGGGGATGGCGTTTCGCGTGCTCCCATCCATGACGGAACTGTCGCGGCATCGCTTAAGTAACCGGTGGTAACCAGAGCCGGGGTAATGCTCGACAGGCACGCGGTAACGGCCGGCCTGCAGCTCAAGGGTTGGGCCGCTTGACAGCATGGCTTACAATACCCGGACGGTTGCGGGTTGAACCGAACGGAAGACTACGGAGCTCATTGAGACTAAAAATACATCGCCGGATGATTCTGGCTCCTCTGCTGGCCTGCCTGTGCAGCCCGCTCTTCGCGGCCACGACCACCACGCTGCATAAGCCGGTTCTCCATCACCGTCTGCACTGGACGCGATGGAATCCGATGTTCCGGCCTTCCCACGAATCTCTTTTATTGCAGAACGCCGAAATCGACCGCCTGGAATTGCCTCGCATTCAGGATGACAACGAATTGGAAGCGCTGAAAGCCAGCGGAGCGCTGCAGCCCATCATCCCGGGTGAAACGCTGCGCTTTGATCCGCGCCTGGATCCTTCGCGCCGTTACTGCCGTCCCTGGACTCGCGACTTTGTCCAGGACATCGCGCAGGCCTATTACCACCGCTTCCACGAACAGATTCAGGTGAACTCGGCGGTGCGTACGGTGAAGGTCCAGAAAAAACTCCGCCGGCACAATCGCAATGCGGCTCCGGCTGAAGGCGATGCCGCGTCGTCGCATCTCGCCGGCCTCACCGTGGACCTGCAGCGCCGCGGTATGACCCAGGAGCAGGTTCATTGGATGGAGCGCTACCTCTTCTACATGAAGGCTCTCGGCCTGGTTGAACCCGAGGAAGAGCGGCACCAGTGGGTCTTTCACATCATGATCTCGGGCCGCTATGCGGATTGGCGCGAGACCCAGGATGTCATTCCCGTGGATCGCCCCGAACCCGCCACCGTCACCGCTGACAGCCGCGCCGAATAGCCACGCTTCGTATAATTTCATTCTGATCATGATCGCAGCATCCGCTGATTATCGTTCTCTGATCGTGCTTTCTTCCTCCCTCTCCGGCCTATACAATCTTTAGCTTGCACCGGTAGTCGCCGCCAGCAGACAAACTTCTATGATTCGCTTCAGAATCCTTTTGCTCTCGTGCCTGGTTTTTGCGACTTCTTCGGCGTTCGCCCAATCGGCGACCCCACCGGAGGCAACGATCAGCCCCAAGGCTCGCGGCATTCACGACTCCGCCCTCGTGATCGACACTCATGCCGACACGCCCCAACGCTTTCTCGACGAAGGCTTCGACATCGGATCGACCGATCCCAACGACGTTGGGCACATCAGCCTCGATAAGGCCCGCCGCGGCAATCTTGGCGCGGAGTTCTTCTCCATCTGGGTGGAACCCGAAACCAACCAGGGCCACTTCGCCAGACACACCTTCGATCTGATCGACTCTGTCTATCAGCAGGCCGCCCGGCATCCTGACCGTATGATGATGGCCTTTTCCGTGGCCGACATCGAGCGCGCGCACAAAGAACACAAGCTCGCCGCCCTGATGGGCATCGAAGGCGGCCACTCGATTGAGAACGACATGCACCTGCTGCGCGACTACTACCGCCTCGGCGTGCGCTACATGACGCTGTCCTGGTCGAACACTAACGAGTGGGCTGACTCCTCCGGCGATATCAATGATCCCAAGGTTCAGCATCACAACGGCCTCACCGATTTCGGCAAACAGGTCGTGCTGGAGATGAATCGCCTGGGCATGATGGTCGATATTTCTCACGTGGCCGACAAGACTTTTTGGGATGCAATCGCAACCACCCAGGCTCCCCTCATCGCCTCTCATTCTTCTGCGCGGGCGCTCACCAATGCGCCTCGTAATATGACCGACGAGATGCTCGAAGCCGTGGCCAAGAACGGCGGCGTCGTGCAGGTCAACTTTTATTCTGGATTCGTCGACGAGAGCTATCGCAATGCGAGCCAGCCCATCGGCAAACAGGCTGCAGAAGCAATCCTTGTTTTTGAAGAGAAGCAGAAAGCGGATGGCAAACCGGTCAGCTCCATGGAAATGGACCGCATCGAACGCGAGTGGGCTGCCAAGATTCCTCGCCCGCCCCTAAAGTCGCTGATCGACCACATCGACCATATCGCCAAGGTGGCCGGGATAGACCACGTGGGGCTGGGCTCGGACTTCGACGGTGTTTCCGGAGCAACCCCCGCCGGCATCGACTCCGCCGCCGATCTGCCGAAGATCACGCAGGCTCTACTCGATCGCGGATACGGCGCCGACGACATCAAGAAGATTCTCGGCGGCAACCTTCTGCGCGTTTTCCGCCAGGTTGAGGCCGTCAGCCGCGAAATGCAGTCGGACTCTCAATCCCATTGATTCCAGCACTGTCGTACAATGCAACGTTGCGGGTAAACCTCCGGGCACGATGCCCGTGTAAGGAGCAATTATGCGTAACCTCTTCCTAATTTCCGTTCTGTTCGGTTTGGCTGCGCTCGCGGCTTGGGCACAAACGAGCACCCAGGCCACATCTGCGGCCAAACCAGGTACCGCTGCCAAGCCCCCCGTTCATAACGCGGCCGGGGGCCCACCCACGGCGATGATCGAGACCACGGTGGGAAACTTGACGTGTACTCTGTTCCCCGACAAAGCCCCGATCGGAGTCGAGAACTTCATCGGCCTCGCCACGGGGACGAAAGACTGGAAAAATCCGGTTAGCGGAGCCACCAAGCATGGCGTGCCGCTCTACGACGGGACTATTTTTCATCGCGTGATTCCCGACTTCATGATCCAGGGCGGCGATCCCAAAGGCGATGGGACGGGCGACATAGGGATCAATTTCAAGAACGAGGTTTCCTCCGATCTGCTGTTCGACAAGCCCGGCCGGCTCGCCTATGCCAACGCCGGTCCTGGAACCAACGGCTCGCAGTTCTTCATCACCGAGGTCGCCGTGCCGCACCTCAACGGGGGCTACACCATCTTCGGCCAGTGCGATGAAGCCAGCGTGGAACTGGTGAAACAAATCGCGCACAAGGCTACCGACCCCAGCAACGACCGTCCTTTTCGTCCGGTGAAGATTGTTCACATCAAGATTGTTCGCGGTGGCGCGGCCGCTGCGGCTAAGCCGGCCACCCCGGCCAAGAAACCGGCTAGCACGACGCCCGCTGCGCCAACGAGTCCGAACTAGTTGAACCGAGTGGTCCGAGGAAGCGATGCTAAGCTGAGCTCTGGAGCAATCTTCATTATGACGAAGTATGCCCTTCTCTTGACGGTTGTGATGCTCGGAACGACTCCGGTTCTTCGTGCGCAAGCGCCCCGGAATGCCCCGTCGCAAACGCCCGCCCAGATGCCGGCGACTTCGCCGGAGAACCCCCCGGTTTCCGTTGAGCCGGACATCCCCTACGGCACAGCCGGTGGACATCCGCTGCTGTTGGACATTTATGAGCCAGGTGGACGCGCCTCCGAATTGCGTCCGGCCGTGGTCCTGATCCATGGTGGTGGTTGGACGAGTTTTGACAAAGGAAATATGCGCGGCATGGGGATGTTTCTTGCCCGTTGTGATTTCGTAGCCTTCTCGGTCGATTACCGTTTGCTCCATGGCAACGAAAATCAGTGGCCGGCGCAGTTGGACGACGTGCAGCGTGCGGTTCGCTGGATTCGTGCCAACGCTGCAAAATACCACCTCGATCCCGATCGCATCGGCGCATTCGGGCATTCCGCGGGCGCGCAATTGGCGGCTCTTCTGGGTATGGAAGGTACGCGGGACAATTCCGATCCAGCCCTGGCCAAGTACTCGAGTACCGTACAGGCCGTGGTCGAGGTGAGCGGGCCTACCGATTTCACAACCACTCGTGATCCCGATGACGAGGCCTTTCTGACAAAGTTTTTTGGCGGCGACTATGCCCACCACGCGGAGATCTGGCGGGACGCATCGCCCGTATTTCATGTCTCCAAGGACGCTTCGCCTTTCCTGATTGTCCATGGTAGGCAGGACGCGGACGTTCCGATTGCGCAATCTCAGAATCTCGCTGACAAACTGACGCAGGCAGGAGTCCCGGTAAAGTTTGTGCAAGTCGAAGATGTCCATACCTTCCAAACGCCGGAGGCACGCAAACGACTCGCTCTTGAAACGCAGGCCTTCTTCACTCAATACCTCCGATCGGGCAAGTAGGCCAGAAAAAACGCGCCGGGCTTGTTAGAATCAGAGCCACCACCCAAAAAGGAGAAGATATATCTATGGGCCGCCCCGCGGGAACCTATGCCATTTTTGATACATCCGAAGGAACCATCGTCTGCCGCCTCTTCGAAAAAGATGCACCCAAAACGGTAGCCAACTTTGTGGAACTAGCCGAAGGCAAGCGCGAGTGGACGCATCCCTCGACGCGCAAGAAATCCAAAGACCGCCTTTATGACGGAACGATCTTTCATCGCGTGATTCCCGACTTCATGATTCAGGGCGGCGACCCGCAAGGCACCGGCACGGGCGGCCCCGGCTACCAGTTCGAAGACGAAACCAAAGACTCGCCCCACAAGCTCGACAAGGCGGGCAAGCTCGCCATGGCCAATGCCGGCCCCAACACCAACGGTTCGCAGTTCTTCATCACCGTCGCGCCCACAACGTGGCTGACCGGCAAGCACACAATTTTCGGCGAGGTCATCGAAGGCCAGGATATTGTCAAGAAAATCGCAGAAGTCCCGCGCAACCGCCAGGACCGGCCGAACCAGGATTTGGTGCTGAAGAAGGTGACGATCGAGAGGGCCTAAGTTTAGCGATTCGCCAAAACGTGAATTCCCGGGAGGCGTGTAAGGTGCTCGTCCGCGGTGACGAGCGTCAGCTCAAACACTTTTGCAGTGGCTGCAAGGAAGTGGTCGGCGGGATCCCCGTGTGGAAAGTTTATCGACCCTATAGCGAGCGCCACTTCAACCGTGAGAGGCGCTTCGGTGAGTTTCAAGTCTTCGATCGTCTTGGCGACCCACGCTGCAACGTCGCTCGGCAGCGTCAGACGTCCTTGGCGGAGCAGCACCATCAATTCACCCACGCTAACCGGAGACAGCCACAATTCGTTCGCGGGATCGGCCAGTGCCTTGTCCACGCGGCGGGTGAGGCGTTGTGGTTCGAGTGCGCTCCAGAGCCAGATGTGAGTGTCCAGAAGCAGCTTCACCGGGCGGCTTCCCAATCGTCCCAGCTGCCGGTTGGGCCAACGATGTCTCCCACGATTTTGCCCGTTCCGACCATGGATCCGAGCCGCCTTCCCGTTCCCTCTCCGGGAGAGGGAGGAATCACTTCGGCCACCGGCTTACCGAAGCGGGTGACTCGAATCGGCTTGCGCGTCTTGCGAACCTCTTCGAGGATGCCGAGGCACTTGGCTTTGAACTCGGAGATGGCGACTTCTTTCATGTAGCATTTATACCATGGTCAATGACTATGGTCAACTTTTGATCGGCCTCAGGATCGATTGGAAGAAGGATGCAAGGGTGAAGCGAGGTAGGTGGAATGGCAGGCGAGCGGCATTTCACATGCGCTAGGGGGCAAGACGGTAGCTGGAGAACGGAAGGTTGGTCCATGCTGCTTGCCATCCCCGCGGCCCTGTCGAACCCACGACAGTCACCGAGTAGGTTCGCCGGAGCCGCGAGGTTAGGAAGCGCTATACCCCAATCACCCCCACCAACTCCTTCACCGCCGCAGCGCTCTTGTCCAGCCCACTCTTCTCTTCCGCAGTCAGCTTGATCTCGACGATCTGTTCGATGCCCTTTGCGCCGAGTTTCACCGGCACGCCGACGTAGAGGCCGCTGATCCCGTACTCTCCTTGCAAATACGCGGCGCAAGGCAGAATCTTTTTCTTGTCTTTGAGGATGGCCTCGACCATCTCCGTCGCCGCTGCCGATGGCGCGTAGTAAGCCGAGCCAGTCTTCAGATACTTCACGATTTCCGCCCCGCCGTCGCGCGTGCGCTGCACCAACGCTTCGAGCCGTGATTTCTCGATCAACTCCGTGATCGGAATGCCAGCGACCGTCGAATACCGCGGCAGCGGAACCATCGTATCGCCGTGTCCGCCGAGCACGAACGCGGTCACGTTCTCCACGCTGACCTTCAATTCGTCGGCGATGAAGGCACGGAAGCGCGCCGAATCCAGCACGCCCGCCATGCCAACCACGCGCTCGCGGGGAAATCGGCTGAGCTTGTAAGCCGCCTGCGCCATCGCATCCAGCGGGTTCGACACCACGATCAAAATGCAGTTTGGCGAATGCTTCACCACCTCGCCCACCACCGCCTTCATGATGTTGTAATTTGTGTTGAGCAGATCGTCGCGGCTCATGCCCGGTTTACGCGGAATGCCTGCGGTAATGACGACGATGTCGGAATTCGCTGTGTCCTTGTAGTCGTTGGTGCCGGTGATGTAAGAGTCGCGTTTCTCGATCGGCATGGCTTCGAGCAGATCCAGCCCCTTGCCCTGGGGCACGCCCTCGATGATGTCAATCAGCACCACATCGGCCAGCTCTTTCGAAGCGATCCAGTGAGCCGCCGTCGCGCCCACGTTGCCTGAACCTACGATTGTTACTTTTTTTCTCACGGATGAGTCCTTTCTATGAAATGCTGAAAATCTTTACCCCACAGGACACAGGGTTACACGCAAGCGATTTACCCCGTGCCCCACCGTGTCCCCTGTGGTTAAGGGTTTGTTATCCCGCTTCGGCCAGCACCGCCGCGCCCATATTCTCAATAATGCAGTCCGCGAACTGGCTGGTCTTTACCTTGGTCGCGCCTTCCATCAGCCGCTCGAAATCATACGTGACTTTCTTCTGGAGAATGGTCCGCTCCATTCCGTGCTCGATCAGACCGGCAGCCTCATTCCATCCTAGGAAGCGAAACATCATCACGCCCGAGAGCATCACCGACCCGGGATTGATCACATCCTTATCGGCGTACTTCGGAGCCGTGCCGTGCGTGGCCTCAAAGATCGCGTAGCCATCCCCGATATTCGCCCCCGGAGCGATGCCCAGCCCGCCCACCTGCGCCGCGCAAGCGTCCGAAATGTAATCGCCATTCAGGTTCGGAGTCGCCAGCACGGAGTATTCATCCGCCCGCGTCACCACCTGCTGGAAGATGGAATCGGCAATGCGGTCGTTGATCATGATTTTCTTCTTCCACTGGCCGTTGCCGTGCGTGGCATAGATGCGGTCGAGCACTTCCTTCACTTCCTGTTCTACCGCCTGTCGAAACGCGGGAGGGGCAAATTCCATCCCCGACTCAACCTGTTCGGCATTCTGCGCCACCGTGAGATTCGGAAACTTGTCCTTGTTATCGACGATCCAGCTCTCGCGCTCCGTGACTACTTTGTCACGAAACTCCTCGGTGGCCAACTCGTATCCCCACTTGCGGAACGCGCCCTCGGTAAACTTCTGAATGTTGCCCTTGTGCACCAGCGTCACGCTCTTGCGGCCGGTTTCGAGCGCATGAAGAATCGCCATCCGCACCAACCGCTTGGTTCCGGTTACCGACATCGGCTTTATGCCTACACCTGAGTCCAGCCGGATCTGCTTCTTGCCGCTCTTCAGCATGTCCTTGTTGAGGAACTCAATCAGCTTCGCGCATTCCGCGGTTCCCTCTTCCCACTCGATGCCGGCGTACACATCCTCCGTGTTCTCGCGGAAGATAACAATGTCCATGCGGTCCGGATGCTTCACCGGTGACGGCACACCCTTGTAGTACTTCACCGGACGCACGCAGCCGTAGAGATCCAGAACCTGCCGCAGCGCAACGTTCAGCGAACGAATGCCTCCGCCCACGGGCGTGGTCAGGGGACCCTTGATCGCGACCCGAAATTCACGAATCGCATCCACGGTGTCATCGGGCAGCCACGTATCGAACTTTGCCTTGGCCTTCTCCCCGGCGAATACTTCATACCACGCGATGCGACGTTTGCCCTGATACGCTTTCTCCACCGCCGCGTCGAACACGCGACGCGACGCCTTCCAGATATCGCGCCCCGTCCCGTCGCCCTCGATAAACGGAACGACCGGATGGTCCGGCACCTCGTAGTTTCCATTCGCATAACCGATCTTGTTTCCATCGGACGGTGCCGCAACACCGTTGTAAGAACTCGCCATCGTCAGCCTCCCTATGAAATTCCAGACAGCTACAAAAACCTTCCACTATAGAGAATATCCCTATCGAGAATACCTCCGGGACCGCACCCGGACTAGTTCTCGCTTCACAGGCTTGTCTGACAGCCGTCACCAGCGTCTCGTCCCGAACGACTTACGCACGCCCAGCGTCACGTAGCGTCCCCAGGGCCCGTTGTTGCCCAGATCGGCCACGCCCAGATTGGTATCGCGCGCGCCCAGCCGGTCGAACAGGAAGTGCTGGGTCACGCGAAACTCGAATCCCCTCCCGATATAGAGTCCCCCTCCCCACGAGTGCTCGATGCCAATCGCATCCGGCGACCATGTATAGAGGGTCTGCGGCACATTCTTGCCGAACAGGAACGAAGGTGCGCCAAACACCATGAACCGCCGCAACTGCCCCCGGCCAAAGGGGCGCACCTCGAGCATTCCAGACAGCATATAGCGCGCAAACATGCTGCAGGGTGCGTTTGCGCCGCCATACTGTCCCGCGTTGCCGGCGCAGAGGTTGGGGTCGATTTCGTTGTGCGGGGGGGCCAGGTCAAGTTGAGCCCATCCCCAAAACATGTCCCGAGGAAAGAACATTCGCTGCTGAGCCTCAGCGCCCTGCGTACTGCTCGCAGACGGTGCGCTTTGTGCCTTGCAAAAAACCGAGATCAATAGAGGAAATGCAAGAATCCGTGCCAACCTTTTCATCCGGCCTCCAAATTTTGTCTGCCCCATAGGAACCCTCAGGTTTGTACAGCACGCCCAAGCATCGCGTCCCTGAACTCGCACCCCAAGACCCTCGAACCGGGGGTCGCATGGGAGCGGAACATTGTAACCCGCTGGGGAATAAGAGTGCTGATCCTGGCTGAAAAGGTATCCTGGACCACAAAGCGGCCCGTGAAGCGCAAGAGGAATACCGGCGAGGGCCCGTGCTTCCAGAATTCATATCCAATATTGTGATTTATTCCATTCGTAAGATTACTGCAGAGGCTTTACAGCCAAAAGGACTTACACTGCAAGCATCTACGGTTTGGATGGCAGATTGCTTACTCGAGGAGGGAAAGCCTGGAAACCTCATGCCTCAGGAAGTTTCTGTCTCGTATCAGGCGGTCAAGAGCAAGGTCTACCGGCTGATCGATGCCCTGGTTGTGGGCGAAAAAACCGAGGCCGAGGTCCAGGAGTCCGTGCGCCGCTGGTGGGACCTCATTCATCCCGCCGATCACCCCATCGCTCAAAAGTATCTCCTCCTCGTTCTGGAGCGCTCTTGCCTGGCTCTCAACGCTGTTCAGGAAGGCCTGATCGAAGCAACGGACCACGGGATGGCGGGCCCGTGCGAGTCGGCCAAGGCCCTTAAACTTGTGGGCAGAATCGTCAAGCAGACCACCCTCAACCCGCGATCCGAACAGCCGCATAGCCCAATCGCTTGAGAAGGCACTTCTTTTTTTCTCCGCCGCCGAAATGACAGAGATTTTACAACTGCAAGGTTGCACGCTCTCCTCGAGCCCGGTATCCTCAATGCAGTGATCCCAGCCGTGCGAGCATAGGCTGGGCTTTTCATGGGCATAAATATTCGTCAGGAGTGATCAATGAGACCCTATCTTCGGTTCCTCTTCACGGTTCGTGGTTATCTTCTATTCGGAGCGTTGCTTATCATGGCTGGATCGTTATTCGCCGCGTCGGGAATCTACACGTTCACGCTCAATTCCATCGATGGCAAACCCGCGCCGCTAGCTGATTACAAGGGCAAAGTGGTTCTCGTGGTCAATGTGGCCAGCCAGTGTGGCTACACTCCGCAATACAGCGCGCTCGAAGCGACTTACGAGAAGTATAAAGACCAGGGTTTCGTCATCCTAGGCTTCCCGGCCAACAATTTCGGCGCCCAAGAACCCGGTACCAACGAAGAAATCAAAACCTTCTGCACCCGCAAGTACAGCGTAACGTTCCCCATGTACGCGAAGATCTCAGTCAAAGGCGCCGACCAGTCCCCTCTCTACGCCTACTTGACCAAGGACACGGGGCCGGGGATTGCCGGCGAGATCAAGTGGAACTTCACCAAGTTCCTGGTCGATCGCGACGGAAACGTTGTTCAACGCTTCGAACCGGCGGTCACGCCTGACTCGAAAGAAGTGGTTTCGGCGATCGAAAAGCAGTTAAAGCAGTAGTCCTTCCACCTGCCGGTAAAGGCGTGGTTCGGGGGCCTTTACCCTTGCTGTCCTTGCGTCTTCAGTAATACATTTCTTATTGATTCTGCACGGAGCCTTTGAGAAACGTTCCCATGCCTAGAGTCACAAGAACCATCATCCCTCGGATTAAGAAATCGCTGCGGGAGCGGGGTTTTACTACAACTTTGCGCCGGAGTTTTCTGCTACCACTTCATCTCCTGAGAGAATATCGCGTAGCCAAGTCTTTGCGCCCTGATCTACGCGTAAGCGAATTCGACCGGGCGTATGGTGTCGACACGGACGGCAGGTTCGGAGGATGGACATATCTCAGCGATTTGGATATTAATAGTGCGAACTGGATTGATGGGCACGACTATTTGCCGATCGAACCCGACCGCTTCAAGCGTGTGCTTGAAAGCTTTGACATTGCATTTGAGGGCCTCACCTTCATCGATTTTGGGTCCGGCAAGGGCCGGGCATTATTAATGGCGTCAGAGTATCCGTTTAGACAGATCATCGGCCTGGAATTCTCGCCCGAGCTGCACCGAATCGCAGAAGGCAACATCACGCGCTATTTCTCCCCGACGCAGAAGTGCAGAAAAATCCGATCCCAGAACGTGGACTTCACGAATTTCACGCTTCCACCGGAGGCATCGGTTCTCTTCTTCTTTGATCCGTGTCGAGGGCGAGTGCTGGCCGATGTTACGGCGGGTATTGCGAGATCATTGCTCGCTTGTCCGCGTCCGCTCTATGTCGCGTACGTGGCCCCCAGACCTGAACTGGAGCAGTTGTTTGCTTCTGCCGGATTCTTAAAGGAAATTTATCGGAGCGATGAGATGAATTTTCGTATTTATCAGGGAGGGAGCGGACAGGATTGATGACGACGGTGGACCCCGCGTCTCCACCCTGGTTGTTCTGCCAAATTGCTTGTCGCCCCGGGCAAGCGCGTCCCCGTCCTGCTACAATCGGTCGCGTCTGAAGGAATGGAATCAACCCAAGGTCTTCTTTGAGATTCCGATCCGGTTTAACTGGCCACTGACCACTGGCAATTGTCTCACTGCCCCATGGATTTCGACCAACTGCAAACGTTTCTCGAAGTAGCCCGCCATGCCTCGTTCTCCCGGGCGGCGGAGAAGCGTTTCCGCACCCAGCCCGCCATCTCCTCCCAGATTCGCGCCCTCGAGGATGAAGTCGGCGCCAAGCTCTTTGACCGCTCCGGCGGACGGGTCTCTCTCACCGCAGCGGGCAAGGCCTTTCAAAAATACGTGCAGGATACGCTCGACGCGCGCAAAGCTATGCTCACCGCTCTCGCCGAGATGGAACATGTCCCGCGCGGCGCCATCACCGTGGGCGCCAATGAAGGCACTTGCCTGCACATTC
Organism: uncultured Acidobacteriaceae bacterium; assembly: GCA_963714225.1. Lineage (GTDB taxonomy): Bacteria > Acidobacteriota > Terriglobia > Terriglobales > Acidobacteriaceae > Sulfotelmatobacter. The sequence goes on along the minus strand of CAVQNY010000033.1, from coordinate 32,979 downwards.
TTCCCGAAGTCTTTGCCGATTTCAAGCAACAGTACCCCGGGGTATCGGTCAACATCCAACGCTCCGACTATGCCAAGATTCTCGAATCGGTGACCGACAACTCCGTCGATTTCGGTGTGGTTTCTCTGCCCGTGAAGGACAACCGCCTCACCGTAGTCCTCATCCATCAGGATGAGCTGGTCATCATCGCCCCGCCGCATCACCCGCTGGGCAAGACGAAGTCGGCTCCCGTGGGAGACCTGGCCAAATATCCGCTGGTTCTTCCCAAAACCGGCCATACCCGCGATGCACTCGACGAACTGTTTCGCGAACGCCGCCTAAAACCGAACTACAGTATGGAACTTGATTCCAGCGAACTCCTGAAGCGATTCGTCGCCGCCGGCGTGGGCGTCGGCTTCATCGCCCGCTCCAACGTGCAGGAAGACGTGCGCGCCGGCGTCCTGGTTGCCATTCCCATGGCCGACGCCCAACTGCGCCGGGACCTGGCTCTGGTTTTCCGCAAGGACAAGGCTCTCAGCCGCGCCGCCCTCGCCTTCATCGAAATCGCCAAGAAGCACAAATCCAGCGCCGTATGGACGTCCAGATCGAAGTAAATGAAGACCCTCCTCCCAGTTTTCCTCACCCGTTCGCTGCTCGCTGCCTTGCTGCTCAGTTTGCTCTGCTCTTCCTCCGCTCAGACCCAGCCCTCGAGCGGCCTACCGGCCAAGCCCCTGCCGCCCACCTCTTACAAGCTCATCGCGGTCAAGGTGACCGGTAGTAAGCGCTTTAGTTCGGAGGAAATCGCGGCCGCCAGTGGATTGCCGGTTGGAACCACCGCCCACGAAGCAGATTTCAAAAAGGCCGCGCGCCAACTGGGCGAGAGTGGCGCTTTCGGCAGCATCGCCTTTACCTACACCTACTCCTCAGCCGGCACCAAGCTCGAATTCCAGGTTACCGACGCTGACAAATTTGTGCCTGCCCGTTTCGCTGACTTCGTCTGGTTCACGGATGAAGACCTGCTCCGGAAAGTGCACGAACACGTTCCGCTTTTCAAAGGAGAATTGCCCACAAACGGGCGTTTGCCCGACCAAGTTTCGGACGTTCTCCAGGCCCTGCTGGTCGAAAACGGCGTTCCCGGCCTCGTCGAGTATCTGCGCACCTCCGGCAAGAACGGGCAACTCGAGTCGATTGACTACAACGTCGCCGGCGTCAGCATTCGCATCCACCACGTCGAGTTCCCCGGTGCAGGACCGGGCGAGTTGCCCTTGCTCCAAGCGGCTGCGGAAAAGTTATCCGATCGCGAGTACTCCCGCGATTTCATGAGTTCTTTCATCGAGCATTCTCTGCTGCCGATTTACCATGAGCACGGATACTTAAAGGGCTCGTGCGCTCCCCCGCAGCCCAAGGTCGTAAAACCGGCCGCCGCAGAATCAAACGGCAATAAACAGCCACCGACTTTCGTGGATGTTACATTCCCGGTCACTCCCGGCATTCAGTACAAGCTCACCCGGTGGTATTGGTCGGGCAATAAGGCGATTCCGAGCGACACGTTCGAGCCATTCCTCCACGCCAAAGCGGGGCAAACGGCAAACACGGTTCAACTGGAAGACGACTTGCGAGCCGTCCGGGATTTCTATGGGTCGCGCGGATATATCCTCGCCACCATCAAGGCTGACGCCGAATTCGACGACGAGGCCGGAACCGTGGTTTATCACCTTGTCGTCAACGAGGATGTTGTCTACCACATGGGAGAGCTTGAGTTTCGCGGCATCGATAATAATCTCACCGCCAGACTGCGCGCCGCCTGGAAGCTCCGCCCCGGCGATGTCTACGATGCCACCTACCTCAAGCAGTTCCTGCCTGTGGCCCGAAAGCTGCTCCCGGCCAGCCTCGACTGGGAAGTCTCCACCCACGTGACTGCCCTTACCGGCAACAAAACCGTGGACGTTGACCTTCAATATATGGCCAAGGCCCCCGAGTGACCGTGAGATTCGTCACTTTTCCCGGGTCGTGATCGGCTATCAGCGATAGACTAGATTTCTAGGGCCGCCGTCCCGGCGACCGGCGGGGGGCGGCGTCTCGCCCGCCACGCGCGAGGGCAAGATGCTCGCGCGACCGTCGGCAAGACCCAGGCACTGACAAGGGTGACCGGCCCAAGGAGAATATGAAATGAATCGTAGTTCGTGGTGGTTCGCGTCGATAGCAATGGTGATCTTCTCAGCGACTCTATTGTCCAATCTTTATGGACTCGCTGGCAGTAAACAAACCTTTACCGGCGAGGTCGGCGACGCCATGTGTGGCAGAAAGCACATGGAGGGAACACCGGCGGAGTGCACCCGCGCCTGCGTGGCGCAAGGTTCCAAGTTCGCATTGGTCGTGGGCGAGAAGATCTACGTTTTGGACACCACCGACAAGACGGCTCTGGCCACGCTGAACCAGCAAGCCGGCAAGAATGCCACCGTAACCGGTACTTTGAACGGCGACACCATCGAAGTCAGTTCAGTGGTCGCTAAGTGACGAAAATTCCCGGTTTGTCCGGGAAACCGAAAAGTGGACGCTTTTTTCGGCGCGGAGCCCGGCGCCGTGTTACAGTAAGTCGGTTTTGCCCGGGCTCCTCCCCCCAAAATGGACCGGGCGTGGTGGGGACCCGCGCCAGCGGGTTCCTGCCATTTTTTCTCTCCCTGCGCGAAATTCATCTTCCCTTTACAAAACATTGTGTTAAATTGTGCATTCTGTCTACCTCATTTTTTCGTGCCGGAGGTTACAGCGTTGGGCAAAGACATGGTTCCCAAGCGGATGTTCTTCACCAAGGGAGTCGGGAAGCATCGCGAGCGGTTAACGTCGTTCGAGTTGGCCCTGCGCGACGCCGGCATCGCGGCCCAGAACCTGGTTCGCGTCTCCTCCATCTTTCCTCCGAATTGCAAGATGCTGGCTCGCAAAGAGGGCGTGAAGTACCTCAGCCCGGGCGAAGTCGTGTTTGCCGTCGTGGCCGAAAATTCCACGCACGAGGCGCACCGCCTGCTCGCGTCTTCCATCGGCGTGGCCATTCCCGCCGACAGGAACACCTACGGCTACCTCAGCGAGCATCACTCCTTCGGTGAAACCGAAGACGCCGCCGGCGAATACGCCGAAGAACTAGCCGCCGAAATGCTCGCGACAACGCTGAACGTCGAGTTCGATCCCGACCGCTCCTGGGACGAGAAGAAGCAGATCTACCGCCTCTCCAACAAAATCGTCCGCACCGCCAACGTGACCCAATCCGCCGTCGGCGACAAACGCGGCCTCTGGACCACGGTAATCGCCTCGGCGGTACTGATCTTCGATTAGTTGGCCGAAGGCCGAGATTTCGTTTCAAATCTTATGACATCAACCACTTGCCGAGAAAACAAAACCCGCAGGGAGGTGCCTGAGGAATGCTGCGAGAATGGCGGCCTCGGCGCCTTCAATGACGACCGCTGGGACACGTTTATGACACGGCCCGCAGTGCTTGTTCGGTTCTACGGTTCCACCACTGAAACTGGCATGAAAACAAAACCCAGCTCACAAATCCAAACCCGTTATCAATGAGTGCACTTGCGATTTGCAAGTTACCGGCCTTAGTTGACACAATATGCATTCGGTATCAAATGGCCCCGCGCTCAGGCCGAGTTTGAACAGAAGTACACAGCAACAAAGGAGGCTCTATGAAGAGAGTTGTTCCATGGTGTGTGCTGGCTCTAGTCTTATTGGCAACTGCCTCGTGGTCGCAGGCCCAGAACAATGTCGGGCCGGAAAAAGCTGTCGCTGATCTCGAGCAACAATGGCTCAAGTCGCAGCGGTCAAACGATGTGGCGCTGGTCGAAGTGCTTCTGGCTGATGGCTTCACCAACACCTCATCCGACGGCAAAGTCACCAATAGAGCCGAAGCGATAGCTGAGGCCAAAGCGACGAAATACACCAGCGTCGACTACATCGACCTAAAGGTGATGGTCTTCGGCAACACCGCGGTCGCCATCGGAAACTTCCGAGGCAAGGGCACCGATCCGTCCGGCAAGCCTCTCGATGCCAATGAACGCTTCACCGACACATGGACCAAAATGGCGAACGGCAAGTGGCAATGCGTAGCCAGCCACCAATCGCCAGTGAAAATGTAAGCCGTCCAGCCACGCTGCAGATGGCGCGCCTACCTGTTGAATCGCCGAAGTCGCGGGTTTTGCGGTGCTTGTGAGCGCGTACCTGCAGGATCCCGAAACTCGATCGCAGAAAGAAGCCGAACTTCAAAGCCTGGGTCGCGGCAGAACCTGGAATCCTGCGCTGATGGCTGGCTCGCCCGCGCTCGCCGAGGCAGGACCACGAGCTCAGCAACTCACGGTACTCGGCACGATAGGGCTCGCGGCGGTTTCTCATCTGTCATCCGAACTGCCCGCGGCTGCCGGTTGGAAGGCTCAGCAACTGGCCCTATTGGACGAAGCCGAGAAACCGCAGGCGCTGGTCCGCTTCACGGTGATCAAGCCCTTGCGCGACCTGGTCACCGCGGTTCGCGAAACGCCTGACCAATATCCATCAACAGAAAAAGGCAAGCTGGCTTCTCAGCCGGCCTGCCCGAGCTCTTCGTTTTATGTGCCGGGGCCTCTACAAACTACCGGCCTAGACCAGCAGCCATGGCTTTTACCATGGTTCCATTCGCGTCGTCGTCCTTCAGTGCCCAAACGTAGGCACCACCCAGACTTCGCGGGACCTTCAGGTTTATGTAGCTCGTCTTCAAGAATACCGTGAAGGGATCGTCGTAAGTGTAAAAGCTCCCGCTGGTTGCGTCGAAGAGCGATACGGCAACTCTTCGCGGATCGAAGTAAGTTGCTGTAGCCGTTGGAGGTGAGCAAGGAATTTCCTCGACGAACAAATAAATGCAAGACTCGTCCTTAGTGGTCGTTATGATAAAGGTTGAAAGGCCAGGAAGACCAAGAGGCTGCTGAGTGGCCTCGGCATAAGTACAGAAAATCATTCTCGTCGCACTCTTAGTGGCGAGTTTCGTCGGCGTGTTTCCTATTTCGATTCGCGTGCTGATCCGGGGTATTGGATCGACGATCCGGACTCTATATCTGTCAGAGGTAACGCGGGATGATCTCCGATCGCTTGCTGCGCGCCCACAAGGCATGGACGACCGCAATTCGGATTGGTGCACTGACTCTCTTACTGCAGGCGAGCGTCGGAACTGCTGTAACGAACTGCACCTCCGCTAACGCCCTCTCAGCGCAGAATTCAGCAGTGAAAGAAGCGCCAACTACTCATGCGTCCAAATCTTCAAGGCCGGGAGATTATTCCCAAGCTATCGGCGAGGCACGCAAGATTGCGGGTGGCATTTACGAGCAGGGCGCGCCCGGACTTTACGGTGATATGAAGGGCCATACTGCGCGGCCTGCCGGACTATCGGTGGCGGTAGCAATAGATGGGCGGATTGTTTGGTCGGAAGGTTTCGGCTTTGCCGATCTCGAACAGCAAGTCCCTGTGACGTCTGCCACTAAATTTCGCATCGGGAGCGTTTCCAAAGTCCTGGCAATCGCGGCGTGGCGCAGCTTTACGAGCAAGGCCGCTTAACGTCGACGCACCGATACAAAAATATGTGCCCAGCTTCCCGGAGAAAGGGTATGTGATTACGACGCGACAATTGGCGGGGCATTTGGCGGCATCCGGCACTATCGCGACGATGAGCCTGCTAACCAGAAACGATTTAATAGTCTGGTCGAAGGCTTGTCGCTCTTTGAAAATGATCCTCTCGCGGCCCCTCCCGGAACCAAGTTCTTCTATTCGAGCTACGGCTACAATTTGATTGGTGCCGTCGTGGAGGGTGCTTCTGGCGAAGACTACCGGACGTATCTGCGGACCCACGTGTTCGTCCCTCTCGGTATGGATCATACCCAGGCAGACGACTACGAAAAAATCATCTTACAACGCGCACGCTTTTACGATCCCACTCCTGACGGAAACTTCAAGAATAGCGAATATGAAGATGTGAGCTACAAGTGGTCTTCCGGTGGGATGCTTTCAACTCCAGAAGACTTGGTGCGGTTCGGTTCGGCACACCTGCATCCGGGGTTCCTGAAATCCAGCACGCTCCAACTACTGTTTACTCCCATGCGGACGACTTCGGGTGAGAATACCGGGCATGGAATGGGATGGAGGATAAGAACGGACCACAAATGGGGACCGGAGTTGGATTACGAGCACGGCGGAGAGGCAAACGGGGGTACATGCAACCTAATTATTTATCCCGAGACCGGGGTTGTAATCGCTGCGGCAATTAACGCTGACAACATGGACTTCGCTGGCATACCGGCGATACTTGCTGTGCCATTTCTCCGGCAGACCGCAAGTAAGAAACCCTCATTTGCGCGTTATCTGAAGCGCTCCGAGGCTGTGTGACGCAAAAAAGTAAAGCCCGCACCCAACGCCACAGACCGGGGCGTAACATCGCGATCCTGCGGCGGGAGATGCTGACCTCGGCAAAATCGGCTCAGTAGAGCTTCTTCCGCCGTGCTATACTAACACTTGAGTAACCCCATGTCCTGCCAAATGTAATCTTCCGTTAACACCCCTCCCATATCATAGAACTGTAAGAAAAATACTTATTTAGGCAAGAGGAATAGTTTTGGACATCGATACCCGCAGACAAAAGCAGCAAGCACTCATCACCGCATTGCTCGAGAGAAAGATCCGGCTGCACGCTCGTCGGCTCTACGAAGAACGCGGTCAGGTCGAAGGCCACGCCCTGCAAGACTGGGTACAAGCCGAATCTGAAGTGCTGGGAAATAGCATCCTGGCGCCGCTCTACCGCAAGACGCGTGCACAGGCTGGCGCCTAGTCAGCCTCTCGAAGCTCCCACAAAGCGGTTACTTCCGAGCCGCCGCGGTTTTCGCCTTGCTCGTCTTGTTCCCCTTCTTATCCAGCCGCTCAAACACGGCAGCGACGATCAAGGGCAAGCCAACCGTAGCATCCACAAACACTTCCCCAAACCTCCCGCCCTCTGCCGGAGGCACAAACTTCCCCCACGACACCGCCTCACTATAAGGACTGCCCGACAACCCTCCCCAATAAACCGGCTCAGGACAAATCCGCAGCCCATAGTGATAACGCTTCAGCGGCACATTCTCACCCAAACGCCGGTGCCGCAGTTCGATGAACGGACCAAACTGCTGCGACCAGTTACGCGGCACCCCACCCCCGATGGTCAAGATGCCCAGCTTTTTCTGCCGCAGCAACGTCGCCGCAAAGTGTTCCAGATCCTCGAAGGGATCAAACCGTATCTTGTGCCTCCCCGTCGATTCCCGCACACGATTATTCAGCGCCGTGTCCAGCCCCATCTCCGAATCGCTGAATGCCGGCACGAATACCGGTACGCCCATCTCATGCGCCGACTTCAAAATTCCCCGCTGCTCCCGCGCATTCTTCGCCAGGTACGCTCCAATCGCGTGATTCAGCTTGTACGAACACATCACTTCATTGTGGTCCCATCCCTCCAGCACCGCCGACATCACTTCTTCCACATCGTCCAGATTCTGCTCCGGCTCCAGCGTGTCATACACCCGGTTGTAGCCCTGCTCGTAGAGTTCCTCGTCCGAAACCTCCGGATTGTGCCGGAAATGCGCGCGCCCGGTCGCTTCCACCAGCCCGTGCGCCATGAGCGCCCCAGTCGAAACCACCGCATTGACGACGCCCCGATCGATCAGCTCCGTCACGATCAACCCTTGCTTCGCTACCGTCATCGCGCCCGACAGCGTCATCACCACGAAACATTCCTCGTCGCGTGCCATCGCCTCCAACACGTCGGCGGCTTCGCCCAGCTGCCGTCCGGTAAAAGCCGTCTTAGACATCGCACGCACCAGATCGTCGATCGACTTGACTTTACTCAGATCAAGCGGCTCCAGGGGAATCAACCGGTCTTCAATCGGATTGTGCAAATGACGATCTTTTCCCTCACCACCGTGCCCCCCGCCGCCGTGCGACTTTCCCGCAGAATGCCAGCCGCTATGATTGCCCTGTTTCAAGATGATTACCTCCAAGCCAAATCTGCGTTTCTTCTCCGCGCATTGACCCGGATTCGCTTGAATCTATGCATCTCCAACCGAATCGGATCGGTGTGAATCCGCGCAAATCCGTGGCCAGACTTTCCCGCCTAGATACTGTACAGGAACCTTGCGCTACACTGCCATCATGGCTGGCAAGCGCAAGTTCGAGGAACACCTCGCCGCCCTGGATGCGCTTCGCCAACTTCCGCCGGAAGCCTGCATAGAACCGCTGCGCAAGGCGCTGGCGAATCGAAACAACTTCGTTGTCGGCAAAGCGGCGGATCTGATTCGCAGTCTTAATCTGCCTCAACTGATTCCCGAGTTGCTCATCGCGTTCGACCGATTTTTTGAGAATCCAACCAAGACCGATCCGCAATGCTGGGCCAAGAACGCCCTGAGCCGCTCTCTCGCCACCTTCGAGCATCAGGATGCCAAAATCTTTCTCCGCGGCATGCACCATATCCAGCTCGAACCCATCTGGGGAGGCAGCTCCGACACCGCCGGAACTCTGCGCGCAACCTGCGCTCTGGCGCTCGTGCAATGCCGCAGCCTGGTCGAAGCCGACTTGCTGACGCACCTCGTCGAGCTACTGGGAGACAAAGACAAGGCTGTTCGCGCCGAGGTGGTTCGCGCCATCGAGCAGGTTGGGTCTCCGGCCGCCGCGCTCCTGCTCCGTCTAAGAGCCATTCTAGGTTCCGGTTTAAACTCCGAAGAACCGGAAGTCCTCGGCGCGTGCTACAGCGGCATCCTTCGCATTGAAGGCGCGACTGCGATTCCCTGGATCAGCCGTTTCCTCGCCGCTACCGACGATCCTGCAGCTGAGGCAGCACTGGCCATCGCCAGCACGCATTCTCACCAAGCCTTCGAAACGTTGCGGGAACGTTTTGCCGAAGAAGCCGACCCGTGGTTTCGCTCCGTGCTCCTTTCCGCTATCGTTCTCACCCGCCAGGATGCGGCCGTCGAATTCCTGCTCGATCTGGTTCGCACCGAATCGCTCGAAGCCGAAGCAGCCATCGAAGCCATCCTCCGGGCTATGCCCAACGCCGAAGTCACAAAGCGCCTTGAAGAACTGGTGGCCGGCAACCAGCGCCTGACTCGAGCATTCGCAACCCACCGCTCAAAGTCTACGTAGATCGATTTGCCGAAACCCGGGAGCCGAAACCCGAAGCCCGCTCCTCGGATGCTATATTGTTCGCCAGAGGATGAACGCGTGCCCCCTGACAGATTTCGTGTGGCCTTGGTGCAGATGTCCTGCGGCCCGGAGCCGGAACAGAATCTGCAGAAAGCTCTCGAACGCGTGGCCGACGCTGCCGGACGCGGCGCGCAGGTCGTCTGCCTGCCCGAGCTGTTCCAGACGCAATACTTCTGCCAGCGCGAAGACCACGCCCTGTTCGACCTGGCGGAGCCCATTCCCGGCTCTGGCAGCGACAAGCTCGCCGCCTCCGCCCGCCAGCAGGGCGTCGTGCTGATCGCATCGCTGTTTGAGAAACGCGCACCCGGCGTCTACCACAATACCGCCGCCATCTTCGATTCCGATGGCACGTTGCGCGGCCTCTACCGCAAAATGCACATCCCCGACGATCCCCTCTACTATGAAAAGTTCTACTTCACGCCCGGCGATCTCGGATTTCGCGCCCTCGATACCAGCGTCGGCCGCCTGGGCGCGCTGGTCTGCTGGGATCAATGGTTTCCCGAGGGCGCACGCCTCACCGCGCTACAAGGCGCGTCCGTGCTCTTCTATCCCACGTCCATCGGCTGGCATCCCGCCGAGAAGTCCGAGTTCGGCCTGGCCCAGCACGACGCCTGGCGCACCATTCAGCGCGCCCACGCCATCGCCAACGGCGTCTACGTAGCGGCGGTTAATCGTGTCGGCTACGAAACCGGCAACGTCCGCGGAAAGTCTGCCCCGGGCCAAGGACTGGAGTTCTGGGGCGGTTCGTTCTTCTGCGATCCCTTTGGCCGCGTCCTGGCAGAAGCCTCGCACGACCGCGAAGAGATTCTGATGGGCGACGTGGACCTGAAGGCTCTCGAAGACATCCGGCGTAACTGGCCGTTCCTCCGCGACCGCCGCATCGATGCCTATACGCCTATCTCCAATCGTTTACTGGACGGGCGGTAAGGGCGACGGTGACGATGCGCTCCGCTTCCACTTCAAGCGACACTTTAACAATTGCCCGGGCGTCGGAGACGCCCGCCGCTGTCGGCTACCGCATGCCCGCCGAGTGGGAGCCGCACCAAGCAACCTGGCTCGCGTGGCCCCACCATCGCGGCGATTGGCCAGGAAAGTTCGAACCCATTCCATGGGTCTACACCGAGATCATCGCCAATCTAGCCCGGCACGAGCAGCTCGAGTTGATTGTTCATGACGCGGCATCGGAAAGGCAGGCCCGCAAGCTGCTGGGCCGATCCAACGCGCCCGTGAGGAATATCCGCTTCCACCGCTGGCCGACAAACCGTGCCTGGCTGCGCGATTCCGGCTGCATCTTCGTAAACCGCCCGTGTGGCGCGGGCACTCTTGCCCGCGAAAGCCGGCAGGAACGCGAATCCAACATTCTAGCCCTCAAGTTCCGCTTCAACGCCTGGGCCAAATACTCCGACTGGCGCCAGGACGAAAAGATCGGCAGCCTGATGGCGAATGCCGCCCACGCCCGCGAGATCTGTCCGCTATCCAGCAGCACTCGCGTGGTGCTCGAAGGCGGTTCCATCGACGTCAACGGAAACGGCACGATCCTTACCACCGAAGAATGCCTGCTCAGCAAAGTCCAGCAGCGGAATCCAACCATGTCCCGCAAAGACTACGAGAAACTCTTCGCCGACTACCTGGGCGCACCGCACGCGATCTGGCTCGGCCGCGGCATCTTCGGCGACGACACCCACGGCCACGTCGACGACCTAACCCGCTTCGTAGCTCCAGACACGGTCGTCACCATGGTCGAGAACAATCCGAGAGATGTGAATCACAAACCTCTGCGCGACAATCTCCGTCGTCTCCGCGCCGCAGGCGATCAAGCAGGCAAGCCGCTGAACGTCGTCGACCTTCCCATGCCCGGTCCGGCCGTCTTCGAGCAGCGCCGCCTGCCAGCCAGCTACGCCAATTTCTACATCGCGAACGGCGTCGTGCTCGTGCCTGTCTTCAACGATCCCAACGACCGCATCGCCCTGAACACGCTGGCCACGGTTTTCCCCACAAGAGAAATCGTGCCGATCTATTCCGGCGACCTGGTCTGGGGACTTGGCACCTTGCACTGCATGACGCAGCAACAGCCCGCACGCTAGTTCTCAGTTTCTAGTTTCCGGTTTCCAGTTCCAAGTCCTCGCGCACCGGGCAAACCGCGCATCGCAGCTTCACCCCCTCACTCCGGCCAACAAAGAATGGGGATGGCGCTGAGAGCTACTTCTTATACTGCGTAGGCAACGGACCTTTTTCCAAAGTCTCGCGGTCCCAGATCCAGCCTTCGCGGGTGTAGCTGGCGAGTTCGAAGTCCTGGGTGAGTTCGAGGGCGTCGACGGGACAGGCGTCCTCGCAGAGGCCGCAGAACATGCAGCGGCTCAGGTCGTAGGTGAAGTTGGTGAGTTCCTTGCGGCGGGTTTGCTCATTGCGCGCGCTGGAGACCACGATCAGATTCTCCGGGCAGGCGAGGGCACACAGGTCGCAGGCAATGCACATGGTCTCGTCGGTGTCAGGATTGACGTTCAGCCGGGGCGCGCCCCGGTAGCGCTCGGCCACCTGCGGCCGCTCCATGGGATACTGCTCGGTATAGATTTCCTTGGGATCCTGATAGCGGAACGTGACCTTCAATCCCTGCAGAAGATCGATCAGGAAAACTTTGCGGAGCAGGCTCGGCATCCCCATGATGGGGTAAGCATACCACTTGGCAGTTGCCGGTTGCCAGTGCTTGCGCGGATGGAAGCGCAGCGCGCTTGTGGGAACTTCTGCGGTCCTTTCTGCGTATTAAAACCAGGTACTGAAACCAGAGGATTTTATGCGAGCCTATCTCGCCAAATTGACGCCCAAGGCGTGGGCGCTGCTGGCAATCGTGGTCACCGTGATCGCTTATCCACTGGTGACGATGGTTGTGCCCGCAGCGATTCGGGCCGCGGTCCCTGAAGTAGTGCGCTCGGTACTGCGACTCATCTGATCGAGATTCCCTTCTCAATGCTTTCCAACCCGCGGGCCGAATCAGACCCCGCCAGTGATACCCTGCTGCATGGAGTCTGAGTGCCAGCGCCCGACAACCAACGACCTAATGACCGAGCCTGACGAACTGTGGATGGAGGAGGCTTTGCGAGCGGCGCAGCGCGCGCAGGAAGCGGGCGAAGTGCCGGTCGGAGCGGTTGTCGTGTGCGAGGGGCGCGTCATCGGCCGGGGATGGAACCGCAACCTCGGAGACTCCGATCCCACGGCCCACGCCGAGATTGTGGCGCTGCGCGAAGCGGCCGCAGCCGTGGGTAACCATCGCCTGGCCGACTGCGACCTGTTTACTACAATTGAGCCGTGCCCAATGTGCGCCGGAGCGCTGGTGCACGCCCGGATTAGGCGCCTGGTTTATGGCGCGGACGATCCCAAGGCGGGCGCCGTGCAATCGGTCATGCAGGTGCTGAATCACCCGCAACTGAACCATCGAGTAGAAGTGCGCGGCGGTGTTCTGGCAGGCCGTTGCGCAGAACTGCTGCAAAGGTTCTTCAAAAACCGTCGTTAGTCGTTGGTAGGGAGCGAAGCGGAGGCCGGTTCAATTCTTGAGCGATCTGAGTTTGGAGCTTGGCAGCGCGGTTTTGGGGATGGGTGCGCGAGGATTCGCCGGAACTCGACGGCTGATCCTCTGCTCAACCGTTAGCGAGTCACGTCCCGGCGGACAAACAGGACCAGCACGACACCCGGCCGAAGATTATAAGAACCAATCCGGTCGTAGCGGTCGCCGAGTATTGGCGCCAGCTCGGCTTGCTGAGACTCCTCCGCAATTACGACCGCCTCTCGGGTCGGCACCACGTGGCCCCAATAACCCACATTGGGATAGTCGCGCAAATACCACGACAAAGGCCAATAGTTCGCCGCGGCGATGGTCATGTTCGTCCGCACTCCGCTACGATTGCGCACCGCAATCTGGTTGAGTCTTTCCACCAGGTCAAGGAACTGACGCTGCGTATGCGCATACACATAGGGAAGCGAATCATCGTCGTAGCGGAAGAAGCTGATGTCGATCGCCTGGTACGCTGAGATCACCAGAGCCATTCCCAGCAATGCAACCAGAAATACCTGCATCCGCTGCCGCCGGATTCGTCGTACTTCGCTGTATACCTCGGCCAGTCCATAGCCGGCGACGAGCGCCAAGGGAACGCTGATGTTCAGCGCCAACCACGGAGTCTTGTACGGAATGAGCGAATAGGCCGCCAGCATCCCCATGGTCCAAAAACCGGAAAACAGGGCAAAACGATTGCAGGCCCGTCCCAGGGCTATGGCGAAGCCCACCAGCCCCAACAACAGTGCTGGCAGTTCCGCCTGCCCCAGCCAGCGCAGGTAGGTGAAGTGATCGTGCAAATCATCGCTGGCTCCGGTCTTGCTCCAATAGCGGAAGGTCGCAATCGAATCGTAAACTCCTTTGTAGTTGCTGCCGAACCAGGAATAAAACAGGATATAGAGGCTGAGAAACAAGGCCACGGCAACCACCAAAACCCCGACCCGGTCCGTCCGGCGGATCAGCTTCCTTCCCGAATCGTCCGCCGGTTGTTCCCCCAGACAATGGCTCTAGGAGGAACTTTCGGTCCGCCGGCGGCGAGTTTCTGGCCCCCTGTTTTGCTCAAAGCCAGATAGCCGACGGCGCACCAATAGGCCAGCACGAGCACCACAACCGAGATAATGGCGGTTTCCTTGGTCGCAAAGAGCAGCGCGGCCGAAGCCGACGCCAGCCACAGGTATGCCGGGCGCCTGGTCTCCTGGTACCGCAGTGCGGCTACGACCAGCGCCAGAGTAAAAAACACAAAGGGCACTTCGTGAATGAAATAACGCGAGAAGTAGACCGCGCCCGGGGAAAGGGCCACGAACGCCGCCGCTTCCGGGGCCGCATAGGTCCCAAGATATCGCCGGAACGTAAGGGTCAGCCACAGCGTAGCGGTTCCAAAGATTGCCGGAACGGACCGAATCGCTACCCCACTCAGCCCGGCTTTCCCAAAGAGGAAGGCGTTGGCAGTGGTTACGACCAGGGCCAGGTAGTACAGGGTAGGTCCATGATAATTGGCGGGATCGTACTGATAGGCGCCGGTACGAAAAAGCCTGGTCAAAAAGAGCCCATTGACCCCCTCATCATGGTGCAGCGGCACCAAAGCGAGGTGGTAAAAGCGCAGGCAGGCGGCGATGAAGACGACGGCCGCGCTGAGCAGCCGCCATTGGCGATCAGACATCTCCGAATACGCGGCTGTCTCTGTCGGTGCGGTTCGAGAAACCGCCGCGGAACCCAGCCCTTTCTTGGACGGCCGTGGCTTGGGATGGACCATTGTCCGCTCGACGGCATTCATCGGGGCAACCCCACATGGTAAAGCCAAGAGTCGCCGGAACGCGCCACTACACGAAAGTGGCTCCAAAAGGCATCATTTACCGTTTTGGGCCGTAAAGCCTCGGCGTTCAGGCCGGGGATATAAGGCCCCTCTTGTTTTTCCCTCTTCGTTCGGATGTCAACGTCAGGTTGGCGCGCTCCAACGGACTAACCAGGACATAGTCAACATGATAACTCTGCATGAGCGATGCGGCCTGGGGAGAACCGGCATAGATCTGGCGAATACGGTCTTCCCGCGGCCCGTATTCCAGTCCACGAGACCATGCCGCTCCGGTATAGCCAGCAGTGAACGCCTGCCGGTCAAAAACACCGGCGGGTTATAGGTGGGCGCAGAACCGAGGTCAACGCCGTTTTACTGTGGCACAACCCATCCGGCCCAGCACTCTGGGTTGCCATCTTAGGAGTCAATGCAACTTTTAGCGACGTCCCCGCGTATCGAGCCATTTCAAAATTAACCGGGACGCCCTCCTCCGCCCCGCGTTCAGCTCCAACCAATGGGGAAACACGAGACGATTCGATCCGAAACGTCGACAATCCCCGGGTCAGCAATCCGGCAGAGTCCGGTCGCGCCAGCGCGAGATTAGTACTGGGACGTCGACATAGCGGAAGCGGGGTACGCAATTGTTTGTACAATTTCGCTGGCATCACGGCCCAGGGAACGGCCGCCATGGCCGAAAGCAGATTGAATCGCCCACGCTACCGCAGAAATAACTTATGCTAAGGGCAGCGGATAGGTTATGAAGGTGGCGTTCCTGGTGATTCACGAATGAGCCGTAAGGCGTGCGTAATTGGTGCCGGTCCAAATGGACTGGCGGCGGCCATCGTACTGACCCAAGCTGGACTGGAAGTGGACGTTCTGGAGGCTGAATCAAGCCCGGGCGGGGCCGCGCGCACGCTGGAGTTAACTTTACCGGGCTTTCGGCATGATTTCGGATCGGCAGTTTATCCGCTTGGCGCGGGGTCGCCATTCTTCTCGTCGCTGCCCCTGATCAACCACGGCTTGGAGTGGATTCACTCGCCGGCGGCTTTGGCGCATCCTCTCGATGACGGCACGGCGGTGATGTTGGAAGGTGACCTGGATGAAAACAAGGATTCCTTTGGGATCGACGGGCTGGCGTGGGACGAGCTCATGCGTCCATTCGTCGAGCGCTGGACTGAATTTGCTCCGGAAATACTTCGCCCCGTTTCCTTCGTCTCCCGACATCCATGGCTAATGGCCCGCTTTGGAATGGTCGCGATGCAGTCGGCCCGAGCAGTCGCTCGCCGGTTTCGTAACCAGCGAACCAGGGCACTATTCGCGGGCTTGGCTGCCCACTCTTTCCTCAGCTTGGACGAACCGTTGAGTGCGGCGTTCGCAATCCTGATGGCGGTGCCGGCATATGCCGTTGGTTGGCCGATTCCCCGCGGCGGCGCACAGTCACTCTCAAACGCACTATGCGGGTTTCTCTCGACCTTCGGAAGCAAGGTGAACACTTCATCGCCGGTCCAGAGTTTGGCGACATTGGCGAACTACGATCTGCTTCTCTGTGATCTGACTCCGCGGCAGCTACTCAAGGTTGGTGGACAAAGATTATCTGACAGCTACAAGCGGCGACTGGGGAGATATCGCTATGGAGCCGGTGTCTTCAAAGTGGATTACGCGCTGAAGGCACCCATTCCCTGGAAAGCCTCCGGTTGCTTGCGAGCAGCGACGGTGCATCTGGGCGGAAGCTTTGACGAGATTGCTGCCTCGGAAAACGCGGTCCGAATCGGACATGTCGCGGATCGTCCGTTCGTTCTGCTGGCCCAGCCTAGTCTTTTCGATAGTTCACGGGCTCCAGCCGGCAAACACACAGCTTGGGCTTACTGTCATGTGCCGAATGGCTCCAAAGTAAACATGCTTGAGAAACTGGAAGAACAGATTGAGCGTTTCGCTCCCGGCTTCCGCGACTGCATTTTGGCGCGGCGTGTGTTTTCTCCCGCCGCACTTGAGAGCATGGACGCTAACCTCGTGGGAGGCGATATTGGAGGCGGCGTAATAGACATTCGTCAGTTTCTGTTTCGACCGACATGGCGCGGTTACGCCACATCGGCGCGCGACATTTACATTTGCTCCGCATCCACTCCGCCTGGTGGAGGAGTACATGGTATGTGCGGCTATCATGCGGCGAAGATGGCGTTGTCGAGGTTAGACCTCAGTGGTCTAAGGGCGTGAAGTGCTGCGCGAATCGCCGCTGGCATTCACTCGCGCGGACCAGCCGTAGGCCATTCGACGCTGTGGATAGTTCCATCGGGTTCGCGCTCGATCGTCGGTGCGTAAAGTCCCAAGAATTGACGGCGCCACCAGAGACCTTGCGTCCGTTTTTCGGACATTGTCGTGAACCAATATTGCCAAATCACAGCGCGTATCTCGCGCGGCGGCTCATGCGGAAATGGATTCTTCGCAAAAAGATTGAGAACGTCGTTGTCATTGGAAAGCAGCCGGACTTCGGTGTTGGGCACGATCGGATAGTCCCGCCATGAGCCTAGCGAAGCAAACCACAGGTTCCAGTCAAATCGTGGCTGATAGGGCGCGTAAATTCCCGGTGGCTTGTTCAAATCCTGCGGCTTGTACCGGAACGGATATGGCACCCAGGTTTTTCCGTCGTCGGAACCCTGGAACTCGATCTCGTATCGGCCTCTGGTCATGATGCCAAAGAGGCCGTATCGATTCGCGATCCGAAAAGGCTCAAGCGCCTCCACAGGCGCGGTGGGCAGTGGTAGCGCGGAGAACATCCAGATCAATTCCACGGTGGTGGTATAGAAAATCCAGGTAAGTATGGTGCCGATCAAACACAGCTTCAGTATCCTAAACGGTCGACGGAAGGCGCCTCTCCAATTTTGCACTCGGCTTTGCTCGGCCTGCCCTGGTTCTGCCGAGATCTCCCGCACCTTGTCGGTCTCACAGGGTTCAGGAGCAGTAGGCTTGTCCTCGGCACCGGTTTTGGCGCTCGCGACGATGGACGTTTTCCATCGCTGCGGGAGAAACCGCAGCAGAAAGCGATCATCCAGCAAAAGGAATCCGAGCGTCAGGACAAGATAGTTTAGAAACGTGTAGTTGGCGGAGAGAATAATGCCCAGTTGCCAAGGAGTCACGATAAAGAAGCACACGAGTCGCCAGCGTCTCGGCAGAAACAACATCCAAACGAAAACCAGTTCGAGCGCCAGCGTCGCAAAAACAGTCGAAGCATGGAACCAGTGCGGCAGGTGCTGCATGTACCAGCCGATCCAGGTAGGCAACGGACCGTTCTGGTAGTACTCGTCCATCGCTGTAAAGTTGCGCCACTCGGGATCTCCACCGATGATTTTCGCAATACCGGACTCGAAGTAGATGCGAAACCATTCCCATTGCAGCAGGAACAAACTGGCGCGCGATGCTCGCGATGCCAACCCGAAGCCAGGGCGTAAACCGGGCGGAGCAAAGAAAAGCGCAATAAATCCCGCTTCGAGCAGCATGCCATCTGACTGATAACCAGAAAAATCTTGGGCAGCGCTAACAAACGAAAGGAAGCATACAAAACAGATCAGCAACATTCCCCGTGGCCACGCATTCACCGCTAAAAGCAGCGACGCGCCCATTCCCACCCAACACAGGGCGGTCAGCATGTGCGGGCCGCTCGCAAGCCAAAGCAGTGTGGGTGCAAACCATAATCCGCGGCCGTAGCCAAGGGAATGCGCCACGGCCTGCAGATATTCGTTTGCTGGCAGAATCCCTTCCGGCCCGATGAGGCCGCGGATCTGAAAGACGAGGGAAAAGAAGGCGGAGAAATAAATACAGCCGAGTGCCCGCAAGAAGAGCCAGCGTGAAATCAGGCGATCAAGGGCGCCACGTTTGGAGTCGAACAGCCAGCGGAGAGCGGACCGAACCCAGTCCATGAGCGATCACAATTATACCGACATAAGGAGAGGTGGCATCCGCGAGTTCAGACCAGCGAGCCCACCGAGGGGTACAGTCTCGACGTGGGTTCCAAAAACCTCGGAGATCTCCCAGCCGTAAGTCTCTGATTCGTCAACCGCCCTATAGGGCTGTTGTGGCGTTCGAAAACCATGTGTTTGTGGAACCGCGGCCGGCTTTTTTCTGTCTGGCCCCGAGCGATTAGAGGCCCCTTCATCGTGAGATCGTTCATAGCCTTCATTGGAACGTAAGCGTCCGCTTCTCGCCGTCTAGACGATGTGAGTACAGGAGGTGGATGTCAGGTGGTGTGGCAAGGTCGCAGAGGACTTCTCGTTGGCTGCGGACTCCAAAAGTCCAAAGCCAGCAACGCTAGTGGTCTGAGTTATAGTGTCTGCGCAGGATCCAGTTCCCACGACAGCACCTGAAGGAAGAGGCCGAACATGAACCGAGTTGCACAGCTGGCGTGTCTGGCAGTTTTATGTAATCCGAGCTTCACGGGCATCGTTCCCTCCGCACGGGCGCAGGCTAAAGGGCAGGACGCTGCCACCATGGCGCGCCGCAACGCCACCGAAAAAGAACTCGAGTCCATCGCCATCATCGAGCGCAAGGTCATGGTGCCCATGCGCGACGGCAAGCGCATGCAGGCCGACATTTATCGCCCCAAGGACCAGTCCAAGAAATATCCCATTATCTTCGTCCGCACTCCCTACAACTTCAATTACTGGGACATGGAGTTGGGCGCACCCCGCGATATGTCCACCGAATTGGAAGCGGTCAAGCGCGGTTACGCCTACGTCGAGATGAACGAGCGCGGCCGCTACTTCTCCGAAGGCGACTATGACATTCTCGGCCCGCCCCTCACTGACTCCGACGATGCGCTCGACTGGATGGGCGCGCTGCCCTGGTCCGCGGACAAGGTCGGCCTTATCGGCTGCTCCTCCACGGCGGAGTGGCAGTTGGCCGTGGCCTCGCGCGGCAATAAGGCCCTCGCTACCTTCATTCCGGAAAGCTTCGGCGCCGGCGTCGGCCGCGTCAGCCCGTACTACGAGCAGGGCAACTGGTTCCGCGGCGGTGCTGTGCAAATGCTTTTCGGCCCCTGGCTCTACGACTACGGCCTTGAAACCAACGACGGGCGCCCCGACTTTCCGCCCGGCATGTCGCAGGAAGCGCTGGTCACAGCCGCCAAGTCCTACGATCTCTCCGCGCATCCACCCACCGTTGACTGGTCCAAGGCTCTCCAGCACCTGCCGGAGAAGGACATCCTCGCCGCTGTCGGCAGCCCGCACGGAATCTACGCCGACACGACGCCCTCCGGCAAGCCCGGCATGATCGCACGCACCCCCAACGATCCCTCCTGGTACCAGGGTGGCCTCTGGAACGACAGCATGCGCATCGACATTCCTGGCCTTTGGCTCATGACCTGGTATGACATCAGCGTCGCCCCCAACCTTGCCGCATACAATCACGTCCGCCAGACCGCCAGCGCTGCCGTCGCCAGCCAGCAGTACGCCATCATCGCACCCGTCGCCCACTGCAGCTACAAGCGCGCTGCGGAGCACACTGTTGTGGGCGAGCGCGACCTGGGCGATGCGCGCCTCGACTATGACGCCCTCACCTACGGCTGGTTTGACCACTTCCTCAAAGGGGAGGACAAAGGCCTCCCCGCCAACACACCAAAGGTCCGCTATTACACCATGGGGAGCAATCAGTGGCAGTCGTCCGACACCTGGCCGCCAGAAGGCGCGAAGCCGGTTACGTATTACCTGGCCAGCGGTGGCCACGCTAATTCCCTCAACGGAGATGGCGTCCTGCTTCCCTCGCCGCAGCAGAAGGACAGCGCTGACAAATTCGTCTACGATCCCATGAATCCCGTCCCCACCCACGGTGGAGGTTTCTGCTGCATGGGCGCCGATTACAAACCCGGCGCCGTCGACCAGCGCAGCCTGGAAACGCGCGACGACATTCTCGTCTACAGCACGGGCCCACTTAAGGAAGGCATCGAGGTGAGTGGCCCGATCGAAGTCACCCTCTACGTGTCGAGCGACGCGAAGGATACCGACTTTACCGTGAAACTCATCGAAGTGCTGCCCGACGGCACCGACTTCAACATCGACGAAAATATCCAGCGTGTGCGCTACCGCGAGGGGTATGACAAGCCTCCCGTGTGGATGGAGAAGAACAAGGTCTACAAAGTTACGCTCCAGCCCATGGAAACCAGCAACTACTTCGCCGCCGGACACCAGCTGCGAATAGAAGTCAGCAGCAGCAACTTCCCACGCTTCGACCGCAACCTCAATACCGGCGGCGACAACTACAATGAAACACAAGGTATAGTCGCCCACAACGAAGTCCACCACTCAACGCAATATCCCTCCAGCATCATCGTAAGTGTCGTGAAAAAGTAACCGTAGCAGGAAAAATAGGTTACCGATCCACACGAGGATTTTTATGGCGATTCCGCTTTCCAACGAAATCAGAGCTTTGCTCGATGGCCCCAATTTCGCCCATCTCGCCACCCTTATGGCTGACGGTTCGCCGCAGAGCGTACCCGTTTGGGTGGGTCGCGAAGGTGACCGCATCCTGATTTGTACTGGGGAAGGCTCACTCAAAGCGAAGAACACACGACGCGATCCGCGGGTCGGACTCTCTCTTGTTGATTTCCACGACCCGTATCAGGAGGCCCAGCTTCGAGGCCGCGTGGTCGAGCGGCGTCCTGATCGCGGCTTCCAGTACATGGACCCTATCTCGCACAAATACACGGGCAAGCCGTTCCCGTTTCGGAGTCCCGAGGGAAGAGTGGCGCTCGTGATCGAGATCGAGAAGGCGCGATTCACGAAGCTCCCCTTCGAACATACGCCGCCCAAGTAGTGCGGCTTCGAGCCTGGAAATGCGAACGCGCCCACTCCGCACCGAACAGGGCAAGATCGAACGGAAGTCGTCCACGACTCCGTGCATCCGAACTACGCCATAATATCGGGACATGAGCGCCCTCTCGCGTGACCAATCTGTTGACTGGGATCGGGAGGGGATTCACGGGCGGGGACTGGCGACCTCGATCAACAGAAGAGCCTCGACCCGTCCGGCCCTCGTATCTGTTGCCCGCTGTGTGGCTGGTCACCCCGCAAAACGATCTCTGGTCTTGTGCGCAGCCATGAGTGGAATACGTTCGAACACGGGAGTATGTTCCGCCTGCCTGGACCAGTGGACTGAGACCCAATGCTTCTCGTGCAGCAGATGGTCGCCGCATTCGGATTGGTAGGTTAACGACTAACCGGCTGTTCCCAGGGGCTTTGATCTGAGTTTGACGCGAGGTTGTGAAATTTCTTACCCCTTGCTTTCGATTCGACTCACGATGCATGAAATCGAACAACCAATGCTAGCGCGAAGTTGACCGCAAAAAGAAGGTGAAATAGCACGTGCAGAAGATTTGGACGCGGGTTATCGCGACGTGCCGGAAATATGTGACGTGTCCCGGCATACATGCGCGAGTATTCGGCTTTCCTCTTTTCGTTGGCTCCGAAGAAGTATGGCACGTACCACATGGTGATTGCTGAAAGCAGCGTGAGTCCGCAATAGATCACCCAATAATCGCCAACGATCCTGGGTTCCGACCTGCCCCAGAAAAACAACGCGAAGCCGACCGCCAGAGCGGGAAACACAGCGTTGATGGCAGTAGCGAACGCCAGCCTGCCACGCCCAACCACTGCTTGCACCTGCCGACCGTGTGTCCACCCCGGAATGTCAAGCCAATCGTGGGACACCACGACTGCAAACTGCAACACAATCAGACAAGCAAACAAAATCTCGATCTTGGCGTTCATTGGAAAAGCCTTATGCCATGCGTAACCAATCAGGTCGGATCGTTGGGGACTCGGCTCGGCAACAAACGCCGTACCGCTGCGAAAGCCGAAACCACGGGCTGTTGGCTTGCTTCTCATCGTGCCTTCGATTTACAGCCGAGAGGTCGCTCGCGCTGAGCGGCCTCGTATCGGGCACTGCGAAGATGCGCTCCAGCCACTCGATTTCGGCAATGCTCTGTTCAGCGTCCATCCGTCTCAATATCTAACAGAACGACGGGGAGGTCAAACCGCATTAGAAATTCCGATGACAGACCAGCACGCCTTGCCTTCTAATTAGCTCCACTCAGAGCCGAATCCCGTGCCAACGCCTGATCACTTCTGGAGGAGGATACCGCTAGCTTCGCAGGCGTTGTTCCTGCTCGGCGTCTTCTTTATCTTCAGCATCATCGGTTCGGCGGTCGATTCGATGGGCAAGGGGCTTCAGTGAACCACCCGCTATCTGGTCAGCGTAGTTTTGTTTGGCGTCTTCGCCATGATCTATGCGATCAGTGGCATTTTTCTGCGATGGCATTCTGGGATCGTCATTCCCGTCGTGATGCTCGTGGAGATGGGCGTCATGGGGTATGTCCTGCGATCCGTGCCAACACCCAACCAGATGGGAACTGCGGATATAACTCACGTGCAGCGACGGCTGGCACTCGATGCAGGAATGACGATTGGCGCTATGGTGCTGGCCTATGTCTGCTTTACGTGTTTATCAGCGAAGGACGTCGTTATTTCAGCGTCCATGCCGAGATGGAACTCGCGAGCGAAATTCATCGCGTGCTGGTGCCGAAGATTGAGACCAGAATTGGGGATTTCGAGTTTTGCGGTCGCTCTCTGCCCAGCGGTCAGGTCGGCGGCGACCTGATCGATCTTGTGCAGAATCGCGAGAAGTGGATCGCCTACATCGCAGATGTGTCGGGACACGGCGTAGCGCCGGGCGTGCCATGGTCAAGAGCGCCGCCCGGATGTATCTGTCGTCCAGTGAAGAGGTCGACCGCTTTCTGGAACGGTTGAACTCCGTCCTGCACCCAATCCGAAAACCGGAGATGTTTGTCACCATGGCGTTCCTCGCGTGGGACGGCACCCGATTAGCATTCTCGACAGCCGGATATCCGCCCATCCTGCAGTATTGCTCAGACAATCGCACCAGCAAGAGCTTTCGTACCCGAACCCGCCTCTCGGCTTGTTCTCACCGATGGCATTTTCTACCGATGTCGTTACTGCGTGCAAAGGGGCTTCGTTTCTGCTTTGCACAGATGGCCTGCTGGAGGTCACAAACAAGGCGAACGCGGAATTCGGCGCAGAGGGAATGAAGCGCGTCCTCTCTCGACCGATCACGAACCGCTGAACAGCGTAGTAGACGGGTTTTTGCCGCAGCAAAAGCATTTGGATATAACGATGATGACAAATCGCTCCTGTTGATCCGCTGCTGATTCACGGTCGGGTGCAGGAGAGCGGTGCAACTTCGTAGACAATCGCCAATTACAATTCTAAGTATGTCGGGTCGAGAGTGCTTTCACTGCAAGCAGTGGATCGAGGACGGAGAAGAGCACGACTGCCGGACGACCACCGAAGCGGCTCTGACGCAGGAACTCTCGGATGACCTGCGGGATGCCTGGGAGCGGTTGCGCGAGACAGCCGTTTCCTTCGGCGATCAGCGGATTTACGCGTCGCACAAATCGATCATGTTTTCGCGCAAGTCCTGCTACTTCTTCGTACGTCCGAAGAGGAACTTTCTCGAACTCTGTGTGTTCCTCGGTCACACGCTGAAGGCTCCTCAAGTGCGACGTATCGACCGGGCGTCGAAGTCCAAGGTCGTACATGTCATTCACGTCAAGCACCGCGATGAAGTGGAGGCACCCATTACTGATTGGCTTCGCGAAGCCTACGAATTCTCTGACGTGCTGACATCGAAAGCGAGCACCGCTCGCCCCAAGTTGAAGCACAAACCGACCGAGAGCCGGATTTCAATTCGATGAGAGCCCACTAAACTGTCGCCGCCAGCGTGGATGGATTTATCACCCTGCGAAGGCACGCCGAATTTTCTTGATAATCGCAGCCCAAAACCCCTCTGCGAACCGGAGTCTGATCGCTTTCACTGCATGGTCGAGCTTCGCTCACGCCGCCGTCATGTCCTTCCGATCGTTCCGAAATCTGTTCACGTGGAGCCCCTCAGTTCCGCGAGTTCCTTCCACTCCCTCATCAGCACACTGCCGACTGTTGCTGCGGATGAACCCAGACGGAAGAAGCAGGCGTTGCCTCCG
Source organism: uncultured Acidobacteriaceae bacterium (assembly GCA_963714225.1). Lineage (GTDB taxonomy): Bacteria > Acidobacteriota > Terriglobia > Terriglobales > Acidobacteriaceae > Sulfotelmatobacter. The sequence goes on along the minus strand of CAVQNY010000033.1, from coordinate 8,388 downwards.
ACACTGCCAGCGTTCATACTGCCGTCATGACACTCAAAAATGCGGCGTTGCTGGCACTGATCCGGACGATTCTGATGACGTCTCTTTTGGTAGGGACGCTCGTCCTCACCTTCCTCAATGTCCTGCGGGACTTGGTTCCAGTGGTGACGCTGTTCTCCTTGCTCATTTATGCGTTTGGCTGCTTCAGCGTAATGGTGTTCTTTTTCATGTTCCACCGAGCGCAGACGTCATGATCTTGGCGAGGACGGCTCCGGCTTGCGTGAATCCTGTCGGGAAGCCGTCTTCTGCGGGGGGGTGGCTGCTCGGAGGGCTCTTAACCAGACTTCTCGCCGAACGTTCACGCCGGGGTTCTCCCTTCTTGCCGCGAATATTGCTAACGAGCAGGAGAAACCAACCGCTCAGCCAACTCCAGAGCGTCCACGGGACAGAAACACCTCGGTCTAGGTCGCCGTATGCCCGGCTGTCCAGCCTCCGGACGACACCTCAGAATCTTCTCAACCCACTGGGCGGGAACGGCATCCCGGCCGTACACAGCGCCGAGGAGTGCGCCTGTAATAGCGGCATTCGTATCTGTGTCCCCGCCGCGCATGACGGTATCCACCACCGCTTATTCCAAGTTCCGAGCATGGAGAAGTTGCCACAGCGCGTTGCGAAAGGCGATTAGAACCCATCCCTGGTGGTGGAGGTAATCGCCCGGTAGAGCAATGGACGCGCCAGCAATTAACTCCAGCAGCGCCACCTCCGCGTTCATCTCCCTCGCCCAAGTTTCGATCTGGCGATACAACTCTTGAGACCCACAACCCGTGGAAATGGTGGGAGCGGTCGCCTAGGCGACTGTCGGGAACACTTCGACTGCGATCCGTGCGACGAGGACTGGAAGCCTCGGTTCGATGTCGCCCCAGCCCAGCAGTCCCGGTTGTGTGGCAGCACCCAAAAGAAGCCGTCCGGAAACTGTCGTTGATGAGGTGGGGGATAATTCCTTCGTGGGCGAATCGTCCCTCTTGACGCCGTGCTACCCTAGCCGTTCAACTCAGTGGTGTTCGACTCGGAAAGGCGAACTACGATGATCCTCGTGAAACGAATCCTGCTGCTTTCGCTTCTGGCCGTTGATCTGTTTGCCCAAGCCCCTCCGGTGCAATCCAAGTACAAGCCTGAATATTTCAACTTCCAAGAGATCATGATCCCGATGCGCGATGGCGTCCGTCTTCAGACCGTGCTGAGGACGCCGAAGAATGCTACGGGACCGCTCCCCATCCTCTTGGTGAGAACCCCATACGGAGTCCCCGAAAACGCTAATTCGCTGACCGAGTCCGCTTTATTCGACGATCTCATTGCGGACGGCTATGTCTTTGTTACGCAGAACATCCGGGGACGCTTTAAGTCCGAGGGGACATTCGTCATGCAGCGTCCGCCCCGTGACAAGAGTGATCCCAAATCGATTGATGAAGCGACTGACGCGTATGACACCATCGATTGGCTTGTCAGGAATGTTCCGAACAATAACGGCCGAGTCGGTATGTGGGGGATTTCCTATCCGGGCTGGCTGGTGACGCAGGCGCTGCTTGAGCCGCACCCCGCGCTGAAGGCTGCGAGTGAGCAGGCATCTCCTGACGACATGTTCATTAATGATGACTTCCATCACAACGGCGCGTTTCGACTGAGCTATGGATTCGAATATTCCGCTTTGCTTGAAACTTCCAAGGAGAAGAACACTAACTTCGAGTTCGACGAATACGACACCTACGCGTGGTACCTAGCGCTCGGTGCGATCTCCAACGCGAATGCGCGTTACTTTCATGGAAAGTTACCGACGTGGAACGACTTCGTTGAGCATCCGAACCACGACTTCTGGAAGCAGCATGCTGTGACGACATACCTGAAACACACTACTGTTCCAAACCTGAATGTCGCCGGCTGGTACGATCAGGAGGACTTTGTTGGCCCGACTCGCATTTATGCCGCACTGGAGCAGACCGATACGGAGCATCTGAACTACTTCGTCGCTGGTCCATGGAACCACGGCGGGTGGATGGATCAATCTGGGCGCAAACTGGGTGAAATCGACTGGGGCAGTGACATCTCCAGTTATTATCGCTCGCACATTTTGGCTCCATGGTTCGCGCATTGGCTCCACGACAAACCACTGACGGAACCCGAAGCAGTGACTTTCGAGACGGGCACCAACGTCTGGAAGAGCTACGACGAGTGGCCACCCAAGAAAGGCATCACCGAGAAGAAGCTTTACTTGCACGCGGGAGGCAAGCTCTCGTTCGAACCACCCTCTGAGCACGATGCCTTTGACTCCTACATTTCTGATCCCGCCAATCCAGTGCCGTACCGCAATCGACCCATCACGCCGACTTATCCTGCGCCAGCTTGGACGACATGGCTGGTACAGGATCAGCGCTTCGTGGAGCATCGTCCTGATGTGCTGACATGGCAGACTGATCCGCTGACTGAGGATGTTGCGGTCACTGGAGACATCGTCGCCGACCTGTTCTCTTCAACTACGGGAACCGACAGCGACTGGATCGTGAAACTGATCGACGTGTATCCGGAAGACTACCAGAAAATCACGGAAGAAGATGCCGCTAAGGATGCCGGACCCGTGCTCAACGGCTACGAGCTAATGATTGCAGATGACGTTTTGCGAGCCCGATATCGCAACAGCATGGAAACGCCGCTTCCCCTTACCCCTAACCAAGTCACCGAGTACAGAATTGACCTGCACCCCAATGACCATGTCTTTCTGAAGGGCCACCGTATGCTGGTGCAGGTGCAGAGCACATGGTTCCCTCTGTATGACCGCAACCCGCAGAAGTTTGTTGAGAATATTTATAAGGCAAGGGATGCTGACTACGAAAAAGCCACGCAGAAGGTGTATCGCTCGAAGGAGGCTCCGTCGAGCATAGTGCTGCCGGTCGCTGGGAATTAGAAGGGCGAGGTTCTGAGGACATGAGTGGAACACGTTTCGACACGGGCGACGTGCCTTTACCCGTGGGCTGAAACCCAGTGCCTCTCTTGCAGCCGCTGGTCACCGCATTCGAATTGGTACGTTCAACTCAGAAAGTCGAGAAAATCAGTGATTCTTAGTGTAGCTTCTTTCCGTCTCTCGATAAGCCCTTTAGTCTTTAGGGCTTAGAGAACTGGCGGAGAGAGAGGGATTCAGAGCCAGTAAATCTTGTAAGAGTTCGCACGCGCCACACAGCGATCAGAGTTTGGTGAGGAATTCTACGATTTCGGGCTGGCTCCAGTCGACCGGGCCGATGAACTTGCGCCGAACGATTCCGTTGCGGTCGATGATATAGGTTTCCGGCCAACCGTGGGTTCCATAAAGAGTGGCACTCTTTTGCTCCGGATCACGCACGGTGACAAAGCCAACTTTATCCTTTAGGAACCTGTGATAGGCATCGGCGTCCACGTCGATGCTAATGCCGAGCACGGCGATGCCCTTGTCCTTCAACCGCTGATCCATTTGCACCAGAGAAGGCATCTCATCAACGCAAGGTGGACAAAAAGTGGCCCAGAAGTTTAAGACCACAATTTTCCCGCGAAAGTCACTGAGGCTAACTTTGTGGTCGGAATCTTGGACGCTGAAATCGGGAGCCACCTTGCCAACGTGGGGTGGGCGCGTACCACTACAGCAACCGCTCAGAATCAGTATGAGAAGCGGAAAGACGGCGATCCGTCGTAAGCGTCGGAGCAACCCACCTAGTCAATCCGCAGAGCCCGTGTTGAAATGCGGCTATGGATCATCAGACGAACGTAGCCACGGCAAAACGACGGACACGGGAAGAGATTCGGCAGATTGTCGCGGAGTTTGCAACGAGCGGCATGCCACAGAGTGAATTCTGCGGCAGTCGAGGGATCTCGCGAAGTAGTCTCGATCGTTATCTGAGAAAACAACGTGCCCAGGATGAAGGAAGCAGGGCAGGCAATCGATTGTTGGCGGTAGAGATAAGGACAGCGAGCGGGAGATCGGCGAGCACCAGCAGCGGGTTGGTGGTGGGGTTGACCAGCGGACGCAGGATCGAAGTGAACCGGGGCTTCGATGGGGCCACACTGGAGCGCCTGCTGACGGTGTTGGACAAGGTATAGGGCGATGTTCGGATTTGGGCCAGCGACGCGGATCTACGTGGCCACCGGAGCCACGGACATGCGCAAGGGATTTAATGGTCTGTACGGTTTGGTGCGCGACCATCTAGGCTGCGATCCCGAGAGCGGCCACGTTTTCTTGTTCACCAATGCGCGGCGCAATCGCCTGAAGTTGTTGGTCTATGACCATAGCGGACTATGGATATGCTCGAAAAAATTGGACGGCGGAAGGTTTGGCTGGCCGGGAGCAGACACTTCGGAGACGAAGATCGTACTGAGCCACGAGGAACTGGCGCTGTTGTTGGGGGGCATTGATTTGACAGAGACGCGGCGGCGGAAATGGTATCGCAAGCCGCTCATGGAAGAATCCGATAAGTTACGAATGCCAGCATAAACACTGGCGATTTCGTTCACTTATCCACAGCCAGATCTGTTATCAAAGAAGCATCGTGAGTGCGACTCCACCGACTGCCGCGATGCCCACTGCTGAGGCAGAGCGTTGTTTCCCCGTCGAACTTCTCGAACAACTGAAGGAGCAGCTTCCCCAGGCTTTGTTTGCCACTCTGAGCGACCGGGTTGCGACTTATGAAGAGCAGTTTGGGGCGTGGCGAGCATATCGAAGCAGTTATATTCAACGTCGAAGCAGTTAGATACAACCAGGAGCGAGTTACAGTATGCGCGACTGAAGATCCAGGTGCTGGAAGAACATCTGCGTCTGCGGCGGATCGCCAAGTACGGACCAGGCAGTGAAAAGCTGAGTAATCTCCAACTGCAGTTACTGGAGGAAGAGCCCGGGGTCTCGAAGCAGGAAGTTCAGGCGGAGAGCGAGCGCGAGGCATTGCCGGCGCCGGACGGCGAGAAGAAGCGGCAGCGGCGCGCGCATCCCGGCCGGCAGACCTTTTCCGCAGATCTGCCGCGGGTGGAGAAGATCGTCGCTTGCACGGCGGAGCAGTGCGTATGCGGAAAGTGCGGCGCGGAAACGAAAGTGATCGGCTACGACGAGAGCGAAGTGCTGAAGCTCAAGCCGGCCGAGTACTACGTGGAAGTGACCAAGCGCGAGAAGCGCGCCTGCAAGCAGTGCGAGGAGCAGGGCGTCGCCATGGCGCCGCTTCCCCCGCGCATCATCGACAAGAGCCTGGTGGCCGACGAGGTGATTATCGACACCATCGTCAGCAAGTATGCCGATCACTGCCCACTCTATCGTCAGAGCGCCATCCTGCTGCGCGATGCGGGCATCGAGATCACGCGGGCCACGATGTGCGGCTGGGTGATGACGGTCGGCGAGACGCTCTCCCCGGTGGTCGATGCTATGCGCAGGGAGTTGCTGGCCAGCGGTTACATCCAGGCCGACGAAACCCCGATCGATGTGCAGACGCACGACAAACGAGGTAAGAACCATCAAGCCTACCTCTGGCAGTACGGAACGCCGGGGGCTGGGGCGGTCTTCGATTTTCGCATGAGCCGCGGACGCGAAGGGCCGAAGCAGTTCCTCTCAGCCTTCGCGGGCATTCTCCAAACCGACGATTACATAGCCTACGAGCGCGGCCTGGGCGGGCCTGGGATGGTGCACGCCTGCTGCTGGAGCCATGCGCGAAGGAACTTTGTGGATGCGGTCAAACTCAACCCGCAGGACGCCGGCTCGATTCGCGCGGTCGAACTGATAGACCAGCTGTTTCTGATCGACGCCCAGGCGCGCGAGGAGAAGATGGATCAGGCCGCACGTCATCTTCTGCGCCAGGAGAAAGCTCCTCCACTGCTCGCCAAAATCCGGGAACACATCCTGGCCACGAGCAAAACCGTACTGCCCCGCAGCAAGGCGGGCCAGGCGTGCAACTACACGCTGGAGCTTTGGATGAAGCTGACCTGCTTCCTCGACCACCCGCAACTGGAGCTCAGCAATAACGTGGCCGAGAACTCCATGCGTCCGGTGGCGACTGGACGCAAGAACTGGATCCATATCGGCAGCCCTCAAGCCGGCCCGCGCGTGGCCGCCATTCTCTCCGTTATCGAAAGCTGCCGCCGGCTCGCCATCCCGGTGCGCAAATATCTGGCCGACATCCTGCCCGGTCTGGCCGACACATCCGTAAAGAACGTCACCGGACTCACGCCCAAAACCTGGGCGGCCAAGACACACTCCTGAAGACTTCTCTCATCCCTCTCGCCCCGCCGTCAACCGTGTACTTGGCCGTACGGATACGATCCGTCGCACAAATATAGAATGATGGACTCGACACATGGCCGTGGCAGATTCAGTATCCGCAATGCGGTAATTGCGAGATGGTCTGGTCAATCATGGACAAAGACTGACGCAATCTTAGGTTTCACCATCGACCAAGTCAACGTGGGAAGGCGATTGCCTGCGTTGAAGTTCTCGACCGTAACGACGTTCGGCGGAAGCTCCAAGCGGCTCTTCCCTGAGATTCCATTCGCGTGTCTGGTAAGATTTCGCGGGGCCAGCCTATTGGAGCCTGTTGGCAGTTGACAGACTCTCTCTAGGCGTGGCAAGTGCAAGTGCTAAGGAGGCTCTATGAGACGTACTTCTCTCATCACCATTCTTGTGTTTGTCGCGGGCCTCGGCATCGGCTACTTCGCCCGAGGCGCTGTGGGCACGCTTCAACGAAGGACGCATGCCGCAGACTTGGCCGCCATCGAAAAAGCGCACCAAGAGGACATTGAGGCCACACTGACGCAAGACCCAAAGAGACTGATGGACGAGTGGGCGGAGGATGGGGTGCGCTTCACTCCGGGAAGCCCACCTGCGGTCGGCAAGCAGGCCATTGCGGCTGATAATGAGAAGTTCCACGCCCAGTACCCGGGCCTCAAGGTGTTGAGCTACACGTCCAAATACAAAAACCTTCAAGTCGAGGACGGCTTGGCATGTGAGTGGTTCGAAAAAAAAGCCGAGTATAAGTTGTCTCCAGAGTCCGCGCCGGTCAGTTGGCAGGCTAACGGACTGCTGGTGCTGAAGCGGCAGAGCGACGGCTCATGGAAAGGAGAGATGTTGGTGATTCGTTGACGAAGGCGAAGTCGCCGGGGATGCGCTGAAAAACGGTCTAGCCAATAAGTTGGGACAAGCTTGCCATTGGCGGGAATGTTATGCCGCTGTGTTGGGCAGGGTCAACGCGGCGGCAGCCCGGCTATTGCAGCTTCGCGTACTCGGCTTTGGCTTGCTTCAGGATTGGGATGTCGGGGTCGGCGTCTTTCCAGAGGGTGAGGAAGTCTTTGTAGGCGGCATTTGCTTTTAGAGTGTCGCCAGACATCGCGAAGGCGCGGGCAAGACCCAGCTGCGATAATTCCCACGTAATTGCCAAAGGCTCAACCCCGTGGTGGTCTAACACGGCCCTGAATTCGGCTGCTGCTTCGTTGGCTCTTCGCAGCCGTAGATAGACCACCGCCCGAAGATAATTAGGGAACAAACCAGCATGTCGTCCGAATTCGTAAGGCTTAATGGTTTGTAAGCTAAGCAATGCCTGGTCTGGCTGACCATTCCTCAACAGTGATGCAGCCAGAACCAACTGGGCGTCCACTGCGTTGAGAAGCGTGTCAGACGGGTTCTCCCGTACGAGACGATCCATGACTTGCCCTGCTTCGGATGCCTGCCCGTTAAGCGCCATCAGACATGCAGCTCGCGATTTCCATCGCTTCGAACCGGCAAGGTTCATCGCACGCGTAAGCGTCTCGCGTGCCCGAGCTGATTCGCCGACTAGAACCTCGGCATCCGCCTCGTCTAACAACACTTCTGCCGCCTTCTCTTTGAGGTTGGATTCAAGTGCCATGGTAAAGGCATGCTGGGTGCGCTGCTGTGCCTGTTGTAGCTTGCCTTCCCATCGATCAATTTCCGCTTCCGTCGAGACTACAAAAGGATCATCTGCATTCTGTGCCATCCAATCCCGCTCTCGCTGGATGCCCGCTGCGTCGGACCGCAGCAACTCCAATTTATAATGCGCTTGGTGCAGCGAGGGACCTTCCAGCTTCGCGTTTTGAGCACGGCGCAGCACTGCTTCCGCTTCGTCGTACTGGCCCGCTGCCTCCAGTGTCCGCGCTAGGGAAGCATAAGGAAAATCCGATGTGGAACCAACAGCGAGCGCAGAACGGAACTCATCGACCGACTTAGCGTACAAGCCCAGCTCGGAGTAAATTATTCCCAGCAGGTTATGCGGCGGAAACTGATTGGGATCGAGACTCTCCCATGAGCGAAATGCATCGATTGCCTTGTACGTCTCCCCTGTTACTTCGCGGTAGTACGCGCCCTCGATATACGATTTAAAGGCTGGCGATGCTCTGTCTCTTAGC
>CAVQNY010000032.1:0-49539 GCA_963714225.1 uncultured Acidobacteriaceae bacterium | reverse complement strand
CAATTCACATCTGCCTCAGCGAAGCCCTACTGCCGAGGCTGGTGTTGCATTGTGTGTCGCCGTAATGGCGTCTTTGCCCGAGGTCAGCATCGAAGTTGTGTAGTGTATTCTGCCGACCCTCCGCTCAGCGACAAAACCTTCAGGGTCGTCGTGCCCATTGTAGAAGGTCACGTCCCCGGTGACCGTACCGCCAACTCCGGTGTCACGCCCGCCGCGCTCGACCATGCCGAGCGACTGAAAGCTTCATTGGGATAATTCCGCTCGAAGACGACAAGCTATATCAGCTAGTTCCCGACCGTAATCGAGAAGGTTGTCGCGCATTATCGAATGCATGCTCCGGTTCCGCAAAGTGATTCAGGTACTTCCCTTCAAAGTCCGGATGCAGTTCCCGTATCGCAATCCTTACCGCCCACAGTGACCGGGAAACCGTGACGAGATTTCGTTGGGTGGTAATCAGGGTCTCGGCAATTTTGGCTACCGAGTTTTGCAGCTCTTGGTTGTCCATGACAACCTCCATGACGGAACTTTAGCAGACACATTGGCAACCCCACCGCTTTCATTGGCTCGCCCATTTCCCCACGTAAGATTCTGCTCCAGTGATCGGCCAAACCATCTCGCACTGGCGCATCATCGAGAAGCTGGGCGGGGGCGGCATGGGTGGTTGTTTATAAGGCCGAAGACCAAAGCTGGGCCAGTGCCAGCAGCCTTTGTGCCATGCAGAAACCACCCTCAGGGAAGCCTTGGTGAAAGGCACATCCCAACTCAATCAGCTTGTTTTTAGCAGATTTCAACCAGTTGTCTGGTTTGGTGCAGCTTCAAGCCCGTCCGCTGACGGGATGCCACAAAGCATTCCGTTCCGCAAGAAAGTCATCGAGATTTAACCCCAGGCGCGAATCATGCACCCCACTCCTTAAATTATGCGCTTTTCAGAAGAGTACTTTGAGGACTTTCGTAGGCTCCGATCTGCTTCAGCATTCCTAACTGATCCCAATTGTCCCATCCTTCCATAATTTTATTGTCCCGAATGCGAGCGATAGTAATCCCCGTGATTCGCACTGGCTTGCCGGTGGCTTGCATTCCCAGATGATCTCCGCGGTGTGTCATCGTGGCTGACCAGCGCACTACGACTCTATCCTTTGCTCCGAAAGCATCCTCGACAATAATGTTGATGTCGGGAAAGGCGCCCCGAATGCGCTACGACAAATGGCACGAACTCGCCGGGTCCACGGAGCGGGCTGCCATCCTCAAGTTCGCCAATCCCGATGCCATCGGGAGCAAGAATATCGTGGATCGTTTGCGTCTTACCCTCATTCCATACTTCTTTGAACCAACGCCGCATTAACTCCACATTTTCTTTGACTGACATAGACGTTGCCTCCTGCACGGAAACTGAGAAGCTCTGAAGCAAAAAATATTCCTCGCCCCAACATTCTGCAAGTTTAAATTTATGATTCGTGGGTGAAAGTGGATGTGCAAATGAAAGCCTGCACATACGGGCGGCAGGCTCGCACAAATCTGCTGGGCTATGCCGCCTTCTTCTTCTGCCCCGCCTTCACCCTCGTCCACGGTGCCCGCTGCGCAGCAGCGATCTTCCTGCGGGCTATGCTGACATGGTGCGCCTCACGGAGGCCGATGCACTTGTTTTCGAGGCAACCAGCCCTACTTCAAAGTGCGGATCGGTTCGCAAGCAAAACGAAAAGGCCACCCGGCAACAGGGCGGCCTTCTCTTTTCAAGGGAGAATAGTTCCAACGGAGGCATAGATCCCGTCAAAACTTTCTGCACAAAATCTTATGAGCCGAAAAAGCAGGGTGTCAAGCAATTTTTGGGAAATAAATGTCTTTAGTTTCAATCACTTACAGAATGAATCAACACGCCCTGAACTGTTTCAATTTGAGACGGAGGGCCGGCAAACCGCCCTAAGCCAATATTCCTGAGGCACTTAAGAACCCTTTGAGGGCTCCGTCGCGGCCGGAGGGCGAGCCGGAGACGCTGGCGCCGCCGTCTCCCAGGTGAAGAGAAATGAACTCGGTTTGGTCGGGACGGCCGAAAACCGGACCGGGAAAATAGCGCCGCAAAAGAATGCGAGCGCCGCCGAAGGCGACTCCGGCAGCCAGAGATATCGCACCCACGATGATGCACAGAAGAATAATGTTCACCAATAGGTTGGCGATGTTGTTTTTCTTGTCGAAATACGTGTTCTCGTTCCAGGTGACGCTGGGCCGTAGTTCACCGCACCCAGCAGCGTCTGCGCATCGCTCTGGGAAAGCGGACCGGCCGCGATCGCGACGATCGGCCCCGTGCGCTTATCGAAAAACGGGCCAACGTTTTCGATGGCCGCAACCCCGGCCTGGGGTTGAGCGGCATGATGGGCGGCATCGATGCGGCGCAAATGTTCGGCAGCCAACGCCGGCGTCGGATACTCGATCAGCATCAGCGTGGCTTCTCCACCGGAAGTGGAGTACTGCCCGAGCACGACTTCGGGGCTGGCACTGAAATCGACCAGGTCCGCGGGCAGCGGAGACGCGATCGCGCCCAGAGCCAGCGGTCCCTCGGCGTATTTCTCTGTATTCCCTCGTAGCCGTGGTGCGGCATGAAAGCCAGAATCGGCGGCAGGTTGCCGGCATTTCCGCCGGGACGCGGCAACACGCCAGCCAGCTCACGCAGTCCCGCCGCCGACATCACAGACAACTGGCTGAACACGCCTCGACCACGATGTGACCGCGGTAAAACAGAACTCGCTGATCCAGCGATGCGCCCTGGTCGCCGATCTCTTCCCGCGCCATCTCCGGCTGCAGGTAGAAAGTGTAGGCGCCGAAAGCACCGCTGGCATCGGCGAACCGCGCGGCGCGGATTTTCAACGTGCGGCCGTCGTCACTCTTGTAAGTGGCGGCCTCGAAATCCGTGAAGCCGTATTCCTTGAGCAGCGCCGCGTTCGTGGGGTCGGCAGCAGCCGCATCTTTGCTGGCCTGCGCCGCACCCTGAATCTGCCACCCGGCGAACTGCTTTGGCAGGATTGGCGGGGCGGGCGAATCTGCCCGGGCTGGCGGCGAAGCTCACGCTCACCAGACAAACCACGTAGCCAACACGAGTACAGACCTTGATGCACGCATGGATAACCGCTGGGCACAGAACCCCTTCGTTATTAGACCACAGAGGATGAGAAAAAGTTTCCGGAGGGAGATCCCGGCCAGCAAATGTTGGGGCAATCCTCACGATCTCAGCTACCTTACGAGATGAGGGGCGGCGAGACTGATGAATTCCCGAGAGGTTACGATCTTCGTTTTCGTCCAGAATCTCGGAAACTGCTTCTGGTTGCCTGTCACCAGGTAGTCGGCGCGGGCGGCATCGTCACATTCCAGGAGCATGTTGTCGTCAGGGTCGCTTGCGACTCAAGACGCCGAGTCGGGGCTTCGGTATAGCCACGCTTCTTGATGAGTTGCGACAGTTGCTGCCGCCGACCCTTCCGAATCCGCAGTCCAGGCCGGCGAGCACAAGCTCGTATTGCTCGAGGACGGGTCGGGATACGGAGAGACACGCCGGTTTGGTGCCGGCGAACCGTAGAGCTGTCCGCTGCAGCCCAGCCGGATCATGGCGGCAGAAATCAAAACGTTCGTATCGATCACCAAAGGGAGGGGGAAACATACCGCTTCGGCTTCTGCGACCGGGTAGCCTTGATGATCCCCTCAATTTGACGCAAGGTCAACGTGCCTGTCCCATTCCGCTCCGACTCCGCGCCGATGACTCTCAGCACCTCGGGCTCGGGAGCGGCCAGCTTGACGTAATCGCGGATGCTGAGCAGGACCGCCCTGGGGGTACCGCGCTTCTCGATAACCAGAGACCAGCGCTCGTCATCAACTCGACGCAGAAGCTTGCCAAAATTCGACCGTGCACACAAGGCAGAAACGACAACGGCCGTATTCTTACCCGGGATCGCTGTGGTAGACACAAACTCTCCATTTCATCCAAGACTGGGGTTCAGCAGCCTCCGTCTTCTAGGCAAGCCATCGCAACGTAACAGCTCCGGAATATTCAGATTTGGCTTGTGGTGAACCTTACTGGCCCGCTGTCTTATCCATCTTGCTTGCGACCTTGACCCCGCTCAGTCCATTTGCATACTTGGCGATGCCGCGGTAGAGCGACTCGGCGATGCGCTGGCGGTATTCGCTGGTGGCGAGGCGATGCTCGTCGACAGGATTGCTGACAAAAGAAATCTCGGCAAGAATCGACGGCATGTTCGCACCGATCAGCACAATGAACGGAGCCTTCTTCACTCCCCGGTCGCGAATCGCCGGACTCTTGGCCGCCAGGCCTCTGTGCAGCGACTCCTGCACGTCCCCGGCAAACTCCCGCGACTCCTCGATCTTTTCCTTCAGCGCGATCTTCTTCACCAAGTCTTGCAACTCATAGATCGATTTCTCCGAAACCGCATTCTCGCGCGCCGCCACCTCCAGCGCTTCCGGCGAAGAAGTGAAATTCAAATAGTAAGTCTCGACTCCCCGGGCACCTGGGTCGTGGCTCGAGTTGGCGTGAATAGAGACAAACAAATCCGCGCGCGCCTGGTTGGCGATTGCCGTACGAGTTTCGAGCGGGATGAACGTGTCGCCCTTGCGCGTGTAAACCACTTCCGCTCCCAGCCGCGTCTCGAGCAGCTTCCCTAAACGCCGGCCCACATCGAGAACTAGATCTTTTTCTTCCAGGCCGTTGGGACCGATGGTGCCGGTATCGTGGCCTCCGTGTCCCGGATCGATCACGATCTTGCCGATTTTCAGTCCCAAAGCTCGGATCAGGGACCGGTCGCCGCCCGCGGTAGGCTTCGCCTCGCGAATGCCGAGATCAGAAGCAGCGGAAGCTTCCGACTTGCTGCCAACATCACCGTCCGCCCGCTTTTTCGCAACCGCTGCTTGCCGCGTGGGCGGCGGCCCTCTCTTCGCTTCTGGAGCATTCCGCTTCGCCACTTCGGCCGAGGAGGCGCCGGTATCGTCATCGTCAGCCTCCACGATTTTCCTGACGACTGCCGTTGGTAGCTTCTTAGTCGCAGCCGCGGGCTGCGATGCAGACACGCTCGCCTCATCGCTGAAGCCCGTGCCGATTGCTCTCGACGACATGCCATCGGCCCCTTCCGCCGCCGTGCTTTCGCCAGCGTCCTTGTCTTTGTCGTTGGGCTGTTTCGCGCGCCCATTCTTGCCATGAATGTCGATGATCAGCCGATAGGGATCGGGCAGCAGGAAAGCGTCGTAATCGGAAAGGTTGTCGACCTCGAGCACCACCCGCGTGTTGCCCCGCGCAAACTGAGCCACGCGAATCTTCTTGAGAAAACCGTCATCCACGTCGAAGCTCTTGCCCACCAGCGTGGAGGCCAGCTTGGTATCGGGCAGATCGAAGAAGATGCGGGCCGGACTGTCGATCCGCTGGGACGAAAACTTCACATCGCTTTCCACGTCGATCGCAACCCGCGTGTAGTCGGGAGTAGACCAGTGCCGGATGCCGGTCACGCGCGGCAGGCCCCCCGAACGCGCCTCCGAGGATTCGTCCTTCCCCGATTGCCCAGAAGAAGATTGCCCAGAAGAAGACTGCACAGGAGAAGACTGCGCACGAGAGGCATGATCGTCCCCGGCAACTCTTACGTTCTTATTATTATTACCGTTCCTCCCTGATTGTTTCCTCTCCGCCGCCCTCCGGGCTTCTGCGGTTTTCTCGGCCTGCGCCTCCCGGTTCCTCTGGACGATGTTGAGTTCGATGATGGCCTGACGGGCATCGTCGGCCAGGCGATTGTGGGGATAGCGTCGCAGAAACTCCTGGAAGGTGGTGCGTGCCGCTTCAGAATCGTTGAGATCGTCCTTGTAAATCTCGCCGATGGTGAACAGCCCATCGAAACGGTACCTGCTGCCAGGATATTCGCGGCGCAGGAATTTATACTGTTCGATGGCCTCATTAAGAATTTTGTTGTCGTTGAAACGTCGTCCCATTTCCACCAGCGTCTCGGCTACCGCAACCACGCTAGGGTCGGCTTTGGTGGAAGCGGGCGCTCCCATATACACATAGCGGTAGGCATTCAACACGCGCTGATAGTGGCGGCGGGTTCGGTCCGCGGGAGGCCTTCCGTTCAGCGCCTCGCGCATCCGCTCGGCGGTGGCGAAATGTTCCCGCGCCCAAGCGTCGGAATGGCGCGTCCGGGCGTGCGCTGCGGGCGCAGCGGGAGTGAACGCAGCGAACACGGCGAGCGCAAGCAATGCTCTCCACAGACCACACTGGCGCGATGAGGTCTTCACGATAACCAGCCCGTGCCTTCGTTCCTGCTCGTTTGAATCAGTTGGTCGAACCAATGTCCTGGGTGCCAGAGAGATTAAAAGCAAAAAGTAAAACAGATGCCGCGAAACCTAATCCGTGTTGCTGATGTAGAGCACGCCCCGCGCATCCCGTTGAACGGTTACGGGGTCATGCGAAGCGCCCGATTCAAAAACGGACCCTCCATAGTAGAGGTTGGTGATCCGCCGGACGTAGTTTTGGGTTTCGGCATAGCGCGGCACGCCGGAACTGCGCGCCACCGCCGTCGCCCCCGCGTTATAGGCGGCCAGGGTCAATCTGACATCGCCGCCATAGCTTTCCAGAAGCTGCTTCAAATGTCGAACCCCGGCATCCACATTTTGTTCCGGGTCAAACGGATTCTTAACGTTCAACTGGCGCGCCGTCGAAGGCATCAACTGCATCAACCCCATCGCACCCTTCCGCGAGACCGCGTTGGGATTGAAGTTCGATTCCACCTTCACCACCGCGCGCACCAGGTTGGGGTCCACGTTGTGCCGCGCCGCAGCCTGCTCGATCGCGCTGTCGATATCCGCAGAGGTCGCCAGTGGGCCGCGGAAATTCGCGGCAGCAATCTTGGTGCTGTCCGATTGCCCGGAGTCATGCCCCAGATACTCGTCGACCTCAGCGGCCGCCGACTGCGCCGCTCGCATAACCGCCCCATTCGGCGGAGGCACAGGCTTCCACCGATTTTCTTTGGAACTCCAATACTTCAGGATGCGCCGAGGCGGTTCCGAATCTCGAGTATGGTGAGATGGAGACGCCGCCACGGAATCATTGACGTAAACCGTGCGGCCATGCTCGTCGCTCGCAGTGATCTTCGTTGCAACGATCTTCGTTGCAGTGATCGTTTCGGAGGATCCGTCGCCACCATCAGCGGCACGGAGTTGAGGCGTGCGAGAAAGAGAGGTCGCGGCTAAGGTGCTGGCCATCAGGACGATGTGCAGGCGCTTTCGCATTACCGGGCTTTTATCCTCATGGGCAAAGAGTTACGGATCAAGACAAACTTCACCCTCGCACGCTGCTACCCGGAACCTGACGGAGAATTCCTAAACCAGAGCAAAACAATTATAGGCGCGGGCAACCACAGGGGCAACCTCTCCGAAGGGCGTAGAACCACCGGAGTAATCTAAGTAACTGAATGAAAACACAATAGTTATAGCGGTTTGATGGTTACCCTGAGAAGTCTAGAAGGTTCTTTTTCGAGTCTCCCCGCCTCGACAACCGGCCGCAGCCGTGGAGGGTTAGGCCGATCCAAACCACAGCCAACCACAGATTGCAAATCTACGACAACGTAAAGTCCAACCAAAACCGCACCCATCGGTCGCGGACCTCAAAAAGTACATGCCCTGGCTGTCCACTCGACTTTAGGCATCGGACGTCCTCGAAAGTAGAGATTTCTTCCGCCGCCTAACGCCGCAAGATTTTGCCATTTTAAAATGTTCCAGTTGGAACATTCAGGCAGGAACATCCAGCGCATCACGCCTTCTCCAGGGCCAGGCTCAAGTCATCGAGCGACAACGACCGCAGCAGGTTGCGGCGCATGCCGCGCTCCACCTCGGCCAACCGGTCAGAAGCCGCGACGATCCAGTCGAAATCGCCAGCCTCAGCCATCTTGGTGAGCTGGCTCTGAATGTCGGTGTTGTGAACCATCTCAGGCGCTCCCGATCCCAGAAACATCAGGTCGCGCAGCAGCGAGTAGAGCGTGCGAAGAAGCTGTTCCGTCTTCTCCCGTCCCTCAGCCCCGGCGCGATACGCTTCTGTAATCTTGAAGAGCTGCGTGTGTTCGCCTCCCAGCAGCGCCGAGTTGAGGATGGCCATCGCGTCGGCGCGCGCATCTTCATAAGCCTCCACGTCGAAGCCGCGAGCCCGGCCCAGCGCGCCTTCGCACAGTCGCGCAACGAGCGCCCGTTGCGGAGGCTTCCACTCCGGACGATATTCAACCAGGTAGCGCTCCACTTCTTCCACCGGCACGGCGCCTAAGGGAAAAACCATCGCTCGCGACCGAATCGTAGGAAGCAGTTCGCCCGGATTCTCCGAGAGCAGAAAGATAGTAGCGAACTCCGGAGGCTCCTCCAGAACTTTAAGCAGCGAATTCGCCGCCTCCTTCATGAAGGCCGAGTCGGTGAAGATATAAACCCGCTCCCGCGCTTCGGCAGGACGGTAGTAGATGGTCTCAATGACCCGCCGCACCTGATCCACCTTGATCATCATCTGCGGAGGATCCGGAGGGATGACCAGCACATCCGGGTGAGTCTGCACGAAGAGCCGCGTATCTTTCTTATCGGCCTCGCGCAACCCTTCGCGCGTTTCCACCGCTTCGGCAAAGCGCGCATCGAGATCGGCAGCCTGGGCGATGCGCCGGCAGTTCGCGCATTGCCCGCAGAAATCCGGCAGACCGTCCGTCTCAGTCGGCGCCAAACAATTCAAAGCCTGCGCCAGCATGAGAGCCAGCGTATATTTGCCCGCCCCTCGCGCCCCCGCAAGAATCACCGCATGCGGAAACCGCTTCCGCGCCAGCATATCGCGCAAGCGATGAATAGTTTCGGCGTTACCGTGAAAATCAGAGAAAGGCATCAGTCAGAGTCTAACGGATAACGTGAATCGAAACCTTAAGCCTCAAGTCCTTCCACGCCCGGTCCGCCGTGTAGATGGGCGCCTTCAGTGCGATCCCGAGAGCCAGGCAAGCGCGGTCTCCCAGCGATAGTCCCAGGGCACGAGTCTGCGGCAGCAACCCGCCCGCGATCTTCGCCTGTTCCTTATCGAAGTCGATGATCTCGGGGATGGGAGCCATCACCGCTTCCCACGCTTCACCCGAACCGATTCCTCGGCCAACCAGTTTCCCGTACACCTCAGCCACATTCACCGCACTCATAACGCCACTCTCCAGCAAATCAAATTGCTGGGTGAACATTTCCGCGCCCGGCTCTTGATGGAGGATCGCGAGAAGCGCAGAAGAATCCAACACGATTCTATTCACGCCGCGCGGCCTCGCGGCGATCGGCAATCAACTCGTCCACCAGAGACGTAGTCGGCGCCACGTGCTTGCACACCAGTTGCTGCGCTTTGGCTAGACGCCGCCGCAAAGTGGTGATTCGCAGTTCACCGTTTTTGAGGCGCAGAACAACGGTGTCGCCGGCTTGGATACCAAGAGCGCGGCGGAATGAGGAGGGGATCACAATCCGCCCGTTTTCGTTCATGCGGGTATGGCTTTCCTGGGGAGGCATGACATTGCCTATGATATGTCATTTACAAGAATATGTCAAATACATCATAAATGACACAGGCACCGGTCGCGGCGAAATCAAGCATCTCTCGCCGCCAGCTTCAGCTTTCGCCCGATCACCTCCATAATCCGCTGATGCGTCTGGGTCGGGGTTCCGCTGGCATCCACCGCCACAACGCGTTGCGGCGCTCGCGCAGCAATCGCCACGTAGCCTTCCCGCACGCGCGTAAAAAAGCCGCGCGTCTGCTGTTCAAAACGGTTTTCGTCAGGATGTTTGCCCGCACTCTTGTGTGCACTGTCGCCCGCACTTTTCGTCGCAATCTGGGACGCCCGCCGGTTCCTCCGCCGCGCCCGCCCTACGCTCCTCGCCGGGTCCGACTCCAGCAGGATCGTCAATTCGGGCTGCAACCCTCCACAAAGCACACGATCGAGCTCCATCACCACCGCGCTGCCCAGCTTCCGCCCCCAGCCCTGGTAAGCCTCGGTAGAGTCGGTGAAGCGGTCGCAAAGCACAATCTGCCCATGCTCCAGCGCCGGCTGGATCACCTCCGCAATGTGCTGCGCCCGCGAAGCGAACATCAAAGCCATCTCCGCCAGCGGCGCCAGACCCTCGGTCGACGAGTCCAGCAAAACTCGCCGAATCTTCTCCCCCGTAGCCGTTCCCCCCGGCTCCCGCGTTTCTACCACCTTGTGTCCAGCCGCGCGCAGCACGGTCGCCAGCTTGTGCATCTGCGTGCTCTTGCCGGTCCCGTCCAGCCCTTCAAAGGTGATAAATTTTCCGCGCCGCGCCATCTTGGGGATGATACCAGCCCCAACGCTCCCCATCTCCCGCACCTGTAAGTTGAAGATGGGATCACCGGGAGCTCGGGCGGTTCACTCGTGCCGCATCAGCGTCCAACGAGGAACGCGGCTTCAGCCGCTGAGCTACGGGCCCTGAACACGCTGTGTCATCCCGACCGGAGAGCGCCAGCGGGCGGCGTATTGGAGTTCTCTGCCGGGTTTTGTAGGAAATACATCGGGTTAATCCTGGTGTTGTGTTCGTTCAATGGGTTGACTGGGCGCGAGAGAAGAGAGGGATGAATCGAAACACCGCCGCTGGCCTGCGCGCGGCCTGCGGAAAAGTGTTGGCGGCTTGGAGAACGACCGACGGCAGCGGACTCGAGCCTTGGCTTGTGCCAAATCTCCGACGGCTGATCCGCCGTTCGCTGTCCGAGCAAGAGAGCTCAAAACACCTATCCGATGAGGGTCTAGGTCGCGTGGGTGAGCGGCTACGTCCCCTCACTCCACCCGGCCAAATACTCCTCCTGCTCCGGAGTCAGCCGGTCGATCTTAATCCCCATCGACTCCAGCTTCAGCTTGGCGACGCGCTTGTCGAGTTCGTCGGGAACGCGGTAGACCCTCCTCTCGAGCGTCTTGAAGTTCTTCACCATGTATTCGACCGAGAGCGCCTGGTCGGCGAAGCTCATGTCCATTACCGAGGCAGGATGGCCCTCGGCTGCGGCCAGGTTGATCAGCCGTCCCTCGCCCAGCAGATTGATCTTGCGTCCATCTTTCAACGAGTATTCATCGACGAAGGTGCGCGTGGTGCGCTTCGAGGACGACATCTTTTCCAGCGCCGGAATATCGATCTCCACGTTGAAGTGGCCGGAGTTGGAAATGATGGCTCCGTCTTTCATCCACTCGAAGTGCTCTTTCGTCAGCACGCTCTTGTTGCCCGTGACCGTGCAGAACACGTCGCCTATTTTGGCCGCTTCGGCCATCGACATAACGCGGAAGCCATCCATCACGGCTTCGAGGGCCTTCGTTGGATCGACTTCGGTGATGATCACTTCGGCGCCGTTGCCGCGAGCGCGGCTGGCCAGTCCGCGGCCGCACCAGCCGTAGCCGGCCACCACGAACTTCGAGCCGGCGAGCAGGAAGTTGGTGGCGCGGATGATACCGTCGATGGTCGACTGCCCAGTCCCGTAACGATTATCAAATAGATGCTTGGTGTCGGCGTCGTTCACCGCCACGATGGGAAACTTCAGCACGCCTTCTTTCGCCATCGCCCGCAGGCGGATCACGCCCGTCGTCGTCTCTTCGGTGCCACCGATCACGCCTTCGAGAGCGTCCGTGCGCTTGGTGTGCAGGATCGTCACCAGGTCCGCGCCATCGTCCATCGTGATGTGCGGCTTGTGATCGATCGCCGCCAGGATGTGCTGGTAATAAGTGTCGTTGTCCTCACCCTTGATGGCGTAAACCGCAATGCCCTGATCGCGGACGAGGCTGGCGGAGACGTCGTCCTGGGTGGAGAGGGGATTCGAGGCGCAGAGGACTACGTCGGCGCCGCCGTCGCGCAGGCAAATGGCCAGGTTCGCCGTTTCCGCCGTGACGTGCAGGCAAGCCGAGATGCGGATCCCCTTCAGTGGTTGGTTCTTGATGAACTCCTTGCGGATAATCTGCAGCACCTTCATGGACTGGTTCGCCCACTCGATGCGCTTCTTGCCCAGTTCGGCCAGTTCCGGGCTCTTGATGTCGCTATTGATCTGTGCTGCTGTTGACATACGCCTCCTGTGGCGCTTTCCCCTGCGAAAGTTGTTTTAGTTACGTGGTTCCGTTGTGTCGATTAGGAAGACTTTCGTTTAATTGCCCAGCTCAGTCAGAATACACGAATCGGCAGAAAGGTCAGCATACCCAACCGGCTCTTTAGGAGTGGCACCTTCGGCCCATCTCCGGAGTTGCACCTTAGTCAGCCCTCAAAATAAGGGGCGACCGCGCCAGGTTTACCCTGGGGAGCCCCGTGCCCCTCTGTGGCAACGGATTTCTGCCCGCCGCCTACTTGCGCCCAGCGTGCGCCGGTTCACCCACACCCGCGTCGCTAGCCAACTTCGTTGCCTTGTCAGTGAGTTCCCAGGTGAAGTCGGGATCGTTGCGCCCGAAGTGCCCGTAGGCCGCCGTCTTCTTGTAAATCGGTCGCCGCAGATCAAGAGACTCGATGATCCCGCGCGGCGTCAGCTTGAAGTGCGCCCGAATCAAATCCGGAATGATCGCGGGATCCACTTTCTCCGTGCCAAACGTATCCACCCGCACGCTCACCGGATCAGCCACCCCAATGGCGTACGCCAATTGCACTTCGCATCGGTCCGCCAACCCCGCTGCCACAATGTTTTTCGCGATGTGCCGCGCCATGTAGGCCGCCGAGCGATCGACCTTGGTCGGATCCTTGCCGCTGAACGCTCCCCCGCCGTGACGCCCCATCCCACCGTAGGTGTCGACGATGATCTTGCGCCCAGTCAGCCCGGTGTCGCCCATCGGCCCGCCAATCACGAACCGTCCCGTGGGATTGATGTGGTACTTGGTGTATTCGTCGAGCAGGTGCGCCGGAATCACTGCCTGAATCACATGCTTCAGAATCGACGAGCGCAATTCTTCGTTGCTCACGGTCTCCGCGTGCTGGGTGGAAATCACAACCGCATCCACGCGCAGCACCTTACCCTGAGCATCATATTCGACTGTAACCTGGGATTTTCCATCCGGACGAAGGAAGGGAAGGGTTCCATTCTTGCGCACCTGCGAGAGACGCATAGTCAGCTTGTGCGCCAACGAGATGGGAGTCGGCATCAACTCCGCATTCTCGCCGCAAGCATAACCAAACATCATTCCCTGATCGCCGGCGCCGCCGGTGTCTACGCCCATGGCTATGTCGCCGGACTGTTTGTTGATGCTGGAGATTACGGCGCAAGTGTTGCAGTCGAAGCCGTAGATGGCGTTGTCGTAACCGATGGCGCCGACGGTACCGCGGACTACGTTTTGGAAATCGACGTAGGCTTTGGTGGTGATTTCTCCGGCGATGACCACGAGGCCGGTGGCGGTGAGGGTTTCGCAAGCTACGCGGCTGGAGGGATCTTCGGCGAGGCAGGCGTCGAGGATGGCGTCGGAAATCTGGTCGGCGATCTTATCGGGATGGCCTTCGGTTACGGATTCGGAAGTAAACAAAGCACGGTTCTTTGCTGCTGGCAAGATTTGTTCTCCTCAGGAGACTGCTTCGGATTTTAGCTTCTGGCGATGCCGGGGGGTGTTGCGGGCGACCGCAAGGATCACATAACGGAACGGTCACTACTTAATTCCATCAAAATGCTACCAGACCGCTGGCGCTGGCGCAAGAAGTTTTAGCCTAAATGTTTTGGGGATGAATTCACTAGCGGAATTGGCATGGTGAATGGATGGATTAGGGCGGCGAACGGCGTGGCCGGAGTTTCGGGAGTCAGAGATCCCGAGAGGGAGGACTGTGGAATCCCTTCAAAAAACGAAGGGCTAGCCCCTGCCCTCAGGAAACCGTCCCTAGCGATTAGTGGCGGGGAGTTGCGCCGGCGGCACTGCGGGGACTCCGGGGGCATCGAAGACGTAGGTTTTGACCTCGCCTTCGTTGCCTTGAGCTGGGATTTCTTTGCCGTTTAGGAGGAAGCTGATGCCGGCGGCGTTTCCCGTTTTTACGATGATCTCGTGGCGAGCGCGGACGGAGGTATGCGCGGGCGCGATGAGGGTTTCATGGGCGACGGGTTTGCCGTCCGCCATGAGAGAGACCCAGGTGGTTTCCTCGGCACGGATCAGCACGGTGAAGCTAGGGGGCGGCTTCGGAGCAGCCAAGTGAACAGTGGCCCTGGCCGGCTTGGCGCGTGGTTGGGGCGGTTGGGCGGCAGGCTTGCTCGCGGAGCCGGCGACGGATGCCGTCAGGGATGCCGGGTTTTCGGCAGGAGCGGGCGCGGCCGACGCAGGCAGGGTTGGCGGCTCGGAGTTTGGGTGTGGCGTAGTGGCGGCGGAGCTTGTCGCTGGAATTCCCGCGGGCGATGCCGGTCCTACTCTTGGCGAAGTGGCGGGACCGGCGGGCCGGGTTGCCGCTGACGCCGGAGCCGAAGTTGGTGCCGGGCCAGAGGCCGGAGCTGGAGCTTGATCGGAAGAGGCTACGGTGTTGGACGCTGGCGTGGGCTGGGCGTGGCGGCGAAAATTCCAGAAGGCTAGAACCAGCGTTACCAGCAGTAACGCCAAGGCTAGCTTGCCCCACGGAATCGGCGTGGAAGACTGATCGGCGGGCTCACCGGGATTTCCTGCGGGATATTTTTGGCGGAAGCGCTGGGCGGGAGGATTGGCTGCGGGAGCATGAGTCGCGAAATCCGGCAACGCGGAAAAATCTTTGCTCTGATTCTGATGAGGAAGATCTTGATCGCGACGGTCTTCGTTGCGCCGATCTTCATTGCGCCGATCTTCATTGCGACGACCCTGTTTGTTGCGGCCTTCTGTGCGTAGTTCGTGGTTGTAATCGTGGCCGCCATCGTTGGTGTTGGCGCGAAGGTTGTAGCGGGAAGGATCGTTGGCGACAGGCGGGAGTTTACCGGCCGAGGCACGGAAATCCGGGAGGATGGACCGCTGCTGGATCTGACTCTCACGCAAGGCGGTTAGATAATCGGCTACGATTTCTTCCTCGTCGAGTCCGACCTGGCGGGCGTAGGCGCGGACGAAGCCTTTATTAAAGACGCCGCCGGGAAGCTGGTCAAACTGTTCGTCTTCGAGAGCGCGCAACATGCGGGTGCTGATTTTCGTGGTGTTGGAGATGGCATCGAGCTCGAGGCCGCGCTGCTCGCGCTGCTTGCGAAGTTTCTCTCCGAAGGCTCCCACGTACAGCTCCTGTCAAGCTTGCGCCCGCTAGTGAGATGCAATCATCATAGGCGAAGGCGGGTGCAGACGCCAGAATTGGTTGGGGGATAAGGGTTACCGAGGGTGTGCAGCACCTCGGCGGTAAAGTCCGCCTCATGACGGACCCTTATCCCAGCGCTGGAGCCCCGGCGCCACAAAAAACACGAGGGCCACTCCATTCTCCCCGAGCCGCTTACTGGGATTTTTTCTCGAGCACGATGGTGAGATCCGCCTTGCAGGTCTTGGCAGGGTCGTCGAAGGCTGAGCCTTCGCGGTCGCCTTGGGAGGCGCGGAAGAATAGTCCCTGCCTGGTCCTGTCGGGGAGTCCAATGAAGCGGGCCTTGCCAGCGGCGTTGCTGCCGACTTCAAGGTCAAGCCTGTGGAGGTTCATGAATCGGTAGGGGATGTGGACGCGGATTTTGGCGTCATAAACCGGCGCACCGTTGGAATCATTGACCGTGAAATCCGCGGAGCAGGGGCCGATGCCGCCGTCGATGACGGGAACGGTTCTGGGGTCTACAGGAGGGGTGTTTTGGGCTTGCAGCATGGGCACGGAAGGCAACGCGAGCAGCAACGCGCTCGACAGCGTAATTTGGCGCCGAGTGTTCATTCGCATACTTATTCAGAATACGCCCCGCAGGCTAGCTTGCAAAGAAAGCTCGCAGCCGCAACCTACGGACTTTCCTCGGCCGTATGCGATGGGGCCCCATTGGCTTTAGGGGTT
The DNA here is from genome assembly GCA_963714225.1 of uncultured Acidobacteriaceae bacterium. Classification (GTDB taxonomy): domain Bacteria; phylum Acidobacteriota; class Terriglobia; order Terriglobales; family Acidobacteriaceae; genus Sulfotelmatobacter. Next base: position 33,615 of record CAVQNY010000032.1, on the reverse strand, counting down.
CCGGTTACCAAGGTTGATTGCTCCCGTGCCGGTGCGACCATATACTTTTTGGGACTGTCACTCCGTCCTGCAAAGATCAAGGAATCAGCTATGTCCGAGGCCACCGGCACGCAACTAACCCGCCAGAGCCAGGAGCTGACCATCTTCCACGACGTGGCCAAAGCGCTGACGTCGTCGCTGGACCTCGACTCCATTCTGCAGACCATCATGGAAAAGATGGCGGAGTATTTTCGTCCCGACACCTGGTCGTTGCTGATGGTGGATGAGGAGCGGAGTGAACTCTACTTTGCGATTGCGGTGGGCGAAGCAGCGGAGGCTTTGAAGAATGTCCGGTTGAAGATGGGCGAGGGCATCGCGGGGTGGGTGGCGAAGCACGGCGAGCAGGTGATTTCGACCGATGTGGAACACGATCCGCGCTATGCCAAGCGCATCGACGAAACCACGCGGTGGGAGACGCGCTCGGTGATTTGCGTACCACTGCGATCGCGGCTGCGGGTGCTGGGAGTGATCCAACTGGTGAATGTGGACATGGCGCATTTCAACGAGCCGGAAGTTTTCTTCCTGCGGGCGCTTTGCGACTACGCCGCCATCGCCATCGAGAACGCGCGCTGGGTGAAAAAGATCCAGGAACTGACGATCACCGACGACTGCACCGGACTTTATAACGCGCGCCACTTGTACAAGACGCTGGAGACCGAGGTCTACCGCTCGTCGCGTTTCGGCTACGAGTTCAGCGTGCTGTTCATCGACATCGACCACTTCAAGGCGGTCAACGACACCCGCGGCCACTTGGTGGGCAGCAAGCTGCTGGCAGAAATTGGGAACCTGATCAAAGCGCAACTGCGTTTGATTGACTTTGCCTTCCGTTACGGGGGCGACGAATTCGTGGTGTTGTTGCCGCAGACAGGTAAGGATTCCGCGCTGGTGGTGGCCAAGCGACTGCGCGATGCGCTCCGCGCCAGCAGTTTCTGCCGCGAAGAGGGTCTGAATTTGAATGTGAGAGCTTCCATCGGACTGGCGACTTATCCAAACGATGCTCGCGACGCGCGCGACATCATCCGGCAGGCCGACGAGATGATGTATCTGGTGAAGAACTCGACCCGGGACAATATTGGGATTGCACAGCGCGGAGTGATGAAGTGAAATCGGATAGTTTTGTAATTGTGTAATTTAAAACCTGCGCAGTGGCTGCCGCGTTTCCGTTTACGTTACCCAATTACCCGATTAAAAAATCACAAATTTTCCTTGGGCTTCTGCGGCTCGGCTGCATCCTTATCTTTCACTTCCGGCTTCCAGGGGTTTGCGTTGGCGGGGGCGTTGGGGTTTACGCCGAAGTCCCAGAGGTAGAGGTTCATGGCTTCGTTCCCCTGGATTTCAACCAGGGCGTATTCGCCGGGTTCAAGATCGTGGGTGGGGGTTAGCTTGAACCATCCGCCGCTTATGCGGTCGATGGTGGTGTTTACGAAATCCTGGTCCTGGCTGACCTTGCCGGTGGCGTTGCCCTTGAGGGCGCTCACCATGCGCTTGCCACCTTTTACTTTTGCGCGCACGATGCGGAAGCGATCAAAAGGGACGTTAGCTTGCGCGGGTTGCTGGGGGCGTTGCGGCTCGGCGCGTGGAGCGTCGAGGCTCGGCTGGGATAGTTGGGGGGACGCGGTTTCGCCCTTCGGCGGCAGCCTAGGGTCATCCTCGTCGACATTGATGTAGATGGAAGGCACGGCGACGTGAACGTGCACGGATGCGTGTTCGCCCTCGAGTTCCACGGTCTGCTTGGCGCCAGCCATGGGAATGCCGCGAAAGATGTTGGCCCGGGCGTTGCGGCTGAGGTCACCCTCGCTTTGCTGCATTTCGACGAGTTGCGGCTGGCCCTGAAAGTTGTCGAGCAGGAAGATGCCGGAATCTTCCGGGAGGCGCAGTCCGGGGGCGACTTGTGGGAGCTGGGACGCTTGGGCTTCGGTTTCCTTGTCTTTGTCCTTGTCCAGGGCAGCGGCCTCGGGGATGGCGGAAGTGGCGCGGTCTTTCCCGTACTTTTCGGTGGCCGGCCAATCCACCAGCGAGGAGGGAAGCTCTTCCCATTCGTTGCGCTCGGCGCTTTTGTAGCGTACGCGGTCGCCTTTGACTTCATACTGGGTAACCAGTTGGTAGGATCCGTCTTTAAGGATGAGACGACGAGCCAGGTCCTGGGCCGGGGAGTGCAGAGCGAGACTGAGCACGGCCAGGACGATGGCCATAAACAGTAGCGTGCGACGGGGGTTTGGTGATGCTGTGGTTGTGCGGGTCATGCGTCGATTAGATGCGTCGGTTTTGATTCTCTTCAATTATTATCGTCCTAGGTGGGGTCTATCCGCTAACCGGTAGACGGATTGTGATTACCTGGGCGAGAATCCTGTGTGGGCGGGGTCAGTGAGTTCTATAAAAAGAGATCTTGAAGAACCCGCGGAAAGAATGCGTCGGCTTGTAGTATCCTCGGCTTGTCGATATTCTGTTTGCACGCACGACGCCACCGACTCCAGACTCCATGAACCCTAAACTTCTCTCCTGTTCTTTCGTGCTGTCTACGCTGCTCTGGACTGCGATTGCCTTGGGGCAGAGTGCCGCGGCGCTGGCTGCGGCGGCCACGGGTCATGCTGGCCCTCCGTATTCGACGCAGGGAACCGTTGCTTCCGCGGCATCGCCACCGCAGGGCGCGGCGGTTTCTTATGCGTCGGTGACGCAACTGAACGAGTTGCTGGCGCAACTGGAGGCCACATCGAAGAGCACGCAGGCCGACCTTACGAAACTGCGAATTGAACGCTGGAAGACCGACAGCCGGCTCGAAGAAGCAGGCACTGGGCAACGTGGATTCGATCCAGCGCAATCTGCAGAATGCGTTGCCGGAGATCATTGAGCAATTGCGCAATGCGCCGGAAGACCTGCCCGCGACCTTCAAGCTCTACCGGAATCTGGACGCCCTGTACGACGTGCTGGGAAGCGTGGTGGAATCGACGGGAGCATTTGGAGCCGAAAGACGATTTGCAGGCGCTCTCGAACGATCTGAACAGTCTTTGAAAGCACGCGAAAGCATTGGCGGAGCGCATGGAGACCCTGGCCGCGTCGAAGGAGCAGGAGATTGTGCGCCTGCGTACGGACTTGAAGACGGCGCAGGCGGCGATTCCGGCCGAACCTCCGAAGAAAATTGTGGTGGATGACAACGAGCCGGCGAAGAAGCCTGCGGTGAAAAAGAAGCCTGTAGCGAAGAAGCCGGCGACAACGCCGGCACGACCCCGGCGACTGCGCCGCCGCAAACTCCGCCGGCACAATCCAAGCCGCAGTAGAGAATGCGGCGTCCGGCTTTCCGGCGTCCGGAAAATCAGCAAGCGAGTTGCCTCGGGCTCGGAAGCCGGGCATCGAATCTGTTACCCTTCCTTCCGCATCCAGATTGCAATCCGAGAATCCGGCATGAGCTTTCACGGCAGCATTCCCGCGGCTATCTTCGGCATCGTCATCATCTGCGTGGTGCTGCTGGATGCGTTTGAGACGGTGGTGCTGCCGCGGCGCGTGACGCGGCACTTCAGGCTGACGGCATGGTTCTACCGGCGCACCTGGATTCCGTGGAAGAAGATTGCCGGCCGCATCCGGACTCCTTCGCGGCAGCAAAGTTTTCTGGGATACTTCGGACCGCTGTCACTGATTTTGCTGATGGAGTTCTGGGCCGCGAGCCTGATCTTCGGCTTTGCCCTGCTGCAATACGGCATTGGCGGGCACGAACAACTGGGCAACGAGCCGATCACGTTTGGCAGGATCCTCTACCACAGCGGAGAGACGTTCTTCACGCTGGGTTATGGCGACATTGTGCCGACCTCGAGTCTGGCGCGCGCACTTTCGGTGATCGAAGCGGGGATGGGCTTTGCGTTTCTTGGGGTGGTGATCGGATACCTGCCGGTGGTGTACGCTTCGTTTTCGCGGCGGGAGATTCAGATCTCCATGCTCGACGCGCGCGCGGGATCGCCACCGACTGCGGCTGAGTTGCTGGTGCGGCTGGCCGGGAGCTTCGGAGAATCCGGCGATCGATCAAATGGTTCTCGATGAAGTTCTGCGCGACTGGGAGCGCTGGGCGGGGGAATTGCTGGAGAGCCACATTTCTTATCCGGTATTGAGTTTTTTTCGTTCGCAGCATAGCAACCAGTCCTGGCTGGGAGCGCTGATGACCATGCTGGACGTGACTTCGCTGCTGCTTGACCGGCATTGAAGGGATTCATCCCGGGCAGGCGAAGCTGACTTTTGCCATGGCGCGGCATGCGGCCGTGGATCTGGCGCAGGTGGTGAATGCGCGTTACGATCCGCAGGCGGCGGAACGGCTGACGGACGCCGATTTCGACGCACTGCGGGAGACGCTGGCGGCGGCGGGACTGAAGTTGCGAAGTAACGATGAAGCGCGGCAGAAGCTGAACAAGTTGCGGTCGATGTATGAACCTTACGTGCACTCGATGGCGCGAAATCTGATGGTGACGCTGCCTCCGTGGCAACATCCGGCGAAGGCGCGGGACAACTGGCAGGCGGGGCCGTGGGACCGGATCATCCAGGCCAAGGGACTGGCGGTGCTGGGGCAGAAGCCGGCGCAGCCGCGGGGCAGCGAGGATCATTTCTAGGGAATTGAGCGATTGAGCGATTGGGTGATGGTGCGATTGAAATCGCGTGGCCGCTCGAAATGGGCGTGCCGCGCGAGGTGCGATGCCAATCCTCTGGTAGGATCGCGTTTTCATGAAAAATATTGGCGAGAACGTGGTGCGCATTGAGGCGGAGGCGCTGCGCGCGCTGGCGGACCGCATTGGCGGGCCGATGGCGGCGGCATTTCAGCGGGCGGTGGACTTGATGTTTTCCTGCGCGGGACGCGTGGTGGTCACGGGGATGGGGAAGAGCGGGCTGATTGCGCGCAAGATTGCGGCGACGCTGAGTTCGACGGGGACTCCGGCTTTGTATCTGCATCCGGTGGAGGCGCTGCACGGGGATTTGGGGATGGTGGTGCGCGGCGATGTGGTGCTGGCGCTTTCGGCGTCCGGGGAGACGGAGGAGATTCTGGCGCTGCTGGCGACGATCAAGCGGCTGCGGGTACCGCTGATTGCGATGACGGGGGATGAGATTTCCGGAGCCCAGAGGCCGGAGCCTCGGTTGGCTAAGGTCAGGGGAGGGGGTGGAAAAGAAAAGTCAAAAGCAGCGAACAGAGCCTGCCCTGAGCTTGTCGAAGGGAGTGTCCGTTCCACACAAACATCGACCAGAGAGGCATCCACTCTGGCGGCGGCGGCGGATGTGGCGCTTGATTGTTCGATCGCGCAGGAGGCTTGCTCGCTGGGGCTGGCTCCTACCGCTTCGACGACGACGATGCTGGCGCTGGGCGATGCGCTGGCGGTTACGCTCAGCGAGAAGCGCGGATTTAAGGAAGAAGATTTTGCCAACCTGCATCCGGGAGGGAAGCTGGGGAAGCGGCTGGCGCGGGTGGAATCGCTGATGCACTCAGGCGAAGCGCTGCCGCTGGGTGACGCCGCAAACGAAGATGCCGGACGTGATTTATGAAATGTCGCGCAAGAAGCTGGGCGTGACGGCGGTGGTGGAGGGCGAGAGGCTGGTGGGCATGATCAGCGACGGAGATTTGCGGCGGCTGCTGGAGAAGCGCGGGAAAGACGTGCTGGATCTGACGGCTGGTGAGTGCATGACGAAGAATCCGCGGACGATTGCGGCTGGAGAGTTTGCCGCGACTGCGCTGGCGCTGATGGAAGAGAAGAAGATTACTTCGCTGATGGTGGTCGACTGAAAGCGGCAGGCTGGAAGGGATTGTGCACCTGCACGATCTGTGGGGGACCGAGATGGTGTAGCGACAACTGCCGGGAGGGCGGCGCTACAATACGTGCATGTATCATTACGATCCCAATATGGCGCTGGAAGAATTGACGGAAGACGCGACGCTGCCGAACCCGGTGCATGTGCGCGACATGATTCTGCGCAAGCAGCTCTCGGCGGACAAGTCGCTGGAGTTGAACCGGCTGTTCGTCGAGTATCAGAAGTTCTTCGGCGAGACGCAGAAGCTGGGGAAAGAGATTCTGCGGCAGCTTACTTCTTAGTACCGCGTTGCGAGTGCCGAGTTGCGAGTACCGAGCGGAGCCCGGTCCATGACGACGCCGGAACTCATCTGCCCGCCAAGAAGTCGATCCGCTCTTCGCGGGCGAATCCCGCTTCCCTCAACCATGACATGAGAGTGCCCTTCGGCAGCTCGCGATTGTGGCTAGGGACCACAGCGCGGCGGCGAGAGGATGGATGGTAGAAGATGGAGTGGCGGTCCGAAGTGTGATCCAGAACAAGCCCGTTTTGCGCCAGAAACGGACGACTTGGCGTGGTTTGACGGCGGGTAGCTTTGCCAGTTTGATGGCACGGGTCCCGTAATTTCTTGGCGCGAATACTCCAAATCCTGGGAGGCAACCAACGTGTTGTCGTCGGTTGGAACAGGATCGTTGGGCTTACGCAGGCTGGCCATGTAGCCGGAGATGGCGTCTCTGGCCATTTCTCGAGCCTCGTCGACCGTGCGCCCGTAAGTGACCGAGCCCGGCAGGGCGGGAGCGAGCGCGGTGGAGCCGCCCTCTGGTTCGGGCTTGAGCATGATGTAGTAATGGGAGCGAGCCTTTGCCAGCGTGGGATTATTCTAGCCGGGGGCTGAGAGCGGTCAAAAGAAACTCGCTGCTACAATAGCCAATCCACTGCGGGATCAGCGGGTGTCTTTCACCCGGTACTCGCTACTCGGTACACGGTACTCAAACCCTATGCATCGTTGGTCAGAACTGTTTATTCCTACATTGCGCGAGGCGCCGGCGGATGCGGAAGTGGCCAGCCACAAGTTTCTGGTGCGGGCTGGATACATTCGGCAGTTGGCGGCGGGGATTTACTCGTATCTTTTTCTGGGCAACCGGTCGTTCAACAAGATCATGGGCATCGTGCGCGAGGAGATGGACCGGATCGGGCAGGAGTTTTTTCTGCCGGCGCTGCATCCGCGGGAAATTTGGGAGGCGAGCGGACGCTGGGCTTTGATGGGCGACAACCTGTTTCGCCTGAAAGATCGCAAGGGCGCCGACATGTGCCTGGGCATGACCGAGGAAGAAGTGATGACCTCGATTGCGCTGAAGGAACTGCGAAGCTACAAGCAGTTGCCGCAGATTTGGTACCAGATCGCTCCCAAGTTTCGCGACGAGCCGCGGCCGAAGTCCGGGCTGCTGCGGGTGCGGCAGTTCATGATGAAAGACGCATACTCGTTCGACATCGACGCGGCAGGCCTCGACGTTTCCTACAAGAAGCATTACGACACCTATTGCCGAATCTTCGATCGCTGCGGATTGAAATACATGGTGGTGGAGGCGGATTCGGGAGCGATGGGCGGGAAAGAGTCGCATGAGTTCATGGTGAGAACGCCGGCGGGGGAAGATCAGATTTTGAGCTGCGACGGCTGCAATTACGCGGCGAACCTGGAGAAGGCTACATCGAAGCTTCGACTGGTGGATGATCTTGCTGCGGAGGGCGAGGGCACGCCGCTCGAGGTGCATACTCCGGGGCAGAAGACGATTGAAGATGTGGCGCGGTTTCTGGGAGTGTCACCGAAAAACAAGATCAAGACGCTGGCCTTGATGGCGGACGAAAAAGATGGGAAGACCGGCAAAGTAAAGTCGCGGGCGATTGTGGTGCTGCTGCGCGGCGATCATCAGTTGAACGAAGCGAAGCTCAACGCCACGGTAGCGGTTGCGACGCGGCCCATGGAGGAAGGTGAGATCACAGCGCTGTTCAAGTCTCCAGCGGGATACTTGGGGCCCGTGGGGATTGAGTGGGCGAAGGAGTTGAAGAAGGATGCGGACCGTCCAGTGCTTCTTGTCGATAAGGCTCTCGAAGGGCGCGCGAACCTGATTGCCGGCGCTAACAGAGAGAACTATCACCTGAAGAATCTGACGCCGGGGAAGGACTTTCATGCCACGGCGTTTGCGGACCTGCGTGCGGTTACCGCCGGCGAAGGTTGTCCGAATTGCGGGAAGGCATTGCGCATCGATACCGCCGTTGAGGTTGGGCACATCTTCAAGCTCGGTTACCGGTATTCGGAGTCGATGGGCGCGCGGGTGCTGGATAAGAACGGCAAGGAAGTTACGCCGATCATGGGCAGTTATGGCATCGGGATTGAACGCATTCTGACGGCGGCGATGGAGCAGAGTAACGACGAGAATGGATTCTGGCTGCCGCCGGCGATTGCGCCGTTCGAAATTGTGGTTACTCCTACCAATGTGAAGGACGCGAGTTTGCTGAGTGCGGCGGTTGACATTGGAACGCGGCTGGAAGCGGCTGGATTTGACCTGATCCTCGATGACCGGGACGAGCGGCCGGGGGTGAAGTTCAAGGATGCCGATTTAGTCGGTATCCCCTTTAGAATCACAGTGGGAAAGAAGGTTACCGAAGGTACTGTGGAAGTGGTTCTCCGCTCGACTCGGGCAGTACGCGATGTTACGATCACCGCAATAGTTGAATATTTTCAAGAAGTGCTGCGAGCCAAGGCCTGAAATTTGCGCCGCTGGCTGGGCGGCGCGGTTTCGAGACTATGAAAACCCTTAAGGCACTCGGTGGATTTCTCGCGATCCTCTTCGTGGTGGTGGGCTGCTTTCGAGTGGGTCCGCCCATGATGGCCAATTACAGTTTTGAGGACGACCTCAGGAATGTTGCGCTGATGGATGGCGGGAATTTCCAAAAGACGGAAGACGACGTCCGCAACGACGTGATGCGGAGGGTGAAGGAGCAGAACCTGCCGATCCAGGCGAAGCAGGTGACTGTGCAGCGCATCAATACGCCCGGGATGTCGGCTCTTTACATTACGGCGGACTATTCGGTTCCGATTAACCTGCCGTTTTATTCCTTCGAGATGCACTTCACTCCGGATAGCGGAAACAAGTAGAACCAGCCGAACCAGTTGCCGGTTCCCCGTTGCCAGTGACCAACTGAGCGCTGCGCACGGACCACTGGCGGCTTCCGCCTGTGACCTTCCTGGAGTTCTACCCAAGCAGCTTGGTTGCCGTTCGTTCGATCGGCCAAGATGACTTCAAGGCGTGCGCACCATCTCATAATGAACCCGTGGCCGGACCCCCTCAGGGGCAAAAGACCGCGTCTTCATGGACTCGGGGCGGCGGTTGGAAGCCGTGCCCTTCGCAAACGATTTATTAAGACAGCGCAATCAATGCGGCCGCATCGCGGCGCAGGCGAGACAGTCCGAGGCTTGATTTTGAGAGAGGTGGAAGAGGGCATGGCTGTGCGGGAGCAGTCACGCCGCTTCAGTAGACGCCACTTCAGTAGACGCCACTTCAGTAGACAATGACCGCTCTAGCGGACTGACAGTGAGACATCTTCGGCTCGGGATGCGGTCTGAAGGGGGAGCCGTCACGAGCTCGAGAGAATAACAAGGACCGCCGCTATCTCCGGGGAATTATTGTGTCGATGGACCGCAGGCGCCTCCGGGACCGTTGCCGCCTTCCGAAGCTACGGCGACGGAGACCGGCTGCGACGCCATGCTACCGTCGGTTGCCGCCACCTGATAGTAGCCGGTCAGTTGGTAGGTGAGTGGTGTTGCGTTGGGCGCCGAAGTGAGGGTCCAAGTCCAGACGAGCACCTCATCCGTCATCACGCCCGTTCCGTCGACCCATACGGTACCAGGCTGCCCGTTGGCCGGCGCGGCGGGCACCGGCAGTGCGTTCCCGCTTACGTCGCAGCACACCGCCGTAATCGCGTAGGTGGACTCATTGGTGACGTCGATCACTTTGCCGCTGTTGTAGTTCGCGCTGACGGTTAGCTGAAAACTCGTATCCACGCCCTGAAAGTTGGAACCGGTTGGCGAGAGCGTTATCGACTTCACGCTGTCTGAAGTGCCGCACCCCATGGAGATGAGCGATAGGGTGACTAGCAATGCGGCCAGAACATTTGTTCGTTGCACGTGGAAAAATCCTCCTGACAAGATTCCCCGCTGAATTCAATCCGAATGTTGTCAGCTTCGAATAATCGAAGCAAATGTGTGGTTACCATGCAATGATTGGTCACGTCCAATAGTCACATGCGATTGGTCGCTGCGCGGGAAGATTTATCTTCGGACTAATAAGGGTGAGTGTGTGCCTGCGCATATCTCGCATCCGGACAGATAGCAGATATCGACGCTGGCGAATCCCCGCGTCCCACGGCTCTTCGAGCAATGTTCAGAGTGCCATTGTGGACTTAATGCCGGCGAATTATTCTCCGAAAAGCAGCTCCATCATCGACAAGGGCAGCTGGACCTGATAGTAAGTAATCTACGGGCGGCGGTAGGGCGGGCCTAACGACGTGTCCCGCGGCAGTTGATTAGTTTTTGTTCACTTGAAGGCCAGTGACATTCGTAACGTTGTCACCACGTTACCTTCCACCTACTATATCGCGGTTGGATAAGAATTTCTTCACGCCCTCGAAGTGAACCGGAGTGGGCGAGATCCGAATTCGCGATCGTTTCCTGAACGTTCGCACAGGGCGTTCGCAAAGCAATAAGGCTCAGGTGGAGGCAGTTCATGACGACACGAGCTCGAATGCTACTCAGCTTGCTGGCGATGCTGGCAACAATGTTCCTGGTCAATTGCCAAGACTACAAATGCGGCGGATTCGGAGCTTTGCCTTGCACCTCCGGGACGGTACCCCCGCCGGTCCCCAGCAAGGCTGCGGCTTTTGCCTTTGCCGTGGACGAGGCAGGGACGATCGATGGCTATACGTTGAATACGACTGCCGGGACGTTCGCTGCCACTTCAGGCTACACTAAGCCCATGGTTCCCACGAACAATGGCGGCGTAGGCATGGTCCTCGCGCAAGAGCAATTCCTCTATGCCGGGTTCGGAAACGTAGGGGAGCTTTATGCATGGTCGATTGACGCGACGACAGGAGGCTTGACGGCTATCAGCGGCAGTCCCTACTCGGCGCCATTCCTGGCCGATTATGGATTAGGAGTGGGCCAGGCAAACATGATTACCAACCCCGCGGGCACGCTGTTATTCATCTCGGATACACTTCAGAGTGAGATCTACGTGTATACGATCGGCAGCGGCGGAGTCTTGACCCTGGTTGCCGGGTCTCCGTTTGTGGTTCCATTCGGGCCCATGAACCTAGCCACAGACGGATTTGGGAAATACCTGTACGCGATCGACGGTAACTTCAACACGCACACGGGCTCTGCGATCGCAGCCTACGTGATCGGCACCGGCACCTCGCTCGGCACGCTCACGCCGGTGGTGGGCAGTCCGTTCGTTACTGCGGGCGGTGTCAACTATTCGATGTGGCAGCTGAACGGAGAACCCACTGGTCAATACCTGATCGGGACCAGCGGAAACTCAGTGGTGCAAAGCGGCGTTGATGACGATCATCTGTACGTGTTCAGCATTTCGCAATCGGGGACGAATGCGGGAGCAATCGCGCCGGTAACGGGATCGCCGTTCGCCACCCGATACTCGCCGTTTAGCATCGCGGTGCAGTCGAACACCGATGGGAACCTGGTGTATTCCTTCAGCTTTAACGGTGATGCTAGCGCGTTTAATCCCGTCGAAGGCTACGCGATTTCGAGCACAGGAACGCTTACGGCGGATACCAATTCGCCATTCAGCGGCGTGGCGGAGGGTTCCTGGGGCCAATTCGATCAAAGCGGCGCCTTCCTGTTCGTCTATAGCAGCTACACCAATGAGAGCACTGGCGACCTGGTCACACAGTTGGGGCCTCTCGACGTGGGGACCGGTGGCGCTCTGACGCAACCGATCTCCACCTTAACTTTGGCGACGCCGGGGTTCTGGGTGGTGACGGACCCGCAGTAAGGGGACCCGCAACCATTGCGGCCGCTGACTCCTCTTGTTGACAGCTTAGAGACCCGCATGAACTGCGGGTTTCTTTTTGTTTGCGGGCGCGGCGGTACAATGGAAGGTATCGCACGCTGACATTGCGCATTCTTGAAAACGCGGGCAGGGGAGCGGTCAACAGGAATAGCAGGCGGTTCAAACCTTTTGACGCGTCCGATCGTCTGACCGTCAGGGAGTTTTTTGGGCGGGCGTGCGACTCTAAGCGTGGCCATTAAGATCAAAATCCCGAAGAGCGGAAGGAAAGGCGGCAAGGAAAGGTTCGGCCTGTCGCGCGATCCCGTGATTCGAGCCGCGCTGGTCGTCTTCCTGGCGGCGGCCATTAGCGTGAGCGGATTCCTTTGCTATTTCTACATCAAGTACGACCGCATTATCGAACAACGCTTCCGGTCGCCGGTATTCAGCAATTCGGCCAAAATCTATGCCCTGCCGCGGACGGTACATGACGGCGGGAAGATGGACGCCAAGGAAATCGCCGCATTGCTGCGCCGTGCCGGGTACTCCGACAAGGACGGCCAGTCGGAACTCGGCAGCTTTCACTTGGTGAAAGACGGGATCGAGATCACGCCGGGACCGGAGAGCTACCACAGCCCGGAAGCGGCGCAGGTCATCATTCAAGATGGGCGGGTTAGCCGGATCACCAGCCGGGGCAATGACCTTTTCGCATACGAGTTGGAACCGCAACTGGTGACGGCGCTGTTCGACGCCGAACAGCGTTCCAAGCGGCAGGTGGTGAACTACACCGACATTCCCAAGGTGATGGTCGATGCGGTGCTGGCGATCGAAGACCGGCGATTCTTCGAGCACAGCGGAGTGAACTTCATCCGCATGTTCGAGGCGGGCTGGGTCGATCTGACGCGGCAACGGCATGAGCAGGGTGGTTCGACGATCACGATGCAACTCTCGCGCGGTTTTTTCCTGACGCCGGAGAAGACCGTAAGACGCAAGTTGACGGAGATGCTGATCGCCGAAGAACTGGAACAGAAGTTCAGCAAGCAGCAGATCTTTGAGTTCTACAGCAACTGGGTGAACCTGGGGCAGCGCGGATCGTTCGCCATCAGCGGGTTTGCCGAAGCCTCGCGCGCATACTTCAACAAGGATTTGAAGGACATCACGCTGCCGGAAGCGGCGCTGCTGGCGGGCATCATCCAAGGTCCGAGCCGGTTATCGCCCTACCGGCATCCCGAGCGCGCCCTGGAGCGGCGCAACCTGGTGCTGGATTCGATGGTGGAAAATCACTCCATCACTCGCGAGCAGGCGGAGAAAGCCAAGGCTGCGCCGCTCAAGCTGGCGCCGCCGAACGTGGAGGCCAGCGACGCGCCGTATTTCGTCGACATGGTGCGCGACACGCTGATCAACCGGTTCAACGAACATGATCTGAACGATGAGTCCTACCGGATTTACACCACACTTGATCCCGACCTGCAGAAGGCGGCAGCGCAGGCCGTCGAAATGGGGATCAAGCTGGTGGATGAGCAAGTCACCAAGATGCGCACCAAGCGGGTAAAGGTGGGCAAGAAACTGGAAACGCAAGTGGCGCCGGGCCCGCAAGCGCAGGTGGCGCTGGTTGCTCTTGACCCGCACACCGGTGCCGTCCTGGCTCTGGTCGGTGGAAGAGACTACGGCTGGAGCCAATTGAATCACGCCGTTTCGAAGCGGCCGACTGGTTCCATTTTCAAGCCCTTCGTTTATGCTGCGGCGATGAATACGGCGCTTGACGGTTCAGCCACGGTGATTACCCCGGCATCCACGGTGACCGATGCGCCGACCAGCTTCGCCTATGGAGATCAGATCTACGAGCCGCGCAACTACAAAGAGGAGTACCACGGCGATGTGACCCTGCGCTATGCGCTGGCCATGTCGCTGAACAACGCCACCGTGAAAGTGGCGGAGGAAGTGGGTTATGACAAAGTGGCGGACCTGGCAAAGTCGGCGGGAATCGTTTCGGTGAAGGCGACACCGGCCATGGCGCTGGGCTCCTACGACGCTCCTCCGCTGGACATGGCGGCGGCCTATACGTCATTCGCCAACAACGGCACCCGTCTTTCTCCAATCCTGGTGAACTCTGTGCGCAACGCCCAGGGGAACGTGATCGCGAACTACAAGACCGACCAGCGCCAGGTGCTCGACCCGCGCATTGCTTACGTCATGACCAGGATGATGGGAGGCGTGATCGACAACGGGCTGGGCTATACGGCGGTTCGCCTGCGCGGATTTACTTTGCCGGCGGCGGGCAAGACCGGCAGTTCGCACGATGGCTGGTTCGCCGGATACACCTCCAACCTGTTGTGCGTGGTTTGGGTAGGTTACGACGACTATAGCGATCTCCGCTTGAGCGGAGCTATGACGGCCGCGCCTATCTGGACCGAATTCATGAAGAAGGCCTCCGCGCTGCCGCAGTACTCTGACATGAAGGCCTTCGTCCAGCCGACGGGCGTGGTAGACGTGGAACTCGACAAGGCCACGAACCGCCTGGCGACGCCCACCTGTCCGGACGATTACGAAGCAGCCTTCGTAGCCGGCACGGAGCCGCGCGAGACCTGCGATCAACCCGGTGCAGTGGCGGGATTCTTCAATCGAATCTTCGGCGGCGGAGAGAAGCCGTTGCCACCTCCGGACTCGGCCAACGCACAACCCCCGAACGCCGATCCGCAAAAGAAAAAGGGCTTCTTCGGCAAAATCGTAGGAATCTTCAAGGATGACAAACCGTCAACGCCGCCGCCCAAGCCGCCAGACCCAAGTCAGCCCGCGCCGCACTGACGCTTCTCCGCTTTTTGTGTCGTTGGCCATTTTGTGGCGGAGGACGCGAAACGGCGCGTGGGAATGGAGGTTCATGTTTCGAAGGGCACATAACGTGTGATAGTCGAGACTTTATGTACATACGCCGCTCTGAGAACCCGTCGAGGCTGCCAGACTCGGCTAAACCTCAATTCCTAATTTGCCCGTCGTCCGCCCAGAACCGAAACCAGCCACTCTAGCCACTATCCGCAAGAACGATGTCTTCGCGGCGAATAGGAGGCGCTAGTTCCTCTGGAATCCAGCGATTTCCTCAGCCAGAGCGGCCTGCGGATCTTGCAGGGCTAGCTGGCGCTCGTTTGTCAGCCCTTCCGACTCCAGGCTGGACTTAGAATTCTTGAGAGCCAACTTGTAGGCCGCAACCAGCGCGTCAGGTGCAGTCGTGGCAACGTCCGGTTCTACACCCGTCCCCTCCCAGTTAGTGTGGGTGATGGGACTTCTGGCCTGACCATTGCCAATGTAGGCAGAGAAACCGTAGCCCAATGCGATCTCACCCGTGCTTGAATTGGCGGCCCCCCCGGTGCGCTCACCGACGATGGTGGCGCGATGCGTGTTTTTAAGATCATAAGCACACTGCTCAGCGGCGGAGTGGGTGTGAAGGCTGGTCAAGACAAATACGGGTTTAGCGAGGTAACGCGGCCCGGCGACGTAGGGCATGGTCCACATCTGCCGTTCCGAGGGTTGACCATTCTTGCGTTTCACAATGGATGATAGTTGGGTCGGTTCCTCGAAAAAGTAGCTCAATAATGCTGTAGCAGTCTCACCGCTGCCGCCACCGTTGCGACGCAAATCTACAATGAGGGCGTCGCTGCCGCTGACCAGTTGCAGGGCGGCGGCAAGCGCCGTTCCGGCATCTGAATCAGGCGAGAAATAAGCCAGATCAACATAGCCAATATTTCCCGGCAAGCGGCGGCCGCTCCGAATGCCGTGCCCATTTGCGAGATCAAAAGCATGCGCATGCTGTTTCTCTGCTGGAGTGGGCTCCTTTTGCACGCCGAGTTCCTCACCAAATGAGACGGTAAGATGATTATCGCGCCCTACGGCGCGCAAGTCTTCGGTCAGTCTGGCGGCAAGAGCGTTAGAGTCACTTATCGCACGATATTCGGATCGATGCGTTTGTATCTGGCTTTGCAGTTTTTCCGCGACCTCTGGGAATACATAATCTCCGAGATCGCTCAGGAGATGGTCCACGATCTCATCTACCTGCTGCGGCGTAACTGCAGCGGGACGCTCCTGAGCTAAGCAGTGCAGCGCTAAGAGCAGAATAAGTGTCCGAGTACAGAGTTTAATCATGTTGTTTTCCTGCTACACTCCGAATATACCTGCTGAGATGGGAGAAACAGAAGGACTATCGGGATAGGCAGGCCAATTCAGTGATTTGTGCGGTGCTATGGCTCGAAAAAACAAAACTGCCGAGAAAAACGCTGCCATGGACGACATCGACCGAAAAATCCTCCGTGCGCTATGCGCGGACGGCCGTGTCAGTTTCCGAGATTTGAGTCGGAGTGTTTACCTCAGCCCAAACGCCACTGCTGAACGAATTCGGCGACTGCGGTCACTTGGCGTCATTCGGGGGTTTCACGCGTCCCTGAATCCCGTCCTGCTGGGACTTTCGGTGGAGGCCTACATTGACGTGAGGCTCCAACCTGGTACAACCGCACAAAGCTTTGAGGCCGCCGTGATGAAGCTGCCGGGAGTGGTCAGTATGGCAATTCTGACCGGATCGTTTGATGTTCGGCTCCGAGTTGCGTGCGAGGATCAAACAGACCTCGTACGTATCATCGAGACGCTACGCGCGCGAACCGGCGCTCAGGAGACTAACAGCACAGTGATCTGTCGTGAAATCGAAACTCGCAATTGGAACGTTTGAGATCGCATTGCTGCGTCCCCGAAGCTAGCTGTCCAGTGATGAGCCGATTCCGAGGTTTTAAGTGGGGGTTTCTGCAGACGGATTGTTGCGCTTTGGTCCCAGCCAGTGCCGTTAGAAAAGTCCGAGCGGGCAAACTCTGCGGTTGAACTAAAGCGGAAATCAACAATATTCGTGTCCAGGACGACCCGAATCATTGCTCCGAGGGCCGGCGTTCACGGCGCGGCTTTCGCGCCGCCGCTATTTTCTCGATCGATCTCTTCCATGAAGAGCAGATCCAGATCCTGCTCTTTCGCACCCTCCCGAACACGCCTGCAGCCATTCCGGAGCGGAACGAGAAGCCGGGGTGCGGATACTAATCTCCTCGTTTTCGGCAAGGGAGCGTCCCCACAGAGTTTCGATTGTTTTGCGGATTTTAGTATCCAAAGTCCTTTAACATCCGGGGCTTGCAGGCGAATTTCGTGCTAACTCGATGATTCCAAAGATCTTTCTTGAGGGGGGTGCCACGATTTTTCGCTTGAATAAGCCCGACCTCATGGTGCTGCCGCCACCTCGCCCAAACTTTAGTTTCGCGAGAAATCCATAGTTCGACCCGCCTTGGCGCACCGAACAAAAATCTTCGCCGCCAAGTCAAAACTGTGGCAGAATGGCTTCGTTAGAGCCGGTCGCTGGGGGTGTGTATGTCCTACTGGAAAGCCTGCCTGACTCTTCTGGTTGTATCTTCCTTCACTGCTGCATTCGCGCAAGTTTCTCATTCGGAGCAGGTGCTGGTCACACCGCCCCTGGTGCGCGCCATCGATCCTCCGGCCCCGGACGCAACCGCGGCCGATCTGGAGCAGCAAGCCGACCGGTTGCGCGCGGCCAAGCTCTATCTGGATGCCCTCGATTATTACCATGCGGCGCTGGCCAAGAAGGCGAATGACGCGTGCCTGGTGAATAAGATTGGCATTACCGAACTCATGATGCAGCGCTACAAGGAGGCGCGAAAAGCCTTCGAGCGCGCCATCCGGGCCGATCATGAGTACGCCAATGCCTACAACAATCTGGGCGTGGTTTTCTACGAGAGTAAGAAATACGGAGCAGCCGTCAAGCAGTACGAGAAGGCGATTGCGAAGGACAGCAACTCCGCGTCGTTCTACAGCAATCTGGGGGCTGCTCATTTCTCCAAGCGGGAATTTGAGCCCGCCGTGGCAGCGTATCAGCATGCGCTGCAACTGGATCCCGACGTGTTTGAGCGAACTTCGCGCTCCGGTGTCCAGGCGCAACTGCCGAGTCCCGAGGACCGCGCCCGCTACGACTACACTGTCGCGAAGTTGTACGCCAAGATGGGCTTCTCGGATCAATCGCTTGAGTATTTGAAGAAGGCAATGGAGGCGGGCTTCAAGGATTTGAAGAACGTCTACAAAGACGTGGAATTTGCGGAACTGCGGAAGAATCCGCGTTTCACGGAGTTGATGGCATCGAAGACACCCGCGATTGCGAATTAGGATCGGGGAAGACACCACGCATTCCTTGTGTCCCGGAAACAAGAGCAGAGGAATTTTCGCGACCCCCCATTGAGGATAACGGAGTTGCGCCTAGATAGAGAATTACAAAGTTTTACAAAACTAGACGGAACTTCCTGCAGTTCTAGGGTTTAATCGTTACAAATACTCCTGAAAACAACAGGGTGAGTAAGGAGAAACGGTAGCCCACCGGATGCTGACCCGAGCACGCCCCAAGCAAGCATTCGGTGGGTTTTTTCATGAGCTTTCAGCCATCAGCTTTCGTCAGCTAAAACCAGCGCCGAGGCACCTTCCTTAGCAGCACGAAATCTGGCTGAAGGAAATTGATAGAAGTCTCTCATGGTTGGCGGGACCTTGTCCCTGGCTGATAGCTGATGGCTGATGGCTGTGCTTCGGACTTCTCTCGCCGATGTAATCTTCCACCACACGTTTCCATTTGCCTTGGGCCTTGAGAATGAACTCGACGGCATCGCGCAGTGCACCTTCGCCGCCGGCGTGGGGCGTGATGTAGTGGGCTTCACTCTTTGCTTCGGCACGAGCATTCTTCACCGCGATGGCGAGTCCGCTAGCGCGCATGGCGGGGAGATCGATCACGTCGTCGCCGACGAAGGCGGCTTCTTCCGGCTTCAACCTTGCCTTTTTCACCACCTCGTCGAAGCAGGTGCGCTTGTCGTCCACACCCTGATAGACGAATTCGAGTTTCAGGTCGCGGGCACGGAGCGCGACCGTTTCCGAAATGCGCTTGGTGATCAGCCCCGTCTTGATGCCGCCGAGGCGGGCCAGCGAGATCGAAGTGCCGTCGTGGGCATGGAAGCCTTTGGCCTCGATCAGGCTCTCGCTGTGCATACCAAATCCGCCCTGGCCGCCGTGCTGGGCGGATTGCTGCAGCACGCTCTGCCGTGAGCCGGCGGGAGCCGGGAAGATGAAGAGTTTGCCGTCGGTGAGGACGCCGTCTACGTCGAATAGGAGGAGCTTGATTTTGCGGGCGCGGGCTTGAGCGGAGAGTTTTGGCATCGGGGGGGTTCTAGCATTCTAGATGCGATCCATGATATCAGAATTGATAGAGAAACATGATACAATTCTGACAGTTACGACGGTGAACCAGATATGTCCTTTGCCGCCCGGAAGCAATACCAAAACACGACGGTCCGACTGCCGCGGCATGTCTACGAACGGGCTAAGACTGTTGTGGTCCAGTCGCAGGCTTCCAGTTTCAATGAATTTGTGATCCAGGCGATTGAAGAGAAGGTACGAAGGCTGACGGAAGCAGAGATCGACGCGGCCTTCGCGCAAATGGCGCACGATGCAGACTACCAGCGCAACTCGATTGCGCTAGCCAGCGAGTTCGCGAAGAGCGACTGGGAAGCTTTCGAGCGCGGCACCACCCATGAGCAGCCAAAGACCCGCCCTCCCAAAACCCGTTCGCGGTGACGTGTTCAGCGCCCGCCTCGACCCTACCGAGGGCAGCGAACCGGCGGGCACGAGGCCAGTCGTGGTCATCAGCCGCGATTCGATCAACGCCAACAGTCCGGTGGTGGTGGTTGTGCCCGTGACCGATGCGGCCAACGTCAAGCGGCTTTACCCCAGCCACGCCCAGCTTCCCAAAGGTTCAGGCGGATTGAGGATGGACAGCGTCGCCAGAGTCGAGCAGATTCGAGCGATTCAGGTTTCGCGGTTTGTGGGTTATTACGGGCGGCTGGATCGGGAGCTCTTGGCGCGGATTGAGGACGCAACCAAGATCACGCTCGCACTGGAGTAGCAACCCGTCGATTCCCGCATCCCGCCTACTATCCAAAAGCGAACAATTTACGAAACTCAATTCTCCGGCTACAATATCGGGATGCCGTCCCTTCCTGCCTCGCTGGCCTGGGCACACCCTCTGGTGGCGGAGTGGTTCGTGCGGCGTTTCAGCACGCCTACCGAGCCCCAGGAGCATGGGTGGCCGCACATTCTCGCCGGACGGACGACTTTGATTTGCGCGCCCACCGGGTCAGGCAAGACACTGGCTGCATTTCTTGCCTGCATTGATCGTCTGGTGCGAAAGGCACTGGCGGGCGATCTTGCCGACCGTACGGAAGTGCTTTACGTTTCGCCGCTGAAGGCGCTGGGCAACGACATCCAGAAAAATCTTGAGCTTCCTCTGGGCGAAATTCTCGCGATGGCGGGCGAGCGCGGGCTGCTCATGCCGGAGATTCGCACTGCGGTCCGCACCGGCGACACGCTGATGCCCGAGCGGCGCGCCATGCTGAAGCGGCCGCCGCACATTCTGGTTACTACGCCGGAGTCGCTCTACATTTTGCTCACCGCGGATAAGAGCCGGGCGATTCTGCGCGACGTCGAGACGGTGATTGTCGACGAAATCCACGCGGTGGCCGACGACAAGCGCGGTGCGCATTTGACGCTGTCGTTGGAACGGCTGGAGGCGCTGGCTCACAAGCCGCCGGTGCGCATCGGGCTTTCCGCGACGCAGAAGCCGATTGAAGAAGTAGCGCATTTTCTCACCGGCAGTGGAGTGGGCCGACGGGGCAGGATTCCGGAGAGCCCAGCCGCTAAAGCCGACCTCAGCAGTGCGGCACAGGCGGCACGACTGAAGTCGTGTCCTTCCCGAACTGAGCCCGCGTCCGATTTATGTTTGCAACCGTGCGATCCCGTCATCGTGAATATCGGGCATAAGCGGAAACTTGATCTGGCAGTCGAAGTTCCTCCCATGCCGTTGGGGCCGGTGGCCTCGAATGAAATGTGGGACGAGGTCTACAACCGGCTGGTTGCGCTGGTGGAGCAGCACCGGGCGACGCTGGTGTTTGTGAACACGCGGCGCATGGCAGAGCGCGTGGCGTATCAACTGGGCGAGCGCATCGGGGAAGAGAATGTAGCGGCGCACCACGGCAGTCTCTCGCGCAAGCTGCGACTGGCGGCGGAGAAGAAGCTGAAGGAAGGTCAGGTGCGGGTGCTGGTGGCGACCGCATCGCTGGAACTGGGAATCGACGTGGGAACGGTGGATCTGGTTGTGCAGATCAATTCGCCACGGGCGATTGCGGTGACCTTACAACGCGTAGGGCGATCTGGGCACTGGCGAGGGGCGGTTCCCAAGGGACGCCTTTTTTGTACCACTCGCGATGATCTGCTGGAGTGCGCGGCTTTAGTGCGCGCCATCCGGCATGGCGATCTGGATCGACTGATGATTCCGGAATCGCCGCTGGATGTGCTGGCGCAGCAGATTGTGGCGGCTTGTTCCGCCGAGGAGTGGAGCGAGGATGAGATGTTCGCCTTGGTGCGGCGCGCCTATCCGTATCGCAATTTAGCGCGTGCAACCTTCGATGCGATTCTTGAGATGCTGGCCGAAGGCATCGCCGCGCGACGCGGACGCTATGGCGCATATCTGCATCGGGACCGAGTGAACGGCAAGCTGCGGGCGCGGCGCGGGGCGCGGCTGGCGGCCATCACCAGCGGCGGAGCGATCCCAGATAACTCGCTTTATGCCGTGGTGGCGGAGCCCGATGGCGTGGTTGTGGGCACGGTTGATGAAGACTTTGCCGTGGAGAGCAACCGCGGCGACATCATGCTGCTGGGAAATACGTCGTGGATGATTCGCCGCATTGAAACCAACGCTGGACGCGTGCTGGTCGAAGATGCGCATGGGGCGCCACCGAGCGTGCCGTTCTGGCGAGGCGAAGCTCCGGCACGAACCGAAGAGCTCTCCGCGCATGTGGGCAATCTCCGGGAAAAGATCAGCGAAATGCTGCCGCACACTTCGCCGGTGGGTTTCTCGCCCACGCAGCCGGAAGTGGCAAAAGCGGTGGCTTGGCTCAAGGAAGAATGTAGCCTCGATGATTCCGGCGCGGAGCAGGCGATTGAATACATCCTCGAAGGGCGGGCAGTGTTGGGCGCGGTGCCGACGCAGACAACCGTGATTGCGGAACGCTTCTTCGACGAAGGCGGTGGCATGCAGTTGGTGATCCACGCGCCCTTCGGAGGACGCATCAACAAGGCGTGGGGACTGGCTCTACGCAAACGCTTCTGCGTTGGGTTCAACTTCGAGTTGCAGGCAGCAGCTACCGACAACGGGCTGAACCTTGCCTTGGCCGAGCAGCACAGCTTCCCGCTGGCCGACGTCTTCAACTTTCTGCGGGCTGAGACGGTGCAGCCGATTCTCGAACAGGCAGCTCTGAATTCGCCGATCTTCGCCACGCGCTGGCGCTGGGATGCGAACCGGGCGCTGGCGCTCTTGCGCTTTCAAAATGGAAAGAAGGTTCCGGCGCAGATTCAGCGCATACGGTCCGATGATTTGCTGGCTTCCGTTTTTCCCGACGCGGCTGCGTGCCAGGAAAATATAGTGGGCGACATTCCTATTCCGGATCATCCGCTGGTCGGTGAAGTGATGAAGGATGTCCTCACCGAGGCCATGGATATCGACGGGCTGAAGCTTGTCCTGAGCGGACTGGCGGATGGGCGGATCCGTTGTCTCGCGGTCGACACACCGGTTCCGTCGCAGTTTTCGCACGAGATTCTGAATGCGAATCCGTATGCGTTTCTCGATGACGCACCGCTCGAAGAGCGACGGGCGCGTGCGGTGCAGATGCGGCGCATGCTGCCGGAATCGGTGCTCGAAGAGGTGGGAGGCCTTGATCCGGCGGCGATTGCCCAGGTGCGGGAAGAGGCCTGGCCGGACGTGCGCGATGCCGATGAGTTGCACGATGTGTTGCATACGCTGGTGGCGCTGCCGGAAGCTGGTCCCAATTTCGGGACCGGCCAGTGGCAGTTTCATTTCGAGCGGTTGATCGGCGAAGGGCGTGCCGCGTCGGCGGTGTTCGATGGCCGGACTTATTGGGTCGCGGCAGAGCGTGCAAAAACTTTTTCCATATTGTTTCCTGAGGCACGATTTGAGCAGGCATTGGCCGAGGTGGAACACTCAGCTCCCCCCCGCGACGATGCTTTGTTCACGCTGGTCACCGGATGGATGTCGCATCTAGGGCCGGTTAGGGCGACACAGCTCGAGCAGACTTTGGGGATTCCCGCGTCCGAGATTTCGAACGCTCTTCTTCGCCTGGAAGCCAGTGGGACCATCTTGCGAGGAAACTTCAGTGGCGCTGCCGCCGAGCTGCGCTCGGCTGGACAGCCGGGGGCGGCTGTCCCCCCCAAGCGACGGATACCGAATGGTGCGAGCGGCGGCTGCTGGCGCGCATTCACCGGCTGACGGTTGCGAGCTTGCGCAAGCAGATTGAGCCGGTCACCGCGGCGCAATTCATGCAGTGGCTGCTGCGCTGGCAGCACGTGGCTGCGGGGACTCAGGTTGTGGGCGAGCGGGGCACGCTCGAAGTGCTGCGGCAACTGCAGGGGTTTGAGATTCCGGCGAATGCGTGGGAGCGGCAGGTGCTGGCTCGCCGAATTGCGGACTACGATCCCAAATGGCTCGATCAGCTTTGCCTGACTGGGGCGGTGGGTTGGGGACGATTGTCGCCGCATCCGGCTACACTCGATTACTCCCATGCGAGCCGAGGAGCGGAGACCCAAGCGGGATCGGCTCCTCGCCAGCGGCGAGTGATTCCTACCAGCGTTGCGCCCGTCACGTTCTTCATTCGGGAAGATGCCGATTGGATGACGCCGCGGCATCCGGGCGCGGAACAGGCCGGAAACAGTGGGCTGAGCCACGGAGCGCAGATGGTGCTGGATTTTCTGGGACAGCGGGGCGCATCGTTCTTTGCCGATATCGTGCGTGGCACGGGAAAGCTGAAGGCGGAAATCGAGACCGCGCTTTGGGAACTGGTGGCCGCCGGGCTGGTGACTGCGGACGGCTTCGACAATTTGCGTTCGCTGATCGATCCCAAGCGGCGGGCGGGGCAGGGCAGTGGACGCACGACGCGTCCGCGGCATAACGCCGGACGCTGGGCGCTGTTGCACACCGAGGAAATTGTCGAAAGGCCTCGAGCCGTGGAGGCGGCCTGCTGGATGCTGCTGCGGCGTTACGGCATCGTTGTCCGGGACGTGCTGGCACGGGAGGCAAACTTGCCGCCGTGGCGCGAACTGCTGGCGGGCTTCCGCCGGCTTGAGGACCGGGGCGAGATTCGAGGCGGCCGCTTCGTGGACGGATTTCTGGGCGAGCAGTTCGCGCTGCCGGTCGCGGTGGAATCCGTGCGAGCCATGCGCAAGCTCGACGCCGTTGCGGCAACGATCACGCTGTCGGCTGCCGATCCGCTGAACCTGGTGGGGATTCTGGTTCCGGGTGAACGTGTGCCGGCGATTTCCGGCAACCGCGTCTCTTTCCACGATGGAGTGGTGATCACTGTGCCTGAGGTCGCGGCGTCGGCAGGCAGTGAAGCTGTGGCCAGCTAGGCATGAACGGCCCCAAAAAACAGGGACCCGATGAGGGGGCCCCTCGGAGTCCCTGTTTTGCGCGAACTCGGCGAGAACGGATGCAAAAGCGCTTCCCCTATCGCCTTTTACCGAGCACTGGCGCACCCCACGTAGTGCATGCGGTATGCCAGTCGGCGCCGTCTTGGCAAGAAATGCAGCTGTCCTCCCAACTCCCTTTCGGCAAAGTGTTTATCGCCTAACCCAAGGTGCTGTCCGGGGGATGCTGCCCGGCGGTTGGCGCCAACCGCTATCCGATCGGATAGGGACCCCTATCTGTTCGGATATTAGAACAGGTTCAATTCGGGCATGAATTTCAGACAGAAGTGTGATAAGAAGAGCGCGAGGTGAGCAAGCTTGCGTCCCAGACTCCTGGTGCTTTCCGGGCCCTTGAAAGACTCGACCATTCCTCTGTCTGAGGGAGAAGTCACCATCGGGCGGGAAGCGTCGAATGAGATCGCGGTTGCTGACCCGTCGGTTTCGCGAAAGCATTGTCTGGTGAGCTGGCAAGACGGAAGATTCCGGGTGCGAGACCTCGACAGCCGCAATGGAACCCTGGTGAACGGCGCCGGAGTCGAAGAGCAGTGGCTGCAACATGGAGACGAGATCGCTGCTGGCGATTCCTCCTTTCTGTTCCTGCTCGAAGAGGATGATCTTGCACCCGCGGAGGGACGGGTGGAATTCGAAGACGCCCAGGCCACAGCGGAAACCACCATCATCCATCCCAGGGATGTGGTCTATCTCCAGCCGGACCGGCTGTTGCGCGAGCTGCCTGCGATGTCGGGCCTGGCCCGTAACCTGAACGCACTGCTCAAGATCAGCCGGATCGTACATGCGATTCGCGATCTTAACGATCTGCAAGGACAGTTGCTGGACCTGATCTTTGAGGTTGTTCCCGCAGGCCGGGGCGCGATTCTGCTGGCGGACAGCGAGGGACATGAATTCAATTCCATGTTCGCCCGCATGCGGCAGGCCGGACAAGCCCAGTTGGTCCAGGTGAGCCGCACGGTCGCGCGCCAGGTTTTAGAGCAGGGAATTGCGATGCTGGGCAGTGATGTGCCGAGCAGCAGCCAGTTGCGCCAGGTCGAGAGCTTGGCGGCATCACAAGTACGCTCGTTGTTATGCGTGCCCTTGACCGTGTTTCAGCGGGTGATTGGATGCATTTATCTCGACAGCGACAGTCTCAGCAACCGTCTTAACCAAGAGCATCTGCAACTGGTGACGGCGATCGCAGGCATCTCCGCGGTTGCGCTGGAGAACGCACGCCGTCTGCACTGGCTGGAGCAGGAGAATGAACGCCTGACGGTGGAGATCAGCCAGGAACGGAGCCTGGTGGGAGAAGGTGCTCGCATCAAAGAGGTCTACCAGTTCCTCAAGCGCGCGTCGCCCACCGATTCGACGGTGTTGATCGAGGGCGAGAGCGGAACCGGCAAAGAGCTGGCGGCGCGGGCCTTACACCGTAACAGCCTGCGGGCCGGCAAGCCGTTTGTGGCCATCAACTGCTCTGCGATTCCAGAAACGCTCTTGGAAAGTGATTTGTTCGGCCACGAGCGTGGAGCGTTCACTGGAGCCGCTTCCCTCAAGAAAGGCCGGCTCGAAGTTGCCGACGGCGGCGTAGTTTTTCTCGACGAGATCGGCGAACTGGCTCCCGCGTTGCAAGTCAAACTGCTGCGCGTGCTGCAGGAGCGTGAGTTCGAACGGGTCGGCGGGACTCATCCCATCAAGGTGGATATTCGCTTGATTGCCGCTACCAACTGTGACCTGGAGCAGGCTGTACGCGAGGGCGGGTTTCGCCAGGATTTGTATTACCGTTTGGCCGTGTTGAGAATTACGATGCCTACGCTGCGGGACCGCCGCGAAGATATCCCCATGCTGGTGCGGCATTTTGTGCAGAAACACGCGAAACGCTGCAAAGTGAAGCCCCGGCCAATTTCCCGCGAGGCCCTGGCCTGCCTGGTGAACTATGACTGGCCCGGCAACGTGCGCGAACTGGAAAACGCAATCGAGCGGGCGCTGGTGCTGGGAGCATCGGATACGATTTTGCCCGAGGATCTGCCGGAATCGCTGCTGGAGCGCACTCCGCCGCCAGAGATGGCCGAGGCGAAGTATCATGCAGCGGTCAAGGAATTGAAGAAACAACTGATCCTTGACGCTGTGGAGCAGACTCAAGGCAGCTATGCCGACGCCGCCCGCATTCTGGGCGTGCATCCCAATTATCTCCACCGGCTGATCCGCAACCTCGAACTGAAAGAGGTTCTGAAGGACGCGCTGCGAGACATTCCGGCGCGCGGGTTGAGTGGGCTTTCGGGCGGGAACGCGTAGCTGCTCGCATCGAAGTGAAACTAGCATTCAGCACTCAACATTCGGCCATTACAGAGCCCTGCGGGCTGACTGCTGAGTGCTTTCTGCTGCATCCGCTTACGGCAAGCGCAGGCGCATCAGGCCCGCGGGATCGAGATAGGTGCCCTGCCATCGCACCCCGACGTGGAGATGCGGACCCGTGGCCCGGCCCGTGCCGCCGCTCAATCCGATTACCTGTCCGCCTTTCACCCGATCGCCTTCTTTAACTTTGAATTCCGAAAGATGCATGTAGATGGTGAGCAGGCCCTGGCCGTGATCCAGCACGACGAAATTGCCTTCGTAATAGAGCTGCCGCGCCAGCAGCACCGTGCCGTCATTCATCGCAGCTACGGGAGTTCCGCTGGGGACGCGGAAATCCAGTCCCAGGTGAGGACTCCCGGATTTTCCATTGAAGATACGCTGGGAACCGAAGACATCAGAAATGGCAGCGTCCGCCGGCGCGGTGAATTGCCCCGACCACCCTCGCTCCGGCGTAACCCGGTTCAGATAGTCCTTCTTGACTTGCTGGCTTTCTTCAATTTGCTTCTGCTGCTCGGGGTTGGGCTCGGTGAACTTGCTTTCAACATTGAGCTTGACTTGGATTTTGGGATACTTGCCGCGGGTGACGGCGAATTCGCGACTGAACGAAATTTTCTTGCTGAGGGCCTTCCCCCCTTCAGTTTCGCCGGTCAGTTCAAGGGAGAAGGTTCCGGGAGCAGTTTCCAGGCTGACGCCCGCCAGTGCGAACCATGTTTTGCTCGCCCCATCGAGGCTGAAGGAAACTCTATGTCCCAGCCAGGTTCCGTTAAGCGATTCCAGCCGCGCCGGAGGCTGCACCTGGAATAATACCGGCCCGCCATTGACCAGCCGCGTAGGCTGCGTGTGGATGGTCCAGTTCGCAGCACAGGCCGGAGGGGCTGAGCTGAACAATAGCCAGAGCAGAAGAAGAAGTGCGAATGCGATACGGGAGAACGAAAGAGTCGATAGGCGCTGGTTCACCGTATCAGCCTAGCATTCCTGCTCCTGGAGCCCAGCAATAATCCGCGCATTCGTACCGCAGTGTTTACCCCGCTGGCCGTTGGCCTGCTGCTCTCAGCCGTCTCTCAATTCAAAGTAGAAGCCCCCTACCGATCGCGCTTATTTCTGGTAAACACGTCAATTAGGGCGTAACGTGAGAGTGTCTCTGCCGCATCGTTTGGTAGCCTCCAGCCTGTCCCAGTGCGATTGATACTGCTGGCATTTTGATGAATCTCGACTGAAGCGGACCAGGACTAGGTTCACGAAATAGCGGTCCGTCAGGACGTGCGAAGTGTCACCACAGAAAAGGGCCCGCGTAGCTTTTGGTTCGGCTGTGATTCTGCTTCTTTTAAGCGGAGTGATGGCCTACGTCGCAATCTCCCGGCTTCTCACAACCCAGCAATGGGTCACTCACACACGTGAAGTGCAGGTCGCTTTAGGGAACGTCACGAACGTTTCGGGGAGGGCCGGACGCGCCCTGATCGAGTACATAGATTCATGGACTCCCGGCCTTTTGCAGGTGTATGAATCAGCGGCCGGCCAGATTCCGGGAGCGCTGCAGCACGTAAGGCAATTGACCACCGATAATCCGACGCAGCAGGCGAACTGCACACGTCTGGAAAGTTTAATTGACCGCAGGATCAGCCTCATGGCGAGCTGGGCTGAACTGAAAAAGACCGACCAATCCGATTTGCAAAAGCAGTCTGAGATGATACACCAAATGACTTCCTTGGCTGCGGAGACTGATTCACTTCTTCAAAAGATGGACGATGAGGAACAACGTTTACTTAACCTGAGGACAAGCCAGGCCGCGCAATTGTTCCGCGTTACAGTAGTGATCTTATCTGCCGCATTCGCATTGGCGCTTGCTTTGCTCCTGATTCACTATTGGCTTCTCAACGCAGAATTGAAAGCGCGTCAACAGGCGGAGATGGCGGCTGCGGAGAGGGCCCAACTTCTCGACCTGGCGAACGACGCTATCTTCCTTCGTGATCTTGATGGCACTATCGTTTACTGGAACAAGGGTGCGGAAAGGCTGTATCAACGGACAAAGCAGGAAGTGATCTCGCAACGGACGGAGACGGTACTGCAAACCGAGTTCCCCGCGCCGGTCAATGAATTAAAGGAGACGCTACTGCGCGATGGCAGTTGGGAGGGCGAACTCATTCACACAAAGCGAGACGGCAGCCGGATTACAGTCGCGAGCCGCTGGACTCTGTGGCGAGATGATAAGGGGAAACCGAAGGGCTGGCTGGAGAGTAACACGGACATCACCGAGCGTAAACGAGCCGAAGAAGGTCTGCGTGATCTTTCCGGCCGACTATTGAAGATGCAAGATGAGGAAAGAAGGCGTATCGCTCGCGAATTGCACGACAGCGCCGGGCAGATTCTTGCCGCGTTGAGTATGAAGTTGACTCCCTTGACAACAAAAGGCAGCACACCCGGTCCACATTCGGTGAGGGTGATCGAGGAGAGTCTTGGTCTTGTAAGCGAACTGACTACGGAAGTGCGCACCGTCTCTCACTTGCTGCACCCGCCGCTGTTAGATGAAGTCGGTCTTTCATCGGCAATTCGTTTGTACCTTGACGGTTTTGCTGAACGCAGCAAGATTAAAGTGGATTTGGAAATCCCCGATGATTTTGGGCGGCTCTCCCAGGACTTAGAAACAGCAATTTTCAGGATAGTGCAGGAGTCTCTCACCAACATTCACCGTCATTCCGGAAGCGCAGTGGCTAAGATTCGTATTTCACGCTCCCACGGCGACATCCGCGTGGAAGTTGAAGACAAAGGCAAGGGCATACCGCCGAAAAAGCGATCCGAAATGGAGTCAGCCGGTATGGGTGGAGTTGGAATCAGGGGGATGCAAGAGAGGATAAGACAACTCGGCGGCGCCTTGGAGATCAACTCTGACCGCACAGGCACGCTCATCGTAGCCCACTTACCAGTCGGCAGAACCACGTCGACAGCCATCGCGTGAAAAAGGTTGATCGCTTAGGCGCGAAAGGATCCCAAGGTCTGAGAGTAGTGCCGCTGAGTTGCCGAGGTCAAAAACTCTGAGCTTGTGTTGAGGGCCAACGGGAAGAGAGCCTCAACGGTTCTGCACCAGGGAGTGTATGATTTTCGGCAGCCGTGTACCTCCCTCCACCTTCAGCAAAATCGCATCTACCCCTGCCTGCTTGCTTTCCCATTCAAGCTGAGGAGAGCTGTACACTGTGAAAAGTAAAATGGGCAGAAATGGCATTAGCCTCTTTATTCTCCTTGTTGCTTTTAAGCCATCCATCACCGGCATCTGAAAATCTATAACGGCCACATCTGGGCAAGATTCCTCAGCCTTCTCGACGGCCTCCACTCCGTTTACTGCCTCGGCACAAACCTCCAGCTCCTCATCGGATTCAATGATGGTGCGGATTTCCTTTCGTATCAACGTGTTGTCATCCGCAACCAGAACGCGTATAGCCATCGAATCAGACACTTCAGGCTTTGTGACTCAGTGGCAACTGAAATGATGGACTCATTGGAGATATAAAGATATGGGGGAAAGAGCGCAGTTTCTAGAATTATTCACGGTAGGGTATCCCGTTCGCCTTTGAGCATGTATAAGCCGAAGAGAACGAGAGAGTATCCGATGTAGGCCTCCTTCCACAAAGTCTGAAATCGTATTAGCAATAGGTGCCTGGCGTCCAGGGACTCGACAAATGCTTCGTGAGGAAAATGGGTTTCAGTTTCTGCGTTGACCTGCACATCATCGTTAAAGAAGAGCTCTCGCTACGCGAAGGACACCGCATTGCCCATCTGGTTGAGGGCTCGATTCTGCAGGAGTTGCCGCAAATCTCGGAGGTGCTCGTCCATGTAGAGCCTGAAGAGGAGCTCGCCGCCAAACACACAGCGCGGGTCAACTGAATCGATACGCTTTGCGGGCGGCAGGAAAAATCTCCCGGTGTCGAACGACAAGAAAGTTGAGAAAGAAAGAAAGCATTTACTCTCGGTGATCGTTCCCCCCCCTGCGACTCTGGCGTCGCCGATTCGATTTGTGGTCGTGGATTTGGACGTTCGCGCTCACCCGATGGGTGATTCGGCGATTCGGCTAACGACCGACACCTGAACTGGCTGGGGGTGATTCCGGTCTGCTTAATCTCAAAAGCTGAATGAGATGCTCGCTTTCCGAGTCGCCCGAAGAGGAATGCCCGCAAACAGCAAGTCTCGGTAACGGCGCAAAGAACGCAAATCTCATCCGGGTAGGCCAATGCGGCGCACAAGGTTCTGGAAGCGCGAGTCGGAGCGGAGGGGATCGAAACCCGCCGCAGCAGGACGCCCGGATTAAATCGCTCTTTGTAGCCTTTTTCGAGCCAATTCATGGCTTGATCCGTATCTCCGAGAGATGTATAGATCATGGCAATCTCCGCAGCATTCGAATAACCAGGGTTTGAGCGCTTCTTCAGATCGCTCACTAGCTTTACCGCTTCGCTCCTCTTGCCGGACGCGACATATGCGCGAGCAAGATTAGCTATGCATGTCGGGCTATCCCCAGAAAGCTGGACCGCTTTTGAGCTCTGCGACCGCTTCATCGTACATGTGTTTTTGAAGGTACGCCTGGGCGAGTTGATTATGGGCGAGAGCAAAATTAGGATCCATTTCGATCGTCTTGCGGCTCTGTCGTATGGATTCGTCATAAGAGTGCGCAAGAACAAGGAGCTCCGCCAAATCCGCGTTAATGATGAGAGACAGCGGATCAAGGTTTTCTGCCTTTCTCATTTCCGCAATCGCTTCGTCAAACCGACCCAATAGACTCAAGTGCCAGGCATACCAATGGTGAGCGGTTGCGTAGCCTGGATTCAGTTCAATGGCCCGCCGGAATTCCTTTCCGGCAGAGTCAAAATCCCAGTCGAAACCATCCAGGACGAACGCAAGCGAGTTGTGGGCTTCGCCGAGCGTGCTGTCCAATTCCAGAGCTTTGATCGCCGCCGCCTTCGCTTTGGGGAACGCTTCCTTGGGGGTCATCACCGCGTACTGCCAGTCTCCCAACAAAGCATAAGTGTCGGCTAAGCCAGAATAGGCTTGGGCGTATTTCGGGTCCTCTTCGACTGCCTGCTTGAAATAAGCCAGGGCGACCTTCAAACCATCCGCCGTTCGCTTATTCCAGAAGTAGCGCCCTTTAAGATAGGACTCGTAAGCTTCTGGATTAACAACCTTTACGTTTTTCAGCGCAGCTTGTTCCCGCGGAGTCAAATTGATCCGAATTTGATCTGCAATGGCGGTCGCCACTCTGTTCTGGAGCGCCAAGGTATCACGCAACTCACCCTCATAGCTCTGGGACCATAAGTGCTTGTCCGTAGAGGCCTCGATCAACTGCGCCGTGATGCGGACCTGGTCGCCGGAGCGGAGCACGGTGCCTTCCACCACGGCATCCACGTTCAGTTCATGAGCGATCTGCGGCAGAGGCTTGCGTGCTCCTTTATATACCATTACGGAGGTGCGGGAGATTACCCGTAAAGCGCTGATCTGCGCCAAGTCGGTGATTAACTCGTCCGTCATGCCGTCAGCGAAGTAATTCTGGGAAGCGTCGCCAGAAAGGTTCTCCAGCGGAAGCACCGCTATTGATCGGATGCCCGTGGGAGCAGGGGCCCGCGAACGAAATAGCCAAACCGAGAGAATCGGCAAACTCAAGACGAGGGCCAAGGCGACGATGATCCACCGCGTCGGCCACAGGCGGCGTTTGGGCGCAACCGCCAACCCGGTGCCTTGGATCTTATGCCCAGGGTCTGTAGCCGGCAGATCTCCAGCCACAGGTTCTTGCCTTTTTGGGCGGGCGTCTGCATCGACAACCGACACGTCCGCAATAAAGCGATAGCCACGTTTTGGAAGAGTCTCGATGAATCGAGGACTCTCAGCCGAGTCCCCCAAGGCACTCCGCAGCTTCCCGATGGCGATATTGAGAGCCTGATCGAAATCACCGAAACTTTCGTTGGGCCAGACTCGGCTGCGCAATTCCTCCCGGGTGACGACTTCCCCCGGATGCTCCAGCAGGATCTCCAGCAGTTTCATCGGCTGCTGCTGCACTCTGATTCTCAAACCCGCTTTTCGCACTTCGCCGGACTGGAGAGAAACCTCAAAGGTTCCGAATCGCACGACGGAGTTGGGCTGAAGGGATTCCATGTGCATTTGGGTTCGCACAGAAGTCTAGCACTTCAGTCGCGGAAACTTCCCAACTCAGGATATCTGCAGAACCAAATCGTTAGCCATCAATCACTTAACAGGCAATGAGTTGGATATGTGGAAAAAGTCCTCAGTTAATTGACGCCGGAAGACCGACCAGTCAAAGTGGGCGGCGACCGGGGTTCGAGTTGATTCAGGAGAAGGCCAATGAGTCGTATTGGACTTGGCTCACCAGGGGCGGTCCGATTTGGGGCTTCGTCCTCCCAGGACGATCAAGCGTTGGCAGGGTTCGAAGAGCTGGCCATGCCCCTGTTCGATTCCCTTTACAACTTCGCGCGCTGGCTGGGGCACAATTCGAACGATGCCGAGGATCTCGTACAAGAGACCTATCTGAAGGCTTTGCGCAGTTTCGCATCGTTTCAGTCGGCACCAATTTCCGGGCGTGGATATTTCGCATCCTGAAGAACACGTTTCTGAGTTCGTGCTCAAAACTGGAACGGCGCATGACCGTTGCAATGGTCTCGGAGGAAGACGAGCCTGCACTGGCAATTGATACGAAACTCCGGAAACAGTTCTAATGAATCGCTTTAATTGCCAATTGGTGCAGCACGCCATTGACGATTTGCCGGTACGTTACCGGGAGACGCTCCTTCTTTGTGAAGTGGAAGAAATGTCGTACCAGGAGATCGCG
>CAVQNY010000031.1:0-373730 GCA_963714225.1 uncultured Acidobacteriaceae bacterium | reverse complement strand
CGACATCCTCCACACGTATTCGAGCTATGCCCGTGGTGGAGAGGAGTTGATCGACACGCTTATGATTCTTGATCGCGCGCCGAAAGGACGGAACGAGAAGTCGACCATGGATTTTGTGCGCCGTCACAACGAATACGAAAAAGAGGCCCAAATTGCATGATTGTTGCGCGTAACCGACGGAAACCATGAGAAGCCGCGACCGGGCTTCCTCATTCCAGAGTTTCGACCGAACCTGAACAGGAAGAGGACGATGAAACTACACACCTACCTCAATTACGGCGGCAATTGCGCGCAAGCTTTCCGTTTCTATGAAAAGCATCTCGGCGGAAAGATCAGCATGATGATGACCCATGGCGAGCAGCCGAATGCGAAGGATGTACTCCCCGATCAGAAAGACGCCATCATGTATGCCCGGATGAGCATCGGTGGGACCGACCTGATGGGAAGTGATGTGCCCTCGGAACGTTTTCAGCCAATGCGCAGTGTTTATCTCTCCCTCTCTGTGAACACCACCGGCGAAGCCGAGCGTATTTTTGCTCTCCTTTCCGATGGCGGCGAGACTTTTATGCCGATGCAGGAGACGTTCTTCGCTCACCGGTTTGCCATGCTGCGCGACAAGTTTGGGACGTCTTGGATGATCATTAACGAACGGACACCTCAGCAGACCTAGCACGGTAGTCACTGTGCTGTTCGCAGGCGATAATCAGATCCTCAATCTTGAGGAAGAGAAAGGAGTCGACATCCCGATGCAGACAATCACTCCGCACCTGTGGTTCGACAAAGAAGCCAAAGAAGCAGCCGAGTTTTATACATCCATTTTCAAGGATTCCAGGATCAAGAACACTGCAACGCTTCACAACACTCCTTCGGGCACGGTGGACCTTCTCACCATCGAACTTCTTGGTCAGGACTTCAGGCTCATCAATGCAGGGCCGCTCTTCAAGTTCACTCCGGCGGTATCGTTCCTCGTTGCCTGCGAGACGAAAAAGGAAGTCGATGCGCTATGGAATGAGCTCTCCAAACGGGGTTCGGCTCTCATGGAGCTCGGCGACTATCCGTTCAGCCAGAGATACGGGTGGACACAAGACCGATACGGGCTTTCGTGGCAGGTGATGTTTATGGGCGATCGCAAAGTCAAACAGAGGATCACCCCGACGCTTATGTTTGTTGGCGAGCAGTGCGGACGGGCGGAAGAGGCCATCAATTTCTACTCATCCGTATTTCACGAAGCGAAGGTTGACCACATTCTGCGCTATGGCAAAGACAATAAACCCGACAAAGAAGGAACCATAAAACATGCCGACGTTTCGCTTGAAGGTGAGAACTTTGCCGTTATGGACAGCGCTCGTGCACACAACTTCGCTTTCAACGAGGCAATTTCGTTCATGGTTCACTGCGATACCCAGGAACAAATCGACTACTTCTGGTCGAAGCTGTCGGCAGAGCCGAAGGCAGAACAGTGCGGGTGGCTGAAAGACAAGTTCGGCCTCTCTTGGCAGATTGTTCCTACGGCTATGGACGAGATGCTGAGTGACAAAGACGAGTCAAAATTGGCACGAGTGACGCAAGCATTCCTCAAAATGAAGAAATTTGATATCGCCAAATTGAGGGAGGCATACGGCGCGGCGAAGTCAGCCGCCTAGGCCCAGCGCGTGTTGACTGACCAGCTGATACTTCATGCCACCTTGGCGCTCGGCGGAGCACAGGGACCCTCGGGAGAAACCTATGCATCGGAAAAATCTCATGACGATCGCCTTAGGAGGCTTCGCCCTGGTTGCCGCGCTGGCTGCAGCGTCGCAGGCGCCAGCACAGGACCCCAAAGCACCGTATCCCAACATGGCCCCGCTTGATCAATACCTCATGGAGCGAGATACCGAGATAGCACTGGCGCTGAGCGCTGCCCCCCGGTCCATCTCACAGGATGCGGAAATCATGGTGCTCGGACAGCACGGTTACGAAACCGCCGTCAAAGGCAAAAATGGTTTCGTTTGCCTGGTGTGGCGATCATGGGCGGCTGGAACCGACGATCCCGATTTTTGGAATCCCAAACTGCGGGCCCCCATCTGTTTCAACACGCTGGCTGCGCGATCCCAAATTCCACTCACCCTCAAGAAAACCGAGGTGATATTGGCTTCGCGATCCAAAGACCAGATGGCCGAGGCCATCAAAGCCGCTTTCGACAGGAAGGGATTGTCGACGCCGGAAACCGGCGCGATGTGCTACATGATGTCAAAGCAAGGATACTTGAGCGATCGTGACGGTCACTGGCATCCCCACCTGATGTTTTTCCTTCCACTCACAGACCCTGCGGTTTGGGGCGCAGGCCCACCAGGCTCCCCGGTTCTAGGAGTTAAGTCCACTCTGGACCAGCTGACCTTGTTTCTGATTCCCATCAGCCAATGGTCGGACGGCACGGCTGATGAACACTGACAACGAGGACGGCCTTATGCGGTTGCGTCTTGCGAGCATCCATGACCTGCCGATTACGGCGGCGGAGCGCAAGTATCGCTGGCCCCTGGGTCGGCGTCCGGACGACCATCGGGCCTAGCTGAGCTGGGTCTTTAACCCTACTCTGGCAGCATGGTGTGGCATACAACCGGCAAATCGGAGATGGCAAAGCGCACTTCTGGATTGCCGAAGATACGGGCAGTCACACCTGTTCGCTTCATGCCCTCACTGTCGACGTCAGTGGCCGTCGTTTGTTAAGCTGTCGGTTCCTCTAATTTTCCTAGACCTTCGGGCAGAGGAGATCCGATTTTCTGCCGGCAGTGGCCGGTTGAATTCCAATGGCATCCGACCCCATCAGCGCTCCCGCATCGGCTCCCGAACTGGCTGTTTCGCAGCTTGTCTCCTCTGCCCTCACTCGCTCCGCAATTTTTCTCGTCGTTACCATCAACCCCGG
Organism: uncultured Acidobacteriaceae bacterium; assembly: GCA_963714225.1. GTDB lineage: Bacteria > Acidobacteriota > Terriglobia > Terriglobales > Acidobacteriaceae > Sulfotelmatobacter. Next base: position 370,828 of record CAVQNY010000031.1, on the reverse strand, counting down.
TGACGAAAATCGCGTCGCGGTGCTGTCTTTTTGCGCCGATCTCTCGGCAGTGGTGCGCGCCGTCGGATTTCGCGACCTCGAAGGCGCTGTATCCTGCATCATGGGCGTCGGTTCCGAGGCCTGGGACCGGCTGTTCGGCTCTCCGAGGCCTGCCGAACTTCATTCGTTCCGTGAATTTCGATCCGGGCCGCGGCACGCCGTCTCCACACCGGGCGACTTGATCTTTCACATCCGCGCCAAGCGTATGGATCTCTGTTTCGAACTCGCCACGCAAATCCTGGCGCGCCTGGCGGGCGTGGTCACTACCGTCGACGAAGTCCAAGCCTTCCGCTACTTCGACCAACGCGATCTGCTCGGCTTCGTTGACGGTACGGAAAACCCTACGGGCACTGCTGCCAGCGATGCCGTCTTCATTCGCCACGAAGATCCTGCTTTTGCTGGCGGAAGTTACGTCATCGTCCAAAAGTATCTCCACAATCTCGACGCGTGGAACAGCATCTCCACCGAGGCCCAGGAAAACATTATCGGGCGCACAAAGGTCGCCGACATCGAACTCGACGACTCCGTCAAGCCCACGTGTGCTCACAATGCCCTCACCGTAATCGAAGAAGGCGGCAGGGAGATCAAAATACTCCGCGACAACATGCCGTTCGGCAGCCCTAGCCACGGCGAGTTCGGCACCTATTTCATTGGTTACAGCCGCTCGCCTCGCACCATCGAACAAATGCTCGAGAATATGTTCATCGGCCGCCCGCCTGGCAATTACGATCGCATCTTGGACTTCAGCACTCCGGTCACAGGCAATCTGTTCTTCGTGCCGACAGGCACTTTCCTCGACGATGTCTCACCTGACCAGTCCCCGACGGTCGCAGCGTCGGTTGAAACCTCCGTCTCCGGCGCGCCATCCATGAATGGTTCGCTCGGCATCGGTTCCTTGAAAGGAGAAGATTCCTATGAATAATCTGCACCGCGAGCTGGCTCCGATTTCCGATGTCGCGTGGGCTCAAATCGAGGAAGAAACTTCGCGCACGATTAAGCGGTATCTTGCCGGCCGCCGCGTTGTGGACCTACATGGTCCGGCGGGCATCGCTCTGTCGGCTGTGGGCACCGGCCACCTGAGCCCGATCACCGGACCCGACGAAGGCGTCACGGCCCGACAGCGCGAAGTGAAAGCCCTAGTCGAGCTGCGCGTTCCCTTCGAGCTCGACCGCCAGATGATTGACGATGTGGAACGCGGTGCCAACGATTCCGATTGGCAGCCGGCAAAAGACGCGGCGCGTGCCCTCGCCTTCGCCGAGGACCGCGCCATTTTCGAAGGTTACGGGGCAGCGGGAATTGTCGGCGTGCGTCAGGGCACTAGTAATCCGAAGAAATCTCTTCCCGCCGACGTGCGCAAATACCCGGAAGCCTTTGCCCAAGCCTTAAGCCAACTGCGTCTTGTCGGCGTGAACGGCCCTTATTCGATTCTGCTCAGCGCCGATGCTTATACCGAACTCGCCGAAACCAGCGATTACGGGTATCCGGTCCTCGAGCACGTCAAACGCTTGGTCGAAGGAAAAATTATCTGGGCACCCGCAATTAACGGGGCTTTCGTCGTAACCACTCGCGGTGGTGACCTCGATCTTCATATCGGCCAGGATGCTTCCATCGGGTACCTGAGTCACACCGATACGAACGTTCGCCTTTACTTGCAGGAGACTTTCACGTTCCTTTACCTCACTTCCGAATCTGCCGTTGCCTTCGCTGCGCCCTCAAAACCCTAATCCTTTTGAAGCGCTCTTGGCAGCGGCTCGGAAGTCCCTGAGGGCTGAAGAGGCCTCGGCCGTGTCGCGGCACTGGCAACTGGGGCAGCGTCGTGGGTTCGTTAAGGGCTCGAGAAAAAAGTAGCCCCCCTTCATCGCCCGTCCGTGCGCGCGTGGTGCCCATTGCCGCCAAATGCCCAGCCAGCCTCCGTTTTTCGCTTAGAAAGTCTACAACCACTAATTTAGGTCCTTCCCTGCAATCTACTGATATAGAAGCAGATAACTTACAGTTTGTTACTCACGAATCGGCCTGGCCAATCGTGGTTAGTCGAGAGCGCCCTGTCGTCCATACGATGATCTGCCCCTCCCGCCGTAGGTCCAGGCTCAAGGTCTAAGGCCGTGATTTTCTGCCGAGAAAGAGAAAGCTTCTTGCTCTCACGAGCATTGCACTGTCTCCTTTTCGCCGCTGCGGCATCTAAGACCCCATATCGATGCGGAGCGGAAAGATTTTAAGGAGTAGTACGTGAGCAAAACGTACCCTCACATTTACCTGGCTCGCCATGGCGAAACCGCTTGGACGGTTACCGGCCAGCACACGGGCCTTACTGATCTGCCACTTACTGAGCGTGGAGAGTGTAATGCACGAAGGCTTGGCAAACGGCTGAACGGGATGTCGTTTGTGAAAGTCTTCACCAGTCCGTTGCGCCGGGCTATGCGGACCTGCGAACTGGCGGGGTTTGCCGCGGTGGCCGAAATTGATCGCGACCTCGTCGAATGGGACTACGGGGCGTACGAAGGCCGGCTGACCACTGACATCCTGCGCGAACGCCCGGGCTGGCAGTTATTCCGCGACGGCGCCCCGGGGGGTGAGTCGCCGCAGCAGGTTGCCTTGCGTGCCGATCGCGTAGTGAGCCGTATTCGAGGGGTTGCGGGTGATGTTCTGCTTTTCTCGAGCGGGCATTTCCTGCGGGTGCTCGCGACACGCTGGATCGGAATTGAACCGATCAACGGAAGATCTCTGATGTTGGACACGGCGAGCTTGAGCACGTTGACCTATGAAAACAGCCTCTCGCAGCCGGCGATTCGGTTTTGGAACGACACTCACCATGTGGTTCCTGCGAGCGAAGAGGAATGCTCGCCGGCGCGTGAACAGGAACCACTTGCCATCAATGAGGTTACCCGATGAAAGCGACACAATTGCTTCATGACGAGGGCCAGAGTGTATGGCTCGACAACATCACCCGTGACCTGTTGGACAAAAATACGCTCCAGCAATACATCGACCAGCTGTCCGTTACCGGTCTCACGTCGAATCCGACGATCTTCGATCACGCCATCAAGAATAGCCCGACCTATGACGCGGCGATTATCGACCAGCTACGGAGAGGCAAGTCCGGTGAAGTGCTTTTTTTCGAGCTGGCGTTGGAGGACCTTACCCGGGCCGCTGACCTGTTTCGACCGATCTATGAAAAGACAAATGGAGTCGACGGCTGGGTTTCGCTCGAGGTATCGCCACTCCTTGCCTACGACACAGCCAGCACGGTGAGCGCGGCCAAAGAGTTATTTGCCCGGGCGCACCGTCCCAACCTGTTAATCAAGATTCCCGGAACCAAGCAGGGGCTTCCAGCAATCGAGGAGGCGATCTTTGCCGGAGTGCCGATCAACGTCACTCTTTTGTTCTCGCGCGAGCATTACCTCGCGGCAGCCGAAGCATTCTTGCGCGGCATTGAGCGGCGTATCGATGCCGGGCTGAATCCGCAAGTCGGCTCGGTGGCATCGGTATTTGTAAGTCGTTGGGATGTCGCCGTAGCCAGCAAGGTGCCGGAAGCGTTGCGCAACCAGCTCGGCATCGCCATCGCGAAGCGCACTTACAAGGCAGCCAGCGCTCTGCTTAGTTCAGCTCGTTGGCAGCGCGTTTATAACTTAGGCGGTCGTCCGCAGCGTTTGTTGTGGGCGAGCACGGGAACCAAGGATCCTAAAGCTTCCGACATTCTCTACATCAAAGCCCTGGCTGCGCCCTTCACCGTGAACACCATGCCGGAGGAAACCTTGAAAGCTCTGGCTACGCATAGCGAGCTGGGCGAGTTGCTGCCCGTGGATGGCGGGAACAGCGAGGAAGTGCTTGCAGAATTTGCCAAGGCGGGAATTGACGTCGATCGCCTAGCCGCGCAGCTCCAAGATGAAGGAGCCGAGTCGTTTGTAAAGTCATGGAATGACCTGATGGCGGTGATTTCTTCTAAGGGCAGCTCGTTGCACGGGAATGCCCCGCTAAGAGCCGTTAGTTGAGATGAGACCGCATCCTACTGACGCACGAAACCGACAGTTCTTCTGACAGGAGAATGTATGCAACTAAATTAGGAATGGTAGGACTGGGAACGATGGGATCGAACATAGTACGGCGACTGATCAAGAAGGGACATGAGGGCGTCGTGTTCGACAGGTCGCCAAAAGCGGTAAACGAATTGGTCAAGGAAAAGGCCAACGGGGCTGCCTCGCTCGCGGACCTGGTGAGCAAGCTCGCGAAGCCGCGCGCGATCTGGCTCATGGCTCCCGCCGGGTCCGTCGACGACCATTAAGGCCGGCATCGACGAATCGGTACCGACGCCGCTGCTTACGACCGCCCTGTACGAGCGCTTCAGTCGCGTGGCGAAGCCGATTTTGCCAATAAACTTTTGTCCGCTATGCGTTACGGATTCGGCGGACACCTAGAAAAAGCCACTGAAAAATCAGAGGCTGCTTGAGGGATAAGCATGACGAATGGCCACTCGGACGCGCTGGTGTTCTTTGGTGCCACAGGCGATCTAGCTTACAAGAAGATCTTCCCGGCACTGCAAGCCATGGTGAAACGCGGGCATCTTGACGTACCGGTTGTGGGTGTGGCCAAGGCTGGATGGAATCTTAATCAGCTTCGGGCCAGAGCCCACGATAGTTTAGAGAAGCACGGCGGGGTTGATCCGGAAGCCTTTGAGAAGTTAGCCGGCTTGTTGCGATACGTCGACGGAGACTATCAGGATCCGGCAACCTTTGCGGCGCTTCGGAAAGAGCTCAAGGGCGCGCATCATACAGCGCACTACCTGGCGATCCCGCCGGCTTTGTTTGAAACCGTTGTGGAGCAACTGGCGCAGTCGAATTGTGCCCAAGGAGCGCGGGTCATCGTCGAAAAACCCTTTGGACATGATCTAGCCTCGGCGCGGGAGCTCAACCGAGTTTTGCTCTCAGTTTTCGACGAAACAGACATCTTCCGCATCGATCACTATCTAGGCAAACGGCCAGTAAACAATATGCTGGTCTTCCGCTTTGCCAACGCTTTTGTGGAGGCTTTCTGGAATCGGGATTACATCGAGAGCGTGCAGATTACGATGGCCGAGGATTTCGGGATAGAGGGTCGAGGAGGCTTCTATGACCAGACCGGAACGATTCGTGATGTGATCCAGAACCACTTGTTTCAGGTGTTATCGAATCTGGCGATGGAGCCTCCGGTTCGCGCTGATAGTGAGTCCACGCGCGACGAGAAGGTAAAAGTGCTGAAAGCCATTTCGCCGATAGAAGAGAAGAACCTTGTCCGCGGCCAGTTTCTCGGTTACCAGGACGAGAAGGGCGTGGCGAAGGGTTCTCAAACCGAAACCTTTGCGGCGCTCAAGTTGGAGATCAACTCCTGGCGGTGGAAAGGAGTTCCGTTCTACATTCGGGCCGGAAAATGTTTGCCCTTAACCTGCACCGAAATCCTAGGCAAATTCCGTAAGCCTCCCACATTGATTCCGGACAGCATTCTGACCGAGAACCATCTCCGGCTCCGCCTGAGCCCTGAAGTCACGATCGCCATGGGAATGATGGCGCTCGCTCCGGGCGATGGAATGTCGCTTCAGACCGGCGAAATGGTGGCCAGCCGGTCTCCTCGCGCCGACGATATGGACGCGTACGAACGTGTTCTTGGAGCGGCGATGGAGGGCGATGCAACTCTATTCGCCCGGGAGGACTACGTCGAGGAGGCGTGGCGCATTGTCGATCCTGTACTGAAAGGAAACACGCCGATTCATCCCTACCAACCGAGCACGTGGGGACCTAAGGAAGTCGAGCAACTGACCCCGCCTGGGGGCTGGGTCGACCCGAAAGCCGGCCAAGAGCCCTTTGCCGTCACCAGCGAAGCTGCGTGAGAAAATTTATTGTTGCGAGGTCCCCTAGCAGTTCAGATAATTGATGTCCATTCAAAATAAGAACGTGACGGAGCCGTCCTTTGCAGCATCAGAGGAGCATCTGGCAATGCGCCAAGAGCGACAGTCGCCTTCGCAGTCCTGCCTCCCGTGATCTTTCATTGCCGCTGCGAAGGCGACTCCTGCTCTCCTAGGTCCGGTAATGCGTGAGCGTGCGGAAAAGGCCGGGAACCTAAAGAGCACATCGCAGGAAAACGTGACCCAGCAAGGACAGACAATTGTGATCGAACCCGCCGACCCGGAGGTTGTTTACGTTCCTGAGTATGACCCTTGGCTCGTGTATGGAGAGCCCATCGGGGGATCTGGCCATACTGGTATTGGTATCCGGGACTAAGATCAATGCCGAAGCCAAAGATCGAACAGTTGGTCATGGAATCGAAGGCCGGCACGTATTCAGCCAGCCCCGTCATCGAGACAAGAAACTCGAGCCTTGGGTCTTGGAATCCCAAATGGGACGGCTGCATGATAAAATCAAAACCGATCCGGCTGCCGGACTTCACACTCTTCGCCACACGTTTTTGACAGAGGCTGGGGAGTATACGGACGCTTTTACGCTGCACTACATCGCCGAGCACGACACTGTCAAAACCACGATGCGGTATGTGCACTTCGGGCGGAGTCAGTCAGCCGGACGTTCGGTAGGATCAATCGGAAGAAGAAGCCGGCTCAGTCGGCGTAGGTGCGGATGCGAAAGGTGCCTACAATAACGCATACAGTCGGCTCAGAGACGGCTTAAAGATGTCGATGTAAGTAATTTAAAATAAGATAGTTTTTAAAGTGCGGAAGTGGTGGAACTGGCAGACACACCATCTTGAGGGGGTGGCGCCGAAAGGCGTGGGGGTTCAAATCCCCCCTTCCGCACCAGTTCTTGTACTTTCATACACTTAGCGTTTGGTGATACCATGGGTGCTACCAAAAAGGAGCATTCATGGCAAATCGTCAGTGCAATCTCACCAAGCGCATCAGACTGCAAGACAACTCCACCCGCTTTGCTCCCGTCGTACTGAGCGCGAACGGGCGCGTCAAGCCTGATGTTGTGCTAGTCGCCGGCGCACAAGAGCGACATCCCGAGGGCAACTACTACATTGAATGGTACGAAGGCTCGAAGCGCATCCGCCTGTCAGTGGGGAAAGACGCCGCTGTAGCCAATGACCGCAGACTCCGTAAAGAAGCAGAACTGAACGCGGTATCTCATGGCGCTGTCATCGCTCCAGACAAAGCCGCCGGCCGCTCATTGACGAGAGCGGTTGCTGAATATCTGGAAGAGGTGCGGATCAAACAGCAGATCAACAAGCCGCTTTCTGTCAATCGGCACAGCACGCATGGGGTTTACAGCGTGGCGCTCCGCTACTTTCTAGAGTCTTGCCACAGGCTGACACTCGAAGAGATTGATCGCAAGGACATGCTGAAGTTTGCCGAGTTTCTCAGCACGGAAAAAGAGCAAAGCGCGCGCAGTGTCAATCACAAGCTTGGAATCGTCGTATCGTTCTTGAAGGCTTACGGCATTCGTGGGCTTGTCAACAAACAGGACTGGCCGAAATACACCGAGTCAGAGCCGGAGGTCTACGAAGAAGACGAGCTCAAGATGCTCTTTGCAGCATGCGATGAAGACGAGCGCCTGTGGTTCGAGTTCTTTCTCATGACAGGGATGCGCGAGCAAGAGGTGATCTTTACGTACTGGCGGGACATCAACTTTGCTGGACACACTGCGCGAGTCACACACAAGCCCGATCTCGGCTGGGCGCCCAAAGCTTACAAGCAGCGCGAAATTCCGATTCCGGAAAGACTGGTGCAGAAACTGAAGGCGGTGCATAAAACGTCAGAACGCTCGTGCAAGCTGCTGTTCCACACCTCCGGCTGCAAACCGAAGATGGACTTTCTCGACTGCCTGAAAGCTGTCGCTACGCGCGCCAAGCTAGATCCGGCAAAGTTCTGGCTGCACAAGTTCCGAGCAACGTTCGGCACGCGATGTCTCTGGGCAGGGGTAGACTTGCGCACCGTTCAGAATTGGCTCGGTCACTCTGACATCGAGAGCACGATGCGCTACCTGAAGCCGTCGCGCAGCAAGCAGTCACGGTCAAAGGTGAATGAAATCTTTGCCGCAGAAAACGAAAATGATTGATTTTCCCAGTGTTTCTGTAGTATTCTGTCTTTGCTGGGCTTCTTCACGAACTTCGGACGCGTCTGGCGTCCCCATAACCTTCGGCCCAGGCTGGCTTGCAATCCCGGTTTGCTAGAGCACGGGAAGCCTTAACGGGTTGAGAACCCCGGTATCCCAAACAAGTCCACTTGGGGTACTCTCCGTGTCCAAATCACTAGCCGATCGCATCGAGGCTTTCGACCATGCCTTGACTGCCGACGAACTTGCGCCGTTGTTGTCCGTTTCCCGCCTGAGCATTTACAAATATGCGCGTCTCGGCGCAATTCCCTGTTTTCGAATTGGGGACTGCGTTCGCTTTGATCCTTCGAGCATCGCGAATTGGATCCGCACTGGTCGTGGTGCGCAGAAGACAGCAGCACGAGCGTAACTGGCTGCTGTTCGCGGAAGTCTGCAAAATGAACGTAGGGAGAAGCAAATGACATACGAGCAAGCGTTGAAATATTCAATAAGCTTGGGTGACGGCGTAAAGCAACCTGTACAAGATGTTCTCGCTGTTCTCACAAAAACAAACGTGCGGTATCTGGGCAAGGGAAAATGGACAGCAGATTGCCCGTGCTGTGGCGGCGAGCATGATTTCCTTTTTGAAGTGCCCAATGTAGTGGACCGAATCAACTGAGTAGGGAGAAGAAGCAGATGACCAAAGATGCACTGCTGACAAAACTCGACAACATGCTCAGCCAAGCTGAACGAGAAAAGGCTTGGGGGCAAATTGAAATCGAACTACGTGACGGACAACCAACGCTGCTCCGTAAAACTTCAACCGAAAGACTTGACGCCGACAGGGAGAGAACCCGTGACTATAATTTCCAGCGATAGCTTGAGCCGCGCGATTGCGGCATTCAAAGCACAACGAACCTCAGATAAAGAGTGGCGCGGAACCTGCCCCGTCTGCCAGCACAACTGCCTGATTATTTCAAAGGGCGACAAGCTGCCCGTCGCCGCGTGGTGTTCACGCGAGTGCGACAAAGACGCTGTGAATGCGGCTGTTTACAAGTCTGCTGGAATGGAATCAAAGCGAACCTTTGCCCCGTTTACTGTTGAACGATTCTGCGAACTGAAGAAGCTTCCTGTGCACTGGGTGAAGAACCATTTCCTTGTACATGACGCTGTTTATAAGAATCCCAAGAAAGGCACGCAGAGCAAAGCCCGTTCTCTTTGTTTTCCCTATCTCGGCGAGACGCGGATCACTCGTGCCGGTACTCAGGAACTTTTCGAGCGTCTCGAAGGCGGTGTTAAATTCCGCTTCTCTGAAGACAGTCACAAAACCGCTTGGGCGGATTATGACGGAGAGCGCGCCATCCCTTATGGTCTCTGGACGCTGCCTGTCCTGTTCGAGCAGAACGGCATCGACACAAGTGTCATCACACTCGTAGAGGGTGAATCGGACACGATCACGCTGGCATACAGCGGCATCCCCGCCTTGGGAATCTCAGGCGCGCCGCACGGATGGAAAGAGCGCTTCGCCAAACTCTCAGCGCTGGAAAAAGCAAAACGGATTCTGGTAGTTCGAGAACCCGATGATGCTGGGAAGAAGTTCGTTCAGAAAGTGGCCGCCAGTTTCCCTGCTGGGAAAGTCTGGGCCGTTGATCTGCCCGCAAAAGACCCGAGCGATTTGTGGGTCAAGAGCACAGCAGAGGAATTCATCAGCATCTGGACGAAGGCAGTATCTGAAGCAAAGCTGATCGGGCCGGCTCCTGCTGATGGAGACTACACAGTCGAAAAACTCTCGTCTATCACGCCGAAGCCGATCACGTGGTTGTGGCCGGGTCGTATTCCGAAAGGCAAGCTGACTGTGTTTGCAGGTAATCCAGGCGTCGGTAAAGGGCTGGCAACTTGCAGCCTTGTAGCGATTGCGACGACGGGTGATCAGTACCCAGACGAATTGATTGCAGCGCACGAACCCATTGACGTGCTGATGATGTTCTGCGAAGACGATGCAGAAGATACTGTAGTGCCCCGGCTGATGGCTGCGGGTGCTAACTTGTGTTGGCGATCATTTGAAAACGTATTTTTTTGAGCGGCGGATGCCAGCGAGTCAGGAACCAGAGTCAGCCTCTTTCTTGAGATCCGGATTGCGTTTGGTGAGTTGGTGCAGTTTGAGGCGAAGATATTCGGTATAGTTCGCCGGTGCAGGACTGGAAAGCAGTTCGTCGATAACCGGTTGGAAGTAGGCCAAAGAGCGAATGGGGGAGAGGGCAGGAGCGTCTGCGTGTCTGGCGAGTCTACGGATTGAGGCCAGCAGGAATGCCGACTCGACCACCGACAAAGCCACCCTGTGCTCGTGAAGTTGATTAGCGAGTCTCCGATCCTGGCTAGTCGCACGCAAGGGAGTCTCAGGCAGTCCCACATACAAGGTGAGGACAGTTGTGACGTAGCTGTCAGTATCCGAATGGTTCATTTTTTCCTCCGCCGGGTAGCTGCCTCCTGTTCGCTCTCCCGCATTCGATAGCTTTCTCCCTCGATCACGGTGGCATCGGCATGATGGAGCAGGCGATCCAGGAGAGTGGCAATGCAAGTAGCGTTGGGAAAGACCTCGTTCCATTCTTTAAATGGCCGGTTGGTAGTAATAATGATCGACTTGCGTTCGTAACGACGATTGATGACTTCGTAGAGTAAATCTCCAGCTTTGTCGTCAAAAGAAAGGTGTCCCACTTCGTCCACGCATAACAAACCAACATTGGCGTAGATGCGAAGCTTGTGGCGACGCCCTTCTGGACTTTGACGCTGCAAGTCTTCCAGAAGTGCGGGGGCAGGACGAAACAGCACGGAGTATCCGGCCAACACTGCCGCATAGCAAATATTTTTTGCGATCATGGTCTTGCCCACACCGTTGCGGCCGACGAACACGAGATTGCGCGCTTCTGGCAGGAAGTCCAAGGTGAGCGCACGTTCAATGACGTCGCGTTCGATTTTCTTCGGCCAGGTCCATTCATAGTCCGCCATGGGTTTGAACTTTTTGATTCCGGATACTTGCAGGCGCCGCTCCAAACCGCGGCGCGAACCTTCTTCGGCCTCGGCTTGGGCCATTTGTTCCAGAAGCGTGTGCGGTGACCAGCGACCACGTATGGCACGTGCTAAGAAGTCATCGAGGTTCGAGGGTAATGCCCGCAAGCCGATCTGCTGAAGCAGCTGCGGGAGATTATTCGTCGGGGTCTTGGTGGTGACGGGTGAGCTCATCGTAAGTCTCCAGATCGTGAGGTTGCACATCAATTAATTGCGCTTGGGGATGGCGACTGAGGTCCACTGCGGGGAGAGTGGAGGCGGTTCTCTGCGATTGCTGCCTGAGCAGAAAGGCGACCGAAGAGGCGCGCGGGGTATTGCGTTCTAGCGCCTCCCGGATGGCCCTGCGCAGTACTGCTGCGCCATAGAGATCCAGCAGTTTGAGCAACTGCGCCGTCTGCGAACCGGCGGATTCTCCTTGGGCGAAAGCCAAGTCCAACAGGGTTTTGCTTTCCGGTGCCGCTTGGGCCAGACGCCCACTGGGAGTGGAGTCGAACGCCTTGCGCTTGAGTTGAAGCAAGGCTTGTTGATGAGGAGGATGCAGTATCTCCTGCTGTTGGTCATAGCTGCGAGGATGACAGGCGATTTCCTGAGTTCCATCCAGGATGCGAATCACAGAATCGGAGGCGACCAGCGTGAGTGGGCGGTCCAGCCCCTCGGGCGGAAAGGAATAATCGTTGCGGTCAAAGCGGACGTAAATCGTCTTCTGCGGGCGAATGGCAACCATGAGATCGGGGTTGAAGGGATGCAGGGGAAGGGCTAACAGGCGGGGTTGTTCTTCGGCAAAAGCTTCGACCACGGTACGAGTCGTGTCCCCCGGCCAGGGGCGCTGATGGGCCACTTGGTCACGCCAGAGCAGAGCCTGGCGGTTGCACTCGGACAAGGTAGTAAAGGCACGGCCAGCCCAAAACGATTCGCGCACGTAGCGTATGGCGCGCTCCACCCGGCCCTTTTGATTGGCGGCCCGCACGGGGCAGGGGCGAGGCAGACAGTGATAGTGAGCACATAATTCCAGCAGTCGAGGATGAAAAAGAACTTGCTCCCCCCGACGCTCCAATACCGCACTGCGCAAATTGTCATGCAACACCACCCGCGGGGTTCCCGCCCAAGCGGCAAAGGCATGGACGTGGCCGCGTAAGAAGTTCTCCAAGGTTTGATCGAAGAAAAATTCCAAGTACAAAGCCCGGGAGTAGGACAAAGTGATGACAAAACAGGAGAGGCGCCGGCGGGCACGGCCCACGCGAACTTCCCCGAAATGAGCCCAGTCCACTTGTGCTTCCTCAGCCGGGAACCTATGCAAGCGCAGAAAAGGTTCCCGGTGGATGGGGCGCAAGGTGGCCACTACACGGCGTAACTGAATGACACTGCCCGGGTAGCCGCGCTCGCGGATCATCTGGTAAATGCGTGTGGCTCGCAACCGCGGATGCTGATCTAAGACTTGCCGGATAAAGGGCAAGTAGGGATCGGTGAGGCAGGCCCGCAGAGTTTGGGCACGGTGAAAGCGCTCGGATTCGATGGCATGACGAACCGTATCCGGATGGATACGGAGGGCTTGGGCAATGGTGCCAATTTTCCAATGCTCGGCAAAAAACCAGTGCCGAATCTGAGCCCGAGTTTCTGCGCTAATCATGAGAGGTCAACTCCTGCGACCCCAGGCCGGAGGAAATGGGTCGATGAAACGACCCCAGCGACCACAGATCGCACAGCGAAGCAAACCAGACTGGCCAGGCGCATGCTCTCCCTGGCGTCCTCGCCTGCTGAAAGCCACCCGAGAACCAAGGGGAGAGACACGGAAGCGGAGTGGAACGCCAGTTTTTTTGGATTCCAGCGGCCATGTGGGGATATTGCCCGGCGAAGTGACCGCAACGGAAGATGTATCCGTCACGCATCTTTGCGCACAGCGCTTTCGGTATTCCCGTTGACGGTCGCGATGATCGAGACGGCCCTCCGGGCTATGCTGATGACGACGGTTAGCGCGGCGCCGTTGTTCCCGCAGGGCTCGGACGCGACACCCCGGACTGCAATAACGCTGACCCCGATCACAGGAGCGGCAAATAACGAAAACCGCGTTGCATCCGCGGCATCGCTTCTGCCGAAAAACAACCTCGCCCCGCTCCGCCATCCCGGTTGCCAGGTGGGGCTGGACAAGGACGACCGTTCATGGCAAGGTAAGACCATCAGTGTCCAAATCTGATGGTTACCTCCTACGAGGTTGCCCATCTGGGGTCTCGCCGTTGGAAGCGGTGGACCCCAGAGTCGTTTTTCCACCTTTCAAAACAACTTACATCACAACGCAAGTTTGCAAGATGATTGATCGGGGAGACGTGCGCCTGCCGGCGCAGATGATAATAATTAGTCCGGGTGGATGTTAGAAAACTACGTTTTCAGATGATCGATGACAAACTTGGACCGCATCTCTCGAATCAAGGCGAACGTAGTCGGCGCAGACTCAACGAAGAGCGCGCGGGAACTGGCGTTCGATACCGACTTGAAACTCCTCAAGCGTTTTCTGAGTGAACAGCCCAGCGTAAAGTTGGTCATCGTGGATCCAGTCAGCAGCTATCTCGGGAGAACTAAGCCGAATGACGAGCAGGAAGTGCGAAGGGTGCTCGTTCCGCTGGCTGACTTGGCAAACGAGACGGGAGTGACGTTCGTGCTGGTTGCTCACTTCAACAAACGGTCGGACGTATCTGCGCTGCATAAGATACTCGGTGCTGTCGCCATGACGGGAGTAGCTCGGGCCGCATGGATGTTCGCAGCAGATGAAGATGACGAAGATAGTGAAAGATACTTGATGCTCCAAGGGAAGTTGAATGTCGGCAAAAAGCAGAAAGGTTTGGAATACACAATCGGCTCGAAACAAGTGCTGCCAGAACCAGCAGAATCTACTGGAGTAATTGTGTGGGGAAAAGAGACTGACATTACCGCTGAGAAAGCGCTCGGTTCTATCGGTGCGTTTAAGGATGCTGGAGGCAGCAAAGTAAAGCGTGCAGGTGAAATGATCGCGGAACTTCTCAGGGAGGGCGACAAGCCATCTACGGAAATGTATGAATCACTTCGCGCTGCTGGTATCGGTGAAAGGACAGTAGCTCAAGCCAAGAAGGAAATCGGCATCATGTCAGTGAAGCGCGATGCTGTGTGGTTCTGGCGCATGCCGAAGAAAGACGAAGATTGCATCCCTGCGTTCTAGTGCATGATTGCAGCCTTGCAGCCTTGCAGCCTTACTTCTATTTAGGCATTACTTACAGAGATGCACTCTTAATCAAGGGTGCAACAATGCAAAGGGTGCAAGTGTGCAATAGCATAGGGTGGCTTGCGCTCTTGGGGGTCGCGCCTGTGCCGGCTGCGCCCGTGCCACGAGGCAGCCTCCGCCTTTCGGTTGACCGGCGACGCGGATTTGCTGACGCTTTATTGTACGCGCTGAACAAGTCGCGCTGTCGCACCACCACTGGAACCGCGGATGTGCTTAAATCGTCGTCACCTCTGCTTTCACGGGCCAGATGGTCGCACAGTAAAGGAGCAACTGCGATGCGGAACGCGGCAGGAAGCCATGAAGGTGAAGGTCTCTTCGGGATCAGCCCCACGGGCAAGGGGACAAGGAGGAGGGCAAAGATAATGAAGAGGTTCGTGCTGCCCCCCTTTCTGCTACTGGCATGTTGCATCGGTTCGTGGGGCGTGCCCAAACCCAAGCGGTGTCAACAGCCACAGCAGGGTGGTCAGCCTGCTGTTCCATGCCTTACGTGCAGCAACGGCGAGGAAGGCTACACACTACAAGAAGTATATTTCGGTGTGGGAAGTGACGGTAACTACACCGCTACGTATGAGATACTTGTCAACACCACCGGAAACGGACAAATAGATGCCACATCGCAATCGACTTGGACATCATCAAACCCGTCCGTTGTTCAGGTTAATGGCCCCGGGGTGGTTGAATATCTTAATTTAGATGCTGGTGCGGTAACCGATGTCACTGTAACCTTCCCCATTCAAATATTCAATTGCAACACGGGGTGCGAGACGATATACGTCAGGATCAGCTGGAAATCGGCTACCGCTATTACATATGCGAACTACACTGGTTCCACGCAACCGGACGGACTCGGCATTCAGGATTGCGGGGCGACCCAGGTCGGAGCCTGTACTCCTGCGACAATGCCAGTTCTAGCTCCGATTAATGGGGTGCGGATTGGAAACCAGTATAGCTGCAGCGGCCCTCCGGCCGGAGCGCAGTGGCAGGTCATTAGTAAGTGCTGGGGCTATGGCTCGTTAGGGCCATATTGTACCAGCATCCCCGGACTGACCGGCTCAGGGTTGTCAACAACACCTAAAGCTTGCACCCCCTTGTCCGTGTGGCCCCAATAGTAGGAAAGGCAATCTCCCCCGGCTGTTTGGATAGAATGGTCATATGATGCTGCCTAGTGATGTCAACGACTGGCCGGAGTTATGGAAAAATCTATATCGGGAGCAGGTAGCGATCCTGCAGTACGACGGCATGTCAGAGGAACAGGCTAGAGCCGAAGCCGAAGCTGAGCAACGGCGCATCGCCGAAACTGAAGAAGAGCAATGGTACCAGAACGAAGCCGAAGCGGATAAACGGATCAAGGCAATCATCCAGAAAACCCGAGACCGTGGGAAGCACGCAAGATTCAAAGCTTTGGGTAAGAAGTGAAAAATAGGGGGCTAGGACAGGTTGCCCCCCCTTTTGCCCGGTTTTGGCGAAGGGTGGGGACTTCCTATGCGTATTAGGACATCGCTTGTGCTTTGCGCGGTCCATTCGGACTCAATTTCAACTCGTCCCTCGCAGCCAGTTGCGTGATGGAGAAAGCTGCTCCACGGCCAGTCTTCGAGCCGCTCGCACAATTTCTGCCCTACGGGATTGGGGGCTGGCCTACCGAAACCGTAGCGTGTATCCGACGATTCCGTTGAAGTTTCCGAAGGCAAAAGCGAAGAGCGCAGCAGCAACAATCATGGACACTGAAACAGGCAAGACTCGAAACGTGAAGCCGGGAGATTTTATCTAATGCCACTACCTTTGATAGCAGCGTTGGTCGGAATGGCAATCAAGTCCGCGAATAAGCCTGAGCAGAAACAGGCTGTCGCAAAGTCGAAGAAAAAGAGGCGCCCGAAGTCGAAGAGCGCAGCCGCAGGGAAGTGATACCAGTGATACCAAAAAAGCGAAAACTAGAGGAAATGGCGGATACAGGAGCATACAGCAGCCCAAGACCAGCTTGCTTGCAAGTTGCTAAAAAGGCGCGGATTATCACGGAAGTGCCCTGTTTATGCACACTTGCGCGATAAGGGCGTGATCAAATCCCCCCTTCCGCACCAGTTCTAAAGGACTTACGCTTCAACACAGTCCGTTAACAGTCCGTTAAGCGAGTTCATTGCAAAAGATCGCTCACGACCGTGGCATTCGCCGCCCGGTTCGCTTCCGGAACTCCACGACCATAGCCGTCCAGCGACATCGCAATAGTCGAGTGTCGCATCAGTTCCTTCTGCACTTCCGGACCAGTTCCCTTCTCGCCCAGCAATGTGCGATACGAGTGGCGCAGCGCGTGCCAGCCCAGCGGCTTCAATCCCGTCTTGATCGACTCTGGTCGGAGATAATCCCGCTGCACGCTGTTGCTGTTCAGCGGTTTCTTCCCGTCCAGAATCGGACTGGCAAACACGTAGTCACTATCGGCATGGAACGGCGATTGCTACGCCATTCCAGCAGCGCCTCGATGATCGCCGAATGCAGCGGCAGCTTGGCATTCGCGGATTCGGTTTTCGTCTCGTCCTCGTAGCCTTCGACGTGGCTCCGTTGGATGAAAACTTCGCGCAGCAGCCTGTTGAAGTCGCTCCAGCGCAAACCGAAAATCTCGCTTCGGCGCAGGCCGACGCAAGCAGCCAGCATAACCATCACTCGGTACATCCCGGTGAACCGCGCCAGCAACAGACGGAATTCATCTTTGCTGAGCACAATGCGCGGCTTCGATTTCGGAGCCGCTTTCACAATCGGAACCTTGACCAACTCCATTGGATTTCTCCCGATTGGCAGGTAGCGAACAAACATCGCTGCGTCATGGATGATGCACAGGATGCGACCCGTTACACCCTGAGTCATCGGATAGGGACGGGAGTGACTTGTCATAGTCGATTGGCGAAACATCCCGATTTAACTCATAATCCCCCCCAAACGGTGGCGGCTCAACTTTGAGGTCGGACGCAGTCCATTCGTTTCAAGCAACATCAGGGAAACCGCCGTGCGTAGTCCGGTTCGCCGGAAAGTTAGGCTCACTCTCCTCCTAGCATTGCTTAGAACGTTGACTCCGCATAGGCAGCGGGTCTTACAATTCCTTGCATTACCAATCAACACCGAAGTGGAGTGTTTGTGACCGAAGCCGAACTGAAAGATCATCTCGCCGCCGCCGAGGAAAGCCCCAAACAGATTGCCGCCGCCGTGTTGGGCCTGCCGGAGAAAACGCTGCGCTACAAAGCGTCTCCAGACAAGTGGTGCATCAGGGAGATTCTTGGACATCTGGCTGATATGGAAATCCTGTACGCCTACCGGATTCGGCAAATGCTCGCCGACAAAGACCCGGTGATCGCGCCGATTGATCAGGACGCTTGGGCAAAGAATCTGGGGTACCTGGAATCGTCACCCCCGGAGTTGGTCGCTCTCTACGGACTCAACCGCCATGCCAATGTGAGGTTGCTCAGGCGGCTGAAGATGGAAGACTTGCAGAAATCAGCCCGCCATCCTGAACTCGATCACCGGGTCACGGTTGCCGACTATGTGGGGATGATGTCGAAACACGGGCCGAATCATCTCGAGCAGATCGAGCGGCTGAAGAAAGAAGCGATTGGGAAATGAACGTTGTCTTGGATCGCGAGCCCGACCAAGAGAAAAGCCTCGGACCCTACCGGTCCTCGCATCCGCTGCCCGCTCTGCCGCTGGTCGCCCCGGAAAGAAGACCTCTGGTCTTGCACCTGCGGCCATCAATGGAACACGTTCGACACGGGAGGCGTCTGCCCGGCGTGCCTCCACCAGTGGACTTCGACTCAGTGCCTTTCTTGTAGCCGCTGGTCGCCGCACTCCGATTGGTATGCGGAGTGAATTATGAATTTGTGCTGCGCTCCGGCTCGTAACTGAAATAGATCGCTCCTCCGATGATCATCGCACCTCCTGCGACAGCCATGCTCCCCAATTCCTCGTGCAGCAAGGTGACACCGAGAATCGCGCCGACTAGCGGTTCGAGATTTACGAAGATTCCTGCCTGAGACGCCGGAGCCCGCTTGAGTCCCCAATTCCACAAGACCGTTGCGCCAGCGGTCGCAAAGAATCCCTGTTCTGCCAAGGCAATCCATGCGCGAGTTGAGTAATGCAGCGTAGGAACGCCGGACGTGGTCACGACCACAACTGCCAGAAGTAGCGTGCCGATCCAATACACGAAGGCCGACACGGTCAATGGGGAATGCCGTCTCATGAGACGTTTCGAAATCAGAATCCATGCAATGGCTGCAAACATTGAAAGCACAACCAGCAGGTCACCACTAATGGTTGCGTGCCCGACGCTGGAACCTGTCTTGCTCGACAACGCGATCAAAGCAGCGCCAACCGTCGAGGCCGCAAGCGCAAGCCAACCGCCGAGGTGCAACCGCTCTCCCGCGAACAATACCGCTGCGATGGCGAGGAGCATTGGAAGCGTGCCGACCATCAGAGATGCGTGTGAAACCGTTGTGAGGGAGAGTCCTTTGAACTGCACCAGATACAGCACAGGTACTCCGAGCACAGAGGCCACGAACACCCAGCCCCACTCACTCCCGGTAAGATGAGGACGATCCCAGAAGACGATTGGCAGCAGTCCAATGCATGCGAACGCAAGACGAAACAGGATCATCGCCGCCACGGGCATCTCCGTTAGCGCGATCTTGCCAAAGAAAAAGCCTGTTCCCCACAGGCATCCAGCCGTTGCAAGGGCAAGCATGGGGATGACACGACCGTTTCGGCTCGAACATTGCTTCCGATTGTAAGATAGGGGAGCCAGTGAGTATTTCCAGTGGATACTAGGAACTAGGGCTGCTTCTTTTTCAGACGCCACACGATAGTGAGCGGGTCGCGACCTTTGCCGGGACTGATGAGTCCGCGCTGTTCCATCGCCTTGATGGTATTGCGATTGGCAGATAAAGGTATTTCTTCATTATCCTTTAACCGCCGCAGAACTGGGTTGCCGCCGAGCGAATCAGTTTCAAGCTCGTATCCGTTTTGGATGTGCGAAAGTAGGTCTTGTTCAGCCTCGGTGAGTTTCGGCAGGAGACCAGCAGCTTTCTTTTTCGCCATTTTTCACGTCCGTGTCCGTTACATTTTGGTAAGACCAGTTTGTTTCACAATGCGGAGCACGCCGCTGCGCAGGCGTCCCAGACTTGAAAATCAGGATCGCTTCCGCGCTCGCGCTCAAACAGTTGTTCTCGTCCGATCCACTGCGAATACGTCGAGTTCCTGATCTTTAACCATGTTGCGTGATCCGGCAGGTATGGATCGGATTTGCGCTTCGCCACGATTCCCTCAAGATCGTGTTCGCATGCCAGACGGAACAAACCCTCGCCATCTCCGTCGATGTGATCGCAATAGAGTAGCCGTTCGCTTCGCCTCGGAACCGCCGCATGCAGCCGCAGTTTGCGGTCGGTCAGTGGCAGATACCGAAGGTCTTCGCCGTTGCCGAACCTGCGCTGCTCCTCCTCATCGTCCGATTTCGCGTGCTCATCCCAGAGAATATCGAATGCGTAGAACAACGGTTCGGCGCGTCTGAAAAAGAGGTCTCGGAACTGAGGTTTGCCGTCAGCGTCTAGACACACGATCTCGCCATCGAGTACGCAGCGGCGACCCTTCAGGTCGCGAATCAACCCTTCGCACAGTTCAGGGAAGCTCTTGAATGTGTTTCCGTTCCGCGAGACGAGCCGCCCACCGTCTTTGTCGGAATGAAGCAGTGCCCGGAAGCCGTCCCCCCACTTGACCTCGAAGAGCCAGTCGGGATGGCTAAAAGGTCTCGGTTTGCGACCGAGCGTGATAGTTTGGAAATGCGGGACGGGCACTGAAATCAGTATATCGAATTTCGCTTACAGCCCTACAATCCTGTCCGGGCATCGAAACCAACGCTAGCGGCGTCGAGAGAGGCAACGATTACGAAACGGAAACCTGAATCCGAACCCAGACTTCTGAAGGGATTGGCTTTGGAAAGCGAACCCGTTGACCCGAGGCTCTAAGGAGCTAAATGGCAACCACAAGACTCACGCCTGAGCAAATTAATCAAGTTTCCGGGCTCGTAGCCCAATACATCGCCTCGCAGCGGGAGAAATACGTCTCCCGTGCTGTGCCGCTATCCGCGCAACAGAGGGCGGCTTTGGACCCGTTCTTCTCATCGCAGCTTATGGAGAGCACTCGCGTGCTCGTCCTGCAAGGGGAACGAGTTGGCAACCCCGACTTTTACTCAATGCTCAAAGGCTTGGGGTTTAAGAACCTGCCTGACCAATCTCGAATGGGAGCAATCACATTCTGCGATGTTGTGGTCTCGCATGAGCCATTTTCCAATGGTCTCCTGTTTCATGAACTCGTGCACGTGGAGCAGTATCGGCAACTCGGCATTTCACGCTTCAGCGAGCTTTACGTGCGCGGATTCTTGAATGGCGGCAGCTACGACGCGATTCCTTTGGAGGTCAGTGCGTACACCCTCGGCGGTCGCTTTGAATCCGACTCGCGACGGGTATTCTCAGTAGAGGATGAGGTCAGGAGATGGGCGGCAGAGGGAAGACTCTGATGGACGAGATTCGGCACGGGCGACCCTTAGCTGTTGACCCAGACGCGCAGAGCGCATCTCCGACTGAGCCAGCTTGCCCGCTGGTCGAGAAGTTCCGGGAGAAATACGGGGCGAAGGACGTGAAGAAGTATTACTCGAAATTCGATGTGGCGGTCGCGGCGAAACTAGGTTAACCGTGGGAGCAATCCATGGTGGATTTGTCGGTAGCTGAAGGCAAACTGACGTTGCACGTCCGAGGCGCTGACAAGCTTTGGGCATTCAAAAGCAGCCTCGAAATACCGCTCGTCCACATTGCGAGGGTCCGAGCAGACCCGCAGGCTGCACGCGGCTGGTATCACGGTATCAGGTTGCCCGGAACCAACGTGCCCGGAGTCATCACGGCGGGCACCTTCTATCAGGACGGCAAGCGAGTCTTCTGGGACGTGCATCACCCTGAGAAAACCATCGTGATTGACCTCCATGACGAGAGGTTCAACCAGTTGGTGGTGGAAGTGGCTGATCCCGATGCGGCGATCAAGCTCATCCAGAATGCGTTGTGAAGCTGTCTGCCAGTGCTAGGCTTTGAGCCTCCGGTTGCGAAGGTGAGTCGGTTCAAGTGACGGGTCTAATGGGTGAAAAAATGGCGCATGCTTACGATACGCCTGATAGCGCCAAGTTGTGAAAACGCTATCATCAACCCGGAAGGAAACGATGCCAAAGGAGAATCGCGGGGGCTGGAAGACCTGTTCGAGAGGCCACAAATATCGGAGCAAACGAGGATGCCCCATCTGATGGAAAGGAAATCGACCCGGAGGGTCGAAAAGGCAGGGGAGGCCCAAGCGTAAGCACTAGCTCGGCAAATAGGGAGCCCGTCGTTACTCAAAAATCGCCATATCGGTCATCGGCTGGGCGTAGAAATAAATTCTGTCGAGTTTTTCGGTTCAGTCTCAGAAGGTATATGTGCCGGCCAGCGACCCACCCTCCGAAACAGGGGGCGAAAGGCCGCACAAAAGGCTCTCGAAATTCGACCCCTTGCGAACCAGCCGGGCGGCAAGAGCTCGAGAACGCTTGAAATGACAGGATTTCCTCTTCTTGTGTCTATCCTATGTCCCTCGTTGACTCTGCCTTCGCGGCACGCCTAACATTGCACCCTGAGCGCGATGATCGGCCAAACCATATCGCACTACCGCATCATCGAGAAGCTCGGCGGTGGCGGGATGGGTGTGGTCTACAAGGCTGAGTGAGGACACCGAGCTTGGGCGCTTCGTCGCTCTGAAATTCCTGCCTGAAGACCTTGCCGGAGACCCGCAGGCATTGGAGCGTTTTCGCCGCGAAGCACGTGCTGCATCCGCCCTGAACCATCCCAACATTTGTACCATCCACGAAATCGGCAAGCACGACGGTCCTTCGTTCATCGTCATGGAGTTTCTGGACGGGCTGACCCTGAAGCACCGGATCGGTGGCAAGCCCATAGAGATCGACGTGGTCATGGCGCTTGGGATAGAGATCGCCGACGCTCTCGACGCTGCTCACGCTGCTGGCATCGTCCACCGAGACATCAAGCCTGCGAACCTCTTTGTCACGAAACGCGGACATGCCAAGATTCTCGACTTTGGCTTAGCTAAAGTGACGCCTGTCCTCAGCAACGCAGGAGACGCTGCCTCGACAGTGACACTGGAAGAACACCTGACAAGTCCGGGCACCGCTGTGGGCACGATAGCTTATATGTCGCCCGAACAAGTCCGCGCCAAGGAACTGGATGCCCGCACTGATTTGTTTTCGTTTGGCGCTGTTCTCTACCAGATGACGACGGGGATGCTGCCTTTTCGTGGCGAAAGCACAGGAGTAGTTTTCGATGCCATCCTGAACCGTGCTCCGTTGCCTCCCTTGCGGCTGAACCCCGATGTGCCAGCCGAATTGGAACGGATCATCAGCAAGTGTCTGGAAAAAGATCGCAACCTGCGCTACCAACACGCTTCTGATGTTCGCACTGACTTGCAACGGCTGAAGCGGGACACGGATTCGGCGCGAATACCCGCAGCGTCAAGGGCTGAAGCCAGCACTCACCTACGAATGCAGTGGAAGGTCATGGTCTCAGTTGCATTAGCTGTGGTGGCACTCGCAGTCGGCGGTTACTTCTATCTTCACCGCCCGCCCAAACTCACTGAGAAGGACACCATCGTTCTCGCCGATTTTGCCAATAGCACGGGGGATGTGGTGTTCGACGACACGCTCAAAATGGCGCTCAGCGTGGCTCTCAACCAGTCGCCGTTTCTGAATTTGCTCTCTGAGAATAAGGTCGCGGCGACCTTGAAGATGATGTCCCGTCCGGCGGGCACGAAACTCACGCCCGAGGTGACCCGCGAGCTTTGCCAGCGGGCGGGTAGCAAGGCTTATCTTGCGGGGTCGATTGCCAGTCTGGGCAGCCAATACGTGCTGGGATTGAAGGCGGTGAATTGCCAGAGTGGAGACCCGCTGGCCGAGGAGCAGGTGACGGCAGCGTCCAAGGAGAAGGTGCTGGACGCGTTGGGCGAGGAGGCGTCCAAGCTGCGAACTAAGTTGGGCGAATCGCTGGCGACGGTGCAGAAGTTAGATGTTCCGTTGTCAGAGGCCACCACGTCTTCGCTCGAAGCTCTGAAAGCGCTTAGCCTTGGACGAAAAGCCTACAACGAGAAAGGCGCTGCCGCAGCCCTGCCTTACCATCAACGCGCCATCGAGCTTGATCCAAAGTTTGCCATGGGCTACTTGGCAGTGGGTAACGACTACGCTGGTCTCGGCGAGCTAGGGCGGGCCAGCGATTACTTCACCAAGGCCTTCCAGTTGCGGGAACATGCCAGCGAGCGGGAAAAACTGGACATCACCGCCACGTACTATCTGAATGTAACCGGGGAACTGGATAAAGCGGCCCAGACGAATCAGGAGGAGATTGAGTTCTACCCGCGAAATCCCGGAGCACATATCGGGTTGGGCAACTTGTACACAGCGCAGGGAAAGTATGAAAAGGCTACGGAGTCGTATCGCCAAGGCCTCCGCCTCGCCCAAGATAATGTTGTCCCCTACGGAAACCTTGGCAACAGCCTGATCTCCTTGCAACGCTTCGATGAAACGCGGCAGATCATCCGCGAGGCGCAGGCGCGAAAACAGGATGATTTCCTGCTCCACAATGCTCTCTACGCTCTTGCCTTCCTCGACTCGGACTCAGCGGCGATGGCGGAACAGCAGCAGTGGTTCGCGGGCAAGCCCGAATATGAGAACTTTGGACTGGCGCTCGAATCCGACACCGAGGCGTATGGCGGTCATCTCAGCAAGGCGCGGGAACTGACCAACCGGGCTGTGGACTCGGTCATCCGGGCGGACAGCAAGGAAAATGGAGCGATCTGGCAGGAGAATGCCGCTATCGAACAAGCCGCTTACGGCAATCCTGCGGAAGCGCGACAGTCAGCGGCAGAGGCTTTGAAGCTGGCTCCGATGAGTCAGGGTGTCGAAGTCGAAGCCGCGCTTGCGTTTGCCATGGCGGGCGATACGGCGCGAGCCGAATCCTTGGCGCACGACTTGGGGAAACGGTATCCGCTGGATACGCAGATGCAGTCGCTCTGGCTGCCCGCGACTCAGGCACAATTGGCGCTGGACAAGAAGAACCCGGTTGCTGCCCTGAATGCGCTGCAAGCTGCTTCTCCCATCGAGTTGGGGCAAATTGGGTTCGTCGCCAATATTTCCTGCCTCTATCACGTGTACATTCGCGGAGAGGCATACTTGGCCGCTGGACAGGGCAGCGCTGCCGATGCCGAGTTTCAGAAGATCATCGACCACAGCGGCATCGTCTGGAACTGCTGGACAGGAGCGTTGGCGCGTCTGGGAATGGCTCGTGCCAATGCCTTGCAGGCGAGAACCTCACAGGGAGCGGACGCCGATGCCGCTCGCGTCCGGGCGCTCGCTGCGTACAAAGATTTCCTCACCCTCTGGAAAGACGCTGACCCCGATATCCCCATCCTGAAAGAAGCCAAGGCCGAGTACGCGAAGCTGCGATAGCCTCTTCATCCACTTGCGGCTGCTGCGGGAGGCCCTTTTGGGCCAATGAGACTGAAGGCCGATTTCCGCTTAATTTCGCCCGGCAAATTGCCGCGTGGGACTGGATTGGGCGTTTATGCCCTCGATTCGGCCGGGTCGATGAAGGCTAAGGCGATATTGCGCACTATCAGAGCGAGATCGAACTACAATGACCACGACCATGCGTAACTCCACAGCAGAACTTGACGAATCGGTACGACCAATCGTACGCCAGCCGTCCTCTGAGCGTCCGGTAATGGTGCGGTTCTTAGTCCGGACAGTGTAGGTATCCGGGCAGGGACTGTGGGAAACTGTCTGAATGAAGAAGCGAGAATTGCAAATCATACGACACGGATGGGGACTTGTCGGTCGGTGCGATTCTTGTGGACGTCCCTTCTTGCCAAGTCCGGACTTGCGACGTCAACACGGAGCGCAAGAACGTCAACTACGGGATGATTTTGAAAAGCATACCTGTGAGGAGAACGCCAGCCAACCTCCGAACGATGAGAGTCTTACGCTTGATCGTTGAGCGATTTACCAACACTTGACTCTAACGGGCTTGCAGACCCAAGCCCCGGACCTCTAGTTCCCGGCTGTATTCGGCATCCGTCCTGTCATACTCCAGCACCTTCCAGAGCCCATACCCGAGGTCTTTCCCCATCGTCCACGCCGGTTGCTGCACGATCCAAGCGCCGTTGCTGTGCTGCGAAACGATCTGGTTGAGGGTGTCCCTAACAGTGGCGTTCTTCAAATCGAACGGTCCGACACGGAATGCCAGATTGCCTTCCGGAGAGTCACCTGCGATTCCACCACTGTTCGGATTCAGCGCGAAATACAAGTGGAGACTGAGCGCGAGGCTGGCTTCGTGCATGCTTGTCTCCCCAATCCGGAAGTGTGGTATCCGAGTGTTCAGCAGATTTGATTTCCCGATCAGTGCTCCGTCGTGTGTCACCAAGACTACGGGCCCATTGGTAAACCAGCGGTACCCAAGCGGGTGAGTAATGGCATCCAATATTTCCTTCACGTTGCGTTCTCGAAATTCGGCGCTGATATGCTCTTGAAATGCTGTTTTGTCGATGTACTCAATTCCAATCGGGATGTGCTCCTGTCCTCCGAAGGATAGAAGTGCGTCAATTAGGTTCCGTTGTTTAACTGCGAAGAACAGCACCCGGCGAGACGGGCTGATAGTAGCGGTAGACCGGCACTGGCCGTAGATCATGCCGGATGTGAAAAAAAGCATGACCGCAATGGCAATCGTCCTCATAGAAATTTAGACACTCGGGTGGAGGGGGCGGTTCCTTGTTGGTGCTCATAATGACGGCGGCCTCGCTGCCGCTGGCTGGAGCGAACCAGTTCCCCAATCCAGCGCCCTTCACGGCGGACTTTATCGCCAATAACCGGAAAGCGTATGATGACTGGGCCAATGCACTCAGATGAGTTTTCGCAGATTAACCATCGCTCTAGCGCTCGCAGTAGCTGCCATTGTACCCGCGATTGCGCAGTCGGGCCCGCTGGAGACGCTCGATCATGCGTTGCGGCGGCACCACGTTGCGCCAACGAGATCAGCCCTTCTAGGCGCTTTGCGTAACTCCGAACCCGAGGTCAGGGGGCTGGCGGCGGCCAAACTCGCGGAAAATAAGGACACGGAGGCAACTCCCGACATTGCGGAAGCTCTCGCTGCCGAGAGTGTGCCGCTTACAAAGACAAACATTGCATTTGCGCTTGCCCAGCTTGGAAACCAAACGGGGAACAGTACGCTGAAAGAGATGTGTCACGACACTGATCTCGACTATTGGGTCAGATTGGGAGCAGCACGCAATATGCTCTTTCTTAATAGCAATGCCTGCCTACCCGATGTCATCGAGTTAGCCCATTCTACCGACGAAAGCAACACAACCTGCCGCTTGGATGCTCTGTCTCTAATGCCTCAGTTCAGAAATCTCTCCAAGAAGGAATCACAAGTTATTTTGGAGTCGCTGCGTGCGGGGTTGCTGGATACGAATTCCGGCGTGAAGATTAGTGCAGGCAACGCGCTAGCACAACTAAAGACCTGAATTCCACCCTAAAAATGTACACTAGGTCTTCAGAAGCGACTTGTCGATGGCTTTCAGGATGAGCTCTTGATTCTTGGTGAGGGTCATGGTACGCGAGAGCCGGAATCGGTGTTGAGCATCGCGTAGGTAGACTTTGTACATTGTTCCGAGTTCGTTCAGAGCGCTGTCCGCGGTAAACTCGGTATTCCGCAGATGATAGCGAAGCAGAGACAGAAGTAAGTAAGCCAGATAACAAAGGAAGACGTGGGCACGTACGCGTTCGGCGAGCCAGTGACGAACGGGACGCAAGTGGATGATACCTTTGAGACTGCGAAAAGCTTTTTCGATCAAGTCCTTGTTGAAATACAGAGGAAGCAATTCTTCTTGCGGGAAGGGACGTGTGCAGAAGATACAGGAGTAGCCGTCGAACTCTTCCGCGACGGCCAACTGATCCTGACGTAAATGGCCCCGGATATCGAAGAAGGGGCGCAATCCAGGTTTGATAGCTTTGCCTTCGGCCAGCAGTTTCTGGGCATACACGATCTCGTCGCGGCGGGATTCCCGTGTGTCCCGCTGGCGCTGCTCATTGAAACAGAGAGCCAGTTGGCCGCGGACACGGTCGATTTGGTGAGGCCGCAGGTGAGCGTAAAAGATGGTGGATCCGACCCGGACGCGGTTGGGAAATTGCATCAGCCGTTGCGGGTTGGCCCATGGGCGCCAGAATTTCTTCAAGGCATTATTGAGGGGCACGCCGCACAGGGTGTCCCAATGTAAGTCTTTGATATCTTTGACATTGCGTTTCGACACGATGCCTCGGTCGTAGATGAAAAGACCGGGTCCGAGCCGATAATCGCCGAACTGGTTCACCAGATCCCGCAAGGTGCGGGAGTCGTGTACATTGCCATCGAAGACCTTATGGAAGAGGGGAAATCCCTCCTTCTGCGTGACCGCCAATCCGATCTGGATGAGCGGCCGTCCTTTGATCCCTTCTTTGTCATGTCCGAGCTTGCCGAGAGGACAACGACGGCCGTAGAGGTAGGTATTGGTGACATCGTAGATCACTCCGGAAGGACGGAGGCGATAGTGTCGGCAGAGGGAATGAAACATCTGCCGCTGCCAAGTCTCGCCGTCTAACCCTTCCAAATAATCCAAGGCGCCCACCAGGCGTTTCTCGGTTAAGCCTTCGAGGTCCAAGAGAAAGTTCAAGTCGGTTCGCTCAAACCACTGGGGCATGTGGTTGAGGCTGCGGTAATCGAGGCAGTGGGCATAAACCAAGCTGAGGATTTCCTGACTGTAGGGACCGAGTTGCTCGGGCAGACCAATTCTCTTTGCCAGATGATGGAGTACCAGCAAGGGACCGTACAACTTGACTTGCTCTACCTCCACTTCGGACAGGGAGGCAGCCAAAAGAGTTTTGCCGTCGGCTTCGCGGCCGACATAGCGAATATGGCGTTGAACAACTTTGCCTTTCACCCACTTATTTTCCACTTCGGACAGATAGACTCGGCCTTTGCGTTTGATCCGGCGGATGAAGCTCATAGTGGTCATAATGTACACTAGGAGATAGAACGAGCAAGTAGCTAGGCAGATACAGTGACGTGGAAACGCCCTGATGAAATCGGGCTCTACGTGATACTTCGGCTGGGGTTCAACGAACTAGTGTACAAAATCGAGGGCGAATCCAGGTAAAGAACGCCACTGCTATTCCATACTTACAGAACGCAGTCGCTTCTGAACAAGACGAAACAGTTCGTGACGCTCTAGAACGTGCCGTTGAGAGGCTGCAACATAAGAAGTAAGGGTTGCCGCGCTACAGGCGTGGGTGTTTGAAAAAGGGAAACGTTATTTGGTGTGTATAAGTACCGCAGGGAGGGACAGTTTCCTGTGAGCGGACGACTCATTCGTTGCCTCGGCTGCCGCTTCGATTGCCGCCGGGTGGAGCGATCCAGTTCACCAGTCCAGCGCCTTTCCATGGCGCACTGTTACGTCAACGAGCCCCCCACAACCTTGTCAGAAGCCGCCAGCCCCACCGCTTTCATTGACTGGTCTTCATCCACGCCGGAGGAGCCGCTGAACCAGAGCAGCGGATATCCGACCATGTTTCCTCTTCCATTGCTATGCGGGAGATGTAGTGAACGCACAAAATGCGGTTCACTACCTGGAACATGGCATGCCGGTGTACTTCACGGAGTGTTCGGGTTACACGGCGGCTCCGGTGTTTTCGGTCAACCTGGCCAACGAGATCGAAGGGCAGGTAATCCAGGTTCTGCAGAACTGGGGCAGGACAGTGCTGAACTGGAACATAGCCCTGGATCAGAATTCCGGTCCGACGGTGGAGAACGGCTGTACGGACTGCCGCGGAGTGCTCACGATCGACACAAGCACGACGCCGGCAACGGTGACCAGGAACGTAGAGTACTACGTGCTTGGCCACCTTTCGAAGTTCGTGCAGGCCGGGGCGTACCGCATCGCGTCCACCGCATATGGAAGCAGCAGTATCGACGACGTCGCGTTCAAGAATCCAGATGGTTCGATCGCAGTGCTCGTCTATAACGGTAACTCGACAGCCAGTCAGTTCTCGATCAACTGGCTGGGCAAGACTGTGAGTTACACGCTGCCGTCGGGCGCAGTGGCGACGCTGACGTGGGCCAGTTATACGGGCAACACGTTCGATGTAACCGCGGGACCGCCGTCCGAGACCATCGCTCCCGGCTGGGATACTTGGTTCGGTATCGACGTGGACCACTATGGTTCGAACGATGCGCCTGTTTCGCTGCACGTCGACGGACTGCCGGCAGGAGCGTTCGGCGAGCCGGTTCAGCAACCATTTTCCTCCGGCTGGATTCTTCCCATCCGCTCCGAGAGCGGGGTGCAGAGCGGGACCTATCCGGTGACGATTACAGGCGCCCAGGGCAATACGGAGCGCAGCTCCTCGGTGCAACTGACCGTCGGCGACCCGGAGACGCCGTACGGAGGGACTCCGTGGCCGCTGCCGGGGCTGGTGCAGGCGGAGAACTTCGACAACGGCGGTAACTTTATCGGCTACTTCAATCTCTACCCGTCGGACCCCAGCGGCGCGACCTATCGCCCAAACGCTTCGGTGGGGGTGGAACCATCGAGCGATGTGGCCAGCAGCTTCGGGTCGATCACGGCTCCGGCAGGCGGCTACGATGTGGGCTATACCACGGAAGGCCAGTGGCTTCGCTATACGGTGAACGTGACGCAGAGCGGGATCTTCAACCTGGGCGCGCGCGTCGCCTCGCTCGGTCCGGGCGGCTACTATCACGTCTCCTTCGACGGCAGGAATACAACCGGCAACATGTTTGTGCCTGTCACGAACGCATGGGAGACTTTCACTACGATGGTGTCTCCGGCATTTACGCTGGAGCCAAGCTGGCACGTCATGCAAATCACCTTCGATGGCGACGGACCTACCGGCGGTATGGGCAACTTCAATTGGGTAGCGCTTCAGCCCGTCCCCGAGAGATCACCCTATGTTCCATTGCAGGCGGTGATTCCTGGCTTAATCCAGGCGGAGAACTTCGATACCGGCGGCAAAGGCGTCGCCTACTGGAACAGCGCAACCAGCAATGGCGGCGGCGCCAATTGTCGTCCAGGCGAGACCGTCTACATCGAGGACTGCTCCGATACGGACGGCGGTTATGACGTGGGAAATACGAACCCCGGCGACTGGCTGAACTACACCGTCAACATCGCGCATTCAGGCAAGTACACATTCAATGCACGCGTGGCGTCGGATGTGGGAGGCGGCGTGTTCCATCTCGCGGTTGACGGGCACGCTGTCACACCGCGCATTTCCGTGCCTCAAACCAACGGATGGCAGACCTGGCAGACTCTCACGGTTCCGAACGTCGAACTGCCGCGCGGGGTGCACACGCTACAGCTCGTGATGGATATCGGTGGATTTTACAACACCATCGGTAACTTCAATTGGTTCTCGCTCAATTGAGCGCCGTCAGAGCCTTCTCGCCTTTTTTGGGGGCGAGGCCGCCGGTGAATCGATTGGCAGCCTTCGCAACAGAAAGGGCCCGACTGCTGTCCGGACGAGGCAGGTACGATGGGAACACTAGATCTTCTGGTCAAACCTCCCCCGCCAGTCTCCACCGTTTGCGAAGTCTGGTCTGTAGGCGGCAAGTGGCAACTCTTTCAATCCGATAATGTCCGAGTTGCCCGCGACACGACTCGGGTAGCACCAGTGTGTTCGACCGGGCGGGCACCCTCGATACCCAGGGGTGTCATCAAGAGCACATGCATGTTGGCCGATGCGATTCACCTTCCGACACTTCAAATCTCTGTTCTCGCTGCGATCCGCGTTCCGCTGAAGACGATTTAAGAGAGTGGACAAACACCTTCGGCGAAGGGTAGACGCGATCAGTGCCTTTGGTTTCGTCCACTTGGTCCTCTATCGTCGCGGGATCCGCGATGGTGGGTTCCCGAAGCAGATCTGGGAGAGTCGGACGCAGCGTGGGTTTGCGGACTGAGCACGCTTTTGATCTGCTGGCGCAGCCAGCGATTTGCGGAGTCGTTCTCCACGCTCTCATGCCAGTACATCTGTGCCTCGAGTTGAGCTGTCTTCAAGGGAAACGGATAGACACAGTTGCCCAGTCCAGCGTTCAGGATCTGCGCGTGCCCCTGGGATAAGGTCAGCAGAAGATTGGTATCGCTGACCACTCGGCAGGCAGCAAAATTGTGCTGGCAGCGCAGAACAATCTTCCTGCGGAAGCCAAGCCGACTCAGTTCTACGTCGATCAGACTGGGGCCGTACCGGCGCGAGGAAACTAGCACGTGGGGCTGTGCGATGTAGGTGTCGAGATCGAGGGTCCCGGAGATTCCGGGATGCCCAGTACGAGCCATCACCACGAACGGCTCCACGAGCAGCCGTTTCTGATGAATGGGTTCACTGGTCGTCATCGGAACGTCGATGGCGAGATCGAGGGAGCCGCTCGCGAGTTCCGCTTCCAGGTCCCTGCGCTTGACGCGCGAGGTGGTAATCGACATCTCTGGCGCCTCGCGTTCTAGGCGCTGCAGCAAGGTGGGGAGGGCCAGGGACTCGATGTATTCCCACAGCGAGATGTGGAAATTGCGGCGCGTATGGGCGGGATCAAACTTGTGACTTTCGCGGAGGTTTACCTCCAGGATCTGGAGTGCTTGCCGCACCTGGTCGATCATGTTGCGGGTGAAGGGAGTGGGAACCATATGCGCGCCCCGGCGTATGAACAGGGGATCCTTCAAGAGATCGCGCAAGCGCTTTAAGGCGTGGCTGATGGCGGGCTGGGTGAGGTTCAACTGATGGCCGGCGCGGGTGATGTTACCTTCGCGATAAATGGCTTCCAGTACGACGAAGAGGTTGAGATCGACCTGGCTCAAATGCACGAAATATATATTACTGGATTCGTAAGATTCATTTGATGAATTTTGCAGGAATCGCTAGGCTGTGTAGCTTGTTGGGGATCATAACTTCCAATATGGATTTTGCAATCCCACCCCGCGCCCAAGACTATCTCCAGAGGCTTGGGGCTTTCATGCAGGAACATGTGGTGCCTGGAGAGGCCAAATACTGCAGTGAAGTCCAGAATGTGGCGGACTGGCGCACCTGGAAACAGCCGTCGATCATGGAAGAACTCAAAGCCAAAGCCAGGGCCGCAGGTCTGTGGAATCTGTTTCTGCCCGACAAACAGTACGGCGCGGGACTGACCAATGTGGAATATGCCCCACTGGCCGAAATGATGGGGCGGTGTTCCATTGCGCCCGAGGTTTTCAACTGCAACCCTCCCGACACCGGGAATATGGAGGTTCTGGTTAGATACGGCTCCGAGGAGCAGAAACAACTTTGGCTGAAGGCGCTTCTCGCCGGCGAAATTCGGTCCGCTTTCTGTATGACCGAGCCGGGCATAGCATCTTCGGACGCAACCAACATGCAGGCCACAGCCGTCATTGAGGGCGATCAGGTGGTATTGAACGGACGCAAGTGGTGGAGTTCGGGCGTGGGGCATCCTCACTGCCGCTTGCTGATCTTCATGGGGCTGACGAACTGCGGAGCGGATAAATATCAACGGCACTCGATGGTTCTGGTGCCGCTGCCTACGCCAGGAGTTGAGATCGTGCGCATGGTGCCGGTTTTTGGCGCTTATGAAGCTCCCTTTGGCCACGGAGAGGTGAGCTTCCGCAATGTGAGCGTGCCGGTGAAGAACATCATCGCCGGGCCCGGACGTGGATTTGAGATTGCGCAGGGCCGCCTCGGGCCGGGGCGCATTCATCACTGCATGCGAACCCTGGGGGCAGCGGAACGTGCTCTGGAACTCCTTTGCCGGCGATCGTTGGCGCGAGTGGCCTTCGGCCGCCCTTTGGCGGAGTTGGGAGGAAATGCGGATGTGATCGCCAACGCGCGCATCCTGATCGAGCAGGCGCGCCTGCTCACTCTCAAAGCCGCCTGGATGATCGACCATCTGGGCGCCAAGGGAGCAAAAAGCGAAATCTCGCAAATCAAGGTGGTCGTGCCCAATATTGCCCTGGCGATTATTGATCAGGCGATCCAAATGCACGGAGCGGCTGGCGTGTCGGAGGATTTCCCGCTGGCGGAGATGTTCGCTTCGATACGAACGTTGCGCATCGCCGATGGCCCCGACGAAGTGCATCGCGCGCTGATCGCCAAGCTGGAGTTGAACAGATATAAGGCGAGGAATTCCGAAGCCGCCTGAAGCCGGGAGCGCAAGCGAAGTGCGAGTTTGGAGTAACCGCCGATCCCAATCCTGAGGCCTTTGGTCGGCGGCACAATGGTTGGGGCTGCTGCTTCGCACTCTTCACGTTTAGGGATATCGCTCGCAGGCCCAGTTGCTCCGCGGATCAGTTCCCCTTAAAGACCGGCGCGCGTTTCTCCAGGAAGTGGGCCACGCCCTCTTTGAAATCTTCGCTGCGCAAACTTGCCACCATTTCCTCCACGGCCAGATCGAAAGACTCGGCTAGGGTCTGAAACATGGCCCCATACACCTGGCGCTTGATCACTCGCAAGGAGCGCGGACTGACCCGCGATGCGAGATCGACGGCATATTGGTTGACCTTGTCGAGAAAGTTTTCCGGAGCGAAGACCTGATTCACCAGCCCCAGGCGCAAGGCCTCGGCGGCGTTGATCTGCCGGGCGGAAAATAGCAGGTCAAGAGCGTTGGGAAGCCCGACGATACGCGGCAGCATCCAGGCCATGCCGTACTCGGCAATCAGCCCGCGCTGCGCGAACGTGGTCGAGAAGCGGGCGGCGTCGGAAGCCAGGCGCACATCGCAATAGAGTGCAATCACCAGACCAAGGCCGACTGCCGGGCCGTTGATGGCGGCCAGAATCGGCTTCTCGATTCCGAGGAAATAAGAATATTTCCTCTGGAAATCGGGCGGAACACCCTGGCGTCCGAGGCAGGTGCCGCCCAATTGCGAGACGGCGCCGCGCTCCCCGCCTGGCAAGCCCTGGGCGGCGACGGAGCTCAACAGCGACATGTCGGCACCAGCGCAAAAGCCGCGTCCCGCGCCGGTCAGCACGATGATGCCGACGTGGTCATCGCGCTCGGCCTCTTCGAGGCTGGTGCGCACTTCCTTTTCCATGGTGGCGGTCCAGGCGTTGAGCTTGTCTGGACGGTTCAACGTGATAGTGGCGACTCGATCCGCCACCTCGTAGCTCGTTTCCTCGGTCGGCATGGGCATTCACCTGGACTCTTGGCAGTATAGATTCCAGGACAAGCACTGTACCATGTCTGGCGCTCGCCCCTCCCAACTTCCGCGGCCATCCGGGATGGGGACCGCAAACGGGCGCGTGATCGACGCGGGAAAGCGCACGCCTCAGAACGAGAGGCGCACGCCGAGTTGGATCTGGCGCTTCGGAAACGCGGAAGTGAAGGCCAGCGGCGTGCTGGGCGTAGCCGTCCCGCCGCCCGCATTGAACGGTCGAATCCCATGCACGTTAAACGTCGTCTCCCCCAACCCGCCCTCGGCCGCGGCGATAGCAAAAAGAGGGCTTACTTCGTTGTTTACACTGGCAAAATTCGTCCGGTTTGCGATGTTAAATCCTTCCGCCGTGAATTGCAGGTTAGCCTTCTCGCCTAGTTTATGTGCCCAGGTCAAGCGCGTGTCGAAGTCGATGTAGTCGGGGCCCAGACCGGTGTCGCGCGGGGCTCCGATGGGACGTTCGTTGGTGGTGTGATTGTCGCCGTTCACCTCTCCTCCCGCCAGCAAGTTGAAAGGATGTCCGCTGTGGTAGGAGAAAATCGGAGCCAGCTGAAAACCCGACAAGATATTCTGTTTCCAGGGGCTGTCGAATACTCCCGCGATCACCACTTTGTGTCGCTCATCAAACTCCGAAAGAGCACGATCCAAGTTGAGGTTTGTCGGATCCTGCGGCCCGTAGTCGGAGTTGAAATCCGTGGACGTGTCTATGCCTTTAGCGAAGGTGTAATTCCCGAACAAAGTGAAGTGATCACTGAAGCGCTTCTTGACTTCGACGATGCCGCCTCGTAAAGAGCGTATGCCTCAGAGCTGTATTGGTTGTTCTGCACCACCAGCGAATTCACAACGCATGGATCGCCGCCGGATGCGGGTGCACAAGGATACGTCGGAACGCCCCCCACCAGGACCTCGCTGCCCCCCAGCGGATCGGCCGCCGGGCTGGTATTCCAGTTGCGATAGGAAACCGTCTGGCCATTGGCCAGAGTGACCGTGCTGAACGGTGCTAGTAACGGCGCTTGAGTATCGTTGGTATCGATCGCCACCGGGATTCTCTGGGTATGCGAATAGATACCGCTCACAGAAATGGAGAACCCAGGTCCAAGCTCGCGTTCAATTCCAAACGAAGCTTGTTGCGCGATGGGGGGACGATAGCCCGGCTGGTTCACGAAAACTACCTGTAGCGGACCGACGGGACCGGTATTGGTGACATTGATGCCGAACTGGGCCACAGCAGCCGGCGTGATGCAGGCAGCACTCCCCGGGGCTGGCGTGGTGCAGCCAATCAAGTTGCCCGGCGCTCCGTTCGCAAAAAGGGTCGGGAACATAACCTCCGGCCCCTGTATACCCAACGCCGGAACCCCACCAATCGGATCTACATAAATAGAAATTTCCCGGTTGCAAGGGCTTGAGCCGTTACCTCCGAGAAAGGGAGGACCCCCGCCTTGGGAGAACCCGCAGATCGCGGTCAGGTTTGCAACCTGCCCGGCTCCCGGGGCGTTCTCAACCGCGGACTTATTCTTGTTCACAACCCCCAGGCTCAAGTCGACGTCGGGGATCTGGGCATCTACGGGTCCGTAGAAGATTCCATACCCTCCCCGGACCACCGTTTTGTGATTATTGGCGGGATCCCAGGCGAAGGAAACCCTGGGGCCAAAATCCTTCTTATACGTGGTCAAAGGGGCGAATTGCGTGTCCAAGTCGTAGCGCAGACCATAGTTCAGAGTAAACCTTGGCGTTACCTTCCAGGAGTCTTGCCCGTAGAACGAGGTCAGCGGCCGGGTGTAATACGGGTAGGTCGGATCTCCGAACCCCTGCTGGTAAACCTGAGGGATCCCGAATGATGCCGATTGCAACGGGTTGATGGTGGTGGCCGCAAGCTGCGGGCTGATCAACCCTCCGGGGAGCGACCCGAATACAAAGCGACCGGGGAAAAAGGTGTGGGATTCGGTGTGATTACCGCGGAGCAACTCGTAAACGCCGAACTTAAACGTGTGATTGCCGTGAATCTTGGTGAAATTGTCGGCGAATTCGTAGCGGCGCAGGATGGTGATGTTGGGTATGAAAATGTTCGTTCCCAAATTGTTGATAAAACTCGGAATCTGGAGTCCCACCTCTCCTGGCTCATTGGGAATCACGTTAAAGCTGTAGTAATTCCACTGTACCCGGGCTTCGTTCTGCGTGGTCGGATTGAGCTGGCGGTACCAGGTGGCTTGCAGGGTATCGTCGTAGTCGTGGATCGAACTTCCCGCCGAAAAAGCGGTGAGGGAATTCACGTCCGGCGATTCCTCCAAGTCGTGCCCGTACCGGTAGGTCACGGAAAGCTCGTTGTTCGCATCAAAGCGATGATCCAGGCGGGTCTCTGCCAGGTACTCCCGCGTGTCGTAGGGAAAAAGTCCACCTTCGGTCTCAAACTGGTTTTGGAGGAAGGTATTGAGCGCGGCCTGGGTTGCACTTACTGCTGGGTCAATTGTAGGACTGGTGCCAACCGTCAAAATGCCCTGGAGAGCGCCGGCGCACACGTTGGCGGGTATTTGCGGCTGGCCTGCGGAGCAAGTTACCAACGTTGACCCTTGTGCCGCAAGCGCGGCAAGGATAGCATTCTGCGCCGCCGTCGGTTCAAAAATATTGGTGTCCGTCAACAGCGGAACTGCGTTCTGCGCGTTCTGTCGCAAGCCTTCAAACGCAAGAAACAGAAATGTCTTATCCTTTTTAATCGGGAAACCCAGGGTCCCCCCGAATTGCTGGCGAGTCAAGGTATCCTTAACCGGCGACCCGAATAGTTCGGTCTGGGTGAGAGGATCGAAGGCCTGGCCGGGCTGCAGTGGCTGGGTGAACGAAAACGGATTCTGGGCGTCCATGGCATCGTCACGGAAAAAACCATAAAGGCCACCGTGAACATTGTTGGTGCCCGACTTAGTCACAATATTGATGGAAGCGCCGGTGGCGCCCCCAAGGTCTGCGCCATAGTTGCTGCGATTGATCTGAAATTCCTGGACATCGTCCTGGCTCACGGTCAGGCGCACTCCACCGCTATCGCCCGAGGTTTCGCCACCGTCCACCGTTATGCTGTTTCCTCGGCCATTGCTGCCATAGAAGGACAGCCCGCTTTGCGGTGTTTGCTTGACTCTGAAATCCTGGTCCCCAGCCAGGCGGGTGGAATCGGAGACACCAGGCGCCAGCAACGTAAACGTCAGGTAATCGCGCCGGTCAATGGGCAGGTCGGCGATGTACTGTTGTGAAATTTGGTCCGCCTGGCTCCCACGTTCCGTTTCCACCACGGGCGGCTGGTCCGTCACCTCGACCACCGTTGCCACCTGCGACGGTTTCAATTTGAAATCGGAGACGACTGTTTGCCCGATGGCGACGGTTACTCCTTTTCGTATCTGGGTCGCAAAACCCGCCATTTCCGCACTGACGTCGTAGGTGGCCGGCGACAACCCTGTTACTCGGAACTGCCCCGTACTATTCATCGTGGCCGGGCGCTTCAAACCGGTCTGGACATCAATCACATTGACAGTGGCCTTAGGCAAAACACCACCGGTAGAGTCGGCTACAGTCCCGGTGATCTCTCCCGAGGAGCCGACGCCCTGTGCATGAGCCGTAAAGGTTGCGAACAAGAGGCACACAAGAACGCATGCGATGGACTTCATCATGGGATAGACAGATACCTCCATCTGGGACTGAGTCTCACATGAAGTCGCGCGACCATCCAAACTGCTCTGTGCAAAACCCATATTCCCCCCTAGCTCAGGCGTTGTCTGAACCACACAAAAGGCCCGGTTGCCTTCCGGCATCCTGCCGCTTTCTTGCAACCCGCTGAGTGCTTTCCAGGCCAGAATCGTGTCGAGCGAGTTTCCTAGGCCTTTCTTAATTGTGCTGAATGCGAACACACAACTCCCACGCTGTTGCCGTTTCAAAGCGCCGTATCGGGCACGAGCGTAGCTGCGTTTTTCAGATTCATCAAATGAATTTTATGGATGACGATGTATGCTCAGAAAGAATTGGGCCAGCAGACCGTCGGACGGGCTGCAGACCCGGGCTGGAATGTGCGTTTCATAGACTTAGAGCCTCTTTCCGCCTGCGTTTGCGCCGGCCGGTTGCGAGACCAGGAATTCGAAAATCGCTCTTCGCGCAGCCTCGGGTTGATCGGTCGAGAACAGATGGCTGGCGCGTTCGAGCAAGACGAGTTGTGCACCGGGAATGCGCGCCGCGATCAATTCCCCGTTGCCCGGCGGGACCAACCGGTCGGCCTTCCCGTGAATAACGAGCGTTGGAGCCGTGATCTGAGGCAACCGGCTGAACGATTCCCACGCCAGGATGGCCTGCAGTTGCGCGAGATAGCCTGCCGGATTGGGCGGCCAGGCGCGACGCCTGGCGATATCTTCGTCGATCAAGTGCCGCGGCGTCGCGGGGTCGTAGATAAAGGGGATTGCGGCCTCGGCCGCTTGCTCCCGGCTCATCTGGCTGCTGGCTTTCAGCATCTCGAGCGCGGCCGGCTCGGCGCGCTTCGCGCTGGGTCCGCCGGCGGCCGTGCAACCGAGAATGAGAGACTGCACACGCCCGGGATACTGCAACGCGAATTCCTGGGCGATCATGCCGCCCATCGACAGCCCAAAGACGTGGGCACTGGGAACGCCGGCGGCGTCGAGCACGGCGGCTGCGTCCGAAGCCATAAGGGCCATCGAGTAAGGGCCGGGAGGCAGTTCGCTCTGTCCGACGCCTCGATTGTCGAGTGCAATCGTCCGGTAGGAAGCCGACAGCGCCGGCCGAGTGCGATGCCACATGGCGGAGGGGTAGCCCAGGCCCATGATCAACAAAACCGGCGCGCCTGTTCCCTGCTCATCCCAGTAGATTTTTGTTCCTTGGTTGTCGGCCAACGGCATACCAGCTCCTCCTCGAAGCAAATCGACTCCCGCCGGGATCAGAACCTACGACTTCCAACACGCGAGATCAATCTGCGGCTACTTTGAGAATCAGTTTTCCGAGGTTCTCCCCTTTGAACAGTTTCAGAAAAGTGTCGGGAAAGGTCTCGAGTCCTTCGACAATATCCTCGCGCGACTTGAGCTTGCCCGCCGCCATCCAGCCTGCCATTTCCTGGGCAGCCTGGGCATAGCGGTCGGCGTAGTCAAAGACCAGCATGCCTTTCATGGTCGCGCGATTCACCAATAGGGAGAGATAATTGCGCGGGCCCTGAACGGGACCAGTATTGTTATATTGCGAGATGGCGCCGCAGATTACGATGCGAGCGCCACGCGCCAGGTTCGCGAGAGCAGCATCGAGGATGTCCCCGCCGACGTTGTCGAAATAGAGGTTGATCCCTTGTGGGCAAGACTTCCGCAGCGCCTCAGTCACGTTTTCGGACTTGTAATCAATGGCAGCGTCAAATCCGAGGTCGTTGACGAGGTAGCGGCACTTGTCGGCGCCGCCCGCGATGCCGACCGCGCGGCAACCCTTGATTCTGGCAAGCTGTCCTACCACCGAGCCTACAGCCCCAGCCGCAGCCGAGACAACTACGGTGTCGCCCGGTTGAGGCCGGCCCGTATCGAGCAAACCGAAATATGCCGTCATCCCCGTCGTACCGCACACGCTGAGGAAAGTTGGGAGCGCCGCCACACCGGGGTCAACCTCGATCAAGCCTTTGCCCTCGGAGATGAAATATTCCTGGACTCCAAAGGTTCCCGAGACGTACTTGCCCACAGCGAAATTAGGGTTCCTGGAGGCAACCACCTGGCCAAGCGCCAAAGCCCGCATCACCTCGCCGATGCCAATTGGCGGGACGTAGGATCGGCGCTGGTTCATCCAGCCACGCATGGCCGGGTCAAGCGATATGAACAATACCCGGATCAGCAG
Organism: uncultured Acidobacteriaceae bacterium; assembly: GCA_963714225.1. Classification (GTDB taxonomy): domain Bacteria; phylum Acidobacteriota; class Terriglobia; order Terriglobales; family Acidobacteriaceae; genus Sulfotelmatobacter. The sequence continues at coordinate 330,283 of CAVQNY010000031.1, read as the reverse complement.
TTCGCCTTCGTGCAACTCGCGAACTGTCTCTTCCTCGTAGGCCCAGTCCGTGCGCTTCGGCATTCCCACGGGTCGGGAAGCAAGGGTGAATCTGTGATTGACGAGGGCCATGATCGTTTCCTTTCTTGTCAGACGGTGTAGCGCTCGCTGGACAAAAGGCGAGCCGCAATCTGACGACGAAGCGCGATGGAGTTCACCGGCGTGTGATCTGCAAAACGGCGCACGGTTGCGAGGTGCTTGCGCAACAGATCTCCTTCGCAGCAGGCGCTCAGCACCGTACGTGAGAACCCCTCAATCCGGACGGCGGCATCGCGCAGGTATACAGCGCAGATGTCGAGGGCGCTCCCGCTCTTGCCCGATGATGTCAGCTTCTGGCTCCGTAGCAGGCTGGATTCCATGGCAAACACCTCCATGACGATGTCGGAGAGGTTCATGATGACCTCCTGCTGTTTCTCCAGCTGAGCGCCGTATTTTTCGTGAGCAACTGCAAGCGTAAACAGGGCGGTGGTTTTCGCGTTGCGAACGAGGCGGTCTTCTTCTGTTTCTGTTTCGGTAACACTTTGCTTCTTGTTTGACAGGCTGGGGTTTTCGCTCTGGTTCAACACGGAGCGCGCCGCTTCAAAAAGAGGTAACTGCCCGCGGGCCGCACGCTTCAAAGGCATGCCCATAATGACCAGCCGGTTGATTTCGTTGGTGCCTTCAAAGAGGCGGTTGATGCGCGAATCGCGGTAGGCTCGCTCGACTGCGTAGTCCTGATGAAAACCGTAACCGCCGTGGATCTGAACGCCTTCGTCCACCACGTAGTCGAGCATTTCGGAGGCGAAGACTTTCACCATCGAGCATTCCGCCGCGTACTCCTCGACCGCCTGCATCTCCGTGATCGAACTCTGTCTTCGCTCGGCGGACGTGGCCTGCATCTGGCTTTCGATGAGTCCGGCTACGCGCCAGGTCATGGACTCGGCTGCAAAAATCCGAATGGCCATTTCGGCAAGTTTGTGCTGAATGGCGCCGAACTCAGCGATGGCAGAGCCAAAGGCTTTTCTCTGCTTCGCGTATTTGATGCAGATGGCGAGCACGTTCTTGGCGGCGCCGACGGACGCGGGACCGAGTTTCAAGCGTCCGATATTAAGCACGTTGAACGCAATGACGTGACCGCGCCCGATTTCTCCAAGAACGTTCTCGACGGGAACAGCCACGTTATCGAGATAAACCGCAGTGGTGGACGTGCCGCGAATTCCCATCTTATGTTCTTCGGCGCCGCTGCTGAGACCGCGAAAAGCTCGCTCCACGAGGAAGGCCGTGAACTTTTCGCCTCCGACTTTGGCGAAGATAGTGAACAGATCGGCTGCGCCACCGTTGGTGATCCACATTTTCTGGCCGTTGAGTATGTAGTGCTTGCCATCGGGAGCCAGGTCGGCACGAGTTCGCGCGGCAAGAGCGTCTGAACCAGCCAATGGCTCAGTGAGGGCATAAGCAGCCAACAGTTCCATACGAGCCAACCGAGGAAGATATTTTTTCTTCTGTTCAGGAGCGCCGAAGTACACGAGGGGGAGGGTGCCGATGCCCGTGTGCGCGGAGTGCCAGCCCGCATAGGAGGCATCGCGCCCCATGTGCTCGGCGGCGACCATCAGGGAGGGCAAGTCCATTTCCATGCCGCCAAATTCCTCGGGAATGGTCATGCCCGTAAGGCCCAGTTCCGCGGACTTCCGCATCACCGCAAGGGCAGCGCCCGGCTGTTTGTCGCGGATGGCTGGAAGATTGGGTTCGACTTCGCTGGTCCAGAACTCATCGATCATGCGGCCGATCGCGAGATGCTCTTCCGTGAGATCTTCTGGAGTGAACACCTGGGCGGGCAGGACATCTTCAAAGAGAAAAGCTGAACCTCTTGTCTTGCCGGGAATTTCTGTTAGTGTCGTCATGATTGCGATGCCCCCTTTCGAAATTAACCATCTAAGTTCGTTGAAAGAATTCGAAGGCCGCGAACTGCCCCCGACGGATTGGCTGGTTCTGACCCAGGACCGCATCCAGAAATTCGCGGACGCTACGGAGGATAGGCAATGGATTCACGTCGATCCGGAGCGCGCGGCGCGTGAGTCGCCATACGGCGGCACCATTGCTCACGGCTTCCTCACGCTTTCGCTGGCGAGCTATTTTTCCGGACAGGCGATTCGGGTCCGGGAGGGAGTCGGGATACGGATCAACTATGGACTGAATCGTGTGCGCTTCCCATCGGCGGTGAGGGCGGGCTCGGTGATTCGCGCCCGTGTGACTCTGCTTTCGGTGAAAGAATCTGCGGCGTTCGTGGATATCATTTTCTCGGTGACGATCGAGAGTCAAGGCGCCAACAAGCCCTGTTGTGTGGCGGAATGGCTGGTGCGGTACTACCGCGCATGATGGGACGTGGGATTTGCATGTGCAGGCGAGACTGGGCGCGAGGCGATGGAAGTCAATCATATAGTCCCGCTCTCTGCGCACTGTAGCGAGGCGCGCATCAGGGCTGCGATCCGATCGGGCATGGTGGCAAATCGTTCATCGTGCGTGAGGCCGCGCGAGTAACGGTAATAGATCTGCTGGACAATCACCGCGACCTTGAAACGCGCAAAGGCCAAATAGAAGACCATGTTGTGGATGCCGCGGCCGGTCGCCAGAGCATAGCGTTGAGCCAACTGGGCACGGGTCAAAGTTCCAGGAATTGTCGTGGGAGCAGAACAGATTTCCTGCAGCTCGTCTGGGTCACTAGGGTCGGTCCAATAGGCCAAGGTTGTGCCAAGATCGGAGAGTGGGTCACCTAGCGTACACATCTCCCAGTCCAGAACCCCGACTATTCTTGTAATGTCATTCGAGTCAAGCACGACGTTGTCGTACTTGTAGTCGTTGTGAATCAGAGTCGCGTCGCTCGATGCTGGAATGTGCTGCGTGAGCCAGGGGGAAATGCGTCCGACTTCAGGCAGATCGTGAGTTGCGGAATTGTGATAGCGCTCGATCCATCCTTTCACCTGGCGTTCGAGGTAGCCCTGCGGCTTACCCAAATCGCCGAGGCCGATCTTGTCGTAATCGAGGCCATGCAAGCACACGAGGTTGTCGAGGAAAGCTTCGCTGAGCTGGCGTGCCATGGCGGGCGACAGCAGCAGGCCGGGCGGCAGTTGTCGGCGCAGGATGATGCCTCGGATCGGTTCCATGAGGTAGAAAGGGGCGTCGAGAACGGAAAGATCGTCACAATAGAGGATCACCTTGGGCGCAACCTTATAGGTTTCGTGCAACTTGGAGAGCACGCGATATTCGCGGCCCATGTCATGAGCAGACTTGACCTGGCTGCCGAACGGCGGCCGGCGCAGCACCAATTCACGAACACCCCATGTGACGCGATAGGTCAGATTCGAATGACCTGAAGGGAATTGCTCGACCGTAACGGGGCCGGGACCGGCGAAATGGCTACCGAGGTACGCGCTGAGCCGAGCCAGATCAAGTTCTTCCCCGGCTCTGACGGCGACCGCGTGATCACAATGGGCAAGCATGGTTTCGAACTGTTCTGTCTTTGTCTTTCCGAACTTGTGAAACTTCCTACCGATACGTGAGCAAGGACTCGTCTTCGAGATGAGGGTGCGCGTTGAAGGTGCTAAGCGTGAAACGGTCCCCCGAACTTAGAAACTCGGTGAACGAGGCATTGCGCGACCTCCACGTCAATTGCAGAGTGTCCGCATGCGACAAGTTCAAGGCCCGCCGCATGGCAACGCCAATCGGACCGCCGGAAGTAAAAACTACGGAATCGCCGGCTGACGTGGCCCGGTTCACGATGGTCGCAATTCCCCGATCGACGCGCGCACAAAAGTCTTGCCAGGATTCCACATCGTCGATCACTAACTCACCACTCACCCACATGCCGATAACCGCCTCGAACATCTGTTGGAAGCTTCTTTTTCGTTCGTCGGTGTCCTTGGCGTGCTCGAACGCTCGGTGAAGATGGCGGACTCCCTGAGATCTCTCCAGCATCTGTGGCAGACCTAGCTTCAGAACCGCTTCCGCTGGATATTCGTCGAACTCGTTCATCACCGCCAATTCAGGAAACTCCCGCCCAGGCCTGCGATAGGCTTCCTCGACCATGCGCGCGGTTTGCACCTGTCGCACACGAGGGCCCGACCAGGCGCGGCTGAACAGCACTCCGCGGCGGGCCCAGTACTCTCCCAGCAGGCGGGCCTGCACTTCGCCGGTGGAACAGAGTTTGTCGTAGTTCGGCTCCAGAAATGACGCCTGGGCATGACGGACTAGAATGACGCGGCTCATAATTCCAACCTAGCCAGTCCACTCAACAAACCCGCTCCCCTTGGCCGCCCACGCCCGTAGTGACGACCCCATAACTCTGCTTACACGTTAACGCCTTGCTCCTTATTGAACTCGGCAAATGTCTGGTTGGCCTCGGCGAGGCGCTTCAACAAAGGAGCGGGCTCCCAGAGTTCTCCATGTTGCTGGCGGAATTCGCACACACGGTCATAGACTTTTCGTAAGCCTATGGTGTCGGCATACCACATGGGGCCTCCACGATATGCGGGGAATCCATAGCCATTCAGGTAGATGATGTCGATATCGACGGCGCGCAGCGCGTAACCCTCCTCAAGAACGCGGGCACCTTCGTTCACCAAGGCGTAGAGGCAACGGTCGATCATTTCGGAAGCGGGAATTTTGCGTTGGGGGATTCCAGCTTCGGCGGTCCAGTTCCGCACCAGGGCAGCCACCTCGGGATCGGGTGCGGCACGGCGCTGGTCGTCGTAGCGGTACCAGCCGGCCAGAGTCTTCTGGCCGTAGCGACCCATCTCGCAAAGACGATCCTCGGCGATGGGCTGGCGAACACCAGGTTTTTCCAGATGGCGATATTCCTTGCGAATCCGCCAGCCAACATCCAGTCCGGCAAGATCGCCTGTGGCGAGTGGACCCATAGCCATGCCGAACTCGACTAGCGCGTTATCAACGGCGTCCACCCCCGCGCCTTCTTCGACCAGGAACTGAGCTTCCCGGCGATAGGGTCCGAACATGCGGTTTCCCACAAAGCCCCGGCAGTTTCCGACCAGCACGCCTATCTTGCCGAGCTTTTTCGAGAGCTGCATGCAGGTGGCAATGAACCTCCTTACTCGTCCCTTTTCCGCGCACAATTTCCAGCAAGCGCATGATGTTGGCCGGGCTGAAGAAGTGGGTGCCCACCACGAATTCGGGCCGTGAGGTGACGCTGGCAATGTCGTCGATGCTCAATGTGGAGGTGTTGCTCGCCAAAATAGCGCCTGGCTTGCAGGCACGATCCAGGTCCTGAAACACCTGCTTCTTAAGCGCCATACCCTCGAAGACCGCCTCCACCACCATATCGGCGTTGGCGAAGTTGTCATAGCTGAGACTGGGTGTGATCAGGGCAAGCCGTTCGTCGACGAACTGCTGGGTGAAGCGTCCGCGCTGAACCGAGCTGGCATAGTTCTTTCGAATCCTGGCGAGGCCCTGGTCGAGCGCGGGCTGATCGACCTCCTTGAGCAGAACGGGAATACCGGCATTGGCGAAAACCATGGCGATGCCTCCGCCCATGGTCCCAGAGCCGACGACGGCGACATTGCGGATAGGCTTGACGGCCGTGTCTTTCGGCACGTCGGGAATCTTTGCCACCTCGCGCTCCCCGAAGAAGACGTGGATGAGCGCTTTGGATTGATCGGAGAAGAGACATTCCATGAAGAGTCTCCGCTCTACCTCGCAACCTTCCTCGAAGGAAAGTTTGGTTGCTGCTTCCACTGCATCCATAGCGGCAAGTGGCGCTTTCAGACCCCGCTGCTTCTTCCGGACACGCTCGCGGGCAGACTCGATGATTCCTGCGTTCTGCTCAGCCGTACCCAGCTTCTCGACGCGTTCGCGCGTTTTTGGTATTGGTTTTCCGACGACTTCACGGGCAAAGGCCACCGCGCCGGCAAGCAAATCGCCTTCGATCAAGCGGTCGATGATACCGAGGTGGAAGGCTTCCGCTGCGGCAACAGGTTTACCGTCGGCACACATTTCAAGCGCCTTGGCGACACCGACAAGCCGAGGAAGGCGTTGCGTTCCCGCCGCGCCGGGAATGAGACCGAGCTTCACCTCGGGCTGACCGAGATGCGCATCGCTTGAAGCCACGCGATAGTGGCCTGCCATCGCCAGCTCCAGCCCTCCGCCAAAAGCGGCGCCATGAATCGCCATCACGACGGGCTTGCTGCAGTTTTCAATACCGAGGAGAAGCGGCAGAAGGCCAGCACCGCGCGATTTGCCAGAGGTCATCTTTCCGAATTCCTTGATGTCAGCTCCTGCAACAAACGTGCGTCCGCCGCCGATAAGGACCGCAGCCTTCACCGAGAGATCGTTGTTGACCTCTGCGATGGCGTTGGCAATTCCCTCCGGCACCCCGGGGCTGAGGGCATTCACCGGCGGATTGTCGATGGTGATGATGGCGATATCGTTGTCTTTGCTCAGCCGTACCAGACTGCTCATCGTGAACTCCGATCATTGCCGCCGCACGGGGCTGGAACAGGGTCGATCACGAGGCGGGCGATGCGTTCGCGGTGAAATGTCGCATCGCCGAACATCGTCTCGGATGCTTTCGCACGGCGGTAGTAAAGGTGTAAGTCATTCTCCCAGGCAAAACCGTTACCGCCGTGGATCTGGATGCCGCGGTTGCCCACGGCGCGGCAGGCATCGCTGGCGTACATTTTGGCGATCGAGGTGGCAGTGGCTGCATCGGCAGCATCATGCTCCAAGGCCCACGCCGCATAGTAGGCGGCCGAACGCGAGCTCTCGGTTTCAAGGTACATATCCGCGCACTGGTGCTGGACGGCCTGAAATGTACCGATCGACTTGCCGAACTGCTTCCGCACCTTCGCGTAGTCCACGGTCAGGTCCAGCACACGCTGCATTCCGCCCACCATTTCGGCAACCAGGGCTGCGGTGGCGATATTGAGGGCGCGGGCGAGATTAGTTCCCTCACCCAGCTTCTCCGCGGGAGTGTCCTTGAACTGGACTGCGTAGAAGTTCCGGGTGAGATCCAGAGCCGGCATCGGCGTAATGAATAAGCCGGGCGCCTGCGCTTCCACCAGAAACACGCCGGTCTGCGCGGCAACGAGAATAAAGTCAGCCACATCGGCGTCGAGAACGAAAAGTTTTTCGCCGGTCAGATTGCCATTCGAGGCAGCAAGCCTTGCGTCGGCCAAGTCCCAGGTGGCTCCGGTTTCGAGCAGGGCGAGAGTCGAGAGTGCTTGGCCGCGACAAATGGGGGTGAGATATCTCGTCTTCTGCGCATCGCTGGCAACGGCATCGATTACCACGCCAGCAAGTGCGACGGTCGACCAGAAGGGACCTGGAAGCAGGGCGCGACCAGCCTCCTCCATCAGAAGAATGAGTTCCACCTTGCCGAGACCGAGTCCTTCGTATTTCTCGGGAAAAATGATGCCCATGAAGCCCTGGGCAGCCATCTTCGACCAGAGGGCAGCATCGTAGGGTTGTTTACTTTCGGCCAAGTGCCGCACGTGCGTCATGGGGCATTCCCCGGCAAAGAACTGGCGCGCGTTCTCCTTGAGAATCTCTTGGCTCTCGTTCAATCCGAATTGCATGATCTGTTCTCAGTAGCTCCTGGGCAAACCCAGGACGAAGTGTCCGATGATGTTGCGTTGAATCTCCGAAGTTCCGGCTTCGATGGTATTGCCACGCGAGCGCAGGTATCCGTAGGCCCAGCTGCCTTTGTCAACGGACCTTGGTGAGATACCTGCAAGCTGTCCGTAGGGACCAAGCAATTCCTGCGCCACCTGCTGCAATCGCTGGTTTAATTCGCTCCAGAAGATTTTCTGGATGGAACCTTCCGGACCGGGAACTCCGCTTGCGCTGATGCGGCTGAAGGCGCGCATCTGGTTCCACCGCATGACTTCAACTTCGGCATAGCACTGCGCCAGCTTCTGACGGATCAAGGGATCCTGCGCAGCAGATTTTTCGTTGCGCCGCAATTGCCCTGCGAGCTCGATCAAGCGTTCGATGTTCCGGCGAAAGGTAATCTGCAGGCCGGCGCCGAATGTGCCGCGCTCGTGCATGAGCGTCCCTATCGCGACATCCCAGCCCTGATTCACGGTCCCCACGACGTTCTCGACGGGAACCCGCACATCCCGGAACGAGACCTCGGCGAATTCACTCTCTCCAGTGATCTGGCGAAGCGGGCGAACGCTTATTCCCGGGGACTTCATGTCCACGAGAAGAACCGTGAGTCCTTTGTGCTTTGGAACGTTCGGATCGGTTCGCACCACCAACTCGCACCAGTCCGCTACCCAACCGTAGCTGTTCCAGGTTTTCAGGCCGTTGACCACGTAGAAGTTGCCATCGAGTCGGGCCTCGGTCTGCAACGCTGCGAGGTCGGACCCGGCGTTGGGTTCGGAAAATCCCTGGCACCAGATTTCTTCGGCGCTGAGAATCTTCGCCAGGTAGCGCCTCTTTTGCGCCTCGGTTCCGAACGCGATGATGGTGGGACCGATCAGACCCAGCCCCAGCGTGTTGGCCATCGGTGGAGCACTGGCCAGAGCCATTTCCTGCCAGAAGATGACCTGCTGCATCAGATTCGCACCGCGGCCGCCATATGGTGTGGGCCAGGAAACTCCCGCCCATCCGCCGGCAAATAACTTGCGCTGCCACGCCCTCAGATATTCGAAGCGAGATTCCAGCGATTCCTCTCGCCTCTCGGCCCAGTCGGTGGGGACATTGGCCGTGAGCCAAGAACGCAATTCGTCGCGGAATTGCATTTCGTCGGATGTTAAATTCAGGTCCATTCCAGCTCCTTACGGCGCCCGCTCCCGTTTGAACCCGCCTATCGATGCTGCGGCCGCTCACAATTCCGGCCTAAGCGTCCTTGGCCCTGCCCCATATGTCTTCCGCAGTTCTTTCTTCAACACTTTTCCAGTTGCAGTCTTGGACAATGTCTCGCAGAATTCGATCGAGCGTGGACATTTGTAGTGCGCCAAATTAGAGCGGCAGAACTCAATGAGTTCCGCTTCCGTCGCGGCGCATCCTGGTTTTAGAATCACCACGCCTTTGGGGACTTCCCCCCACTTGTCGTCTCTGACTGCGATCACCGCAGCTTCGTACACGGCAGGATGCGCCAACAACGTTCTCTCCACTTCCAGCGATGAGATATTTTCGCCGCCGCTGACGATGATGTCTTTCTTGCGATCGACGATCAGGATGTAACCGTTCTCCATGATGACTGCCATGTCGCCGGTGTGGAACCAACCGCCACGCAAGGCTTCCGCGGTGGCCTCGGGCTGCTGCCAATAGCCCGCCATCACACTGTCGCTGCGGGCAATGATTTCACCCATGGTCTCGCCGTCGTGAGGCACGTCCCTATCCTCGAAATCCACGACACGAAGTTCCACGCCAGGATAGGCGTAACCGGTCATTGACTGGAGCAGGTAACGCTGGTCGGGTTCGCACACCACATCTGGCTTGAGCTCCGCCGTGGCGAGAGAGGGTGAGCACTCGGTCAGACCGTATCCGGAAAAACACTTGCAGCCTAGCTTCTGCTCGACCTCGCGCATTAGGGACGGGAAAGATGCGGCGCCCCCGATAGTGATCCACTCCAGGCTGCTCAAGTCATACTTGGAACGCTCCGAGCAATTCACCAACGCGGCCGCCATAATGGGCACCAGGCTAAGTGAACCGACTCGCTCGCGCTCCACGAGACGAAAAACTTCTTGCGGGATGAATCGCGGACTCATGACATGCGTTGCTCCCACGAGAGTGACTGTGTGCGCCGCGCCCCATCCGTTGGCGTGAAACAATGGGATGGTATGCAGGAATACGTCCTCATACTTGGTGTGGTGGAATAGAGCTAGATGCAAAGCGTGGAGATAGATGTTCCTGTGGGTGAGCATAACGCCTTTGGGATCGGCGCTTGTCCCGCTGGTATAGAAAAGTTCGCAGAGAGAATTCTCGTCGAAGGAAGGTGATTTCCGCGCGGTGCGGTGTTGCGGCGGCCAGGAGTTGTTCGTAGTTCTCCGGAGCAAGCCACTCGGCCTGTGGGATCGCATCGAGTAGGTGGCAGGAGCGCACGCTGGCTAGTTTCAGGCGAAAGGAATCCACTAGACCAATGAAGTCCTGTCCCAGAAACAACTTGGTCGCGCCAGAATCGTTCAGGATGTAGGAAAGTTCATGAGACGCAAGACGGTAATTGAGCGGCAGCAGGACCGCTCCGGCATCGAGGACTCCAAAGTATGCCTCCAGCAGCCGATGACAATTCATGCTGAGAAAGGCGACCCGATCCCCGGCCTTCACTCCGGCCGCGCGCAATGCGCCAGCCAGCCGAGCCGCGCGATCAGCGAACTGCGCATAGGTAAATCGCTGATCCTGGCAAACCACCGCCGTCTTGTTTGGAAATTGCTGTTCCGCATAACGAAGGAAGCGAACGGGCGTGAGCGGAATATTCATAGGCGGCGACTATCTACCAGGCAGTCTGGCCTCCGTCCACGACAAGAACATGGCCGGTCACGTAGGCCGAGGCATCAGAAGCCAGAAAAATTGCAGCGCCTTTTAAGTCATGGTCGCTGCCAAAACGGTGAAGGGGAATCTTGGCCAGGAGGGACTCCTTGTGATGCTCAAGAATCCAGCTGGACATGTGCGTGGGAAACCAGCCCGGAGCGATGGCGTTGACCTGGATATTGTGTGCCGCCCATTTGCACGCCAGATCTTTGGTGAAGGCGATGACCCCGCCTTTGCTGGCGTGGTAGCCAATGGCTTGCAGATCCGAAGAAGCTCCGCCCAAGCCCGCTACCGAGGCCATGTTGATGATTTTGCCGTGTCCTTGCCGGATCATGGCTTTGCCCACGGCTTGCGAGAACAGGAAAGTTCCGGTGAGGTTCGTGTCCATGACCTTGTTCCACTGCTCGAGCGTCATTTCTTCGACCGGAGCCCCCCACGAGACGCCGGCATTATTAACGAGGATGTCGATGCGGCCGAAATTCTGCGAGAGTCGATGCCACCACTTCCTGGATAGCCGTGGGGTCTTTCACGTCACAGCCGAGGGCGAGGGTCTTGACACCCAGGCCGGCTAACTGGTCGGCCGCTTCCTGACAGCGCTCCTTCTTGCGGGCACAAAGCGCAAGATTCGCTCCCATCTCCGCCAATCCTTCGGCCATCTGGCGACCAAGCCCGATGGAACCACCGGTGATGATGGCGACGCGCCCGGTAAGATCGAACAACTGCCTGGCATTCACGATATGGAAAGCTCCTGGCCAGAAGTTTCAGCTTTGCGCAAAGTGATAGTCAATATCACAATATAGCCACTAACGTCAACGCATATAGCGTTCCCCGCGTTCCCCTGAAGAGCCGGTCGGCGGACAGCCGTTAACAGATAGGGAGCAAGGGGAGCTGAATGTTGAACATCCCCTTACGGGCTGATGCTTAACACAAGCCGGCCAGAAACTTGGCCCCGGCGCAGTTTCTCCAGGACCTCGTTCGCCTGGGACAACGGCTGTGTCGCTACTTCACAGTGGACCCGCCCGACCGCACCCAGAGCGAGAATCTCCTGCAGATCTTGTCGCGTACCAACGGCGGAAGCCTGAATCCGGATTTCGCCCGCCGCCATCAGGATGGGCGGGAAACAAATGTCCTGAGCGGGCAAGCCCACGGCGAGCAGGATTCCCGTGGGACGCACACAATAAAACGCCATGTCGTAGGCGGCTTTGGCCGCGGATGTCACCAAGGCGACGTGAACTCCGCCTTGTGACCGCAATTGCTGCACCACTTTGTCCGATGAGGCATTCAGCGTCCTGGAGGCTCCGAGAGACTTGGCCAAGGCGAGTTTTTCTTCGCTGAGGTCAATTGCAGTGACGTCGGCTCCGAGCTCGCGGCCGATCTGGACTGCGAGGTGCCCCAGACCACCTACTCCAAACACCGCTAAGCGTTGCCCCGTCGTGATGCGTGACTGCTTGAGGGCGCGATGGACGGTAACCCCAGCGCATAGCAGGGGAGCGGCCTGCTCCGATCGAAGATTATCGGGAATCCTGGCGACGTGGGTAGCGGGTGCTTTCAAAAACTCGGCATAGCCGCCGTCCACCGTCACACCGGTGATTTGCTGCCGAACGCAAAGGTTCTCGTTGCCTTCACGGCAAAACTCACATTTGCCACAGGTCCAATGGATCCATGGCACGCCGACGCGGTCGCCGATATTCACACCCTGCCCAGCCGAGCCGACCTCAACAATGGTACCGACCACTTCGTGCCCGAGGATGAGCGGCTTTTTGATCATCCCAGCCAACTGAGACCAGTCGCCATCGGCGACATGCAAGTCGGAGTGGCACACACCGCAAACTTCAACCTTGATTAGAACTTCACTCTCCGTGGGTTTGGGAAGCGAGACATCTTGAACCGTAAGTGGAGTCTTGAAGTCGCGGAGCACAGCAGCTTTCATCTTCTTGCCCTCGGGAACCGCGTCTACAAAGAATCGGCTGGACCGCTCGAAGAATTCAGGGCTGGAGCCCTCGCAGGAAAAACTCTACTGCACTCAGTACTCGATCCGTGAGTTTGTGCGGTCCGGTCAAATCAACCGCCCACTGCCGTACGACTGTGTTGTAGAGGCCCTCCATGAATTCCGCCAAATGGACAACGGGAAAATCGTCTGTAATTTCACCCCTCTTTTGTCCTTGCACTAGAATCTCGCGCAGCAAATCAACCGTGGCTTCCTCGTGTCCGCGCATATTAGCGCAACGCACTGGGTCCATCGCGCCCGAAAGGACAACCGCCTGCCACAAGCTGCGGTCCGCCTCCACTTCCTTTGCCATGCTGACATACAGCCGGCGCAAGCGTTCCGCGGTGCTCGCATCGGTAGATAACTCCGAGCGCAGCCGGTCCCTTATGCAGGCAAATCCGCGTTCCCCGACCTCCCGCAGAACCGCGTCCTTGCTGGAAAAGTACCGGAAGAACGTCGGCTGGCTAATCTCTAGAACTTGTATGATGTCGTCGATCCGTGTGTTCTCGAAGCCGCGCTTGCGAAATAGTTTGATCGAGGTATCGATGATCTGCTGACGCAGTCGGGCTTTCTTACGCTCACGAAGTCCCACCGCCATGTTTTCAGTTCCTTCAGCAGCGACTCTCCGCGCCGCCACTTGAGCCATCGGTTCTCCCATAGATTGCCGAAAGGATGCGAATCGCAACCTTACCAGGTAATGTGATAGGCACTATAACAAAATAGCGACTAACGCATTGAGGATTCTTTCCGCGTTTCTCTCGCGGTGCCCGAAACAAGCTTCGAGGAAGAGCACGCTCACCGTTCTATTCTCGAAGACTCGCTGGAGTCGCTGCGGTGGCCTTGACCGACGGGAGGGGCGGATGTCAAACTGTTGTTGGGTGAAGAGAACGGTTCGTCACTCTTCGAGGTTCTAGCGGCGGTTTGGTCCTGCGCAAGGAGTCGAGAGATCCTGCGAGTATCGAATCGCGAGCACGGATGAGCGAGCGGAAGGCTAGGGGAGAAAACGGCGGCGCGCTTTCTCTTCCACAGTGCGTTCGCTGTACAATAAACGTACAATGGAATCGGGATTGTGGGGCATTTGGGCTTTTGAGCCGAATGGAGAATGAACATAGTTCAAATCCCCCATGGCATTCATTCTGAACGGTAGTTGAGGTTAGCTACAGTTTTGGTCGGTCAGCTTGGAGTCGCATAATCCCTGCTGCGGTAAGGCACTGGAGCACGCCGACAGTTTTCTGTTTTGGTGCTGGGGCGGGATTCGCCCTCGAAATCGGGTAATGCCCGAGTCAGGAATCCCAGAGTTCGACTCTGGGAAGATCAACAAGTTCCGTGTTATCAAGGCGTGATGAACTAGGACCTCCATGATCATCGTTGTCACCATCGTCCACGTAATCGTTTGTTTGTTTCTGATTATTGTTGTTCTGCTGCAAAGCGGCAAGGCTGGAGACATTTCCGCGGCCTTCGGCGGACAGGGCAGTCAGGCCGCGTTTGGCCCGCGCGGCGCAGCCACCACGCTCTCCCGAGCGACGACGATTTCGGCGGTTCTGTTCATGTTAACGTCGGTAACGCTCTCCATCAACGCGATCAAACAAGGCGGGCCAAAGTCAGTTTTGCAGGGTGTGAAATCGGCGCCGGCCAAGACCCAGCCGGCAACGCCAGCGCCAACCCCACCGCCAGCCCCGGCCAATCCTCCCACGCAGAAATAAGCTTAATTTCCAAAGGTCGAAGCTGCAGTGTCCCGAACCCCTGCCTAGGGGTTTCGCCGTAATTGTATTTCGCTCAAGCGGGTGCTACCATCCGACTATCGGCACTTATCGCCGGGGGGTATCTACTATGTCGGATCGCGAGAGTAGCAATAGTTTCGTGTGGTTCGTGGCCGGGATGGGTCTGGGTGCGTTGGTGGGAATTCTGTACGCGCCACGGCCGGGAACTGAGACCAGGGACGTTCTCCGCGCCCGCGCGGAAGAAGGACGGGATTACATGCGCAGCCGTGCCCGCGAGGCTCGCAACCAGGCTTCAGAGTGGGTCGATCGGGGCCGCGAAGCCGTGAATCAGCAGAAGGACCAGTTCCGCGCCGCTTACGAGGCCGGCAGGCAGGCCTATCAGGAGGCGACGACGGAGACCGGAGCACCCAAGAACCTGTAATCCTCTCGGAGCCGGCGGTCCGGCTCGGGAGAGCGCTCTATGGAAAACCTTACCATGCTGTTCATCGCCGTCACGGCAGCGGCCGTGGTACTGCAGGCGGGCATTCTGACGGCATTGTATTTGGCCGTGCGCAGAAGCAGCGCGCGCATGGAGGCGTTGGCCGTCGAAGTCAAGACCAAGGCTCTGCCTACGCTGGAGACATCGCAAGCGATGTTGACCGAGCTCCGCCCCAAGCTTACCGTGATTGCCGACAATTTGATGGAGACAACGCACTCGGTGCGCTCGCAGGTGGAACGCATGGACGCCACGGTGAATGACGTGGTCGATCGCGCGCGCCTGCAAATCATCCGCGGTGATGAACTGCTCAGCCGCACGCTCGACCGGGTGGAAGAGACTTCCGATATGGTACACAACACCGTGGTCTCGCCGGTACGCCAATTCGCAGGTCTGATTCAGGGCGTTACAGCCGGCATTGAATTCCTGCTGGGAGGGCGGGGCCGCAGAAACGGCGGCGGCCGCGAGGCACGAAGGCCCGTGCCCCAGGACGAGATGTTCATTTGAAGTAGTCCCACGGCCGCTTGTCGCTCCTGGCCGGGCAAGGTTTTCCGGTGTGAGGTGAGCTGCTTTTCATGTTTCGCGCCTCCTTCCGATTTTGCTTCTCCGTTTTCTCTCTGACTTTCGCAGGCTTTTTCTTTGCATGTGCGCTAGGCTTTCCGGCTCGTTCCCTTGCCGCCGATGACAAGGATGTCTGGAGCGATCGAGAGAAACCGATCGTCGAGCAGTTGCGCGGACTTCGCAAGCTTCCCGATGATATACGCGCCCACACCAGCAAAGACCTCGCGGTCGAAATTTCGCCCACTTCCAGTGACGTCCAACAAGCTGAGGCTGGCCGGCGGCCTGGCGCACTTGCCGACTGAAGGTGACTTCGGTCACGACACTCTGCAGGAAGGCGCCAATAGTTTGGCTGCGGCTTTGCGCGAGCAGCCGCAACCGGATAACAACGGCGAGCCCGGCTCTCTCTCCATGGAGTTGGCTTCCCTGCGGGGCAAGGTTGTGTGGCTGAACTTCTGGGCAACCTGGCGCCCGCCGTGCCGCAAGGAAATGCCCGACCGAAAGCGCTCTATCTCAGGTTCAAAGATAAGGATCAAGGCCTTGTGGTGCTGGCTGTTTCTGACGAAGACGCGGCCAAAGTAAGTCCGTTCCTGGCAGAGCGAAACATCACGTATCCCGTGCTGCCCGACCCGGGGCGGAAGGTGCACGAGCAATTTCAGATTGCAGGCATCCCGAAGAGCTTCGCTTACGAACGCAACGGCAAGCTGGTGGCGCAGTCCATCGACACGCGCACGCCGAGACAGTTCCTCGACATGCTGGCGGGGCTGCAGTGAGCACGACGCTAGGCTAGACTAATGGTTGACTCAGATTACGCTCGGGAAGGGCACGACTTCCAGTCGCGCCGGCAGGCGCGGAAAAAGAACGTGGGCTTTAGCCCCTGAGGCAAATGGTCCATACTTTTTGTGGAGGCTACAAACAATGCGTTATCTGGTTCGAGCTCGCGTTAAGCCCGGCCGCGAAGCCGATCTGCTTCAAGCCATCGAGAAGGAGACGCTCGGCCAGGGCTCGGTTGCCGAAGGCGAATACCTGCGCAACATGAACGAAGCACGGCTTTGCTCCGACCAGACCGTACGCTGGGTGGAAGTTTGCTACTGCCCCACTCCGCTGCAGGAAGAACGGCCTTACTGGGAAGAATACTTTGACCTGACGCGCGTGCAGGATGCACACGACCGGCGCAAATGCCGCGACGAGAATGGCTCTGAGCCGTGGGCCTGTGGCGAATGCGATTGCACCGCGCGGTTGGAGCAGAACTTGAAAGCGTCCGGCCCGCCTTTCCTGGACGCTCTCTGCGAAAAGAACCGGGCCCCTCGTTAACATTCAGCTGAGCCGAAGGCTTGAACCACGAAAATGGATCTTGTGCGATAGCCTCGTTAGTCTCCTCAAGGTGCAACTGATACGCTTCGTTGGGTCCCTGGTGCGTTCCGAAGGCGGAGGAGCGGGATCGAGCGCTCAAAATGGCTCTCGCACTGGAATAGGCTGAGGGCAGAACCTGCGCCACATGAGCGACTCCAGCTGGGGCTTTATGAGATGACCTAGAAGCCACCGGAGGCGACCGTGCCACAACGTCAAAACGCACTACACTAGTTCCGCGAGACCGCTTTGACCATGGAAAATCCCTACAAGCTGATGTTTGACACAGTTCTGGATGCGGCACGGACCACGGTAGCGGCAGTAGTGTCTCTGCTGCTGGCTCGCACTTTGAAGCTTCCCGAGTTTTACTGGGCGCCGATCTCCGCCATCGTGATTATTCAGTCCACCATCGATCCGAGAACTCTGGCATGGCAGCGCTTTGCAGGGACTGCCTTGGGCGCGGTGCTAGCCGCGTTGGTCATGACGTTTTTCCCCTCCAACGCACTGGTGTACGCGTCGGCAATTTTTTTGTGCGGAGCGCTCTGCGCACTTCTCCGACTTCGCGGCGCATATCGCTTTGCGGCGATTACGCTGAGCATCATCCTGTTGATCGAGCACCAACGTCCGGCGTGGATCCTGGCTTCGCATCGCTTTGTGGAAGTCTCGGTGGGAATCGCGGTGGCGCTCGCTTTAGCCGAGCTGTGGCCCAGTCGCTCGTAACTGTTCGCTATCTATGTGATCCAGGCTCCGCCAACGACCATTTCGGCCTCGTAGAACACGGCGGCCTGGCCGGGAGTGATGGCGCGCTGCGGCTGATCGAAGGTGACGAGAATCTCGTCACCGGCAATCTTCTCCAGCAGGGCTGGAGCGGGTTCATGGCGGTGGCGAATCTTCACGGACACGCGCATGGGCGCGCGCAGGTCGTCCACGGAGATGAGGTTTAGGCGGCGGGCGCGCAGCGTCCGCGAATAGAGATGCTCATTGCCGCCAACCACGACCTGCTTGTCGGCTCCGTTGATTTGAATTACGTAGAGAGGCGATCCGGTCGCCACACCCAAGCCCTTGCGCTGGCCGACGGTGAAGTTGTGAATGCCGCTGTGCTCGCCGATCACTTCGCCGTTCGCGGTGACCAGTTCTCCGGCGGTGTCGGGAAGAGCTTCGCCATTCTCGGCGAGGTAAGCGTCGATGAAGCGCTTGTAGTCGCCGCCGGGGACAAAGCAGATCTCCTGCGAATCGGGCTTCTCAGCCAGAGCTAGGCCCTGCTTGCGGGCCAACTCACGCACCTCGGGCTTGGTCATGCCGCCCAGAGGAAAGAGCGTGCGGCTGAGCTGCTCCTGCGTGAGTCCAAAGAGGAAATAGGTTTGGTCCTTGCGGCGGTCGGCGGGACGCTTAAGCAACCAGCGTCCCCCGGAGTCGTCATACTCCACCCGGGCGTAGTGGCCGGTAGCAACATGATCGGCACCGATCTGTTGAGCGACGACGAGTAGCTGGTCAAACTTCAGGTGATTGTTGCAAAGGCTACAGGGGATCGGCGTTCGCCCCGAAAGATATTCGGCCACGAATGGACGCACCACGTCACGCTCGAAGCGCTCTTCATGATTGACGACGTAATAGGGAATACCGATGTGCTTGGCCACTCGGCGGGCGTCGTAGACATCGTCGAGCGAGCAACAGCGGCCGGTTACCTGCTCGGGCATGCCCTCGTGTTCGGCCAGGCGGCGCTGGTTCCAGAGCTGCATGGTCAGCCCGATGACGTGGTGTCCTTCGGCATGCAGCATGGCCGCGACGGTGGAGGAGTCGACTCCGCCTGACATAGCTACGGCGATGGTCTTGGGATTGTGCATGCTAAGAGCTGACCGCTTGCCTTCGATACACCGGTGACAACTCGCGCAAGCGCGCTACCGTCTCCGGTACCAGCGCAAGTGCGATGTCGATGTCTTCCGTAGTGTTCTGCTTGCCCAGGCTGAAGCGGACGCTGGCACGCGTCCGACCGGCTGGCAGGCCCATGGCGGTGAGCACGTGGGACGGCTCAATCGCTCCCGACGAGCAGGCTGCGCCGGTGGAAACTGCGAGACCCTTAAGGTCGAGCGCAATCACCATTGACTCGCCCTCGATATGCTCGAAATAAATGCTCGACGTGTTGGGCACGCGTGGTGCGCCGTCGCCATTCACGCCCGCTTCCTCCACCTGGGCGAGAATTCCCCGCTGTAGGCGGTCTCGCAACGCCGAGAGCTTCTTGTCATCACCACGCTCGAAGCCTTGCATCGCCAACTCCGCAGCTCTGCCCAGGGCGACAATTCCGGGAACGTTCTCGGTTCCGGCGCGGCGCGAACGTTCATGCCGCCCACCATAAAACAGCGGCTGAACACGTATCCCCTTGCGCACGTAGAGCGCGCCCACGCCCTGCGGTGCGTGCATCTTGTGGCCGGAAATCGAAAGCGCGTCACAGCCAATCTGCTTCACATCCATCGGAACCTTGCCCGCGGCCTGCACCGCATCCGTGTGAAAACAAACGTCAGCCTCCGCGGCAATCTTTCCAATTTCCTCGACCGGCTGCAACACTCCGGTTTCGTTGTTGGCCATCATGATCGAGATCAGCCCTGTGTTGGGCCGCAATGCCCGCCACACATCGTCGGGATCTACCAGGCCGCGGCCATCCACCGGCACGTAGGTCACGTCACAGCCCGTCTCCTCCAAGCGCTTGCAGGCATGCAGCACGGCATGGTGCTCGATGCTCGAAGTAATGATGTGATCCCCCGCGCTGGTCAATCCCGCGATCGCAAGATTGTCGCCTTCGGTCCCACCGCTGGTGAAGACTATCTCCGCGGCCCGGCAACCCAGCAGCGCCGCAACCAAGTCCCGTGCCCGCTCCACAGCAGCACGGGTCTCCTGCCCATGATGGTGGATCGACGACGCGTTCCCAAAGTGCTCGACAAAATAGGGACACATGGCCTCGAACACTTCCGGCAGAACCGGCGTGGTGGCGTTATTGTCGAGATAAATCCGCAGCATAGCCTCTACTATTCTACCTGCTTTCCTTGAGAAGCCCCGGTGGAATCATTCGCCGGCAAAGGACAATGGCACCCCGAAAGGCGCCAGGTGGGAACTACGGCGTACGGCGCTCTTGGCGATGCCTGCAGTTCTGATGCCTCACCGCTTTTCCATTGCCACGTAATGGTTGGGATAGTCCGGTCCGAGATATTCGGCGCGGGGGCGAATCAGACGGTTATCGTCGAGTTGCTCAATGACGTGCGCTGCCCAGCCGCTGATGCGCGAGACAGCGAATACTGGGGTGAACAGATCTTCATCGATGCCCAGCACGTGGTAGGTGGAAGCGGAATAGAAATCCACGTTGGCGTTCAGCTTCTTTTCCGCTTTCACGAGCTTCTCGATTTTTTCAGACATCCCATACCACTGCGGCTGGCCGCTGGAACGGCCTAGGTCCCGCGACATCGTGCGCAGGTGTGTGGCTCGCGGGTCTTCCGTGTGATAGACGCGATGGCCGAAGCCGGGGACTTTCTTCTTTTGCGCCAGCAGGTTGCGCACGTGCTCGACCGGGTCGGCTTTCTCGAGGTCAATCGACTGCAGGACGCGGAAAACAGCCTCATTGGCTCCGCCATGCAGGGGTCCCTTTAGAGCCCCGATGGCCGATGTGATCGCCGAGTGCATGTCCGACAAGGTCGCGGCAGTCACGCGAGCCGCGAATGTGGACGCATTCAGTTCGTGGTCGGCATGCAGGATCAGGGCAATATCGAGCGCCCGCTCGGCCGTGGTAGAAGGCTTGGTCCCGTTCAACTGCAGCAGGAAATTGGCGGCGTGCGAGAGCGAGCCGTCGGGGTCGATGACCGGCTTGCCCTTGCGAATCCGGTCATAGGCGGCAACGATCATTGCCATCTGAGAAGTCAGCCGGATGGCTTTGCGAACGTTCGCATCGTGATCGTTGTTCTTCTCATCCGCGTCGTAGAAAGCCAGCGCCGAAACCGTGGTGCGCAGCACGTCCATGGGCAGCGCGGTCTTGGGTACGTTGCGCAGAAACTGAATGATTGCCGGGTCAAGGTGACGCTCTTGCTTCAAATGCTCCTGCAGATCCCTAAGCTCGCCGTGCTTCGGCAACCGGCCAAACCAAAGCAGGTAGCAAGTCTCTTCAAAATTGGAGTGCTCGGCCAGTTCATGAATGTCAATGCCGCGATAGGCAAGAACGCCGCGGTCGCCATCGATGTAACAAATGCTGGAGTGGGTAGCAACAATGCCTTCCAGTCCTTTCGGGGCAGGAGTGCTGCTCACGCTCGACATAGTCTCTCGCTCAATTGGATTGATGACCCGTTGCCCGAGCCGCACGAGGGGGTGCACGGGGGATGCAACCTTACTTTTATACGCGAAAACCCGGCCAGGTTCCAGGATGCGAACCTGAGTAGGGCCAGATCAAGCGGGCCAAATAGCCAGCGCCGTCTTGCTCAGAATCTGCTGCTGAAGCCTTTTTTCCAACGGCAACGCGCAGAATTCGTCAAGATTCTTCTTGATTTCTGGCACGCCCGGACCTGGCCAGTCTGTTCCGAACAGAGTCTTGTCGACAATCTCATCGAGGCGGGGAAAGTATTTGAGCAAGCTCTTGGGCGGGATGCCGCTGATGTCGAGATACACGTTGGAATGGCGGCGGATCAGAAAAAACGCGGTTTGCATCCAGAGCGGACGGCCCCCGTGCGCCAGCAGGATCTTTAGTTTTGGAAAATCGACGGCCACATCATCCACGTACATGGGATCGCCGTATTTGTTTCGCGCTCCAGGGAAGATGGACGTTCCCGTGTGAAACATCACCGGCACACCGTTGGCCTCGGCAGCGCGGTAAATAATTTCCAGTTCCTTGACGCCGTTCAGATAGTCGTTGGGAAACAGAAGTTGATGCGGCGGATGGATCTTGATCATACGGATTCCCAGCCGCAGAATCTGCTCCATGTCGGCCAGAACGTTCGTGGTATGCCGGGGATGCAGGCTGCCGCAGGAAAGCAAACGCTTGGGATCTTCTTTCACGTAGTCCGCGATGAATTGATTTACGCCATTGGTGAATCCGATCACCTCCGGCGCCACGTAGTTGATGAGCACCGCGCGGTCTATGCCGGAGGCGTCGAGATAGTTGAGGAATGCCTTGGGCGAACGGCAGAACTCGGCAATCTGCTCGAAGTTCGGCCGCTTCTTTTTCATCAGTGCCAGCGCTTGGGGCTTGAACATCTCGATCGGCTGGATATGGATGTGGCAGTCAGTAATCATTCGATGGCGCTCACTTGTTTGCCGAAGTCGTTGGCCTCAATTGCTGGCCGCAGCCAGCACCGCGCGTTTGGTGAAGACTCGAATCATCTCCCGCCGGTACTCCGGGGTCAAGGCGGATGTAGTCAGAGGCTTGGCTGTACGCGCTGCAAGGTCGCCGGCTGCCTCCGCCAAGGCTTCGTCGACAGTTTTTCCGATCAGCATCTCCCCGGCCCGCTGCACCAGGACAGGCGCGGGATTCACCGCCGTCATTGCGATCCTCGCATCCGCCACGTATCCGTTCGAGCGCTTCATCACGACGGCAACGCCGGCTAGTGGATAATCGATGGATCCGCGAACCCGCAGCTTGCGATAGACGCCGCGATAGTCTGCCGATTCTGCAGGCAGAAACGCCTGCGTGACCAGTTCGTTCGGCTGCAACTTGCGGTAATTCTCCCCGTCTCCGGTGTAGAACTCTTGCAAAGGAATGCGCCGCGTACCGTTTGGGCCCGCGATTTCAATTTCCGCGTTCAGACAAAGTAACGCCGGCGGTGTATCTCCGGAAAACGCAGCCCAGCATTTGCTGCCGCCGGGAGCGACGTGGCAGAGATTGCCATCTTTCTTGATGCAAAACCCGCAACCCTTGCGCCAGGTCAGCGACTGGTTGTACCAGAGGCAGCGCGTGTCGAGGCAAATGTTACCGCCAAGCGTGCCCATGTTGCGCAGCACCGGCGATGCCACGGTCGCCGCCGCTTCGCTGAGGACCGGGAAGTGCTGGCGCAGGTATGGTGATTTCTCAATCGCGCTAAGCGCGGTGAGCGCGCCGATTGTGACCGCTCCGCTGGCTTGTGGCCGGATTCCACGCAACTCGGCGATGCCGCGCAAATCAAGCACATACTCCGGCTCAAACAGCTTTTGCCGCATCGACGGAATCAGGTCAGTCCCGCCGGCGAGGACGCGAATATGGGCGGAATACTTGGCAAGAGACTCAACCGCATGATCGACGCCACGCGGGCGCAGCAGCCGGAACTGCGGAAGGCTCAATCCGCACCTCCCGCCGACAGGGGTGCTTCGCGGCGCGCCGGATCGAGCGCATGCCGCTCCGGTCCTTTGCCCTTGAAGCAGAGAGATCCACCATGCTCGCGAAAACGTGTGGGTGATGTTGGGTCCACGCCCTCGGTCAGGTTCAACGCCTTGGAATGTCTCTTCGCCCGCAGCGCCGCCAGCACGCGCTCGGGTGTGAATGGAGACTCATGCAAGCGCACGCCGACCGCGTCGTAAATCGCATTCGCAATGGCAGGAATCGTTGCCGCCAGCGATCCCTCGCTGCATTCCTTGGCGCCAAACGGACCTTCGGGATCAATGCTCTCTACGATGATAGGCTCCACTTCGGGCGACTCCACCGACGACGGACTGCGGTATTCGAGCATTCCAGCGTTCATCAACATGCCGTCTTTCCAAACCATTTCTTCCGTGAGCGCCTGCCCCATGCCCATCCACACCGAACCAATGATTTGGCCTTCCACCGAAACCGGATTCAGCGCACGTCCGCAATCGTGCGCGGCCCACACTTTGTGTACGGTCACTTCGCCGGTGTCTTCATCCACGCTGACTTCCGCCACCTGGGCCGAATAAGAATAGGCCGGCGATGGTCCCACGCCTCCCCCTTTGTGTTTGCCACCGCGGGCCTCGGGCGGAGGCGCGTAAGAACCCGTCCCGGTCAGCGCGCCGTGGAAATCAATGGCCGCGACCACGGCTTCCTCGAAAGTCATCCATTCTTTCGGGCCTTCTTCTTTGCGCTTCTGCTGCAACGAGCCGCGCAGAATCTGCCCTTCCACGCGCCCGCTGACCGAAGCACCGGCCTGCGTGACGTCCATCTCCTCGGCTTGATCCTTCTTCATGACCGGCGAAGCACTTCCCTTCTTGAAGACGAGATCGTCGCGGAATGCGAGGTCTTCTGCGGCACAGTTCATCTTCGTCGCCGCCGCCGCTGCGATTCTCTTCTTCACCTCTTCTGCCGCCCGCATCGTCGCATTGCCCGCCATGAACGTGACGCGGCTGGAATACGATCCGATATCGATCGGCGTTAGGTCGGTGTCGGCCGCGATTACTCTCACGCGTGCCAGCGAGCATCCCAGCACTTCGGCGGCGACCTGCGCCGTCATCGTGTCCGATCCCTGGCCGATTTCCGCCGCGCCGGTGTACACCACCACGCCTCCGTCACGATCGATCTTCATGTTCACGGTGGAATGCGGCATGTCAGAACGAATAATCGAGTTCGCCGCCCCACTCACGTAGTGGCTGCAAGCGATGCCCAAGCCGCGTCCCTTGGGCAGTTTGCCCCTGCGCTGTTTCCAGCCCGAGCGCTCAACGGTCTTCTCTATGCACTCCGGCAGTCCGTAACTCTGGACGCGCAGGCCGTTCACGGTAATGCACGGCGGCTTCAGCAGATTGCGCTGCCGAATCTCCGCCGGATCCATTCCAATCTTCGCAGCGAGTTCGTCGAGCTGTGATTCGAAGGCGAAGCGCACGTTGACGGTCCCGTGGCCGCGCATCGCCCCGCACGCAGGCTTGTTGGTGAGCACGCGATAGCCGTCATATTGAATGTTCGGAATGTCGTAGAGTGCGCCCAGTAATGCTCCAGAGTACAGAATCGTAACCACGCCGTAAGAGCAATACGCGCCACCATCCTGCACCACGCGCGCCTTCACCGAAGTGATGCGGCCGTCGTTCTTTACGCCTGTCTTCAGGTCGATGATGGTGCGGGGACGCCCGCGATGCGCCCAGAATACTTCTTCCCGCGTATAGGTAATCT
The DNA here is from genome assembly GCA_963714225.1 of uncultured Acidobacteriaceae bacterium. Classification (GTDB taxonomy): domain Bacteria; phylum Acidobacteriota; class Terriglobia; order Terriglobales; family Acidobacteriaceae; genus Sulfotelmatobacter. The sequence continues at coordinate 305,633 of CAVQNY010000031.1, read as the reverse complement.
TGACCGGCGCTTGCGCCTGGCGCGCCGCTACTGCGGCGATGATCTCCAGGGGAATGACTTCACTCTTGCCGCCGAATCCGCCGCCCACCAGCGGCTTGATCACGCGAATCTGCGACATCGGCATTTCCAGCACGAGTGACAGCTTGTGCTGCAAGTAGTAAGGAACCTGGGTTGAGGACCAAACCGTCAGACGCCCGAGCTTGCCGGTATGCGGATCGAGCTCGAACGACGCCAGCGTGGAATGCGGTTCCATGGCGGCGTGCGTCACTTCGTTCGCGATGAAACGCGCTTCGGCCATATGATCGGCTTCGGCAAAACCCCGGTCGGGGTCGCCGAACGCGTGGTGATAGTCCTTCTCCAGATTGCCAGGCTTGTTGTCGTGGATGAGATCGGTCTGTGCCTTCATCGACTCTTCCGGATCGAAGTAGGCAGGAAGTACTTCGTACTGCACGTCGATAAGTTCCAGGGCTCGCTCGGCGATGGCTTCAGAAACAGCGACCGCGCAGGCAACGTTGTCGCCGACGTAACGCACTTTATCGAGAGCCAGCGCGTGCTCATCATGACCGACAGGAAGAATTCCGTAAGGCTTGGGCGCGTCCGTGCCGACGACAACAGCGACCACGCCGTCGAGCTTCTCGGCGCGGCTGGCATCAATGCGCGTAATGCGCGCATGCGGATAGGGCGAGTGCAGAATCTTCCCGATCAGCATGCCGGGCAGGCTGAGATCGTCAGTGTATTTGCCGGCACCAGTGGTCTTTTCCGCCGCGTCAACCATGGCGGTAGGCTTACCGATGATAGAGAAGTCACTCATTCGTATTCTCAGTACTCGCTACTCGGGACGGGATGTTCCCAGCTGTTCCGCTGCAATCGCTGACCGAATCGCCGCATACATCTGGCTGTAGCCGGTGCAGCGGCACAGATTGCTGCTCAATGCGGCACGAACCTCGGCTTCCGACGGATCAGGATTCTCGGCCATCAGCGACTTCACCGTCATGACGAATCCCGGCGTACAAAATCCGCACTGCGCGCCGCCCCAATCGCCGTATGCCTTTTGAATCGCCGCCAGACTGCCGTGCTCGCTCACGCCCTCGATGGTGGTGATCTCCTGCTCTTGGCAACCTGCGGCCAGTAGCGTGCAGGACATCATGGCGACACCATCCACCAGCACGGTACAGGCTCCGCACGAAGACTCATCGCAGCCGCGCTTCGAGCCAGTGAGCCCCAACTCCTGACGCAGCACGTCCAGCAGCAACGCGCTGGGCTCGATGGCAAGCTCGTGAGTGCGGCCGTTGACTTTGAGTTCGACGAGTTCTTTTTTCATAAAGACCGCTTCTCGTCCCCTGGCTTCCAGCAAACGGTTGACGTTTCACTGCTTGGCTACTCGCCAGAAGTTAGCAGTTAGGAGCTTCAGTAAACCGGCACCTTGCCATCTACGCGCCGGGACCAGGCGTCGATGCCGCCGCGCATGGATTGTGCTTTCTCGAATCCTTGCTGCCGCAGCCAAGCGGTCACATTCATCGAGCGCACGCCGTGATGGCAAATCACAACGATGTAGTCTTCCGGATCCAATTCCTGATGCGCGCGGGATGGAACATCTCCCATCGGCACCAGCTTTGCTCCAGCCAAGTGCGCAGCTTCAAACTCCCACGGCTCCCGCACGTCGAGCAGCGTGAACGCCTCGCCCTGGTCGATCTTCATCTTCACTTCTTCGGGTGTAATTTCGTAGTCCATACTTTCCGTCGCGGCAGCTAGTTCCCCGTCCACTTCGGCTCGCGCTTTTCCATAAAGGCACGGATGCCCTGCTGCGCGTCCGCGGTCTTCATCAACTCTTCCAGATAAATCTTCTCCGCGCGCGCCAAGCCCTTATCGAAGTGCATCGCATCCCATGCGTAGAGGGCCTTTTTTGTCACCGCCAACGCCGCGGGACTCAGCCTGCGCAGTTCCTGCACGGTATGGTCGACCACGGGCGCGAGTTCTTCATCGGGAACAGCACGGTTGGCCAGCCCTATCTCCGCTGCCGTGATGCCGTTAATCGTCCTGCCGGTAAGAATCAGTTCCGCGGCGAGCTTTTGCCCCACCAGCGCAGCCAGAGCCGTACACGCCACCGGCGGATAACAGCCCAGCTTGATCTCTGGAAATCCCCACTGCGCCGAAGCGGTCGTGTAAGCCACGTCACAAACCATCGCCAGTTCAGCGCCACCACCCAGGCAATGCCCGTGCACAGCAGCAACCGTGACCTTCGTGCTAGCAACCACGGCCCGAACCACGGCGTGAAACTTGCGGAGCATGGACTCGACCTTGTCGGGAGTGTGTGCCGCCACATCGACACCCGCCGAAAACGCTCTGCCCTCACCGCTCAGCACGAGGACTGAAACTTCCGAACGCGCTTCGATCTCCCCCAGCGCCTGCGCCAACTCCTCCATCATGGGAATGTCGATCACATTCAAGGGCGCATTCCGTAGAACGAGTCGCGCCACGGGAGCGCCGATATCAACTGTCAGCCGAGCGAGTTTGGATTCCACGGCGGTCCTCATCCTGATTCTCTCCGTGCCTCCGCGACAAGAGCGGCTCGGGCTACAGATTAATCGCCGACTTCCGCACTTCCCCGATGCTCGCCAGCGGATCGCGGGCGCCGGTTTTCTCGGTAATCCACTTCTTCTCGGTCTCGATAATGTCGAGCAGTAACTTCCTGTCTGCCGGACCGGGCATGTAGTCTTTCAGGTGTTCCGCGTAGGCACGGTCGTCGAGCGGTTCGCCCGTTTGCGCGTGGAACCTCTGCCCTGCCCAGCGCCCGATTTCGCGATTAAATTTGATGTGCGGGGCATATAGCTTCGGTTGCCCTGGCTTCAAAGCGCCATTGAAGCGCTCAATCAGGCCCGCTACTTCGTCGCGATAGAGATGGCGGTTGTAATCGTTCAAATCGTCGAGGTCAGGGGTGTGCTCGTTCTTAGGCTCGTCGTAGCGTCCTTTGACACCCCACACGTAGGCCCAGTGCGCAGACGAAGAATGGTCGGTGCCGAACAGGTCGTAAGAACTTGAAATCCACTTGTTGAGATACTTCTGAATCAGCCAGCCTGGGATTACCCCCGCTTCCACGATCCGCCGGAGGCCGTCGTTGCCCGTGCCCATGTGAAATGCCTCTTCGCGCAGCATGTACGACATCGACCGCCCCAGCGGCGCAAAAGCCGAATACTTCAGCATCTGCAGCTGGAATTTACCGTCGCGATCGACGAAGTCGGTGTAGGTGAAGAAGTCCATCCAGTTGTCGACGTCGACATTGAATGCGCCCAGCAGGCGCTTGTTCTCGAAGGCGCGGCGCTCCAGCATTTTCTGCGCCTCGACCTTTCCTGAATAGCCGAAGTGATCGACCAGCAGCGCGCACATCTGCCAACCGTGGCGCATTTCTTCAATCATGACACGGGTGATAGCACGGCGGTCCCAGTCGGTGGGTGCATTTTCCAGGAGGTTGCGCTGCTGCTCGACGCTGGCGAACTCGGTGTCGCCTTGATAAACAATCATGTTCATCAGCGCGTCACGCATCTGTTGCGTGGGAATCTGGCGCAGATTCTCCCACTTGCGCCGGCCCTTGTACGAACCGAATTCGATCTCCTCCGTATCGATCGCGCCATAGAGGGTGTCGAAGTGAAAGGCTTCCATGTCCGCCGTGTTGACGCCTATGTCTTTGCGCCAATCGTTGAACATGCCAATCCAGTCACTGAACGTTCCGATTTTCGCTACTTTGCCTGGCATAGCAACCTCGAGATTTGATGACTAAGTCTCCGAAACTACTTCGCTTTGAAAACCGCCGGCCGTTTCTCCACGTACGCAGCCAGGCCTTCTTTCGCATCCTCGCTCTGGAACAGCAGTTGTTGGTTCTCGCGCTCCACCGCCAGCGCCGACTCCATGGGAATCTCCCATCCTGTCTGCACCGCGCGCTTGATCCGTCCCACGGCCTTGGCGGCCTTATTCGGTGGACAGAACTGTTTGGCGTACTCCATCATGTTTTCCATGAAGCCATCGCGCTCGTAGATGTCGTTGATGATGCCGAGTTCCTGCGCTTCTTCAAACGAGAAAGTATTGCCCGTGACCATCAGTTCGATGGCCTTGCTCTTCCCCACCAGCCGGGAGAGCCGCTGCGTGCCCCCGGTGCCGGGAAGCACGCCCAGATTCACCTCCGGTAGACCGATCTTGCCCGCGTCCTTGCGTGCGATGCGAATGTCGGCGGCCATCGCAATCTCCAGACCGCCGCCGACGCAGTGGCCATTGATCGCCGCGATCACCAGCTTGGGTGTGTGCTCCAGCCGCAGCAGCATCTCGTTGGCGTGCAGGCAAAAGTAATACTTGAAGGTCGGATCGACGCTCGAAAGCATCTTGATGTTCGCGCCAGCCGAGAAAAACTTGTCTCCCGCCCCCGTCAGCAACATGACGTAGACGTCATTCTCCATGCGCGCGCGAAGGATGGCTTCATCGAGCTGCCGGTTCATCTCGTAGGTGTAGGTATTTGCCGGCGGATCGCACATCTCGATCACGGCTACGCCGCCGTCCTTACGGTAGTTGACAAGCTGCTTGGTGGTTTCGCCGGTCGCCGGCTGCATTGTGGTCGCCATGTCTGTGACTCCTTTATGTCCTCGTAATCTTTAGATTCATCTTTCGATGTCCCAACCCGATCCCGATCAGTCCCCTAAATCGCCCATCGCTCGCGTCCGAACTGCTCTCACGCCGATTTGCGGCCCTTGATACTCGCCGTTACACCGCGCAGAAAGATATTGCTCATCTCGCCCGCGAGCTGTTCGGCGTCGGCATCGACCCGCGAGTTGTGCCAAGTGTAGATCCAATTCATCATCCCAAACAGGCCGAGTACCGCGATGCGGGTGGAGAATTCCAAACCACGGTCGCTCTTCAATTCGTCGAGCAATCCCACGCAGATGCGGTAGTATTCGCGTTTGATGGCCGCGATTTCCGAGGCGAAGCCGTTCTTCAGCGCTTCAGCCTCATGCGACAGCACCTTCATGCTAGCCGGATTGGCGAGAAAATATTCCAAATGATTGAGAATCAAGATGCGGATTTGCTGTTCTGGATCGCTCACGCCCTCCAGCCTCGATTTCAGCCGCTGCACGATGGTTGTGAACGTGTGTTTCTGGATCAGGAAGAGCAGCCGCTCTTTGGACTCAAAGTAGTAATAAAGGCCGGCCAGCGACATGCCGCTGGCGCGCGAAAGATCGCGCATCGAAGCACCTTCGTATCCTTTCTTGCAGAAGACTTCAGTTGCGTGGCTGAGGATCTCCGCCAACCGCCGGTCAAAGCGCGTGGCAGGTACAGGCGCGGCGCGATGCCGCCGCGTGGAAACGCGGGCTGCTGTTGACGGACTCCCCATAAGTCCCGAACGGCTAACGCTGATTCGAACGTTCGTTCGAATCTAAGTATACGGCAATGCGGTCTCGATCACAAGCCTGGGATTCAACCTGGGGATTCAACCCAGCTTTTTGCCCTTCCCGGCGGCTTCGTAGGCATGCCCCAGCCAATCTAAGGCGTCTCGCAAATCGGCGCTGGTGGTTAGTTCAAAACTAAACCAGCGCGCCTTCTGCATTTCAGTCGCAGCAACGCGGGGATCATGCTGCAACTGTGTGAGAATTGGCAATCGCGGAGACTGCAATTTGAACGCAAGGGAGTTCGGCGTCTCCATCGCGCGAGTGCGCGGTAGGAGCGCGAAGATCTGGTTCCGTCGGTAGAGCGCAGTGAAACCAAAAAACGCGCGGGCAGTGACTTGGGGCAAGCCGGCAACTTCTGTCGTCAGGGCGGCTGACCAGGCCTTCATCTCCTCGGAAACCTTAGGCAGCTTCGGGCGAGCACTCTTCAAATTAGTGGAAGCGGACGATCTCACATGCCGGCTCCGCTTAGTTCCTTACATCCGCCAGCAGTCGCTCGATCTCGTCCTTTACCTCGCCCGTGAGCGGCAGCAGCGGCTGGCGCGCCGTACCGCCGAAGTAACCATTGAAATCCATGCCGTACTTCACGCCGGGAATTCCCAACTCACCCACAATCCGCTGTGCAGCTATGGCAATGCGCTCCTGCTTCAGCCGCGCCAACTCTGCGTCGCCCTCTTTCCATGCCGCGTAAATCTCATAACAAGAGGTCGGGGCGAGACAGGCGAAGGCAAGAATCGCCCCCACCGCTCCGGCGGCGAGCGACGGATGCAACTTCTGTGCCGACCCCACCAGCACCTGGAATCCGGCTTCCTTCTGCCGGGTTTTCATCTGGCCGATTATCGTCACCGCAGCCGAAGACGGCTTCCCCAAGGGCGAGCCCGCCAATGCCCCTACTTGTACCAGTTCCCCGCCCTCTCCCCTCGATCCGCCTGTCGCGGCCGCGAGCATGCGCGGCGTCACCGCCTCAAACGTTTCGGTTACTGTGACGCTGCGCTGGATGTGCCGCGTGCCTGCCACCATCTTGCGCGCCTTCTCCACGTCGCCGCTCGATTCCTTGATCCCCATCAGGTTCGGGTGCTCCGCCAGTTCGATCACCATTTCGGCGGGAATGTCGTAGCCCGTAGCCTGCGGAAAGTTGTAAATGATCACTGGCAGCGGCGAGCGGTCAGCGACGGTGCGGTAAAACGCCAGTATGTTGGCGGGTTGCATCTGCTTCTTGTAGTAATGGGGCGTGCGCACCATGGCGGCGTCGTAGCCGAGTTCGGCGGCATATTCGGTGAGCCGCAGCGTCTCGATGGCCGACTCGATCCCGGTGCCAGCAATCAGCACCTTATTGGGCGCAACCGCTTCGCGCGCGGACTTCAGTACATCGCGTCGCTCCTGATCGGAAAGCAGGATAGCCTCGCCGGTCGAACCAAGCACAACCATGCCCGCGCAAGGCGTGCGCGAGTAGCGCTCAACGTTGCTCTCGAGCTTTTTAAAATACACATTACCGTCGGGATAGAACGGCGTCGTGATGGGAGGAAAAACACCGTGAAGTAGCATGGCCAGTTGAGCCTATCACTTTTTGGGCGGGGTCAACAGCGAGATGGCTTCCCGCTTGTTCCGGCGGTAGACGCGACAATCATCGTCGACCGTGACGACTGTGTAGCGCGGGTAGAGTTCGCTCATGCGAATCAGACAAAGATCGGCAAGGTCAGGGCGTCGGTCGGCGTAGCGCCTCGCGAGATCGTGAAGATGTCCCCGATGGTTCGTCAAATCGAATGCCAGGCGAAGCATTCCACTGTTGCAACATTTCAACCGGCAATTCGCTGGAGCGCACATGAAAGGCGGGTTTCAGACAAAACCGACTCGCAGGTCAGTGCAGGCCATCTGATCTCTTCGGCCACTTCCATCGCCCAAGCGTGGCGCTGATCATGGGCTTCGAGCAGACCCACCAGAAAGCCGGTGTCTGCAATGGCATTCATTTCCGGGAATATCCCTTGCGCAAAGAAAGATCCGCTGGACCGTCCTTGAGAATACCAGCGTACTTTCTCCAAACCTGATTCGCATCGGCTCCAAGCGTGGTTTCCAGCGACTGACGGACCACGCGGCCCACGGGAAGGCCCGTGCGGCGAGACTTCTCCCGTAGTCTCTCTAGCAGTTCTTCCGGCAGGCGGACGGTAAGTGTATGACTCATTCGAACACGTTGTACCACAGCGGGCGGTCGTGGTTCGACATCTGCTACGGTTGTCGACTGTTGTCGCGGGAATTGGCGATGCTCCGCCGGAGAGGGCGCGCCTTTGACCCGTACCACGAACTAGATTTTCCCGTAGCTTCCGGCGTTTGCCGAATCATGGTCCGTCCGACTCGCTGGTCAGCGTCTGACGACTCTCTCCGCGTGCAACTGCTGCAGCGCCCGTATGTTTAGCTCGCCGCGCTGCAGGGCGGCAATCCCCTCCGCGGCCGCGCGCGCCGCCGAAAGCGTCGTAATCGTGGGAATGCGCGCCGTCACAGCAGCGCGTCGGATCGCCCTCTCGTCGAACCACGGCTCAAGCCCGGTGGGAGTGTTCACGATGAGATGGATTCGCTGACCTTTGATGAAATCCACCACGTTCGGGCGGCCTTCTTTCACTTTGTAGACGCGATCGACTTTCATGCCCGCGGCTTCGATCACGTCGCCCGTGCCTGAGGTGGCCACCAGCTTGAAACCCATATCTACAAACTTGCGCGCCACATCGGCGACGTGGCGCTTGTCGTGGTCAGTCACACTTATGAACACCGTCCCCTGCGTCGGCAACTTCTGCCCCGCGGCCAGCTGAGCCTTGGCGAATGCCTCGCCGAAGCTGTCGCCCACGCCCATCACTTCGCCGGTAGATTTCATCTCGGGACCCAGCACCGTGTCGACGCCGGGAAACTTGTTCCACGGGAACACCGGCGATTTTACGTAGTAGCAGCTTCCCGTGTCGAGATCGGCGTGCCGGTCGATGTTCTCCGGCAGAAATTCGCGCAGCTTGTGCCCGGTCATCAGCCGCGCCGCAATCTTTGCCAGCGGAACCCCGGTGGCTTTGGAAACATAGGGCACCGTGCGCGAAGCCCGCGGGTTTACTTCGAGCACATAGATTTTTCCGCCCTCCGCGCCGTTCCCCCGTGGAATGGCAAACTGAATATTCATCAGCCCAACCACCTTCAGCGCCCGCGCAAGTTTGAACGTGTAGTCGCGCATGCGGTCCATCTGCGGCTGTGGAATATCGACCGCCGGCAGCACGCAGGAGGAATCGCCGGAGTGAATGCCAGCCTCCTCAATGTGCTGCATGATTCCGCCGATCACCACATCTTCGCCATCGCAGAGCGCATCCACATCCACTTCAATCGCATCTTCGAGAAAGTGGTCGATCAGCACCGGACGATCATGCGAGTACTCGACCGCCTCCTTCATATACCGCACCACGGACTCTTCGTCGTAGGCGATTACCATGGCGCGCCCCCCCAGCACGTAGGAAGGCCGCACCACCACCGGATATCCAACGCGCTTTGCTCCCGCGATTGCTTCTTCCAGCGAGGTCGCCATCACTCCCGCGGCCTGCGGAATGTTCAGTTCTTCCAGCAGCTTGTTAAAGTGCTTGCGATCCTCGGCCAGATCAATGGACTCCGGAGATGTGCCGATGATGTTCACGCCAGCGGTCTTGAGCGGCAGAGCCAAGTTCAACGGCGTTTGCCCGCCAAACTGTACGATCACGCCCACCGGCACGCCCTTCGAGGTCTCGTGCTGGTAAATGGCCCAAACGTCTTCAAACGTGAGTGGCTCAAAGTACAGCCGGTCGCTGGTGTCGTAATCGGTCGAGACGGTTTCAGGATTGCAGTTGATCATGATCGTCTCGTAACCATCTTCGTGCAGCGCGAACGAAGCGTGACAGCAGCAGTAGTCGAACTCAATTCCCTGCCCGATGCGGTTGGGCCCGCTGCCCAGAATAATTACTTTCTTCTTGTCTGTGGGCGCGGCTTCATCTTCGTCCTCGTAAGTCGAGTAAAGATATGGCGTGAAACTCTCGAACTCCGCTGCGCACGTGTCCACACGTTTATACACGGGCAACACGCCATGTTTCTTGCGCAGATGCCGCACCTTCTCTTGTCCCTCGAGCCGCCACACGCTCGCTAAACGTCCGTCCGAAAATCCCATGCGCTTGGCCTCGCGCAGCACCTCGGTCGGAATCGACTCCATCGGGTGCTTCTCAAGCTCCAGTTGCAGGTCGTTCATTTCTTTGAGCTGATAGAGGAACCAAGGATCGATCGAAGTCATCTTCGCGATCTGCTTTACCGTGTGTCCCTGCCGCAGCGCGTACTGCACATACGCCAGCCGCTCGGGATGCGGTGTCACTAGCCGCTGCGTCAGAATTTTCGGCTCGATCCTTTCGCCACCCACACGCTTGCCGGTATCGAGCGAGCGAATACTCTTCATCAGCGCTTCCTTGAACGTGCGTCCGATCGCCATCACTTCGCCCACCGACTTCATCTGCGGCCCCAGCGTATCGTCGGCGCCGGGAAATTTCTCGAACTGCCACTTCGGAATCTTCACCACCACATAATCGAGCGTTGGCTCGAAGCACGCCGGAGTCTTGCGTGTGATGTCGTTGGGGATCTCGTCCAGCGTGTATCCAACCGCCAGTTTCGCCGCGATCTTTGCAATCGGAAAGCCTGTGGCTTTCGACGCCAGAGCCGACGAGCGCGAGACGCGTGGGTTCATCTCGATCACGACCATCCGCCCGGTCTCGGGATTCACGCCGAATTGAATGTTCGAACCGCCGGTATCGACGCCAATTTCGCGAATCACCGCAATCGATGCGTCGCGCATGGCCTGGTACTCGCGGTCGGTGAGCGTCTGGGCCGGCGCCACCGTGATCGAATCCCCCGTATGCACGCCCATAGGATCGAAGTTCTCGATCGAGCAAATGATGATGACGTTATCCTTGCTGTCGCGCATCACCTCGAGTTCGAATTCCTTCCATCCCAGCACCGACTCTTCAATCAGAGCCTCATGCACAGGTGAAAAATCAAGTCCCCGTCCGAGTACCTCGACTATCTCCTCACGGTTGTAGGCGATGCCGCCGCCGGTTCCCCCCAGCGTGAACGACGGACGCACGATCACCGGGAAACCGATCTTGCCGGCAAACTCCACTCCATCCTTCGTGTTGTTCACCAGCGCCGACTTGGGCACGTCGAGCCCGATCTTCTGCATGGCGTCCTTGAAAAACAGGCGGTCCTCCGCTTTCTTAATGGCCTCCACGTTCGCGCCGATCAGGCTCACATCGTATTTTTCAAGGACGCCGCCGTCGGAAAGCTCAATCGCCAGGTTGAGCGCAGTCTGTCCGCCCACGGTGGGCAACACGGCAATACCGGCGTCCGGCGACAGTTCGCGCTCGATGCGGATAATCTCTTCCAGATAGTCGAGCGTGAGCGGCTCAATATACGTGCGGTCGGCAATCTCCGGGTCGGTCATGATCGTCGCCGGATTCGAATTGGCCAGCACGACTCGATAGCCCTCAGACTTGAGCGCCTTGCAAGCCTGCGTGCCGGAGTAATCAAACTCTGCCGACTGTCCAATGACGATGGGCCCGGAGCCGAGGATAAGGATTTTCGAGATGTCAGTGCGTTTAGGCATAAAATCAGTTGTCAGCCAGTTGCCAGTTGCCAGTTCGCTCTGTCTGGCACCGCGATTCTTGTCTCCATCCTATCTTCCATGCCTTCTCCACATAGCAGAGCGAGTCAACCGAAAGTCTTGGGAGGATCGGCGGCCGTTTGAGCCTCCGCGACGATCTCCGCTTGCCCTCGCCTCGTCCGTTGGACCGTGGCGTGGGGATTTTCGGCACCGTATCGATCCTTGACTTGGCCGCAAACCTGGCGAATCTTGAATTTCTTTCCCCAAACGCACGACGTCGCGAACGACGAACCCGTTAAGAGAACGAAAAGAATCAAACCTGTTGCCGACTGCAGTTCACCCCTTCCACTCCTCCATCATCTTGGTGAACTCCTTGAACAAATAATGCGAGTCATGCGGCCCAGGCGCGGCTTCCGGGTGATACTGCACGCTGAACAACGGCAGATTCCGGTGCCGCAGCCCTTCCAAAGTCGAGTCGTTCAGATCGATGTGCGTCAGTTCGACTTCGCTCTCGGGCAGCGAATCCGGATCCACCGCGAAGTTGTGGTTGTGCGCCGTGATCTCAATCTTTCCTGTGGCCAACTGCTTCACCGGATGATTCCCGCCGTGGTGGCCAAACTTCAGCTTGAAAGTCTTCCCCCCGAGCGCGATGCCGACGAGCTGATGTCCCAGACAGATGCCAAAGATCGGCTGCCGTCCCATCAGCCGCCGGATGCTGTCGACGGCATAGGTACACGGCTCAGGATCTCCCGGACCATTCGAGAGAAACACTCCATCGGGCTTCAGCGCCAGCACATCTTCCGCCAGAGTCTGCGCCGGGACCACCGTCACCTGGCAGCCTTCGCCCCGTAACTTACGTAGAATGTTTTGCTTAATGCCAAAATCGTAAGCCACCACATGAAAGCGCGCCGGCTCGTCCTTAACTCCCACCTGTGCCACCGGCTCGTGCGAGCGCTCGCCCACTTCCCACACGTATGGCCCTTTGGTACTCACCACTTTCGCTAAGTCGGTCCCGTCCATCTTCGGAATCGAGTTCGCCTTGGCCACCAGCTTTTCCGCGTCGATTTCGATGGTCGAAACCACGCCACGCATCACCCCATGGTCGCGCAGATGCCGCACCAGTGCACGCGTGTCGATGTCAGACAACACAGGCACCTTGAACTGCTCCAGATATTCGTCCGTCACCTGCTGCGAGCGCCAGTTCGAGCTCACTTTCGAGAACTCGCGCACGATCAGCCCTTCGATCCAGGGACGCGTGGCTTCGTTGTCTTCCTGGTTCGTGCCGTAGTTGCCGATCTGAGGATTGGTCAGGACAACAATCTGTCCCGAATAGGATGGATCGGTGAAGATTTCCTGGTAGCCGGTAATGGAAGTATTAAAAACGACTTCGCCGTAGCACTCGCCTTTGGCGCCGTAGCCTTTGCCTCGGAAGACCCGACCGTCTTCCAGCGCAAGGATAGCCTGCATTCTCGCTCCGGGGTGTGGATTTTAGAGATTTTATCAGGGATTGCTCCACCGGCCAAGCCCGGAACTCAGCTTCGGTGAAATAAATTTGACGCCGCCAAGAAATCTCGAACAGGTCCCGGGGAAAATCACTGCTCCACCGCAGCTAGGATGTAGTCCGTCAGCAGCTTCTCGGTCTGCTCGTGCATGCCGTGCGCGTTGTAGTTTGTACTGGTGATGACGACCGCCAAATCCAGCTTCGGGAACGCCAGCACTTTATTCCCTCCGTTACCGCTCATGAAAAATGCCGGATAGCTCTTGCCTCCAGATTTGAACGACTTCAGCCACCACAGATATCCGTACTCGGTATCGTCGTCGATGCGCGCGTGCGGCTGCGTCGAGGCTCGCACCCACGCCTCGTCAACAATGCGCTTTCCCTGCCAACTCCCGCCGTTCAGATAAAGCTGCGCAATCTTCAGCAGATCGCGGCTGCTCAGCCGCAGTCCCCCGCCGGTCTGCGGGACGTTCAAGGGCGAGAACACCCACTGCACATCCGTAATCCCGAGCGAAGCAAAAAGTCTTTCCCGGGCATAACGGTCGGCGCGCACGCCGGTGGCTTTCTCGAGCACTTCGCTGAGTGTGAAAACCCCGCCCGTACAGTAGCTGAAATATCTTCCGTAGGGCGGCGGATCAATTTGCTCTCCCAAGTGCATCCGGCCACGAATCGGCAGGTCGAGGATGAACTGCGCCCAATCCTCCACCACGTACATCCGCTCCTCGTTGCCCCGCGAGGCATCGTTCCAGTCGTCGCATTCCAGCGGCGAGCTCATGGTGAGGAAGTCTTCCACCGTGATCTTGTCCTTTCGCGGATCGGGGTTCTGCAGTTTACGCGCATGCTCCGGCAACAAAGCCAACACTCGGGCGTCAACACTGCTCAGTTTCTTCTCGTCAAGCGCAATCCCTACCAGCGCGTCGGTGATGCTCTTGGTGGCTGACCGCGTATCGCGCAAAGTGCCGGCATCGCCGTCGAAGTACGCCTCATACACCAGTTTCCCGTGGCGCGCGATGAGGACGCTGCCGATTTTCGTGAAATCGCCGGCGCGCACCGCTGTTTCCATCGCCCGCAACTTGTCGATGGAAATCCCATTAACATCCGCAGAACTCTTCGGCCAATCGGCGATTGCGGTTTGACCCCGGGCAAGGGCGGCGCAGCAGCATGCAACCACGAGAGTTAACAACGCAGAACGAAGCAAGATTGTACCCTCCAAGAATTCGACTGCATTCGAGTGTGCCGCTGAGACGGGGTTGAAATCTTGTCGTTTTGCAACCTGCTTCGTTCACCCAAGCTTAGTGCGAGCGCCGTCGTCGATACCGACCGGGCGCGATCCCGAACTCGCTCGTAAAGGCATGGGTCATACCGCTCTGGTCGGAAAAGCCGCACTGCAGGGCAACCTCTACCAGCGGCAGCCGGGTATCGATGAGAAGTCGTCGAACGCGAAGCAATCGCTTGCGCCGGAGGTATTCCCCCGGCGAGTTCCCAAAATGCTTCCTGAAGGCCCGCGCCAAGTACACCGGATGTACTGCCACTGCTGCAGCCAGGTCGGCGATGGTGATCTCGCTGCCCGCACAATCCTCGATCATCTCTTTCGTCCGCAGAAGCCAGTCCGGAATGCGGAGCGAGGCGATACGCTCCTCCGGCCGGAGTAGTTGACCGATCAGTTCGAGTCCAAGGCCCTCGAGCACCAACGAGGATGGACGCTTTGCACGTTCAAATTCGCGTTCAATCGCTCCCCTGATCAGCGTGCCGGCGAGCGAGCACACCGACTCTCCCGCCACCACTCGTGCGACCGGTGAGTCTCCATCTAGGATCTTCGATCCGTTCAGACTTGGGGTGATGCTGAGGAATCGGCCGTTCCGGCTTCGAAAACAATCGCGATGTGTCGTGCCCGCTGGATTGAAGATCAGAGTCGAGGCCGAGCAAGGTCCGTCCTGGTTGCGTGCTTCGGTGAGATAAATCCCACGAAGCACGAGCACGAAATGGGGCGTCTCGTGCCTGTGGCGCGGAACTTCACGTTCCGGCACGGTCGCCTCCAGTTCCGCAAATTGAAATGAGGCCGTCTGTACAGTCTGACACGCGTTGCCGAGAAAGACGCCTGCAGCGAACGTGGGCATTGAGTCACAGCTCGCCCTCCCCGATTGTCGAGTTGCATCACCGATCAAAACTGGACCCTCACGACCGTTGTCAGAGCTTGTCACACACATTCAGACGGACCAAGATGGCAAAGGACACGAACCGGGGTGAGAAGAAGTTCCAAAAGGCGATATCCTCAGCCGGCGAGAACCCAACACAGAACCTATCGGACCCGCCCCAGCTTATCCATCGGCCAGTACCCAAACACGGCCTTACCGTAGATATAGCTGTGGTTTACCGGTCCGAAATCCCGGCTGTCGTTCGACATCGACCTGTGATCCCCCAGCACGAAGTAGCAGTGCGGCGGCACCACCGTCTCCGGATACGATCGCGCATCGTCATAGGCGGGCGGAACGTAATCTTCATCCACGGCCTCGTTGTTCACATACACTTGCCCGCCGTCGATGCGGATACGGTCCCCGGCCACCCCGATCACGCGCTTGATATAGCTCTTCGAGGGGTCGCGCGGATAACGGAACACGACAATGTCCCCGCGCGAAATCGGCTCCAGGCGGTAGACGAACTTGTTGACGAAGATTCGCTCCTGGTCTTCGAGCGAGGGCATCATGCTCGTGCCTTCCACCTTCACCGGCTGGTAGATGAACACGATGATGAACGCCGAGATCGCCAGCGAGACAATCAGGTCGCGCAGCCACACTCCTAAAGCCGGGCGCAACCGTACCCCGGAGTTTGACTGGACTGGTACAGGCTGCAAAACCGGCGCCTTGTTCTCTGATTCCGTTCTTGTGGGATCGGGCATGGGACTGTTCGTATTGTATACAGATCGCGTCCGCGCGGCAGGGAGTTGTACAGACGCTCTAGGTACCTTCGAGAAGCTTCGAGGAGCGGCGTCGCTACCGGGTGGGTCGAAGGCGGGTTAGAATAGCTTGATCTAGGAGAGCACCATGACCCCGAGCCGTCTGCTTCAAAACAAGTACGCCGACCGCGCCCTAGCCCTCATTTTTCTCTTAACCGTGACGCTGACCATGTCGGCTCAATGGACCGCTCAGCAAGAAGAAGGAGGCATTCCCGCCTACAACGCCGGTCCGCCGCCCAAGGGAACCAACCTCCCTCCCATCCTTACCAAGGACCAGCTCTGGGGAGCGGACGCGCAGTATCCCTACCAGGCGCACGCCTATGAGCTGGCGTCGAAGATTCCAGCCGTACTGCACCAGCAGCCCTGCTATTGCTATTGTGAGCGCATAGGCCACAATAGCCTTCATAGCTGTTACGAAGACACACACGGCGCCCGATGCGCCACCTGTCTGAAAGAGCTCTACTACTCCTATCAGCAGCACCAGAAGGGCAAAACCGCTGCCCAGATCCGCGCAGGCATCATCAAGGGAGAGTGGAAGCAGATCGATCTGCAATCGGCCGCGACGATCAACTAGTCCCCAGCCCCAGTACTTCGGTACTGCTCCTACTATAATAATTGCCCTCCACCCGCCCTTTGAGTGATACTTGAGTATCGGCTCTTCAAGTTTCTGGAGCCCAGGAGTCCCCCATTACGACGAGCACAGGAAAAATTCTTCACATGGCTCAGAAGGCTAACCCCAAGAAATCATCCGTCCCGGACGACCCCCGCATCACGCAAGCCCTGCAGAATTATGAAGCCGGACTGCGTGCTTTGCAGGAACACAAGTTCGAGAAGGCGAAACCGCTGTTTGAGAAAGTGCTCGCCGGCCCCAGCAAGGAACTGACCGACCGGGCCGCCGTCCATCTCAGCACTTGCAACCAACACCTCGAGCGCTCGGCCACGCAGCAGTTCAAGAGCGTGGAAGAACACTACGACTTCGCCGTCTCTCTCATGAATATCGGAGATTACGTCACTGCCCGTGAGCACATTGAAAAACTGCTCAAGCAGGCGCCAAAGACGGATTTTGTCATCTATGGCTTGGCCGCGCTCGACTGCCTTACCGGTCACGTGGAAGACTCTCTCAAGCATCTGGACGAGGCGCTTCGCCTGAATTCCGGCCTGCGCTTCCAGGCGCGCAATGACTCCGACTTCCACAACCTGGCCGAAGATCCTCGCTTTACCGAGCTGTTGTACCCGGATCCGGCTGCCGACCTGGCTGCGCCGGAAAGCTCCTTCCGGGAAGACGAATCGTTTTAGAAAAATTCTCGGATGGAAACCAGAATCGCTGATCTCTTGTCCTTGGAGAAGGCTACGCGCGAGCGTGGCCTTCGGGTTGTCGCCATCGGGGGCGGCACCGGCCTCTCCACTCTGCTCAAAGGACTCAAGCGTTTCGCTCTCGCCCCGGGGGAGGTGGCCGTGGCCCGGCCCGATTCGCCCGTCATTCGAGACCTATGCGCCGTGGTTACGGTAAGCGACGACGGCGGCTCCAGCGGACGCTTGCGCAAGGAACTCAACATGCTTCCCCCCGGCGATATCCGCAACTGTATCGTTGCCCTCAGCGAGGATGAGGCTCTGCTCTCCCGGCTCTTCCGCCATCGCTTCGCAAAAGGCTCGGGTCTTGAAGGTCACAGCTTCGGCAACCTATTTCTCGCCGCTCTGACGGACATCACGCAGGACTTCTCCGAAGCTGTGCGGCTTTCTTCGGAGATTCTGGTCACCCGCGGACACATTCATCCTGCCACCACTTCCAACATCGAACTGGAAGCCCTGATGGAGGACGGCACTCGCGTCCGCGGAGAAACCAAGATCACCGCCAGCAAAGTCCGCATCCAGGAACTCTTCCTCGTTCCGCCCAATGTCGACCCTCTGCCGCAGACGCTCGACGCCATTGCCCGCGCCGATATCATCAGCATCGGTCCCGGCTCTCTGTTCACCAGCCTCATCCCTAACCTGCTGGTGCACGGCATCGCCGATGCCATCGTCAACTCACCGGCTACCAAGGTTTACATCTGCAACCTGATGACCCAGGCCAACGAAAGTCTGGGCCTTACAGCCGCCGATCACATTCGCGCGCTCAATCGCCACGCCCGGCAGCAGATCTTCGACTACGCGATGATCAATCACACACCCGTCTCCTCTGAACTCAAGACCAAATATGCGCTGGAGGGCGCCTGCCAGATCGTTGCCGATCTCGATGCCATCGAAGCCCTGGGCGTGATCCCTGTACTGGGAGATTACCTCGAAGAAGGCGGCGTCGCCCGTCACAACACCGCCCGTGTGGCCAGCGACCTTGTACAACTCGCTCCAGCCGGTGCAGGAGCGCAAAAGCCCGTCCGCTGAGAAGCCTTAATTCACGCACGCTCCACTTCTTCCTTTCCCATGCACGTCCCACTCGTTAGAATGTCCAGAGACAGAACCGGTGGAGCTATCGTCCAAAGATAAGATCGTCCAAAGATAAGATCGTCCAAAGATAAGATCGTCCAAAGATAAGATCGTCCAAAGATAAGAATGAAGGCAAAATGAAGAGAGAATGGAAGAAGCCGGCACTGGCCGGCCTGCTGCTATGGATTCTCTGCCTGCTCGGAGCTGCGGCCGCGCAGCGCGGCCCTAACGAAGAACCTACTGCCACGCTGACTTTTCTCATCGTGAAGGAAGACAACGGCAAACCCGTTCGCAACGCCGCTGTGATCATGCACCCGGTAAATGCTCAGGGCAAGCAAAGCAGGGGTGGGCTCGAACTGAAAACCGACGCCGACGGCAAGACCAGCTTTGACGACATTCCCTACGGCAAACTGCGCGTGCAAGTACTGGCTTCGGGGTTCCAGACCTTCGGCGAGGACTATGACGTGGACCGGGCTAAGATGGATTTCACCATCAAGCTGAAACGCCCCCAAAGCCAGTACTCGATCTATCAGGACCACCCCGAAGAGAAAAAAGACGACAAGACATCACCCCCGGATCCCAATGCCAAGCCGCAATAGCCGGCTTTAGATTGTCTGCTGCTGGATATGGAGTCTGGCAGCCGAGTAGAATTTTGCGCATGAACTATCTTCTCAAGACCGAACCTACTGTTTATTCCTTTGCCGATCTCCAGCGCGAAAACACCACCGTCTGGGACGGCGTCACCAATCCTGTCGCGGTCAAACACCTGCGCGAAATGAAGCCGGGCGAGCAGTTAGTCATCTATCACACCGGAGATGAGAAAAGCGCAGTGGGAACTGCGTCCGTAGTCTCGGTCGACGCGTCGGAGGCAAAGAATCCCCAGGTGAAAATCAAAGCTGGCACACTGCTGGCCAAGCCGGTGACGCTGGCCCAGGTCAAGGCCAATAAGCTGTTCGCCGATTCACCGCTTGTGCGACAGGGACGGCTGAGCGTCGTGCCCTTAACCGACGCTCAGTACAAGTTTGTCACCGGCTTTTGAGGCGCCCGGCACGCGAACTTCAGTGCACGCGCGCGTCCCGCCGGATCAGGGCGTGATCGACAAAGAAGCCCAGCCCTATCGCCAACGGAATCACGCCAAACATAGCCGCGATCATCGCGTCGGGTTCCTGGCGTCCGATCAGGACAAAGGTCACGATATAGCCGAGAGCCCCGGCCACCAGCAGAATTCCTGAGCGCCGCGAACGCGCCGCCTCCGAGAGTTCCGGCTGCATCGGTATTTCTACGCCACGGGCAATCGCCGCCAAACGTTCTTCGCTGCGCAGCTTGTGCACGCGG
This sequence comes from uncultured Acidobacteriaceae bacterium, assembly GCA_963714225.1. Lineage (GTDB taxonomy): Bacteria > Acidobacteriota > Terriglobia > Terriglobales > Acidobacteriaceae > Sulfotelmatobacter. Next base: position 286,365 of record CAVQNY010000031.1, on the reverse strand, counting down.
AAAAAGGTGTACATGGCCGCCATGGGGATCCCAAAGACCATGACCACTGCCGCCAGTCCCACAACGTTGCCGTCCATAATGCCTCCTGATGCCGGCGCCGCTTCAGCCTTAAGGTTTAGCGCCGTGTCCTAGATAAGTACGCGGCGCCCGTGAAGAAAGTTCCCGCCTCGGTTCAGCCAATTCGACATGAGCTTACAAAACTTTGCAAAACTCTCGACATCCGCTTAGCAACCCGGGCGTAGACTGGTGATTCTTATGCGAATGGCGGGCCAATCGATGGAAGACTGTCTCGCTCAGGCGTTCAGCCTTGGGCTGCCGAATCAAGGCCCGGGCCAAAGTGGGTGTCACGACGGCCCAAGGATTCGGAAAGGGTCAGCAGCAAATGAGGTCTAAAGCGGTGGGAATGTGGTTGCACCCTTGGTGCTGGCTGCGGCGCGAATGCGTGCTCACCGCCTGCATCTCCGGGTTGCTGTTCGTCGCTCCTCTACGGGCGCAGGACGCCCAGGAAAAAGTCACCGTCGATGACGTTTCCCGCAACTTCGTGGTGCATTTGCCCAAGGGTTACGACTCGCAGCAACACTATCCTGTCGTCATTGTTCTGCACGGCCGAAACCAGAATGCCGACGACATGCCACGGCTCACGCACTTTAACCAGCTCGCCGATAAGGATGGCGTGATTGCGGTCTATCCCAACGCCACGCGCGGAGAGTGGAATATAGGAGTGCGGCCGGAGCAGTCGTCGACGGCAACGCCGCGGCGCGGGTATGGCCGTCACGGAGGGTATCCTGGCGGTGGAGGAGGGTATCCTGGCGGTGGAGGCGGCTATCCCGGGGGTGGCGGTGGATACCCAGGGGGCGGGCAGGGCGGAGGACAGAATCCCGACGCGACCAAGAACAAGCCAGAGCCGGCAGATGACGTTGCTTTTCTTAACCAGATGCTGGACCAGCTCGCCCTCAAGTACTCCGTAGACACTCACCGCACTTACGCCACGGGCCTAGGCGATGGCGGCTTCATGGCGCTGCGAGTGGGCTGCGCCATGGCCGATCGCGTGGCCGCGATTGCCGCAGTCAGCGCCGCCCTTCCCAAAACGATGATCTGCCTGCCCTCGCGTCCCGTGCCCACACTGTTCATGGATGGCACCGATGACCCCATCATTCCCTACAACGGAGGCACCTACAAACCAGGCCGCTTCGCCGTGCTCTCCGCCGAAGACAGCGCCAAGGCGTGGGCCAAATTCGACCGCTGCGGAGAAAAGCCAGCCCAAGGCAAACTGCCCGCTTCAGAGAAGAACGGAAAGGAAACTAAAACGTTCACCTACGGCGGCTGCCAGGACAACGCACAGGTCGTTCTCTACAGCGTCAAGGGCGGCGGCAATACCTGGCCCGGAGGCGAGCAGTACTTATCCGAAAAAGAAGTCGGCAAGACCAGCAACGACCTCAACGCCAACGAAATCATTTGGAGCTTCCTGGTCACCCGGAAAATCGCGGGCGAGAGCACGGTGGAAAAGTAGCAGCTTCTCTTCGCTCCAGATTCGGGTGCGCAAAGTCGATAACCTGAATCGTTTTCTTGAATTCCTTCAGAAATGGGAACCCTCTCCCCGAATCAACTGCCGCAGCTCGCGCCGCAGAATTTTTCCCGACGCCGTCTTGGGAACAGCTTCCACAAAATGCAGTTCACGCGGCTGCTTGTAGTGGGTCAAGCGGTCGGCGACGAATGCACACAATTCGTCTTCCATCTTCCTGCCCGTTACAAATCCCTCGCGCAACGCAATGAACGCCACCGGAATCTCGCCCGCCGCTGCATCGGGCCGGCCCACAACGCCGCACTCCCGCACCCCCGGATGCTCCAGCAGCACTGCCTCCACCTCCGCCGGCGCCACGGAGAATCCTTTGTACTTGATCATTTCCTTGCGCCGGTCGACCACCCGGTAAAATCCCTCGCGGTCGCGCGTCACGATGTCGCCCGACCAATACCATCCGTCGCGCAGCACGGCCGCACTCGCTTCCGGCTCTTTCCAGTAACCCTGCATGAATTGCGGCCCGCGCATCACCAACTCTCCCGGCTCGCCCGCAGGAACCTCCGCCGCACTGCCCGCAGAAGTCTCTGGATCGGCTTGCCCGATTACCCGGCAATCCGTTTGCGCCACCGGATGCCCGATCGACTCCGGCCGGTACAGTTCCGGCTCCAGATAACCCACATGTGTCACCGGCGAAGCTTCCGTCATCCCGTAACCCTGACACACGAGAATGCCCGTCAGCGCCCTGAATCTTCGTGGCAGGTCCGGCGCCAGCGGCGCCGCTCCAGACTTCACCCAGTGCACCCTGTGATTCTTCGGAAACTCTCCGGCCTCCGCTGCCTGGCACAGCGCGTTCATTGCCGGGGGCACCAGCGCCATGGTGGTGATTGATTCCTCCGTCAACAGCGATGTCAGTTGTCCCACATTGAAGCGCGGCATGAGCACCAACGTGGCTCCCAGAATCAGCGCCGGGTTGAGCATAACATTCAAGCCATAGATGTGATACAGCGGCAGGAAGCAAAGAATATTGTCCTGGGAGTTTAGCGGAGTCGCCCCCATCCCCAGAAACTGATAAACGTTGGCCACCAGGTTGTAATGCGAAAGCATCACACCCTTGGGCAGCCCCGTCGTGCCGCTCGAATAGGGCAGCGCCGCCAAAGTCTTCTCCGACCCTTGATTGGGCCCCGGCAGCGTCGCGCTTACCGGCTTCAGCAGATTGGAAAACCGCTCGCTTCCGCTTCCCTGCTCTCGCGTGCAAAATACTCGCCGCAGATTCGGCAGCCCCGCCAGATTGATGCCGTCAATATTCGTTCTATCGGTGATCAGCAGCACTGCCCCCGAGTTCCCCAACTGGTGCCGCACTTCCCGCTCGCGATACGTCGGATTCAACAGCGTCGGAATCCCCCCAGCCAAAGTTGCCGCGTGGTAAGCCGCACAGAACTCCCACGAATTGGCCAGAAAGATGGCGGCCACTTCTCCCGGCTTCAGCCCAGCCTCAACCAGCCCGCGAGCCAGCGCTTCCACCGTCTCTCCATATTCCGCATACGTGAACCGCCGCCCGCACGAAGTATCCACCAGCGCGGTCTTCTCCGGATGCTGTCGGCAGGACGCAAGGATCGCATCGTGTACAAAGACGTTGTTTGGATCGGCGTAGAGTTGGGTGCGCAACATGGCCGGGAGAGATTGTATCGGAAAGTGCCGCGGTTAGGCTGTGGGGGAGAATTGAGCGGCCGTGGGGGTTCTAGCGGAGCCACGCCCAAACGCCTTATCCGGTTTGCTGTGCGGCCTCCACGTAGGTACGCAGTTCTTCCTGGTCTTCGGGCAGCATTTTGCTGAACTTGATCCCGTTTCCCACCTGCGGGTGGGAGGTAACGACTGTGCCCAGCGCAAGTAGCGTCCCGTCAATCTGGAGACTCATTTCGAAAATGGTCCCGACGGGAGATGGGAACATCGTTTCGATATAGCAACCGCTTTCGCTGAGGTCGGAGGTTGCGCCACGGAGGGGAACATCGCTGCCCGGGACACGCAACTCTACCGGGACGCTCACTTTGACGCGCGGGGAGCTTCTCTTTTGTGATGGTTGCTCGTTCGACATGGCGACATTCTACCTCCATACCTTCTACGGCAGACTGACGAAATTCCAACCCTAGCTCGCCAGCTTCCTCAGAAACTCCTGCTCGTCCATGCGGTACTTGAAGGCCTTGCGCCCGTCGATGAACACGACTGGGACTTCGTCATTGAACTGCCGTCGCAGTTCGCTGTCGCTATCCACATCCACTTCCTGCCAGGTGAATCCGCCGCGGCGAGAGAGCTTGGCAAGGCTCTCCTTCACCAATTCGCAGAGATGGCATCCCTTGCGCGAATAAACCACAACCTGGCGGGACTGCGGCACGCCGCGATTTTACCGTTACTGCCTCACCCTCTGGCAAGAAAAAACCGAAGCCGACCGTCCCTGGCAGGAAATGGCCTTCCCGGTTCGGGAGTAAAGTTCAGGAGTAAAATCCGAAAATGGTTCTCCTCGATTCCCAACCTCTGCGCGGCCAGGCCTGCCTCATCACCGGCGGCGCCCGGCGTCTGGGACGCGCCTCCGCCCTCGCGCTCGCCCAAGCTGGCGCCGATGTCGCCATCACTTTTCGCAATTCCGCCCGGGAGGCGCAACGCACCGTCATCGATCTCTCCGGCCTTGGCGTGCGCTCTTTCGCCTTGCACTGCGACGTTACAGATGAGGCCAGCGTCAAGTCCACGATGAAAGAGGCTGGACGCGAACTGGGCCGCATCGATATCCTCGTCAACAACGCCGCCAACTATGCCACGGCTGACTTCGAGCGCCTCACCCTGCGCCAGTGGGATGCGATGTTCGCCTCCAACACCCGTGGACCATTCTTGGTCTCACGCGAAGCCTTGAAGTGGATGCGCCGAAAACGAATCGGATCGAAGCGATCGGAAGAAATCGCAGCCAAGATCATTCACATGGGTTCGCTGGGCGGCCTGCGTCCCTGGGCCACGCACGCGCATTACTGCTCCTCCAAAGCTGCCTTGCACATGCTCACCAAGGTCATGGCAAAAGCACTGGCACCCGAAATTGCCGTCAACGCGGTCGCTCCCGGCATGATCGATCTCGGCGAGAAGTCGGCCGCCGCCTTCATGAAACGCATGGCCAAACAGACTCCGATGCGGCGCAATGGGCGGGCAGACGAGATTGCCGCGGCCGTCCTGTTCTTTGCCACGGCGCCCCAATTCATTACAGGACAAATCCTCGGCGTCGACGGCGGCCTGGGCCTCTGACGGATGCAAACGTCGGAGATCCTCTCCTCGCTAGGTTTGGGAAGGGCACGACAGTCGTGCCCTCAGCCACTGAAAACACATCCGCGCTTTAGCGTCTGAGGTAAGCTTTCCGCCCGCACGACAGCTCTAAAGTCCGCCAATCCCTGCCGACCATCACGCTTCAGCCGAAGTCGGATCGATGATCCGTCCGAAACGCGGCTGGCGGGAAAGCCGCCCTTTGGCATTTCCCGCACCATCGCTTCATCGGGAGCGATATAGACGCAGTAAATCTTGTCCTGGGTGACATAGCTCTCGAACCACTGAATCTGCGGCCCAAGGTTCTTCAAGACGCCACAGGATTTTTGCGAAATCGCCAGAACCTGCTCCTGCGTCAAGCTTCCCGCATCGGGGATTTCGCGTTCAATGACATATTCGGCATCTCTTCTTTCCCTCCGGGTTAACGGTTCACCACGAGTCGTGGCAATTCTGTCGAAAGATTTTATGTCGTGGAGCAGGAAATAGTCCGATTGACGAGGAACCCAGCATCCCTCTTCTGTACTCTTCCGGCTCAAGGTATAGTGGGGCGAATGAAGAAATCCAGGAGCGTACCTTCTTCGAAAACTTCCGCAGCCTCCGCCCCCCGCGTTGCCGTCGCCATCATGGCCGCCGGCAAAGGCACGCGGCTCAAGTCGCAGCTTCCCAAAGTGCTGCATGAAGTCGGCGGCAAGCCGCTGCTCGCTCATGTCATTGCGGCCGCCACGCGCGTAGTCTCGCCAAACGATGTCTTCGCCATCATCGGCCACGAAGCCGACCGTGTCCGCTCCGCCGTCGCCCACACCGGCGTCAATTTCGTCCTGCAGGCTGCGCAGCGCGGCACTGGCCACGCTCTGATGGTCGCGCAGCCAGCACTCTCCGCCTACGACCACATCATCGTCCTCTCGGGAGATGCTCCGCAGATTACGCCCCAAACCATCGCCCGCCTGCTCAACTTCCAACTCGATGAGCAGGCCGCCATGACTTTACTCAGCGCCGACCTCGACCACCCCACCGGCTACGGCCGGATTATCCGGAAGAATGCCCATAGCGTCGAGGTCCAGGCCATCGTCGAAGAGAAAGCCGCCAGCCCCGCCCAGAAAAAGATTCACGAGATCAACGCCGGCTTCTACGTCTTCGCCGCGCCGCAGTTGTTCTCGCACATCGGCAAACTCTCCACCGCCAATCCGCATGGCGAGTACTACCTCACCGACATGGCCGAAGTCCTGCGCCAGGCTGGGCAGCGCGTCGTAGTCTGGAAAACGGAAAACTCCGGCGAAGTTCTCGGCGCCAACACGCGCACCGAACTCTCTTTCATTGACTGCCAGATTCGCATGCGCAAGTGCCATGAACTCATGGCCGAGGGCGTCACCATCTTCTATCCTGCCACCTGCGTGATCGATAACGACGTTGAAATCGCCCCCGACACCGTGATCGAACCTTTTGTTCAGATTCTGGGCAAATCACGCATCGGTGCTGCCTGCCGCATTCGGTCCTATTCCGTGATTCGCGATTCCGAAATTAGCGACGGCGTTCTGATCCGTCCGGGATGCATTCTGGAAGAAGCCCGCGTCGGCCCCAGCGCCGTCCTCGGTCCCTATTCTCATCTGCGCTCCGGCAGCGATATCGGACAAAGCGCGCACGTCGGCAATTTTGTCGAGACCAAGAAGATCAAGCTGGGCAAGGGATCCAAAGCCAATCACCTCACTTATCTCGGGGACGCGGAAATCGGCGCGGGCGTAAACATCGGCGCCGGAACCATCACCTGCAACTACGACGGCGTGGCTAAGCACAAGACGGTGATCGACGACGGAGCCTTCATCGGCAGCGACAGCACTCTGGTCGCGCCCGTGCGCGTGGGCAAAGGCGCTTATGTGGGCGCGGCGTCGTGTATCACCCGTGATGTTCCCGAGGACGCGCTAGCGATCGGCCGCGCACAACAGATCGTGAAGGAAGGCTGGGCCCGCGAGAAACGCGCCACGCGCGAACCAAAGTAGATTTTCACCACGGAGACACGAAGGCACGGAGAAGAAAAAACGTGGGAAAAGAACGAGCCCAAGAAACAAAGGCACCGAAACCCGGTTTTTCTCCGTGTCTCAGTGCCTCCCGTGGTAAGGTTTGCTCTTCTTAGTGCGAAAGCGCTGCAAATAAAGGCGAATGCATCAATGACTGAAACTGCGCGTCGCTGTCCTTGAAGTGCATCATAAACTTCGGGCCGTCAGAATCGACCGTGGCCATATCCATGGCCGCCTTTTCCACGGCCGTGGCGCTGCTTTTCTTGTACATAATGGCGGCCTTCATCACCACGGAGAGCGTCCCCGCCGTGATCGAGTCGGCCGTCACAACCGTCAGATCGAAGTTCACGCCGCTGGAAAAGTCCATGGTGTAATACGAACCCAATACTCGCTTCTTAACCGTCTCGTAGTCGGCGATCTTGGCCGCATCACCCAGCGCCGAACGCACCATATTCTGCGTACCCATTTGGTCCAGGATGCTCCAGAAAGCGGCTGCATCGACGTTCGACAGCATGTCGGCCATGGTCGAGTTCGTATCGACGCCCAAGATATCTCCATCACGCGTGTCCAGACCGAGTTTCACCGCCGAAGGCTCGCCAAACAGCAGCGTGCTGTCGTCGAGAAAGGTCATCACGAAGCCGCCATCCATGGGATAGAGACTCGAGCTGCGATACTTCGTGGGCTTGATCTTCAGCAGCGTCAACTTCTTGAGCACGGCCTTCATGTTGAAGGGCCCGCTGGCGATAAAGATCACTTTGATCCCCTGCTTGGCCGTACGAAACGAGGGCAGGGTGAGCGTGTCGATATCTTTATCGGGGTTGATGCCGACACCTTTCAGCGCGTCCTCGGCCTGCTTAACGCTTTCCTGCGAATCCATAATTTGTTGCTTCAAGGCGGTCGCTGTCGGAGAGTCTCTGAGCGCCCGGTAATCCACTGAAATCAACTGCTGCAAATCTGCCGGAACCACCGAGCGCGTCGACGAACTCAGCGGCGTGGCATTCGCCATGCCCACGAAAAGCACAGCCAGCATTACAAAAGATAGACAACACTTCACGGTTTTCATAACTGCCTCGGTCCTCACAAGAGTTTTCTTAACACTGAACCCATAAAATAATGAACGGGATTTCCCCGGTGTCTTGCGATTTAGATGCAAGGTTCATGCCTTCCCGTTACCCAGTCGCCTCTATTCTAAGCCAGCCAACCAGTTCCCTGCCCAGCCAAAGGTACCAGTCTAGTGATCATTTTGGGACAGCATTATCTCCGGCACAACCATTGCACACTGAACCTGAGCTTCAGTGTTCCTCGCCTCTTAAATGGCCGCCCGCCAGGAATTTGTCCAGGCCACGGCTCCGCCCGTTTTCACTTCAGTCGTCATCGGGATCGCTGGCCGGGCCCAAGTCGCTGGCGCAGGTGGCCGCATCGAGCGGCGGTGGCGGTTGCTGGATGCTCTGAAACCCAATCGGGGTCTGAGCAAAATTGAAAATGTCGGACAGATCGTCGGCCGGAGCGTCTGCGTAGCCCAGCGACGGCAAATTGAAGTTCGACTCAATAAACTTCAAAATGCTTCCAAAGTCATGCGTAATGTGTGAGATGTAGGCCGGCTTGGCGTAAGGCGACATCACAACCATGGGCACGCGGAATCCGTACACATACCCGGATCCCCAACTGCTGCTGTTGACGATGACCGCCGGTGGGACGTGGTCGTACCAACCTCCCCAGTCGTCCCAGGTGAGGATGATGACCGTGTTCGACCAATACGGGCTGTTGCCGATGGCGTTGACAATCGAAGTTACCCAGGATGGACCGCAACCGTTGTTGCTGAGGGCGTGATCGGAATCCTGGCCAGTAGGAATCACCCAGCTCACTTGTTGGAGCTGATTGCTGGCGATGTCGGTGAGGATCTGCGCGTTGCTCTGGGTTTGGTTGAGGACAACCTTCGGCGACGTGCCGGTCCAATCCGATCCCGTACACTCTCCCCCGGTGGGGGCACTCGGTACGCACATGTGCTCAATCGCATCGGGAGCAGTCCAGATGGAGCCGGCCGACGGCGCGTAATAGCGCCAGCTGAGGTTTGCATTGTCGAGCGAGTCCGTGAGTGTGGGATGCTCAAAGCAGGGGTAAATCGGCGGGTTGCTGGTCTCACTGCCCGCGGCATCGATCACCCTGACCGTCGCGCCGGCGGGAGCGATGCAACCCGCGGCGCCGGCAACCCCCCCTGGGTTCTCGGAGGCAAACAAACTGCTGGTCGCCGTAGGCGCTGAAGTCCCCGAAATGATGAATTGATGAGCCGGAAAACTTGGCCCCTCGTTGGTCTGGAACATGTGATCGGCAAAGGCGTACTGCTTGGCCATGGTCAAGTATGGCTGAACGTCGTTCGGATACACGTACATAAACTGCGGGTCCGGGGCTGGCGGGCAGTTGACGGCTGGCGGCGTGCACGAATATGGGATCAGGTCAGCGCCATCCATCGCACATACTCCGGTGGCCGGGTTCAGGTCGCACATATCCACGAAAGCGCTGTGGGCGTGGCTCAGATCGTAGTTATCCGGGTTGCCGTTGGTGGCGGTCGTGCCCAGGTCGATAGGGCGTAGCGGGATGGTCGCGTCTGTCGAGTCCGTTCCGCTGCTGGCGATGTTGTACTGGGAGGCGGTCGGGTTCGTGCTGTTGCAGTTACTGGGGTTGCCGTTCGGCGGAAGACACAGTCCCTGAAACAAATTGTCGGGCGTGCGGTTCTCCTGGAAGATGATTACCACGTGCTGGATCACCGATGCCATCGTCAGGCGCAACGTCTGAGGGCCGTTGCCGGGAGCCAAATCGTTAGCATCGCTTCCGGTGACGGTCATCGTAACGCTAGCGTCGGGTGTGCTGATCGACGTAGAGACTGTCAGCGTTGACGTGGCCGCAGCCGTGCCGCTAATCACGACTGGAGACGCGCTGAAGGAACAAATGGGAGGCGGGGTCGCGCCGGTGATGCTGCTGCAAGAAAGGCTGACGCTGCCGGTATACCCATTTAGCGGAGTCACGGTGATGGTCGAAGTGGCCGTGCCTCCAGCTGTGACCGAAGCTGGGCTCAACGCCCCGGCACCGAGCGTGTAGCTGGGCTTTGCGAGGGGCGGCCCTGATGAAGCGGCACCACCGCCGCAGCCGTTCAGGCTCAAAAGAAATGCTACGGCACAAAGCAGCAGGATTGAGATGGATAACCATGCCGAGCGGCTCAAGGCGGATGTCCTTATGCGAAGCGCAGTTTTCCTACCCCTCACGCCTGAACCCCGCTGTGGAACTTTCCACTCGGTTGGCGCAAGAATTACTTAATGGCATCCGGAACAGAGATCCCCAGAGTGTACAGAGGTGACTGGCTGCGTCGTCTTTTCCTGTCTCCGCCTACTCATTTTGAGCCGCGTCCCTCGTATAAAACAATCGCATTCAGCGCTTGATGAGGTCCATCCTCTTTCGTACCTCCGCCGCGAAAGCCTTCTCCTTTAGCGCGGCCAGATTGATTTCCACATTTGCCAGCGCGCCCGTAATCGCCGCCCTAGCCAGTGCCTGCGCTGTAGTCAAGTCCGACTTCATGTTGGGGTTGCTGAGGGTAAACAGGCTCTCGGTAATCTCCGCCACTTCATACGCCTGCTCCGCCACACTGAGCGGAACAACGGTAGCCAACTTGAGAGCGGCATCGACCAGCATATCGGCGCCTGCAGGATCCGCCTTCGCCTGTTGGTAAGCCTTCATGACAGCATTGTAAGACTCCGCGTCCTTATCTACCGCAGCCTTCAACTCTTCCCGCAACGGGCCCAACCGCCCGATCGCCGCGCTCAGTTGTGACTCGTATTGCAGATACGCCTTCTTCCCTCGCGACATCGCCGCCACCATCGTCGCCAATGCCGCCGCCATCGCAGCCGCGGCCGCCGCTGCGCTGCCGCCGCCCGGCGTAGCCGTAGGCGCCGCCAGTTGTTCGACGAACGGTTCCACTCCCGCCCGCAATCCGCCCACTACCATCTTCCCACTCATCACCGCCGCCAGCCGGTTTTCCAAAATCAAAGACGAATCAAAGTTCTCCACCTGCAGAAACCACTCCGCCGCCTGCTCCAGCGCCTTCTTCGGAATCAATCCCACGATCTCGCTCGACACCGGCATCACTCCATACCGCTCCGCTTCTCGCTTCACCATTTCAAACACGCGATGCACCGGCGTCTGCTCGAAATCCGTAAGATTCATCGAGACCTGCGCCAGACCCCGCACTAGAAATCCTGCACCCTTCACAAACCGCATGCCTCCGCTCGAAAACCGCACCGCCTTCGCCACCTTCTTCGCGATCTCGACATCCGGAGTGTTCAAGAACACGTTGTAGGCAATCAAAAACTTCCGCGCTCCCACCACCGTCGCCCCCGCCGTCGGATGCACCCGGGCCTCGCCAAAATCCGGCTTCCGCGCCGCATTCGTCCCAATCTCTGCCCGTATCCCCTCAAACTGCCCGCGCCGGATGTTTTCCAGATTCTGCCGCTCCGGTGTCGCCGCAGCCGCCTCGTACAAATAAACCGGAATCTGAAACCGCTTCCAAACCTCTTCGCCCACATGCCGCGCCATGGCTACGCAATCTTCAATCGTCACTCCATCAATCGGAATGAAGGGCACCACATCCGCCGCACCCATTCGCGGATGCGCGCCCTTATGCGCATTCAGATCGATCAAGTCCGCGGCCTTCCCGACTCCGCGAATCGCCGCCTCCTGAATCGCCTCCCCCTCGCCCACCAGCGTAATCACGCACCGGTTGTGGTCCGCGTCCATCTCGCGGTCCAGCAGGTAGACTCCATCCACCTTCATGGCGTCAACAATGGCGTCGACTTTAGCTTTGTCGCGCCCTTCCGAAAAGTTCGGCACACACTCCACCAGCGTAGACATAGGTCAGAAGAATAGCTGGGGCCGGAGGATGGAAGCAAGGGATGCCCTGTCAAAGCTGTCAAAGCTTGTCAAAGCTAGGGACAATAAGCATTCTTACGCATGTGCCCTCCGTAACTTTCGCGGATCAAATGAAGAAGTGGATAAAGTTAAAGTAAGACTTGAGTTGAAGAATCGAGTAAACTACCGTGACTCAGAGGACAAACAGAAAGAGTAGAAGGAAAAGAACAGTCAGATGTCCGCGCTTCCAATCCCGCGACCACAAGGACGGCAAAAAGATTCCCACAAGGAGGCTCTCAGGAAAATTGTCCGCCCTCTCGAAGAGCAGATGGAAGAGTTGGGCCTTTCGGAAGTTGAAAAGAACGCTCGCACGGCTGCATTTGTGGAAGATGCCGAAAAACTCAAGTATTGCCGTGCGGCAACTCCTTCCAAGTAGCCGCTCCTTTAAAGATTTTCTCCGTGCCTCTGAGGTGAACGCCGTTCCCCACTTTCTCTTTGGTTTCCCCCGCGACTCAGATTAGAATTACAAAATTCGGCGTGCAGTTCCCACATGGCAGATCAGATCAAGACGCCCCCTGCGGCTGCTCCTGCCGACCCTGCTGCGGATGCCCTCACGGGCACCACTGTCGGCCGCTTTGTGATCTCCAAGCGCCTCGGCGCGGGGGGCATGGGACAGGTTTACGGCGCAGAAGACACCACGCTGAAGCGCTTTGTCGCCATCAAGCGCATGTCGCCTCACGCCCGGTCCACTGACGCCGACCGCAAACGCCTGCTCAAGGAAGCCCAGCGCGCCTCCGCTCTCAACCACCCCAACCTCGGCTGCATCTACGACGTCGTCGAGCACGCCGGCGAACTCTGGGTCGTGATGGAGTACATCGAAGGCAAAACCCTGCGCCATCGCCTCGAACAACCCATTTCCACCGACGAATTCTTTGCCATCGCCGCTCAGTGCTGCGAAGGCCTGCAGGCCGCTCACGAAAAAGGCATCATTCACGGCGATATCAAGCCCGAAAACATCATGCTCACTCCCGGCAACAGGGTAAAGATTCTCGACTTCGGCGTTGCCCGCCGTGCCTGGAGCAGCAATCCCAACGACGCCACCAAAAGCATGGAGACCATGACCGCCACCGGCGGCACTCCCGCCTACATGGCTCCCGAAGTCCTGCTGCAGAGGCCCGATGACGGCCGCTCTGACATCTTCTCCCTCGGCCTCGTCTTCTACGAAATGCTCGGTGGTGAGCAGCCCTTTCAAAGCGACAGTCTGGCCACCACCGTCGCACGCATCGTCCACGAAAACCCGCCCTCGCTCAAGAATGTTCCCGGCCCACTCGCCAGTGTCATCTCTCGCACCCTGGCCAAGGATCCCGACGCGCGCTATCCCAATGCCGCCGCTGTCTTGGATGACCTGCGCCGCGTTCAACAAGGCGAAAAGCCGAAACGCGCCCCGTCGGCTGCCGGCAATCTTCGCCAGTACCGTAGGCTCGCCGCGTTGGCGATTGTCCTGATTGTGGTAGCGCTCCTCGCCTATCGTCCCGCGCGCCGGTGGTTGCGCTCTTCGACTGCAAATGACGCCGCCACTCCATCCCAGCCCAACGGACTGCCTCAAACAAAAATCCTGGCCGTCCTTCCCTTCACCGCCGTTGAGGGCAACACAAAACTCACCGCCCTCGGCGAGGGCTTGGTCGAAAGCCTGGCCAGCAAACTCGGCAAGCTCACCGAGGACCGCGCCTTTGAAGTCGTCCCCGCGCGCAACCTGCAGGACAAAAAGATTTCCACGCTCCCCGACGCCGCCCGGATGTTCGGCGCCAACCTCGGCCTCACTCTCACCCTCGAGCCTCAGTCCGCCGACTTGGTCAAGGTCACTTATTCTCTGCTCAATGCCCAAACCGGCGCTCCCATTGGCGGCGGCGCCCTCACCGTCCCCACCACAGACGCCTTCTCGGTGGAACAAGACGTCGCCGAAGGAACTGTCAAAGCCCTGCACCTGCAGTTGCACCCGGAAGAGGAAGCCGCTCTGAAATACCACGGCACCGATAAAGCCGAAGCCTACCAGTATTATCTGCAGGCGCAAGGCTATCTCCTCGATCACAGCAGGGCTGAGAATCTCGACAACGCCGCCCTGATGGCTCGCGAAGCCCTCAAGCTCGATCCCAACTTCGGCATGGCCAAAGCCGTCCTCGGCGAGAGCTATTGGCTCAAGTATTCCGACACCAAGCAAAAGCAATGGATCGCGCCAGCCCAGACCGGCTGCAATGACGCCGTCAAACTCGGCAACGCCGGCACCGCCGGCCACGTCTGCCTCGGCCTCATCGACGACGGCACCGGGCACTCCCCCGAAGCCGCTGCCGAATTTCAGCTCGCCCTCGGTCTTGAGCCCACCAACGAAGAAGCCGCCGTCGGTCTGGCCCTGGCCTACGAACACGAAGCCAAGATTACTGAAGCCGAAAAGGCTTACCAGCAAGCCATTCAGTTCCATCCCAATAGTCGCTACAGCTACAACCTTTTCGGCACGTTCTACCGCCGTCGCAACGAGTATGACAAAGCCCTGCAAATGTTTGCGAAGGTTATTCAGATCGCTCCCGAATGGTACGGGACGTACGTGAATGTCGGATCCATCTATAGCGACATGGGCCAATACGAGAAGGCGATCGACCCCTTGAAAAAATCCATCGCCATCCGGCCGAGCTATCCCGGATATGTAAACCTCGGCGCAGCGTATTTTGGCCTCAATAAGTTTGACGACGCGGCCAAAGCCTACCAGGAGGCGATCAAGCTGGACCCTCAACAGCAAGTCATTTGGGGCAATCTGGGCGCAGCCCTTTACTACGGCGGCAAGAAGGCTCAGGCGGTGGGGCCAAATCGCAAAGCGATCGACCTCGCGTTGGCAGACTTAAAGGTCAATCCTCGCGACGCGGAATTGCTCAGCAGCTTAGCGGGTTACTATTCTATGCTCGGTGATCGCAAGAACGCTCTGCTTTATCTGGGTCAGGCGCTGCAGTACGGTCATAACGATAAAGGGATACTGATAGACGCGGCCGGGGTGTATAACCAACTAGGCCAAGCCGGATTAGCAATCGAATGGCTGGGCAAGGCTGTGCAGGCCGGCTATACGACAGATAAGATTCGGGGCGATCCCGAGTTCGCTAACCTGGCCGGCAATCCGACTTACGAGCAGTTGATGAGGTCTTCACATCCGTAAATTCCCGGCACACTTCGCCGGGAACGGGCCCCACGATCTGGTCTCATAAATGTTTTGGGAATGGCGCGGCTTCTAGGTCTAGGGAAGGGCACGGCTTCAGTTCTTGAGCCTGCCCTGAGTGAGCGAAGCGAGTCGAAGGGCGCTGGTGGAACACCAAACGATGCGGGCTTTGGTCCCTGAGGGCCAGCATTCTCTAACCCGAAACATTTATGTGACCAGTTACAGTAAAATTCCAGCCTCGAGCGAAGGCTTTGTGTCGAGCCCATCGCCCTGGTAGTCCAAAAGGAGCACACGCATGACGAAAGAAAAAGGAAAGGGAAAGGGAAAGAAA
The DNA here is from genome assembly GCA_963714225.1 of uncultured Acidobacteriaceae bacterium. Taxonomy (GTDB): domain Bacteria; phylum Acidobacteriota; class Terriglobia; order Terriglobales; family Acidobacteriaceae; genus Sulfotelmatobacter. The sequence goes on along the minus strand of CAVQNY010000031.1, from coordinate 271,111 downwards.
ACAGATTCAACAGTCCGCACCCCGAACATCTGCAGCAATTTTTCAGGAAACCCTGACGATCCTGTGCAGTGGCAGGGCGTCCCCGCAAGCTGCACCATAAGTCAAGTAACATCCGGCTACCCTAATCTCACGTTCCCCTTCACACCCGCCCAAGGGTCTAACGGGTCGTATTACATCAGCCTCCCCACCGCGACCACGATCAAGATTGGTTCCCACCCGGCCGGCACTTACTATTTCAACGTGAGTTGCTGCACCACAGCGCAAGCCGTACACTCCGTAAACGTCTCCTAACGCCACCACTTCAGCCGCGGGCGCGCGGTTTCCAGTCAAAGCCGAGCGCCCCCGCCATTTGAAAGGAAAAACAACAGGTCAACTACCAGAACTCCGAACATGTGCAGCGATTTTTCAGGAGACCCTGGCGACCCCGTCATTTGGCAGAGCGTCCCCGCAACCGGCTGCCAGATCAGCGGGGACGGGACTTGGCCCTTCAACGTAGGGCCCCCGATCAACCGTCCCGACCGTCACCACTGCGACCGGACTCGCGCCCGGCACTTACTATTTCGACGTGAGTTGCTGCTCTACCCACTCCGTAACCGTCTCCTAGCCTCACCACTTCACCCGCGGGCGCGCGGTTTCCAGTCGAAGCCGAGCGCCCGACTCATTCCCTTCACTGTCTGCGTGCCTGCGTGGTAGGTTCTCGTCTCACTTCCTCCAAAACCTCCCTACTCCCACGCGCACCTGCACCGTATTCAGCCCCGGATTCAGCGACGCCAGCCCCGCATTCGAAATGTGCAAATACCGCAACTCCACGCTCCAGTTATATTTCGCGCCCAGCACATGCGTCCCCAGCGCGGCCGCCGAGGTGAAGTTCACCGTGTTCGTATACCTCGGGACATTGTGATCGCTGAACAGCGTCCCCCCGCTCAGCTCAAAATAAGGAGACAGCCGCCCCCGCCGCTCGAAATTCCACTTCAGCCCAAACGGATTGAATCCCACTCCATAAGCCGTATTCGCCGGCTGAAAAATTAAATACGCCGGTTCCGCATCCACCGCATACTCGAATCGTCCCCGCAAAAATCCCGGCAGATGCTCCCCCGTAATCACCCATCCATAACGCAATCCCAAATCAAAAATCCCGGTGTGCGAAGTCCCGCCCGGAACCGAGTATCCACCCCCGGTCCAAACCTGCACCTCGTGCCCACCCTCCTCCGGCCCAGCCTCGGACTGCGCCAAGCCCCTAGTTGTGACAAAAATTAAGAAGGGCAGAACAGAAACCAGCGCCACACCGCCGCGCAATCTGATTTGCATGATTAAAGAGGTTGCCCGACCCTCACCAATTTTGCAAGCATGGTGCCTTACCCAGTGTTCCCCGTGCCCTCTGTGTTGAAGACTTTGGCCCGTGATCCAGGTCACAGCGTCCCCCATCGCCCGGCGTTCGTATTGGCTCGTCCTCAATCGTCATCGTTCATCGGAGGCTCCGATGTCCCGAGCCACGTCCAAATCAACATCTAGACCTGGCACTGCTTTTTTCCCTCGTATTCATTTTCCCGACCACACTCTCCGCACAAACCCAAACCCCGCCGAAAGTAGTGCCGCCCTCCTACGACGCCATCCCGGCCGAAGCCGACAAGCAGGCCAATCCCGTCAAGTCCCGCCCGAATCTCTCGCCCGCGCCAAGAAGTGGTGCACCGTGGACTGCGCCATGTGCCACGGCAAAGACGGCGCCGGCAAAACCGACATGGCCGCCGACATGAAGCTGAAGCTAGCCGACTTCACCGATCCCAACTCCCTAAGAGACCGCAACGACGGCGAGCTCTTCTACATCATCAAAAACGGCCACCAGGACACGCCCTCGAAGGCCCCCGCATCAAGCCCGAAGAAAACTGGGACATGGTAACTACGTCCGCTCCCTAGCCAAGCCAAAACCCGACCCCGCGGAGAAATCGTAGCCAAGCGGATGGAACAGGCCTTCTAGGCTTGCGTTGCAGGCTGGCACTTTGGATTGGGCTTTAGCCCCTGAGGCAGCCCGTGTGGGACGTACACTCCTGTCCGTCGCCTTTGAGCTATCGGCAACTCTGCCTCCCGGGCGCGGTCATCCTGAGGCAGCGGAGCTCCTCGCCTCGGGCGAGGAACTCCCAACGAAGGACCTCTGCACTTTAAGGTGCGAACCTAGAGGCGCTTTGCTTAGATGAGTTTGAAGGGCGGCTGCGAAGCCGCCCTTCGTGTTTTGTTGAAGCAGCTCCACCGCAACGGGTAAAGCAGGTCAAGAACACTTAGGGTAAAGCTGGGCCTCTACCCAAACCGCAGTCACGAGAGCGAAACTGGTTTCTCACCCTTGACATCCCCCACTCACATCCCTATAATTAGCACTCGATAGACGAGACTGCTAACAACACTCGCTAACCATTAACAATTCATAGGTTTACGTAACGTCAACCTCACTATCCAACCTTGAAAGGAGTCACACCCATGGCAAAATTCAGCCCGCTACATGACCGCATTCTGGTCCGTCGCGTGGAAGAAGCTTCCACCACCCGAGGCGGCATCATCATCCCCGACACGGCAAAAGACAAGCCGCAAGAAGGCGAAGTCATTTCCACCGGCAAGGGACGCACCAACGATGAAGGCAAGACTTTCCCTCTCGCCGTTAAAGAGGGCGACCGCATCCTGTTCGGCAAGTACTCCGGCACCGAGATCAAGATCGATGGCGAAGACTTCATCATCATGAAAGAAGACGAAGTCCTCGGCGTCTTAACCGGATCCTCGAGCTCCGCCGGTTCGAACAAGAAAGAAACCGTCGGCGCACGCCGATAAAGCGGCCTATAGACGTAGCTTGTTAACGTCTAGGTTTTAAGGGCGCAAGGTTTACCCTGTGAACCCCCGTGCCCTCTCTAATTTAAAGATTTCTATATTCGAAGGAGAAAAGCATCATGGCAAAGCAAATCGTACACGGCGAAGAGTCCCGCCAGGCAATCCTGCGCGGCGTCAACCTTCTAGCCGACGCAGTAAAGGTCACTCTCGGCCCCAAGGGCCGTAACGTAGTAATCGAAAAGAAATTCGGTTCGCCGACAATTACCAAAGACGGCGTAACCGTAGCCAAAGAAATCGAACTAAAGGACGGCCTCGAGAACATGGGCGCCCAAATGGTTCGCGAAGTGGCTTCCAAGACCTCGGATGTAGCCGGCGACGGCACCACCACCGCAACGGTCCTAGCTCAAGCAATCTACCGCGAAGGCGTAAAGACTGTAGCGGCCGGCGCCAATCCAATGGCGATGAAGCGCGGCATCGAAAAAGCCGTAGCTCTGGTCTGCGGAGTCTTCGACAAGAAAACCGGCGAACGCGCCAAAGGCGAACTCGACAAGTTCTCCAAGCCCGTGTCCGGCGAAATGATAGCCCAAGTCGGCACCATAAGTGCGAACAACGATGAGACCATTGGGCACATCATTGCCGAAGCCATGAAGAAGGTGGGCAAGGATGGCGTCATTACGGTTGAAGAGTCGAAGACGCTCGAGACGCAGCTGGAAGTAGTCGAGGGCATGCAGTTTGACCGCGGCTATCTGTCGCCTTACTTCGTTACCGATCCCGAGCGCATGGAAGTTGCTCTCGAGAACGCTTACATTCTGATCAACGAGAAGAAGATCAGCTCTATGAAAGACCTACTTCCGTTGCTCGAGCAGATTGCCAAGGGCGGTAAGCCGTTGCTTATCATCGCGGAAGACGTTGAGGGCGAGGCACTCGCTACGCTCGTCGTTAACAAGCTGCGCGGGACGCTGCAAGTCGCGGCCGTCAAGGCTCCGGGCTTCGGCGATCGCCGCAAGGCTATGCTGCAGGATATCGCCATCCTCACGGGTGGCAAGGCCATCACGGAAGATCTTGGCATCAAGCTCGAGAACGTGCAGATCAGTGATCTCGGCCAGGTGAAGAAGCTCACCATCGACAAGGACAACACGACCCTGGTCGAAGGCAAGGGCAAGCACTCGGAGATCGAAGGCCGGGTGAAAGAAATTCGCAGCCAGATCGACAAGACCACCAGCGACTACGACCGCGAGAAGTTGCAGGAGCGGTTGGCGAAGCTGGTCGGTGGCGTAGCCGTGATCAAAGTCGGCGCCGCGACCGAAACCGAAATGAAAGAGAAGAAAGCCCGCGTCGAAGATGCCATGCATGCTACGCGCGCAGCCGTGGAAGAAGGTATTGTCCCCGGAGGCGGAGTGGCGCTGGCGCGTTGCGTCGCGGCTTTGGACAAGCTGAAGCTTGAGGGTGATGAGCAGATTGGGCTCAACATCGTGAAGCGCGCCCTGCAAGAGCCGTTGCGCCAGATCGTCGAGAACGCCGGCGAAGAAGGCGCGGTCGTGCTCGGCAAGGTGCTCGACTCCAAGGACCCCAACTACGGCTTCAACGCCCTGAACAACGAGTATGAGGATCTGGTCAAGGCAGGCGTGCTCGATCCGACGAAGGTGGTGCGCACTGCACTCACCAACGCCGGCTCGATTGCATCGTTGATGCTTACTACCGAAGCCCTGGTCGCGGAGATTCCGGAAAAGAAGGAAGCTCCGATGCCGGGCGGACATGGTGGTGGCGGCATGGGTGATATGTACTAAGAACAGCCGTCAGCTTTCAGCCCTCAGTAAAGTCAAAGGTCCCGCTCCGGAGAGCGGGGCTTTTTTTGTCGCCGGTCCGTTGGTCGTTAGTCGTTGGTTGTTGGCAAAGTCAAAAGATCTGAGCCTTGTGGTTTCGGCGGCGCGCGGCCCATGCGCTCGAAGTCTTTGGAAGTTTGCAAGTGAGGGCAAACTCGGGCAGTGCGTCAGTTTGAAATCCTTGGGCGGTTTGATTTCAATGCGGCCCCCTTCGGAGGGTCTTCGTTTTTTGTCTTGCCGTTTCACGGCTAGTGCTTGACACTGGGCGCATGCGATGGAGAGGCGGGGAAGTCCGGAAGCGACATGTGCCAGAGCCAGAGAGACTGCGCGACCGAGCGGCGAACCTGAAGGGAAAAGCAGACGCCCTCTTGCGGGAAGCCGATGCACTTGCTGAAGCAGAGGCATTAGAGGCGGCTGAGGCTGGAGAACAGAAACCGACAGTTTCAAACTGACCCCCTACCCAAACTCGGCGAGAACCTTCTCATGCGGGATGCCTTCGCCGCGGGCAAGCGATCCCTTCGCTGCCTCGATCTCGCATGCTTCTTCCTGGCAGACCGGCTCGTCGTCATAGGGGGCGCTGGCCAGGGTTGGGGCGAGCGGATCAAGCATGATCTCCAAGAGACCAACCACGGCGGCGATTTGGCCCGGAGCCTTGGCCGGCTGTGAGCGAGGGCCGCCGCCCTTTCTAGCTTGGGAGCAAGCCGCGCGGGACAAATCCCACGTTGGTCGCCCGCGCCAACTCTATCTCGTCGCAGAAAAATTCTTGATGCTGGGCCCAGTATTGCCGCCCATCGTATCGTAACCCAGAAGTATTCGGACCCGACGCCGTCGCTTTTCCGAAAGGTATTCAATCCGATAGGGCTCCGCGAGCCGGCGCCACCCGCCGTAAACGAGCTCTACGAGTGTGTGAGTTTGGATAGCCCCCAAAATCACATTCCTAGCTATAGCTAAGCGCCCCAAGAAAAATAGCTGGGCCCGGCGTACTGCTGCCTGGCCCCCACGCTCGCGCGTAACGTCGCCCGGCCATCGACCGACCCCGGAAAACTCCGAGGAGTCGACAGCGGGATCAGTTCAAAGAGAGATTGAATTAGGGACCGGAAATTGCTGACAACGTAGTCAAAATTGAACAGGCTTGCCGCAGGAGCGACAAGGCCGGTCCATATGGGCTTGAAATCGCCGAGTGGGAGGGCCAGCAAATGGTCTCTTATGATGAAAGGACGCAGTTCGAATGTCGACTCCTTCAGGAACGTAGCGATGACCTCCACCAGATGGTTCTCCGGTTTGACGATGGCGAGGGTATTGTTTATGATCGAAGTGCGGGGTGGAGCAGTCTGGTAGCTCGTTGGGCTCATAACCCAAAGGTCGGTGGTTCAAATCCACCCCCCGCAACCAACGCAATCATAGGGTTACGGGAATTTTGGATTTTCGGTTGTAGTCCAAAATGGTCCATTAAGCGAAAATAATTTCCCGCCAAGGCCGCTCTGACGCGGCCTTTCGCTATTTGGGCTGTTTTTGGGAGAGAACCCGCTGCACGACGGATGTGTTGGCTCTTCTCTTTGCGTCCATGAACGCACCGCCGTACACATTCATCGTAGTTGAAATGTTGGCGTGGCGCATCAGCTTCTGCTGAACGCCAAGTGGAACCCCAGTGTCGTCGAGCCAGGCTCGATAGCTGTGACGCAGCGAATGCCAACCAATCGCACTCTGAATCTTTGCCCGTTGCGCCGCTGGCTTCAGCACCTTCTTGCGCAAAGAGCTTGAATCGTAGGGCCTGTTGGTCCTTGGACTAGGGAATACCCAGTTCCCGGACGTCTCAGGACAGAGGCGCTTCCACTCTAGAAGGACGGTCGCGACGCCCGGGTCCAGAGGCAGTTCGTCCTGTGAGTATTCGGATTTCAGCTTTGTTGTTTGGCTCCGAGCCCACCCTTCGGTGACTACCATCGCTAAGCGCTCGAAGTCGATCGACTGCCAGCGCAGTCCCAGAACCTCGCTGATTCGCAATCCTGTACAGCCGGCGAGAAGAACCATCGATCGGTAGGGTTGAAGCAGTTGATTGAGCAGGTCCACGAACTCGTGCTCCGTCAGAATCCGCGGTGCTTTGAGCCGTCTGCTGACTCCTTTGAGTTCTACCAGACCGATCGGGTTTCGCTCGAAAGGAACAAGCTCCCAAAGCATGGCCTTCTCGAACAATCGGTACATGAGCCCGCGCAGGTGGCCCTTGGTTTTCGGTGCGACCGGCAACTTGCGGAGCCAATCCAGAACCGGATAAGGTTTTACGTCCTTGAGCAGACATCTTCCCCACCTGGGTGAAATGTGTTTGTTGATACGGTTGAGCTCGGTTTCCTTGGTCGTGTGGGCAAGCTCGCCTTGCTCGATCTCTTCTCTTATGTATCGGTCGATCAGACCTTGGAAGGTTACGGCTTCTCGCAAGGGCAGGCCGTTGTTGATTTGCAGTCGCAGGCCCTCGGCCGCGCGCCTCGCTTCCGTTTGAGAACGATAGTCCTCGACCGTGCCCAGAGTTATGGCCGGTCGCGTTACGGCCGGTTGCTGTCGATCCCGATAGCGGAATATCCATACGGCAGGGCCTTTGATCCGTTTCCGAAGTTCAAGAGTTCCAAACTGATAGCGGTTACGTCTGGACAACTCGTCCTCCCTCACCTTGACGTCGCCAGGAGATGTCGGAGCATTTCAGTGTTCCGAATATCCCACCTTGCTGGCAAGGTGTCAAGCCGAATCGGGATGTGCTCTAGCCATCTTGCTTGCAAGGTGTAATATTTGTGTAATGGATGAGGAGGTCTTAAAGAAAGCCCGAATCGAGTTGGCTCGGCAAGGGGGTAAAGCGCGTGCTAAGTCCCTCAGCGCTGCAGAACGGAAGAGGATTGCTACTAAAGCCTCCAAGGCCGCGGCTCGTGCTCGATCCCTGAAGGCTAAGCGAAAGCCCACCAACCGCAAGAGCTGATCTGCATGTTCACCGGGAGGAGTGGCAGGCAGGAGTAACACATTGTTGTTTGTCCTGTTTCTGGTGCTGTTTTGGCGGCGGTCGCGAGGCTGCACTGCCCTTTGGCTTTCTTCCCTCAGAGCAACCGATGGGGTTTCCCACTCAAGAACTTCCGCCGTCCGGCGCTTGCTCGTTACCTCTTGGTCGGTCCTACCATCGTAGCTGCCGCTGCTTCACGTTGTTTGTGCATCCGGTTCCGAAAACACCTGACACACACATCATTTCTTGACGCGGTGGTGCCATTGTGCGCCGCCCAGCTCCACGTTACGCTTGAGCCATGGTGCACTACGACGATAATTTTGAACCATATTGGCTTGACGAGAAGGACTGGCTCGTAGAGGTCATCATGCTGCCGAAAGACGAGCATCTCAGTGCTGATTTGAAGTACATGGGAAAGCTCCTCGCCTTCAGCTTGATTACGAACACACGGATGATTGCTCAGATCGGCAATGCGAACGAAGACATCCCTGCATACGAACTGTGGTTCTCCTTCACCAGCCCAGGGAACAAGCAGAGATTTTTGGACCTGGTGCGTCAAGACGGGTACGCCGATCCTGATGAACCCACGACTCTGAAGGAGCCTCCCGTCTTGGAAGACCTCCCGCATCTCCGCCCGCTCAGTTATGTCTTCCCGAAGGACGTAATGGAGCAGATTACGAATATTGCTCTGATGGTACAGATGTCAATGGGCGTAACTGGTCAGGAGAGCAATTGATCGGCATTTGCAAGCTTTGCCCTCCGACGCGCATTCTAACTGCTTAAGCAGCATTCCCTCTGAGTGTGTCCTCGTCTCCTCGGCCGATCAGCTCATTCGCCGCGGTGGGCAATTCACCAACCGATGTTGCCCCACGATGCCAGCAGTCACGGACTTGAGCAAAATCCAGCAAGTCGGCCCGATGCTCTTGCGCGCCAACAAACAATGCTAATGGAGGCATAGCGGGTGGTGAACAAGGAAACGGAACGCGGCCCCCTATATTTTCAACGCATTAAACACAGCGTCTTAAGTAATTGCGCATAGTCTGCGGAGGACTTCGTTGCGAGTGGTCCAGGTCGCGAACTCGGATTCAACCGCGCTAATGATGTCTTTGAGATTCTCGAAGTAGCGATTATGCAGGCAACGACGGCGCGTGAGCTTCCACACGCGCTCGATCGGATTGAGTTCGGGACTGTACGGGGGAAGGAAGTCCAAAGCAAAGTGGTGGGCGTGCTTTTCCCGCCACGCTCGGTGCAGGCGGGAGTGGTGATAACTGGCATTGTCGGTGATGACTACAACCCGTCTTTGAGTCCCGCGGCTGGCGGAGCGGAGTTGCTGGAGAAACTGAAGAAAGCCGGGCCCGTTGAATTTTCCGGTTTCCAGACGGAACACAAACCGCCCATCCCGTAGACGCACGGCCCCGAAATAGCCCACGCTCTTGCGGGTGGGGGCATGCAGGAGGACGGGGTCCTTGATTTCTGGCGGGATCCACATGCGGCAGCGCGAGCCATGCTGCTGAAAGTGCACTTCGTCGGTCGCCCAAAGATCGACGCTGGTATTCTGCATCAAGTCTTGGAGTTTTTTTTATGGGCTTTCTGCGCGACGGGATCGGCATGGGCCAGCGCGGGGCGTGGTTTGCGCAACCGGAAGCCGAGTTGACGGAACATGCGCTGGCACTGGCGAACCCCGATGGAGATGCCGTACCTTTGCTCAATCCAGGTACTGAGTGTTTTTCCATCCCAGATGTTCCCACTCAAACCAATCTCCCGGGGCGGGTGGCGCAAAATTTGATCCACCGCCTGCCGTTGTTTTTCCGACAAGCGTCGGGGCCGTCCTGGTCGTTCCCCCTCCAACAATCCCGCCAGACCATCTCTTTCAAAACGACCGACCCAATACTCCACCGATCGTGGTGCATCGCCCAGAAGATGTGCCACCTCCGGGCAGGTCATGCCCTGGGCTACCAAAAGCACTCCATGGAGACGGTGATCGTAGCGAGATTCTTCCGAGCGGCGAATCTCATCCTGCAGTCCGAGAATGATGGTGGGAGAGTCCGCAATGGTAAGTGGTTTCATTCTTCTATGAAACCACAACCTCATCGCTATGCGCAATTACTTATGTCGTCATGTTTAGCAGGTCAAGGACCTCGAGCGGCTGTTCAGGCCCGTCTTGATCCGTGCCTGTGCCTACCGAAAACTCCGTCCGATCTTGGAAAGGCGCTAATGTAATAATGTTAGATGCTCGGTTCGTAAAACTCTTTGCAGGATATCCGATCACGAGAGCGACCTCGATGTTGTTGATTCTGTCGCTACTCGATGGCGACGATGTTTTCCGTAGGCCAGGCCTAGACGGAAACCGGAAGTTAAAGGGCATGAGTTAGCAGCCGCCTGCCGGATCAGAATCAAGGATGTCCTCGGTGGGCTGCATCACGAATTTTGTCGTAAGAAACCGCTGCGTGAGGACCGATGATGTTTTTGCGGAGCACAAGTGTTTTCTTAGTAAGCGCCGCGGTATCCTGATGGTCGAAAGGCAAAGGAAATGCCTACAATAACATTCGATGTGCCGGACGGGGCCCTCTCGGCGCTGCGGTTGTCGCCGAGCGAGTTCTTGAAAGAGATGCGCGTTGCGGCGGCGCTTTTCTGGTACTCGCGCGGCGAGCTCTCCCAATCGAAAGCGGCCGAAGTCGCCGGCACGAGCCGCGCGGAATTCATCGACGAACTCTCGCATCGGCGCATCCCTGTTGTGCAGGTAACCGCCGAGGACCTGCAGGACGAGATCAACCGTGAGTGAGGAGTGGGTCGTCAACGCCTCACCACTCATTCTGTTCTCCCGCATCGACCGACTCGATTTGATCGAGGACGTAGCTCCTGCCATCCTGGTTCCGAACGCCGTAATTGAGGAGGTCCGTGCCGGCCAACACAAAGACTGGACGGCGGCAAGAGCGATGGAATGGGCAGGCGGATACCGCGTTGAAGATATCGCAGTTGCGGCCAGCATCGAGCACTGGGATCTCGGGACGGGCGAGGCGCAGGTGATCGCACATTGCGTCGATGCCCCAAGGTGGGCTGTGCTCGACGACCGTGCTGCACGCCGCTGCGCTGCGGCTCACGACGTGCGAGTCATTGGGACTCTCGGAGTCGTCCTGCGCGCAAAGAATCGTGGACAGGTCGAGAGCGCTCGCCCGCTGGTGAAAAAACTGGTTGCCGCAGGCATGTTCATCGGCGATGAGTTCGTGGAAGCCGTGCTTGCCAGCATCGGGGAATGAGGCGTTGATGCCGCAGGCACACGTTGGACTATTTCGGACATCCTGTGGGCATCTCACCTTTTTTCTGTGTTCGTTATGCTGCCTCTGAGCCTGTTTTGCGCGACCAAGCGCCATTGGTAGCCAACGACAATCGGGCCAGATTAGCAGGGGGGGCCGTTTGGATTTCGGCGGCCGGCAGCGGTTTCGGTGCGCTTGGGATGTGTGTCGCTCGGGGTCCTTTGAATCGCGCGCGTGCATCCAGGGCCGCAGAACGTCCTCCCAGGAGTAAATTATGTTCGATCATCCTCGTACCCCTGAATTGTGCGCTCCTCGAAGGGCATGAAGTCGATTTGCAAATAGCGCAAAAAATCCAATTCCAAATGTTGTGGGCATTTAAAGCTTGATATTCCCAGATCGGAAGCCCACGCCTTGAAATCCCGTGATTGAATGGAGCTTGGCTGGCCCGCTACTAGCGGCAACTTCGAAAGCATGAAGAAGGTCTCGCTCATCACGGACGGGTCTTGTCTCGGCAATCCCGGGCCGGGTGGATGGGCTTGCATTCTCAGGTTTGGAGGCGTCAAGAAGGAGTTCTTTGGGTTCGATCCGCACACCACGAACAACCGGATGGAGTTGATGGCGCCGATCCAGGGTCTGCTCGCCCTAAAGGAACCCTGCGAGGTCGAGATCACGACCGACTCCGAGTACGTACTTCACGGGATCACAAAGTGGATCGTGAAATGGAAGCAGAGGCAGTGGTGGAGAAAGCATGAGCCCGTGTGCAACGTCGACCTCTGGATGGAACTCGACGAACTTGCTTCTCTCAACAAGACCACCTGGTTGTGGACAAGAGGACACGCCGGCCACAAGGATAACAGCCTCTGCGACTGGTTGGCCCAAAACGCGGCAGCCACCCAGAGAAGTTGCTGGGCGGACGGACGGCCCCATGCCCCCCTTTGTCTGAACCTCGGTGCCGATTACGTGCCACCGAAACCGCAACCGGGCCTCTTCGAAGATTTCGAGTCCGATGAAGACGAATAGGAGAGCGGCGGATCACCATAGGGGGCTAAGTTTGCACAAAGCGGACGTGTTCAGATGCGGACACTGCAAGGTGATTTCTCCGCGACGAACGCGCTCCCCGCAAACGCTTGGTGAACATCATCGCCAGCCCTCCCGCACATCAACGGTAAATTTATTGCGCACGCCCCCTTCAATTCGCCCCTCACCTTCCAGGTTGCCGACGAATCCGCCCGCCCAGAATCTGACCCCTGCTAGTTTTCTCGCATTGCAACTACCTTCGTGAAGTTTCTTTAAAGCCGTTCGATCCGCCGCCCAGAGGCGGTCCCGATTACGGGGTGAAATCCGCCCGCGCGATTCCCAGCTGGGGTGTGGCGAAATTCGGCACAGTTAGGATGGGTTGTTGGGGTGCTGAAGTGGGTTCTGGGTTGTTGTGCCTGCCCAATGTGCCTTACTGAGCAAGAGACAAAAAACTGCGCTGCCTTCGGCAGCGGCTTACCAATGACACGTCACCCCAGAATGGGGTGCTGCAGGTTAACTTTCGTTAACGTTCGTGAACTATCTGAAAACACAGAGGTTGTGTCTTTCACCGTTAACGAACGTGAACTATTTGAAAACACAGAGACTGCGTCTTTCGCGGCGCCTGGGAAGAAGAGCCTATGGTCAAACCGAATCTTCGTACCAAGTCCATAGGGACAAGGGTTAGCGAGGAGGAATACGTCCGCCTGGAGCGGGTAGCTCAGAAGGCATCCAAGACATTAGCTGAGTGGTCCCGGGAGGCGATGCTGAAGAGCGCGAACGGCGGCGGGGCTGACACCGTTGTAGGAGGCGCCTGGGCGGAGGCGCTTATGGCTGAAGTGGTAGCACTTCGGGCCATCCTGCTAAACGTGCTCTTCAAACAGTCCAATGGAGAACGGCTGACAGGCGAGGAGATGCAACGCCTCATTGAGAGGGCCGACTTAGACAAGTTGAGGAAGGCGAGGGAGCGGCTCTTGCGAGCGCAAGAGTCAGAAGGGCAACGGAAAGAAAAATCCTGATCGTTTTTCGTGGTTTCGGGTTCCATAAGAGTAGGGGCATTCGGTGATCTGATGAACCAAGTTTTGGGTCGCGGTGAGCATCAGCCTTGGACGACGAAGTGGCCAGTGTCGAGTCTCGGGGCGATGCTAGTCGCCGCTGTCGTGGGAATCGGAATCTTCACGTACTGCAACATCGAAAGGTGGACTCCGTTGCAACAGTGGTACTGGGTCCAATATCTCAACACGAAATCCTTTCCCACCACGCGCGGCGACTACCAGTTGCTGACCACGGTGGACGCCCACGGCAAGCAAGTCATGGCGGTCGATGCCGACGTGGTACCGGGACCGATGCAAGGATGGCCACCGTTTCCGTTTGCCCTCACGCCGAAAGCGCGGCAGAGGGGTGCGATCACGCTGAAGGTGGACACTGTGCATTTCACGAGTCCGCAAATGAACCAGATGCTTTTGGAGCGGATTTACGAGGGCCAGACTCCCGATGATCTGATTCGGCCTGCTTGGGTTGGTGCAATGCTCGTGCTGGTACTCGGGCTGATACCTGCCATCGCGCGAGGTCGAGCCCGACGGCGCAACCAAGAGGAAGGGCGAAGGCTCAAGGGTCCGCAGATGGTCACGGTGGGAGAATTCAATGAGTGGAGTGGAACGGACGGTATCAGCTTTCTGACCACTGAATCAGGCGAACTGCTCTCCATTCCCCGCTCGCTAGAAAGTAGCCACACCATGATCATGGGCGACACGGGTGCAGGGAAGAGCGTTCTTCAAAGGCGAGTACTCACCCAGGTCTCCGAGCGTGGCGAAACGGCGATTGTCTACGATCCGGCACTCGAATATACACCTCAGTTTTTTAATGCCGCCCGCGGCGACCTTGTCCTCAATCCTCTTGACGCCCGATGCCCTTACTGGTCGCCTGCCGATGAAGTCATCCATGAGGCAGAAGCCCTAACGCTGGCAACGTCTCTGTTCCCGGATAAGCCGCATGAGAATACGTTCTTTGTGGAAGGACCACGGAAAATCTTCGCGCACTTGCTCACGCTCAAGCCCACGCCGGAAGAGTTGGTCTGGTGGATGGGCCACGAGGAAGAACTGGATCGTCTGGTGAAAGGCACAGAGCTCGAAGCATTTGTTTATCGCGGTGCGGGTCCGCAGCGTGGCGGTGTTCTAGGCGCGCTCAACATGGTAGCGGACAGTTTGAAACTCCTACCGCGAGAGACCGACGCAAAGCAACGTTGGACGACAGAGGAATGGGCCCGACAAAAGACGGGTTGGCTGTTTCTGACCTCAAACCCGAGATTTCGCGAGCGGCTATTGCCTCTTACCAGCTTGTGGCTGGACACGCTGGTGCTGCGCTTAATGAACCAGGGCGACCCCGCCATGCGCCACGCATGGTTCGTTCTTGACGAGCTCGCAAGCCTGCAGCGGTTGCCGCAGTTGCATACTGCCCTGACCGAGAATCGCAAGTCCGGAAATCCGGTCGTAATCGGATTCCAGGGCCGTAGCCAGCTGGAAGTGCGGTATGGGCATGAAGCCGAAGCAATGTTGTCGCAGCCAGCGACCAAGATTTTCTTGCATACCAGCGAGCCGCGCGCGGCCAAATGGATCTCGGACACCATTGGAGAAGTAGAAATCAAGCGGACGAATGAGACAGTTAATACCGGGCGGTTCTTCCGCAACGCGAGATCGAAGAGCTATCACACTGAAAGGCGAACGGAGCCTCTCGTGCTTCCGTCGGAAATCGGCGGCCTTGAACGCCTGCATGCTTTGGTCAAGGTCGACAATCTGGTCGTACCGTTCAGCTTTCCCTACCTGGCGCCACTGAAGTCTCAACCGGGATTTATACCCAGAGCAAGCACACCTCGGGTCGTCGAAATCGAGAGGTGTGCACCTGAGCGAGATGCAGTTCCGGCCGGCCAACAGAGCAGTTCGCAAGGGTTGGGAGAAGACCGGAAAGGCATTGCTGCTGCTGGGCAGGAGCTGTACTTCGAGTGAATGAATTATGCTGACCATTTCTAAGCCGCTGAGCGCCGGACAAGCGCAGACCTATCACAAGGAAGAATTCGCCAACGCCCAAGAGAACTACTACTCCGAGGGCGATCGGATACGCGGCGAATGGCATGGCAGACTGGCACAGGAATGGGGTCTTCACGGCGAAGTGCGGGAGGAGCACTTCCAGCGTCTGGCCGATGGGCAGCACCCGATAACGGGTGAGCAACTGGTACGGCATCAAACTGCGCGTGAACACGTCAACAGACGCGGAGCAACAGTCAGCACGATGGAGCACCGTGCCGGCTGGGATGCAACTTTCTCGGCGCCGAAGAGCGTGTCGCTAACCGCCCTCGTGGGTGGTGACGAGGCCGTCCGCGAGGCTCACCGGGATAGTGTGAAAGTTGCGCTCAACGAGATGGAGAAATTCGTCCAGGCGCGCATGGGAGGAAACCGTCCGCCAGAAACAACGGGTAAGTGGATCGCCGCGAGTTTCGAACATGACAGCGCGCGCCCGGTAAACGGGTATGCCGCGCCACAGTTGCATACTCACGTCGTGTTCTTCAATCTCACTGAAACCCAGAACGGAGAAGCGCGGGCCCTACAGCCGCACGACTTGTACCGGTCTCAGCAGTTTGCTACCGCAGTCTACCGTTCCGAGCTTGCGTTGCGCCTGAAGGGTGAGGGCTATGAGATCGAAAAAGGAAAGAGCGGGCAGCCGGAGATCGCCGGCTATACGCGTGAGTACCTCGATGCTTCCAGTCCGAGAAGTCAGCAAATCCAGACATACCTCGAACAACAAGGCCTGAGAGGTGCAGGTGCGGCACAGATTGCAGCTCATCAGACGCGCGACGGCAAACTGCCAACCATCAGCCATGCCGGATCCGGATGCATAAGGAAATGGCGGAGCGATTTGGCAATCAGCCAGAGCAGATCATCCGCGTAGCTCATGCACACGAGGTCGAGAGAATCGGTCCAGGTAGGCAACATTTCGAAGCAGCGCTGACATATGCCAGGGACAAGAATCTAGAGAGACACGCGGTCGCGGACGAGCGTGAGCTGATGCGCGATGCGCTAAAGCGTTCCATGGGTGAAGCGAGCTTCGCCGAGATTAGAGAGAGATTCGAAAAGAGCATTCAGTCAGGTGACTTCATCGAAGTTGAGAACAAATTTTCAAGCCGCGCATTCACCACGGAAAGGATGATTCAGTACGAACGCGATAACGTGGCCGAAATGCAAAGGGGACAAGGCCAGAACGGTCCTCTCGTCAACCCCCAAACATGGCAGCACGTCCAGGAAAGTCACGCGCACTTAAGCGCCAGCCAACGCGCCGCCGTTGAGCAGATCGTGTCTGGCCGCGACAAGATCATGGGGCTTGAGGGTGTGGCCGGGGCTGGGAAAACAACTTCGCTGTCCGCGATCCGCGAAGCTGCGGAATGCGAGGGCTACCAAGTGATCGGACTCGCTCCCACGTCGCGTGCCGCCCACAAATTGACGGAATCAGGAATTGAGTCAGGCACGCTCCAACGCCATCTCATTCGGCACGAAGCACCCACTGATGGACAGAAACGGCTCTTTGTTATCGATGAATCGAGCCTTGCAAGTACGAAGCAAATGAACGAGTTTTTTCATCGCCTTCACACATCCGACCGCGTGCTTTTGGTTGGGGATACGCGGCAACATGAGGCGGTGGAAGCTGGCAGACCATATAAACAGCTGCAAGAAGCGGGCATGCAGACGGCCAAGTTGGATGAGATTCTGCGCCAGAAGGACCCGATGCTCAAGCAGACGGTAGAGCAGCTCGCCCGCGGAGACATTCGTGGAGGAATTGCGAACCTCGAACAGCAGGGCCGTGTACATGAGATCGTGAATCCCCAAGAACGGTTCGGCGCAATTGCCCGAGAATATGCACGAAAACCAGAGGGAACATTCGTAATCTCGCCCGACAATGAATCCCGGCGCGAATTGAATTCGCTGATCCATCGCGAAATGCAGAATCGCGGAGACGTGAGCAAAGACGAGCACAAACTTCGGGTTCTGGAGTCGCGTCAAGAAATGACGGGAGCAGATCGCCAGTGGGCTGGGCAATATGAGGCGGGGGACGTGGTTCGCTACTCGCGCGGAAGCAAAGCCTTGCAGATCGAAGCAGGAGAGTACGCGCGAGTCCGTCATGTGGACCCGAAGGAGAACCGTATAACGATCGAGCGCGAGAATGGAACACCGCTGACCTACGATCCGCGCCGACTCTCCGGAGTGTCGGTCCATCGCGAGGTGGAGCATGCATTCTCCAAGGGCGACCGCATCCAGTTCACGGCACCATCGAAGGAACTAAAGGTCGCTAACCGAGAACTCGGCACTATCGAGAGAGTCGGCTCTGAGGGTGACCTTAGTGTCCGCCTGGACTCGGGACGCGAGGTTCGATTCAACATCCGAGAGCACGCGCACCTCGACCACGGATACGCAGTGACCAGCCACAGCAGCCAGGGCCAGACCGCGGAGCGGGTGTTAATCCACGTGGACACCGAGAAAAGCGAACTCTTGGTTAACAACCGCTTCGCCTATGTGTCTGTTTCAAGAGCCCAACACGACGCCCAGATTTACACGAATGATGGCAGCAGGCTTTCCCACAGCCTCAGTCGCGAAAGTTCGCAACGTACGGCAGCAGAGGTGGAACAACAGCCGGCCACACCGAAGACCGAACCAGCTTCCATGAGAGGAGTGCGGCCCTCCGAAGAGGAGCAAGGCCATAGTCTTGGTATAGGACTCGCATGATGTGCGATATCGGAGACTTGCGGCCCGGAACACCAGCGCGAATATCGGCGGCAAACGCGCGCCCAGTGCACCGGCGACCCACCGGCCTTGTTGCAAAGTCAATGTAGCAGTCGGAGCCTCTTTCATCTCCCGACAGCACATCAATGTTATCTATTATTGCTTGGGCGGCGTGTAAATCTGCATATTGGCAGTGCCCCGCCACAATGCGAATCCTGGACGGAAACCCGAGTCCATAAGGTGCTGGGCAGTAGCAGGTTCAGATTTCTTGCGTGAGTTGTCCTGCTGTTCCTGGTATAAGATCACCGATTGTTTGATATGGTCTTAGGTACTGAAGAACTTTATCGACAGTCACGTCCGGCGTTTTAGTAAGGAGCAACAAGTGCTCTAATTCGTTTGCGCCGATCAAGCCAATGCCGTGTTCCCCGGCTTGCTAATATCCGACTCCACCACGCCAGCCGCTGTAAAGACCACGGGCAAAACCTCTGCTTTGATCTGAAGAGACCTTCTGACCCGATCAGCCCTAGCGGGAAGAAGAAAAGTCGCCCGAACACTCGTGCCGATCAAACTTTTCTAACAGGTATTGCTCCGCCTTATGAGCGTTGCCTAACAGGGCAGCGAGGGTAAAGAACTTGCTATGGCATACGCTACAAGAAGCCACGATTGGAACTTTGTCCTTGTACCTCAGGATGACGAGGCTGCGCCCAAGATTCGGCGTTAGGCATTCATGGGCAGCAAAGGTGGCGTAGAAATCTCGTGTCGCTTTCTCAGGATTGGCCGTTGCGTCAGGTGGAGTGCTGAAAAGTTGCCCGCACTTGCTACATCGCCCCTGGGTGGGAATCCCCTCGCTGCTGTAGGTCATGTCCGTCAGCGTCCTGTCCGGCATCGTCGCAGTCTGGTGGCACAAGAGAGCGGGGGCTGTGATTAAGATCACAGAGCAGTGTGACCGAACACACATTTTGCCCCCAAATCCGAATCTCCGTTCGGCAGCGCGCTGTCTCTGAATTACAATCCTCCTCGAAGAGTACGCTATAATCCTCGACGGTGGCCGGACCTCCAGCTCCGTCGAGGGCACGCAGAATTTCAGACTTGCGCCCTTTGCGCGCCTTAGACGTTTCGGAATTTCGTTGCACAGCAAGTGTCCGCTCAATCTCAGTAAAGAAAGCGTAGTGAGTTCAGTTCTGCGGAGGTGCCATATTCGAGAACTAAGGATTCATACTGCCCTCCCGGTGCGCGTGAATTCGGCGGAGAATGAACAGGCGATCAATCAGATTGCCTACACGCTCGATGTGAGCCGAAAGGGCGCACGCTTGGCGGGAGTCACGGGATTGAAAGGGCCGGGTCAGATGATCGTGGTCCGACGAAAGACGGATGAGGCTCGGTTTCGAGTGGTGTGGATCGGGCAGCCGCGCAGCCCCCAGGAAGGTCAGGTCGGTATTGAATGCGTCGAACCTGACAAGATTATCTGGGACGTCGACTTCGCGAAAGCGCAAGAAGATTTTGAACCTATCGGAACGACGAATGCAGGATCAACGGTAAAACCTAGGGACTGCAGATGCTCCGGCACGGTCAAGGTGTGGGCTGAGGAGTTAGGTTCTCAGTGCATTGAGGCCAAGCTAACCGCGATCGGTTTGTCCAGGTGTCAGATCGAATGCGCCACGCCACTACTCCCCAACCGCCAACTCCTGTTTCAAGTGCACATCGGAGAAACGCAGCTCACCGTCAAGGGCATCCTCCGCGAGGAAGGCGTTGCGTCGGCCGCTTGGGTCGAGTTCACGCATATCCGTCGAGGGGATCACAGGATTTTGCAGTCGCTGGTGGTTCAGCTTTCCCGTTGGAAGAAAGATGAGACTCGGAACCGGCCGGTCGAGGAACTCTGTGGCCCTGACCATCTCTGCCTTCTTTATTCGTCCCGGGAGGAGCAACTGGCGGCGGTGATTCCTTTTCTCCGGGCAGGGTTAAGACGCGGTGAACGATGCGTCTACATCGTAGATGAAGACCCGGCGGCGTTGATTGATGCTTGCCGGGACGCCGGGATTCTGGTTGACGATGTCATCGCGGCGGGCGCGCTTCAAGTCCTAACTAAGTGGGATACGTACTTGAAGCGAGGAGATTTCGATTCGCAATGGATGCTGCAGTTCCTCCAAGATCAAGTTGCAGCCGCAAAGGCCGACGGATTTGCCGCTTTGCGGGTTACGGGAGAAGTGGCCTGGATCGACACGAAGCTGGATGCCGCAAGGTTTCTGGAGTACGAAACCAAACTGAACGAAGTGATTCCCCGGATTGGCCTTTTGGGACTTTGTCAATATCACCGTAATCGCGTCGGACCCGAAATGATTGCGGGGATTTTCGCCACTCATCCGCGAATTGTGGAAAGCGACGGTATTCATCAGAACTCCACGTACCGGACAGTTTAGAGGACAGCAACGGGAGAGAAGGAAAGACCGGCAGCGCGTTCGAGCGTGGGTCCTCTTGGTTTTGAAAAGCACGCGACTGACGTATGAAGAACTGGCGAGGCGAGTTATGCAAACCCTAGCCGAAACACAATGTCGTTGTGAAAACCCGACCTGTAAACTGGACCACCTGCCAGGCGACTGTGGGAATGTCGGCATGGTAAGGACCGCGCAAGGCTATCTCTGCGTTCCCTGCGCTGAGTCTATGCCGTCCGAGAAAACCACTGCCGAAGATTGACAAACCCGGCTCGGTCACTTTTGACAGGCGGCACGACTGCACGCAACCCGAGCACAGTGGGACACATGGACCCTCCTTCCCAACAATTCAATATTTTGGCCGTTGACGATTCTCCCATCTATCGCAAGCTGGTGGAGCAGGCCCTCTCGTGCGAACGGTACACTCTGTTGTTTGCGAAGAACGGTCGCGAAGCGCTTGATTTGTTTGCGAAACATCAGCCTGCGGTGGTCATTACGGATTGGACGATGCCGGACATAGAAGGTCTCGAATTGTGCAGGCGTATACGCCGCGACTTCCAAGGCGTCTACTCTCATCTCATCCTGCTGACAAGCAATGCCGATAAAGAACAGGTGGTGGAAGGGCTTGCCGCCGGAGCAGATGACTATCTCACCAAACCCTTCCATCCCGGTGAGCTTCTGGCACGTGTCGCAGTAGGCCGCAGGATCGTTGACCTTCATCGCCAAATCCAAGCACAGAATCGTTCGTTGGAAGAGTTGGCCTTAACGGATGCTCTCACGGGCCTGCCCAACCGGCGTGCGATTGATGTCTGGGCAACCCGCGAATTGAGCGCCGCTGCGCGCCACGGTTTCTCGATCTGGGTAGCAATGGCTGATCTGGATCACTTCAAGAGCATCAATGATGGCCACGGACACGACGCAGGCGACACCGTCCTCAAGAGCTTCGCCGAAGTTCTCAAGTCCAATACCCGCGAGTCCAACATGTGCGGCCGCTTGGGAGGCGAAGAATTTCTTGTGGTCATCACCCATGTAGAAAAAAAAGAAAACGTCACCCTTGCCATCGAGCGCATCCGCAAACAATTTCGGGTTCAGAAGTTCACTGTTGCGGGCCGCACTTTCGGGGTCACTGCCAGCTTCGGAATCGCAGGGTTTCGCGGGTCCAAGCCTACTCCTGGCTTGAACGCCCTAGTGGCCCATGCCGATACCGCGCTCTACGCAGCGAAGCACAAAGGACGTGACCGAACAGAATTTGCGAACTAGACTACGAGACTTTGGGAATCTGAAACTTGCGTCGGCACATCGGGATGACCGTACCAGAAGTGCTCCACTTGGTTACGAATTCCGACGTCTTCAGCGCGCGTTCCGAATCCCGCAGGATAACAAGGCTGATGTGGCCGATATTCCGGCCATGCATTTGGAGAGAGAGAAAGACGGCACCTACCGGGTCTACGACATTGCAAGGCGCCAGGACATCGAACTATCCGAATCCGACACCATCGCGCGCATGCATGAAGCTCCACGACGGCTACCCCTGGCACTTCTACTACACCTACACCAATATCACTTCCACGGACGTTTACTTCAGCGTAGTCTTCGGCCCCGACGGCCGCGTCACCGAAGTAAAACCCGTCCACGGCTTGGACTAAGGCACGGCCACGTAGGGACAGCCGCCTCGGCTGTCCCGCCAAGCCCAGCGAGGCTCCGCGCTCCCACGATGCTCTCGCCCGCCGGCGCTGTTTTATAACTTCTCCCTCGAGCATGCGCCGTTGCGCGCAGACGATACCGCTCCGCCTAGGATCGATCCCCGAGGGCCCCCAGTGCTGGTTCCAACGGCCCAGCGGTCGAGGTTACAAGGCCCGCCGGTCCCCAGAAGGGGGGACAACTACCCTCGGAACCCGCGAAAACTGGGGCTCCTGCAAGAATCGGGGTTTTGCAACGTGTAATTTTGCTACAGGCTTTAGGAACATCCGAGCCCTTCACGGGCACCACTATTTCTGAGTCTCGCGCAACTCCAGCTCGTTGGTCAGCCATCCGCGACGGTCGCGACATGACTGAGCATCGTTGAACTCGTGGCTGGTGAAGTACCAGTGTTGCTCCTTCGGGCCGCCGACGGCCTTGTAGTATTCGTCCGCGGAATGTTTGCTGATGTACATGTCGTGTGTAGCCCACTGGAAATAGATCTTCGCTGGCCCGGTGTTCGCGACGAAGTGCTCTGGATTGTACGGCTCGATTACGGCTGCGTATTTCTGGAACTCATTCCTTGGCGTCGAAGCGCGCTGCACCTCGGCGTAAAAACTGTCATCGTCGTAATTCGTAAGCGACGGCAGCCCTCCCATCAGCACGAACATCTTGATCCGCTTCTCCACCGCTGCCAGCGGCCCGCCCCAGGTTGCGCCCAGGGAGTGGCCGACGTATCCAATGCGCTTGAGGTCGACATCCTTGCGCGCCGCCAGCACGTCCACGGCGCGGCGCAGGTCCACCACCATCTGGATGTACCAATCACGTTCGGCTTCCGCCTTATTGTTTGGGCCGGGCGGAGGCACGTCCGGCCGCCAGTACGGCGCGTCAATCATGATGCAGACTGCGCCGCGCTTCGCCATTTCCACCCCTTCGGCCAGCCACTCGCCCCTGTTTCCTTGTCCCCAATGCATGTACAGGATCCCGGCGAACGGTCCCTTACCCGGCGGGACGACGAGATAACCCGGAACGCGTCCGATCTTCGGCGAGTCGTAGGAGATCTCGGTGACTTGCATCATCTCGACCTCTTCGGTCTTGCCCATCTTCAGATTGAGCGGCTTACTCGCGTCGTAGTCGAAGACCTTAGCCGGATCGAGCGCAGGCGGATTCTGCGCAGCAAGGGATACCGCGAGAAGGAGGAAGGAGAGTAGTACTCGCATGGATGATCTCCGAGCAGTTCAGACAATAGGCTAGGACGCCAAGCAATTGAGTTGAACCGCGGGCACCGACATTTCCTTTATTGACTCGAAAACAGTAAGCATTGTACGCCCAAAATCGTACGCTCCAATCATCGTGAACCGCCGCGCTTTCCGTGGGATTAGGGGTTATCGAGGGCTTGCGACATCAAGGCGTGGACCTCGGATCACACTACCGTCGGAGTTATGGATTGCAATCTCCGCGACCTTGCCGTCCGGGTCCTTTTGAAATTCGATTTCTGTTTCCTCCGTGCGCAGGAAGAACTTTGTTTCTGAGGCGGCAAAGAGCCAATGGTAAGGGTCACCGGGAAATTCCAGAACCAGGTGGCCTTCCCTGAGGGTCACAGTTGCGGAGCGGCTGAAGAGCTTGTAGTGGCCGACATATTCCGCAAGCTTGCGCTCGGTCAAGCTGACTTCTTTGCGACTTGCTAGGGCGACGAAGCGGTTGAAACGGGAGACCACCTCCGCGGGGCGCTGGATCTGGATCAGGTGGCCCGTATCTTTCCAGATTTCAAACGAGGCCAAGGGCAGGGCAGCCTCAATCGCGCCAGAATTGGCAAACACGTCGCCGATGTCAGCCTCGCCGACCAAGATAAGCGTAGGTACTTTGATCTGGGAGAGGCGCAGTACGGCAGGCGGTGAAGGACGGATCTCCAACTCTCCCGCGACCCTCAGGTTCTGCGGATTTTCTGCTAAGGCATCATAAACTTTCTTACGTGCCAGCTGGTCGTCGCCTGCGATCAGGAAGTGGTCCCTCGACCAGTTCTCGGCAGTGGCTTTTACATCGCCATGCGCC
Organism: uncultured Acidobacteriaceae bacterium; assembly: GCA_963714225.1. GTDB lineage: Bacteria > Acidobacteriota > Terriglobia > Terriglobales > Acidobacteriaceae > Sulfotelmatobacter. Next base: position 247,309 of record CAVQNY010000031.1, on the reverse strand, counting down.
AAGGGTGCACTGTTCTGACTGCCGCGCTCGTTGAAATAGTCCGAACTCGGCATGCCGTGGACGACCGGCCCGATCAAAAACAGAGCCTCGACCATTTCCGGATGCGCCAGAGCAAAATCCAGTGCCAGACCTCCTCCAGAAGAGTTCCCGACGATCACGGCGCGGTCCATATGCACCCGATGCATGATCGTAGAGAGATCGTCTTCGGGCACAAACGGAATCTTCGCTGGCTCCGACCGACCATATCCCCTGCGGTCATACCGCAGCACGTGATATCTGGAACAGAGCGGCGCCCAGACGTCGTCCCAGGTGATGGAGTGCACCAAGCCGTCATGGAGCAGAACGACTGCAGGCCTGGCTGCGCTCGATCCACATTCCTCGTACCAGATCTTCGAGCCACCCACGTCAACGTACTCGCCGCCAATCGCAGGGGATTCAGAAGTTTGAGCTTTGGGCAGTGTGCAGACGAGCAATAGCGCGAGGCCGGAAACCATTTTGCGGATCATGCATAGATTCTCCATGATTCCTCCCGTAGGAATCGGCCACGCAACCACATACGACGATGGGGGCCACTGACCACTTTCTTCGACCCCTACCTATAGAGAACAAAAGACCCTCTGCGCTGCTCGGAGAGCCCCGTCGAAGTTACTGCCACTAGCCACTGATCACTGGCCACTACTTTTCGTCGCCGACTGCAGAGCCTGCACTTTGCTGTGCTTGCGTCCGTAGGTGAAGTAGATCGCCAGCCCGATTACCAGCCAGACCACGAGCCGGATTTGTGTGGCGGGCGAGAGGGCTAGGATCAGCGTGCCCGAGAAGAGAATTGAGAGAATTGGAACCAGCGGGACCAGCGGCGTTCTAAACGGGCGGTTCAGTTCGGGGTGCGTCCTGCGCATTACCCACACTCCCGCGCTGACCAGTACAAAGGCAAGCAGCGTGCCCACGCTCGTCATCTGATCCAGTACACTGAGCGGAATCAGAGTCGCCAGGATCGCAACAAAAATGCCCACGACGATGGAACTGAGGTAGGGCGTGCGAAAGCGATGATGAATCTTGCCGGCCCAAGGCCAGAGCAGACCGTCACGCGACATGGAGTAAAACACTCGCGACTGCCCCAGCAACATCACCAGCATCACCGTGGCCAACCCACCCAGAGCTCCGATTTCCACCAGAAACGTAGCCCACTGCTGCCCGGTAACGCGGATACCGACTACGACAGGATCGGGAACGTCGAGCTGCTGGTAAGGCACGATGTGGGTCAGCAGCCCGGAGACCAGGATGTAGAGCATCGTGCAAATGACGAGGGAACCCAGAATGCCCAGGGGCATATCTTTCCTTGGATTCTTGGCCTCCTGCGCCGCTGTCGAAACCGCATCAAAACCGATGTAGGCGAAGAAGACAACGCCAGCCCCGCGCAAAACTCCCGACCATCCGAAGTGTCCCCACTCGCCGGTGTTTGCGGGGATGAATGGATGCCAGTGGTTTGGCTGCCATGCATGCGAGAACAAAAACGCTCCGGCTAGAGCGATGAACATACACACCACGGCTACCTTCATGATGACGATGGCGGTGGTGAAGTTCGCTGACTCCTTGATCCCAATAACCAGGATCGTGGTAATCACCATGATCACGAGGAATCCGACGTAGTCATACTTGAGATGTACTGGCATGCCAAAGAGGGTGAAATCAGAAGTCGGAAAAGCAGGCAGATTCCAGCCGATATCGTGCAGAAACGCCCGCAAGTGACCGCTCCAACCTACCGCAACTGTAGCTGCGCCAAAGGCGTATTCCAGAATCAAGTCCCAGCCAATGATCCAGGCGACCAATTCTCCCAGCGTTGCATAGGAGTACGTGTACGCGCTGCCCGCGATCGGGATCATCGAAGCAAACTCGGCGTAACAGAGTCCCGCGAATGCGCAGGCAATGCCAGCCAGCACGAACGAGATGACAATGGCAGGTCCGGCAAACTGCGCCGCGGCCTGCCCCGTGATGACAAAAATACCTGCCCCAATAATTGCCCCGATGCCCAATGTCAGCAGATTCAACGGTCCGAGGGCGCGCCGTAGGCTTTGTTCGCCTTCAACTTCAACTGCTTCCTTCATGAGTGTAGGGAGGTCTTTCTTCGCGAACAAGTTCGCCATGCTTCGTTTCTCCTATGGGGCTAAGATGCGCTCGTCGCGCCCGAACTCTTCGGCCACCAAGCAGCACACAATCGAACGCCGGCCACGTGAATTGCAGTTTGTAGCGCAATAGTACGACATCGATGAATAAAGCCATCACAATATAAATCGCGGCATGGGGAAGGAGACACAGAACTGGTTTCAATGGTTCCCCTCAGACGCAAGGAGCCGCCCGGAGCTATGCTGCGCTACGACGGGCGGCTCACTACCCCCTCAGCTTGCCCCCATATTGTAAGGCTTTCATGGCTTTCTTAGGTTCCTGGCGGAGTGCGAGTTTGCGCTCCGCCATTTTTCTATTGAATTGGAGTCCGGCGCAGCGGTGTCAACGGTCCACAACCCCGCCCGTTGAAGCGTTAGGAACGCGTCTAGTTAGGAGAAAGCTGGCACCCATGCTAGCATCGTTTCAGTTTTGGGTTCCCGCAGTCTCAGTTGAACTTGCCGCTGCAGAATCGACAAAGAACCCTTTGCTCCATGCAGGACGGCGCCGAAGGGATTCCGCTTGGGTCTTGACGACATTAAGACACTCATTGATGCCGGAAAGGAAAAGGGCTATCTCACCGACAACGAGGTGAATGACCTGATTCCCCATGACGTCCATTCCCCGGAGTCCCTGGACGACCTGCTCACCACCATCGGGACGCACGGCATTGACGTGCTTGAAGGTCAGCCCAAGCTGCCCGCCTCGGCCCTCAAAAACAAGCTTGAGAACGAAGTTGAGGCCAGCGACGAAGTCGATCTTGACCTGACCCTAACGGCTCTTGAAAAGACCAACGATCCGGTGCGTATCTACCTGCGCAAGATGGGAGAGGTGCCTCTGCTCACCCGCCAAGGGGAAGTGGACATTGCCATGCGCATCGAGCGCGGACAGCTGCGCGTGCTGAAGGCACTTTCACGCTCGCCTATTGTGATCCGTCAGATTCTGGCCATCGCCGAGGATTTGAAGCGTGGCGTGCGCTCGATCAAGGAAATTGTCGTCTTCGATGAGGAAGAGATGACCGAGGACATCCTGGAGAAGCGCGTCCTGGACACCACGCGCCGCATCGACGAGCTGCAGAAGCATTACAAAAGAGCCAGCAAGCTGGCCGGAAGACTACCGACCATCCCAGCAAAAAAGAAAACACGCGAATACCGCCGCTGCCGATGTGGCCTGGGCCGCGAGATCGTTCGGCTTTCGCTGATCGTGCGCAACTTCGGTTTCACCAACTTCGAGCGCAAACGCCTGGTCGATCGGGTGAATAAAACCGTGGATATCATGCGCTCACTCGATCGCCAGATCAGCACCCTGGAAAAGAAGATTGAGAGCACGCACAGCGAAGAACTCAAGAAAGATTACCGCAAGACGCAGCGACAGTATCGCGCCGACCTGGAAAGGCTGGAAAGCGATGCCGACGTGAACTTCAAGGAGTTGCGGCGCACGCAGCGCGAAATCATTCGGGGCGAGATGGACGCGGAGCAGGCCAAACACGAGCTCGTTGAAGCCAACCTGCGCCTCGTGGTTTCCATCGCCAAAAAGTATGGCAACCGCGGACTGCAGTTCCTCGATTTGATCCAGGAGGGAAACGTCGGCCTGATGAAGGCGGTGGACAAGTTCGAGTATCGCCGCGGCTACAAGTTTTCCACCTATGCTACGTGGTGGATCCGCCAGGCAGTCACCCGAGCCATTGCCGATCAGGCGCGCACCATCCGCCTCCCAGTGCACATGGTCGAGATCGTCAACAAGCTGATTCGCGTCTCGCGGCAACTTGTCCAGGAGTTGGGCCGCGAACCTGCCTCGTTAGAGATTGCCAAACGCATGGACATCCCCGCAGCCAAGCTGCGCAAAGTGCGTAAGATCATGCAGGTACCGATCTCGCTAGAGACGCCAATTGGTGAGGAGGGGGATTCTCATCTCGGCGACTTCATCAAAGACAGCGCTGTGCTCGCACCGGACGAGGCTGCCATCAACGTGAACCTGAAGGAACAGACCGCGCTCGTGCTGCACACCCTGACACCGCGCGAGGAGAAGATCATGAGGATGCGCTTCGGCTTGGAGGACGATTCGGAGCACACGCTGGAGGAGGTTGGTCGGGCGTTCGCCGTCACCCGCGAGCGCATTCGCCAGATCGAAGCCAAGGCTCTGCGCAAGCTGCGCCATCCTTCACGCTCCGTCAAGCTCAGGTTATTTCTCGACAACGTGCCCGAATAACGCCGCGGGCGAGGCGTGCACGCAGGGAGAGCCCAGGAAAGGGATGGCGCAGCATCTGCGAGTTGACCTAGGCAGCCTCACTGCGATGCGGTATACAGTGGGTAGTTTGCGATGTGTTCCGCAGAGCATGCAAGGCGTACATCGTGTCATCCAGAGCTTCTTCCTCTTCGATGTTGTCTCCGGCTATGTGAAACAACTCCCGTGCCCTTAGTGCAAGTGCTTTCTCAGCTTGCGCAATGCGCTCCGGGAGTCTGGCGTTATCAACCTCAAAGAGCGCAGCCTTGTACAAATCCCTCCATGCTCCGCTGTCCAGAGATTTAGAGCTGCCTGTATTCATAATTCCCCCTGTTTCGCTGGGCAGGCCCGTCTGAAAGTGTGTCGAATTCTCCCGAATGCTTGCGCAGGAACAGCCAACAACATCGTCTCCCCAACCATTAGACACGATGCCGCCGGTGATCCCTAACGGCAAGTGACTCGTGTTCACCACCGGGGTAGAGTTTGGGACGAGCTTCATTGACAATCAGGGCGCGCCCGCCGTGGACTGAACCGTTCAGGGCGCGAATAGCATCTCGCGCCTCCCCGCCACTAGTCATCTCCACGAACGCAAATCCCCGCGGTTGACCTGTGTCGCGATCCGTGACGGCCGTGACTGTTTTAACTGCTCCGTAGGTCGCGAATAGTGTCTGAAGCTCGTCTTCGGAATTGGCAAAATCTAAGTTACCGACGTAGATGTTAGTCATGGCTTACCTCCGGTGGTTTGAGCATCGCTCTCCACTACGTGATCGTCCAACCCGTCAGGCTTCACCAACGATTTTCACAGTGATCTTTGAGCTTGAGGCTCGGACGGCGTTTCGTTCGTTGCTTCCTGCTACTTCGCCTTCTGCCTTTAGCCAGTCTTCTTCCGCATGGCCATCTATTCTGCCGCGCACCTCATACAGCTCATAAGCGCGTGCGCGCACGTTCTCCTCATCATGAGTCGTGATAGCTGCGTCTCTATTGGTCAAAAGCTCCGGTTTCATGGAAGTTTCTCCTTGATTTATTGTCTCCATCTGGCTGCTATCGGCCTTGTAAGGTTTTATGCGACATGCAGGAGTCCTGGCCCCTGCACCCGGTCTTCAGGAACCCTGTCGCGGGCTGCGACCTCGTCGGCGCAGGTGGGAGACAGGTACGTTGGGGGCCCAACCAGGAAACTGATCCGCTGACTTGGATGCTGGCGCCGAATCGTTCTCCAGAACGCCACTGCTTCTTTGGATCTCTGGCGCACATCCAGCAGTACCAAATCGAAAAAATCAGGCACCCAGAGCAACTCCGCTTCCGTAACGCTTTTGGCCGTGTGCACGTGAACTCCGCGGCTTCTCAGCACGCGGGCGCGCACCTTCTGCATCGCTTCGTTGCCATCAATGATGAGCACGTTTTTCGTGCGAACTTGAAAGGAAATCGGCGATTGCTGGGGCACAGAACACCTCCAAGGTCTTCTGGAGGCGGGCGTTTCGGAAAGCAGTTACCTTTGAGAAGCGGGCGTGACCAGAAAGATCTAGACCTCGACTCTTCTTGTCTCTTGCGTAAAGGGGGGCGGGATCGGCCGCCCCCAACGAACGCGAAAGCCTGGCTGCTTGCCTCAGGCTGCTACGAGAACAGCGGTCTTTTGCAAGGTCGATTGGGCCACCTCAAAGTTTCGGACCTCCGGCGTACCGTCGACCACTTTCGCCAAGGCCTTCAGCACTTCTGGATAGCTGCCGCGGAGATAGGCTTCCGCGTCCTCTTTCTTGTCCCAAAGACTGATAGCGACCCCTTCCGTTCCCGATCCGGGGGCGACGAATACGATTTCGTCTTGGAAGCCATGCTGTTTCTTAAGGAGGGGAAGAATCTCGTTCTCGATTGTCTGGGTAAACTCCGCACGGGTATTGGGCTTCAGGTGCATGGAAACGTGACGAGCAAACATATCAACCTCCTGAGTTATCGTGGCTAAGAGGAGGGAACTTCAGATGGACTGCCTTAGTTCAGAGGATCTGAAAGAGGAGAAGGCGTGATCGGCTCTGTCTTACACACTATACCGAATCCCAGTGTTGTCAAGGCTGAAATGTCCTAGGTCGGGGACCAGAACCCCACCACAGCTTGGACGTCTCTAGATTAGTATTCTCTAAGTAACTAGGCATATGACCCCAGCAATGTTTTAATGGGGCATGCCCTTTCCGAGGAGACGTCGGCTCCTGGTCTTCAGCGAGGATGAGCGGCGCATGTTGGAGCGCCTCCGCAACTCGCGCACCGAGCAGAAGAGGCTTACGGTGCGCGCGGCGATCTTGCTGGACTCGGTCGCCGGTCTGAGCGATCAAGCCATTGCGCGGGCCCAGCGGGTGAACCGCAACACGGTGATGCTCTGCATCCAGAAATGCCTTCGCTTTGGCGTGCAGGCGGCCTTAGGAGAATTACCGCGTTCGGGCAAGCCGCGTCGGGTTTCGGATGCGGCGATGGCTTGGGTGCAGAACTCGGCCTGTCAGAAGCCCAAGGAGTTGGGCTATGCCCAAGAGTTATGGACGTATGGTCTACTCACCGCCCACGTGCGGCGGCAGGCCCGGTCGGCAGGGTACCCGGAACTGGAGCGGTTGAGCCGCTCTAAGCTACATAAGATCTTGATGCAGGGAGAACTTCGCCCGCATAAGGTTCGTTACTATGTGGAGCGACGGGACCCGGAGTTCGAGTCCAAGATGGCGGCCGTACTGCATGTTTACAAGGAAGTAGAGATTCTCAATCAAGGACTACTGCGCGGCGAGATTCGCGAGCGGGGGACAGTCACGGTGTCCTACGACGAGAAACCCGGCATTCAGGCACTGGCGCAGAAAACGCCCGACCTGCCACCCCTCCCCGGGCAGCATGCCAGCCCGACCCGGGACTACGAATACGAGCGGCTGGGAACGGTTTCATTGCTGGCGGGGCTGGATCTGCACCGGGGCACGGTCACCGAGATCGTCAGCGAGACGCATAAGAGCAAGGACTTCATTGAGCTCCTGAAAAAGCTGGATGGGGCCTATCCGACCGCCACGACGTTGCGACTGATTCTAGACAATCACTCCGCCCATATCTCGAAGGAGACGCAACGGTACCTGGCGAGTCGGCCGCAACGCTTTCAGTTCGTCTTCGTTCCCAAGCACGGTTCGTGGCTCAATCTGGTGGAGAATATGTTCAGCAAGATGGCGCGCAGCATGCTCCGGGAGATCCGGGTGCACAGCAAACAGGAACTCATCCAGCGAATCCACCTGTATTTCCAAGAAGTCAATGCAGCTCCGGTGGTATTCCGATGGAAGTATAAGATGGACGAGGTTTCGATTGATTAGTTATTTAGAGAACTATGATCTAGTTGCAAAGAAGAACTCTTCAAGCCGCAGTGACGAAGCGCCTCACCGTCTCCGCCCATTGTTGAGGTTCCCTTTCTGTACCCATGACCTCGGTCGGCCAAGTCAGCGACAGGAAAGTCGGAGGACCGACGAGAAAGACCACGCGCTCGCCGGGGCTCGCGTGCTTGATCTCGACATAGAAGTCGAGAGCCTCTCCAGGGAGATGTCCACGAGCCGCAAGCAATATCAGGTCGTAGAGCTTGGGTCGCCACAGAGATCGCGCCGCCTGGAGGCTGTCAGTCGCATCGACCTCGATGCCGCGACTTCGCAGGACGCTCGCGCGCACGTCGCGAGTGCACTGGTGGGGATCGATGAGGAGAACTTTCTTGTCATCGAAAACCGAGCTACGAAGTGGTGGTGGCTGGTACATCCCACACTGCCGAAACTGGCGCGCTTCCTTAGCGAAGGCAGGTCTGGCCGGATTCTCGTCCTGGGAGAGATGGAAGTCAAGGAAAATGGAAAAATGGAAAATGGAAAAAGCCCCGAGCGGCGTCTCAGGGCTTTGGGGTCTTGAGATTCGGGCTCGGGCTTCGCGGGGGGCGAGGCACGTCAGGAGACTCGATATCCGAATAACTTTCGGCACTCGAGTCTCAAAAAATTGTCGAAGACCGGGATGTGAAGGCCGCCCTTTTCAAGGACGAATTCGCACGAAATGAGACAGGCCCGCCATTTGAATTCCTCGGTTCCGTGTTTCTTGCCGTAGGCGGTGATGTCCTCCTGGGAAACGCCAAACACCACGGCTCCTATTTTCGACCAGACGCAGGCACCCGCACACATAGCACAAGGTTCATGTGTGGAATACAGCACGAAATCCGGTAGATACCGACCGTAGCCGGAGGAAACGTATTTCAAGGTTTCAAGCTCCACATGCTTGATGGATGAACCCGAAGTTTTTACCCGGTTGCCGGCAGAGGCGATAACCACTTCCCGTTTCCCCACAAGACGCGTGATGACGGCACCGATAGCATAGTCGCCCCGGTCGCGGGCTCGCTTTGCCTCCGCGATCGCAAGCTGCATAAATTGTTTCTTCGGTTTGTAGGTGGGAGGAATCATTTTTTCTCCCCGAGTCCGAAGATCCTAGGGCGCTTTCTTCGCACGGACCTTTGCTCATCGTGCCCGCTGTGCGGCTGCGATCTTCCTGCGGGCTGATGCCGACTTGGTGCGCGCGTTTCTCCGCACGCACTTCCTCTCGTTAGACTGCTGGCAGCAACTCGCCACACTCCAAGCAAAGTGGTTTTGAGCGCGCCGTGATCGCCCCGCACGACCGGCACATCCTTTGTGATCCGTAACCCGCGATCTGAGGATGTACTTTAGTAGAGCGCATTAATGAGGTGACCTGCCTCAGCCGACGAGTAATGACGGAGTGCAGTATACGATGGAACAGGGTAGGTTCCATGGCAGCCTCTCCTTTTCTGTCGGTTGCGCAGGGGACCGTCGTCGTGAGGTTGGGAACAGCCAGAATGCGACGGAGAGATGGACAATAGACTCATTAACTGTAGGCTCTACCGTCGCCGAAAGCAAACGGCAGAAATCAAAACTCGCTGCTCCATTGCCACTCTGAGCCGCCCACATACCAAGAAGGCCGCTTTCGAGGCGGAAAATCCGAGACGAACCGGAGGGCGTGCCGTTGGCGAAGATCTTCTTCATTGGGAATCTGTGGCGCACACCACAGGGTAGTAACCTCGACTCATCTCAAGGACGTACCTAAACCGTCACTAGAAGAACCACCGGCAAGGAGAGGGCAAAGTGGTAGAGTACGCTTATAGGCACGTTTCAGTGACAAGAGGTTGGGTCATGAAAGCCTATGAGCATGAGCGCGCTCACAGCTACGAACACTCGCACCATGCCTTCGACTTCAAGTCCGCTTCTCTCCTCCAGTCTCTGACCACCGCAGCAACAATCGGCGTTTTCGTTGGATTGGTTGGAGTCGCGCTGAATGCTCTGTGGTTCTATCGGCAAACCTCGTGGCACGTGACCGCCACGATCGATGGTTTGGTGCAAATGCTAATCGTCACCGTTCTCGGGACCATCGTTCTTGAACAACGCCGGAAGCGAGCCATCCGACGAACCCTGGAACTAGCCTTCTTGAACCATCACGTTCGCAATGGCCTCACCCAGATGACGATGGTTTCGTACATCGCCGCTCCAGAGAAGCAGGAACGCCTACTGCAGGATGCAGCCTCCCGCGTTTCGGAAGTCCTATTCCGAATCGCAAACAGCACGGATCTGACCGGGCTGTCTCTCGAAGTTGATCTCGCCGGAGTGGAGTTGGCGCATGCGGGAGAAGCGCGAGAGCAGGGCGAGGAAAAGAAGGCGAGTTAAAACCAGTTACCGCCCCTAGCTGTGAAAATCAGAGTGACCCACTACCCTACACGGCCTCAGTTTGACATCGGTTGCGCAGAAGCCTAGGCTTGAAATTGAGCAAGCTACCTCTTCTTACTCTTTCAGGTCCCCTGAACTAAGTCAGCCCATCTGAAGCTTTCTCCCCTTAGATTTCTCCAAGGAGGAACTGCGTTATGACCCTATTGACCCGTTGGGAGCCTTTCCGTGAGTTTTCCACCATGCAAGACCGCATGAACCGCATGAACCGTCTTTTCCGTGAGTCGTATAGTCCCGAAGGCCCGGAAGAGGCGCTAACTACCACCAGCTACGCACCGCCGGTGGACATGTACGAAGACGAGCACAACATTACTCTGAAGATGGAAGTCCCGGGCATCGACGAAAAAGACATCGATGTCCAAATCGTGAACAATACCCTCACCGTCCATGGCGAGCGCAAGATCGAGAAGGAAGAGAAAGAGGAGAACTTCCGTCGCGTGGAGCGGCAGTATGGAGAGTTCACCCGGTCGTTCACACTGCCCAGTTCCGTGGATCTCGGGCAGGTGAGCGCCCACTACGACAAGGGCGTGCTGAAGATTAACCTTGCCAAGAAGGCCGAGGCCAAGCCCAAGCAGATTAAGGTGAATGTTGGCAGCGAGAAGACCGTGGAAGCCAAGGTTCATGGCAAGGCCGCGTAAACCATCAGCGAGCGAGAGAAATGGGAGTTGGCTGATTGTCGGCTCCCATTTGGTTCCAACTAGCCGTCAAATGGCGCGCCAAGATTTCCAACGACTGCCCTTCTCTGATTTCGAACTTCTCTAGAGGCCCTACTCTGGTTTGCGTTTCAGCGGCTTGCCAATCGCGAGAAGAAAGATGGCACTCTTGCCTTTCGCGTGTGGCGAAAAGAAGTTAATCACGTCATCGTCGAAGAAAGTTAGCCCGGTTGCACCCAGGCGCTGGGCATACGCAGCCAGGTACATCCTCCCGCCAATTGCGCCCGCCTCCAGCTGGACGGCCCGGTAGCCGCGGTTCCCGTATCCTTCCAGGATGCGTTTCAAATCGGCGAGAAAGAAGATGTCCACGCACGCGTCCGCCGGCAGCTCCTGCTCCAGTCCAAGATGGTGGGCCTCGGCGCGGAATTCCCCTGCCTTCAAAAGCTCCAGGGTGTTCTGCTCACGTCGGAAGAAGTAAGCACCCGGCCTGATCCCCTGTACCGCATGCACGATCAGGTAAAGATCGTTGAGCTGCGCGCCGGGGGGCTCAAGGAAGTCGGCCGGAAGACCGCGCGTGGCGCAATCGACAATGGTTGAGAGTTGGTCCAGTGTAATTGATGCAGTCTTATCGAACGCTCGGGTAGAGCCGCGGCGCAGGATCACCTGCTCGATCGTGTCCTTCGGCTGTTCTTCTTCCGGCAGTCGCTGGAAGCGAACTGCCTCGCCTGCCGGAACTGAAGATGGGAAGACCTGTTGCTTCCCGCGCCACTGCGCCACTTCCTCTTCGGACTCAAGCGAAGACGCGTCGTGCATCTCAAGCATGGCGGGATATTCGACCTCACGCGCCGAAAGCGGGATCGTCTCCAGGCCGAGCGCCGGAGCTTCTCTCAGGGCTGGCAGCGAACTCTCCGATTTGCGCCCGATCGGTACGAGGCACAAGGAAACCTCACGCCGCGTATCAAGATCAAGGAGGCGGTTCACTTCGGCGTCCACGAACCCGAGCACGATCTCGGCCGGCAGCCCCGAAGCCGCAGAAACGGCCAGCATATTCGCCAGCAAGGTGCCGTTGTCCCAACCGAAATGGCGATAGGTACGCGCCTGATACTTCCAGGCGTTCCGCCAGTAGGTTCCGGTGCAGATGATCATCGCGGGCGCGTGAGCCACCGCGGGTTCCATCGCCGTCGCCTGAGCCAGGTTTCTGCGAAAATCACCTTTTCGCAGAAGCCGTAACGATACATCCGCCGGATTGAAGTGATACACGCCGGCATCCAGGCCCACGAGATCGCCAGTCACAACGTACAGCTCGATCTCGTACAGGGCTCCGGTGCAGGCTGCGGCGCGAAAGTAGATTTCTCCGCCTGGATGTGCGCGCTCTTTGGTAATCCCCGCCGAGAAATAGAGAATGCGCGCCAGATCCTGAAGGTCAGGGACCGAATCGGCCCCCGATGAGGGCACTGGTTCTGAGATCGCGGAGAGCGCGGCCACCCCTGTATGCGGCAAGTCCCGCGGCAGCGGAAGCGGCTCTATCTTCGGATAGATTTTGAAAGGCTGCGGCCGATTCGCCCAGTCCAGGAAGTGAGGATTGTTACGAACACTCCAGTAGGAGTGCTTCGTGCCATCGTGATACTTCCAAGTCTCCTGCATGTCGCGGTTGTTCATCGATTACTACGTCAGACTAGCACCGGCAGTGGATCGTGGGCGCAAGCAATGAACCTGCGACTACGGATTATGCCTGGATCACGGGCATCCGGAAGTTACGAACCTTGCATAGCAGACCTGACACGCCCCCAGTGGCTTTTGCTGGCGCGGTTTTTCTTGACATCCTGCCGCAAGAATACTCCGCAGGCAGGCCGCACTCAATTCCACCCGCAACGCCATTCCTGTCAGAAGTTCCGAGCATATCGCCAAGCCTGTACTGATCGGAATTCTGTCTGCTACAATTCAGTCTCGGGGCAGGGACAGCTGCTCTGGGTTGGGTTTGCCTGCAGAACAGTTTTGGACGGTGGTTTAGCTTGGTGTCCATGGTGTCCATTAACCTCGGAATTTGGTTCTATCGGGTTGAAATGGGCGACGCAGGCGAAACGATTGAACATGAGGAAAGCCAGTAAAGACGCGGGTGTCCGAATAAAGGTAAGAAAACAAAGTGGGGACGTAGTTCAGTTGGTTAGAACGCTGCCCTGTCACCGACTTTCCCTCCCTCGACAGTGACAGAAGCATCCCGAGAAAGTCTGCGCTGTTCGAGAACGGAGCGAGTCGAGGAACCCTCGCAATCGTTGTTTCGTCACTCACGGGGCTTTGGACACTGCAAGGAAGACTGGCCAAACACATATTTCCATCCTGTTGGCGTGCGTACATATGTGTCGCTGAACCACACCGTCTTCTCGAAAGGCTTTCCGTCGTCTGTTCCTTTCTCCGACAACCTGGCGGTAATCACGGCGGTATGTCCCCAAACGCGAACTGTCTGATCCGTGTCGTCCTGACGCTCGTAATGCACGCGCCCACTGCGGGCTTCCGTGAGCAGGTCGGCTTTCGTATAAGTTTTGCCGGAGCCGGTCACGAGGGCAAAATCGTCGGCCAGAATACGGTCCATCGCAGCGGCATCATTCCCTTTGACGGCTGCCTGATACTGCGTATCGAGAGCAACTACCATGGCCTCGTCTGTCGTCCGCGGACTTGCTGCCGATGCCGCCGCTGGGCGAAAGATCAGATCAAACCACGGCTTCCAGGTTCTGCCGCCGTCGGTCGAGCTCACAGCGGTCTCACGAACGCCTCCGTTAACAGGCTTCCAGGTGCCACGTACGTGCCTCTCTTTCCCATCCACGGTGTGATCCACGCCGCTTAGAACCATTTCCCTCGCCTGCAGACCGCCTTCGATCACGAGCATCTCACCGCGATTCGTCACCCAGCTTTGGTGCCAGATCCTTCTCGACGTGTCGTAGATACTGAAACTCTGACCCTTGTGTCCGTCCACGTCTTCATAATCCTCATGTAAGACGCACCCGTCGAGTATGAGATCCACTCGGGTGCGAGGACCTTGGTGGTGGAGTTGGTAACATCAAACGCGTCCCACTCACCGATCCAGAAATCAAACTGCCGGTACTCGGGCGCGCGACAGAAGGCGGGTTTGGTGGACTCTGCTGCAGAAACCGTACCAGTCGCCGGGAATTGTCGCGCGGCGAAGAAAAGGAAAATGGCAACAATACCGAGCTGAAACCTTGGACCGATCAGGTTCATCCGACCCTCTTTCTAGACGATTAAGATTGAGATACCTTTACATCTTCACCGGTATCGCCTTCTGGTATCTGTGGCCTACTGAGCAGGATCTCCGCAGGTGGACCATAGCCGCGATCGTAAGCTTGATTCGAGACCGAATATAACTTTAACTCGCTCCATCTCCAGCGACTGGAAATGGGTGGCCTGCCGCAGGAACAGAACAATTTGTATTCTTCCGACAATTCGGTAAGGAAGGACACGAGGTACGAGCCGTTACGGTAAGGACTGAAGCCAATCAGATATCGAGTGAAACATTCCGGACACTCCACGCAATGTCGAATACGCTCTGGCGTATGATTGCCCCGTAAGAGAAATCCGTAGATCGAATCAGATTGGACGTTTGCGAACGTCTCTCCGGTCGCGCCCAGTTTCGCGCTTATCTCTGCGTTCAGCGTTATCGGCCAATCCTACGGTTTCTTGCCAGTCGGAACAGCGAGGGCAGAATTCACCTGCCTTCGCTGTTCGCCTGACTCACCTTCCGTCGAAAAACCGCTACGCTTATCTCGCGCCCAAAATGCTGTTCAGTCCCAGTCGCCGCGCGAGCTGCTCTCGGAGATCTTCAGGAAGCCGGCTCCCGGCACTCGGGGCGCCCTGACTTGCGCGTCAGGCTGCAGTCTGCTGGAGCCTGACCGAAGAATACTTAGTACGGAATCGCCACAAATGCGGACGTCGCGCCCGTCTTCGCATCGTACGCACCCCCAGCAATCACCCCGGAATCGTCCACATCATTGGCATATAGAAGTGTCAGTGAACTATGACCAATCATTAGACTGTTGAGGTCGGTCATAATTCCATCCTGGTAGATAAACGCGTGACTGAGCGGGCTCGGGCCATTAAGCGCCTGTCCAACAATCAGGCCATGATTATTGATGGCGTAAGCAATGCTATTCGCGAACAGGGGAAGCGTGCCGAGAGGCTGCATCCCCGCGCTTTGGCTCCAATAAAATGCCATCGCATTGAATGGCGCGTTCTGGTCGCCGGAAGGATTCCCAAATCCCACAACTTCGCCTTTGCTGTTCATGCTCGCAGGCGTGTTCCACGCCATTCCGCCCAAATTGCCCATATTGATGGGAGTGCTGTTTTGGTCTTGCCAAAACACGGCATGGATGGCGCTCGCTCCGCCCACGGCGATCGAGCATATACCCGAGATCCCGGCCATCTGACCCTTGTCATTGAGGGCATTGGCTGTGCCGTCCGAATCGCCCGGATACACTTGCAACGCGGTGATCTTCTCCGTTCTTACGTCGTAGACAAACGGCAGAAACTGCAAAACCTGCGGCGAAACGCAAGTTGGGTCCTCGTAGGACGTTTCCGCCCATCCGATAACTTGACCCTTGTTGTTGATCCCAGTCGCAAACCCGTTATCTCCTCCCAGTGTCGGCAAAGCAGTCATGAAGCCGGGGGGTTGCCAGAGAAAGCCGAGGCAAGTAGTGCCGCTGTATGGAATGAAGCTGGCCTCGGCGCAACTAAAAACCTCCCCGCGCGGCTGAACAATGGAAGTATCAGAAATGCCCACGATCAATCCCTGGCTGTTCTTCACGCTCTCCCAGGGAACGGAGCTGTTCGTCCCTCCGGGCAGGATCCCCAGCTTGATCATCCTGCCCTCGATCCATGCCGCGGCCTCGGTTGTGTTCGCCGGAGTGGCGGCGAAGCCCATCGCCCAACCCAGGTCGTTGATCGCATTCGCTCCACTCGTGGTTCCGCCAAGTGTGTTGGGCAGAGTGAACACCTGATAATTGTTTACGCGTCTGCTGTGTCCTTTTTGCGCGGCAAGTCGAACTGGGAGCGTCAGAGCGGCGAATACAGCGATTGCGGTGATACAGGCAAGTATTTTGATCCTGGGTTGCATGTTGCCTCCATTCTGGGTTCATTTCCTAAAGCCGAAAAACTGAACTGCCGGTATGCGTTTTTCACTTCGTTGGGTGGAAACCACGCAGTGCGGTCCGACTATAGCGAAATAGATGGCAACGGACTGGACGTTCGCGGACGCTGATCCCCCAAGGCTGGACGTTTACGGACCTTGTAAATCGGCGGCCAGTGCAGCGAGCGCGATCCGAACCCTTCCAGAATGTGCGCCTGGGGCGACTAGCTACGGACACAGGCGTGCTATTCGGCCCCGTATACGGCGGAGTTCAGTGCGCTTGGTCAGATTCCTCTTGCACCCGCGCGACTGTCGAGATCCAATTTGCTTCCCAAGTCTTGCCTCCATCATCCGAGTATGACTGTTCAAAGTGGGCCGAATTCGGGGTGAGGTCCGACCACACATATCGAACAAGGATGACTCTGTCATTCAATGTGTCCTGGCAGAAAAACTCGCCGCGCCCATTCTTGAATTCGCCGACCGTAGGTGGAAGGTTCAAGACGCCAGCTTTGCTGTTGGCCCAGTAGAGGCTCCACTGGTGAGTTTGGGGATTGTATAGACGAAGGGTCAGGCCTTCGATGTGACCGGTTGGACCTTCCCCCTCAAACTCGTTTAGATTGGCACGGCCGTCCCAAACCTTTCGGGTGACGATAGTGCCGTCAAGTTCGGCCCAGGTAGTAGAGCCTGTTAAGGGGTTCACGAGGCGCTTTAGGTGTTGTTTCCAAGTGCCAAAGTAGAAATCAAAATCGTGTTGCCCATCCCCGGCAGCTTGTTGCAATCCTGTTTTCGCTCCCTCTGAATTCTGCGGTGCGCGCGCTTGGTCAGCTTCGTGTTTTACCCGTGTCTGGTCAGTAATCCAATTCACTTCCCAAGTTTTGCCTCCATCTTCGGAAAAGGACTGCTCAAAGTGGGGTATGTTCGTGTTGGTGTTCGACCAAACAAATCGAACAAAGATAGCCTTGCCATTCAATGTGTCCTGGGCGAAGAACTCGCCGCGTCCATTTTTGAATTCGCCGATTTGGGGCGGAAAGATGGGGCCACCTTTGGCGTTGGCCCAATAGAGGCTCCATTGGTGGGCTTGAGAATTGTATAGACGGAGGGTCAGACCCTCAATGTGGCCTGCCGCAGGGCTATCGGTTTCGAACTCTTCAAGCTCAGCGCGGCCATCCCAAACTTTTCGGGTAACCGAAGTGCCGTCAAATTCGACCCAGGTCGTGGAGCCGGTTAAGGGATGCAGGAGGCGCTTGAGGTGAATTTTCCAAGTGCCCAACTCGAAGTCAAAATCGTGCTGCCCATCTCGTTCTGTGGGCGGTGGTTGAGATACTGTTTTTACGGCGTCTGAATTCTGTTGTGCGAGTCCTTGAACGGATTGCAAGACTACAACCAAGCAGCACACCGCTCGATAGGCCCGAATGTATTTGAGGTTCATTGCTGTCTCCTTAGTAATGCGTCTGTCAATCTGCTTAGGCGGGCTGCGGACGGCAGGCCATCTCCTTAGACCTGTTCGAGTCCCAGCGGTGAGCAGAAGCACCACGCATAAGTTCCGACGGCAATCTGCGTCGACCTATTGCCAACATTATGATGAACGCATTCTAGTATTTTTCGACCCTGAGCCTAGACGTTAGCGGACCTTACTCCCAAGATCGCGTGTCTGGCGGAGTCGACTACAATAAGATCCGTGAGATTATGAATCTGGATTGGCAGGTATGTTCGCGCGCCAGACTGTCGCGTGATGCACGGTTTGATGGCAAGTTTTTTATCGCCGTGCTTAGTACCAAAATCTACTGTCGTCCCATTTGCCCGGCGCGCACGTGTAACGAGAGCAACGTCCGCTACTATCCAAGCGCCGCGTCGGCAGCAGAAGCGGGCTTTCGTCCTTGTCTCCGATGCAGGCCAGAGAGTTCACCAGGAACTCCAGCATGGCTCGGAACCTCAAACACAGTTTCGCGAGCACTGCGCCTGATCGGTGAAAGTGGGCTGGAGGACGGTGGGGTCGAAGTTCTTGCCGAGCGCCTGGGGGTTGGTTCACGCCATCTTCGCCGCTTGTTCTTACGACACCTGGGGGCAACGCCGATCGCAGTGGCGCAGACGCGCCGCATCCACTTTGCGAAGAAACTCATCGACGAAACGAGGCTGCCCATGAGCGAGATTGCGCTGGCTGCCGGCTTCGGGTGCGTGCGGCGCTTTAACGCGGGCATCCACAAGGTCTATCATCGGACCCCGACTCAACTCCGGCGCCTGGCGCGGCAAAAGAACATGCAGCCGGACAGTCACTACCTCTTTAAGCTCCATTTTCGGCCACCTTATCACTGGGAAGGAATGCTGTCGTTTCTGACGGTGCGCGCCACACCCGGCGTGGAAGTGGTCGAGGGCGGAAAGTATCGACGCACCATTTCCCTGAATGGCCGCGCCGGCTATTTTGAAGTTTCGTTCGACGAAGGGCGTGACGCGCTGATGGTGCGGATTGAATTCGGCGACCCCCACTCGCTCTTCTTTATTATCGAACGCATCCGCAAGATGTTTGACCTGGGTGCGGACTGGGCAGCCATTGTACAAAGTCTGAGAAGCGATCCAATGTTAGCTAACAGCGTTGAGGCCAATCCGGGGCTCCGTGTGCCAGGCTGCTGGAATGGTTTCGAACTTGCGGTGCGGGCGATTCTCGGCCAGCAGATTACCGTTAAGGGCGCAACTGCAATGGCCGGCCGGATGGCAAACAGTTTCGGGAAACCCTTCTTCGGGGCGAGTGGACTCACCCGTCTTTTTCCTCCGGCTGAAGTTCTCGCTGATGCAAAGCTCGGTGACATCGGTTTGACTGGGGCGCGGGCCGAAACTATTCGCGCGCTCGCCCGCGGGGTTTGCGATGGTAAGATCAACTTTGAGGGAGTGGTTGACTCTGACGCGTTTCTAAACCGGCTGTGCCAAATTCCCGGCATTGGGAAATGGACGGCACAGTACGTGGCCATGCGGGCGCTCGGTGAACCCGATGCGTTTCCATCCGGTGACCTCGGTCTCCTGCGAGCCGCAGCCTTACCGAATGCTCGCGAGCTTGAGCGACGTGCCGAAGCATGGCGTCCCTGGCGCGCCTACGCGACCATGTATCTGTGGAAGCCTGCCAGCCAACGCCTCATCTCTAGAGCCGAACCAGTCCTGCCCAAGAGCAAAAACCCACTTGTCCGCAGACCTGGTTCCCAACAGCACGTCCCAGCATTCTTGTAGCAGGATGCGGAGACGCAGAGAGTAGAGGACAAGACTGTCGCAACATTGTGCGAGCTACCAATTCTTGCATGGGGACACTCCTCTTCCTGACTGAAAGTACCTGAATCGATACCCAGAGCAAATATTTCGGGCTGCGCGCGGAGAGGCGAGACTACTGTGGACAAGGGGACCGCAAAGGAGAACGACCTCCTATTTATCTCAGGAATTTCGTGGTTTGGAGCGGGCCAGGCAGCCCTGAACACCCTACCTTGTCCTCAGACTTGCTGTTCAGAAGTGGTTTCTTCAAATAGGGGATGGCCAATACCACAATCTGAGCGGTCCGACGCCATTGAATCACCGCTCCTCCCACAAGCAGACAGACAGCGACGATGTACGCAAGTGCCTCGCGATGGGGGGGTCGAACGGCAAAACCTAAACCGGCCACCAATCGGTTTGCGAAGTCGCCACAGACCAAGCCGACCAGACCAAACGCAACGGCACCCAATCCATACACATGAATACTGAGATTCGATAAGGCGCTGTGACTTAACATCGGCCATCCTCCATCACAACGGACCGTGCCCATTTCTTGTAACCAAATTCAAGGTACAACAACTCCGCAACCAATCCTCACGATTTCTTTTTTTTGCCGGTCGCCGGCCGCGCATCGCAATCTCCGCGCCAAACTTGGCCAGCGCACAGCAGCACCTCCTCCGGCGGTCCATAACCCCGATCATAAGCAGAATTCGGAATCGCGTACGTCTTCAACTCGCTCCAGTTCCATCGACTGGGAATCGGACGCCCGCCGCACGAGCAAAACAACTGATATTCCTCCGAGGTCTCCGTAACGAAGGACACGACAGATGCGCCGTTCCCGTACGGACTAAATCCAATCAGATATCGCGTGCCACATTTCGGACATTCTATGCAGCGGCGAAGACGCAACCCCATATCAGGTTCCAATCAAAATATAAAGTCCATTCAGTGTCTTCCCGACAATCCATCCCCACAGACCTTCAAAAGTCTGCCAGTTGACGACCATGAACAATTCGCTCACCGTAAAAGTATGGAATGTCGCGTACCACGCTGGCCCCTCGATCTCCGAGACTGTAGCGACCATTCGAGTTCGCGAACTCCAGTAACTACCCGTGGTGAGAATAAGAGGCGCGAGCATGAAGGTACACTGCCAAGGGGGAGTCCCGCACTCGTCCGGATTCTGAGCAGGCACTCGCGATCCTAGGCCAGGGACGGCTTCGCTGGCTTCGCATTTTGCTGATTCTGAACCGACTGCTGGCGAGTCGCCAGCCAGTCCGCGACGATCCAGGCCGCTCCCACCGCAGCCAAGTTGTAGGCGCTGCCGCCCCAGGCACCATGGTCCCTGGGATCGGCAAAGATGAAAGGCGGCAATGCGACTAGGTTAAAAGCCAAAAACATCAGCCCAAGCAGCCAGGCCGCCAGAACGTCCTGAATTCCAGAGAGTATGGCAAGGCCTGCAAGTACGAAACAAATTCCAGTTACGATGATCCAGAATTCTGCTCCCAGAGGCATCCACTTCGGGACATAAACGACGTTGTCCTGAAGGTCAGTCAAATGCCCCAAGCCGAAGTCGATTGAGCAGAGTCCAAATATGCAGCGAGCGAAAAGAATCGTTCGCGGCCATGAAGACCCGTGCGTTGCCAGCGACGCGTAGACGAGTGCGCCTGCGGCGACCACGATGAGTTGTGAGCCGACTCCAGCCAACACACCGATATAGACGGGAATTCTAAACCCAAGAACGTGAGGGGCCGAATAGAGTCGAGGCAGCCAGAACACAATAAACACAAAATAGATGATCGCCAGCGCTGCCCCACCCGCCCGAGCGCTGCGGCGCCACAGGATCGCCACGCCCCCTGCTATCATCCAGATGGCGGTGATATACGCGAGGATCTCACGACCAGGAATGTGGTCCCCGAAGGCCTGAATCGGTTGATGGTCGGCGTCAAAATCGCCCCAGATAAAGTCCATAATGCCGGCAGCGGCAGACGCTATGCCATACACGTAAACACCGACTCTCATGATCGAATCCACCTGGCGTTCCAGAGCGTCAATCAATCCTAATGGAAAGTCCCCTTGTAAAGTGTGTCTCCCTCTCAAATCTTGTTACTAAACATCAATGGGTAGTACTGAGCGTTAGCCGCAGGTTCAAGAATGCTGCAACCTGCGACAAACGGCGGAGTTCACTCCGTTCTGTTACCTTGTCACTCTTTTTCTCGCGTCAACGTTGCGATAAAGTTTGGCTCCCAAGTCTTGCCTCCATCATCCGAGAACGCCTGCTCAAAATGGTGCGAATCTGGAGTGATGTCCGTAAAGACGTGTCGAACCAAAATGGTTTTGCCATTGAACGGTTCCTGGTCGATAAACTCGCCGCGCCCGTCTTTGAACCCGCCGATCATGGGTGGGGCGATGGTACCGTCTTTGCTGTTGGAAAAATTGAAGCTCCATTGATGGGATTGGGGATTGTAGAGACGCAGGTTCAATTCTTCTAAGTGACCTGTTGGGCTGTCGGCCTCGAGCTCCATCAGGTTGGCGCGGCCATTCCACACCTTTCGGATGACGACAGTGGCCTCCATTTCGACCCACGCAGTAGAGCCAGTTAAGGGATGCAGGCGGCGGGCTATGTGCGATTTCCAAGTACCAATCTCGAAGTCAAAATCGTGTTGCCCATCCCGCTCCGTGCTGGTTGCGGATGCGGCTGGGGCTGTCTGTGGAAATGCCGGAAGAGGATGCCAGAGATAGCCAAGCATGCACAGCAGAAGATAGGTTCCAATACGCTGAAGCGGGTTCATAGTCTCCTCCAGATTCGCGATTCGCCTGTTGCCTCGATCCAAGGTCATGCCCGCTCCGTCGTCCATCGAGCAGGATGACCTTTCGCGGCAGGTTCAAGAATGAAGCGAACATTTCAAAATCGTCCATGCCAGGACAGTGAGACGAGTATTGCTACATCACTCGCTCTTCGATCGCCGTCCAGTTGCACCGTCCAGCGTCGAATGTATTCAGCCGCATGAATTCAAGAATAGATACGTGAGAGTCAGGGCCGTGCGATTTCAATGCCTCACTGAGCACTGGTCGGCAACGGCAGCGAAGATTGACCAAACACATATTTCCATCCTGAAGGCGTGCGCACGTATATGTCACTGAACCAGAGCTTATGATCGAATGACTTCCCATTGCTCGTAAATTTCTCCCAGAGTTTTGCCGTAACCACGGCCGTGTCGCCCCACACCCGAACGGTTTGGACTTCCTCGTCGTTTTGTTGGTAGATGTCTCCCCTCCGCGCATCCTCGAGCATGTCGGCTTTGGTGTAAGTTTTGCCGGAGCCCGTGACCAAAACGAAATCGTCCGCTAGAATACGAGCCATCGTCGTCGCATCATTTCTCTCCACGGCTGCTTGGTATTCCGTATCTAGCGCAGCCACTGTTTTGCGGTCATCTTTTGTAGACGCGCTCGCACCGCATATCGCCGTTGTCAGAATGAGGCCGAGCGCTAGCCCCATCGTAAGAACCAATGGCAGATGCGAAAACCGAGAGCTGAACTTCATTTTCGCATCAATGCTCTGCGCGGGTGCATTTGCTGAAATAGGAGTTCTCTTCATATCCATCTCCTTGTCAGGCTCGTCTGGTGCTCGAAATTGACAATGCCCCATGTGATAAAGACGCGGTATAACTCCAAAACGTTGTCAGCGTGAACCCGATCATCCCCGTCCCTCAGGTCTGCTCCTCTCCGGCGTCACGGCAACCAGCGCAAACGCGAGCGGGGAGTAGGATCAAGGACAATCAACTCTGGCGCGCCCCTCAGCAAGCCTGTCGCAGTAAGCGACGTCAAGGATCGCTCCGCCACCGGAGTGAAGTCAGTCTTAAGCATCTGGTTGTCCTTGAGAATGCCCAACCACACCAAGTAAGGGCCGTCCGTGCGAATCGGAAGTTGCGGGAAGTTATTGGTCACATCCAACGTAACCAGGACGCCAGCTTCACGCACGCCTGCCGCCCGATAGCTGGCAAACGTCGTCTCCGCCTCTTTGGCAAAGGCTTCCACGCTATCCGCTTTAACAGCAAATATTTGAGCGACCACGATACCTTGAGCCCCATTTGCTTCCGTGACAGGATCGACAGCGGGCAGAATGGTGACGCCTCGCTCAGGGCTCAGAGGACGGAGCAACATCACATTGTCGGAGTCAGTCATGAGATCGTTCAGAGTTTTCTTATGTTCCTTCCAGAGTGGCCCATAGTAAAAAGCTGCGTTCACCACAGCACGAGCCTCAATCGTGTGGAAACATCGAATCCAAGTGAAGCCCAACTGATTTTTTCGCTCAAAGAAAGAACCGGCTGCGATCGCCCCCAGCTGTTCAAACGCCTCGGGAAAGTAGCTCTCAAAATACTGAGCGAAATGTTCGCGCTCCCCCTCTTTGATGGTGTATCGACGGAACTCAATGGCCTGAAAATCGTTCAAATGGGCCGAGGGTTCCGTGGATCCTTTCGCCGTGGTTTGAGCAGACTGGGCAACTGTCAGATTGCAAACTGCAATGACGGTTAGAAGTTCGATTAAGAATCGCATTGGCATTATCCCCGTCCTGTTGTGTGACAGCTCTGACTAGCCATTGGACGAATGGCCAGCTCCGCCATTGAGCCGAGCGTCGTAGCGCCGGACATAATCCGGGAGAGTCACACCGTCGATTAATTTGTCATCAGGTATGGGCGGCCGGGATCTGATCTCAAGCGGCAATACACCAGCCCACACCCGTAACCCGTAGTCGTTCTCGTCGTCCAGCGGCGGTCCACTTCGCACCTTCGAAGAAGCCTCGTCCATCGAGAATTCAAGCACCGTCGTAGCCTTCAATTCCTTCTCGCTGGGTTCACGGACATCTGCCCATCGGCCCGCGATGAGATGCTCTGAAATGACACGCAAGGACTCGATCTTCTGCGCTGGATCCGCGATCTTTCGCGCACTTCCAAATGTAACGACGGAGCGGTAGTTCATGGAATGATCGAAGGCAGACCGCGATAAGACCAATCCATCCACAAGAGTCACCGTTACACAGGCCGGGATGCCGGTTTCAAGTTTCCCGAGCATGCGACTCGCGGCTGAACCGTGCAAATAAAGTCTTTCTTCATCCCGGCCATACAGTGTCGGAATGACAAACGGCTGGCCATCGACACAAAATCCGACGTGAGCGAGAAAGCCCGCATCCAAAATCCGGGCGATCGTTTTCCACTCGTGCGATCCTCTGCATGGGATGCGGTGGAGTTCAGTGCGCTTTGTCAACATCATCCTTCACCCGTGTATACGTGTTGATCCAGTTCACTTCCCAGGTCTTACCTCCGTCATCGGAGAATGCCTGTTCAAAACGGCGCGAATCCACAGTGATGTCCGACCAAGCCCATCGAACAAGGATGGCTCGGCCCTTAAATGGTTCCTGGTCGAAAAACTCCCCACGGCGATCTGTGAACTCACCGATCATGGGTTGGCTCAGAGTCCCGTCGTTGCTGACGGCCCAATTTTGGTTCCACTGACGAGATTGGGGATTGTACAAACGCAGGGTCAGCCCTTCGATGTGACCGGCCGGGCCAACGGCCTCGAACTCCTCCAGATTGGCGCGTCCATTCCAAACCTTGCGGACGACGGATGTACCCCCATATTCGACCCATGCAGTGGAGCCAGTTAAGGGATGCTGGAGGCGCGATAAATGAGTTTTCCAAGTCCCAATCGAGAAGTCAAAATCGTGTTGCCCATCCCGCTCCGTTGGACTTTGTTGAGATCCTGTTTTCACAGCGCCTGAATTCTGCTGTGCGAGTCCCTGCAGGGGCTGCAAGACCACAACCAAGCCGCACACCATGAGATAAGCCCGAATAGGTTTGAGCGCGTTCATACTAGGTATGCGGCGGAGTTCAGTGTGCTTTGTCAGATTCATCTCTTACCCGCGAGAGTGTCCACGTCCAATTTGTTTCCCAGGTCTTGCCCCCATCCGCGGAGAATGCCTGTTCCCAGCGGGGAGATTCCGGAGAACTGAACCAGGTATAACGTACGAATATGTTCTTTCCGTTGTACTCTTCCTGGTCATAAAACTCGCCGCGTCCATCTTTAAATTGACCGACAGTGGCGGGAAGGCTGAAACTTCCACTTGACTGGTTCGCCCAGTAAATGCTCCATTGGTGCGATTTGGTGTTGTAAGTCCGCACGGTCATGCCCTCGATGTGGCCGGAATGGCTGTCTGCTTCGAATTCTTCCAGGTTGGCACGACCATCCCAAACCGGTCGGTCTATTGCTGTGCCGTCAAACTCAACCCATGTGCTCGAGCCAGTGAGAGGATGCAGCAAACGACGATTGTGGACGCTCCAGCTCCCGAACAAAAAATCGAAATCGCGTTGGCCATCGCGGTCCTCAGCGGCAGAAGTCTGCTCGCCACTTACATTCTTTTTCTGCGCGTTGGGATTTTGAGACTGCTTAAGAGTGCTACCTTCGTTCGAGTTTGTTTGCCCGAAGGTTTGGCCAGAGTAGAAGGCAAAACTCACGGTGCACAATGCGCAGCAAGTCCAAAAGTTCCTGAGTGCCGCCACTATTCCCTCCCCCGCGATACTTAGACCAGCATCACCCTGTTACTTCTGCTCATCCGCGACGTGGATGTCGATGGCCTTCAGTTCAGCCCCCTCGAATACCCGGCCGCTCGCCTCGACATAGTTCCCGACGGACGGCATTAGTCTTTTCTGTTGGGACGCATCCTGGAAGGTCCCAGAAATCGGCAGGTACAAAGCCCCGTCCTTGGTGACGATGAATATTGGCGAACCTCCTCTTACGCACTCCAATGCACACTCGTTTCTAGGTTTAAGAGCGGGCCGGATGTCTCATCCGCGATTAAGGCGCTTTCAAGCGATTCCGATTCATTGCACTGATTCGCTGTTCCTCGATCGCATGCAAGAGAAATTTAAACCAGCCAGTGGTTCTCCACAATGGCCACTTTGGTGTGATACGATATGACCACTCTTAGCCGAGAATGAACCCAACTTCTGCCACCTTCCTCCCACCGATAGTGCTCAACGACGGCACTAAAACTCCGATGTATCGCCAGTTGTATGACTGGTTTCGGAGGGCCATCATCGACGGCCAAATGCGGCCTGGACAACGAGTGCCGTCAACTAGAGGCTTGGCCGCGGAGCTGAAGATTTCCCGCATCCCGGTCTTGAACGCATACGATCAATTGCTTGCCGAAGGATACTTCGAAACCTTTGTTGGCGCTGGCACGTGTGTGGCTAGATCCATCCCGGATGACACACTAAGTCCACCGGCCGGGAAACTGCGGAAGGGACTTCAAGACGGTGTGAAGCTTGGTCCACGCCGAATGTCACGTCGCGGGACTGCGTTGACGCGCGTGCCGGCACAATCATGGTTGGACAACTTGGGTGCGTTTCGAGTAAGCCTGCCCGCCCTCGATCACTTTCCAATCGGCATCTGGTCGAAGCTGGTGGCGCGGCAGTCTCGAAGACCGCCAAGGGGCATTATGGCCTATGGCGATGCCATGGGATATCTGCCATTCCGCGAAGCTATTGCGGAGTATTTGGGCGCGGTTCGCGGGGTGCGGTGCGAGTCATCGCACATTCTAGTGACGACAGGGTCACAGCAGGCTTTGCAGATTTCCGCACAGGTTCTGTTGGATCCCAAAGATCGGGTGTGGATGGAAGAGCCGGGCTATCCCGGGGCGCGCCAGGCTTTCTTGACGGCCGGGGCTCAATTGATTCCGGTTCGGGTGGATCACGACGGCATGAACGTAGCCGAGATCATCCGTCGTGGCGACAATGCGCGTGCCGTCTATATCACGCCATCGCACCAATATCCCGTGGGCATGACGATGAGTGCCACACGCCGCATGCTTCTCCTCAATTGGGCGGTTCGCACCGGTGCTTGGATCATTGAAGACGATTACGACAGCGAGTATAGGTTTGGAAGCCGCCCGATCGCCTCGTTGCAAGGCCTGGACACGGATGAGAGGGTTATTTATATCGGGACGTTCAGCAAAGTTATGTTTCCCGCTTTGCGCTTGGGGTACGTGGTTGTTCCCAAGGATTTGGTACCCGCTTTCTCCGCCGCTCGAGATGCCGTCGACATCTTTTCATCGACTCTCTATCAGGCTGTCTTGACCGATTTCATCCGAGAGGGACACTTCGCTCGCCATATACGTCGGATGCGAATGCTCTACATGGAGCGGCGGAACGCTCTGGTAAAGGCGATCCAAATCCAAATGGGAGATACGCTCGAGGTGATTGGTGCCGAAGCAGGGATGCATCTGGTGGCACTGCTGCCGCCCGGCACAAACGATGCGGCAGTTTCGAGGAAGGCGGCCCAGAGGGGTATTTCGGCAATGCCCTTGTCCTCTTGCTATCTGAAACCGCCGACGAAAAGCGGCCTGATTCTCGGTTACGGGGGCACGAACACACATCAGATTCACGACGGCATACGCACACAAAGGATGAGTGTACAGGGCTACTAGCTGAACGTAGTGCGCCAAGCGAAAGGTGTTGTCGGGAAAGCTTCTCATCCCGGAGACGGTTGCAATGGTGTGAAGATGAGCGCATCGTAGATCGCGTGATCCGTGGAAAAATGACCCCTGGAGCAATTGCATCGTCAGCAATGATCCGATGAAGTTCATCGCGGTGCTAGTGGTCGGCGGCAGGTCGTGGAAGAAAACAGTTTGTTTGTGCGAACCGTGGATTCCTCAGCTGGTGAAATTCACAATCCGTCTCAAACTTGAAGGCCAAATCGAGTCAGCATTTCGCGTCGTCCAATGCTGGTGACGTCTAACACCCTGCTGTCGAGATCCTGGAGCACCCATTTTCTCTTCAGCGCAATTTTCAGAAGGGCTGCCCCCAGCGCCCCGCCGAGGTGAGGCCGCCGCTCACTCCAATCCAGGCATGCGCAGGCGAACCGGCGGCGCAGCCCCCGAGTTGCCTCGATGTCAATTCCAAGAGCCTCGAACGCCTTGGTTCCATTTGGGGTGAGGTCGTAGGCATTGTCGTTGGCATTGGCATTGTCCTTGGCGTTGCAACCGGCCAGCCATCCCAATGCGTTGAAGCGGTCGTGGAGCAATACACCCACTTTGCCCGCCATGTGATCGTAGCAAGTGCGTGCGGCACGGAGGCGACTGGGCGTGCTGGGCACAATCTTGTCGTGAGAACCGCCGGCGAGGACACTAAGCCCTTCAAGCGCAGTGGCCACATCGGGCCCTTTCAGACTGTAGAAGCGATGCTTCCCCTGCCCCAGCACTTTCACCAGGTGTGCTGTCTTCAGTCGATTCAAATGTGCGCTCGCGGTTGACGGACTCACCCCGGCCACCACCGAAAGCTCAGTACTGGTTCGTGCATGGCCGTCCACCAGGCAGTAAAGGATGCGAGCTCGCGCCGGCTCGCCGATGGCCGCCGCAATTCTTGAGACCGCATCGTCACCGCACGGTCTTTCATCCATATTTTGATGTTAAACGAATTGTCGTCGGCTGTCATACTGTAATTTCCCACCATGGGTTAGAGGGATTCTTACGCCAGGTTTCTACCT
This sequence comes from uncultured Acidobacteriaceae bacterium, assembly GCA_963714225.1. Taxonomy (GTDB): domain Bacteria; phylum Acidobacteriota; class Terriglobia; order Terriglobales; family Acidobacteriaceae; genus Sulfotelmatobacter. The sequence continues at coordinate 218,618 of CAVQNY010000031.1, read as the reverse complement.
CAGTATTTGAGCGCAAATCGAGGTGCAATTTGAGAAAAGGTTGGATGACGTTTGTATCGCTCGCTGTCGTGGCGGCCGTTTTGGTGCCTACGGGTTCACGAGCACAGTGGAAGACACATTGGACCTACGAAGGGCCAACCGGGGCGGAACATTGGAGTGACCTGGATCCCGATTATGCTGCCTGCAGTGCCGGCAAGGAACAATCTCCGATTGACATTGAAACTGCGGAGAAAGCTGAAATCCCCGCCCTACGATTCGAATACAAAAGCGGCCCCCTCAAATATCTAATTAACAACGGCTACACGATCCGAGTGAACTACCACGACACCTCGGGAAGCGGAAGCTTTCTGATTGTGGGAGACAAGCGCTACCAACTAACGCAGTTCCACTTTCACCGTCCCAGCGAAGAGTACATTCACGGCAAGCCATACGATATGGTGCTCCACTTGATGCACGTAGGCAGCGACGGAAAGGTTGTCGGAGTCGCAGTTCTTCTGAAAGCCGGCAGCGCGAACGCCACCATTCAGCGGCTTTGGGAACACATGCCAAAGACTGAGGGCAAAGAGGAGGAGATTGCCGGAGTTGAGGTTAATCCCGTCGGCATGTTGCCCCACGACACCGCCTATTACACATACATGGGGTCGCTAACGGCTCCGCCCTGCACTGAGGGGGTAACGTGGTTTGTGCTGAAGACTCCGGTGGACATCTCGGCAGAGGAGATCAGCGCGTTCGCCAAGCTTTATCCGCACGATGTCCGGCCCCTTCAGCCGCTCAACGGACGCGTCGTGAAGGAGAGTCAGTAACGCGAAAATGCTCGTGTAACAATTTTAGGGAGGCGTCTATGTGGTTTCGTTTCGTTGGCCTGATTCTGTTCGCGCTTCCTTGCGCGGCACAAATCACGGCACAAACGACCGAACCGCCGTTTACCGTCGTTTCCGACGTTCAATACTGTACCGGGGGAGGAAGCCCGTTGCTGATGGATGTTTTCATCCCCAAGAACCGCAACGGGACGCCGACACCGGCGGTGCTGTGGATTCATGGCGGAGGTTGGGAGCGCGGCGATAAAAACGGCAATTCCGGCGCACAGTTCCTCGCTAACGGAGGATTCGTAACTGCAAGCCTCTCCTACCGTCTCAGCGGCGATTCACCTTTTCCGGCCGCTATCGAGGATTGCAAGTGTGCTATTCGCTTCCTGCGTGCGAGCGCCCTCAAGTACGGCATCGATCCTGATCGAATCGGCGTGGCTGGATCGTCCGCGGGAGGACATCTGGCTGAACTGGTCGCAACCGCAGATCAGAGCGCAGGATTCGAGGGGGCTGGCGGTTGGCAGAACGTCTCCAGCAAAGTGCAGGCGGCAGCCTCCTACTACGGAGTATCGGATCTCACCACGCAGTTCCCATCTGACACAACCCAAGTCATTGCGAAGTTTTTTCGAGGCACCGAGAAGGAGAAGCCGGAGTTATATCGGAAGGCCAGTCCCATTTGTTACGTGTCGAAAGACGATCCGCCACTGTTGCTTGTCCACGGTGAAAAGGACGATGCGGTCCCGTTTGACCAGTCCGTCCGCATGGCTGAGACCTACCGCCGTGTCGGCCTGCCCGTCGAGTTTATTGCAGTGGAAAATGCAGGGCACGATTTTCAGCACATAGGAAGTGCTCCTATTTCACCTTCGGTGGAGATTATCCATCAGAGGACCGTTGACTTCTTCAAGCGTTACATGGTTTCTGCTCCCTCTGACCGACCCGAACGTTAGGAGGACAGTTCTGACATGGCATTTCGCGCAACAATGTTGGTGTTCTGCTCTTCCATAAGAGCAGCGTACGGCGCCCAACCGGTGCAGAGCGAGGAGGACGATTGCATAATCGAGAGTGTTCGACGAGACGCACGCGACGCGGTCGGACGGCTCGATGCCTGTGTCGAGTAGGTTGCCCGCGGTCCTCTCGATCGCCGCGACAAGATCCAGCTAGGAGAGCGTTATGCCCGCCGTGGAATCGGCGATTGCCGGATGTTTCGGCGTTCGGGTCGCCGCATGGCGCACCAGCTCGAATGCAGTGTTCATCGTTCTGCGTGCCTGCTTCCATACTCCGTTCTTATCCGCGCAAACGTTTGACTAGGGCGTACGAATCTTGATAGTTTCGCGTCCAGCAAAGGGCGTACATCGAAATGGATCGCAGGAAATTCATCAAGAACTCGCTTTTCGCTGGCACTAGCGCTCTGCTCACTCGCCATGGCCTTGCGGCCAACTCTTCCTCACCTCAAGCGCAGGTTCCAGGCGCTATTGCAACCTCTGAGATCGATCAAGCCCGCTTTCCGAGCGGATTTCTTTGGGGCATGGCTTCCGCTGCCTACCAAGTTGAAGGCGCATGGAATGTCGACGGAAAGGGTGAATCTAACTGGGACCGCTTCTCGCATACGGTGGGCAAAATCAAGGGCGGAGCTACGGCGGACGATTCCTGCGACCAGTACCACCACTACAAGGAAGACATCGCCATCCTAAAACGTCTGAATCAGAAGAGCTATCGTTTCTCTACTTCATGGGCGCGTATCCAGCCTAACGGCTCAGGGCCCGTGAATCAAAAGGGTGTCGACTACTACAGCCGGCTTACCGATACTTTGCTGGAAGCCGGTATTCGTCCCTTCTGCACGATCTATCATTGGGACCTTCCGCAGGCCCTCGAAGACCGTGGCGGCTGGCCGAATCGCGACCTTGCCGGTTACTTTGCCGACTTCGCGGGAATCCTCGCCAAGAACCTTGGTGACCGAATTACAACATGGGCGCCCTTCAACATGCCGTGGACCTTTACATATTATGGTTACGGCCTCGGTGTTTTTCCTCCCGGCAAGGCGAATTTCGACCAGTTTCTGAAAGCGGCACACACGGTCAACCTCGCGCAGGGCGAAGCCTTTCGTGCGGTCAAGGCGGCATCATCCAAAGCCACGGTCGGCAGTGCATACGGCATGGCTCCAGCCTATCCAAAGACCGGAAGTGAGGCCGATCGCGCTGCGACCTCGCGCTACCACGCGATGAACAATCTCTACTTCCTCAATACCGCGATCCAGGGCGAGTACCCCAAGGCTTTCGTCGGCGAAACGCCCTATGAGGCTATGGGATATAAGCCCGGAGACGACAAGATCATGAAGGTTCCGCTGGATTGGCTGGGATTTCACTATTACACGCGCCGCATCGTCTCCAACGCAGTGGGTAATTCTCAGTCAAGCGCCACAGGCCACTTCGGTACGGAAACCGAAGGAGAAGGAGGGTCGTCGAGCCGCGATCCTCTGACCCAGATACACGTTGAGATGCCAACGGAGGGCCCGCTAACCGAAGCGGGCCTGGAGATATGGCCGCGCGGTATCTATGACCTCGTGATGCAGATCTCGCGCGAGTACAACCACCCCGTCATTGAGATCAGCGAGAATGGCTGCTGCTACCTGGATAGCCCTGATGAAACTGGCCGTGTTCCCGACGTCCGCCGTATCGCCTTTCATCGTCAGATCCTGGCGGAGTTGGCGCGCACCATTGCCGACGGAGCCAAAGTACGTGCCTATCATGCCTGGAGCCTGGTGGATAACTTCGAGTGGGCTGATGGCTACACGCAGCGGTATGGGCTTACTTACATAGACTTCCGCAACCAGAGGCGCACCGTCAAGGATTCCGGTCTTTGGTATGGACGCGTTGCAGCCGCGAATCGCCTGGATGCCTAGGGCGGTGGGTTGGCACTTGACATTTGAAGGGTGACCTCGCGATGTGCCTTCCACAATCAATCATTGAGGGATTTGCAGTCCCAGTAGAATTGTTCCTGGCTCACGGGCAGGGTCGAAAATCCCGCCGCCCGCCCCCGGGCCTCATGCTGGGTTGACTTGAACAGTCAGCGGTTCGACGCGGTAGCCGATGCTTCGGAGCTGCCGGATCATTCTGGCAGTGCGTATTCGCTTCAACCTTTCGCACACGGCCTGGCCGCGTTCCTCGTAGCGGACCCCTCGGTGCAAGATTATCCAGATCAGCCGACAAAGGCGATGGGCAACGCCCCAATGGCCTGATTGTGTCCCGGGCGTAGTACGAGGCGACGATACCACCATCTCGAAGATGCTTCCTTCCGTCCTGACCGCAGCGTTGGCACATTGATTCAGAATGCGCCGCATTTGGCGGTTGCCCTTGAGCGCCGCTGATCCTCCTTGTTATCGATCTAGTCTCAGCACGTCTCTTGGGTGAAAATTGAGAGGATGCCCTGTCAACGCAAAGATCGTCTCACCGTTTCGTACGGTCCAATCACGGTTTCCATTTATTGTTCCCAGTGTTCTAAAACTGCTATTGGGGCTATCGACTGCGGAGCGGAGATCGTGCCCGACCCTACAGATCTGCACAACGACGCGAAGCTGAATGAAAACTGAATGAAGAAGTTGCCTTTGTAGCCGTTTTTGGCATTCCGGACCATCGTAGAATCAGTAAGTTCCAAGGAATGAGTGAGCGACTGGGGAACAAATCCACCCCCCGCAACCATTTAGCAACTTCTCGGTACCCATTGGCTCCCGTTCGCTTCCGCGTTAGGCACCAATGACACGCTACAAGTCTCACAGGGCAGAACGCTCCGAACTACCACACTGTTGGCGGCACGCTTGCCCTCCGACATGGCTTGCGTATAGACATTCATCGTGCTTTGGATGGTGGAGTGCCGCAGCAGTTCTTGTTGGACTTTGATGTCGGCCCCCACTCGACGCAGCAGGCTCGAGTAGGAATGGCGAAACGTGTGCCAGCCAATCTTGCCGACGCCAACACGCACGGCGGCGGGTTTGATGTGCCGTCGCAGAATGCTCTCCTGCCATCGTGGCTTCCCCTTGCGGTTCGCAAATACCCAGTCGCGGGGTTCTCGGTGCAGACTCCGCTGCCAGTGTGCCCTGAGGGCATCGGCCAGACTCGGATCAACCGGAAGAGGAAGCCGCGAGGCTTCTGTCTTCGTATCGCCGACTCGGCCCTGGACAACACTTCGCCTCACCAGCAGCGTGAGGTCCTCCCAATTAAAGTCGCCCCATTGCAAGCCGATGATCTCGCTGGCCCGCAGACCGAGACAGGCCGCTATCAGAACCATCGTGCGGTAGGGCTCAGTAAGTTCTCCGAGGACCAAGCGGATGTCATGCACGCTCAGCACTCGCGGGATCGATCGGCGCCCGCCACGCTGCCGTACCAGATCAATAGGGTTGGCGTCGGTTATCTCCCAGCGCCGTCCATGCTGGAACACAAGATGCAAAAGGCTCCGCAGGTTTACCTTTGACTTCTCCGCCAACGGCAGAGATCGAAGCCACTGCTCAACCTCAATCGGCTTGATTTCGTAGACAAGGCATCCACCCCAACGCGGTCGTATCCAGCGATTCAAGCTGGAGAGATGCGCTTGCTGGGTTCCATAGCGTAGCAATGTCAGCTCTTTCTCGACGTAGTCATCCGTAAGAGCATCGAGTGTCACCGGCAGGCCAAATCGGTTTTGAAGATTTAGCCGCAGTCGAAATCGTTGGAGAATTCGAAGTGCATCCTCCTGTGTTGGAAACTCGCTCAGCGCACCGATGATCTTTGATCTCCGGCGCCGACGCCCCTCTGGAGTAGTTTCGTAGTAACGAAACTGCCAGACATCTTCCGTCCGAATTCGTTTCCTCCTGGTGAGACTTCCGTATTGATACCTATGCGGCGTGTTCATGCTCCCCTCCTTCTCATTTTGCGCGACGAAGATGACGGGAATGAGTCTATTCCACCTCAGGCAGAGGAATTCAGAAGCCGCGTTCGTGCAGACCTTGGAAAGACAGTCGGCGATCTTTGGGTACACTACCCAACGAAGCGGACCCCAAACCTTCGGGGATGACTGCGATCCACACAGATCGGCCTCGGGAGCACCCCGGGGGTTAGTTAGCGCAACGGGCTCAATTGAGGGTGTCGTCAGGATCCGTCGTCGATCTACAGAGGCTCCTGAGGAAGTTGGCCGAGTTGATAACGGACATGTCGGCATAGCGGAAGCCATCTGCGCGAATGTTCAGGCATGCACGGATGACTGGCGGATGACGGGCTACTCTTCCCTAATCCAGTAAAGGAAGGTTTGCCGACTACTCGCCAAGTGATCGGTCGGATACTTAAACAGCAAGCCGCTACTAAGGGTCTGTTTGCAAGAGCCCGGCGTGTTCTACACATGAGGCTTCACTACCTCGCCGCGTGGTGCGGTACAATCCCTCCGCATGGTCACCTGCTCGGGCTGCGGGGCCGTATGTTTCGAGAACGTCCGCTTTTGTTCTGCATGCGGGCGCGCCATTGCCAGTCTCGACACGCCGACCCTGGAGCAGGATAGAAATGCCGTCGTGCCTGCGGCGGTTCCCGCAAGTTCGCGCCCGCCTCGAAACGGAGGCTTCTCCCCGGGCACAGTTCTCGCTGAGCGGTATCGGATCGTGGCTCTGCTGGGGCGCGGCGGCATGGGGGAAGTCTATCGCGCAGAGGATCTTAAGCTCGGCCACGTTGTAGCCCTCAAGTTTCTTCCCGCCTCGCTGCAGAACGATGCCGCGGCTCTGGCCGGGTTTCACGCGGAAGTGCGAAATGCCCGCCAGGTTTCCCACCCCAATGTTTGTCGTGTCTACGACATTGGCGAGGTCAATGGCCAGCACTTTCTCACCATGGAGTACATCGATGGCGAGGACCTTGCGTCCTTGCTGCGCCGCATCGGACGCTTGCCTGGCGATAAGGCTCTAGAGACCGCGCACCAAATCTGCGCTGGCCTCGCCGCAGCACACGATTGCGGACTGCTTCATCGCGATCTGAAGCCCGCCAACATTATGCTCGATGGACGAGGGCGAGTGCGCATCACCGACTTCGGGCTGGCCCTCAGCAGCGACGATGCCCTCGGTCGGAGCGAGACTGCGGGCACGCCGGCCTACATGGCTCCGGAGCAAATTGCAAAGGGTGAAGCCAGCGTCCGCAGCGACATTTACTCGCTCGGGCTCGTCTTGTATGAACTGTTCACCGGACGCCTGCCTTATCAGGCGACCACTCCGATCGAGTGGCGACGCGCGCATTTGGAGTCATCGCCCAGGACGCCGTCGTCGGTGGTCAAAGACATTGATCCGGTCGTGGAAAAAGCCATCCTGCGTTGCCTGCAGAAAGATCCCCCGCAGCGGCCGTCTTCAGTACGGCAGGTAGCGGCCGCGTTTCCGGGCGGCGACCCGCTGGCCGCCGCGCTGGCGGCAGGTGAAACGCCGTCGCCCGAGATGGTCGCCGCTTCGGGAGAAACCGAAGGCCTGCGTCCTGCGGTGGCTTGGGCCGTGCTGGCAGGAGTCGTTGTATCCGTCACGGCGGCGATTCTGTTGAGTGCACAAACGATGCTCTACCGGCGCGTGCCACTCGAAAAACCTCCGGAGGCCCTTGCCGAGCGAGCGCGGGATATTCTGCAGAGCGTGGGCTATTCCGAGCCTCCGGTGGACACGGCGATAGGGTTCTTCGAGGGGAAGGATTTTCTCCGCTACATCGCGGAACACGATAAGTCGAAGACGCGCTGGGACCACCTGGAAACCGGGGCGTTCGTGTTTTGGTATCGCGGCAGCCCGCGGCCGCTCGCAGCTACAGTCTTCTTCACGGATGCACCCATGTTGGGATTCGTGTGGATGGACGACCCGCCGCTCGATGTCTCGGGGATGACCCTCGTCAAGCTCAACCCGCTCGGACGCCTTACGCAGCTCATCGCAGTTCCTCCCCAGGTTGAGAATCCGGCAGGTGTTGCGACTTCGCCGGATTGGGCGCTGCTGTTCTCTGCCGCTCGATCCGTCGAAGTGGCCGCCAGCGCAGCCGGCGTGGACCCCTCCCGTTTATAGCGACGCCCGCGCTGCCTGGACAGGGTCGCTCGCCGAGCGCCCCGATGTCTCCATGCGAATTGAGGCCGCTGCATACCGGGGCAAGCCCGTCTATTTCGAGTTGATCGGCCCCTGGACCCGCCCCGAACGCATGCAGCCGTATCAGCCGACCGTCGGCGAAAAGGCATCTCTGGTGATTTCCGTCGTGCTGTTGCTTTCGGTGCTGGTAGTTGGCGGAGTGCTCGCACGACGGAACGTGCGACTGGGCCGGGGAGATAGGCGTGGGGCTTCTCGGTTGGCAGCTTTTGTTTTTACGGCTTGGGGGGTGGCGTGGTTCTTTGGTGCTCACCACGTCTCGAATTTCGCCGAAATCGGACTCTTCTTCGAGTTTTTGCCCCGGGCGCTTCTCTACTCCTGTTATTTGTGGGTCCTTTATATTGCCCTGGAGCCATTCGTGCGCCGCCGCTGGCCCGCCACCCTGGTCTCCTGGAGCCGCTTGCTGGCGGGAGGCTTTCGCGATCCACTGGTGGGACGCGACGTGCTTGTCGGTTGTTTCTTGGCGCCGTTTTCGACCGCTGCTCAAAGACTGGCGTGGTTTGTTTTCTCCTGGCTCGGCTATCCTCCGGCACAACCATCTTCGGGGCCAGATTGGCAGTTTCTGGGCGCGCGGACGATCGTTGCTGATGTAGCCCTCTCATTGAACGGAGCGCCTTCTTTCTGGCTTTTGCTTCTGTTTGTCCTGTTCCTCTTGCGGGCTTTGCTGCGCAAGGAGTGGGCGGCAGCAGTTGCATGGGTTCTTTTATTTTCGGTCTTGGTCGCAGCGGGGAGCCGGTTTGATCCCGTTACCTCGGTGGGAATTCTGATTTTTCTTGGTCTGGCTGTGTTTGTGATGATCCGCTTCGGCTTGCTGGCGCTGGTTGTCAATGCCCTCGTCTACAACATACTAAATTATCCCCTAACAACCCAAGGCTCTGCGTGGTATGCGGGCATCAGTCTGACCGGGATTCTGCTGATGGCCGCGATCACGTTCTACGGCTTCTACACCTCCCTCGGCGGCCGGCCGCTTTTCGGAGGCGCTGCCCTCGAGGATTGACCTCGCCATGTCGTAAGGTGCAGAGCTTATGTCGTAAGGATTTCCCACTTGGCGAGTGACGGCAAACCGGAAATAATCTCAAGGTAAGAGTTACCGACCAACCGGGAGCGAAAGTGACGAGAAGCGCGTTTCTCGGGACCGATCGAGCCATTACTTCCGGACTATCCGCCCGGAATCATCGCACCCTCTCCAACGTGCTGCGCAGGCTATAATTACGCCCACGCATGGCTCTGACCTCTGGCACCAAACTTGGCCCTTATGAAATTCACTCACCGCTCGGTGCCGGCGGTATGGGAGAGGTGTACCGCGCCCTGGACACGCGTCTGGATCGCATCGTCGCCGTCAAGGTCCTTGCTTCTCATCTTTCTTCCTCGCCGGAACTAAAACAGCGCATGGACCGCGAGGCGCGGGCCATTTCCTCGCTGAACCATCCGAACATCTGCCATCTCTATGACATCGGCTCGCAGGACGGCACCGATTACCTGGTGATGGAGTTCCTCGAAGGTGAGACTCTGGCCGAACGGCTTCGCAAAGGTGCGATGCCGCTGAATGAAATCTTCAAAGTCGGGATTGCTGTGGCCGAAGCGCTGGCGTTCGCGCACCGCAGCGGAATTGTGCACCGTGACCTGAAACCGGGAAACATCATGCTGACCCAGGGCGGCGCCAAGCTGATGGACTTTGGTCTCGCCAAGCCGCTGGGCGTGCAAACGACGGCTACCGGGTCGGGAGCAGCGCCTTCGTTCACCGGGGTGGCCACGTTGAGCGGGCCGAGTCCCCTAAGTCCACTGACCACGGCGGGCAGCATCATCGGCACCATCCAGTACATGGCGCCGGAGCAGATCGAGGGAAAAGAAGCCGACGCTCGTTCCGACATCTTCGCCTTCGGCGCCGTGCTCTATGAAATGTTGAGTGGCAAGCGGGCATTCGAAGGTAAGTCGCAAATCAGCGTGGCCTCGGCAATTCTGGAGAAGGATCCTGAGCCGATCTCAACCGTGCGCCAACAGATATCGCCCGCGCTCGAACACGTAATTTCACGTGCTCTCGTCAAAGATTCGGCCAAGCGTTGGCAAAGCGCGGGTGACATCGGTGCGGAGCTGGAATGGATAGCCAGTTCCGGGGCCGCACTCAGCACAAGTGCAGGTTCTGTTAGCAGCATTTCACGCGGGTCGAGGGAACGCTCGTTACTGGGAATTGCAGCTGTCGTAGCGGTGTTAGCGCTGATAGCTCTCGCTATCGCCCTCTGGAAGAAACCTCCGGCAGGTACACGTCTCGTCGCCTCCATCCCGCCGCCAGAGGACGCTCCGTTCCAATTAATCGGCGATGTCGGTGCCCCGCCCGTCCTCTCGCCGGATGGTCTGAGTCTTGTCTTCGGGGCTGGTGACCACATCTGGATTCGCTCTCTCGAATCCGGCGAGGCGCACCCGCTGGAAGGAACGGAGAACGGCACCTTTCCTTTCTGGTCGCCTGACAGCCGCAGGATTGCATTCTTCTCCGCCGGAAAGCTAAGGGTGATGGACGTAGTTGGCGGTGCTCCCGTGCCTCTCTGCGATGCCTCGAACCCGCGTGGCGGATCCTGGAGCAGCAAAGGTGTGCTGCTGTTCACGCCCAACATTCGTGATGGCCTCTACCAGATCCCTGCCACCGGCGGAACACCGGTCGCCGTCACCAAGGTGGACACCTCTAAGCACAGCACGCATCGCTGGCCGCAGTTTTTTCCGGATGGCGATCAGTTCCTTTATCTGGCCATGAATCATGCGGGACAACGAGAGTACAGCGGAATATATGTCAGTTCTCTGAGCGCAGCGGGATCGCCAGGACGATTGTTGGTGCGCACTGATGCCAACGCGCTTTACGAGTCGGGCTACATGTTGTTTTTGCGAAAGTCGGACTTGATGGTGCAGCGCTTCGACCTTGGTCGGATGGAGTTGCAAGGCGATCCGGTGCGCCTGGCCGAAAAAGCTCTGAATGACCAGGGGATTTGGCGAGGAGCGTTCAGCGTCTCCAGCAACGGACTGTTGATTTACGCGAGTGGCGCGAATTCCGCCGCTGAGGGCCAATTGACATGGTTTGATGTCGATGGAAAAGTCCTCGGGACCCTTGGAGAACGCGGCAACAACGATCCGCGCATCTCGCCGGACGGGCATAAAGTGGCGCTCGTAAAATATGGCGGGCCGAACCCGGAGGTCTCGGTTTTCGATACCGCCAACGGTCTGCGCACCCGCCTGAGCACTGAGTCTGCCGGCACCACACCTGTGTGGTCACCAGACGGCAAGAACATTGCGTACATGGTGATCCCGGCGAACACCAGCAAGGCGCGTCTCGCCGTGCGGGCGGCGGACGGAAGCGGAGAGGATCTCCTGCTCTACCAGGAGGACCAGTGGCAATCGCCCACCGATTGGTCTCCCGATGGCAAGTACATCCTTTACAACCGTGGCGAGCCCGGGGCCTCCCACATTTACGTCATGCCCGTTGCAAAGGGCGACAAGCCTTTTCCTTTCGTGGCGACAAACGACTGGGAACGGGACGCGGTGTTTTCCCCGGATGGTCATTGGGTCGCCTATACGTCCCGCCAGTCCGGTAGGGACGAAATCTATGTTGCTCCCTTCCCCGGAGCGGGCCAGCGAGCGCAGATCTCATCAAGCGGAGCGGCTACTCCACGTTGGCGGCACGACGGTAAGGCTCTCTACGCGGTCAACGCGGTCAACGTAGAAGATGTCCTGGAGTTCCCGATTAACACAGCGCACGGTACGATCCAGACCGGCGATCCAAAAGTCCTCTTCCGCACCGCAGTCGGACAGACGCTGTTGTATAGCGCGGGGTACGACGTCGCACCCGACGGACGTTTGCTGATCAACACTTTGGGACAGTCGCGAGCCGGAAGTCGTCCACTCACGCTGGTAGCAAATTGGCCGCAGCAATAACCCACTGAACAGGAACTCTCCAGAGCAGATCTCGACATCGTAAGTAATTGTCGAAAAGACGGTGGGGATTACTTCCGGTTGCCCGTTAACCAGGACTTGGGCGCGGATTCGGGCCCATCCTGGTCGCAGTTGAAACGTTTATTTCTTAAGTAGCTCCGTCGACCAATTCAACACCACGTTCACTTGCGTCGCCGTTGCTTCGCTCTCCGGCGGCTTGATGCACAGGAAGTGCTGGCCGTCGGGTGTCGGAGCGTAATCGTGACCAGCTTGATTGCAAGAAAAACGGAAAAGAGCGCGCGGCTGGCTGGCCGTAAATTCCTCACCGGGAGAAACCGCGACACTCATCAAACTGTAGCCGGTCTTGCTATCGGTACTCCTAAAAAACAGTTCCTTCCCGTCCGCAGACCATGACGCACGAGTGCCGCCCTCCGTCGAAACCTGCCGTTTCCCCGTGCCCGTGGCAAAATCGCGGACATAGACCTCTAATCTACCGGAGTCGGACGATTCATAAGCGATCCATTTCCCATCAGGGGAGATCGACTCCATCGTTGCGGAGCGCTCATTGAAAAGCAGTCTTGGTTTCCTCTCCTCTTGCAGTGGTAACTGATAAATTCCCGCCAATTCACTCAATCCGTATCCGCTGAAGGTGACATAGCGCCCGTCTTTCGAAACCGAGCCGGCCAGCGGCTGCGCCGTCGCGCCAACCAGTTCCTCCTCGCCACCCGGCCCGCTCACCGGCTTCCAAAAAATGCCCTTATGGCCATTGTGGGTCGATTCGTAGATGATCCTCTTTCCATCCACGCTCCAGATTGGATCACGATTGTCACCCTCAAATGTCACGCGGTTCAAGCTGCCCAGTTGCAGATCATAGAGCCACACGCTCCACTGCCTCTCGCCCACAATCGTCATGGCCAGTTGTTTACCGTCATGCGAAAGCGCCAGGTCTTCATATGCTCGTGGCGGCGCGCGAAGAGCGGTCTCCTTTCCGGTCCGATCCACGCTCACCAGCGTATTCTGCGTGCCAAGCACCGTCCCGGGAATGTAGGCAAGCATTCCATCTCGCCCTACGAAGAACTGCGCGATGCCTCCGCCGATAATCGTCTGCACACCCTTCAGCACGGGCACCGGTGTTCCCGTAACCGTAAGTTTTTTTTCGTCAAACGGAACCGCCAGCAGAGTTCCACCAAAGAGATACACAATGTGCCCGCTGGGCGAATATTGCGGATAGCTAGCTTTCTCGACCACCGTCGTCCACTTCCTGCTCTTCATCGACAGCACGGCAATATTGCTTTCTTCTTCCCCTTCTCCGCTCGCGACCACAAACAGGACATCGCCGCTGGGAAGTGCCTGCGGCCACCAGTGCCAGATTTCTTTTCGACTCGCATCCGGCCGCGTGAGAGTTTCCGATTTCCCCCCGGATACCGGCACGCGCATCAGACCTCCGCTAAATCCGGAATAGACGATGGACCCATCCGGAAGCCACGCCCCGCCTTGATAATTTTCCGTATCCGCGACGTCAATCGGTGGCCCTCCGCTCATCGATACCTTCCGCAGTTTTCCATCGGCGAAGAACGCGAGCCCTTCTCCGTCTGGCGAAAAGAAGGGCTCCGCCGCCCCTTCTGTCCCGGGAATCAACCTCAATTCAAAGGAGGATATCTCGCGTGTCGCCAACTGGCTCGTGCCCCCATGCGAAACGGCAAACACAAGGCGCCGTCCATCCGGAGAAATCGCCACTGACGGCGAGCTCGTGAGAATCGGCTGGCCAGCCGGCATCGTGATACCCAGTCGAACCACGTTATTTGCGTTCGGCTTGCCCGACCGCCACCACGCCCAGCCCGCAAATGACAACGCGCCCACCGCAACCGCCGCCAGCCCGGCGCTGACAAGTCGTGCATTCGATCCTTTCCCCGGAACCGCTGCAGCCGTTCCGCTCAGCGATCCACCTTCCCCAATCCATTTCAACTGACTTGCCAGGTCACTGGCGCTCTGCCAGCGCTCGTCGGGATTCTTCGCCAAACATTTCTTGATCACGCGCTCCAATCCCAGAGGCGACAGCGGCTGCAACTGTGTGACCGGCGGAGGCTCCGTGGTCAGGATCGCGGCGATCAACGTCGCCCGGCTCTTTCCTGAAAATGCCGGCTTGCCCGTCACCATTTCGTGGATCAATTCGCCGAAGGCGAAAATATCGGTCCGGGCATCTGCCTCTTTGCCTTCCAACTGCTCCGGCGCCATGTACTGGAACGTGCCGACGATCATTCCGACGCTGGTCAGCTTTGCCTGGTCCTGCGTCATCTCCGTCAGTGCGTTCGCCAGCGGCGCCACGCTCGACTGCTTCGCCAGGCCAAAATCCATCAGCTTGGTGCCGCCTTTGGTCAGCATGACGTTCGCCGGCTTCAGGTCGCGATGCGTGATTCCCAGCTTGTGAGCTTGCGCCAAAGCATCGGCGATCTCCGCCCCGTAGCGCAGGGTCTGCTCCGTCGGCAGCGGCCCCTTGATCAGTCGATGCTCGAGCGTTTCGCCTTCCAGGTATTCCATGACCAGAAAATCGACGCCATCCTGATGGCCGATGTCATGGAGAGTGCAAATGTGAGGATGCGAGAGCTTGGAAACAGCTTTGGCCTCGCGCTCCAACCGCTGTTTCAGGGAAGCGTCGGACGAAAGGTTCGCTGGCAGAACCTTGATCGCGACCTCGCGGTCGAGGCGAGTATCGCGTGCGCGATAGACCTCGCCCATGCCGCCCGCGCCGAGGGGAGACTGAATTTCATACGGACCCAGTTTGGTGCCGGAGGTAAGCCCCATGACGTGAGCGCAATTATAGCCTGTGCGCCATGTTGCGGCGGATGGACGATTCCGGGTGTGTTGTCGGCATCCGGAAGTTGTCCGAAACGGGCTTCGAGGAAGTTGGCCGGATTGGTACCGAGAAGTCGGCTAGTGTTTACCGATGGAGAGAGGTGGCGATTGCGATTGCTGCTTCTGCCTGAGTCAATGCGGAGCGGATGCGACACTTGATTGCGGACCTTCGACGCTGGCCAGAAGTCCTAGTGTTGTATCAGAAGCGACCGCAGAAGAGGAATTGGGTAGCCTCATCAGAGTCTGCGGCGGTCGCTTCTGATACAACGACTTGAAGGAAGCCGCCCCGCGGTGCGATGTTCTGGCGAGCTGAGTGTTTGAATTGGGGCACCTTCTGTTCATGACGCACTATGCACAAACTATGCGGGTTCTGGGTCCAATTCCGACCTAAACCAGCGACAGTTTCACTGATTCCCTTCTAGCGTTTTCAGTATCTTGCAGGCGGGCTTGGTATGGCTTAGGGAACGGATTTCGACTCATAACCCAAAGGTCGGTGGTTCAAATCCACCCCCCCCGCAACCAAGAACTCATAGAAAATAAGCAAGTTAAAGGGAGCCGAGAAATTGGCCCCTTCGTTTTTTATCCAACTATGCGTAACTATGTGGGTTTTATTGCACCCGTGTGGGCGCGCTTTATCTTCCGATCGGAAGATCGAGGTAGCTGTCGTTATACCAGTGAATCTCCAAAGGAGCATGGGCATTCTGGATAGTCTCCGTGCTCACGTCCTCGCCTGTGCCGTAATTGATCTGACGGCCCGGCTCTTTGATCACTCTCAGTACCGCGACGACTCGGCTTCCTTGCTCAAGCTGCCGGCTCATCAAACGAATGCACTGGAAATCTAAGTGCTGTCGCTTGCCGGCAGTTAGGAAGTGTGGATGGCTGCGGTCTCCGACATAACTGGCACGCGACCAGTAGGGCGCAAGCTGAACGTAGTCACCGTGCGGCGTCAGTTCATACAGGTCGATCTCAAAGTCAAAATCCTTCTTGTTCGTAACAAAGTCGAGCCGTCCAGAAAACAGACCGCTCAGCTCGGTGGCTTTCGTTAGCGGATCGCTGATGAACTCGATGCCGTTCCATGTGTCCACTTCCGTGTCAAGAAAGCCGCCGCCGGGAACCTTGCGATCCGCATCGCTTCGGTCAGCCAGGTCTACCCGCAGATCGATTGTTGCGTCATGCGCGTCCTGTTGTTCGCTGAGTTCGTAAGCATGATCCGACTTCATGGCACTCAGGTAAAACCGCCGCATTCCTCCAGCCATCGTCGCCAGCGAAGACGCGTGCTTCCATACATTCGCGCCCGTGACTTCATAGTTCACTCTGTCCTTGAGCAGATCGGGGCGCGGGGCGTTCTTGAATACATAATCGAACCACTGGTAGCGAAGATCGGTCAGATTAAGCACCGCGACCGGGTCCAACTTCAATCCCGACAGGGACGTGACGCTGTTGCCCAACAGGCCGAATGGGCCATACTGCGCCTCAATGTGGCCATACGGTCCAATCAAGAGGTAATGCTCTGCCGCGGGATTGTACCTCTTATGCTGGCTGAAGTAGTAAACGCCAGCGCCGGGTCCGCCGGCATAATATCCAATCGTGATGAGGACCGGGATATTGATCCGCGCAAACTCTTCTTCGTAGGGAATCAGGCTCTGCCAGTAGGTGTCGTAGCTCGGATGGTCAAGCCACCGGTCAAAGATCGGGTTCGGCGTGCCATCTATTTTGTCCAGGTCGCGATACGCTCGCCCGCTCACGTACCAGTCGTGATCGAGTTTCTCCCAGCGCTTGCGGTCGTTGTAGGTCGCGTCGTCAGCGCCCTTTCCGTTCGCCGTATAGAACGTCCACGGATAAAGGAAGTTCCAGAAGACGTTTCCTTCCATCGGCACATCGATGCCCGGCGCAGCGGGTGCCCCGGTCATCATCGCCTTGAGCCCCTTCGGCATGTACTTGGCTGTGGCCCATTGAGTGAATCCGTTGTAACTGCCTTCGTACATGCCAACACGGCCATCGCTCCATGCCTGCGTCGTAATCCAATCGATTAATGAGGCTGCATCGGCACCGTCATGTTCATAGGGGACCGGCTTGTCGGGGCTGCATGCTTTGCCGCGCGTAAATCCCACGACACTGGCATAACCATGCGCCGCAGTCAGCCGCGCATCGTTCAGGTTGTCGGCGAAGTCGTAATAGATCGTGAAAAGCAGCAGAGCGGGAAGGCTTCCGTTAGAGGCTCGCGGGCGCACCACCAGAGCACATACGGTGGCTCCTTCCCCGGTCTTCACCTGAATGTCTCTCTCGATGGTGTAGCGCCGGCTATCATCCTCTGCGATCAAAGCTGATCGCAGAGAGGCAGAATCGCGGTAGGCCTGTACGGCTTCGTAATCGCTCACCAGCGCCACCGCGGCGCCAAGCGCGATGCTGGACTTGCCCTTCAGCCCATCAAGGTCACTCTGAAGTGCGGGATCCGCCCAACTCTCATCCGCGACGTTGAAGAGAGGCATTGCCGCCGCCGAGGTCGGTTCGTCGAGCTGTCCAAACACCGCACGGAAGGCCTGCTTGTAGGCTTCGTCGAAGGGCAAATTCCGTGCGGAAGCGGCAGCCTTGGCCCGAACATAAACCTCAAACTGGAGATCACGCCAGGCAGCGTTACTGACCTGGGCGGAGCGGCGGAAGTCACGTAGCGCTACAAAGCTCTGAACAGCTTCAGGGTACTCGCCCGCTACAGCTTGCAACGCAGACAGGTTGCTGAGATATTTGTCCCGGTCGGCGTCTTTATAAACCGCAAGAACCTGACCGGCCAATCTCACCATCGCTTTGGACAACGTAGCAGGATCCTGAACAGCAGATTCCGGGAAGGCTAACTGTTGTGCACCAGCGCGGGAAATCAAAGCAAGAACCAAAAGCACAGAAAATAGCAGTTTGCACATTCTAACTTCCTCGCAATACAGGAATCGCCACAATCTCGCTCGTGGCGACAGGAAGAGCGCGTCTCCGAACAGAGTATAGAACTCGCCGCACTGCCTCAAGGTAAAGGAATGCATTGGCCGTTCATAATGGGCGGTTGGTCGGCCGTCCGGAAGCGCGCGCTGAGCATCGCGTTGTTCAGGAGGGTTGAAGTCCCTCTGGCGCTCAAATGAGGGGCGCCATATCCAAGAAGCGGGGTTCGTAGCCTCGCTGGCCGGAGAAAGCGGAAGGTATGGAGACGTCTAAATCTAAACGGGCACGAAGGCGAAAGCTGGATACAGCCAAGACCGACCTGAAGCCACCGCTTGCTGTACTTCGGAGGGCAGGGTGTGTGAGGTGGGATCCGAAGGGCCTGCGGAGAAGTACCGGGCCGTAATCGATGGGGAAACCCAAGATGAACCGGTCGGCCCAAGGTGGGGCAAGGTCGAGTCTGCACTTCCGAGACGAAGGCGCTCTCATTCACCCACCCCACCAAGGTGATTGCGGTCGGCACGGTACGGAAGAACAACGCGTGACCTCAGGAGAACTGACAGAGTCTCCGGGTGGCACCCGAGTAAGCGGACCTATAAGCAGAGGCGAAGTGTGGCGAGCGACGCTCTGTCAATAGTCGGACGGCTGAATAGTCAGGCCGCTGGGAACGCTCAGTGGCCCGGGGCATGTTGCGGAACCCCGCCTATCGCGGAGTCGCCTGCTTCGGCAAGACCCGCCTCTCCACGCACGCAAATGCGCCTACAGCGTCGGCAGGGTATAATATAACTACGCCCAGGCAATACCGCCGGCCACCAACCTGGCGCGCACCATCTCCCATAAATGTATCATTTGCCATAAACATATTACCTCTTAAGACGGAGAGCAAGCATAGGCTACCTGTTTAGCCAACCCGTTATTACCCGTTCAAACTGGAAATTACCTTTTGTGCAAGGGGCGTGATTTCGCCTACGCTCAGTAACATACTCCTGACGCCGTTTGATCGGGAGATGCGGCTGAGAGGCTATCAGCTGACAAGGTACGCCGATGACTGGGTGATTACTTGTAAATCGGCAGCAGAGGCACGAGCCGCCGTGGATGCGGCCCGCCGAATCCTGAAACCACTGGGCGTGGAGCTACACCTGCTGGTGCTAGACAAGGGTAAGTGTCGCCTCCGTCAGCAGTGCCGCTGAATTCTTGTCGAGGTACACGGTCGTGTTTTCATGACGGCGCAAAATCGAAGCTGGAGCCATCGGGTTGATCTCTGCCTCGAGGCAAGCTTTTACTGCCTTCGCCTTGCGTGAATCGGGAACGACGGCCAAGATCTCTTTGGCTTTTAGGATTTGGCGTATTGACATCGAAATCGCCTGCTTGGGCGTTTCGGAAATATTCTTGAACCATCCTTCTCCGACCTGCTGGAGCCGACAGGCTTCGTCCAGATTGACGATCAAGTAAGGCTCTTCGGTCTCAAAATCAGCGGGCGGATCATTGAACGCGAGATGGCCGTTCTCACCAATGCCAACGAAGGCGATATCGATGGGCGCGGCGCTAATTGCTTCGCTTGTGCTCCGAATCGCCGCTGACGGATCGGTATCACCGTCGAGAAGGTGATAGTGAATTATCCCGGTTTTTTGAATCAAGCGTTCCTGGAGAAACCTGCGGAAACTAGCCGGATGTGACATCGGCAAACCGATGTACTCATCCAGGTGAAACATCTCGACGCGCCGCCAATCGATATCGGCAGCCTCCGTCAAGACTTCCAGGAACTCAAACTGGGCCGTGCCGGTGGCAGTGATAATGCGGGCGCGGCCCGACTCGCGGATCGCGCTAAGAATAGAAGAAGCAGCCTGCTCGGCCGCCGCTCGCCCGAGATCTTTCTTTCCTTCAAATACCTTAATAAGCACCTTCGGTTTCCTTCCGCACTAAGTTTTCATGACCAGAACAATTCCCAATTGCGTAGTTTTTCCGCCGGTCTTGCCCCAATAGACGAAATTTATGCCACGGGTGGATGGTCGAGAATCTGCTCCGTTTTCGGATCAAAATAGATTCTCTTGCCGGTCCAATACGCCTGTGTCGCCATCATGCAAGCTACGGAATGCGAAAATCCATTCTGCACGGTGGCGTTCGGTTGTTTGCGTGTGCGCAGACACTCGAACCAATTCGTCATGTGCGAAAGATCGTCATCCCCGATGCCTATCGGTGGCAGGCTCGTGTCTCCAGGCAACAGAATATCTTTAGCGGCGCGCTTCTGATCGATCTCGGTGTCATCCTCATGATTGCCAACTTCCTGGACCATTTGCCAGCGCGGGCTACCTTCCCCGCCAGTGTTGTACATCGTGGCTTTCTTTCCCATGATGCGCGTGTACCCAGTCTCATCATTCCCAAAACTGGTGGAGTAGCTCACCAAAAACCCTTTCGGATACGTCAGCAGAGCCTGGAACGTATCGGGGTTTTCGCGGCCATCGTGCCAGGCAAAAATTCCGCCGTGAGCGACCACCGACTCTGGGTATGTTTCGTCCATAAAGTAATGGACCAAGTCGATGCCATGGCTCAGCCACTGGTCAGAAATCCCGCTGGAAAAATCCTTGTACAACCGGTACTCAAAATAAAGCTGCGGATCGAACGGACGATACGGCTTGTTCATCAGCCAGGCGCGCCAGTCCGTGTCCTGTTCGCGGATCTGCTTCACTTCCGGACGTCCGCGCCAACGTGGTCCATGATAGTTCCAGGCGATTTCGTATTTGCTGACGTCCCCCAGCGCGCCGCCGCGGATGAGGTCGCGAACGGCGAGTTGGTAAGGCTCACTGCGGTGCTCCGTGCCGATCTGCACGATCAGGTTCCTGGCCTGCACCGCATCGCGCGCCGCCTTTGCTTCTTCAAGAACATTCCCCATGGGCTTTTCGCAGTAGCCGTCTTTTCCCGCGTCGGCGACCATCTTGAGCAGCAAAGAGTGGGAATGCTCGGGCGTGGAGATGATGACGGCGTCGACATCCTTCAGGGCGATCAGTTCTTCCGGGTGGCGGCACGCACGCGGCGCCTTTCCGTACAACTTCTTATTGGCGTCCACTGCCCGCTCCAGGTTGTAGGCCCAGAGATCGCAAACCGCCCCCATTTCAACGTCGAATTTATCTTTGAGCGCACCCACCATGCCCACCAGTTCCATCCCACGGGCCCCAGGCCCGATGTGGCCGAGTGAAATGCGATCATTCGCGCCCAATATGCGCCCGTAGGACAGCGCCGAACCACTTAAGGCAGCTGTGCCTGCGGCAAGCATTGCGGTGTTCTGGACAAATCTTCTGCGGTTCATTTTTTGTCACCTGCCTCCTCCAAACGATGGTTCGCGCGGAACTGCGATTCCAGCGGGCGACATAGCTCATGCTAACTATCGTCGAGACGCTCCATGATACTAGGGTTGGCAACTAGGATTGCGACGGGCGAACCGGACCGGCGGGGCACGACCGTGTAGAGCAGTACCGAGAAAATGCCCAACCATTGACGAATCCGATCAACTCCCCCATGGTCGGCCACTCGGAATCCATTCGAAACCTGCCGCCGGCGCATTAGAATCCACTAGCTCCGTCCGGAATGTATGCCTGCGGCACGAGGCCGTTTGTGTCAGCGGTAGAAGAACGGAATACCCAGAGCAATCACTCCCAGCCCCAGCGAGGAACGTACGGGCCGGACCATCCACAAGTTGACCGTCAAAGCCATCGCGGCAGCCAAAAAGATGAGCGGCGTCCAGGGATATCCCCAGGCGCGGTAAGGCCGAACCAGGTTCGGCTCTTTTTGGCGTAAACGTATCAGGGCAATCGCCACTAATCCGAAAAAAATCCACACGGCAAAGACAAACAGTGAATAGAGTTCCTCGAACGTCCCACTGAGTGCCAGCAGTGCAGCGATCGAGCCCAGGAAAACCAACGCGCCGGTGGGCGTACGAAGGGAAGGATGAAGGCGCTCCGCAAAACGGAAGAACAAACCGTCGCGCGCCATGGCATACGGGATCCGAGCACCAGTCAAGACCACGACGTGCAGCGCCCCGAAAGCCGACACGGCCATAGCGACGGTGAGCCAAGCCGCGCCGCGCGATCCACTCAACGATTGCACTACGTCCGACGCAACATGCTGGGACGCCGCTATCTGCGCGAATGGCAACACGTGAAAGTACACAACATTCACCATCAAATAGAGCCCGCCCAAAGTGAGCAGCCCAAAAATGATGGCTCTGGGGATGTTCTTCTGCGGCTGGACAATTTCTTCCCCCAGATCGCCCAGATCGTTAAAGCCGTTGTATGCCCACAATGCAGGAACGAGCGCTGTCAGCAAGGCGCCAATCGTTCCCCAGTTGAACGATGTTATCGCTGGCGCAGTTGGGCCGGCGTGTTTTGTTCCGAACACGACGCCTCCGACAACAATGACCAGGATTGTGCCCATCTTGAGCGACGTCAGCAGCACCTGGATAGCGCCACCCATCTGCACGCTGAAATAATTGACCGCCGTCACGATCACCACGATCAACGCCGCAATCGGCTGGGCGGTCGTGAACATAAATTCGTAACGCCCGATGTGACTGCTGAACAAAGGCGTGTTCACAATGGGAAACAAGAATCCCAGCAACCGCACGAAACCGGCCGCTAAAGTGGCCATAGCGACTGGCCGCTCGAGAAATGAACTCATCCAGCCAAAGAGAAATCCCCAGAGAGGTCCAAGCCCGCGGCCAAGGTAGACGTAGGGGCCGCCAGCCTTCGGAAAAGCCGCACCGAGCTCGGCATAACAGAAAGCTCCCAAAAGCACGATGAGCAGACCAAGAATCCATGCGATCAACACCAGTGTGGCGGAGCCTACGGCGCGCGACATGTCGCTAGCGACAAGAAAAACCCCCGTCCCGATCGTGTCGCCGATGACGATGGCGATCGCCGACCCAAGACCCAGACCACGAACCAAATCACTTCGCTCGGAATGGTCAGATGGTTTCCTAGAAGCCAACATTGCGGAAGTCAGAGCCTACTAGCCGGTTACCGCCCTCGGTGAGTTGAACACTCCCCGCCTACAGTAGGATCCGCTGCGCGCCGCGTCCAGAAGCGGGTCGCGCTGCAATCGATGCGCAAGAGTGTCAGTGTCCATTTGTATGACCTAACATGGCGCGCCGTCCATCCAAACTCCCAAGCGACGGTCCAAACTCATAAAGGTCGCTCTGGATACCAAGTATGCTCCAAAGCACGGATCTCTTTTATTACTTGCTACCCCTGCCTATTGTGATATCGTATGACCTAACACAATGCCTAGCCTTACGAAAAAGATCGTGCGCGGCAGGCCCTATTACTATCTGCGCGAATGCCAGCGCGTCCACGGCAAGCCCAAAGTCGTCTCCACCATTTATCTGGGCTCCGCAGAAAATATTCGCGATCGCCTCTTACGCCCCCAGCCCGCCGAAGTCGCCGTGCACGAGTTTGGCGGTTCCGCCGCCACCTTCTCCATGGCCCAGGCTCTGGATGTGGTCGCTATCATCGATCGCCATGTTCCCAAACGCGGCAGCCCAGGTCCTTCCGTCGGCCACTATCTCCTGCTCGCTGCCCTCAACCGTTGTCTGGCGCCGACCAGCAAGTCCGGTATCGCCCACTGGTACAGCAAAACCACGCTGCGCCGGTGGCTGCCCTTCACCGCCAACCAACTCAGCAGTCAGCGCTTCTGGGACAACATGGAACGCGTTAGTCCCCAACAAATTGCCGCCATCGAACAAGATCTGGCCCAAACTGCCGTCTCCCGTTTCGGCTTGGATCTGCGCTGCCTCGTCTTTGATGCCACCAACTTCTTTACTTTCCTCGACAGTTTCAATCTGCGTGCCAAGTTGCCGCAGCGTGGCCACAGCAAAGAGGGACAGGACAAGCTTCGTCTTTTGGGATTGGCGCTGCTGGTTACCACGGATGGCGAAGTTCCGCTCCTGCATCACACTTATCCCGGCAATCAGCACGATTCGCTAACCTTCCAGGTGTGGCGGAGCAGTTGTTTGCACGCTGCCGTTCTTTGTCCCAGGAGGTGCGCGAGATCACGCTGGTGTTTGATAAAGGGAACAACTCCAAAGAAAACCTCAGCTGGTGATCAGAGTCGTATGCACTTTATCGGTTCGCTGGTTCCCACCCAGCATCCCGATCTGCTGGCCATCCCCCGCCCGGCGATGCGTCGACTGGAAGGATCCAAGCTGCCCGCGGTGTGGGCGTATCGCATGCACAAGGTCATCTTTGGGGTGAAGCGTACGGTGCTGGTCACCTTTAATCAGAAACTTTATCGTGCACAGACCAAAACGCTTTCTCGGAAATCCACCAGCGCGAACGTAAACTGAAGAAATTACAGAATCGCCTTCGGAGCCGTCGTCCAGGAGATCGTGGGAAAAAGCCAAGCGTCGCTGGGTGCAGAAAAGGTCCAAGACATCCTTTGCGGTCGGCATATGGCCGACCTATTTCATACGCAGGTCCACAAAACCCGCCAAGGTTTGCCTCGCTTACAATTCCATTTCCGCAAAGCGGCCTACGAAAAGTTGTGCTCCACCCTGTTGGCAAGACCATTTTGTTCACCGATCATGGCGACGATTGGTCGGACGAAAAGATTGTGCTGGTTACCGTGCGCAGCATCATGTGGAAGGCGACTTTCGCCACTTAAAGAATCCTCTGTACTTAAGCTTTCGACCAACCTTTCACTGGACCGACCAGAAATTACGAGTACATGCCTTCTACTGTGTCCTGGCGCTGATGATTCTCAATCTGCTGCGCCGCAACTGACTCAGGCCGGCTCCTGGTCAGCGTGTGCAAATGATGAAGCAGCTCACCAATATTCAGAAGTAACCGGCTCTATCCCCGCAGCGCGCCAACAACCCATGCCCAACCGTGCTTCACGCTAATCCCCAGAAAAAGATATTACCACGCTGCCTCAGCGCTATCGCAACTGTATCATACGACCAACCCTCTCGCACCCGCGTCAATAGCGCTCTGCAGCGATTTTGCTCTGAGCCTGGTAAACTCGCTAGCAGCAATGAAGATGGTCAACGACCCGTCAGTGGGTAGCGGTCCCTTTAGAGATTGTCCACGCTCCGCCCGGTGAAAATACCCGGGCCATAGCGCTGATTCAGGTTTGCGCGATATGATCGAAGGCGCGATGGCAGCGCATAAATTCATGCTGAGCGAGTTTCCTTGGGACGAACGTCATCGCGTGGCCGGTATTGAGGACATCCTTACTCCTGCGCTTTTAGTCTATCCGGAAATCGTGTCGTCAAACATTGCGCGGACTTTACATCTGCTCGGAGGCGATCCGGATCGCTGGCGTGCGCACATCAAGACCGCAAAGCTGGCCTACACCCTTCGCATGCTTGTCGAGCGGCGTGTCCGGAATTTCAAGTGCGCAACCACGCTCGAATTGCTGGTCGCGTGCTACAGCGGAGTAGGCGACGTCCTTCTTGCCTACCCGGTGTTGGGCGCAAATGCACGCCGCGTGCTCGAAATAGCGAATCAGTTCCCGCGCGTCCGAATTTCTGTCCTGGTCGAGAACGAAGAACAGGTGCGACAATGGCGAGGCAGCCCAGTCGGCGTGTTTGTTGACATAAATCCGGGCATGGATCGAACCGGAGTCGAACAGGGCCAAACCGACAAAGTGGTTCGGCTCGTGCGTGCTGTTGAAGAAGCGGAGCTGCAATTCAGGGGTCTGCACTACTATGACGGCCAGCACGGGGGGCTAGACGAGCCCGAACGGACCGCAGCGGCGCATGCCGGCTACGATCGTTTGCTGAAGCTTGCGATCGCAATCCGGGATAGCGGGATGAGCGTGCCCGAAGTCATCACCGCAGGGACGCCGGCGTTCCCCTGCTCTCTCGCATACAAAGGTTTTCACGGCGCCGACTTCATCCACCGTGTCTCGCCTGGAACAATTGTCTATTGCGATGCCACAAGTCTGGCGCAACTGCCAGCTGAATACGGCTACGCGCCAGCGGCGCTGGTATTAACACGTGTGGTCAGCCGGCCACACGACGGAATCATCACCTGCGACGCGGGCCACAAAGCTGTCTCGGCCGATGCTGGCGTGCCCACGTGCGCGGTCGCCGGACATCCAGAACTGACGCCTCTCGCGCCCAGTGAAGAGCATCTTCCGATGGCATTGAACCGCGAAACCGCAGGTCCGCAGGTAGGCGAAGCGCTGTATCTCCTGCCGCGCCACGTCTGCCCCACGGTAAACAACTTTGATTTCGCGCTCCTCCTCGTGCGGGACGGTCAGATCGCATCTGTAGAGAAAGTTACCGCCCGCGGACGCGAAGCACCGTTGCTGCCTACATTGGCGTTGGCCAAGTCCTCGATGGGTCTCGCGGCTACCGAGCCAGTCTAAGCGGATAGTCCAGAAAGAAATTCCGCGCCGCAGCCTCGGTCGTGTAGCCCGTCCCTTGTGCGTTTTTTGTGACAGGCGGGAATTTCATTTGTTCCGGCGGCTTGCCTTCTTCTTTGTCTTCTTCTTTTTCTTTGCCCCAGGCACCGGTCTCGGGCGCGTTTTCTTCGCACTGTACGCAATGCAGTCGATTTCGATCAGCATGCCTGGAGTGTGACCAAGATCGCTGCCTACCGTGGTGCGCGCCGGATATGGCGGAGAAAAACGTCGCGCGTAAACCGCGTTGTAGCGCGCGAACAAACTCGTATCACTCAGGTGCACATGGACCTTCACCACATCGCGAAGAGAAGCTCCGTCCGCTTCGAGAATGGCAACAATATTATTAATGGTCTGCTCCGCCTGCTGCTCAATGCTGTCGCCGACCAGCCTGCCATGAACCGGATCGATCGGACCCGTTCCGCTAACGAAGACGAAATCCCCCGCCCGCCACCCCTGGGAATAAGCACCTCCTGGCGGTGCACCACGCTTAGCTTGAATCACGTACTTGGCCATCTTCTCGTGTCTCCGTAGCTCCTTCTTCGCGTCATCCCGCTGACTCCTGCCGTGATATCGGCAGCTTCCCAGGAAACCATGACATAGTAACTCCCGAATCGTGGCCACACGGAATTTATCCAGAACCCCAAAGGAGCAATCGGTCTCCGAAGCCCGCCCAAACATTTTGCATTCCCTACCCAATTCCCGCACGTATAGGTAAAGTGAGGCGGTCAGAGAGCTTGGCTATGGCAGAACCCGAGCCCAAGGAGCTGACGTTCGTCAGTATTGTCGGCCCCATCGACGTTAACCAGCTAGCCGATCTGGGAGGTGAGTTTGGCATTCCGAAGCTGAACCCGCGAAGCCTCCCGAAGAAGGACAAAGGAGATCAAAGGTGAAACTCTTTAACCGCAACCTCCTCGGCAATCTCCTCCGCAATCCGCTTCGCCCGCTTCTCAGCGCGCTCCTGGTCGTCCTCTGCGCATGCGCTCTTTCGTTTGCCGGCGATCCTGATTCTTCCAGCAGCTTTCATGGACACGAGTTCAACGGCGTCGTCCACGCGATCGAAGATCATTACGGAGTGCGTCACATGCGCATCCCGTTCCTAAGCTTCGCCATGGCGTTTGCCGCCCGTCCCGCAGGCGTCAGCGGCATCAGGCTCGCAGTTTTCGAGGACTTCCACCCGTCCTCCGCCAGCATGCACACGAGCGCCAGCATGAGCGAAGACCTGCAACGTGTGGTCGAGCATTCTCTCGGCCCCGACTGGCGAATGTTCGTCCGCACTCGGACCCAGGATGACTCCGACGACGCCCTCATCTACGTGAACCTCGGCGAGGCCAAGCTGCAAATGATGATCGTCACCATCGAGCCCGACGAAGCCACCGTGGTCGAGATGAACCTGAGCGACCGCGCGTTGAGCCGGTGGCTGAAGGAGCCCAAAGAGAGTGCGGAGGACAATTCCGGTCACCACCGCCCTCTCGCCGAAGACTGATCGCCGACCGCGGGCTTCGGCTGCGTTGGTGATAGCGCCTTTACGGGCCGGGACGCGCTGTTGATTTCGCCCGAAATAACGTTGGGGGCGGGCTTGCGTCACTCGGGGAAAGAACAAGTCAGTGAGTGATATCGCCTTGTTCCCAACACTTGTCACTTTGGCGCATAATTCTGGCGGAGCTACAGCGTGAGCCAAAACGCAAAGGACTCAACCCACATCACAGGACCAAGGAGATCCTGTACACTCCTTCGTTCTCTCTGGAAGGACATTCAGGAATTCGTGCAAACAGACGTGGCCGTTTGTTTACTCAGCGCCTTCTTGGCACTGCAGGCAGTCGCGCAATCCGCCAAGCAACATACCTCCGGGGGCTAACTGGCATTCCGAGTCAAGCTAACGTCTTAAGCCCCATTGGCAACGAGCGGAACCGCTTTCCCGTGGCCGCGAAGATAGCGTTGCCAATGGCCGGCGCCAGCGGCGGCACGCCGGGCTCGCCAATACCTGACGGCCATTCCTGCGAGCCGACAATATGTACTTCAACTTCCGGCATCTCGCGCATGCGGGTGGGCTCGTAGTCGTCGAAGTTGCGCTGCTCGACCACTCCTTCGCGCAGGGTCACCTGGTTGCGCAGCGCCATCGAAAGGGCAAAACCGATCGCGCCTTCGATCTGGGCGGTAACAATATCCGGATTGATGGCGACGCCGCAATCCACCGCGGCCACGATGCGCTCGATCTTGACGGTTTCCGGCGTGAGCGAAACCTCGGCCACCATGCCGACCCGCGTGCCGAAAGACTGGTGATAGGCGAAGCCGCGGCCGCGACCCTTTCCCCTAGGGAAGGGTCGGTTCCAGCCGGCCTTTTCAGCCACAAGACGTACCACGGCGGCATCGCGCGGCTGCTTGGCCAGGAGCTCCAGCCGCAACGCCACCGGGTCTTTGCCGGTGGCTTGTGCGATCTCATCGATCACCGTCTCCATGACGTATCCGGTATGGCTGTGCCCCACCGACCGCCACCACAGCACCGGCACTGGCGATTTGGCATTGTGCACATCCACCGCAAAATCCGTGAGCTCGTAGGAAGTGTCAATCACGCCCTCGATCGTACTTGCGTCAATCCCGTTCTTGACCGCCATTCTTTCGAACGGCGTACCCATAAAGATGGACTGACCTACCACGCGGTGTTGCCAAGCGGTGATCGTGCCGTTAGCCGCGAGTCCCACCTTCACGCGGTGCAACACCAGAGGCCGATAGAAGCCGCCCTTGATGTCGTCGTCGCGAGTCCACACCAGGTGAACCGGAGCGCGGCCTTTGATAGCTTTTGCGATCTCGGAGACCTCGACCACCCAATCCGCCATGGGATTGCCGCGGCGGCCGAAGCTGCCGCCACCGAGCAGTGTGTGGATCTTGATCTGCCCGGGTTTCAGCCCAAGCACCTGCGCCGTCACGAGCTGATCGATGCTCTGCAGCTGGCATCCCGACCATAGCTCCGCGCCGTCGCCGTTGAGTTCGAGCGTGCAATTCAACGGCTCCATGGGAGCGTGCGCCAGATAGGGTAGCGTGAACTCCGCTTCAAGTGTCTTCGCCGCTCGCGCCATGCCTGCCGCCGCATCGCCCCTTCCAGGCGCGACGAGTCCTGGCTGCCCAGCCAGCTGGCGGTACTCTGCCAGAATTTCAGACGTCGAGCGCTTCTCGGCTGCACTTGCGTCCCAAGTGACCTTGAGCGCATCGCAACCGCGCATCGCTGCCCAGGTATCGGTGCCAAGCACCCCCACTCCGCGCGAAATCTGCACCACATCCACCACGCCTGCAATTTTCTTCGCCTCACTAGCGTCGAACGATACGGGCTTGGCTCCAAATTGCTCGGGACGCCTTACTACCGCAGTCAGCATCCCCGGACGACGAATATCTCCCGCAAACACCGCCGTCCCTGTGGTTTTGCCCTTTGAATCCAGCCTGGGAAGTCGCGTACCGATGAGCTGCCATTGTTGCGGCTGCTTCAGCACAATTTCTGTGGGCACCGGCGTCTTCATCGCATCGGCGGCCAGTTCCCCGAACGTTGCCCGATGTCCAGAGCCATTACTGATCACGCCCGTTTCGATCTTGATTCCCGACGCCGGCACGTTCCATTTCGCCGCCGCCGCCGCCACAAACATCATGCGCGCCGCCGCTCCCACCTTGCGTGCTTGCTCCCAGGATTCTGTCATGGAGGTGCTTCCGCCTGTCCCCATCACCGGGCCGAAGACCAGATTGTTGTAAACGACGGGGTCATTGGGCGCGAATGCAAAGCGCATAGCAGACCAATCCGCATCGAGCTCTTCCGCCACCAGCGTTGCCAGACCGGTAGTCACGCCCTGGCCCATTTCGAAATGCTTGCTGATCAGGGTTACTGAGTTGTCGGTTTCGATCTTCAGAAAAAGGTTGGGATCGTAAGGGCCTTTGGCCGGGCCCTGCTCCTGGGCGAAGGCCTCGCGCGAAAATGGGATGTACGCGCCCAGCACGAATGCGCCGGCCGTTGCCGCCGCCCCTTTCAGAAATTCCCGCCGGCTAAAATCGAAGAAGGGAAGAGTGGCAAGATTCACTCGCATGGCAGCAATCTCCTAGGCCAACGCCTTGGCAGCTTGGTGAATAGCGCGCCGGATGCGCACGTAAGTACCGCAGCGGCAGATATTGCCTTCCATGCCCAGGTTGATGTCCTCATCCGTCGGATTCCTGTTTTCGTTCAGCAGCACAATGGCCGACATAATCTGCCCTGATTGACAGTAGCCGCACTGCACCACGTCGAGGCTTTGCCAGGCGTGGGTCACGGCTTCTGCCACGGGGCCCGAAATGCCCTCGATGGTGGTAATCCTTTTCCCGGCGGCTTCGCCGACCATGATCGAGCAGGACCGCGCGGCTTCCCCGTCGAGGTGCACCACGCAGGCACCGCACATGGCATGTCCGCACCCGAATTTGGTTCCGGTCAGATTAAGTTTGTCGCGGATCGCCCAGAGCAACGGCATCTCCGGGCTCACGTTGAGCTGGTGTGATTCGCCATTCACGTTCAGAGTGATCATGCCCCTCTCCTGATTTCTCTGCGGCCTTTGGCGCCTACTTTGGGCACGCGGTGCCGCCCGCCACCCAAACCTCCATGAGATTGATTAATTCTGCGTGGGGAATTGGAACCGGCTCAAGGCCCGGCCCGGGATTCCATCCCCAAAGAAGCAGAGGCGAGCTCATGTGCTCCACCAGAGCTTCGGGCGAGCGCTTTCCGTTGCGCGCCGAATCTTTCAGCTTGCGGCACAGATCTCCCGACGAAAGCCCCTGCCAAAGCATGGAAACCGGCGCCAGCGACCACTCCGGCGCCCCGGGAGTCCGCGAAGTGAGATTATTGCTATCGTTGTGGCAATTGCCGCAACGCATAGGGCCTACGCCGTGGCTGTCAGCGCCGCGAACCACATGCGGAATGTGCATTCTGCGGCGATCTTCCTGCAGCGGAGAATCCAGCTGGTGACAATTCAGACAGCGCGGATGCTGAAGTACGGTAACAATCTTTCCCCAGGCCGCCAGGCTCTCGCCCGCGCCTGCGCTTTGAGTTTGGCCCCAAACCGCGCCGCCGGTGCCGAGCACGATAAGAAGGACGATCAGCAGCCCGGGCCGGGCATGCAGCCTTTGATTTGTCCGGTAGAGGTTTCGGTTTGCCATATAGCCGACACTTTGATCTGAACTTTGCCGACATTGTAGCCTAACGCGAGGCAAACTGCGTGTCCGAGCCATCTAACTCCGAGCCCGGAACTTACAGCCGTGGCGCCACATGTCCAGGCTGCACTGAATGATGGCCGTGCGGGGGAAGAAGTGCGGCTTTTCTACTTGACGGAGTAACTATAGTTCTGCAACTATCAAAACATGCCACCGGCCTCAAGCAAGAAGAGTACTGAGCAAGTTGCAAAATACGCGGACATGCTTTCCGCCATGGGCGCAGAACCGCGCCTTCGGATCATGCAATTGCTGCCGTCGGCGCATCCTGACGGCTTAGTCGTAAGTGACATCCAGTCGGAGCTCGACATCCCGAATTCCACGCTTTCGCACCACTTGGAGAAACTGAAGAACGAGGAACTTGTGAACGTGCGCCGCGAAAGCACCTTTTTGCGGTACACGGCCAACACGGAGGCGCTCCAGGAACTTCTGCACCACTCGGAGTGCTGCACTCGAAACAAAGTGGCCCCGATAGGGCGCGATTGGTGCTGACGCTAAGGCAGTTCCGATGTTGCCGTCCAACGACTTTTCGGAAGCAGACGTTTCGTAGCTGGAAACGTTGCAGGAATGCCAGATATTTCACGCGGGCGAGCACTGTGGGGCGACGACGGTTAGACTAGGACTTCCGTCATGTATCAGATCGTCTTAGACACGAACGTTTTGGGTGGCTGCCATGCGGTCCAAGCAGGGCGCTTCCCACCGGCTGCTATCTAGGTGATGGCCGTTGGCGACCCAATGTGACGATCGCCGTGGTACTGGAGTACGAGGCCGTTCTCAAGCGTGACTGCCTTCAATTTGGCCTTACCGAGGAAGATGTTGACGACGTTGTAGACGCAATCTGTGCTGAGGGCGGATTGCATCGCCTGTATTTCCTTTGGAGACCCGTAGCCTCCGATCCCGACGACGATCTGATGCTGGAGGCTGCCATATAGTCTTCCCCTGGAGCGACACGCTTCCGGCCTCCTCTCTTTGACCGCAAATGGACCGAACCGAATTCGTCGATCGAGAAAAAGGCCTCGTCACTTTTAAGTTCGGAGAGGATCTTAACGATCTTTTCGACCTTGGTCTGATAATCCGGATCAACACTGGTGAGCACGATGCGCGCCTTCCGCCATTTGAATCCTGCGCCTTTGATAATCGTGCTGATCAAATCACGTGAGATCGAATGCCCTTGTTCGCGTAGGATTCTTTGCAGATCGCTCATTTTCCAAGTTGTTCGATTGATTCCGTGTACTGAGGGCGGTGAGTGGAGCAGTGAAAAGACTGCTTGTTTGATTCGATCGTCTTGACACTTCCGCCGCGCATTCATCCTCTTCGCGAAGAGCGCTATCGTGGATCCATAGCGATATCGTTCCCAGTAGTTGCGCGCTGACCTTCTAGAGAGATGGAGAAAAGAACGAACCAGGGAACACTTATTATAATGCCTCGCTCAAGGAAGAGAACCGCCATCGCTTTTTTGCGCTGCGGCGACGGACCGTTGCGCATGCCTTTCAGCAGTTTGCGTAACTCCATGACGTGACCAAGCTGTTTTTCCAGTGTCGAGCGCGGAATAGCAGTTTGTTGCACTGCCCTCATCCACTCAAAAGCTTCGTTCTGCATGCTGATCGAATTGATCCGGCGCAACGACGCCACTACCGCGTAAAGGACGGTCTTGCCCCCACTGTAACCCGAATTCTGGACTTGGCGAAGAATATGCGAGGAGGGCAGGTCAGGCTGTTTCTCAAGAATGTGACGTATTGTTTCCCAGAAGCCCTTAACGATACTTGGCCTGCCGATTCGCCGCTTCAGCCTCTCAGCGGTATCATCGAATTGTTCAGTTGTCGCTTCCGCGGAAATACGCTGGACAGAGCTGCGCGAGATTCCCGTCAGACGCGAAACTTCAGTTCGCTTGTGACCGGCCTTGAGCAAGACTTGGACCTCGTGGCGCTTTAATAATCCCAACATCGGTTACCTCCGCTCGTGCCCCGGTAGAACGGAGCTCACCTTCCAGACCTCGCGATCTCATCTTTCCTCGGACGGCACAGAAACGGGCCCAAACGTGTACTTGAAATAAGTTTTCTGGCAGGATATGAAAATGGAAATAGACGCTCGCATCAACGCAGTCCGACCTAAGGTCGCCGCCGCACGCAAGATGATTTCACAGTTGACCCCTCGAAATGAAGACCAGAGAAGAAAGATTCAAGCCGCAGAGAATCCTCTAAATGGCGTGGGAAACTTCTATCTGAGCGACGCCTCGAAGGAACAACAGCCATGGCGTGGTTTTTTTCAGAATCCCGAAAGACTCACTGGGAAGAATGATTGAGCATGACCTCAACGGCGATGGGTAAGCGAGTTGATACTGAGAAGCTGCGGGCCGCGCTTCGGCACATGAGCCGCGGCAATCTCCTCAGCATCGCGAACCGGGCGATCGAACTAGTACCGCGGGCGCGACTTGGTTCGCTCGTCGCGGGCATAGTTCGGCTCGATCTGCTAAGCGAGGGGACGAGCGATGCCGCGTCCCTGTTGGACGAAGTCCGGACATTTCACGACGGCTGCTTGCGTGGGGACTACTATGAGAGCTTCAACGTGAATTCGAAGAACTACATGGACACTTCGAAGGGCACCGACGCCTTCATGGTGGAATTCGAGCGTCTCATCGACAAATGTATCCGCGCATCAGCGAAGGGGCGATCGTCCACCGTTCGGGAGGCCTTCGAATTGCTCTTCGCGCTACTGAGGCGTCTCGACAGGGATCCTGACAGCGTGGTGTTCTTCGCCGACGAAGGCGGCTCATGGCAGGTGGGTGTCGACTGGCGGCCTACCTTGGCGGCGTACTTCCGGTGCCTCGCTGACGGCACGCCAGCTGAGAATTTCGCTCGCGAGGTCGATCGTGCAATTGCGGATTTCGCGGACTATGACCGGCCGAAGCATTTGGCTACCGCACGGCGCGTGGCCAGCGCGGAACAGAAAGTGGCACTTCGTTCTCTACCTGCCCGTGAGCAGCGCGGATCACGACGGGCCTGAACGGCCGCTCGAGGTCCGCATTCATGGGAGCTCCGCAAGTTGGGGATTGCGGTGGCGCAATCGAACGGTGGCTCGATACTTGCCCTCGTCCTCGGAAACCGCCCTGCCAGACCTTGCGAACATTTCTGACCAATCATCTGGCCGAGACTGCGACTATCGACTTTTTCACCGTGCCAACGGCGACCTTCCGGTTTTTCTTGTCTTCGTCGTGCTCTCGCACCATCGGCGTTGTGTACTGCACGGGGTGACCGAACACCCTGGTTTAGGCTGGTTTGAGGGCGTAACAGCATCATGGTCCTGTCCCGCTGGGAAATGTATGCCCGGCGATCTCGCCTATCCAGCAGCAAGCAATGGCATGTCGGGAAGCTTGCCCCCTCCTCGCTCTTGAGTAGATCGACTTCGGAGCGCGAAACCATACGCCCCTTTTCTTTATTTTCTTTATTTTTCTCGAAGATCGAAAGACCTGACTGCAGTTGCTCACCTGATTGTCGGATTCCGCACACTCGCGTCCGCGAGCGGACACGGTCATTGCGTTGCACGGCTGAGGAGACCAGTTTCTTCCTTTGCCGCCCAATGTGCTACGGCTAAAGAGCGTGGTATGGGATTTGCTGTCCTTGCTGTGTATGGTTAATTGGTGAGGTGTGTTAAAACATCTCTGCGTGGTAACGGTGCGTCAGGAGCCTATGGAAACGATAGGTCAAGATTTGCACTATGCGCTGCGGCAGTTGCGCAAGAGCCCAGGATTCACTGTCAGTGCCGTAGTCGCACTCGCAGTCGGAATTGGCGGGACGACAATTATCTTCAGTGTCGTTTACGCTGTGCTACTTCAGCCCCTTCCTTACCTGGAAAGCCAGCGTCTGGTTACGTTACACGTGGATGACGCCCAAAAGCCCGGACTGAAGGGGAGAAATGAGTTTCTGACTACAGATTTTCTAGAAATTCAGCGCGAGAACCATGTTTTTGATGCGGTTGTTGGTGTTCACCCGCGAGATGCAGTGCTGACGGGCACTGCGAGCCCTGAACGTTTCGACTGCGCTCTTGTCACGGCCAACACTTTTTCGGTGCTCGGTGTGCCGCCTGTCTTCGGCAGGACACCGACTGTCGAAGATGTGAAGCCCGATTCATCTCCCGTGGTTGTTCTCAGCTATAAAGTCTTTGAGCGCAGTTTCGGGAGAGACCCGAGTGTAATCGGTAGGACAATTTTGTTGGATGAACAGCCCACGACGGTGATTGGTGTCATGCCACCGCGTTTTGCCTGGTGGAATGGAGATGTTTGGATACCTGTTGTCCTTGATCGCGTTACGGGAAATATATATGACCGGACGTTCTGGTTCTATGGCCGGCTCAAGCCGCACGTTTCCACACGAGAGGCGGCCGCCGACCTAGACGTCATTCTCAATCGGCTCGCATCTTCCTCTCCGGGAGCCTATCCGAAACAGCCCTCCGCCGAACTGGAAAGCTATGCGGATTCGATCGTGGGGGGCTTTCGTCCAACTTTGTTTCTGTTGCTGGGTGGAGTCGGCGTACTGCTGCTCATAGCCTGCGGTAATGTCGCAAACCTGCTTCTGGCGCGAGCAACAGTGCGGGAACGAGAGCTCGCGATCCGATCTGTGCTCGGCGCCTCTCACAATAGGCTGGTCCGACAATTGCTAGTGGAAAGCGCGGTTTTGGCGTTTGCTGGTGTGCTTGGTGCGCTGGGATTGGCGGTCGTGGGAACGAGCGTGGCGACCTCTCTCATTCCAACAGGTACGATTCCACTTGAGGCAGCGATTCGTCTGAATCTCCCTGTATTTTTGTGGACATTGGGGATTTCCGTTGTTTCCTTAGTTCTCTTTGGCCTCTTTCCCGCGCTGAACACGGCTAAGGCCGATTTGAATGAACCTCTCCGGGTAGGTGCAAAGACGCTCAGTGGCGGGTTGAGGGGACGGAAGCTGCAGCGCGTTTTTGTCATTTCGCAAATCGGAATGTCGGTCGTTCTCGCGCTCGGAGCGGGGTTGCTGGTACGCAGCTTTGTCGCACTCCGACATGTCAACCTGGGGTTCGATCCAGATCATGTGCTCAGTTTCCGAATTGTCTTGCCAGATCAGCGCTACGCAACAGCAGAACAGAAGGCACGATTCTTCGGCACCCTTCTGCCGGAGCTGCGTTCCTTGCCCGGTGTCTCTTCGGTAACCGAGACTAGCACCCTACCGCCCTATGGGGGCATTCCGGCCGGGATCGAGATCCGCGGCAACGAGAACGAGAGCCATGCCGACAACCTACTGTTTCTGATCAGCGATCAGTACTTCGACGTGCTGAGTGTTCCCGTGTTGGCGGGAAGGCCACTTTCCGAGCAAGAAGTCTTTGACGCAAGGAAGGTCGCGATCATCAATCAGACCTTCGCGCGTCAATATTTCGGCGCCGCTGATCCGCTGGGAAAGATGGTGAAATTTGGATTTCTCGAGAGAGTCCCCGAGAAAATCAGTGCCTGGTTTGAGATTGTCGGAGTAGTAGCGGACCAGAAAAACCAGGGCCTGCAGCAACCGGTTCGCCCTGCCGCCTATATTCCGTTCACCGTAACCGGATTTGCCAATCGGGGAGTTTTGCTGCGAACACTCGGAGACCCCCACACTCTTTCGTTTTCGAGTATTCAAGCGAAACTGCGGGCCATTGATAGCGGCCTTGTCACAGAATCGGGCGGAACCGTGCGCGAGTCTATCTCCGCAACGTCGTTCTCCCAGCCACGCTTCTTGCTGACTCTACTCATTGTCTTTTCCGTCGCTGGCCTCACGCTCGTCAGTGTCGGCGTATACGGCGTGATCTCCTACACGGTCGAGAGACAAACCCAGGAAATCGGAATTCGACTCGCGCTCGGTGCGCAACGTCTAGGAATCCTTCAACGGGTAATCGGCGAGGCATTGACGCTTGCAGGTGTGGGCGTCGTCCTTGGCACAATTGTGGGCTTGGCCGTCAGCCGCACAATGTCCAGCGTGCTCTACGGAGTCCGATCGAATGATCCCGTTACGTTCCTGTCTGTTTCTACCCTTGTAGCAGTTGTGGCGTTGTTGGCTAGTTATATTCCGGCTCGCCGAGCGGCCAATGTCGATGCCATGGTGGCGCTGCGGTACGAGTAAGACTTGCGGGGTGACGAATGAGAACGGTGATCGAAGACCTTCGCTACGGATTGCGTCTGTTGAGGAAGTCACCGGCGTTCACGATCGTGGCTGTAGTCACGCTGGCGCTGGGCATCGGCGCCAACACGGCCATTTACACACTACTCGAGCAAGCGCTGTTGCGACGCCTGCCAGTGAACGAACCGAATCGGCTTGCGCTCCTGAGATATTCCGGGATCTATCCCGGGGACTCGAGCACCCGCACCGACGACCATTTGTATTTTTCTTATCCCATGTATCGCGATCTGCGGGATCACAATGCTGTGTTTAGTGGGTTGATTGCGACAGATTGGGCTCGGGTCGGTGTGCAATGGCACAACCAGCCTGAGCTTGCGGACGCAGAGTTAGTTTCCGGCAATTATTTCGACGTTCTGGGCGTGAAGGCTGCCCTTGGCCGTTTGTTCGTGCCTTCGGATGATCTCGCGCAGGAAGCCAGTCCAGTTGTCGTCCTCAACTTCGGCTATTGGCAGCGCCGGTTTGGCGCTGATCCGCAGGTGGTAAATCAAAGCATTTCGATCAATGGGCATCCCTTCACGATCATCGGGGTTGCGCAGCCCGGTTTTCAGAGCGTGGCCGGTGGAGATAATCCCTCACTCTTTGCGCCCATGATGATGAAGCCAGA
Organism: uncultured Acidobacteriaceae bacterium; assembly: GCA_963714225.1. Classification (GTDB taxonomy): domain Bacteria; phylum Acidobacteriota; class Terriglobia; order Terriglobales; family Acidobacteriaceae; genus Sulfotelmatobacter. The sequence continues at coordinate 180,632 of CAVQNY010000031.1, read as the reverse complement.
GATCACACCGGGATCGAACGATCTGGAGAAGCGGCGGTCCGCGTGGTTGAACATTGTTGGCAGACTCAAGCCGGGACTCAGCCACGAGCAGGCCCAAGCAGGCATTGATGCGCTCTGGCACTCGATTCGCGCCGAGGAGTTAAGCCAGCGCGGGCACAGTTCGCAGAATTTCAAGGATGCATTTCTCACCAACTCACACTTGTTCTTGGATGATGCATCGAAAGGTGTGCCGGTGCACGGCAACATCCCCACAACGTTGAAGGTTGTCATGGCAATGGCCGGGTTGTTGTTGCTGATGGCCTGCGCCAATGTGGGGAGTTTGTTGTTGGTGCGAGTGGCGTCGCGGACCCGCGAGATTTCTGTGCGTTATGCACTGGGCGCAAAAAGCGCACGGATCGTTCAGCAGTTATTGGCGGAGGGCATGTTGTTAGGGTTGGCAGGTGGGACTGCCGGAATTGCGCTGGCACCGATCGTTTCCCCTGTACTGATGCGAGCGCTATGGGCGAGGTCGGCCGTCCGGCTCGCATTCTCTTCGCGACCCGACTTGAGCATTCTCACTTTTAACTTTGCGCTCGCTCTGGTGGTGAGTTTGCTTTTCAGCGTGGCGCCGATGCTGCAATTTTGGCGTCCTGACGTCACCATGGCGCTCAAGCAACACGCGGCGGTAATCGCGGGGGGACCGCACCGCTTGCGGCGAGCCTCGGTCATAGCGCAGATCGGGCTAAGCTTGCTGCTGCTGGTCGGAGCGGGTCTGTTTGCGCGAACGTTGCGTAATCTCAGGACGCTCGACGTAGGCATTGCAACCGATCACTTAGTTACTTTCACGGTCGATCCGCGCTTGGCTGGATATCAACTGAGCCAGACTACGGAACTCCGCGACCAGATATTGGAAAAGCTATCCGAGTTGCCGGGAGTGCGCTCCGCGGCAGCCACAAACGATCCAGAACTGGCCGATACCAACCGGAGAAGCAACATTACCGTGGCCGGATACCGCGCCGCCGAGGGCGAAGACACGAATGTGGAATGGGAGAACGTCAGCGCTCGCTATTTCTCGACTCTAAAAATGCCTCTTCTTGTTGGGCGCGAACTCACTGATCAGGATCAAGCAAGCGCGCACAAAGTGGCAGTTGTGAATGAGAGCTTTGCGCGTCACTACTTTGCGTGGCCACAGGATGCGATTGGTCACTACTTCGGCCAAGGCACCGGCGACATAAAAATCGATACCCAGATTGTGGGAGTAGTCAGAGACACCAAACATACCAAGGTACGCGGCGAAGTCGGCCGCACTGTGTTCACGCCTTTTCTGCCAGATGAACATCCGGGCCCTCTTGTGTTATATCTTCGCACCTGGCAAGCTCCCGAAAGCATCGAGGCGACCATCCGGCAAGCGATGCAGGACTTTGACTCGAATCTAGTGATTAACAACCTCCACACCATGCGGGAGCAGATTGATGAGAACCTGACGGACGAGCGTGTAATCGCCTATCTGGCCTTAAGCTTCGGCGTGTTGGCCGCGATCATGACGGCAATTGGGGTTTACGGAGTCCTTGCTTACTCCACTGCACAGCGCACTCGTGAAATCGGCATCCGGATTGCGATGGGCGCTACGCGGACCACAGTTGTCCGGATGGTCTTGGCTGAAGTGCTCTGGCTGGCAGGCGTCGGCATCGCGGCCGGGCTACCTCTATCTCTGCTGTTCGCCCACGCAGTTCGAGGTCAATTGTTTGCAGTCTCAAACAACGACCCGCTCACGCTCGGCATGGTAATCGTCTTGGTAGCGGCAGTCGCGTTTCTATCCGCTGCACTGCCGGCGCGAAGGGCGGCCAAAGTCGATCCCATGTGGCGCTGCGGTACGAGTAACTGGAGCATCTGCGCCGATACCTTTGCACCTGGCGATCGAATCGGCTCGGTTTGCTCTTCGCCACGGGCAACGGAACGCCATGGGACGCGGATCTCGTTCGGAAGCGGAAACTCTATCCCCTGCTCGAGAAGCTCGGGATCGAGCGTTGCGGGTTCCATGCCTTTCGCCACGGGAACGAGACCGTTATGGACGGCGAGGGTGTCCCGATGGCGACTCGACAGAATCGCCTCGGTCACTCCGATGCGCGCACGACGATGAGATATCGACATTTGATCTCCGAGGACGCCGCAAGATCGCGGCTCGATTCGGAGAACTGCTTACATGCTCGCCCACCGCGGCGATCATGCCGGCGGGAAACGAATAATTCTGGTGTCAAATGGTGCCAAACTCGAGTGGCGAAGGCGAGCAAGTAATTGAAAGGATTGGTTGCGGGGGGTGGATTTGAACCACCGACCTTTGGGTTATGAGTCGAAATCCGTTCCCTAAGCCATACCAAGCCCGCCTGTAAGATACTGAAAACGCTAGAAGGGAATCAGTGAGCCTGTCGCTGGTTTCGGTCTGAATTGTACCCAGAACCCGCATAGTTTGTGCATAGTCAGTCTGCCCCGAGTACGGACAGGAGGCACTGGATTTGCCTCAACTTACTCCTGACTACCGATCTCTGACGTTTATGGTTAGTGCTGGCGGCATGCCGTTAGACATCGCTCCGCGATACGCATAGGGCACAGTTAGCCGAGCGGTGGAAAGAGTCCTCGAAGAAGAGAGAGGGGGTGGGAGATACGCACTTCCATCCAGATGTGGATTGGCTCGAATGCCCTGCCAGACGTGCCGCAGCCGATTCGATGTGCCCTCGCAGCGCTTCCTGGGGATGCTCAAGACCACCGCCGCGCCGATGATTGCCGGTGAGCTCATCTTCGAGTTGGCTCCGAGCGGCATCCGCCTTCTCCAAATCGCCTTCGATCTCGAGGATGAGCGCAGACAGTCCGGCGTTCTGAAGGTTGTTCATGACTCAACTCAACTCGGCGGGAGTGCTCCGGGAACCGACGGCCAACTAAAGGTAATACTTGAACCGTTTGCCGAAAGGAAGTCGGCGATTGCGCGCCTTCACCCCGAACCGCATACCCGCAAACGCGAAGTACGGCTCACCGATTGGGTCTGCCGGTGACCCTGGATCGCCAGCGCGGCGGTCGATATCGAGGCCAAACTCGATCCCTCGTTCGTTGCCGCCATGCATTCCCGATCCGTCGGAAGAAGAGAATTTACCCGATGCTATGATCGCCTGCCTGAAACGCGCCATGGATAAATCCGACAGGTGAGTACCCGCGTAGTCAGCCTGGAATTTTACATGGGTCTTGAAGTCAGTGAACGCCGTATCAATAGGTATTGCCCACCATGACGAAATCCATCGCGATGTCGGGGGCCTTTTCCAGTCCATAAGGCACCGCCAGATTTGGCATGGGCAGTTCCTCGTAGGCCATCCAGCCTGCGATCTTTACGATCTTTTCGTAATGGGTGTGGACGTCGCGGGATTTCTCGATGACCGGCCGCAGGCTCTCGGTGACGGGGCTGCCCAGTGGCTGGGGCCAGTGAAGCGAATCGGCCTTGCCGGAATTCATGGAGTGGGCCGCGAACGCGGAGGCCTTTCCCGCTGCAACTGGGGCTAACGTAGTAATTCCCTGCAACACCTGACGGCGGCTGAGATTCTTTGGTATTCCTTGCTAGAAGTGTTTTGTTCCCGCAGAGTCGAAGAAAGTTCTACGCTCTGAGTGCGCACAAGCTTAGCAAACAACTGTGCAGTCGTGAACGTTTACCAGCAAGTCAGCTAACCAGAACAGCCTCTCTGGTCCGCTGATGGGCAAACCTTCCGTCCGTAACGCACCGGCATTACCCGGCCGGCAAGACTCGCTGAAGAAATGAAGATGGCCGGCTTACAATTGCTTTGGCGGAGGAATTTCGCAATCTTCGCTGCCTCCAGCGAGGGGGCAGAGTCTAAATCCGCTCGCGACACGCTGTTGAAGCTTTATGCAGAATTTGGTCGGCGATTCGCTTGAGATCGGAGATCTCCGCCAACGTCGCGGTGCCCACATAATCATTCACCAGTTTTTCACAGTTCTGGCGGACTTCATCATAAGCCGACGGATCTCGTCCGCGAACTGCCAGCAATTCCTTCAGCCAACGCTTGCCATAGCTGGCGTGGAGGGTTTCGTCGGCCCAATCGAAATCCATGTCATGTTCACTAACCCTGTCGCCATAGGAATGAAAGAGACGGGTGCGCTCCGGTTTGTGCCGGATATTCTTGGTTTCGAAAAAGAAGAGCATTCCAAGCAGATTGGTAGGAACGTCACTTGCGTTCCCGCTTGTAGCACTCTCATAAATGTAAGTGCCCAGGGGAATCTCAGCCAGATCGAACCCCCACCCTATCAGCCGCTCGTAACCCATGCGGCAATGCCTCGACTCGTCATAGGTCCACCGCGCGGAGTTGTAGATCCATTCCCACGGAAGCACGTCAGCAAAAGCGCTTAGTATTACACCGCCCGCCTCGATCGCCCAAACCTCGTTTACATGGCTGATGGCGGAACGCAACTGCAATTGCATTCCCGTGCCATAAGCGTAAGACGGATCGACAATGTCCGGCCAATAGAACCGGCATGGCCAAAACCGCTGATCTCGCGCAGGATGTACAGGAATGGAATACGCTTTGGCTCCCGGCAAGGGATGGATGGCCAACGTACAACCCGAGGGTCCAACCCCTACTCCCCCCGTTGCAGAAAGCCGCTGTGCCACTTCATCAGCCCAGGCGACCGCATCGGTTTCAGAATTCTGCGATAGAGCCGATCGAATCCACAGTTCGAAAGCGCTGATCTGCTCCGTCTTCTCGGCAAGCGCTAAAGACAGAAATCGGTGAGTGGGGCCGTCCGCGATCAGATCGGAGGCGTCCAGATACGATCGATACGCGTCACGCAAAGCCGGCAATAAAACCTTTCCGACGCTTAGCAGGAAGGCCGGCACAGAAGGCGAATCCTTGACTGCGTTGAAGAGATAGATTAGAGCATGATCAGTGCCTTCTTCCTCCAGCAGCCGACTGGGAAAACGAAGTTCGAAAACACGCTGGCGCAAAGCATGTGCGTTTTCCGCGCTTTGCCAAATATAGCGAGCCAGGCTGCTCTTGATTTCCAAGGAGGCAATTTCTGGAATCCATGCGGCCTCGCTTACCAAAAGGGAGCGCTCGCAGAAAAAAAAACGTTTGAGTAGCTGGGCTGTGTCGAATCGCATCCAGCGTGACCGCGGCTGTGCTGTGAATAGGAACTCGGATGCGTGCGACATGTTTTCCTTATTACAGATCAATCCGCCCTGCGACTCGAATCGATCCAATATCAATTCTAAGGCCGAGCGTCCCGTGGTGCACGTGCACTACTGAAACGAATTACTGACGGCCAAGGTCACGATGGCGAGCGTTAAGATAGCGATGCCCTGATTCAAGAATCTGCGCGCTTTTCGTGACGATCCTTTCCATTCTCCTCTCCACAACCCCCCAAACGTTGCCCACCGCGGTGGAAAGAGAAATAAAGAGCGGCCAGCCCACCACAATACCTAAACATAGCCAAAGATATTTGAAATTTTGATTTGCCAGTGCTTTCAGCTCTCAGCCGACAGCTTTCAGCTTTTGTACCAGCCCGGTAAGCATGCGCTTCACTTCTGTAGTCTTTTCTGCCAAGCGGTCGTAATCGCCGCCTGCAAGTAAGTGCAGATCTCTAGCCAAGAACAGGAAGTATTGCAGTTCGCTGGCTGAACCCAAAGCGATCGAACAGAAGCGGTTCAGCTCTGCATCTCCGTTTCGGCCACAGCCTTCGGCAAGATTGGCGGCGATCGAGCTGCTGGCACGCCGCATCTGCGTCGTCAACCCATACAACTCTTCGCGCGGAAAGCTCGCCGTGACCTGGTAGACCCCCAGGGTCAATTCATGGGCCTTCTGCCATACCTTTAGCTCGCGGAAGTCTTTCACCCCAATCTCCCGACGCAGGCGCCTCAGTCTGCCCTCTGGACTTCCACGGTCCTCTATCCCATGATCTTGTTGGCGACAAAAAACAAAGGAAAGAGGACCGATGGAAACCTTCTACAAGCTGTTTGCCAGCCTGCTTGTCTTTGTATACCACTGTTTTGATCGCGTCGTCATCCAGGGTTATCTCCCGCTGCTCACTCGTCCGGAGCACATCGTTTATTTCTTCCGCGACGTGCACGGCATCTACCCCATTACCAAGCAGGTGTTGCGGCAGAGAACACGAGACTACCAAGGTTGGGTGGAAGCCTTCGCTCGCAACCATCGCATCCCGCTGCAGTGGCCCGACCCCGACATGAAGAAGAAAGGCCTCCGGCAGGAAGACTAGGTCCGCCCCTACCTTCTGGCCATGGAACGTCGCAAACGCTTTGGCGTCTACTTCATCTTCAAAACTATGGAACCGGGCCCCCACTTCCGCTCCTGCCCGCCTAAATACCCTACCGAAGATCCTGGTTATCGCATCATCAAACGGCAATGGTCTCGTTACACCCACTATTACTTCTACATTCGCGATGAGGTGCTCGGTCCCATGATCCTGTGCGTCGGTTCTTTCCTGCCCTTCTCCACCCGCTACTGGATCAATGGTCATTCCTTTATCGCCGGGGAACTACAGCGCCAAGGTGTCCGTTTCCATAAGGACGACAACGCCTTCCTCTCCGTCTCTGATCCGGAAGCGCTGCAAGCCACCGCCGATCGTCTCAGTCCCGAGATCATCCGCCCACGCCTGGATTATTGGACTCTGGTCTTGGGCCCCAAATTTTCCAAGAAGGATCGCACCGCCATCGCCTTGCACCGTCACTATTCCCTCAATCAGGTGGAGTACTGTCGCAATTTCATCTTCCGGCGCAACTTTCCCATCCACAAGCTATTTCAGCGCTCCGCCGAATTAGGTGTCTTTTGTCTGACCGCCGACAAGATTGCTCAGATCTTCGGAGTACGCAAACACAAGCGCCTGCCGGGCAAACTGCATAGCATGTTGGAAAAGCTCGATCACGGGCATCACGTGCTGCGGGTATATTGCAAAAGCCTGGTGGCGCGCCTCTATGAAAAGTTCTCCACCTTCCTTCGTCTGGAGATCTGTGTCAACCGCCTCCGCGATCTTGGCCTCAACAAAGGATTGGAGAATCTGGATGCTCTCCGTCACAAGCTGGTCGATGTTACGGATCGTCTAGCCGGATTAGAAGCGGAACTCCTCAATGTCCACGTCGATTTCCCCCTCTTTCAACGACTGGCTCTTCCCGTCTCCTCAGGTAAGAGCAAAATTCCCGGCACTAAAATCCAGGACACCCGCATGATCCGACTCATGGAAGTGCTGCTCCACGGGTGGCCCGCAATTAGCTGGTTGGCGTACTGTCCAGATCTGGCAAGCCCTGCAAGCAGCTTTTTCCCTTTCTCCCCAGGATTACACCCTCAATCAACTCCGTTATGACCTACGCAAGCTGAAAGCCCACGGTCTACTCGAGCGGGTGGGCAAACACTACGCCTATCGCCTCACCGAAAAGGGAGCCCGAGTGGCCGCAATGTTCGTCCTCTTTCACAAACGCATCTGCGGCCCCTTGGCTAACAGTCTGTTTCATCATCAACCTACATCCGTTCCTAGACCATCGGTCAAAATCGAAACCGCTTACCACAGGGCTGATGCTGCTATTCAAAACCTCGTTAATCTCGTAGCAGCTTGACAAAAAAAACTGAGAGACGAATTCTCAGATCGGCGCGGCTAGTATCTACGCTTTTTCGCAGACTGCGCTGCGAAAAAGTGGCCCCTTCGGGGCAGCCGTCAGCCCTCAGCGATCAGCTATCAGCCAGAATGTAGTTGCATGGCCTGGTGGTATGGCGGTAAGTTTGCACCACTATGCCAGGCGGACTCAGTGACCTTTATCAAGATCTCCTCACCGGTAGCTACGATTGCATAGACCGAATCGTTCTGAATGCCTACTTCCGCATGGGGCATGCTGCCGCCGGATTCCGCACCTGGTGGCGGGCGCTGACCGGGTCGGATGACACGCTGGATAACGCACACCTGATGCGGATGGCGGGTCGTTTCAGTCGTCGCATTCGGGGCTATGCCAAAGCGCACAACATTCCGGTCATCGACTGCCGGGTTGGGGAGCGCAAACATGACTTGGCGCAAGAATATTTGGCCAAGACCAAAATCACCCGAGGGTTGTTTCTCGTCCTCGTAGGCCGCGCCCGCGTCCCGGTGTGGCAGGTCGGCCGAAACCATCACCTCGAGCGCAAAACCCCGATGCCCTATGTCAATCACTACTCCTTCCATATCCTCGATCCGGAGTGGGGCCACCTCACCATCAAGATCAGCGGACATCCTCCGTTTCCCGCACAGGTGATGCTAAACGGTCACGAGTACGTAGCCTGTCAGGCGCGTAAAGCGGGAATTAGCTTTACTAAAGAAGGAAATTGTTTTACTCATATCTCTGACGCCGCAGGCTTGGCGAAGATCGCAGACACCTTGTCGGAACCTCAGACTATAGGGCGGCTCAGCCAAGTCTGCGAGCGTTGGATTTATACCACTTGCTTGTGTTTCGCGCTCGATTTCGAGGAGCAGAAGCGGAGCCGGTTTCAGTATCAGTACTCGAACTATCAGATCGAGTACAGCCGGAATCTGATCTTCGACCTGGGTGGCAACATGGAGCAAGTGTTTCAGGCGCTGATTGACCGCAGCCGGGCGCCGCTTCAGCTCAACATCATTAAGACCATCCTCGGATATCGGCACCGTCCGAAGTATCACAAGCGCAAAGGACCCCAATGGGAAGTCACGGTCGAGAGACCTACGTATGATCTGACCATCTTCAAGTTGCACTGCGGCAACTTGACTCTGAAGATCTATACCAAAGGCGAACGCGTGCTTCGCATTGAGGCCATGGCGCACGACGTTGCAGAACTGGATTGTGGGCGCTCCTTGGAGAAGTTCCCGGAGATCGTTTCCGCTTTAAAAAGCATGCTGGAGCGGTTCATGAATGCCCTCTCCTGCATCGATCAGTGCTTCATCGCGGATGAAACTCTGGAGCAACTCCCGGCTCCTAGCCAGATCGGCAAGACCAAGGTGGGTGGCATCGACTTCAACAAACCCCGCATGCGTTGGGTCGTCCAAGCCGTGCTCGCGCTCTCCCCTTCTTCCAGCGGCTTCACCGCTTCGGAGTTGGCCCAACAGGTGCGAACCCTGAGCCAGCAAAGCGAATCTGATTACGGCCCGCGTCGTGCCGCCTACGATCTCAAAAAGCTCCGGGGTAAACAACTGGTTGGACGGGTGGGCAAAACCGCAAAATACGAGCCCATGGCCGCCGGTCTGAGAGCCATGGCGGCACTGCTGGTTCTCCGCGAGCACGCCATCAAGCCCCTCTTGGCCGCCGCTCAGCAGCTGCGCCCGACTCGCGGCCCACAGAATCCGAGACCACTCGACATCCACTACCAAACCATATATGCGGGTATGCAGGGCGTCTTTCAAGAATTAGGAATCACCGCATGAAGAGCGACAATTATTTTTTCCGGTTTTGTCCCTAAGGGCCTAAACGGCCGAGTCTCGCGGCCCCTGCGCCATAGAAATAGAAGCTGCCAATCCACATCGCTGCCATGAGTGCAGTCAGTCCCAGATTTCGGGGCGTAGCTCCTCTAAAATACCGGCCCCAAGGTCTTTCGGCTAATCATTAAATATAGGCAATACGTCAAATTCACAATACATCCGAAGGCAAAAAGCAGCGCCCAGACAGTATTTGCCGAAGACGATGACGAAATTCCCAGTTTCGCTGCGGTGCGGATTATATTTCCGGCATTTCCGGCATAAGCTACCCCAACATTGGGCAGGCACGAAAGCATGCCAGCGAGAATTGCTATGACCAGCCCGCTCTTGAAAGAACTTGAATTGATTTCTGAATCTTTGTCGCCGGAAAGAGTTTTGTGTGAGCCTCCGATCGAACACACGACAATGCCGAAGATCACCAGGACCGTTCCCAGCAATACCAATGCTTTTGCGGCGAACGGAATTGGCGGAGAGAAAACCAGCAAGGGAATCATTGCGCCAAGACCGCCGATCAACCCCATAATGGTGGGATACCCTAGAGCCATCCCGAGTTTCTCCATTCCCAGACCAAACAGGACTGCGCCTACGCCCCAACCCATCCCAAACAAGGCCAGCACTGCAAGATCATGTCTGGGTGAAGCCACATACACCAAGAAGATATTTGGAACCAGCAGAAGAACGATGATCCAGTTCAGAAAAAACATGCCCAGCACAGAGAAGGTGGCCCAGGTGTGCTCCCACGACCACTCTTTCACCATCGTCATGGGAAGAACGAAAGTTCCTTGCAGAAGGGCTGCCAGGAGCACCAGCAGAAAGCCGAGAAATAGCGGCATATTTATCTGCCCAATTCCCTATGACTTCCTATTGCAGCCACTTCGGCGCGGGTTGATTTTGTTGCCGATAAAACTGGGAGACTTCCTCGCGCCGTGGCAGTGAAGGAATTACGCCTTCACGGGTGACTGCAAGGCCTCCGGTCACCACGGCAAAACGCGCAGCGTCTTCCAGGGTCGCACCCGATGCCAACGCTACTGCTAATCCGGCATTGAAGGCATCTCCTGCGCCGGTCGTATCGGTGGCGGAAACTCGAATCGCGGGAATGTGCACCGCTGAGGTTGCTGTCACGAGCAGTGCTCCCTGTTCCCCCAATGTCATCAGGATATTTTTTACCCCGCTCTGAATGAGTTCCCGGGCCACAGTCTCGGGCCGAATAGAGACGTCCGGCCTTCGTCCCATCAGAACCTTGGCTTCGCTTAGATTCGGCGTGAGAATGTCGATCAGGCGCAACACTGATTGCGGCAGAGCCCGAACCGGGGCCGGGTTTAGAATCGTCACCGCGCCCTTTTCGCGGCCCCGTGCCATTGCCGCCCCAGCCGCCGCTACTGGAATTTCAAGCTGCGTAAGCACTGCTTCAAAAGTCAACGAATCCAGACATTTTGAGACTTCTTCCGCCATCAACAAATCGTTCGCGCCGGGATCAACAGTGATGCAGTTGTTGCCCTCGGCATCCACAATGATGAAGCCCACGCCGGTGGCTTCATCACGAACCTGGATCACGGAGGCCACGTCGATGCCTTCGTCACGATAGAGGCCCAATGCCATGTCCCCGAAATGATCTTGTCCGATTTTAGTGACGAAGTTTAGCTTAGCTCCGAGCCGCGCGCATCCTACAGCCTGATTGGACCCTTTTCCTCCAAAGTCGACCCGGTATCCTTTCCCCAAGAGGGTTTCGCCGGGGTTGGGCAGGCGGTCGACTCTCATCGTCAGACCTGTGGCGTAACTTCCGACAACGGCAATTCGGGGCGCTGTCAACGTTAGAACTCCATCATGCAAAATGTAATACTGAAACTGGCATTCTGTCGGAGGCGGTGGCCGAAATTCGCATCGTGCCGGTGTTCGCTTACCGAAAGCTGCTTCTTTAGCCCGACAAACGTCCAATCAAACAGATCGAAGAAACGCGAGGATGCGATGGTTTCACCACGGGCATATTTCCCAATCATGGACGAAACGCGGCGATCGCGGAAACCCACATATTCTCTGACCGGACGATCAATCAGTTCCAAGTCGGTTTCAATCGGATTTTAAATTTCATTTTGCCCTAAGGTAACGCCACTTGCGAATCCGCGAAGCTGGGCATTCAGGGAGCAAATTTGGCATCCGCCTGCGACAGCTACACCGGAGTGCCCTCAACTTTAAATCAGTCCACGAAATTTTGTGTGAGTTGCGGATTGACCTCAACAACGGTCCTGATTTCATCAACACGGACTTCTCGCTGATCAAACACTTTATATTGCCCTACAGAGAAGGGATGAGGCTTGATTTCCGGGCGGAATTCTTCAACGCCTTAACCACCTGCAGTTCGGAGCGCCAAACTCCGATCTTGATACCACCTACGGGAGCGCGCCCATTTCCACTTTTGGGGTGGTCAATACGACGGTAAACAATCCGCGTGTGATGCAGTTCGCCCTGAAGTTGAACTTTTGAGCGATTTATAAGGGGAACCTGTGCGAAGATTCTTTCTTAGGATCTCGCTTCCGTTTCCTCTTCATATTAAGGTCACAAAAAGCGAGGCGCGAGACCTCGAGACTGAATATGCCTGGCAAAGGTTTCTGATTCTAATGAGGAATTTAAAAATACCGCTCATCATTTTCTCCCTGTTGATTGTGAATAGCTTCGTGTTGGCGCAAGCACGCCGGAAGGTCATCATCAACCAGGATTGTTCGGGACCGGGCGGCAGCAATATGCAAACGCTATTGACCCTGATTCAATCTCCGGACGTCGAAGTCCTTGGGATTACCGTGGTCAGCGGTAACCAGTGGCGTGACGAAGAGGTAGCTCATACTCTTCGTCTGCTAGAGCTCATTGGCCGCACTGATATTCCGGTGGTGCCCGGAGCCGTGTTTCCTCTGGTGCATCGCCGCAGGGAAGCCCAGTTGTGGCAGGCGGCGTACGGAAAAGTTGCATTCGCCGGCGCCTGGGATGATCGCTGGTGGCACGAGCATGACGTGATTCCCAAACTCCTCGAAGGCGAGCCCACGACAAAGCCGGCCAATGAGGACGCGGCTCACTTCCTGATTCGCCTGGTGCACAAGTATCCGAATGAGGTGACCATATATGAGGGTGGTCCCATGACGAATCTTGCGCTGGCCAATGCAATCGATTCCCATTTTGCCGAAATGGCTGCAGGCTTGGTTTTTATGGGCGGCAGCTTGAATCCCCAGACCAATGATCCGGAGTTCAAAAGCGACCCACGACATGAATTCAATTTCTGGTTCGATGCCGAGGCAGCGAAGAGCGTGTTAGCGGCTCCGTGGAGGAAGATCGTCGGCACACCGGTCGATATTTCAGTCAAAACTAAAATCACCGACGCCATGGTGGCAGAGATCGGCAAGAGCAATAGTCCAGCCGCGCAATACGTGGTGAAGTATTTTATGAAGGACCAGGGCGGTTTCTATATGTGGGACGAACTGGCCGCTGCTGCCTGGATTGACCCCACGCTGATCACCAGAAAAGAAAATCTCTACATGAGTGTGAATATCGACCATGGTGCGGGCTACGGAGATACGCTGACGTGGACGGATAAAGACAAGCTAGCGCTTGGAGAGCGGATGGTCGAAATCCAGATGGATTTGGATCTTGCGAGGTTCAACAAGATGTTTGTTGACTTGATGAAGGCGCCCACCCCACAAGCGCATTAAGCTTGGTGATGCCAAGCGGCGATCATGAATCCTAATCATGGGAAGACCGTCATCAGCCTTCTATCCTTCCTGGCTTCAACATGGAAGCTATCCCGCGAAGCGTGCGGCTTGCCAGCGCGGAACTTACTGCTCGATGCAGTCGAAAAAGGGCAATCGTCTCTGCGAAATTTCTCCGCAACTCGCGGAGCATCTGTGCCGATACCTTTGCACCTGGCGATCGAATCGGCTCGGTTTGCTCTTCGCCACGGGCAACGGAACGCCATGGGACGCGGATCTCGTTCGGAAGCGGAAACTCTATCCCTCGCTCGAGAAGCTCGGGATCGAGCGTTGCGGGTTCCATGCTTTTCGCCACGGGAACGAGACCGTGATAGACGGCGAGGGTGTCCCGATGGCGACTCGACAGAATCGCCTCGGTCACTCCGATGCGCGCACGACGATGAGATATACCCACGCGATCTCCGAGGACGGCCGCAAAATCGCGGCTCGATTCGGAGAACTGCTTACATGCTCGCCCACCGCGGCGATCATGCCGGCGGGAAACGAATAATTCTGGTGTCAAATGGTGCCAAACTCGAGTGGCGAAGGCGGGCAAGCAATTGAAAGGATTGGTTGCGGGGGGTGGATTTGAACCACCGACCTTTGGGTTATGAGTCGAAATCCGTTCCCTAAGCCATACCAAGCCCGCCTGTAAGATACTGAAAACGCTAGAAAGGGAATCAGTGAAACTGTCGCTGGTTTCGGTCTGAATTGGACCCAGAACCCGCATAGTTTGTGCATAGTGCGTCAGGAACAGAAGGTGCCCCAATTCAAACACTCAGCTCGCCAGAACATCGCACCGCGGGGCGGCTTCCTTCAAGTCGTTGTATCAGAAGCGACCGCCGCAGACTCTGACGAGGCTACCCAATTCCTCTTCTGCGGTCGCTTCTGATACAACACTAGGACTTCTGGCCAGCGTCGAAGGTCCGCAATCAAGTGTCGCATCCGCTCCGCATTGACTCAGGCAGAAGCAGCAATCGCAATCGCCACCTCTCTCCATCGGTAAACACTAGCCGACTTGTCAGTACCAATCTCTTGATGGCGGGAGCGGACTACGAATTGACGACAATTCGGAAGCCATCAATTGCCGGAATCGTGAATGCGGTGAATTACAATACATCCATTGAGTCGTGAGTCGCAGTCTCACCTAGGAGGATGATACCGACGACGGAGCTTGGCGAAGTGCTCGTTAAGTTGAGCACTCGTTCGAGATCCAGTCAGTGCGCTTTGATCTCAACCTTATGCCTGACAGGTACGTTCGGATATTCGCCCTGGCTACGATATTTCTCCTGCTGCTAGTCGGGGTAGTCAGTGCGCAAAATACGACGCTGATCAGTCTTGATCAAGCCATCGACCTGGCACTAGCGCACAACCATTCCATCAAAGCTACGCGAACTCTGATTCTGCAGAATCAAGCCCAAGAGATTACAGCAAACCTGCGCCCCAATCCCACTCTTGGAGCTGATAGCCAGTTCGTCCCATTTTTCAGTCCGCAGGATTTTTCTGGGGAAAACCTGAATGAGACTCAGCAGTTTGATGTTGGGATCGGGTACCTGTTTGAACGTGGTCACAAGCGGCAGCGTCGACTGCAAGCCGCTCGCGATCAAACCACTGTCACACGGGCCCAAGTCGCTGACGCCGAACGAACTCTAGCTTTCAATGTAGGCCAGCAGTTCGTCAGCGTCCTACTGGCGGAATCCACTCTTCAGTTCGCGCTTCAAGATCTACGGGGCTTCCAGCAAACGGTCGATATTAGCGAGACACAGCTCAAGGCGGGTTACATCGGTGAAGGCGACTATCTTAAGATCAAGCTGCAGCTTCTGCAGTTTCAGACCGATGTGTCCTCTGCCCGTCTAGCGAAAGTGCAAGCGCTTGTCGGTCTGCGTGAGTTCCTGGGCTACAACGCGGTGCCGGCTGATTTTGACGTGATCGGCGATCTGGCGTATCAACCGCTCAAGATGAACCTTGAAGACTTGCAGATGAAGGCAATGCGTGAGCGTCCCGATTTTCGTGCGGCGGAATTGGGGACAACCGCGGCCCAGAGTCAGATCCTACTGGCCAAAGCGAACGCCAAGGTGGACGTAAATGGCACGTACGACTTCACCCATGTTTCCGGTGAGAACACGGCTTCGATCTTTGCGAATTTTGAGCTGCCGATCTTCAACCGCAATCAAGGAGAGATCGCGCGTACCGGTTATGTGCTGACTCAGGCGCAAGAGCAGCAGCAGGCGGTCAGCGATGCGGTTCTCTCCGACGTGGCCAATGCCTATGAGGCTGTGAGGAGCAATGACGAAGTGGTGCAACTCTATACTTCCGGGTACCTCAAGCAAGCGCAGGATTCGCGTGACATCAGCGAATATGCGTATAAGCGCGGTGCTGCCAGCCTGTTGGATTTTCTCGACGCGGAGCGCAGCTACAGGTCCGTTCAACTGGCCTACCGCCAAGCGCTGGCCTCGTATATGACCGCTGTTGAGCAACTGAAGGAAGCGGTGGGAACGAGGAACCTGCTATGAACGTTGGCACCAACCGTTGGCGGCGATTGGCTGCACTGGCCGCTGTGTCGGTGGCGATGTGGCTCGTACTGACCTCCTGTCAGGGTTCAGGCCCGAATCCCGTCGCCAACTCTGGCGGCGCAAATAACTCAAACAATCCTGAGCTATTTACCATCCCGCAGGACCAAATGTCGCACGTGCAGGTGCTGCTGGTGCAGCCCACGACGCTGACCCGATCCCTACGGCTGACTGGGTCTGTGGCTTACAACAGCTTTCGCACCACACCGGTCATCACTCAGGTAAGCGGACCGGTCAGCAGGGTAGTGGTTGTCCCAGGGCAAAAAGTAACTCAGGGCGAGCCCATGTTGTACGTGGCGAGTCCTGATTACTCGCAACTCCGCACAAACTATTTGAAGGCGATTGCTGCCTATGCCCTGGCACAAAAGGCTAACGCCCGAGCCGAAGACTTGTATCAGCATCACGCGATTGCAGAGCAGAATGTGGAGCAAGCGCAGTCGGCTGAGGTGCAAGCCAGCGGCGACCTAATCGCGGCGCAAGCTGCATTGAAAGTTATGGGAGTTTCCGATCCCGACGCACTTGTGAAAGCTCCGCCCTCTTTTGAGGTTCCGGTAAAGGCGCCGATTGGCGGCCTGGTGGTTGAGCAGGATGTTTCCGCCGGGCAGCTCATCCAACCCGGCACCACGCAATGTTTCATGATTTCCGACGTCAGCACCGTCTGGGTTCTGGTCAATATCTATCAAAAGGATATGCCCTACGTGCGCGTGGGAGATCAGGTGACCATTCAGACGGATACTTATCCTGAAGTGTTCCATGGGCGCATTGCGTACGTGGCAGCGTCCCTGGATCCGAGCACGCGCACGCTGCAGGCACGCATCGAGACCAATAATCCCGGCGAAAAACTGAAGAAAGATATGTACGTGGTTGCAAACGTAAACACGGGCACGATACAAAATGCCATTGCGCTACCAGATGCAGCGGTCCTGCGCGATAGCGAGAACCAGCCTTTTGTTTATGCTGCGGCATCTGCGAACCAGTTTGGCAGACGCTCGGTGACGCTGGGAGAAAGTTTGAACGGACAGACGCAGATTACCAGCGGACTGAAAGCTGGTGACCGGATCATCGGAAATGGCAGCTTGTTTCTGCAGTTCGCGAACTCACTGCAGCGCTAGCCTCAAGGCGCCAGACTTTGAGGAACGTTCGAACACTCTGGCAAGGATAGTGTCCACCAAAACGGAATGATCCACCGAATAGTCCAAGCGGCGCTGCGGCAACGATTTCTGGTGCTGATGCTGACCGCTTTCATCACGGTCGGCGGAATCCTGTCTTTTCAGCGAATGCCGGTGGACGCGTATCCCGACCTCTCGCCTCCGCAGGTCGAAATCATCACCCAATGGCCAGACCATGCCGCAGAAGAAGTCGAGCGCTTGGTAACTCTTCCCCTTGAACTGGAGATGAACGGCGTCCCGCACATGGTAGTGATGCGTTCCATCTCGCTCTACGGGCTGTCCGATGTAATCCTCACCTTCGAAGAAAACACCAACGATTACTTTGCGCGGCAAATCGTCTTTGAGCGCCTCGCTCAAGCCACGCTGCCAACAGGCGTAACCCCAAGTCTCGCTCCGCTGTTTAGCCCGAGTGGCTTGGTGTACCGGTACGTGCTGGAAAGCCCCGACCGCAGCCCGCAGGAGCTGAAAACGATTGAAGACTGGGTGATTGAACGAGCTTATCGTTCGGTCCACGGCGTGGCTGACGATTCAGGCTTCGGTGGAACGGTGATGCAATACCAGGTGCTGCTCGATCCGGCGCGCATCTATGGCTACCATCTGACCATTCCACAAGTCACTGCGGCTCTCGCGGCCAACAACTCGAATGCGGGCGGCGGTTTTTATTCTCAAGGCGGACAGTTCTACTACGTCCGCGGCATCGGGCTGGTACGGAACACAGAGGACATCGGAAACATCGTGGTCGGCGCCAACAAAGGCGTACCGATCCGAGTACGTGATGTTGGAGATGTGGCGATCGGGCACGCCCCGCGGCTAGGGGAATTCGGCTTCCAGAAGAACGACGATTCCGTTGAGGGTGTCATTCTCATGCTGCGCGGAGAGCAAACGCAGAACGTCCTGAAGGGAGTTGAGGCAAAAACCGAGGAACTGAACCATCAGATTTTGCCGCCTGACGTCAAGATTCACCCCTATTACGACCGCAGCGAATTGGTGGACCTGACCACGGACACAGTGGAGGCGAACCTACTTCGTGGCATGGTGCTGGTCTTGGTCGTGCTGATTTTTTTTCTGGTCAGCTTCCGCGCTGCTGTTATTGTGGCCCTCACCATTCCACTCTCACTTTTGTTTGCTTTCATCGTGCTCCACGCGCACGACGTTGCCGCGAATTTGCTTTCTATCGGTGCCATCGACTTTGGGATTGTCATCGATGGCACCGTCGTGATGGTTGAAAACATCTACCGCGAACTGGCACTACGGGAGGGACAGAACTATAAGCTGAATGAAGTCATTCTTGCAGCCGCAAAAGATGTAGATCGCCCGATCTTCTATTCGGTCGCTGTTATCCTTGCCGGATATCTCCCGATTTACGCGCTGAGCGGGCCGTCGGGCAAGCTGTTTCACCCCATGGCTGAGACCATGTCATTTGCTCTGGTTGGCGCACTTATCCTGACCCTCACGCTGATTCCAGTCCTAGCCTCCTATTGGTTCAAGAAGGGCGTGCACGAGAAACCGAATCACGCCTTTGAATGGATGAAGCGGAAATACGCTGGTCAGTTGGATTGGGCGCTCGACCGGCCCAAGATCACCATCGCGATCGCCGCCCTGATCTTCGGGGCGACTCTTCTGCTGGTGCCCTTCATCGGTGGCGAGTTCATGCCTCACCTCGATGAAGGCGCGCTCTGGGTGCGGGCTACCATGCCCTACACTATTTCCTTTGAGGAGGCCAGCAGCATTGCTCCTCAGATCCGTGACATTCTGATGTCTTATCCGCAGGTTACCGTCGTAGGTTCAGAGTTGGGGCGCCCTGACGATGGCACTGATCCCACTGGATTTTTTAATTGTGAATTCTACGTTGGCCTCAAGCATTATAAGGACAAAGCGTGGACCGGCGAGATCAGCGAGAAAAAACAGCTGATCGAATCGATTAACAAGAAGCTCACGGCCTTTCCTGGGATCATTTTCAACTATACCCAGCCTGCGGAAGATGCCGTGGACGAAGCACTCACCGGCCTCAAGAGTTCTTTGGCGGTCAAGATATACGGTGAGGACTTGAATGTATTACAAGACAAAGCGATCCAGATCAAGAACACGCTCACCAATGTGCCGGGGTTTACCGACCTAACAGTGGTGCGCGAACTTGGTCAGCCCAGCCTACTGGTCGACGTCGATCGGAACAAGATCGCACGGTATGGGATCAATGTCGCGGATGTAGAAGCTGTGATTTCAGCAGCAGTGGGCGGGCAGGCGGTCACTCAAGTTATTCAAGGGGAGAAGCTGTTCGATCTGGTTGTCCGCATGCAGCCCCAGTTCCGCAGCAGCGAGCATGAGATCGGAAATCTGTTGGTGGGCACTCCGGACGGGCAACAGATTCCTCTCAGCCAACTCGCCGACATCCGCCAGGGAAACGGTGCGTCCTTCATTTATCGCGAAAACAACTCCCGCTACATCGGCGTGCAATACAGCGTGGAGGGACGTGATTTGGAGCGGGCCGTTCGAGACGGCCAGGCGGCTGTCAAGAAAGTGGTGGCGCTGCCGCAGGGTTACCGGATGGAATGGGGCGGCGAATACAGCCAGTTTCTCGAGGCCAAATCGCAGATGTACTTTATTGGCCCCCTCGCCGTAGTCCTAATTTTCATGATCTTGTTCGCCCTGTACGGAAATTTCAAGTTTCCCGTCACTATCGCTCTCGGTGTAATCATGACGGAACCGGTGGGCGCGCTGGTTGCGCTGAAACTCACACGCACTCCCTTCAGCGTTTCCTCCGTCTTGGGTCTTCTGGCGTTGCTCGGGGTTTCAGTGGAGACTGCGGTCATTCTCGTCTCCTACATCAACAAGCTGCGCCGGGAAGGTATGGGGATCCGCCCGGCCACCAGGGAAGCTTCGCTCCTGCGGCTTCGCCCGATTATGATGACCGCCCTGGTTGCCTGCCTGGGATTGCTGCCAGCTGCGCTTTCCACCGGCATTGGATCAGATACTCAAAGGCCGTTCGCCATCGTCATCGTCGCCGGCCTCATCTCCCGGCTCTTCATCGGATTCTTCGTCAATCCTGTCTTGTACGAGATGGTTGCCCGCGAGGGCGATGTGCTGCAGGTCTAGGCGAAAACCAGAGTTAGAACACTCACCGAGTGTGTCGAGCGAACTTTTGACATTTGCGGGAGCTGATAGCATCCAAATCGATGACTTGGAGCCAAACAATCAAAGGCGTGGACGCCGACTGCTCGCCTTCGTGACCTGTTCTTGGGAGTCTCAGAGGATCCAAGAGGATCTATGAGTAAATATCATTACAGGGGCAGGAAGAAGGTCGTGGAGAGATTCACGAACTGGCACGGACTCGGGATTCTGGTTGCAATCGTTAGCTTTATGGGAGGGCTCCTGTTGCTGTGGATGCTTGGATATCTGCATTTCGACGTCCACTAATTTTCGGTTTCTTATTTTGTACGCTCAGGCGGACAGCTTTGCCGGCTGACAACACTTCAAAGGGAAGGCAGTAGAGGACTTTGTAGATCAGATCTTTCGCTCGACCTCATTCGCAACCCACCGGGCTTCTCGGGATTGTGCTCCGATCACGGACAAGCCGGTAGTTTACCGGCCAATCTTTGGTAGCCAGGCAATGAGAGTTATCCTTCTGTAGCTGAGACCGAGCAGGAAGGAGAAAGGCTCTCTTCTGGGCGTACATCCTCGCAAGATTCCGCTCAGTGAGAGAGCCTCGCAGAACGGTACGATCTACGTTATCCCACTTTTGGCCAACCATTGCAAGTCAGGATTCGACTGGGCAGCGGGTGCAGGACTGATTCTTCGGTGGTGTCCGCTCTGCTTACTCCATTCGATCATCGGTCATGGCTGGCGACGCAAACAAGCCCATGATGAGAGTCACGATTGGATCCGCTACCGCCGCGGTCTTTGTCCGCTGTGCGGTGTAGTCTTTAGCTTCCTGCCCGCTTTCTCCTTGCCTTACACCCACTACAGCCTGGGCGCGCGCAGCGAGGCGTTGCGGAGGCGCTTTGTGGAGCGGCGCTCTTGGGAAAATGCCGCGCCGCCTCTCAAAGATCCCAATCGCGTCCCCGACCCCTCCACCCTGCGCCGCTGGTTCCACGAGCTGGATTCTTCTCGGCCTGCCTTTTCCTTTCTGCGCCCCATGCTCCAAACCGTGGCGCAATGGCTGGCTCGCGGCGAGCAGCCCGCCTTCGGCTCGTTGCGCCTGTCTTGGCCAACCGTCTATCCCTGCCTGCGAGTCTTCTGGCCCTGGCCGCTGCGTTTCTGAAGATCAACTTTTTTCTCGCTCCCCACCATCCTCGCCTGGGATCTGCGGCCCAAGGTTCATACCCTGAGGCTGAGAGAACTGTGGACGCCATGGGCGAGGATCTCGAACGGCTCAAACAACGTGTTCCGCTGCTGGAGTACCTGCAACGGCACCACTGGAGAGGGCATCGGGTCGATGCCGGCCCCGAGTTCGCGGGACTCTGTCCGCTGCATGAGGACACTCATCCCTCCTTCTACGTCAACGCCCGGAAAAACCTGTTCTACTGCCACGGCTGCGGGCGGGGCGGCGACTTAATTCGCTTTGTCGAACTGTCGCGCCATCTCTCTTTTCGCGAGAGCGTTGCCTATCTCCAAGAAGAACTCGCCCCCGCCGCCCAACTGCTCGCGCACACGGCCGCCTTCTATCAACTGGAACTACACCGTTATCCGCAAGGCGTTCAGTATCTCGCTGAGCGCGGAGTGCATGATGCGAGGCTCATCGAGGAACTCGGCATCGGCTATGCCTATGGCGGCAACCTGCGCCCTCACCTGCAGGCCCTCGGCTACTCCCTGGAGCAGTTGCTCGAAGCGGGCTTGATTGGTCCGCAGGGCGCCGATACTTTTTGCCGCCGCGTGATTTTTCCTTGCCGCCAGCAGGATCACATCGTCAACCTGTATGGCCGCAGTATTGGCAATGCCTTCCCCCATCGCCTCCTGCCACGTTCGAAAGGCGGTTTATTCGCCTGGGAATCGGTCCGACAGTTCCGCAACGTGATCCTGGTCGAAGGGTTGTTCGATCTCGCCGTGTTGTGGCAGGCGGGATACCGCAACACCACCTGTGCCATTGGCACCCACCTGACTCCTGCACAACTGGCGCAACTGCGCGAAAACCCCGATCGCTGTGTCTACATCGCCTTCGATCAAGATCAAAACCAAGCCGGCCAAAATGCTGCCCATGCTCTCCTCCACTGCCTCGACCAGGCGCGTCTCCACGTACGCTTGGTGGACTTACCCGCCGGCCAGGATCCCAACAGTTACTTCACCCGTGGCGCCACTCCCAAGGATTTTGCCCATCTTCTCGAGGAGGCAGCTTCGCTATGAGCATTCGCCTGGTGGTGAAAAACTCCTTGCCGGCCAGCGTTTCCCCTTATCGTCTGCTGGATGAGCGCGACCACGAAATCGCCTGGGCCAATCAGTTTCTCGATGCCCAGAACGTTCGCCAACTCTCGCTGCGCTCCTTGCGCGCCTATGCCTATGACTTGCTCCACCTGGCACGCTGGTTCAAAAACACACGACACTCGCTGGATAGGCTCAACCAATCCCTTCTGCTCGACTATGTCCGTCACCAACTCGAGCATCAGCCCTCACCCACGCCGCAAACCATCAATCATCGCTTGTGTGTGCTGCGCTGCTTGTATCGCTTCCATCACGCAAAGGAAATTCCCGGCAAACCGCTCTTTCAGCGTAGATATACCACGCGCTCTTCTCTCGGCTACGGCCGCCGGCAAACCAAGATTACGACCAACCTGCGACTGCGACAGCCCCGCCGCGTGATCGTGCCCCTCTCCGCGGACCAGGTCGCCCGCTTCTGGAAAGGCTTTCGCACCTTCCGCGATCTCGCCATGGTCGCCCTCATGTTGCAAAACGGCTTGCGCTCTTGCGAGGTCCTGCAACTCCAACTGGAAGATCTCCTGCTCTCCGAAGCACGCCTCCACGTCTTAGGGAAGGGCCGCAAGCAGCGTTTCTTGCCTTTAACCGCCGACACTCTTCAAGTCCTCGAAAACTACCTGCACTTAGAGAGGCCTCTGACTAACTCGTCCGCTCTGTTTGTCTCTCTCAAAGGCCGCCGGCGCGGTCGCCCCATGACCGCCGCAGGACTGCGCTCTTTATTTCGCCATCATCGCCTGGTGAGCAAAGTCCCCCAAGCTAATCCGCACCGGTTTCGCCACAGCTTCGGAAGCGACATGGTGCGCGCCGGCATTTCCTTACCCGCCTTGATGCATTTAATGGGACACGCCGACATTCAAACCACCATGCTCTACGTGCAACTTGCCCCAGAAGCCGTCTGGCGCGAGTTTGCCCGCGCCGTCCAACAGCGCGTTCGTATGTCCCCTCCGGAGTAGATGTCATGAAACGATCGCGGCCGAGCATGGACAAAATCTTGGAAGCCCAGATCCAGGTGCTCGCCACAACCAGCCGGCCTGGAACTGTCCGCTGCTACCGCTACTGTGCCCATAATTTCCTGGCCTATCTCCACACTACTTTTCCCCGCCTGCACAAACTTTCACAGCTCCGCCGCGATCCCCATCTCCTCGCCTGGTTCCGCTTCCTCTGCCAGCAATATCCCTCGCCCGGGAATGTGACCCGTCGCCTGCACCTGCTCACAGTCCGCCGCTTATTGCGTGACTTAGCCAACCAAGGGCACCCTGTAACGCCCGACCTCATTCGTCGTGAAGATTTTCCTCCCTCCGACCACTATCTCCCCAAACCGCTTTCTCTCGAGGAGGATCAGCAGCTGCAGCAACAGCTCCGTCTCGCTGACACCCTGGAGGTGAATGCTCTCCGCCTCATGCGGGCCACGGGCATCCGCATCAGCGAATGCATCCATCTTCCCCTGGATTGCCTACAGCAGATCAGTGAACAGCAAGTGGCGCTTCGTGTACCCCTGGGCAAGCTCCATTCCGAACGCTTAGTTCCAGTGGATGAAGAGACGCAACGCATTGTGGCGCGCATGGTGGAGTTGGGAACCCTCCCGCGAGTTGGGCGGGGGCGGCGGGCCCCCACTCCTGTGCCGGGGGGCCAAGCTTTCTTACTGCCTCGCTATTGGCAACCTGACACTTGGTACGATGTGCTGCACAATACGTTACGCGATATGGCCCGGGCTGCGGGCTGCACTGGTCGGGTCAACCCGCACCGGCTACGGCACTCCTTCGCGACAGAGATGGTGCGCCTCGGCGTCAGCCTCCCGGCGCTTATGCAAATGATGGGCCACCGAGACATCCGCATGACCCTGCGCTATGTGGAAGTGGTCCAGCTCGATCTCCAACGTGAATTTCACCGCGCTCGGCAAAACACGGCCTCCCTCTATTCCATCCCCCAACTCCCACTTCCCTCCAGTACCGCCCCCACGCGGGTCGACCTCGCTGCCATTCGCCAGAGTATCGCCGCTACCCACCACCTTCTCCAGTTAATCCAGCCTCAGCTGGAAGATAAGACTCGCCGTAAGCTCCGGCGACTCACCCAGCGGCTCCTCAACATCGACCACGAACTCGATCACCTAACCCCAAAATGAGTGCACATTGGCCAGTCAACCGGAAGTTAGCGGTTCGTCCGTCGGATAAGTAACGATAACGCGCTTATATCCACGAATGGGGTAATTTGCGGTTAGAAACGGCAAACCTTCCTTTACTGGATTAGGGAAGAGTAGCCCGTCATCCGCCAGTCCTCCGTGCATGCCTGAACATTCGCGCAGATGGCTTCCGCTATGCCGACTTGTCCGTTATCAATTCGGCCAACTTCCTCAGGAGCCTCTGTAGATCGACGACGGATCCTGACGACACCCTCAATTGAAGCCCGTTGCACTAACTAACCCCCGGGGTGCTCCCTAGGCCGATCTGTGTGGATCGCAGTCATCCCCGAAGGTTTGGGGTCCGCTTCGTTGGGTAGTGTACCCAAAGATCGCCGACTGTCTTTCCAAGTTCTGCACGAAAGCGGCTTCTGAATTCCTGGTGCCTGAGGTGGAATAGACTCATTCCGTCATCTTCGTCTCGCAAATCAGAAGGAGGGGAGCATGTACACGCCGCACAGGTATCAATACGGAAGTCTGACCAGGAGGAAACGAATTCGGACGGAAGATGTCTGGCAGTTTCGTTATTACGAAACTACTCCAGAGGGGCAGCGGCGCCGGAGATCAAAGATCATCGGTGTGCTGAGCGAGTATCCAACACAAGCGGATGCACTTCGAATTCTCGAGCGATTTCGACTGCGGCTAAATCTTCAAAACCGACTTGGCCTGCCGATGACACTCGAAGCTCTTGCGGATGACTACGTCGAGAAAGAACTGCCATTACTCCGCTATGGAACCCAGCAAGCGCACCTCTCCAGCTTGAATCGCTGGATACGACCGCGTTGGGGTGGATGCCTTGTGTACGAAATCAAGCCGACGGAGGTTGAGCAGTGGCTTCGATCACTCCCGTTGGCGGAAAAGTCAAAGGTAAACCTGCGGAGTCTTTTGCATCTTGTGTTCCAGCATGGACGGCGGTGGGAGATATGCGACGTCAACCCCATTGATCTCGTACGGCAGCGCGGCGGACGCCGATCGATCCCGCGAGTGCTGAGCGTGCATGATATGCGCTTGGTCCTCGGAGAACTTACTGAGCCTTACCACACTATGGTTCTGATTGCGGCCTGTCTGGGTCTTCGGGCAAGCGAAATCATCGGCTTGCAATGGGGCGATTTTAATTGGGAGGACCTCACGCTGCTGGTTAGGCGAAGTGTTGTCCAGGGCCGAGTCGGCGATACGAAGACAGAAGCCTCGCGGCTTCCTCTTCCGGTTGATCCGAGTCTGGCCGATGCCCTCAGGGCACACTGGCAGCGGAGTCTGCACCGAGAACCCTGTGACTGGGTATTTGCGAACCGCAAGGGGAAGCCACGATGGCAGGAGAGCATTCTGCGGCGGCACATCAAACCCGCCGCCGTGCGTGTTGGCGTCGGCAAGATTGGCTGGCACACGTTTCGCAATTCCTACTCGAGCCTGCTGCGTCGAGTGGGGGCCGACATCAAAGTCCAACAAGAACTGCTGCGGCACTCCACCATCCAAAGCACGATGAATGTCTATACGCAAGCCATGTCGGAGGGCAAGCGCGCCGCCAACAGTGTGGTAGTTCGGAGCGTTCTGCCCTGTGAGACTTGTTGCGGTGTCATTGGTGCCTAACGCGGGAGCGAACGGGAGCCAATGGGTACCGAGAAGTTGGTAAATGGTTGCGGGGGGTGGATTTGAACCACCGACCTTTGGGTTATGAGCCCAAAGCGAATTGGATTACAACTTACAAGACGCGGGTGGCCGTCGAAAAACCTTGTAAGAAGCGTTAGGGAGTCGTTATTGGACAGCTAAAGGACAGCTTCCCACAAGCCGAGTTATGGCTCGTCAGGGTCAGGGTCGATCTTAGATCATAATTTCAGAATTGCTCGTGATCACCTTTCATATCCTCCAGCGTTTGCTCGAGGCAAAGAACGTTTCCGTAATCGAAGACGACTGCCCGAACCGAACGCTTTTGCGAAAGACCTTGTATGGCGCTACGTTTGGCAGTATCATGCATAAATCGGATAATACACGTATATACGTGCATAACCAAGTGTATTCGTGCAATATGGGCAGAATGAAACCAGAAGGGGAAGCGGGCCAAATCGCCCTAAAGGAAGAGCGCCACCAGTACATCCTGGAGCTGCTTGGCAGTGAGGGCCGAGTCCTCGCCGCGGACCTTAGCAGTCGATACAGGGTCTCTGAAGACACGATTCGTCGAGATCTGCGCGAATTGGCGAGTTCGGGAAAGATCCAACGGGTACACGGCGGCGCCCTGCCTCGCCGTGCCGAGGCCGTTCCTTTCGTGTCTCGCCAACAAATCGACGTGGAGAGCAAGATCGGAATTGCTCGAGCGGCGGCTGACATGATCCGCGACGGTCAGGTGGTGCTGATTGATGGAGGTACCACTAATCTAAGAATTGCTTCCTACCTTTCAAGAGAGCGTTCGGCGACGATTGTTACCAACAGCCCACCGCTTGCGCTGGCGTTGGCAGATCATCCGAAGTTGAGCGTGCTGATGCTCGGAGGAAATTTTCTTAAGGAGGCGCGGGTCACGACAGGCATCGAGACCATTCGTCGAGTCGAATCCATCCGCGCTGATCTATGTTTTCTCGGAATGTGCAGTTTGCACCCGGAGGTCGGAATAACCGTCGGCGACCGAGAAGAAGCGTACGTGAAGCAAGCGATGATAGGGGCTTCAACGGAAGTGGTTGGCCTGATTTCACTTGGGAAAATGGGGACATCTCTGCCATACCTGGTCGGTCCTGCTTCCCGACTGACACGTTTGATCACCGATGCATCAGACGAAGATGTCCTGAATCCCTACCGCTCCCAAGGCATAGAAGTCACAAGTACGTAAACCGAAGCGGTTCGACACTTCTATAGGTACGCCGTGTCGACATATGACGGACCGGGACGAGGGTCTATGCTGCGCGATCAAAGGCTTCATGCACGCGATTGCATTCCGTCTTCACTCGAGGAAATTTTTCATGCGTGAATTCCACTACGCAAAGGAACACGTAATAGCTCGAACCTTTCATAAGGCTTTCCGACTGATAAAGAAGTATTTGCTGTTGGGACTGCTGGTGGCGATCGCGCTCAAAGCACAACAAAGTTCGCCATCTGCGCAGGCCTGGGCTGGCGTCGTACGCACGGCTGCCGGTGAACCTGTGGCCGGAGCGAAGGTAACGGTCTTTACATCCGGCGCCGAAAAGAACCCAACCGCAGTTACAGGAACCGACGGAAGGTTCGCGATTGCGGGCCTTCGACTCGGGCCAAATCGCGTGAGCGTGCAAATGCCCGGGCGAGGTCCGACAGGGCAAGTGGCAGTGAATATTACTAGCGTAACAATTGTGCTGACGGTGTCCGATCAAAACGTGCTGTCGATTGCAGCCAAGCCGCAAACTTCTGCAGGAGTCTCGAATGGGAACCCGAGCACAACTTCGAACGCAGCCAGCGGAACAAGCGGGGAGAAACTCTCCAGCCAAAAGGTAAATGAATTGCCGTTGAATGGACGCGACTTCAGCACGCTGTTGTTGTTAGCAGCGGGCACGATGACCGACGTGAACGGGCAGACGAATTTCACCCAGCAGTTCGCCATCAACGGACAGCGCGGCGTCGAGGCTGTGTTCGCGATGGACGGTGCGGATGTCAGCGATCCAGAAATGGGCGGGAGCACGTTCACGAATTTCAACGTAGATGCGATTCAGGAGTTGCAGTCAAGCTCAGGCTGGATGCCGGCGGACATCGGACGCGGCGCGGCAGGTTTCACCAACATCGTGACACGGTCCGGGAAAAGCGGTTTTCACGGGTCATTCTTCGAGTTTTTGAGGAACTCTGCCCTCGATGCGCGGAATTATTTCGATCACCCGTCGATTGCGGACCCGGGCCGTATCCCTCCGTTCCGGCGAAACGAGTTCGGATTTACGAACGGCGGGCCAGTCGTGTTGCCGAACGTGTATGACGGACGCGACCGGACGTTCTATTTTGTGCAGTATCAGGGATTCAGGCAGGTGCTGGGAACGACCCAGGTGCTGGCTGTACCTACAGCAGCAGAAAGGCGGGGCCAGGACGTGGTGACGTACTCGGACGGCAGCACGGACACGCTGCACGTACCGGTGGATCCGGCAATTGAGACAGTGCTGGCCCGTTATCCAATCCCCAACAACCCAACCGGCGCGTATGGCGCGCGAACCTATGCTGCACCTTCAAACGTAAACACGGATGCCGATCAGTTTTCCATCCGCATCGATCAGAAAGTTGGCGCAAAAGGACAATTGTTTGGTCGATTCAATTACGACAATCTAACGGGACCGACAACAAATCCGGATCAGACACTGATTGATCCGAGCTTCGGGGTGCAGTATGTGGATCGGCAGCGGAACGGGGTCATCACTTACACGCGCGCCGTGTCTCCGCACTTTCTCTGGTCGACGTCGGTGAGTTTCACGCGAACGACGCCTTCGTTTGTGACGCCGAACCACACCGATCCGGCTTTGAAGTTCATCGATGGCCTCTATGAGGCGTTCAATGGAGCGGCGGGCTCGGTGATGTCGGCGTTCGGGAATTTGTTCCATGGACAATTGAATTTTGCGTGGACGAGCCCACGGCACGCGGTGAAGTGGGGTGTGGAAGCACGCCTTAACCGGGACACGACGTACTTCGGTATAAGTCCCAACGGCGAGTACGATTTTGGTGGTGGAACAGTTTATTCGCCCGTGTTCATTCCTTCTGCGAGTGGACAGCATGATGTGCAGCCGGGTCAACCTCTGCCAGACACGATGAGCAGTCTGTTACTCGGGTATCCGTATGGATACACGATCGCAGTCGCGCCGCCCTACGCATCGAATGGCGCGCACATTGGGCCCGCGGCGATCAACCGGGATGACGTGAACGCCTACATCGAGGACACGTGGAAAATCAATCCGCAATGGACGCTCGAATGTGGGCTGCGATATGAGCTCTACACGCCGATTTCGGAGCGGGCACACCGAACGTCGAGTTTTCTGAATTCGTTCCCACCCGCGGGCGTTGGCCAGGAATACTTGATCAATCCGCAGCCTACTTATCAAACCGATTGGAACGGTTGGGGGCCGCGTGTTCAGGTTGACTGGAACGCGCCCCACGCGGTGCATGTGCACATGGGCGGGGCGATCACGGTGATTCCGCCCAATATCTGGCAGGACAATCTTCTGACAGGGTCAACGCCTTACGTTGTTTATCCGCGCGTCAATGCAGCGCAAAACGGGGAGATTTCCTACGGATTCCAAATCACACCGGACGAGTTGCCAGAGGTTTACAACACAGGGGGCATGAACGTGTTGGCCAGCGGCGATCCGAGAAAAGTGCCGGCGAACACGGTGATGGACG
This sequence comes from uncultured Acidobacteriaceae bacterium, assembly GCA_963714225.1. Taxonomy (GTDB): domain Bacteria; phylum Acidobacteriota; class Terriglobia; order Terriglobales; family Acidobacteriaceae; genus Sulfotelmatobacter. The sequence goes on along the minus strand of CAVQNY010000031.1, from coordinate 150,802 downwards.
TGAATAGATACCAACAGGATTTGGCAGCGCTGGCGCCAAGTCATCAGCTCTCGCTGCTGAGTCTGGCGGGGATCGACCGGCGCTTCGGCAATGCTTATTTGCAGGTTTGGACGCTGGGGCTGGAACGGGCTTTTGGCGGTCTTACGGCCGCTGTCACGTATGTGGGAACATCGGCATTTCGACTTCCCAGAATGTCGTATCCGAACGCGTATCCCGGAGCGGATACGGAATTTTCGCGGTTTACAAACTTCGACGGTAGCGGAGCGGTGACGGGAGGTTTCGGATTCGAGTCCGTGATGACAGCGACGTCACACTCGTCGTACAACGCACTGCAGACGTCATTATCGGGAAATGTTGGGCACGGCGGTCCGTCATTGCAAGCAGGCTACACCTGGAGCAAATCGCTGGATGATGTCAGCGGCATCCTCGGAGGAACCGGATCCACCGGCGCCGTGACATGGTTCAGCCCACAAGACCCTTTCGATACACAAGCCGAGAGGGGGCCATCGAGCTTTGATGTGACACAGGCGTTCACGTTGAGCGCGGCACAGGATTTGCATTTCGAGCATTTGAGACTTCAGGCGGATCGAACTAAGTTGTTGACGAAGGGCTGGGAGTTGCTGAGCATCTCGACGGTCACCAGTGGTTCTCCGTTTACGGTGTACTCGGGGATCCAGCAGACGGGGGCGGGGACGATCGGGGCGGACCGGCCGGATCAGATCGGAACGCCGGATCTCTCGAGCGCCGGCAGTTCAATGCGACCGCGCGACGACTATTTTGGGCGGGGGGCGCACAACGCGAGCTTCTTTTCCATTCCCACTGGGATCGCAGGCGGGACTGGACCAAACTCCGGACGCTTTGGAACGCTCGGCCGTAATACATTTCGCGGACCGGCATATTACGATTTCGATTTTGCGCTCATCAAGACGACTCCGATTGGCCACCGCGAAAGCGGTTCGGAGATAGCTGACCTGCAATTCCGCGGAGAGTTGTTTAATCTGTTTAACATCGTCAACATGGGGCTACCCGCGAACATCATCGCGGGAACAGGGTTTGGCATGATCAGCAAGACCGCTGGAACTTCGCGGCAAATTCAGTTTTCGCTAAAGCTCATCTATTGAGCGCGACGTCGCCCTCGCCAGTGTCCAGATAGCGGGCCAGCGCATCGAGGATGCGGAGAGCAGTGGGCTGATCGATGGCGCGGAGTTGAGCCTTGGCTTGATCTTTCCAGATAACGTTGTTGCCCATGCTTAGCGATTCGTCTCGTGGGGATCGAGCGGAGTGCGACCCATGCGCTCAAAATCTTGGAGAGTGAGGCCGAACTCGGCCAGAACTTTTTCGTGAGGAATACCCTCGCCACGGTCGAGGGAGGCGCGGGCAGCGGCGATCTCACGAGCTTCTTCCTCAGAGACTGGCTCATCGTCCAGGGGGGCATGGGCGAGACTGCGAGCCACCGGATCAGTCATCCCTTCGAGCAGATGAACGACGGCGGAAATCTGGCTGGGAGCCAGACGCTCGATCAGATCGTGGGTCTGTTGTCTTTCGTTGGCGGGGGCCATCAGGAATAGTTTACCAAATCAGTGCTGGATGTTCGGCGCGCGGCGAAGGTTGGGTACCACCAAGTCGCGCCTGCCGGCGCGACCCACTTCTGCCTAAATCGTGCATGATCCTGCCCTCCGTATGTCGGAACTGCGTGTCACAGGATTCCAGACGAGCCCTGAAGGATCCTGTTCATCCCTTCCCATTCGCCAATCTGGAGTGGCCGCGCGGCACAAGAAATGCCCATGGTCTACGCGAGGCTCGCGAAGCGCAAAGGAAAATATCGACTACCGCGGTAGTAAAATTGCAGTAGTTCCCACTCAAACTGAGTGTCAGCGATCTTCTCGAACGCTACTTCTGGGGCGCGTGATACTCGGCAACATCTGAACCAAGTGAGTGTCGAACCCAGTCCCTGTTTGCACTTTAACTCTGAGATCACTGGGATATGTGGCACAAGCAGGCACCCTATGCTTATCAGTATTATTGATGCTGTGGAGCATCCACAAGGGATCGAAGTGAGCAGCAGGACCACCGTTCCCCTTTCGCTTGTAACCCCGATCAAGAGTGTTAGGATTTTCCTGAAAGGCAAATGGGACTATGCCTCAATCGATGAAGACCCGCTTGACCCAGCCGCTTGTGCGCGAGAATGGTTCCCATCGTCCCGCTAGCTGGGATGAAGCCATGGACCGTGCCGCGGCGGGCTTCCGCAAGTCGATAGCGAAGAAGGATCCGCGAGACTTTGGCATGTTTAGTTGCTCGAAAACCACCAACGAACTGAACTACGTAGCGCAAAAATTCGTCCGCAGCGTCATGGGTACGAACAATATCGATAGCTGCAACCGCACTTGACACGCCCCCAGCGTCGCCGGTCTGGCGGCGGTATTCGGAGCAGGCGGTGGGACAAGCTCGTATCGCGAGATCGAAGACACCAATGTAATCGTGCTCTGGGGATCGAATGCCCGGGAAACGCATCCGATTTTCTTTCATCATTTGCTGAAAGGCGTGCTTAACGGAGCTGAACTTTATGTAGTGGATCCACGCCGCACGAGTTCCGCGCGCTGGGCCAATCTGTGGATGGGCCTGGATGTTGGCTCTGACATCTCTCTGGCCAACGCCGTGGGTCGCGAAATCATCACGGCCGGCCTGGCCAACGAACAGTTCATCCAACACGCTACCAGCGGATTCGAAGCCTACAAAACGCACGTTGATAAATACACGCTGGAACGGGCTGAGCGTGAAACTGGTGTGCCCGCTGAAGCCATCCGCAAGACGGCTCATGCCTACGCCTGCGCTCCACGGGCTCAGATCTGCTGGACCCTGGGCATCACTGAGCATCACAACGCGGTGGATAACGTAGTGGCCCTCATCAACCTCGCGCTGCTCACTGGGCACGTGGGCCGATACGGCAGTGGTGTGAATCCCCTGCGCGGACAAAACAACGTTCAGGGTGGCGGCGACATGGGCGCAATTCCCGACCGCCTCACAGGCTTCCAGCATGTCGAGAACGACGAGTTGCGCGCGAAGTTTGAGAAAGCCTGGGGTGTGACGATCCAACCCAAACGCGGCTGGCATTTGAGCGATATGTTTGAAGCCATGGATGACGATCACGACCATGGCCGCCTGACTACGTTGTATGTGCTGGGAGAGAATCCCGCTGACTCTGAGGCCGACCGGCATCGCGCCCTGAAGCGGTTGGGCGGGCTGGAATTCCTTCTGGTCCAGGACCTTTTCTATACTCAGACCGCTAAACTCGCCGACCTCGTGTTGCCGGCAGCCGCAGGCGCTTTTGAAAGCGAAGGCACGGTGACTTCCAGCGAGCGCCGCGTGCAGCGCGTCCGCCGTACCGTGCCACCTCCTACCGGCGTGCGCGACGATCTTGAGATCATTTTTGATCTGGCTCGCCGCCTTGGCCATGACTGGGGTACGCCCGATCCCGAAGCGATCTGGAATGAGTTGCGCCTCTTGAGTCCCATGCACGCCGGCATGAGCTACCATCGCCTGCAAGAGATGGGCGGCATTCAGTGGCCATGCTATGACGAATCGCATCCCGGAGAAATGTTCCTGCACGGACGGCTGTGGAGTGAACCACTGATCGGCCCGCGCGCGCCGTTTAGCGTGGTGGAATTCGAGCCGCCCGTGGACCAGCTTGACGAGCAGTATCCGATTCGACTGACCACCGGTCGCCGGCTCGACGATTACAATACCGGCGTTCAAAGCAGAGAATATTCGTCGCCGCTGCGCCGCAAAGAAGCGCTGGAGCTTTCTCCGGAAGACGGTCAGCATTACAAGTTGCGGGAAGGCGAGAAGGTCCGCGTGACGTCGAGACGTGGCTCGCTCATCGCGCCGGTGCGCTTTGATTCGGCGCTGCGTCCGGGACTCGCGTTTTTATCGGTGCACGCTCACGATCAAGTCGCAACGAACGAGCTGACGATTGACGCCGTGGACCCCAAATCAGGCACCGCGGAGTTCAAGGCAACAGCCATCCGTATTGAAAAAGCATAAGAGGACTTGATTGGATCTTCATCTCACGAACGCACAAGCGACTGCTGAAGAGCGCGCTGCCGTTGACTCGGATCTGGGCGCGCCCGGATCAAGTTGGCAAGGCGGTGAGCGTCAAAATATTGCGCGGCAAATTGTCGACACGCGGGCCGCTGTCAGCGTCCCTGGCGGGCGCCATCGTCTTCTACCCCTCCTCCATGCGATCCAGAACCGCATCGGCTGGATCAGCCCGGGTGCCGTCAACTACGTCGCATTGCGGTTGGACGTTGCTCCCGCGGAAGTTTATGGCGTGGCGTCTTTCTATGGAATGTTTTCACTCCAGCCTCGTCCTCGGGTAGTAGCCCACGTTTGTGATGATATTGCATGCGTCACGCGTGGCTCGGAAAAACTCTGCGCCGAACTGGAAGGAACGCTTGGTCCCGCAGGTTCGCCTTGTTCCAATGGACGCGCGATCTGGCTTCGCAGCCAGTGTCTGGGTCTGTGTGAGCGCGCTCCCTCCGTGCTGGTCATCTCGGCCGGGGAGAAACATCGGGAACGAGTGCTGGCCGCTGCATCAGCAGAGGGCGTGCAATCTGTGATGGACGATTTTGTCGAGGGTCGCTCTCTCGACGAGGCAGACGTGCTAAACGTCCAAACCAGCGTGCCCCAATCAGATCGCGATCCGGGAGCCCAGCATAATGAATTCGTTCCCTTGCGGCTTCTCCAACGCATCGGCCATGGGGGCGCCACAAGTTTGGAAGCCTATGCCCGCCTCGGCGGCTATGAAGGGCTGCGCAAAGCTCTGGAGCTTGGCCCTGAAGGCACGCTTCGTGAGCTGTCCACTTCAAAGCTGCTGGGCCGCGGCGGCGCGGCATTTCCTACTGCCAAGAAATGGGAGGCGCTTTTCCTGCAGCGACATCGCTTGCAGCAGGAGCCTGGCCCCAGGCCTTACGTCATCTGCAACGCTGACGAATCCGAGCCCGGCACTTTCAAAGACCGCATTCTTATGGAAGGCGATCCCTTCGCGGTGCTCGAGGGCATGACGATTGCCGCCTTCGTAACTGGCTCGCAGCAAGGTTATGTCTACCTCCGCGGCGAATATCCGCTGGCCGCCGAGCGGATGCAACACGCAATCCAGTCGGCCTGCGAAAACGGCTTCCTCGGCGACAACATTCTTGGCCGCGGCTTGCAATTTAGTGTCGAGATTCGCCGCGGCGCCGGAGCGTACATCTGCGGTGAAGAGACCGCTTTGTTTAACTCGATTGAAGGCTATCGTGGCGAACCGCGCAACAAGCCGCCATTCCCCACACAGTCTGGGCTGTTTGGCCGGCCAACAGCCGTCAACAACGTGGAAACGCTGGTCAACATTCCCCGCATCATCCTCGAAGGCGGCACTGCGTACGTCAGAATTGGCACGGAGAACTCAGCCGGTACCAGGCTTTTTTGCCTTTGCGGACATGTGGCCCGGCCAGGCGTCTATGAAATCGCCATGGGAACAACGCTGCGCCAACTTATCGATCTTGCCGGAGGCGTTGCCGGTAGCGGCAAACTGCGGGCGGTTCTTCTGGGCGGAGCCGCCGGGACTTTTGTTGGGCCTCAAGAACTGGATACGCCCCTCACCTTTGAAGACACGCGCGCCATCGGAGCCACTCTAGGCTCCGGAGTGGTCATGCTGTTCGACGACACGGTTGATCTTCGCCACATCCTCCTGCGCATCGCCAGTTTTTTCCGCCATGAAACTTGCGGCCAATGCGTTCCGTGCCGAGTCGGCGTGGTGCGTCAGGATGAGGCGTTGCGGCGCCTGGTCAGCAACAGGCCGCTCGGCTCGTCAGAGCAGGAAATCGCGATGTTGCGCGAAATAGGCCAGGCCATGCGGGACGCCTCAATCTGCGGCCTGGGACAAACTGCTTCCAGCGCGCTGGAATCCGCGATGCAGCGGTGGAGTCTGTTCTGATGAGTCAATCTTTTATGGACAGTTCGCGACCGCTGGACGCCCCCCAGCCAACAATTCCTCTGCCGCGCGGACCCGTGCCACAAGCGCCGCCGGAGCGGCAACGCCGCCTCATTGAAATCAAGATTGACGGCAAACCTGTTTCCGTCGCCGAGGGTTCCACCATTCTGGATGCCGCAAAGAAACTCGGCGTCGACACTCCTACGCTGTGTTTTTTGGAAAGCCTCACGCCAGTCAACGTTTGCCGCGTCTGCGTAGTGGAACTGGAAGGTTCGCGTACGCTAGTTCCTGCTTGCTCACGCAAAGTGGAGCCCAATATGTCCATCAAGACGGATTCGGAGCGTGTACGCCTGAGCCGACGCCTCGTGTTGGAATTTCTGGCTTCGTCAGTCGATCTTTCAACAGCGCCCGCGATGCAGCCGTACATGAGCCGGTACGGCGCACATCCTGAGCGCTTCGGTGCAACCCGCGCCACAGTCACCCAGCCCGTGAAAATTGACAACGATCTTTACGTCCGCGACTATAGCAAGTGCGTTCTATGCTACAAATGCGTCGAAGCCTGTGGCGTGGACGCGCAAAACACCTTTGCCATTGCAGTGGCGGGTCGCGGCTTCTCCGCCCACATTGCTACTGAATTTGATGTGCCGCTGCCGGACTCAGCTTGTGTCTATTGCGGTAACTGCATCGGCGTCTGCCCAACGGGAGCGCTGATGTTCAAGAGCGAACATGACATGCGCGAGGCCGGCACTTGGAACGAAAGCCGCCAGACCCAAACTGACACCATCTGCCCTTATTGCGGCGTAGGCTGCGATCTCACCGTACACCAGCAGGAAGGTCAGATCGTTCGCGTAACCTCACCGCTCGACCATAGCGTGACGCATGGCAATCTTTGCATCAAAGGGCGGTTCGGCTGGCAGTTCGTGCAGATTCAACCAGTCGGCAAGCGAGAAGAAGAATCTCGGGAGTGAGCCGCAGCGATGCTTTAGGCGGACGAGCAGCTTAGAAGTTTCCAGCGCCGGCCAGAAGTCGGCGGGGCCTATCGGCAATTTAAGCCAGAGGGGGGTGCCCCCGGCTTCTTATTTCACGGTTCCGGACAAATACATCTCGGCCACGCGATCTGCGAAGACTTCAGGCTTGGCGTCATCGAGATTGGTCAGAACGACCACCGTGAGTTTGTCATCCACATAGCGGGAGATCTGTGTTTCGAAGCCCTGCCACGCTCCTTCGTGTTCAACGACCCGGTGACCGTTTTTGGTGACGACAAACCAGCCAAAACCGTAGTGCCCGGAGTTCGGCTGCCCATTGTTAAGCTTGGCCACCGTCCACATCTCGTCCAGGCTCGATCGTTTCAGAAGCTTTTCGGTGTAAAGCGCGGCATCCCATTTGGCAAGATCCATAATGGAGAAGTACAGACTGCCATCCGCCGTCGTATTCACCGTGGGCGAAACCCACTCCTGGTTCTTCAGTTCTCCTTTAACCAAGCGGTATCCCGCGGAGCGGTTGAGCACAATATCGGCTTCGCTGATGATGCGAGTTGTTTGCATATCCAGCGGCCGGAAAATGTGTTCTTGAAGAAAATCTCCGTAAAACTCGCCCGTAACTTTGTGAATCAGGATGCCGATCGTCAGAAAGCCGAGATTGCTGTAGCTCCAACTCGTGCCTGGTGCGAATGCCAGCGGAATATTCTCAACAATTTTGAGCTGCTCCGCCTCGGTGTAATCCCTCCGCATGTCGAAACTTTTCGGGTAATCGGTGAATCCAGCCGTGTGGCTCAGCAATTCGCGAATCGTGACCTTCTTCCAGGAGGGAGGCGCGTCCGGAAAGTACTTGGTGAGCGGATCCCCCAATCCGATCTTGCCTTCTTCAACCAGCATCATTACCGCGGTTGCCGTGAACTGCTTGCCTACCGAACCGGATTGAAAGATCGTTTCCGGTTTGACCGGAACCTGCAGTTCCACATTGGCAAGACCGTAGCCTTGCGCTCGTATGACTTGGCCTCTGCGCGAAACTAGCATAGCGAGTCCTGGGATTCGCTGTTTCGTCATCTCCGCCCGGACGTAGTTGTCAACTACATCCGTTTGATCTACGGCCAATGCTTGACAGCCCGACCGAACAACCATCAGAGCGACGATTGCCCAATACCAAAATCTTAGGTTGATCTTCATGATTTCAGAATAGCTTTTTTCCCAAGAAACGTAACCCACCGGTTTTCAGGAAGTGCCACCGTCGTAGACAAAACCAAGTCGGTATCAGATAGCACCCTCTTGAGGGTGCGGAGGTATCTTGTCCTGGTAGCCAAAGAGGAATTTAAGTTCCGAATGACGAGATGGAAGGGGAGATAAGACATAAGCTCGTTCCGCTGTTCTTAACCAGAAAATCTAGAAATCAGAGGCGGAGGCAGAGGCGCGAATGTGCGCCTTTTGTCCGTGAAAGCCATCCGAAACCTGACAAAAGCAACCTAAAATGGAGCGGTGCGTTGCGGATTTTATTGGATTTAGGGGCTGCGCAAAAATAATTCGGCATTTTCGCGTGTTCAGTCAGGCCGGATTGTGTAGTTCCATGCGGAAAGTTCGGAGTGGTTCGATAGTGGGATCGCTTTGCATAGCGGCCCAACGTGCCCCGAGCTTATCCCTATGGTATTTACGATATCGGGCGTAACACCGGCTTCGTCAATATCGGGACCGACCATGATACCGGGGCATTTGCCGTGGCCTCGATCCGGGGTTGGTGGCGGCACGAAGAGAAAGGTCTCTATCCCAGGGCCAAGACGCTGCTGATTACGGCCGATGGCGGAGGGAGCAATGGTTGGCGGTTGCGTTTGTGGAAAGTGGAGCTGCAGAAATTCGCCGATGAATCCGGGTTAACCTTGTCCCTTCACCATTTCCCGCCGGGCACCAGCAAATGGAACAAAATCGAGCACCGCCTGTTTTCCTTTATCTCGTCGAATTGGCGGGGCGAGCCATTACGGGACTACGAAACCGTTGTGAATCTCATCGCCGAGACCACAACTGCGAAAGGACTGACCGTGACTTGCCGGCTGGATCGCCGCAAATATCCCACGGGCCGCAAGGTCACGGCAGAGGAGATGAAACAGGTCAATCTTCAACCGCACAAGTTTCATGGCGAATGGAACTACGTCATCAAGCCTCACCGAGTGCGTGAGCGAAATTGATACGTTTATTTATCTACGGCGCCTTAGTTCAAACGGGCTTCGAGGACGTTAGGGCTCGGCCCACATTTCAGTTGGATCACATCTCCCCGAGGCCGATGTCTGGCCTGCAATAAGTTCGATTGGCTCGTCACTCGCTCCTAAGCCGATGATGCCCCTGTTTCCAGCGTGGCGCCGGGAGAAAGCGTCGGCACCGGGGGAGGCGCGAGGCGAACGGTGAGGTCGGCCGATCTGCTGGAGCCAGTCGAGAATGACAGTTGCGCTGGATCAAGCATCGACCTTGGGTTTGGCGTCTGATGAGGGTTGGAAGGAGGTGGAATGGAGCGAATCTCTGTAAAGTAACAAGATCGGTCGTTTGGAGACCACGAACACGCGAAGAGGTCAGTGATGAGGAATCTAAGACTACAGTTAGTAATTTCGTTCTTGCTGATGGCAAATGGGCTGGGATTCGCGCAGCAACGCCGGAAAGTCGTCATCAATGAGGATTGTTCGGGGCCCGGCGGCAGCAATATGCAAACGCTGTTGACCTTGATTCAATCTCCTCAAGTGGAAGTGCTGGGCATAACCGTCGTCAGCGGAAACCAATGGCGCGATGAAGAGGTAGCGCATACTCTGCGACTGCTGGAGCTGATTGGCCGCACCGATATTCCGGTCGTGCCCGGAGCTGTGTTTCCGGTAGTGCATCGCCGTCAGGAAGCCCTTTTGTGGCAGGCAAGATATGGAAAAGTCGCCTTCGCCGGCGCTTGGGATGATCGCTGGTGGCACGAATATGACGTGATTCCGACGCTGCCTGAAGGGCAGCCCACTACCCGGCCGGCCGATGAGGACGCCGCTCACTTCCTGATCCGCATGGTCCACAAATATCCACATGAAGTGACGCTTTACGAGGGTGGCCCTATGACCAACCTGGCGCTCGCCAACGCGATCGATCCACATTTTGTCGAACTAGCCGAAGGCTTGGTCTTTATGGGCGGAAGCTTGAGGCCGCAGACCGACGATCCGGAGTTCATCAGCAGCCCACGCCACGAATTTAATTTCTGGTTCGATCCAGAGGCCGCCAATAACGTGTTGCAGGCGCCATGGAAGAAGATCGTCTGCACGCCGGTTGATATCTCCGTCAAAACCAGAATCACTGACGAAATGATTGCCGAAATCAAGAAGAGCAACAGCGCCGCAGCGCAATACGTAGTGAAGTTCTTTATGAAGGATCAAGGGGGCTTCTACATGTGGGATGAACTGGCGGCTGCCGCGTGGCTTGATCCGACGCTGATCACCAGAAAAGAAACCCGCTATATGAGTGTGGACATCGACCACGGTGCGGCCTACGGAAACACGCTGACGTGGACGGACAAAGACAACCCGAAACTTGGCGCACAATTGGTCGAAATCCAGATGGATTTAGATCTGGCAAGATTTAACAAGATGTTTGTGGACTTGATGAAAGCTCCGACCCCACAAGCCCATTGAGTTTGATCTTCTTTCCGATTTTTATATGGACCGCGTACCGGTATTGTTTTATTGTCGGCGAGGCGAGAGCAATCGGAAGCTTGGTGCTTCGCCTCTGCGGTCCAGAAACGGGCTTCTGCGAAGCGAGAGAGTCTGGACAGATTGTCGGGAACAGGAAACTGCGGCTCTGGCTAACGCATCCGGCGGATACCGAGGACCCAAGCCCTGTCGCCAGTTAGTGAACTCGTTCCCGGCGACACAGCGCAATAACCGACAGAGTCAGAAGACTCACCAGCACGGGGAACCAGACTTGTGCGATCCAGGGAACAGGAATGAGAAAAAGCACATCGAGATCTTGGAGCGATTTCGGCCATCGGATTGTTGTCCACAGCCCAACGTAGTAGAAAATGTCCCAGAATGCGAACGCCCACAGGAAGGCTGCCCATCGCTCTCGTGTCGTGCCCGCAGCTAGCAGCGCGACCGTTGCCAGCATGATCAGTGTGGCGGCCTCGCGGTAGATCTCAATCGTCACCAGGCTCTGGGGAAGTTGGGAAACGGATTTGGCCTGCTGATAGATCTCTGGGGATCGTTGAACATCTGCCAAGCTACCGGTGTAGCCCGGCAGCAAACCCGCCGCAGCCCGCAGGTACACCACAACAGAAGCTTCCACGAAACCAAATGCGGTGGCGAAGAGAGTGATCAATACCAATTGCCGCACGCCAAGCAGCTGTCCCGCCCGCTGAAAGCTGAGGACGGCTACCAATGGAATCAGGATCAGCAGATTGACCCACCAAGGTTGCGCCCAAAGCTGAAACTGGTTCATACGAAGCAGATTGTAAACTGATTGGAGGCTCGTTCTGGCGCAGAGCCTCGTCGTCCATGTAGATGAATCCCCGCGTGTCTGCATGCCCTTGTAGTGTTCCTGGCACAAATACCAGCTCGGGTATACGTGGGCTGCATTGCCGGAGCAGCAGATCGCCTTCGCTCTACCTCGAAACGGGCTTCCGAGGACATTTGAGCTCGGTCCAGAGTCAGTGGAATCACGCTTCCCACAAGACTTCTGGACAACGTCGTCGTCGGAGTCCGCCTTTAGAACGTAACTTCCGGCCTGCGCACTTGCCGCGCATGGACGCGAACCACTCCGAACAGTTCTACGATATCAAGTATGTTCTCTGAAACTAAGAGGCCGATTTTGTTCGAGAAAAGCCGCCCTGATCTTAGTTGCGCTCTGAGGCATTGTGATGCCTTTGCCTAAAAGGTCTTCGGCTCCACGGGGCACCGACTTGTTCCGTTTCCCCGCGCGGGCGACCGATGCTAAGATGGCATTTCCATTCCCGCAGCATCTACAGGGCTTGGGACAACCGGTATGGCGAGGTCGGTAATCTTTTTCGTGTCGATTCTTGTGATCAACGCCTCATTGGCCCTGCTGTACCCTTTTAGCCTCTCTCGGCTCTTTCTTGTGGCCCTAATTTACGGCGCCACCACACTGCTCATCCTCTACCTGTTGTTTCATCCCCGCAACCAATGGCTGGTAGCCAACCGGTCGCGGGTAGATGGCGCGGGTTGCGTGGCCCTGACGTTCGACGATGGCCCGGATCCGGTGGATACGCCCAAATTACTCGATCTACTCCGGGAAAAAGGTGTGAAAGCAACGTTCTTTGTGGTGGGGAAGCGGGCGGACCAGTATCCGGAAATAGTGCGCCGCACCTGGGCAGAAGGACACCTGATCGCCAATCACACCTGGTCGCACTACCCTCTATTTTGTTTTCTCATGCCCCGTCGTCTGCGGGCTGAGATCGAGCGTGGCACGGAGAGCGTTCGCCGCAGTTGTGGTTTCCGGCCGCGCTTTTTCCGCTCGCCAGTGGGCATGCGCCACCCGCTTCTGGGGCCCTATCTTCAGGATGCGGGACTGGAGTATGTTTCTTGGAGCATCCGGACGCGTGATACACTCACTGCGAATTCCAGCGTTCTTGCCCGTCGCATCTTGAATAAGGCGGCAAGCGGGGACATCATCCTGCTGCACGATCATTTGCCCGGGGGAGCGGATGCCATGCTTGAGGCCTTGCCTCGGGTCATCGACGGGCTCAGGGAACGGGGATTCGAATTCGTCCTGGCCGGCCCACGTGAGGATGCCGGCGGAACGCTGAAACCGACGGCATGCGAACCTGTGCCCTAATTCCGGCATTCAATGAAGCCCCTTACATCGCCAAGGTTGTGGAGGGGGCCCGGCAGCATGTTGCCAAGGTTGTGGTGATCGACGATGGATCCGGCGACGGGACGGCGGACATTGCCCGGGCTGCCGGAGCTACTTGTTTGCAATCGCCAAGAAATTGCGGCAAGGCCTCGGCCCTCCGCACCGGCATCGCTTTCGCCCGCGAACACAACTTTACCTACGTAATCACCCTCGATGGCGACGGCCAGCATCTGCCGGAGGATATCCCGTTCATGCTTCGCGTCGCCGAAGAAACTGGAGCGGACCTGATCATTGGCGCGCGCTGTTTCAATCGCGCCCTCATGCCTCGCTCCCGCTATTTCTCGAACATCATTGGCAGCCGGTTGGCTTCGGCGCTCATCGGCTGCGAAATCCGGGACAGCCAGAGTGGATTCCGGTTGTTCCGATTGGACAAACTTGGTGGGGCCAAACTGCGGAGCCGGTGCTACGAACTCGAGATGGAAATCCTGATAAAGATGGCCCGGTCGGGCTGCACCATCGCGCATGTTCCCGTCCGCATGGTCTACGACGATCGTCAGGCGCGCTCCAAGATGAAGCCGGTACGAGACACGGTGCGCGTCTGTCTCTGGTCCCTGGCATTTCGCTTTCTGGGAGCGTGACATGATCCGGCGATTCGGACTGTTATGCGTTCTGCTTGCGCTTTCGATTTTTTCGGGGGTGCTGGCCGCCCAATCCCACGATCTGCTGACCCACATTGGGGGAGGGGCGGCACCGAGTTTGTGGACGGGAAGACAGTGGCGAGCGGCGTGGTGTCGGCCTGATGGCCAAGCGGGCGATAGAAAGGCCACTGGGTGATCCGAAGATTTGAGGCTCACGCGCGGAAGTTCGTAACCCTGTTGCTGAAGGAGAGGCTTGACCCATGCCGCGCTGCCGCCGCCGTATTCTTGGGAATTTTCATCGGCATTGTGCCCATCTATGGGCTTCAAACCCTTGCGGCGGTGGGCGTGGCCTTGCTCTTCAAACTTAACAAACCGCTGACCGTCGCCGGCACTTTCATCAGCAATCCGGTGCTCCAGCCCCTGATTGTTATCTCCTCAGTGGAACTGGGATGTTTTCTCCGCGCCGGCTCATTCCAGCCCCTGTCTGCCCTGGCTGTCGCGCGCACCCCTATTGACAAGGAGAAGCTTTTCATCTGGGTGCTTGGCAGCGTGGCACTGGGTATACTAGCCGGCGGCGTTGGGGGGGCCATTACTGCGGTTGTGGTCCATCTTCATCGTAAGGCGTCTGCCAATTCAGTCTGTGCCAAGCGGTCCGATCTCTGGAAAACACGTTGACGACCTATCATGATCAGTGGTTGAATTTTTTTAACTTTCACCCGGCTGCCTGTCTTGGCTGATATGCATAAAACCATCGTGGTTACTGGTGTCGGGGTGATCAGCCCCTATGGTATCGGGGTGGACTGCCTGCAGTCGGGCATGTTATCGGGCAAGTGTTGTCTAGCGCCCACGAAGGATGTGTATCCCGGCTTCGAAGGAACGACTGCTCAAGTCCGCGGATTGGCGCTTCTGGGGGAGGGCTCCAGTTTCCGATACTCGCGCACCGATCAACTCGCGGCGATGGCGGCTCAAGACGCAATGGTGAATTCCGGTTGCGATAGCTCTACCTTCCGTGAGAGCGGTGTCGTGATGGCGAGCACGGTCGGGGGCCTGACCGAGATCGACACCGGAATCGCCGAAGATCCGGCCGCTTGGTATCGGCGCCCCCGCGCTCTGTTGCGGGCTGCCTCATATCCGTTCGCGCGCCCCGCCGACGCCGTTGGTGAGCATTTCGGGATTCGCGGACCGCGCTGTGCCATCTCCGTGGCTTGCGCATCCGGAGCCATGGCGATCGCGCTCGCCGCCAACATGCTGCTGGACGGGGCCGCGCCCATAATCTTGGCAGGAGGCAGTGACCCCCTGTGCCCGTTCACGTTGAGCGGATTTAACTCCCTGCGAGCGTTAGACCCAAACCCCTGCTCTCCCTTTGACCAGAATCGCAAGGGCCTGAACCTGGGCGAAGGATCCGCAGTTCTCGTCCTCGAAACGCTAGCCGGGGCCACCGCGCGTAATGCCAACGTTCTGGCGGTGCTGCGCGGATGGGCCATGACCAATGATGCATTTCATCCCACCGCGCCACAGAAACAGGGAAGCGGATTGGCCGATTGCATACAGCTTTCCATGGAGATGGCGCAGGTCAGCGGCGATGAGATCGGGTATGTGAATGCCCACGGCACGGGCACGCCTCTGAACGATATTGCCGAGGCCAACGCCTACGAGACCGCCTTCCGCGGACGCAACCATCCCATTCCCGTTTCTTCGACAAAGTCATATTTCGGACACTGCTTGGGTGCAGCTGGTGCCTTGGAGGCAGCTATTACGATCATGGCCGTTCGTTCGGGGGCTCTGCTTCCGACGCTGCGGCTCACCCATCCCATCGAGAGCCCTGGCGTTGACTGGCTGAGGGGAGAAGTGAAACGCCAACCGCTGCCGCTCGCCATGTCGGTTTCCAGCGGCTTTGGCGGTAGCAACACCGTGCTGATATTCGGGAGCGGCCGCTCATGACTCCGAATTTGCCGCCCGTCACGATTACCGGTATTGGTTCCGTGAGTCCTCATGGCCCGCTGGCAGGACTAATTCCCCAGTGTCCCCTGGAACCCAGTACTATCACCGCCTGGACAAGCGCCGGGCTGCGGCGAGCGTTTCTCGTGCAGCCCTTTCGCCCCGCCAGCGTGGTGCCGGGCCTCAAGACCAGGCGTCTCGATCGCCTGTCGGCGTGGGCCTTGGTGGCTTCTTCCATGGCCATTAAGGATGCTGGGATCGACCTAAGCCAAGTGGACCGGTCCCGGGTTGCGGTGGTCTTCGCCACCGCCTTCGGCTGTGTTGAACTCACGGAAGCTTTCTATCTCAGCGCGGCCGCACATGGCTGGAACGGAACCGATCCCAGTACCTTCCCAGAGACTCTCGCCAGCGCTCCGGCTAGTCACGTGTCTTTGTTTCACGGACTGCGGGGGCCTAATGTCACAGTGAGCAACAAGGACTTTGCGGGCGAGAGCGCCCTGATTCAAGCCGCTTGCCTGCTTCGCCATGGTCAGGCTGACTTGGCCATTGTCCTCGCGGGTGAGGCGCTGGCGCAAAGCCTCTATTCATGGTATGAGGCGGCAGGCCTACTCTCGCCGGCTTGCTACAACTCGGATCCCTTGCCGGAAGGCGGCGGTTTTATCCCCAGCGAAGGTGTAGCGGCATTGGTGATGGAATCGTCCGGCCGCGCGGATGTCCGCTCCGACGCCCGCTCTTATGCCCGAATCCGCTCGGGCCGCTGGGCGGCAGGCGGTCAGCCAGCCGAGATCATCCGGCAGATGCTCGACGGTTCCGTCCCGAGTCTTACAGTCTGTAGCGGGAATGGTGCGCCTTGCGCCACCAGTCCTACAACCGCCCTGGCTCGGGAGATTGCCGGCGATGGGGCCGTTATCATTCTCCCGCAGCCGTTTGCCCAGGGTTTGGCCGGTACGGGCGCTCTTTTTCACTTGATCCTGGCCTTAAGCAGCCGGCCAATCGGTGGGCAAGCCCTGTTGTTAGCAACAGCCGGCGACAGTGGCTTTGCGGCACTTCTTCTGGAGTTGCTTTGAATATGAATGTGCGCATTGCAGCCGCGGCGTACGCCGTTCCGCCCGACGATGAGGCTGTGGAAGCAGTCCTGGAGCGGGAACGAACTCGAGTGGAGACAACGCTTTCTGCGTTGAGCCCGGAGTCGAGACGAAAGGCCGTGGAAGGTCTCGGACTGAATCGAGTCCGTATCTGCGGCGACAAGCAACTTTATGATTTGATTCTCGAGGCCGCTTCCAGGGCGATAGCCGAAGCGGGGATAACGGCGCGGGACATCAATCTCATCCTGGATTACAGCACCTTGTCCGGCGAGAGCTCACAGGGTCTCTCGTTCGCGCACAAACTCAGCGCCGATCTGGGTGCTGAAACTTCGATGATCTTGAGTTTCAAGGCCGGCGGATGTGCAGCACTTCACGTCGCAATCAAGACTGCGCTGGGCTGGATGACCACGGATGAAAGCATTCAGACAGTCCTGCTGGTAACCGGCGACGCCGCGCCTCAGGGCAATCGCTCGTTACTTCCAATTACCATGCATGGCGACGCCAGTAGCGCCGTGATCCTGCGCCGCCAAGACGCGGAGGGCCCGTTGCTGTTGGGCGTCGAAGCCATGACGCTCGGCCACCTCCATAATGCTATTGCCTTGGTCAGAACGAATGGCCACCTCGATATTATTGTCGATGCTTTATGCATGGAGCGAGAGGTTATGCCGATCTACTTTCTCAACATGTTTCTGGTGGTGAATAAGGCTCTGGCAGCGTCTTCGTTGAGTTTGAACGATATTGACCATTTCATCTATTCCAACATCAGCCGGCGGGACCGTGAGGGTTTCCGCAAGATGTTGGGACTGCCCAAGGGCAGCCTGCCGCCAACGCCCATGGCAGAATATGGCCACACCTTTGCCAGCGATCTGGTCATCAATTATGTGAATATGCGGCGCGAGGGGCTAATTCGTCCCGGGCAATTGTTGCTGTTCGCATCGGCTGGGATTGGCTTCACCTGGGGGGTAACGCTTGCTCGAGCCTGAAAGCGACCTGCCGCCGAACTGGCTTCAGCGTACGGCAGCCGCCACGCTCCCTGCTTGCGCTCAGGATCGAAGGTCACTGTAGCGTTGAATGGCCTTTTTCGCGGATTTGGACGAGAATATTCACCGGTGCTTACCAGGCTGAGTTGCCATGCGTCGCGTACAGTTCATCGAACTCCATGAACAGCCGTGGTTCCCGTCATGGCTTCGAGATGACGTTACGGATGCGGTTCAGTTTGGATTCAACCTCTTAAGGGCCTACGCGCCCATCGCTCCGCTGCTACAAAGCGTGATTGACTCTACAGGGAACGGGACGAACGCCGGACAATCGATTGTTGATATGTGTTCTGGCGGAGGCGGTCCGTGGTTGGATCTTTCTCGAAAGCTGAGGTGCCGGGACGCCGCAGGAGATTCCGCGGGCCTTCAGATTTGGCTCACGGATAAATATCCGAATCTCAAGGCATTCCAAAGTGTGAGCACCTCTTCTGATTACCACATTACTTTCTATCCGGAGTCGGTTGATGCGATGAAGGTTCCCGGTGCCCTGAAGGGGCTGCGAACGATGTTTACATCGTTCCATCATTTTTCGCCGGAGGATGCTCGCGCCATTCTGCAAGATGCCGTCGATGCCGGCGAAAGCGTCGGCATATTTGAGTTCACCAGGCGCGCGCCGTTGACGATCGGCCTTATATTTGCCGGGGTTCTGCTGTTGTTCCTCCACACTCCGCGGATTCGTCCGTTCCGCTGGTCGCGGTTGCTCTGGACGTATTTGATTCCGATCATTCCATTGGTCCTGCTATTCGATGGAGTAGTGTCTTGCCTGCGGACATATCGGCCAAACGAACTGCGTGAGATCGTAGAAAAACTGACTTCTTGCGAATATCAGTGGGAGATCGGTGAGCTTGCAAGTGGAAGGGTGCCAATTACCTATCTGATCGGATACCCGTGCGCATCGTCCCGAGAATTCACTCGATAATATTCATATGGCAACAACGGAGTCGACAGCGGTGAAGCTTGCTCACCGAGCTAATCCCAGAGCGGAAACCAGCTCCAGAAATACGCGACTCGCCCACCCCACCGGATCGAGCAAAACCTTGCGGCGCTCGAGCATGGCGGCCACCGGTTGTCCCTTATAGCTGGCAATTTGCCGGTAGCGCGAGATGAAAAATACCACCCGCAAGAAAAGTTTCCATTTGAGCGGGGCAAAATAATCAGGCGTCACGAACGGCACTGCATGGCCGTCCTTCACTTCCCCGATAAAGTCTTTGAACGTTGCGGCCCGCGACAAAGAGAGAACGGAACTGGGGACCAGGAGATGGCTGTCTCCCCCGCCGACCACCGGTTTGCGCCACTGCCGGGCAAGTTCCAGAACGCGATCGTTCTCCTCGCGTGGCCGCATCCCGTTTACTTCCAAAGCATGAATCGCCCAGCCGTAGCGGGAGAGCAGTTCCTTGACGGGAATTGTCTCCGCTCCCGGTCCCCAGGCGACCAGAGGATGGTTCAACGCGACCAGGCAGCCGCTGGCGGCGAGGGTTTCAAACAATTCGTCGTAGCGTCTACCCTGGGCAGCCGCTTGAATTCGAGTGTGCGTTTCCTCAACTTCACTCTCAGGCATTCGACTCACTCCCAGGTGAAATAAGTGCCCCTGGAACCAGAGTGACAGCTCCTCGCTAAGTGCGATGCGGCCGTTCAGATCGGGCCGGCCGCGCAGCAGAGCGAGGCTGCCGGCAAATTCGTCATGATCGGTAATGGCCAGGTGAACCCCGTGGAAGCCCCAATTGGCCGCCGCTGCTGCCTCCATCTGATAGACGTCTTCGGGGGTGTAGGGCGGATTGAACGTTATCTCTGCGTAATTCAGATCAGAAACACCGCCGAGGCCAAACGACTTTTGCAGAACGCCACTAAAAGGGCGCATGAAAGCCAGCTCGACAACCTGGTTTAATGCCGCCAGCTTCTCCACGGAATGGCACGAGTGGTTGTGCAGGGAAACTGCGTAGCCAAACTCGCGGTCCGGGTGGGGACACTCGCGGTAAGTATAGTTCTCAATCTTCCAGGCCGACCTTCGTCTCATTGCATTCCTCATGGGGAACGTTCGCCAGTGTAATTTCACTCGTGACACCCGGCAAGAAGAAGTTGTCGCGCAAGAATGCGATCTGATACTCTTCGACGACCGGGTAGGCGGCTGGATCTCGGCGGCCTGGCACGTTCGCGAAACCGAAGGGGTTTTCAAAAGAGCCCGGCGCCGACGCACAACATACGCTCGACTAGCTGGCCCGCTTGCACATGCAGTCGTTTCTTCCTTACCACTTCTGTCTGCGGGAATACGAAGGCTGCGACATCGTCGACCTAAGGGAAAATGGATATACGGACTGCGATACTGATGGATATGTACAGCCTTCTTCAAAATTGTTTGTTGTGGCAAGTAGACGACATTGTGGCCGGCTCAACACGGAGCGTCAAGGCAAATGTATAAGCCCATCAAATACCTCGAAAAGGCGATGTCAATGGTTGCGAACGGCGCCTGGCAAATATTTTGTTTGAGTAACAATCTCTTTCCCGAAAATCCATCTTTCACACCCAGGTGGTCGGATAAGCCGTTGCTGAAGTCCCGTGAAAAGTCGAAGCCTCCTCTAGGCTGGCCGCGGCAAACCGATTCGTTGTGCCCGCGTTGTGTGCCGGAGATTCGCCAACAAATTGTCGATGGCAAACAGGATTATCGCGTCCTGTTGAACGAAAGGCCCGGTGAAATCAAGGCGCAGATCATCGAGCGCGACGGCAAAATTCTGATGGTCAAGCATTGCCCAGTCCACGGATATTTCGAAGATGTCATATCCATTGATCCGCAATTCTTCCGGCATCTGGAGGAGACCTTTCCCGGCCGGGATATTCGTGCCCATAACGACGAAAAATTGCACAACCACGGCAGCAGCACCATCAAGTACGGGCGAGGCTCGGTTCTCACGGTCGACCTCACCAATCGGTGCAACATGATGTGCGATCCGTGTTTCATGGATGCCAATCAGGTCGGATTCGTACACGAGCTTACCTGGGAGGATATCAAGACGCTGCTCGACAACGCATTTTCCATCAAGCCGCGGCGTCAGATGTCCGTGCAGTTCTCCGGGGGCGAGCCGACCCTGTCCCCGCATTTTCTGGACGCCATCCACTACGCCCGTCAACTCGGCTACGACAGCGTGCAGGCGGCAACCAACGGCATCGAGTTCGCGAAGTGCCCCGCGCTCGCACGGCAGGCCGCGGAAGCAGGTTTGCGCTACGCTTATCTCCAATTCGACGGCATCGGCAACCCCGCAAATTCTCATCGGAACGTCGGAAACCTGTTCGACCTGAAACTGCGGGCCATCGAGAACCTGCACTCCAACGGCGTGGAAATCGTGCTGGTGACCACCGTGGTCAACGGGATCAACAATGAGCAGGTGGGGCGCGTGGTGCAATTCGCCCTCGACAACCCCGACAAGATAGCCATGGTGTCGTTCCAGCCAGTGTCTTTCACTGGCCGCGACGAAGCCGTCACCGAAGAACGCCGCAAAGCGCAACGCTACACGCTCTCGCATCTGGCCCACGATGTGAAAGAACAATTGAGCATCGGCGAACCCGTTCGCGACTGGTTCCCCCTCTCGTTCCTGAGCACCTTTTCCGACTGGGCGGACCTGGTTCACGGTCCGGACGCCGCCTGGGGCCAGGTCGCCTGCAGTTGTCACCCGAACTGTGGGGTGGGGATGGCAATTATGGTCGACAAGGAGACACGCGAGGCGGTTCCGGTGACCGCGTTCCTGGACGCCGACCAGTTCGCCCAGGACATTGCCAGGATCAACGATTGGGCTCGCAGTCGGTGGATATCGGTCGCGGGGATGGCGCTGGCATTAGTTCGGAATTACGATGCGTTTCATGCGCCGACACATTTCCACGCTGTCGATATGCTGAGGAAGCTCGACAAGGGCCTGGACGCAACCGGACGCGACTATGGTGACGTCTCCGGCAAACGGACCATGGGTGACATTTTCCGCCGCCGCCGCGACCGCTGGAACCTGCTGTTCGTGGCCGGCATGTGGTTCCAGGATCTATTCAACTATGATTTTCGCAGGACCGAGCAGTGCATCATTCCTTATGCTACGCAAGAGGGGGAGATTTCCTTTTGCGCTTACAACACCGGGGTGGGTTGGCGGAACATTGTGGAGAAGATGCATATGACCGCCACCTTGACCAAGTGGTACGAGGAGCACGGACGGCATGAGATTTTCGCCGGCGGCAAGAGCGTGAAGCTCAGCAGTACGGAGCATCATCTGGTCTTGAAGGACGAGATGGTCACCAACGAGGTCCAGCATGACCTCGAACAACTCGGCATCGCGAAGAACGCCCGCGAGGAGAGGCTGCGGGCTCGAGCCGAGCGGCTCAAGCTGGACGAAGAGAACTTCCGCATGGCCAAGCTCTACCGCGAGTTCGTGCTGAAAGAACCAGCTGTTCCAGAACTAGTGCAGATCGGGCTCGGAACTACAGTGTCGCCCGCCAAGAGGGAACGGCGCGAGTCACGAAATGGATCGTCCGAAGTGGCATAGACCGCATGGTGGCTGTCCGTCCTCTCCAAGCTCGGAGACTTCGATGCCGAAGGCGTTGAGGTGCATCATATACGTGTGGAAGTTCTTGAGGATGCGCTAATCGCGCGCCGGAAGCTTGATCTTGGTCACATCTTCCAGCCAGCCCGACCGGGCCATCTTGTTCAGGATTTCCGTCTCGAGTCCGTAGCGTCACCGTCGCGCATGCTAGTCTGTATTGTTAAGACGATGACCAGGTGCGCTCCAAGATGCCGACCCGAGACACGGTGCGTGTCTGGCTCTGGCCCCTGGCATTTCGCTTTCTGCCAGTGTGACATGATCCCGCGATTCAGATTGCTATGCGCTCTGCTTCCGTTTCTGATTTTTCCGGGAGTGCTGGCCGCCCAGGCCGACGATCTGCTGAGCCGAATTTGGGAAGGCATCCAGCAAGCGCAGAAAAAATATACGAGCAGCTGCGGGACCATTACCGAAACCCGCACGTCTAGCCTGATGGTGAAACCTCTGGTGCTCCGCGGCAAGTTTTGCGCCGAAGGCACCACCCGATTCGCACTGGACTACTTCGAACCGTCCAGCATGAGCATCCGCTTCAACGAGAACTACCTCAACGTTACGACTGGCGGTAAGACCGAAGTGATGGGTATCGGAAGAAGCGTTCGCCGGGCGCAGTCTTATTTCGGCCGGGAGAACTCCATCGGGAACCTGAAGAAAAACTTCACGATCACCGTGCAAGAGGACAGCCGGGATTACCAAATGAAGCTGGTTCCGCGGGCGGATCCTTTTCGCCGCAGGCTGAATTACCTGGTCGTGAAGCTGGACAAACGGGATTTCTCGCTTCGGTCGCTGGAGGTGGACGGTAAGAGCGGCGTAAACAGTGTATTCGTCATCGACGCAAGCTCGGTGAATCCGAAGATTCCGGCGGATACGTTTGAGGTATACAAACCATAGTGATCAAGCCCAGTGTGATCGAGCGAAGTGCAATCGAGACGCTGATTCCTCATCGCCCTCCGTTCTTGTGGATCGACCGGGTGGAAGAACTGGAGCCGGGAGTTCGTTGTGTTTCGGTGAAGTTTGTCGATCCGGCGAACCCGATTTTTGCTGGGCATTTTCCTGCCAAGCCCATTCTGCCGGGGGTTCTTCTGATCGAAGCGGTGGCCCAGACCGCTGGAGTGATGCTGGGATCGGCCACGCCGCAGGTGGCTGCGGGGAGCGGGGGAGGGGTGGCCCTGCTAGCGGCCGTAAACCGCTTCAAGTTTCTCAAGCCCGTGACTCCGGGGCAAGAACTGCGCGTTGAAACCAAAAAGCTGACCGAGGCTGGGCAAATGGCGTGCATCGGCGGCACGGTGTGGGTGGACGGGGAGATCGTAGCGAAGGGCGAGTTGACGGTGGTATCGGCTTGATGGGCGAGCGATGATCAGGCCGACGATGCAAAGGCCCACCCGATGATCTGAACATTTCAAACTCGCGTGCGGGAGTTCGCAACCGTCCTGCCGAAGGAGGAGCGTACGCCCGGCCCGGGCGCCTGCCTACGGGAAACACTGGTCTTCCGGGTGCATGATCGCGAACACGGCCCGTGGTCGACAATTGAAATGGCTTTCGACCGTCTAATATTCGCCTGCGGACGCGCCGCCACGCGGGCCCTGATGCTTCCCGCCGCCGGGTACGATAGCGAGCCGGAGACCGCAGGTATGCAGGTTGAAGAGCGCCGGTTCCGAAACCGTGTACGGCTCGCTCACATCCTATCCATCGCGAAAAAACCGCTGGCGGAGGGCGCGGGAGCATGATGGTCCGTTGCATGCGCTTGGTGGGCGGCCTAGTGGTAGGCCATCCAGGGTTGGTTACAACCCTGAGCTTGGTCATTACTTTATTGTTGTATGCGAACATCCACAACCTGCGAACCGGCACCGACCTGACCAATTTGTTTGGCCATCGCGACCCACAATGGCGAGCCGCGAGCCAGATCGGCAAAGAACTGGGTTATGGCAATCAGCTCTTCGTGGTGATCGATGCTCCGGCGGGAGGAACGGACATCTCCGGCCAGATGGAAGAAATGGCCGACCGTCTCACCGCCGACATGCAGGCCAGCGGACTGTTCCTGGATGCGCGCTGCGGCTTGCAGGATGAGGAACTGCTCAACGCGGTGCGGTTCTTTACCTGGAACTTTCCGTCATTCGCGCTGCCCGAGCAAACGGAAGATCTGAAGCGGCGGCTGGATCCGCAACAGATTCATCAAACCGTTCGCCGCGCGGCAACCGAACTGGTCACTCCATTCTCGTCATTGGGAACCAATTACTTCGTCGCCGATCCTTTGGGCCTGATGGAAGTGGAAGCGCGCAACAGCCAGGGGTTTTCGCAGTTTGCCAATTTCGACCTCAACTGGGGATCTGGAAATCGCTTCTTCAGTAAAGACCACAAGGCGCTGCTCATCATTGCCGAACCTCGCCAGTCGGCCATGGATTACAAGTTCGCCGAGCAAGTGGTGCGGTGGACGCGGGAGCACATCCAGTCGATGACGGCAGAGCCAGACTTGCGGGACTCCGCAGTGCGGGCCATTGCGGCGGGGGCTTACGTTTACGCGGAGCAGGAGCACGAGCTCATCGAAACAAATATTCGCCGAATTTCCCTGATTTCCATTGTCGGTAATCTGCTGTTGTGCCTGCTGATCTATCCGACGATTCCACTCCTTCTGTTATCGCTGCTGCCCGCCGGCCTGGGCATTGTGTGGACCACGGGCGTAGCAAGTTTCTATCCGGCAGAACTAAATCTGATCAGCCTATCTTTTATTGCGATCCTGGCGGGACTGGGAGACGACCAGGTCGTACATTTCTTCAACCGGGTACCGCAGGAATGGGCCAAGGGCGGGACGCTGAATGATGCGGTGCTACGCACCTTCGAAACCACCGGGCTTAGCGTTGTCTTCTGCATAGTCACGGCGGCCACGGCCACCGCCTCACTGGCCACCTCGAGTTTCAAGGGACTGGCGGAGTTCGGGTTCATCCTGACGGTGGGAATGTTCATGATGATGTTCCATACCCTGTTAACGGTTCCCGCGCTGATGCGGCTCTGGTGGCGAGTCTCGAAGCCGCGCGCGCCGCAGACCATTACCTTCCGATTCCTTCCCTTGGTGGCGCGGAAATCCGTTGATTTTGTGGGCCGGCACGCCCGCCTTGTGGTCGGCTTGGGCTTTGGAATGTTCCTGCTGTCCTTAGTGTTTCTGCCGGCCATCAAACTCGAAAAGCACTTCGAGATCGCTGGCGCCGATAACCCCGCCGTGGCCGCGCAGAACCTGCTTTCCGCAAGGTTCGGCATTGAGGGCAGTCCGAACGTGCTCTTGATCGCCGGCGGCGAGCAGGAAGTACTGGGCCGAGCCGAAGAATTGACGGCCGGGCTGGAAGCCTATCGGCATCGCGGGGTCATCAAGTCCATCTTCTCACCCACAACCCTGCTTCCGTCAGCTCGAACGCAAAGGGAACGAGCCAGTTCGCTGGCCGGCGTCAATCTCGCGGCCTCGGCCCGTGCCCTAGAGGATTCGCTGCGCGAGAATGGTTTTCGAACCGAGCCGCTCCAGCCCTTTATCGATCGGCTGCGAAAGCTAGGACAAGGTCTGGGACGAGGCAGTGATCCGATTACCCTGGAAACGGCCGCCAAGTTCCTGCCGCCAGGACTCCTCGACAACAGCATCCGCAAGACCGGGGACGACGGTAGGTACGTCGCGGCCATTACCTTTTATGGCACCGATCCCGATGCTGTCGAGGTAGTCCCGGAAAGTGTCATCGAGTCCTGGCGAAATCAATTTGGCCGGTTCGTGGAGTTCTCTTTCGACAAGATGAACCGCGACGTGCAGAGGCAAGTGCTTCATGACAGTAGCAGAGCATTGGTGTGGACGGCGGCTGGCATTCTGTTGATTGTCTACCTTTGTTTTCGCAACCTGCGCGTGTCACTTATTGTGCTGATCCCGATCGTATTCGGCGTTGTTACAACTTTCGGCCTGTTGCTGCTGGTGAGGCACCACTTCAGTTTCATGTCGATTACGGCGATTCCGCTCATCATCGGCATTGGCATCGACAATGGCATCCATTTGGTGCGCCGATACCAGGAGAACGAGCGTAACGAAATTCTTGTGATCGCGAAGGCTTCGGGCGCGGCGCTGATTCAATCGAACCTGACTACGATCGTTGGTTTCGGGGCGCTGATGACTTCCAGTTTCGCGCCGCTTGTGGAAATGGGTCTGGTGACTTCGTTGGGAGTCGCATTGGCACTGGCCGGTGGCTTGTTGTTGATTCCCGCTGTCATTCTGCTGGGAGAACGGCGTCATACAGCGACGGACGTGCCAACGGCCAATCCGAGCGAGGATTGATTTGGAAATCATGGCTTCACTTAAGTTGTCCGACCTAATTTTGATGAAATCGTCGCTTGGCTCGGCAACACTGTTTTTATCCGGGTCGTTCCCCATGCTGCTGTGCCGATTGGCAAGTTGCGGGCGAGCGGCGCCGATTCTGCTGCTTTCGGCCTTTCTGCTTTTACCGCTAACGGCGAATGCCGGCCTGCCACGGACTGCGATCTCGATTCCGACGGACCAGGGCCTTGCCGTGGGATCGAAAGCCGGCGAGCAGTGTGACGTCCCGGGCAAATTGATCGTGCTGCCACCGCTGTCTTTCAATTTCGCGGGTCGCGAAAGCCCCGCCAGCTTTTTCGAAGAGCGAGCCGTCCAGAGCGTACCCGAAGGATTTGAGGTCTGGCTGCATGTGGTGGTGGAAGCCGGTTCACTTGCTGGCAAGGAATCCGAGCAGACAATTACCGAGCGGGTTGACGCGTTTGTGAAATCGATGCCTCTCTCGGCGGCCGCGGTGCGCGGGCTTCTGGTGGAGATTAAAGAACCGCTGAGGGCTCGCGATCTGTTCGCATTCGGGCTGGTGCGTCTGGCGTTAGCGGCAAAGGGCAACAACGCCGGATTGCGGGTGGCGTTTGTTTTTCAGCCGGGGTTCGTCGGCAGGCACGGCGATATTGTGAAAAGGCTTGCCACCTATTCCGATCTGCTGGGAACTACCTATGCCGAGGGCTGGCGCCAAGATGCTGCGTGGATTGCCGAACAGGCGCTGAATAAACCAGTCATTCTTAGATTAGATGCCGACACGTCCGCGACACCCTCGGCGTTCTTGACGGCGATGCTCGCTGCTGGCGGGACCTCGGTGGAAATTGTCTGGGCGGAGCCACCGAACGCCAAGGCCGCAGCGGCCTTGTGCGCGGCAAGCAGCTTTCTGAGCCGTTCCATCAGGGGCAACATGTTCGCGGCGGATTCCGCAGCCTCTCCGTTCAGTGTCGCGGTGGATGGGGTGGGGAACAATGAGCACCGTTGGTTCGGCGGCGGTCCCTCGGATGTGGTGATTGTGGCGCGCGTGAATGCGAGCCCCGACTCACCGAAGATGGTCAGGTTACAGAGCGTTAAGTCAGGACCATTCGAGATCAGGTGGTACGACCCCGCGACCGGCGCCGAACTCCCAGCGGGCCAGGTGACGAAGACTGACAAGGGTTTCGCGCAAATCTGCGCCTGCACCAGCGAGTACGCGCTGATTTCCATCCACAAACAGAGTGAGGCCGATCAAACGCTGTATAACACGGTGGAGGTTAAGAGCGGAGTCGAACTAAGGGTCGAGGAAATCATCGCTCGCTGGCAACAGAATCGCGAAGCGCAGAAACAGAAGCTGGAAAACTATCTGGCCTCCAGTTTCATGAGCCTGCACTTTGAAGCCACCAATTTGGGACCGGGGTTCGACGTTTCGATGCAGCTTGAGCAATTCTTTAGCCGGGACGGCCAGATGGAACTGGCGCAAAAAGAGTTTTACATTAACGGGGTGAAGTTCGGCAAGAATCATGAGTTTCCGTTGCCGCAAATCGAGCCGGAAAAAGTGCTGACCCAGCCCCTCGAATTGAAGCTCAACGAGCGCTATGACTACAAGTTGCTCGGCACCGAACCAGTAAACGGGGCCATGTGTTATGTAATGGGAGTCGAGCCCAAGGTGCGGGACGAGGCGCTTTACAGCGGCAAGATCTGGATCGACGGCACTACTTTTCGCGAGGTGAAACAGTACCTGAGCCAGCGCGGCGTCAGAAGCAACGTGCTGGTAAACGTGGAGACACAGAATTTCGAGTTAGTTCACGACGACAAGGGCAATCAATTCAACTTGCTGCGATCGATTTCCGCACAGCAGTTGCTGAATGCTGCGGGACGTGATTTTGTGTTGCAGAGGACGGTGCAGTTTTCGGACTACGTCATCAACACCCCGCACTTCAGTGGCGCCCTCGCGGCTGAGCATAGTTCTGACGACCCGATGTACCGCGACACCGACCGGGGACTGCGGTCGCTGCAGAAGAAAAGCGGCGAGCGCGTTCTAGTGGACAAGAGTGTGAAGCGCATCCAGTCTCTGGTTGCTGGCGCGATGTACGGAGGCACGTTCAACTTTCCTATTCCGTTCCTCGGCATCAGCATAGTGGATTTTGATTTTCACCACACTGGCGCGCAGCTTTCGACCTTCTTTGCCGGGCCCATCCTGATTTCCGACCTCTCGAAGCAGTTCCGGCCCAAGTTCCGCCTGGCGCTGGATTTGGCGCTGTCCGGATTGCCCGGCGAGAACCGCATCTACGGCAATAACACGGAATTGGTGCAAGGAGAGGTATGGACATGGGAGCAAACCACCGGCCTGCGCGCCTCGTGGCAAGCCACCACCCATCTCAGCGTAACGGCCTCCGCCTACTTGGCGTATGACAACTTCCTCCGGACCAGCCAGGCGGATGAGCAATACGAACTACCGCGCAACGGATTGAATGTGCTTCCCGGCCTTGAAATAAAATACAACCGCAACGGTTATGTGTTCGACGCGCAGGGGACACGGGGCGAGCGCATCAACTGGAGGCCGTTCGGATGCGCTTCGCTGGCCCAACCTCCGGCTGGGTGCGGGTTTCCATCGTCTAACCCACCGCCGCAAAACGCTCTACTGGTCCAGCGTCCGCAAAATGAGTTCACGCTCTACAACGCCGATTTGAACAAGGAGTACTACATCGGCAGGTTCACCAAGGGCGGATGGGATCTTTCTTACTGGGGTGGAGATCAACTGGATCGCTTCTCGCGTTACTTCCCCTCGTTTCTTGCGTCGCCGCGTCTCCACGGCATTCCCCCCGGCACGGATTCTTTTGACGCGATTGCCATGGCGAACGTGCACTACGGTTTCAACGTGATGGACTTCATGAAGGTCGATGGGATGTACGCGTATGCGCGCGCGCGCAATCTGGATGAGTCGCTTCAATTCCGCAAATTCGACGGCTTGGAGGTTAACTTCAACACCCCTGGTCCCTTGGGTACGCTGGTGCAAGGCACGCTTTCCTATGCGCTGGACGGGAATATCGCGCGTTACAACTCCCGTTGGGCCGCGTATATTTTGATCTTCAAGCCGTTGCACTGAATTCGAGGATATGGCTGAAATAAGGCTGGGTAATCGCACCACCGATCGGAGGGTCGCATTAGTCACAGGCGCCTCGGGGATTATCGGCGCCGCCATCGCGCAAGCTCTGGGAAGCGCGGGGTTCCGTGTAGCCGTGCACTATCGTCACGGGAAAGAGTCCGCAGATGAGGTGGTCGAGCGCATCCTCGCCGTTGGCGGAGAGGCGTCGGCAGTGGAAGCCGATCTCTCCCGCCAAGAGAGTGTTGGGCCCATGTTCGATCGTATCGAACACCAATTTGGTCCGGTCGATTACCTGGTGAACAACGCGGGCATCAACCGAGATGTGCTGTTGGCCTTTATGTCGGAGGAGCAGTGGGATGAAGTGATCGACACCAATCTCCGCGGCACGTATTTGTGCTCGCGGTTGGCCCTGCCGGGCATGATGCGCTTGGGGACTGGGGTCATTTGCAATATCGTGTCGCCCGCCGGAGTTCGCGGCCAGGCCGGCCAGTGCAATTACTCGGCATCCAAAGGCGGCATTATCGCTTTCACCAAGGCACTCGCTCGCGAGGTGGGGCCATTCCACATCCGGGTGAACGCCATTTGCCCGGGCGTGATTCCGAGCCCTATGTCCGCCAAATACATTGAGAAAGAGCAGAAACGACTGCTTTCCGAAATCCCGCTGGGGCGCTTAGGCAAGCCCGAAGAAGTGGCTCCGCTGGTGGCGTTTCTGGGGTCCGAGGAGGCAAGTTACATCACCGGACAGGTGATTGCTGTGGATGGGGGACTGCTGTAGTTTGGGGTTTTGACGACCGCAAGAAAAATCACAATCATCAAGGACACGAAGTCACGCGAAGGACAGCTTCGAGAAAGCCCTAGGGATACTTCTTCTGTCAATTTCTACGGGTGAGCTTTGTGGTATGCTCTGGTGTCGCCAGTGAACGATATGGCTAGCGTTAAGGAGCAACTCAAGCCCATTATATTGAAGAGCTTGCGGATCACCGACTTGACCCCCGAGGATCTGCGTGACGATCAGCCGCTGCTCGGCGGAGAACTGGAAATCGATTCCATCGACATACTCCAACTCGTTCTGGAAATTGAGAGGCATTTCGGCATCAAGCTGGTTCAGGCCAACTTCAACCAGAAACACCTCGAAAGTGTTAATGCTTTGGCGGCGATCATCGAATCCAAAGTGGCCGAAGCAAGGACCTAACATCTACAATCCCCCGGTATGCAATTCCCCCTTATCCAAGCAAAAGTTGTCAAAAGACACTAGGAGTTCATTCAGTTCGAGTACCAGCGCTGTTTGGGCGGAGCAATGTCGCCCTGGTTGACCTCGTGGTTGGCGCCTCCGCTCGATCAGGCATAGCGAGGCGGAGATCGTTCACATACGTCCAGTGTGGAAGAAGAAAGTGACTCACAACGTGGGCGACGACATGATGGCAGGCGGAGAGTGACGCGCTGGTACGAGCACCGTTTTCATACCACAGCGGCGCTGCGGATAATATTTGTCATCATGCCGAGGCTGCCGCGCTTTCTCCATCCTCCTGTTGCGGCGGTGACGGCGCTGATCTTCTTCCTCATGTTGAAGCGGGAACGCCGAGCGGTAACCGGAAATCTGCGCCGGGTCTCGGGCAAGCGCGGGCTCGCACTGCAATGGAAAGTTTATTGGGTCTTCTATTCGTTCTGCGACCTCATGGTTTCCTATTGTTTTGTCCCACAGGCCACACATTCGCAACTGCTCGGCATGCTGGTGGACTCGGAGGGCGGCGGCGCCAAGATCGACCAATGCCTGGCTGCGGGCAATGGGCTCATTGTGTGGACGGCGCATGTGGGGAATTGGGAATTCGCGTCGCGGCTCCTGGCAATGCACGGCCGGGTTAACGTGGCGCGGGTGGTCGAGGACAAGCCGGCGGAGATCACGCTGCGGAATTTGATGGCTAGCGAACGGCTCAAAATTGTGGATCTCAAAGGGGGTGTGCCGGCTACGATAGAACTCTTACAGGCCTTGCGTCGAAACGAGATCGTGGCGATCCAGGGAGACCGCGTTTATCATCGTCACACTTTCGACGTGCCGTTTTTTTCCCAACCTACCAGCTTTCCGCTTGGCCCTTTCCTGCTTTCGCAGGTCTCGGGCGCGCCGGTGCTGCCCGTTTTCGTGATTCGCCGAGGTTGGCTGCGCTACAAAGCTCTCATGGGAGATCCGATCCCGGCGGTTCCGTCACGGGTCACATGCGGTGACGACGATGCCGGCTTGTACGAGGCTATGTGCCAGGCTGTCAGGTTTCTGGAAAAAACGTTGACGACCCATTACGATCAGTGGATGAATTATTTTGATTTTTGGCCGGTTGCCTCTCGGGACTAATCCCGGGAAAACATCTTCGTTACCCCAGGCAATGATCCTGTTCGCGGTCATGGAGCCAGACAGGGGGCAGGTTATGGTCCTCACCGCCTGGGCTCATAAGCATCCCATCCACAAAGACGTTATGGCCGTCACCCCCCTGAGCCCGTAGACCAGTTCCGCCGGTTCCCCTGAGAGGGAGCGGACGGGCAACGGAGGTAAGCCGTTTTGGCAATGGTGTGTTGTAACAACGCCGATCAATAGCGTGGCTCCAAGTTCCATGCGCAGAGCAGTGGTTAACAGTTGAGGCAACCCAACTGATTCCGCTTGGAAGAGTATCTTCGATTGCGCAGCTTGGCCGTTGCTTGCAGCTCACAAAGCGAGCAACCAGTGAAAAATCCTCACGATGGCAATGTGCAAGCGCCCACACTTTAGCCAAGTGTTGAATCCACCCACGAAGCTGGCATCCGGCTTCTGACGCCAGATGAGCATCTGGTTATGCCAGGAGTAATCTCAGAACGCGGCTGACGTTCTCAGGTAATCGCGGAATAGCTGAGACTGCCTTGCTGCATCGGTCTCTTGCGCAAGTTGTTCTATGGTGCGTCGAATGCCCGCATTTAATTCCGTTGCTTTGTTCTCCATGCTGCCCTCCCCCGAATCGCGATGGCAACCGAATGACCACTTCGTTTTTGCCAATGAATATGGCGGGAGAGTTCCCGTGGAACGGAGATAACGTGAATTTTTCCCGCCGGTTTAAGCTATCGTCAAGGGGGGTGGCCTACGCTTGAGGGATGGGACCCGCCCGGCTGAAAAGTTTAGAAATTTGAACGGGGCGCATCAGGTCAACGAGCGAGTGTAAAGGCCTAAACTATCTGCTAAACAGCAAGTCGACGAGGCAGGCCGTTTGACTGCTACTGCAGCTTCCCGTACTCGGCCTTGGCTTGCTTCAGGATTGGTATGTCGGGGTCGGCGTCTTTCCAGAGGGTTAGGAAATCCTTGTAGGCGGCGTGCGCCCGGACGCGGGCGGCATCGGCCTCCGCTCCCTGCGAGGTTCTCGACTGCAAGGCATTGGCACGAGCCACTCCCAAGCGCGCCAACGCTCCGGTCCAGCAGTTCCAGACGATGCCGCTGTGGTCGAGAATCTTCCGAAACTCAGCGGCGGCGGCAGTGCCTTGTCCGGCAGCCAAGTACGCCTCTCCACGAACGTACACATGATAGAGGCAGGATATATTGTTGCCGAACGGGACGGCGCCCAACTCAATGGGTGAAGCAGCTTGCAGGGCATTCAGGGCGGCAGCCGGATTCTCTCTGCCCAGCTCCAATTGTGCCTGAATGGCGGGCAGCCAAAGCGACTGCATCTGCGTGTCCAGCGGGTACCGTTTCCCTAAGTCCTTCGCCAAGGACTCAGCCCGCACCGTATCGCCTGCGATGGCAAACGCAAGTGCGGCCTCACTCTGCGCCCCGGGACTCGTCGGAGCAAGCTTCAACGCCTCTGTCGCTGTCTGACGGGATTCCGCAGCATTGCCGTAAGCCGCTTGTTCCAGACCAGCACTCGCCTTCCATATTGCCCCGGTTTCCTTGCTGTCGGCCCGGATAGCAGACTCCACGGCCCACTTGGTCAGCTCCCGCGCCTCGCCGAGATGACCGGCATACGCCTCAGTGTCGGACGCGAGCGTAAGTCCAAAGTTCTCGTACGCGGGCTTGCCCGCAAACCACTGTTGCTGCTCCGCCATCGCCGCGGAGTCCGCCCCGAGAAAGGCAAGAGCGTACAGAGTGTTGTGGAATGCGAAATCATCCAGCTTTCGGGCCTGCGAATGGTGGATGATCTGCCGCGTTTCGTCGAGCCGTTGCAAGGCCAGGGCGTAGTTGGCGAGATTCTCATATATACCGACATTATCCGGGGCAACGTGTGCGGCTTGCCTGGTGATCTCCACGGCCTTCTCGTACTGCCCCTGTGCGTAATACACGATACCCAGATCGGCGTACGCTCTGGTCTCACGGTAGTCCTCAATCTGCTCCTGATATGTCTGGGCGGCTTTATCCAGATCTCCGGTCACACTCGAATTGTAGTCGGCGGTGATCGCCAGCTTTTCCCGCTCGCTGGCACGCTCCCGCAACTGGAACGCTTTGGTGTAGTACTCGTTGGCCCGCCCTAGCTCACCAAGACTGTAGTAGTTGTCGCCCACTTCCCTGTAGCCCATGGCGAAACTCGGATCGAGTTCGATAGCACGTTGATCGTAAGGCAGGGCGGCGGCGGCGCCCTTGTCTCGATAGGCCTTTCGGCCAAGGCTGTACGCTTTCAGAGCTTCGAGCGAAGACGTGGTGGCTTGTTCGAACGGAACATCAAACTTCTGTACCGTAGCGAGAGATTCGCCCAGTTCGCCGCGCAACTTGGATGCCGCCTCGCCCAGTGCGTCCAGCACCTTCTCCTTGGACGTCGCCGTTGCCTGCTCCTCGGCCAGCATGTCTCCGTTCTGGCAATTCACCGCCTTCAACCCCAGCACATATTCGCTGCCCAGACTGCCAATCGATCCCGCAAGGTAAGCCTCGCTTTCGGCCCGCAGGCAAAGCTCCCGGGCCACTTCGGGCGTGAGTTTCGTGCTGGCTGGACGGGTCATCTGTTGCAAAGTCTTGGCGACTTCGCTGTCGGGAAGCACATTCAGGAACGGCGACTGACGCAGGGAAACATTGAGAGCAGTCTTCAGAGTATCGTCGAATACCGCGTCGCCCGTGCTGTTGGAAAAATCCGCGAGAACAATGCTGTCCTTCTCGGTCAGGCGGTGCGTGGTCTGGCGGGATCGAAAGTAAAACCCTCCCGCGATTGCGGCAGCGACAAGTATGGTGACGGCGGAAACCAGAACCTTCCAGAGTTTCCTGCCACCCACAGAAGCCTCGGTCACTTTCACCACGCTCGATGACGGAGATGGAGCAGGCGCAGAGGAGGAGTTGGATGCTGGCGACGGCGGTTGGGCTGCAACCTGAGCGCCGCTTTCCCGCGCCACAGGTACCGCCCCAGAACTCGCAGCTGTGGCTCGCCCCGTTTCAGTATCCCGCTTCAACCGTTGCAGGTCGGCTCGCATTTCCGCCGCGCCCTGATAGCGCAGCTCGCGATCTTTCTCCAACGCCTTATTGATGATGTCTTCCAGCTTGGGCGGAAGGTTAGGATTCAGCCGCACTGCGGGAACTGGGTCGCGTTCGAGAATCGCGTTGAAGATGACCGCAGAACTCTCGCCACGGAAAGGTAACTGCCCGGTGGCCATCTCATAGAGGACGGCTCCAAACGAGAACAAGTCCGTTCGTGCATCCAGTTCTTTCGCCCGCGCTTGCTCCGGGGACATGTAGGCGACGGTTCCGAGCGTAGAGCCGGGACTGGTGAGATGATCTGCGTCTACCGAGCCCGTTTGCGTGTTAAGAAACCCAATGTTGCTGGAGGAACTGGCTGCGACCATGACTTTTGCCAGCCCAAAGTCCAGAATCTTGGCATGTCCACGCTTGGTCACAAATAGGTTCGCAGGTTTGATGTCGCGGTGTACGATCCCTTCGACCTGGGCTGCGTCGAGTGCGTCCGCAATGTCGATAGCGAGCGACAGAATCGTCTCGGTTTCCATCGGTCGGCCAGCAATGCGGTGCTTCAGCGTCAGGCCGTCCAGAAACTCCATGACAATGAAGGGCTGACCGTCGTGCTGTCCGATTTCATGGATCGTGCAAATATTAGGGTGATTCAGTGCCGACGAGGCTTGGGCCTCTCGCTGGAAACGGCTGAGTGCTTGAGGGTCTTTGGACACTTCATCAGGCAGAAACTTCAGCGCGACGAACCGATGGAGGGTGATGTCCTCCGCCTTGTAGACAACACCCATCCCGCCGCCGCCCAGCTTCTCGACGATGCGGTAGTGCGAGATGGTTTGACCGATCACTAGCGCAGAATCCTACGTCTGCAAGACGGGCAAGTCAACGAAAGCCGTGGAGTTGGCAGGAGGTCAATCGCCTTCGCTTCGTGTCAATCCAGGATGCCGAGAGGACGGCCCGGTTCTCTCCTCGCCCGCAAAACGGGGTTCGCAACGCTCGTGCCGAAAACCTCACAAAAATCCTTAAGGCTCGACTTGTGGCCTTGGCTCAAGCGGGCAGGTAAGTGTAAGGACTCGCCTGGGGAGGGTCAAACGGTTGAAGGGGGTAGCTATTATAGAGGGCGGGAAAATCCGGCCACTCCGGGCGGGCGCGATCGCGCTGCCGAATGGCCCGCTTCAGTGGGCGGCGAACTTCCCTTGCAACTCAGCCGTGGAATGAACTTGGATCTGCTCCTAAACATGACGACATAAGTAATTGCGCATAGCGATGAGGTTGTGGTTTCATAGAAGAATGAAACCACTTACCATTGCGGACTCTCCCACCATCATTCTCGGACTGCAGGATGAGATTCGCCGCTCGGAAGAATCTCGCTACGATCACCGTCTCCATGGAGTGCTTTTGGTAGCCCAGGGCATGACCTGCCCGGAGGTGGCACATCTTCTGGGCGATGCACCACGATCGGTGGAGTATTGGGTCGGTCGTTTTGAAAGAGATGGTCTGGCGGGATTGTTGGAGGGGGAACGACCGGGACGGCCCCGACGCTTGTCGGAAAAACAACGGCAGGCGGTGGATCAAATTTTGCGCCACCCGCCCCGGGAGATTGGTTTGAGTGGGAACATCTGGGATGGAAAAACACTCAGTACCTGGATTGAGCAAAGGTACGGCATCTCCATCGGGGTTCGCCAGTGCCAGCGCATGTTCCGTCAACTCGGCTTCCGGTTGCGCAAACCACGCCCCGCGCTGGCCCATGCCGATCCCGTCGCGCAGAAAGCCCATAAAAAAAACTCCAAGACTTGATGCAGAATACCAGCGTCGATCTTTGGGCGACCGACGAAGTGCACTTTCAGCAGCATGGCTCGCGCTGCCGCATGTGGATCCCGCCAGAAATCAAGGACCCCGTCCTCCTGCATGCCCCCACCCGCAAGAGCGTGGGCTATTTCGGGGCCGTGCGTCTACGGGATGGGCGGTTTGTGTTCCGTCTGGAAACCGGAAAATTCAACGGGCCCGGCTTTCTTCAGTTTCTCCAGCAACTCCGCTCCGCCAGCCGCGGGACTCAAAGACGGGTTGTAGTCATCACCGACAATGCCAGTTATCACCACTCCCGCCTGCACCGAGCGTGGCGGGAAAAGCACGCCCACCACTTTGCTTTGGACTTCCTTCCCCCGTACAGTCCCGAACTCAATCCGATCGAGCGCGTGTGGAAGCTCACGCGCCGTCGTTGCCTGCATAATCGCTACTTCGAGAATCTCAAAGACATCATTAGCGCGGTTGAATCCGAGTTCGCGACCTGGACCACTCGCAACGAAGTCCTCCGCAGACTATGCGCAATTACTTAAGACGCTGTGTTTAGATCGGCGATCTGTTTTTCCAGCGGCTCGGTTTGCAGCCACCTGATATTTGGTGGACAATCCTTACTTGCACAAGAATAGCGATGCCAGAGAAGGAAGCCACAGCCCGTATCAAGATAAATAAGCTGCTCGAAGCGGCTGGCTGGAGATTTTTTCCCGACGGTAAACTGCCGGCCAACATCCAGCTCGAATCAAAAGTCACGATCAAGGTTGCTGAGCTAGATGCGTTCGGCGACGATTTTGAGAAAACCGCGAAGGGCTTTATCGATTTCCTGCTGCTCGATTCCAGGGGGTTCCCGTTAGTCGTCCTTGAGGCAAAGTGGGAAGATAAGAACCCGCTTGTCGGCAAAGAGCAGGCTCGCAAATACGCGCGGTCTCAGAATTGCCGTTTTGTCATCCTGTCGAACGGGCATTCTGCAATATTTCTGGGATCTGGATCGGGGCAATCCGTACATCATCACCTCGTTCCCCACCCCGGATTCGGTGATGGGCTATCAGAAGATGGCCCCAGACCTAAAGCGCCTCATCGAAGAAATAGTCACGCGACTACATTGTGCTGACGCAGACCGACCTACGCGGCCGAAGCCGGTTGGAAGAACGATGCAGAGCGGCCCGGCTATATCAAGGTTAACGCTCCGTGGCAAGCGGGGAAGACAGGGTCGACAGGGTCTGCCTGAGGGAACAAGAGCGATTCGTCCCACAATTTAAGGATAGGGAATTTCCGACGTGTGCGGAACGGCGGCCGGGAATTTAAGGGGCTCGGCTATAATTTCTTCCGTACAATCGAGGCATCTTCCATACTGGCCTGCTTGTTCCACCCGTGGAAACGCGAGAAGTCACCCGCATTCCATGCCTCGCGGAGTCCAGGAGTACTCAGATCCCAGTCTGGGCGGATTTCGCTCGTCACGGCGCGCAGGTCGTGCCAAAGATCGATGACCGATGGACGCCCCCAGAACCAGTAGCCGTTATAGATGCTGTGAATCACGAGGCCCGGCTTGAGCACGAGCGTATGCGGGATCATCGGATTGTGCTCGGGGTCGGTGTACTCCTGGATGTCGAGATCCTTCTGAATCGTTCGGTCGGGGTCCGAAAGGAAGGTCCACTCGGCTCCGAGTGACGCACGGAATTCCTGCAGAGTATGGTGATCGTCGGTGGCGATCGTGGCGATCTGAGTGTACGACACTGCGATCTTCGGGTAGAACGCGGCGAGTTCCAAATGCTGTTGGTGCTCCTTTGGGCAATAGTGGCCGCGCGCAAGCGTAAGGATTAGCGGATCGTCGCCCTGTAGATCGCTGAGCTTGCGCAGTTTGGCCGTGTGATCTGGCAGTTCGTAATCGGGGAAAATGCCTCCGGGCACAATATCAGAACGCATG
Source organism: uncultured Acidobacteriaceae bacterium (assembly GCA_963714225.1). Lineage (GTDB taxonomy): Bacteria > Acidobacteriota > Terriglobia > Terriglobales > Acidobacteriaceae > Sulfotelmatobacter. The sequence goes on along the minus strand of CAVQNY010000031.1, from coordinate 112,252 downwards.
ATTCGACTCCTCCCGTGAGTCCTGGGGCTACTTATTATAAGTTGGCAGATCCGGGCCTTCCTGCTCCGTGGTCATGAACCTGGCGTACCAGTTCTGGCCAGTTCTTAGTCGGCTTGCTCGATCTGCGTTTAATCTGGACCCTGTGCGGCTGCTTGCACGGCACAACGCACGGGCCAGATCTTTAACTGATTCGTAGGTCGTCGTTCTGGCGTCAGTCGTCCCAGGCAGCCGTGTGGTGGTCTCCTGAAATAGCCAGCTGTTGCCATCCGGTCACTGAAAGTGGCATAAGACAATCCCACTGCTTCCTCCTTCTTTTAGTGAATCTTCAAACGAAACTCTATGACGCAGCAGGGCTGAACCCTGCAACTCTGACGCTGTGAACCTGGCTAATGCGGAGATCTCGATCCCGTTTCTCTCAAAGATCCAGACTAACACCCGCGTCTGGCTGGGAACAGCATACGAGCACGTTCCCGGGAGCGGGCCTCTCCAGCGGCTCAGGGTTATAAATAATCGATCCGCCAATCAGACCAGTCATGCAGGTATGACAGACTCCAGTCCGGCACGACCATCTGACCGGAACGTCGAGGCTGCTATCATTACCAACCGCACGGTCCTCAGATCGACGTTCCATCACCAGAGGAAGATCGCGGGCGTGAACTCGGACCGTGCTTTCGCGGAATCGACGCCATTGAACTGGGCAGCTGCAATCATCATAGCCGGGCTCCCAAAAACGGCGGCGACCTAGATCGACTGCTTCAGACATGGATCGTTCCCCATCAAAATTAAATTTTTCTCAGCCCGCGGCTGGCACTACGTCTTTTTCTCGATTTTCAGAGTGGTCGTATTCTTCCCTTCTACGCAAACGGCCCCAGTTTGGCGAGGATGATCGGCAGATATTCCGCGACCGTCGGATGAATGTGCATGGCGCGCTGGATGACCGTGTACGGCGCCTTCGCATACATCACGTCCAGCAGAACGTGAATTACTTCATCGCCTCCGACTCCAAGAATCGCAGCACCCAGAATTTGTTTCGTTTCTGCATCGACGCAGATTTTGATGAAACCTTGTGTCTCACCTTTTTCGTAGGCCCGGCTCACTTGACTCATCGGATATTTCGCAGCGAGGGCACGACGTCCGGATTTCCGTATCTCTGCGTCCGTCATGCCGCATCGCCCTAGCGGCGGATCAATATATAGCGCGTAGGCTTGGATCCGGTCGGAAACCCGGCGATGGTCAGCGTTGAAGAGATTGTCCGCAACGATCTCGTAGTCGTTATAGGAAGTATGCGTAAAGGCACCGCGACCGTTGCAGTCCCCCAATGCCCAGATGCCGGGCACGTTCGTTTGCAGTTGATCATCAACCATTATGTAGCCGCGGTGGTCGGTGGCAACCCCAGCCCGGTCCAGTCCCAAGTCGTTCGTGTTGGGAGTACGTCCCACGGCCAGAAGAACGTGAGTGCCTACTACTTCTGGCGGACCTTCTTCGCATGTGATGCCGACGGCGACACCGCCATCGCGTTTCGCCAGCGAGATACATTTCGCATTCAGCCGGATGTGTATGCCCTCAGCCTCTAGGATTTCGCGCACAGCTTGGGAAACTTCTTCGTCCTCCCGTCCAATCAGGCGCGGTCCCATTTCCACAATCGTGACTTCGCTCCCGAAGCGGCGATAGATCTGGGCGAACTCCAGCCCAACATAACTTCCGCCGACGATGATGAAATGCTCGGGCAAGAAATCGATGTCCATCAGCGATGAGTTGGTGAGAAATGAGACATCATGAATGCCCGGCATGTTGGGAAGAGAGGCCCGCCCGCCAACATTGATATAGATCTTGTCGGCTTGCAGAACTTCATCGTTGACCACGACAGTGTTCGACGACTGAAAGCGGGCTTGGCCCTGAATGACCGTACAATTTGTCGTTCCTCGGAGCCATTCCTCCACTCCCTTGCTTGACCTCGCGGAGGCTGCATCTTTGCGGGCTTTCACCCGCTTTATATCAACGCGCACATCACCGGTGGCGAAACCATATTCCGCACCTCGGCGGGCAACATGGATCGCATAGGCACTCGCCACGAGCGTCTTGGTCGGAGTGCATCCTGTATTCACGCATGTGCCGCCAAATTTATGGCGCTCGATAATAGCGACGGTTTTGCCGGCACCCGCAAACCGCGCTGCCAGGGATGGGCCCGCCTGGCCCGTCCCGATAATGATTGCGTCGAAGTGCTTCGTCGTAGTGGTCAACGTGCCCCCTCTATGTCGATCTTGCCGTCTTTGGCTGCCTCTTCCGGGGTCTTGCCGTCCTGACGCGCCACAATGTAGGCGGCGTACCAGCCCGACCAGTGGCGCTTCGGAGCGGTAGGTTCGTATTCGCCATGATGTTGCTCTGCTTCTCGTAAAAGCTTCGTCAGAGTCGCGACATCCAGATTGCTGAGTCCTCGGCCGGGCAGCCGGGTCGTGATTTCCTGAACCAGCCATCCATTGCCATCGGGACCACGAAACGTGGCGAACGAGCTGTAGGTGGCATGCGGGGGTGCTGGCCCGCTGACGCGACCGCTGCCGTCGATCTGGAACTGAGCGCCTGGCGTTCCGGGGTGGAACACCTCACTTACCTCAGTACCGCGTGCGACAAGATCTTTCCGTGCTGCCTCAACATCGGAGACGATCAGGTAAAGGCCTTGGGCCGATCCCGGCGCGGCCGATGTCATCTTCGTGCCAAACTGAACCGAGCACCCTGAGCCGGGAGGCGTGAACTGAACAACGCGGAAACCGTTATCGAACGGGAAGTCGGCGTCGAGTCGCCACCCGAGTTTGGTGTAGAACTCCTTCGAGCGGTCAACGTCCGCGACCGGGATGACGACCACCTCGAACTTCATGTCTACTCTCGCGGCGCTAGCGCCGCTGATCGGCTCACTGCTGAGAGACGCACGCAGAGTTGCCACATTTCCTCCTTATTCGTTAGCCAAGGCGCTGGCCAGATTCTTGCATACTCCCGCTGACTTCCTCGGTTCAGGCGTCGACGAACCGCTGCCCGCCATCGACGTCGTAGGTTGCACCGGTAAGGGCAGTGTTGGTCATGATGTGTACCGCTAGCCTAGTGCGGCAACATCTGCTGGTTGAACAACCCGCCAGATGGGAAGTTTGGCTCGAAGCTGGCTGCGGCGGTTTTCGAGCTCATCGCCCAAGAGTGATGTGGACAACCCCGTGTCGACGAATCCGGCGGCGATCAGGTTCACGCGCACAGGTGCCAGCTCAAGCGCCAGATTGGCCGTCAGGGCGGGAAGTGCGGCGGCCGCCGTCGATGCGATTCCGACGCCAATGGCCGGGCGGCGACTGCCGGTGGCCCCCATAAATATTAAAGTTCCCCCAGCTCTTACCTTATCAGCTGCATTCCGGGCGACTTCGATGAAGAGTAAAAGATGCTCGTCCAGCCCACGGCGCGCGTGGGCGAAATCCAGGTCGATGAGTCGGCCGTAGTAAGGCTGGCCAGCTGTCACCATGATGTGATCGATTGAGGTCGGCAGGTCGCGGAAGAACTGCTTGAGCAGCGCAGGATCCGTGGCGTCAAAGGCGGTAGTGCTCAGCGCATGAACCTCGCTTGCTGCGCTCTGCAGGCGATCGGGACTGCGACCGGTGAGGATTAGCTTCGCTCTCTCCGCGCTTGCTCTTCGGGCAGTCTCAAGCCCGATGCCGGCGCTTCCGCCGATTACGACCACGGTTTGTCCCAGGAGTTCCGGTTCCCGCTGGATGTGAGAGATAGTGACTGCAGTGTTCATAATTGCTCCGATCAGCCCAACGTTCATTAGGCCAGAATCACGATGACGAATCTATTGGACGAACGTATCGACCAACACCAAAGTATGGATGGGAGATGTGGGCACAGAGTGGTGCGTGCTTTATTCCCCGGGGCCCAATACCAAGGTATCGCCAATACCATCGTCCAATTGATTCGCCGGAGCACCTCGGGTTTAATCGCTCCGTCGCAGCCGATTCGGTCGGAAGAGCGACACTTAAGAAACGGGCTTGGCCGCACGGCTCGCCTGTCAGGAGAAAAGCGATGAGTATTATCGATAAGGCGTTAGAAGCAAATCGCAACTACGCAAAAAACTACAATCCAACGCTGGGGAAGCATCCGGCCCCCAAAATCGAAGCAGCGTAAAGAACCACTGACCGACGCACAACACTTGCGTAACGCGGTCGCGCGGTTCGATCAAGTCATCGGCGTCTCCGATGCCGACCGTGCTTTGGCATTCGCGAACATCGAGAAAGCAGCAAAGCACTACAACGTCAACCTCGCGGAAACGTCATGGCACGACCTGGGCATTCATCCTCAAAAGAATAGAGCGAAGACGAGCCAATGTTGAGAGCCAGAATCGGTGCGTCGTTTCTCACTAAATTATTTCGCCATGCCTATCCCGGCGGCTTCCAGTTTCGAAGTTTTGGGAGTCCATGGCCTCGGTGACCGATTCTAGCTTCGATCATCTAAGTTTTGTTAGTGACTGTTTGCGCAGCGTACAAGGAGATGAAATATGAAAGCAGTTGTTGTCCACCAATATGGCGGTCCAGAAGTACTGAAGTTCGAGGAGTACCCCGACCCGGTTCCGGGTCCGGGCGAGGTGCTGGTGCGGGTCGCCGCCACGAGCGTGAATCCGATTGACTACAAGCGGCGTGCTGGATTAACGAAGGATTTTTATCCCATCCAGTTCCCGGGCCTCATAGGAGTCGATATCGCGGGGACTGTGGTCAAGATTGGGCCGGGGGTGGAAGGCTTTTCCGTCGGCGACCAGGTGTTCGCTATGGCGGACAATACTTACGCCGAACTTTGTGTCGTGAATGCAGCGATCTTGGCGAAGATCCCCAAGGGGCTCGATTTGATCCAGGCGGCGGCGCTGCCGCTGGTGACCACGACCGGCAACCAGCTCCTTTCAGCTACGGGAATCAAAGCGGGCCAGACGGTTATGGTCCTATTGAATCTCGCATAATATAGTGACAAATGAGAAAGAATGAGTTATGCTGTGGCTATGAACAAGAAAGTTCGGCCACGGCGTGATTTTCAGTTATTAGAACAGCGACGCAAACGAGCAGCGCGGTACTTTGAGGCGGGCAAACTATCCCTGGCGGAGATAGCTCGAGCACTGAACGTAAGCCGGCAAAGTGTAAGTCGCTGGATTAACGGGCATCCACTATCATCCCGGTCATGTCTGGAAAATTCTGAAGACCATGCGATGGACCTTACAAAAGCCGGCCACACAGGCGCGGGAGTGTAATCCGCAGAAGGTGAAACGCTGGCTGAAGGAAACCTGGCCGGCGCTAAAAAAAAAGCCCGCCGGCAAAAGGCCTGGATCTTCTTCCAGGACGAAAGCGGAGTCTCCCAACGACCCTCGATCCGTAGAACCTGGGCGCCCAAGGGGGAAACTCCTGTCCTAATCCATGCCTTCAACTGGAAGAAGATGTCACTCTCGGCCGCGATCGGCTATCGCTGGGACGGAGCCCGCGCTCGTCTGTTCTTTCAAACTTGTCCGGACAGCTACAACACCGAACGGCTGATTGCATTCTTGGAAGATCTGCGCCGGGAAGTGCGCGGCCGCAAAGTCATCTTGGTATGGGATGGCCTCCCGGCGCACAAGAGTTGCGTGATGAAGGAGTATCTCTACGAACAACGAAAATGGCTCACGGTCGAGGCGTTACCCGGCTATGCTCCGAAGTTAAATCCGGTCGAAAACTTGTGGGGGAACATCAAAGGACAAGAGTTAGCCAACCGATGCTCCGAAGACCTGAGCGAAGCAGCGACCGCCGTGCACCGCGGCATTGAGCGCGTCATCGAATCCGGCAAACTCCTATTTTCCTTTCTTAACCACGCCAAACTATTTTTTTGATCGTTCTGTCACTGTATTATGCGAGATTCAATAGGTGCTGTAGGAAATGTCGGTCGTTCGGCGGTATTCACTGCGAAGGAACGCGGGGCGACTGTGATCGCGGGGGTTTTGAAGAGGCAGATGGATGAGGCGAAGACTGTCGGGGCGGATCAGGTCGTCGGAACCGACGACGACACCGCGATTGCGAATCTTCCGCCGCTCGATGCGGTTGCGGATACGGTCGGCGGAAGAACCGCCGAGAAGCTGATCGCCAAGGTCAAGCCGGGAGGAGTGTTTGCTTCGGTTCTCGGGGCACCGCAGAACGCCGCGAAGTACCCATCTGTAAAGGTGGTGCCAGTATTCTCGAAATTCGACAGGAAAACGCTCCAGTTCATGGCCGAAGCGGTGCGAGATGGCAAGCTAGTAATCCCGATTAGCCAGAAACTGCCACTTAGTGAAGCGGCCGAGGCTCAAGCAGCGGCAGAGAAGGGTGGTGTCGGGAAGATCTTGTTGGTGGCTTGAACTCGTTGCCGGACATGCAGCGTCTAAGGGAAAAATCGAAATGAAGAAAGATCACCACGGACTTAATCCGACTTCGAAACCAAGTGGCGACGGATGTGTGGAATGCCTGGCGTCACCGAAAGGTTGGTGGTTTCATCTCCGTCGGTGTGCGGAGTGTGGGCACATCGGATGCTGTGACAGTTCTCCGAGTCAGCATGCATCAAAGCATGCGGCGGCGACGGGGCATCCGATCATAACCAGCTTTGAGCCGGGGGAGGACTGGTTCTTCGATTACGAGAAGCAGGGGATGATCAAAGGTGTGGAATTGCTTCCGCCGCACGCGCATCCCGAAAGTCAGCCCGCACCTGGGCCCGCAGGAAGGGTGCCAGCCAACTGGGAATCGCTCCTAAACTAGCTGCCCGTTATAGGATCGCCAGCGGATAAAATGCTTCCCTTAGACCGTAAGCGTTTGCGGCTGCATCTTAATTTATCGACCACGAGGCACCGCATCAATCTACCTGACACTACGCGCCGATTGCACACGAAGGCTTCTTCACAGCACACTTCTTCACCGTGAGCGACCAGGACAAATCGAAGGACTTCTATGTTCGAATTCTTGGCGGGAAAGTGATCAAGCCAGACAATCCCTGCTACATCAAGCTGGCTTCTGATTATCCGGTTGCTTCAGCAAACCCCAATCGGTTGTGGTTGAGGTCTCTGGCTCCTCGAATCTGCTCATACTCGGTTGATTTGCGGCCGGTTCCGAGACCAAGAAGGGTCTGAAATGCGGCCGCCGGCGTCTTGCGGCGATTGTGGCGAAAGACAAATTCGTCGAGGTATACCTGGAGTTGGGCCTTACTCACACCGTGGTAGGTGCCGATGAGCCACTGCTGGAGGTTGCCAATGGCTCGATCCGCAAGTGGGACGGCGGCCTTTGCACCTTTTCTTAGCTCCGAGCGGAGCGGCTGGATGCGAACGACATGTTTAAAGCCGGCATCAACGAGACCTGCGAAACTCTTGAGGCCATCCGTATAGATGGTGGAACCAAGTGCGACGTTCCGGGTAAGAACCGGGATTATCGTGCTGGCCTTGAAGTCGGAAATCACGTTCATGCGAGCTCGACCGGACGCGCGACCACGCTTTTCCACGGCCACCAGAACGAGAGCCGCTCGTCGATCCTTGAGTTGCCGGCTCCCTTGCAGCCCGGCTTGCTCGCCGCCAACCCACGTGTCATCAACCTCTACCTCGCCGCGCAGGGGCTCCCGAGCCGCATTCACCATCGCCCGCCGGAGTTTGTGAAGCATCATCCACGCGGTCTCGTAACTGGAAAGACCGAGTTGTCGTTGTAGAAGCAGGGCGGACACCCCACGCTTGTCAGTAGTCATCAGATACGCCGCCCAGAACCAGTGGGTCAGTGGAATCTTGGTCCGGTGAAGGACTGTCCCGGATGTCAACGAAGCCTGGTGCCGGCACTTGGCACATTGGTGACGCCCTCGGTTCACCAATTCATACGCTTTTTCATGCCCGCATCGCGGACAACTGAACCCATCCGGCCAACGGCACGCCATCAGATACTGCTGGCATTCCTCCTCTGTGGCGAACTCGGTCTGAAACTGACGAAGCGTCTTGGGGAACGGTGGACGGGGCACCCTTAAACACTACCCATTGTGGCTTGCTGAAGCAACCGGATAATCAGAAGCTGGCTAATACGTGGCTCATTCTCAATTCCGGCGGTGGCCCGACTCCCGACAGGCCAGAGGTCTTTCTTGAAACACCGTCGGATCTGAACAGAGTAAATGGCTTCCTTAATTTGCGTGTCGCCGACATCTGGGCCTGCTACAAACAATGGGGCGACAAAGGTGCGTTCTTTCTTACCGAGCCATTAGACAATCGCGGCTGGGAATGGCGCTGCTACATACGTGATCCCGACGGCTACCTCATCGAGGTCGGCCAATAACTGAAATCGCCCTCGACTGGTTTAACAACCACAGTTAATTTGGCAAGCGATGAAATTAAGAAGACGTTAGAAGCTTCCCAGGCTCAGGGCATGAAGCGATTTGCTCCCTGGTGAGCCGCGCAATCAAGAGCGGCGATATACGCAGGGACCTCGACGCAAATGATCTCCGTCGGGCTCTTGTTGGCGTTTCCAACATGGCGTCGGGTCAGCTTCTTACAAGGTTTTCCGAGGACCGCCCGCACAAAGATACAACCGATACTATCGTCTAATTGTTCAAAGCCCACCCATCTGCTTTGATAACGTCATGCTGCAGGTTCAATCGGAATCTGCATCTCGAGGACAGTCTTTGAAGATAACTTTCTAACCCTTCGGAGGACAATTATGTCAAGCAACGTAGCAGAAATCGCCACTGAAGCACCGCTCACGTCGAATCCTCTTGATGTCATCCCAGCGGAAATACCATTCGATGTGCCCTATGGGATTCCGATATCACTAGACCAAGCCCAGGCGGTTATTCAAGCCGCTGTGGCAGAGGCCAAGAGGCGGAATTGGAAGATGAACGTAGCAGTAGCCGATTCCGGTGGTAACTTGGTTGCCTTCCAACGAATGGACGGCGCGATGCTCGCCTCCATTCAGATTGCGGAACACAAGGCGCGAGCAGCCGTGACCTTCCGGCGCCCAACGAAGGTCTTCGAGGATGGTGTCCAACTTATGCATCTCAACTATCTGCTCGCGTTCGATGGAATCATTGCATCTCGAGGTGGTATTCCACTGATCGACGAGGGTGTGATTATCGGCGCAATCGGTTGTTCGGGCGGCACGGATTCCCAGGACGAAGTCGTGAGCAAGGCAGGGTCGGCACTAATTAACAGACTCCCGGCGAGGATCAAATGATCCAGATCCGAGCTGGGAGCCGGCCAGGGAAATCGGTGCTGTGGTCTTCTTCATGGTGTTTTCCTCCCATAGTGCTCGCCCGTAACGCAGGTTTCTATGCTGGCGGCTCACCAGCCTGTTCATCTTATCCGCTCGGTTTCAGGACCAATTCGCCCTACTCCGACAAATACTTGAAGGACAGCGTCTGCGAATTCCGCGTCTTCACGAATAATTATGACGATGAACATGGCCGTTACGCCGCCGTAATCGCTGCGGATGCGAGGTGGAGCTTCGCGGCCATTTTCACGAGGTCGGCAAGAGATCCCGCTTTCATCTTCTGCATCACCTTGCCCCGGTGTGCCTTCACCGTGATCTCGCTGATACCAAGCTCCCCAGCGACTTGTTTGTTCAACAGGCCGGAGACCACGAACACCATAACCTGGCGTTCGCGCTGCGATAGTGACGCGTAACGGTCCCGGAGTACCCGCATCTCCGCCTCCAGGCTAAGAGCAACTCGGCTCCGTTCGAGGGCTGCCCGGATGGCGGCCAACAGAACGTCATCATTGAATGGCTTTGTCAAGAATTCGACGGCCCCCGCCTTCATGGCCTGGACCGTCATGGGCACATCGCCATGGCCCGTGATGAAGATGATCGGCATGTCCGTCCGTTCGCCGGCGATAAGCCTTTGGAGATCTAGACCAGTGAGACCTGGAAGAGAAACGTCGAGAACGAGGCAGTTCGGAATATGAACTCGTGGGTAGTCGAGGAACTCTTGTGCGGAAGCGAATATCTCCGGCTGCCAGCCTTCACAGCGGATCAACAGTTCCAGAGACTCGCGCACTGAGACGTCGTCGTCGACAATGAACACGATCGGCGTGACATCCGACATGGGTCAACCCCATTCTTAGCCAACGTGCGTCGGCTCAGCCCATGTTTTAAAGGCCTGCGATTGGCTGATGACACGCCGGCGTTAAGGGATTCTATCAGAGATCTCCTCATTTACCTTGGGAGGATACCCTGCAACCGTTGTCTTCGATTCGAGATCGCGCGTGGTTCCCGGTTCCCTTCCCCTCCCACTGTTGGGACCGCTGTGCGATTGGGCTTATACGCTTACGCAATTCGTCCTGCTCGCATATCGTGGGGGCGCAGAATCACGGTGGGTGATGATTTGTTCAATTCTGGACTGATACAAAGGTATCGCCAATACCATCGTCCAATTGTTTCTTCTCCACCCGTCTGGTGTGATACCTCTTCGCAGCTTACGCAATCGGAAATGCGCAGCGGAGGAAAAGGAATCCGCAATGACTCTCAGAAAAGTGCAGCACAACTGGCGCATGTTCGGTGCCATCAGGCTTGTCGCGATTACATTTGGCCTGGTTCTCGTGGCTGCATCCAGCTACTCACAAACCTTGGATTTCGCGAGAGAGTTTCAGCAGAAAGTTTCAGGAGATAGATCAATGAGTGCAAATTCGACGAGACAACTAGCGGCCTCCGAAGCTCCCAGGACAGCCATCGCCGAAAAGCGGTTGAAGGAACTCGGCATCGTACTTCCAACGCCGCCTCAGCCGTTCGGCACCTATGCGGAAGCGGTGCAGACCGGCAATCTTCTTTTTCTAACAGGGATGCTTCCCACGGAAGGTCGTAACGCTAAGTTCATAGGGCGCGTGGGCGCAGAGCTCGATATCGAAGCGGGGCGCAAGGCGGCCCGTCTCACTGCGCTCAACGTTCTGGCAGTCGCGCAGGAGCATCTCGGATCTCTCGACAAAGTTACGCGGGTCGTCCGGCTGGGCGTGTCGGTAGCCACTTCGGGAGATGGACACGATTTGCCGAAAATCGCTGATGCCGCCTCCGACTTGTTGCAAGACGTTTTCGGAAAAGAGAAGAATCCTTGCCGTCTGGTGTACGGCGTGGCCAGCCTTCCGCTCGGGACGCCAGTCGAGATTGAAGTGATTTTCGAAGTGCTGAGTATCTAAGAATAAGGAGAAATGATATGTCCCACCATTACTCCGGTCCGGACTTTGGCTTTCCCCACGGGGACGCTCGCCTCGACCTCACTGACCTGTATGCCTTTCCCAAGCCTGGGGATCCAAGCAGTTCCATCCTTATTATGAATGTGCAGCCATCGTCCGGTGTCAACCCTGCCGGGCCGACGACGGACGAATCTTTCGCGCCGGAGGCGGTCTATGAGCTGAAGATCGATACGGACGGCGATTCCATCGCCGATATCGCATTCCGGGTGCGCTTCTCGTCGTATGGAAATGGAGTGCAGTCGGCGACGGTGCGCCGAGTTGAAGGCATGCAGGCCGCCGGGACAGGCGACGACGGGCAGATGATCCTCGAGAGAGCACCCGTCTCGGCAGGAAACGAGGCACAGGTGACGGAAGCTGGCGACTACCGCTTCTTCGCTGGCTGCCGCAGCGATCCCTTTTTCTTGGACACGCAGGGCGCCCTGAACAATCTGCAGTTCACCGGTGTCGATTTCTTCGCCGAAGCCGACGTGTGCAGCATCGTGCTGGAAGTGCCTAACTCTGCCTTGGGCAATAAAAAGATTGGCCTGTGGCATCGCACCATGGACGGCGCGAACGGAAAATGGGTTCAGGCTGACTGCGGTGCGCTCCCCTCACAATCTGTATTCCTTACCGGTGACGAGAAAGCTGCCTACCGCGCCGCGGAACCGTCGGACGATGCCCGTTTCATCGGCGTCCTCGCGCACTCGCTGAAGCACACTGGTGGCTATACGTCAGAGGAAGCAGTGCGGGTGGCGAAGACTCTGCTACCAGACATCCTCTTTTATGATCCCACACGTCCGGCGTCGTACCCGGACAATGGGCGGGCACTCACCGACGACGTTATGGACGGCTTTATTTCAATCCTCACAAATGGAAAGCTCACCCGAGATAACGTAGGGTCCCACAACGGCCTGCTCGCTGAGTTCCCTTACGTTGGCGCGCCGCACAAGGCCCGATCTAGAGAGCTGATGGCGGCGTAAACGTGAACGGAACCAAGCAAATGCGGATTTTTACATCTCCCCGTTTAGATTCATCCTTGCAGATCTCCTGCATGAAACTGGTGATTTCTGTAATGCTCGCATCATTTCAATTGTTCGCCCAGGTCAACGGAAAGGAACATCCCATGAAATATCCGACACTCTATCGCACCACACAGATCGATGGGCTCTCCATTTTCTACAGAGAGGCCGGTCCGAAAGACGCGCCCACACTCCTTCTGCTGCACGGACTTCCGTCATCGTCGCGCATGTTCGAGCCGCTCTTCGCCAGGCTGTCCGATCGCTATCATCTGGTCGCTCCTGATTACCCTGGCTTTGGACACAGCGACTGGCCGGATCCGAAAACATTCGCGTACACGTTCGATCACTACGCCGAGATCATGAATCATTTCACCGAAGCGCTGGGACTCTCGCACTACACGCTCTACATGCAGGACTATGGGGGTCCGGTGGGTTTTCGCATGGTCTTAGCGCACCCGGAGCGAGTGGAAGCTCTCATTGTTCAAGATGCGGTCGCGCATAACGAAGGCCTCGGGGCGAATTGGAAAACGCGGCGGGGCTTTTGGGCTGATCGCGCTCCGAACGAAAGTGTGCTGCGCACGAACTTGCTCTCGTTAGCCACGACACGCACTCGTCATCTCGGAAACGATCCGAATGTGGAAAGCTACGACCCCGATCTCTGGACTGATGAATTCTATTTTCTCAACCAGCCCGGCCAGGCTGAGATTCAAAGCGATTTGTTCTACGACTATCGAACCAATGTGGACGCCTACCCGAAATGGCAAGTGTGGATGCGCGAGAAGCAGCCGCGCCTGCTGGTGATTTGGGGTAAGTATGATCTCTCGTTCGACCCTTCGGAGCCAGAAGCCTATCGCCGGGATGTTTCGAAGGCTGAAGTTCACTTTCTTGACGCCGGTCATTTTGCGTTGGACACAGCGGCGGACGAGATTGCCGCATTGGTCCAAAACTTTGTGGGTTCTTTGCGTCGAGATCTCGCGTCCCGGCGCGCCGGCTAGAGGTGCCGTGGAGCACAAAACCCGCGCGTCCGAATGGCTGAGCAGCATGTTAGTCACAACCTTGCATCACGCCTAACTGACGAGTAGAGGTTTCTATGTCAGACAAGAAAACAGCAGTCATCACCGAAACACAACTAGGTATGGTTAGAGTCCATCAGCCAGGCCAAGCCGTTTTCAAATCGGTACTTCCCTAAGACATAGACTGGAAGCCCTTCGCGGCGTTCCCACCTTCGGTCCGCCTGGCAGTCGTTGTCGGTCAGCCCTCGGAGGCCGGCCATTATACGGTCCGGGTCAGAGTACCCCGCGGCGTGAAGCTGATGCCGCACAAGCATCCGGAGGATCGAGTCTACACAGTGATGTCCGGCGTTTTCTACATCGGACTGGGCGATCAGTTCAACCCGGATAAGCTGGATGGGTATCCGCCCGGCAGTGTCATCGTTCGGTCAGGCAATACATCCCATTTCCACCGGGCGAAATCCAGTGAGTACGTCACGCAGGTGACGGCGATTGGACCGCTTGGACTTGAATACATTAGTGCGATAGACGATCCGCGAAACAATACTTTTAGTAGGCATCTGAACAATTCCGCGACGGCGCGCAGGGTGAGATCGGAATCCACGATGATCATCGCGCTCTTCGTAAGCCGCAGAACTCATTTTTGTGCAATCGAACCCCTCCAAACCCTTCCTCCTTCTGGCCGACCATGTAAACGGATTGCATGCACGGACTTGGGTGAGCATAGTGCTCGGGCCTCTGTCGCGACAAGGCAGAGGCCGCGCCTTCCCTCCTACCGGGCAAGTGGCCAATGTCTTCGAAATTGCAGAATTTTCGTTTTAAGTCGTGGCTGTCCTTTGGCTTTCCAATAACGATCCCTTGACGCTTCTTTACAAGGTTTTGCGAGGGCCACCCGCGTCTTGTAAGCTGTTGAAACTACTAATAGTTTTGTGCTCATAACCTCACGCTCCTTAGGATTCCTTGGAGTTCCCTGGACATCCTGATTGTAGGAGCTTTTGCAGATTAGGCTTCCGGAACAGCAATGTGCCGGAAGATCACCCGTCAAAGTGGGTGGAAACTACTGAAATGCAGTGGCGTTCGCCTTTACAGAAATTCTCCGCTGCATTGGCCCAGGCTGCCTCCACTCAGAAGGGAGACAAGAACCTTATAGTGGTTGAGCTTGCACCGTTGCCGCCCACCCTCGGTAGAACCTTCGCAACAAACTGAAGTATTGCCGCGCTGAATTGCCGAGGCCTCCCAGGATCGCCTTCGCTTCAACGCCACCACTCGGAGCGAATCTCCTGGCCCTGAACAACCTCAGACGGGTTGCCGGGTTCGGGGGACCAGAGCTTGAGAGCTTTGACTGCAAACACGTTCGCGATCGGCTGCGTCCAATGATGGAGCGCAAGATCAAAAAGGCCCCAGTGGATGGGCATGAGCAAGCCGTGGCCGCCCAAAGCGCGAAAGCTGCGAACAGCTCCTTCCGGACCCATGTGTACGTCGGCCCAGAGGGGATCTGAAGCACCGATTTCGAGCATGATGAGATCGAATGGACCAAAGCTCTCGCCGATATCGTGGAATCCGTACCATTCCCCGGAGTCGGCGCCGTAATAGACGCGGTGATTTATGCCAGTGAGAGCGAAGGAGGCCCACAGCGTTTTAAAACGACCGAAGAGGCTACGCCCAGAGAAGTGGCGGGCTGGCAACGCGCTTACGGCGAGCGATCCGACCTTCACCTTCTCCGTCCAGTTGAGTTCCGTGCAGCGGCTCGGATCGACGCCAAGGCTTTTCAGGATGGCGCCTACACCCAGCGCGGTGATCCAGCGCGCCTGCCGCAGGGCCTCCATTTGAGCAAGACGCTTCACAGTGCCCGCTCCCAAATGATCGTAGTGATCGTGCGAAATAAGCACGGCGTCTATGGTCGGCAAATCGTCCAGCGCGAGCGGTGGCGGGAAGAAGCGCCTTGGACCGGCCCACTGTGTCGGACCTGCGCGTTGGTCCCAAACCGGATCAATGAGGACGCGCACGCCATCAATTTCAACCAAGCAGGAGGAGTGACCGAACCAGGTAATGCGCAGGCCGGATTGTGGGCTTGTTGCATAAACTCGTGGATCGGTGTGAAACGGCCCCGGCGCATGCCTGGGCGACCGCGCTGCGGCTCCGAAAAAGAAACGCGGGCCCATTTTGAACATGAGCGAGAGCCCACCCACCTTGGTGGGCACTGGGTTGATATACCGGCTACCATCCCGCTCGGCTGGAAGGAGGGCCATCGCTATTCGATGATGGATCGCACATCAAGATTCCTGGGGAATGAACGACCTTGGCCCACAAGCCGACATGCAGTCTCTGGGGATATCGCAGAAACTAGCCCTTACGATGTGTGCCTCCCATTTCAGGCATTTCCGCCGATTGCGTCGAGATCGGCGATCACTTCAGGGGGAATTTGAAGCATCGACGATCGAAGATTCTCGCGAAGATGCTCGATGGAAGATGTTCCCGGGATCACCAGGATATTGGGCGACTGCTGGAGAAGCCAAGCAAGCGCAACCTGCATGGGCGTGGCTCCGAGGCGCGCGGCGACATCAGACAAGGTGGTCGACTGGAGTGGAGTGAACCCGCCGAGTGGAAAGAATGGCACGTAGGCGATACCGTCACGAGCAAGATCGGCTATAAGTGCATCATCGGTTCGATGCGCGAGGTTGTAGTGGTTCTGTACGCAGACGATCGGAGCGATCTGTCGGGCTTCGGCGATCCGCGTGGGCGTGACGTTGCTAAGCCCGATATGACGCACCAAACCCTTTTGCTGGAGTTCGGCTAGAACTGTGAGCGGTGCCTCGATCGACCCCTCGGCGGGTTCATGGATGCTAAACATACTGCGTAGGTTGACCACATCGATCACATCCAGTCCCAGATTGCGGAGATTGTCGTGAACCGCTGCGGTCAGTTCTTCGCGTGAGAAAGCCGGAATCCATGATCCGTCCTCACCGCGCCGGACACTGATTTGCTGGCCCCAACTATTCTTGGCAAACCCCAAGCAATCCTGCAAACAGGATTGCTATGGAGTAGCGTCCGTGTTTAGAAACTGGTTAAGGCGGACGCGGGTCCAGGTGCTGTCGGGGTCAAATATTTTGATAGCCGCCGCAAGTTGCGTTGTCCTAGGTCCAAGATCTTTCTCGAAGATCCAGCGGTCTTGGCTGACGACGAAGGTCTTTGCGCCGGAGGAGCGGTAAGCAGCGGGAAACGCAATGATGGCGTATCCACCGGTCATCTTTCCGTTGACGATATAACTGCGCGCGCCACGATGGGAATGCGGACCTTGCGCCGTGAGAATGCGAAAGAAATAACCATGGAACGGCTCGCGATCGGAGCGGTCGTAGCTGGCTCGAGCGAGAGAGGGGCCTATGGCGTTGCTGTCTTCATCGGTGGCGCTGTCTGGCGAGAAGAGGCCATCATGCTGTCCCTGGCTGCAAGTGAGATGCTGGGCGTATTGCTCGGCGTTCGAGCCAGCTTCCGCAGAATTCGCATAGTATTGATTCTCAGCGTCGACTATGGCGCGCAGGGTATCTATGGTGCTCATTTCGTTTTCGCCGATGCGGCGGTACATGATTTCGCGCCGCCCAAGAAGGCAATCGAAATAAAAAGTGCCATCGTGCTCGACGATGGGGATAGGCAAGGGCCAGTTTTCGGCGCCGACATAGAGAGTAGTTTCGTTGTCCGGTTCTTTCACCAGCCGGTGCATTTGCTGGTATTTCTTGGCAAACTGATCGTCCTGGGCATTCCGATCGTCCGAGCTGTCGGTCCAAATAACTATGTCACGGGCGTCGGGGCCGAAGATGGCGATCATGGCGTTCTCGTCATGATTGCGGGCGGCTTTGTAGAGAGCTTCGGCTGCTTGCTTCGGCGAGGAAAAGGTCTCGTGCTGGGTGCGCGGGTGGGATTGGGGTTTGGCCTGCGGAGACGAGGCCTGAGCGCCTGGCAAAGTCTCCGGGGGTGTGTTCCGCGCCAGAACTCGAATCGGAACGACCGCAACCGTAGCGAGCAGTAGGGCCCCTAGGCTGCTCAGCGATGAGAACCGAAACATTTGCATTGAATCGCGCGACATAGTTTCTCTTCCTTTACCAAAGTTTCTCCGACCGCAAAGACGGCCTCCCAAGAGATCCCGAAGCGTTGGCGCACAACCATCTCGGGCCCACCTTACCGACGGCCACCGCCACCAAACCCGCCGCCGCCGTGGAACCCGCCGCCACCGAAGCCGCCGCCGCGGAACCCGCCGCCGTGAAACCCGCCGCCGAAGCTCTCCTGACCGCGGGCGGAAAAACCTCTCGTTGTGCCTCCGTGACCGAAGCCGCTAAAGGCACCCGAGCGCACGCCAGGGGAGCGATCGCCGAATCCGCGAGCGCCGCGCTCGTCCGGAACATTGCGAGAACCGAACCCGGGATTGCCACGATAGAAGCGGTCACGATCAAAGAAAGCCGGGCCGCCACGCCAGTACGGAGCACCATGCCAGTAGATGCCACGTCCCCACCAGTCCACACCCCAGTAGGGCCATCCCCAGCCGAATCCCCAAAAGGGTCCGAGATCAAAACCGATACCGAAGTAAAGTCCGGGGCCATCCCACCAGATGCCGGGAACTTCCACCCAGTCAGGCCAAGGAGTGATGGGGTAACCGTAAGCGAACCAGGGATCGTAGGCCGGGACGTAGACAACATGACTGTCGGGATCCTTTGGATCGATGGTGATGTAGCCATGCTTGTCGGTCACTTTGATTTGGTCGTTGCTTTTCAGTGTCTTATGTTTCTTCGCTTCGCGGCGCATCTCCTGGATCGCGTTCATGACATCGGTGGGTTGATTGTAGTAAGCATCGCCGAGTTCAGAGGTCCAGGAGAGGTTTGAGGCCAGATTTCGAAGCACGGAAGGAAAAGCCAACAAGGACTTGACCGCGGGAGCCCAGGACTGTTTGTCCGCATCAGCGGCAATTTGCTCCGGCGTGAAATTCTGGCGCGCCGCAAGAAAGTCGTTGGCTTGAGCAATCTGCGACGGATGGCTTGATGCGGCCAGGATGGACGCGACGAGCGAATCCGGATATAAGGCGATGGGCGCAACGAGCTGTTGCAACTGTTCGGGGTTTTCCGTCTGGTAAGACTGTTTGGACGGAGGCGCTTGCGGCGGGGCTTGCTCCTGCGATGCCGGAGATGCTGTTTGCTGTTGCTGCACCGGCTGCTGCGCTCCCGCACCGAGCATTGCCCACGCCACCAAGGCAACCAGGCTGAGGATCAAAGTGCGTGCATTCGATCGTCTCATTTCATCACCAATGATCTAACTTGGAAGCCTTTTGGGATCGCCATTCTCTATCGACGCTTTTTCGAGGGCAAAGGTTTCATTTTTCTGTTTCTCCGTCTTGCCAGGTTCGTTTTTCGCATTCCGATGGGGCCACAGCACTGCATGTCCCTGAAGTCCTCGCCCTCAAGTGGTACGACCTGGACTTCACCGACCAGCTCATCCGAGTGCTCACCGATTAGGCAATTACGCTGCCTGCGGACTCACTGGCTCGCATGCCCACAAGATCAAGTACTGAAACAGCTAACTCGTTACCCATGGTTGGTTAGAGAGGAATCGGCCAGGAAAGCGATGCGATCCTGACATGAAGGGCTCGACCTGCAGGGTGCCGACAGAACGGGAGGTTCCGAATCGACATTGCATGGGTTTGCCAGAAATAGCCGGCCAGACTTAGGATATTGCCTCGCGGCACCACCGCCGCAAAGATTCGAGGCTAAGGAGTCTCCCTTGAGAATTCACGAGTGCCGCCACGTTTTCCTGCTCTCTGGACTCTTGATTTGCGGAGCAGCAATATCTCTTGCACAAACTGAGACAACACCGGGTTCGAGCAATCCAGGCCAAGCCATTCCCGGGACGAGTGGAGTGAGCCCGTTCGCAGGCAGTGTGCCGGCCAAGCTTGTTCCCGGTGTTATCCCGCTCTCGTTGCAGGACGCCATCAACCGCGGATTGAAGCAAAATCTCGGACTGCTGCTTTCGCATGCAGATATCCGCACGGCCCGCGGAGAGCGCTGGGAGCAATTGAGCGCTCTCTTACCCCATGTGACCGCGGCGCCCTATGTAGAGGCTTCCAAGATTAATCTCGCCGAGCTAGGCCTTACCAATATTGATGAAATTAAAATTCCGCCATCCGATGGCCCTTTTTCTTACTTTGACACGCGTGCCTCGGTGAGCCAAATCCTGTTCGATTGGAAGTCAATCAACGCCACGCGCGCGGCCAGCCAGAGTCTGAAGTCTGCCGCTTATACTTTCAAGGATGCTCGGGACCTCGTCGTGCTCGCCGTGGGCTATGTTTACTTGCAGGCCATCGCCGACGAAGCTCGCATCGAAACCGCAGAAGCGCAGGTCAGGACGGCACAGGCGCTCTACGATCAGGCAGCGGACCAGATCAATGCCGGTACTTCGCCGGACATCGACGGCCTGCGCACCAAGGTCGAGCTCCGGAACCGGCAACAGCAGTTGATCCAAGCGAAGAACAACTTCGCCATTCAGAAGCTGACTGTGGCGCGCGTCATCGGCTTGGCTCCCGGCCAAGAATTTGAACTCACGGACAAGGCGCCGTACCAGGCGATCAATGCCGTCACCGTGGATGAGGCTCTGGGACGCGCTTACGCTTCGCGTTCCGATTACCAGGCGGCGATGACCGAGGTGCGCGCGGCGGAATTCGCCCGAAAGGCAGCGGTGGCCGGCTATCTTCCATCGCTTTCCTTTAACGCAGATTATGGCTTAGCGGGTTCCCATCCTTCCACGGCAACGCCTGTAGCCGACGTGCGCGGAACGCTGTCGATTCCCATCTTTCAGGGCGGCAGCGTTCATGGTGATATTTCGCAGGCTGATGCGAGACTCGAACAGAGCCGCGAACGCCTGGAGAATTTGCGAGCGCAGATCGATTCCGACGTGCGCGCTGCGCTGCTGAACCTGCAGTCGTCGGCGGATCAAGTGGAGGTAGCGCGCAGCAACATTGACTTGGCGGAAGAGACGCTGACCCAGTCGCGTGATCGTTTCAGCGCCGGCGTCACCGATACCGTGGAAGTGGTGCAGTCGCAAGAGACGGTCGCAAGCGCGCACGAACAGTACATCTCAAGCCTCTATAGTTACAATTATGCGAAAATCGCCCTGGTTCGGGCTCTGGGCCTCGCCGAACAGGGGGTTAAGGAATATTTCAGAGGAAAATGAACATGGCTGAAAGCCCTCCCCATTTGGCGACAGACAAGGACCATCCGGTTGAGCCATCGACATTGGCCGACAGAGACAACAAGCCTCCGGTGCGTCGGGGCGCCAAGCGTCGCAGAAACATATTGATTCTTGTCGTCGTAGTGGTAGCGGTTGTCGGCGGCGTGTTCTTGTGGCTGTACTTGAGCAGCTACGAATCCACCGACGACGCCCAGGTTGATGTTCACCTCTATCCTGTCAGCGCTCGTGTTTCCGGCTATGTGGTGCGAGTCAACGTAGACGACAACCAATGGGTGAAGAGAGGTACGGTGCTGGTCGAAATCGACCCAAAAGACTATGAGGTTTCGGTCGCGCAGGCGCAAGCCAATCTCGCCAATGCCGAAGCCACGGCCCAATCGCTGAATATCACGGTCCCAATTACTTCGGTGAATACTTCAAGCCAACTGAAATTCGCTGCGTCCGGCGTTGAAGACGCTAGCGCCGGAGTCGCCGCTGCTGAGAAGCAACTCGCGGCAGCCCATGCTCAACTGGAGGCGGCCGAGGCGAACGATGTGAAGGCGCAAGACGATCTCCACCGTTATAAGTTACTGGTCGACAAGCGGGAGGTATCACGGCAAATCTACGATCAAGCGTTGGCCACCGCCAAATCCAGCACGGCGACCGTATCGGCAGCCCGCGCTAGTGAGTCGGCAGCACAGCAATTCGTCCAACAGGCCCGGAGCCGCTTGGCACAAGCTAACGCGAACCACCAATATGCGGAAACCGCGCCGCAGCAAGTGTCGTCAAGCCTGGCTCGCGCGCGGGCTGCGATTGCGGATGTTGAGCAAAAGCGCGCGCTACTCGAGCAAGCCCAACTCAATCTCGGATACACGAAGATCGTTGCTCCGGTCAGCGGTGAAGTGAATAAGACGGTGGTGGTTGGAATGAACGTCCAGGATGGGCAGCAGCTCCTCACCGTGGTGCCGCTTGACGAAGTGTGGATCACCGCCAATTTCAAAGAGACGCAGCTCAGGCACATGCGTGTCGGACAGAGAGCGGAAATCCATGTGGATTCGAGCGGCCGGACGTTTAAGGGCCATGTGGACAGCATTGCGGGAGCAACCGGCCCGCTATTCAGTTTACTTCCCCCGGAGAATGCCACTGGAAACTACGTGAAAATCGTTCAGCGGATTCCGGTAAAGATCGTTCTCGAACCCGAGGAAAACCGGGATCGCCAGCTTCGACCAGGCATGAACGTCGTGCCCGACGTTTACCTCAAATGAGTTCCACAGCTCTCACACTTGATCAGGCGGTTTGGCGGCCCAAGTACAATCCCTGGCTGATTGCTGTTGTCGTGGCGCTGGCGGCCTTCATGGAGGTCCTCGACACCAGCATCGCCAACGTGGCCCTGCCTTATATGGCCGGGAATCTGGGCGCTAGCAACGACCAAAGCACGTGGGTCTTGACGTCTTACTTGGTTTCGAATGCCATCATCCTGCCGATCAGCGGCTGGCTCGCAGGCGCCATGGGTCGGAAGCGTTTTTTCATGTCCTGCCTGGCTGTGTTTACTGCGAGTTCGTTGCTCTGTGGCATCGCACCGAGTCTCGGGTTACTTCTTCTCTTCCGGGTCTTGCAGGGTGCGGGCGGCGGCGGGCTGCAACCGATGGCTCAGGCCATTCTGGCAGACACGTTTCCCCCTCAACAGCGAGGTTTGGCGTTTGCCCTGTATGGCATTACGGCCATCATGGCGCCCACGATCGGGCCAACCTTGGGCGGCTGGATCACCTTCAATTATTCCTGGCGATGGATTTTTTTCATCAACCTTCCGGTCGGCTTGGCCACATGGTTTCTGGTGCGACGCTTTGTCGAAGACCCTCCCTATTTAGCCAAGCTCAAGAGGGCTGGGGTCAAGTTGGACTACATTGGCATCGCTCTTCTAACTCTGGGTATCGGGGCGTTGCAGGTACTGCTCGACAAGGGCCAGGAGGATGATTGGTTCGGGTCGCATTTCATCACGACTTTAGTAGTCATCGCGACCGTATGCCTGATTTCGCTGGTGATTTGGGAGTGGTATCAAAAAGCGCCAATCATCGACGTCCGCATGTTCAAGAGCTTTAACTTCGCGAGTTCCAGCCTGATGATGTTCACTCTGGGAATCCTGTTGTTCAGCAGCCTGGTCCTGATGCCGCAGTTCCTCCAGACACTCGTGGGATACACGTCGGAACTCGCGGGGCTTGCACTTTCGGCTGGAGGCCTTGTTTTGCTGTGTGAGATGCCCATCATGGGCCAACTGACTACGAAGATCCAGGCGCGCTACCTGATCGCCTTCGGCTGGCTGGCCCTATCCATCGCCATGTTCTATTCGACGAAGCGAATTGACTTGCAGATTAGCTTCAGTGCCGCCACCTGGCTGCGCATCACCCAGGTGATTGGTTTGGGGTTCCTGTTCGTGCCGATTACGCTGGTGGCTTACATCGGAATTGCGCCGGAGAAGAACAATGCAGTCGCCGGAATCGTGAATTTCATGCGGAATATGGGAAGCAGCGTGGGCACGTCCTTAGTCACGACATTGATTGCGCGGCGCTCGCAATTCCATCAGGGAAGGCTGGTGCAGAACGCCAGAGTCGACAACCCCAATTTTGTGAATACCGCTAACGGTCTGGCTCGGCAGTTCGCTATCTCCGGCGTGGGCAAGCACGAAGCTCTCATGCAGGCCTATGCCAGGACTTATCAATCCCTGCAAGCACAGGCTGCAAGCCTGGCATATATCGACACTTTTATGGTTCTTTGCGTCGGAGCGGCGATCATGTTCTGTCTGGCTTTTGTTTTGAAGAGGAATGATCCTGGTGGTGGTGGAGTAAGAGTGGCGGAGTAATAATCCGATCTGATGTGAACGCGACGATAACAAGAGTCAGAGATGTGTAGGCATGCTGGAAATCAAACTCATCCTTTGTCCCGTTGATTTCTCGGAGTTTTCGATCAGGGCTTATCACTATTCGCTATCGCTGCCTGAGCATTATCGAGCCAAGTTGGTGGCGCAGCACATCGTGGAGCTGTCGCGATATCCTTACGCCGAATATGTTGCTTCTCAGGGAGACTATGCGGAGTTCGGCCGGGCGCTTCACCAGGGTGGCAAGGAGAAACTGCGGGAATTCGTGGAGAAGCACACGTACGACGAAATTCAACTGGAGCTCGTGGTCCACGAAGGAGCAGCTGCAGACTCCATTCTGTCGTTCGCGCAAACACGGAAAGCGGACCTGATCGTCATGGGGACGCATGGTCGGCGCGGGTTTGACCGCCTGGTACTAGGGTCAGTGACCGACCGGGTGATGCGCACGGCTCCCTGCCCGGTGCTGGCAATATCCGAGCTGCCGCACGACTTTATGGCCGCTGGCGGAGAGCGGCGCCACGTCCACCAACTTGAGCCGAATTCTCTTCTGCACGGATTTCTCCGAGAATGCAGAGCGTGCTTTGAACTATGCTATCTCTGCGACAGCGGAGTATGACGCCGAGCTTACCCTGCTGCACGTGTTGGAGGAGATTCCAAGTCCGGCCAAGACGAAAGAAGCCATGGCGACAGCCACGGAGCAACTCGATAAACTGATTGTATCGGAGGAACGCAAGAACCTGAAGATTAAGACGGTGGGGCGCATCGGAAAACCGTACCAGCAAATCATTCAACTCGCCGGGAAAGCGCAAATCGACGTGGTGACCATGGGAGTAAGTGGCCGTGGTGCATTGGATCGAGCGGTGTTTGGATCGACTACCTATCGAGTGGTGCAGTTGGGACCGTGCCCCGTTCTCGCCGTCCCCGTTTGAACCGTTGGGCCCGGGATATTGCGACGCATATGATAAAAATCGTCACCATCGAACGCGAGTACGGAAGCGGCGGCGGCGAAATCGCTCAACTGCTTGCCAAGCAGCTGGGCTGGAAGCTTTGGGATCAGTTGCTGACGGAAGAGATCGCGCGGCTTGCCGACTGTCCGAAGTCAGTCGTAGAGGTTCGAGAGGAACGAACTGATCCGCTGTACTACCGGCTCTTCAAGTCGTTCTTGCGCGGAAGTTATGAAGGAAGCATCAATGCGCACAAGCTCAAACTGGTCGATAGCGAATGCATTTTGAAGTTCACGGAACAGGTCGTTCGGGATGCGGCGAAAACCGGAAACTCGGTCATTGTCGGAAGAGGCTCGCAGCAGTTTCTCAAGAAACGCCAGGACACGTTGCGTGTGTTTCTTTACGCTCCCAGAGAAGACAAAGTGCGGCGCCTGTTAGCTCGAGGAAAGAGCGAGAAAGAAGCCGAACAGCTCGTGGATACCGTTGATCGGGAGCGCGTCGATTTCATCCAAAAGTATTTCCACGTCGAATGGCCTGACCGCCCGATTTACCATACCATGATCAACACTGCGATCGGCGGTGAGGCGGTCGTTCACATGATTCTGGATCTTATGAAAACCCTCGAGGCAAGAGTCCCCGCCAGAGCGCTCGCTCAATAGATCCGTGCTCCCCAGTCGGTCATTCTCAACGCATCGGTGGTTGGGAGCATGTCGGAATCATGCAAGCTGCGGTAGCGGAACCGTTTGCATCCAGTCGCCATGTATGGCTGCTTGCTCTTTCAGGACCGAAGTCGCGGCTTCCCCGTTGGCATCTTGGTTTGTTGCGTAAGCTGAACCGGCGCTTGAAGCCGAAAGCTGATCCGGTCGACCATTTTCTCCGGATGGTGAACCCTAGTTGCTGAAGTCATCGCAAAACGCCTGAACATTCCGGTAGTCGCCAAATCACCCGAGGAGGCAGCGGATCATTTCGGCTGGTTTGCAGCCTCCGCCGGACTCGACTGCCCGGCCTTCAGCAAGCTAATTCGAGAACTGCTGGGGTGGCAGCCGAAGCAGCCATCCCTCCTCACTGACCTCGAACGAGGGAGCTATTTCAGAACCTAACAGACCTGCGGCCGCGCCCGCTCCCACCACGATGAAGTCATATCGCTTTTCTTCATTCGATACCTTGGTCATTTTGCATCCCCAGGATTTAAAATCTGATTTCTCCGATAACCTCCTTCGAACGCTCAACCACTGTCGCGAGCCGCCCACCGTTCGTTACTCCCGCCCTTGAATTCAGGGGGGCGACCTGCTCGGCGTTAGACCTCAACCTCTTTCCCCGAGGGATCGCTGTGGAACCTTGTCGTGCCTCCAGTTTTGAACGAGCCTGCAGTGCCGTAGCTGTCCTCGAGAAACTGGACGTAAGCAACCTTGTCCCCCTCGAAACGCGCCAGGAGACCAAATGGAGATGTAATTTCCTTCCCGGTCGCCTTCGATTTGTAGGTAAAAGAGCCGAAGAGGGCGACGCGGCTACCCTGCTCAATGGTGTCGGTGACCTTGAAATCGAGTGTTTTCCAGAACCTCTGGATAGCCGCAAAGACATCGGACAGCGCCTGAGGCCCCTTGTGGCCTCAGTGGTCACCTCAAAACCGGCCATTAGTGGTCACTTCAAAACCGGCCATTAATCGTCACTCCGGGACAGAGTTTGTTTTACATGCCGAGAACTAATTCGGCAAGTTATTTGTTGCTCACAAAGCAGAAACTTTCTTGGTTGCGTATTCCGGCGATGTGAGTAAAGTCGGAGCGCAGCGACGCTGGGATTACAATCATGCCGATACCTTCGAGATCAATCAAGCTGGTGCACGATTCATATTCAGCATTGTTTCGTTTCTGTGTTTGTCGTTTTCGTCTCTCGGTTCCCTGACGTGAAACCAGTTCTTTCGTTCTTGCCCGGTTTCTTCTTTTTTGTGCCGGTCCCCGTTTTTCCCAGAAAAATTTCGCGCTAGGATCGTCTGAGAGCGACGATTCCCGACTCGGTCGACCCACAGCATCCCTGGTTTTGTCCCTCTTCGGTCGCATTTCACTTTTCCAAAGGGGATCGCCGCCGGCCTGGGTGCGAGCTTTCCCGGTTTGTATCGGCAGCCGTGAAGTTGGTTGTGATATGGTGAAACTCGGCGTATCGGGGTCGCGCCCGGTACGACGATACCCAAGGCCGATGCGACGGGGCTGGCTCCGAAGAAATCGGCATAGCGAAACCCTCTGCGCATGAGCCGAAGATTGGCTTATGGGACAGGGGGTTTGGCTTTTGGGTCGTAGGCGATTTTTTTGGAGAAGTCTCGGAGCGGAGGCCTTGGGGATCATAGAACGCGAAAGTCGCCGGGCGCGGTTTGCCCGGCTTTCCTTTTTGCTCTTGGCCTGGGCCGCATGGGCACGGCCTTGCGGGAAGGCGCCGGCGTGGCTGCGGTGGCGGGAGTTTAGGGAAACGATCATTGCCCAACTCCGCTGGGCAGGGGATGAGCTCCACCCTCTTCGTTGGCTCCGATCTTGGTGCGCCAGCTGCGGGGACCACACTTGAGAACATGGCCGTGGTGAAGCAGGCGATCCAGCATGGCGCTGATCGCCGCGGCATCGCCCAACAGCTTGCCCCAATCCTCGACGGGACGATTCGAGGTCACCAGAGTGCTGGCCCGCTGATAGCGTCGCAGCACGATCTCCAGCAGATCTTCGGCCGCGGTCAGGGGCAGCTTGCGCATCCCCAAGTCATCGATGATGAGCAAAGGCACGCTCGCCAAAGCGGCCATGTAGTCGCGGCGGGTGCCGTCGATGGTGGCATCGGCCAGCTCATCCAGGAGCACGTGGGTCTCGCGGTACTGCACGCGATAGCCTTGTTGAATCACCGCCTGGCCGATGGCCTGGGCTAAGTGGCTCTTGCCCGTGCCCGGGGGACCCAAGAAAAGTCCGTCGTCGTGGTGGGCGATGAAGTTGCCGGTGGCGAGGTCAAAGACCAGGCTGCGATTCATCTTCTTATTAAAGTCAAAATCGAAGTTATCCAGGGTGGCTTGGGGGTCGCGAAAGTCGGCTTGCTTGCGCCGCCGCTCCAGCAATCGATCTTGGCGTCGCGTGAGCTCATCGGAGATCAGACAGGAGATCAGATCGATG
Source organism: uncultured Acidobacteriaceae bacterium (assembly GCA_963714225.1). Classification (GTDB taxonomy): domain Bacteria; phylum Acidobacteriota; class Terriglobia; order Terriglobales; family Acidobacteriaceae; genus Sulfotelmatobacter. The sequence goes on along the minus strand of CAVQNY010000031.1, from coordinate 84,876 downwards.
GGCACCATAGCTTCGGCCTGGGCCTGTCGCAAACGGGTTTCCAGTACGGCGGCCATGCCGCCCAGCCGTAATTGTCGTAAGGCACGATTGATTTCAATCAGGTTCATGGGATGGCTCCTTGGTTTTTTGTTCAATGAGATCGCGGTACTCGACCAGCTTGCGGATCAGGGGATCGACTTGCTGCAGGCTCAAGGGGGCGGAGAGACAGTGCTCGAGATAGTGCCGGACAAAGCGGTACTCGTAGACTCCCATCTCCAGAGCTACCGAGCACGCCTTATCGACCGCCGGAGGGCCGAATTTTTTAGCCATGGCCAGCACGCCCTGGATGCGGCGGACCGCGACCTGGCCTTGCCGAGCATGCAGGGCACGGCAGAAGGTGCCGATGTGATTCCCGGCTTGCTGGGTGCGCCACAGCAGATGATGAACGCCCAGGGGAGTGCGCGGGGAACGGTCCGATTCCTTGATGCGATGTCCACCCCGTTTCTGCACCACATGCTCGCGCATAAGCCGGTCGGTCTTGGGGTTGAGGACCCGGACGAATAAGCTATCCCACTGCACTTTGACGTCGCGTCCGATCCAACCTGGCGGGGCGCTGTAATAGGCAGCGTCGATTTCCACGCAGCCATCCAGGTGCACGGTGCGAACGCCGAATTTGTAATACCGGAAAGGCTCCAGCGGTAGCGGCAGCAAGGCCGGCTTCTCTTCGGCAAACATGGCCGCGACTTGCCGCTTGGTGGTGCCGTGAATGCGGGTATCGGCCCAATGCGTTTCCCAGTCATCCAGGTAGGCTTGCGCCTCCTCCAGGCTTTCGAAGCGCTTGCCCTTGAGCGGGGTTCTCTTGGCATGACCGACGCCGGACTCGACCTTGCCTTTCCGATCGGGATCGTGAATCCGGCAAGCCAGGCCTACGGCGCCGTAATGGGTCAGAACATCGCGGAAAAGAGGATTGAGCGTGGGATCATAAATGTCTGGGATGAGTACGCCCTCCTTCAGGTTATCCAGGACCACGACCCTGGGGCTACCTCCCAGCCGACGGAATGCTTTCTCGTGGAGCTCGGCCCAGGTTCGTGTACTGGAGCGGAACGTCAGTAGGCGTACAGACTTGCGGCTGTAGCCGAGGGTGAGAACAAACATTCGGGTGCGGCGGTACTTGCCGGTCTGGGGATAGCGGACCATAGGCCCGCTCCCGTAGTCGACCTGGGCTTCCTCCCCGGCGGCCGTGACGATGACGGCGCAGGCCACCGGGGTTTGCGCTCCGCGGAGTTTGCGCACGAAGCGTTTGACCGTCTGGTAGCCACCGCTAAAACCGGTCTGGGAAATCAGATCCTGCCAAATGGCCATGGCGTTACGGCCTTGGCTCAACCCCAGCTCGATCGCTTCCCGGAAGGGTTTGCACGTACTGGCAGACGGACTACGATTGCCCCCGGCGACCGGCGCTAGCGGAACCGGTGGGGCGGCCCCAGAGTCGGTGGTCACCTCCGAGATGGCCGGTTTTGCTGCCTCCGAGTCGGTGGTCACCTGGTTGGCTGTAATGGCCGGTTTTGCCGCCTCCGAGTCGGTGGTCACCTGATTGGCTGTAATGGCCGGTTTTGCCGCCGGCCGTTGTCTCCGCCTACCAGGCGGGTGAACAATGATTCCCTCGGCCTTCAGGTAAGTACTTGCCGTTTCACGACGTACACCGAGCTCCTGCTGGATGCGCCGTAACGACCACCCCAGCCGACCCAGCGCTATGACTTGAAGTCTCTCTAATTCACTCATGACATTGCTCATGCCGACCAAGGTAATTTGGTCGAGTCAATGTCCTGGAGTGGCCTTCTTAATGGCCGGTTTTGAGGTGACCACTAATGGCCGGTTTTGGGTGACCGCTGAGGCTTGTGGGTGCCAGTCCAGGGCATAACTTTCTTCAGTTCAGAGTTGTCGAAGTTCAGTGAAACGTAGGTGGCGTCCGGAGTCATGAGTTGCCGGAGCATCTTGAGATTCGATGTGTTCTGCAAAAGCTCTTGAAGCACAGCGGTCAAGTTGGTCGACATGTGAGCTCTTTTCTTTGTTAGTCCGTTCTTTGTTAGTCAGTCCGTGTTGAACGAAATTACCGGTAAAGCGATTTGGCGTCTTCGATCCTGCCTTGCGGTCAGAAGGGATACTGGCGTTGACCGCTGTGCGAATCGATCCAAATCACGTCGCTGAAGTCATCCAGACTGCGGGGTCCCGTGCGGCCCCAGCCGCTGTCGCGAACTCCCCCCATCGGCGGGCGCGTGAATCTCGTCGTTGACGGTCGGTGAATTCACATTCACGATTCCGGCGAGAATCTTGGGTGCCATCTCGAATGCCCTGTAGGTATTGCCGGCGAGGATCGAAGACGTGAGGCCGTACAGGGTGCGATTTGCGGCGGCAATCGCCTCTTCCGGCGTATCCACCACTTCGACCACGACGACCGGCCCAAAGGTCTCCTCGTTGGCGATGGCGGCATCGAGAGGAACGTCCGTCATCGATCCTCGCATACGGACGCCCATCCGATACTGAGTCCCGGCTGACTATCGCCGAGGCTGACCGCCGCCTTGGGGTGGCGATTTCAAATGATTGCCAGAGAGAACGAGACTTTGCTCGCCGTCCAAGCGGGCGCGAATGCCGATCCCTCCGCCAGCCAACGTCACGCTTTTGGCCCCTCGACTCAGCACCCGGCTTGTCTCCTGTCGGCAGTGAGTGCGTCTTTCGATACCTCGATCCGGAACAACTCTATTACGGATGACGGTCTGGCTGACTGTTAGGCCTTCACGAACTCGACATCGAGAGTGATGGTGACCTCGTCACCGACCAGAATGCCACCAGTCTCGAGTGCAGCGTTCCACGTCAGGCCGAAGTCTTTGCGGTTGATCTTTGTGCTCGCAGAGATCGCAACTCGGGTGTTGCCCCAGGGATCCTTTGCAGGTGGAGTTGGCCCTTCCACCGCAAAGCGGACTTTGCGCGTCACTCCCCGGATAGTCAGGTCGCCTTCCACCGACAATTCTCCCTTGCCCACGACGGTGATGCCCGTCGACTTGAAATGCAAGATCGGGAACTTCTCCACATGAAAGAAATCGCCGCTCTTTAGGTGAGCATCGCGCTGTTCATCGCGGGTGTGAATGGAGGCAGCTTCAATCGTGGCCTCCACGCGATCGTTCGCCGGGTCAGATTCATCCCGGACCAACGCGCCCGAAACCTTGGAGAATTGGCCTTTCACATTGGCGATCATCATGTGCTTGACTTTGAACTCCGCGACGGAGTGAGCCGGGTCGATGTTCCAGGTGGTGGTTGTGGTTTGTGGTGGAGCTGCGGTGGTCGTAGTGCTCATGGTAGCCTCCTTTTATCCCATCGATATCATTCGTCTCGATATCGATATATATGATATCGAGTATAATATTAACGATTCACATTTTTATGGAAGAGCGCAAAAAGCCTCCGGAAGCCCTTCATGCCTGGCTAATCATGCTGAAAGCCTGGCAATCGATGTCGCACTATGTGTTGCCGACACTACTGGAGGAGGGATTAGGGGAGTCTGACTTTCGGGTCCTCGAAGTACTGCTCCATAAGGGACCGATGCCGGTAAATGCCATTGGCCCAAAGGTTGATCTCAATCCGGGATCCGTCAGCGTGGCGGTGGATCGTCTATACAAGAAGGGGTCTGTCAGTCGCGTAGAGAGCAGCCGAGATCGGAGGGTCAGAACGGTGGCGCTGACTGAAAAAGGACGGCAAATGTTTGTCCCTTTCTTTCGCCGGCACAGGGCAATCATCGACCGTGCCTTCCAGGATGTCTCTTCTGAAGAACTGCAACAACTTGAACTGATACTTAAGAAGATCGGTAAACGTGCTGAAGGTCTCGCCGAAAAGAAAGGGCATTCGGAGCCGGGATAAATCAGGTGAACACACCGCTCTGACGTTTCGCATCTTTTTTGCGCACCGCCCTTGCAGCGGACTCGGATTCAGCTGCGTTGCAGCCCATTCGTTATGCTTGAAACGCGGGAATCACCTTGTCAAAGATGGCTTCAGCAAAATTCTTCTCTGAAGGAGCATGCCCCTGCAACCATCGAAAGAAGGGCCATCCAGCGCGTCGATCAGCAGCTCCGGATCGGTCGCCTGCTTGAGTTCGCCGGACACGACTGCGTCTTCGATGAGGCTGCGTTAGATCGCACGCCTCGGAAGAACATATCTTTCTAGGAACATGTGCCGGAGTCGGTGATCGTCGTGGATGCCGGTCAGGAGACGTGCCATGACGGCGGCCTCTTCGGAGACCAGGAACTGCCTCGCACGCTGCACATATCGGCGAAGGCGCGACCAGGCGGAGCCAGTTGCTGAAATCGCGAGAGCAGGTTTCATGTGTTCGAAGCACGCGCGAACAGGATCTCTTCTTTCGAATTCCACCAGCGGTATAGCCTGGCACTGCTTACCCCGGCGGCGTGAGCGATCTGGTGCCGACGGCGTGAAAGCCCTTTGCTTTGAGCCGTGTGTAAGCCGCCTCCAAAATGTCGTGGCGGGCATGCTCGCTTCTTGGCCTCCCACGGGGCCTGGGAACAGTCCTCGTCTTGGCCCTTTTCGTACGACGATTCATCGATCACGAAAATAATTGTTTCGTTTTATTTTGACAAGCATCGATCCCGAGTGGTACAAACGAAACCGTTGGTTTCGTATTTAACGAACTAGCTTGGGAGAGAAAATATGAAAGCCGTGGTTGTCGGAAGCGGAACGATTGGACTTGCGGTCAGGAAACTCCTGGGATCGATGCGTTTCTCGAACCGCGAGCCATGCTGGAATGACCGCTGCTGCCGTGTCTGAACCAATCGAACAAGGAGACCAACTCATGAGCAAACACCTGACAATCTCTCCCAGCGAAGCCGCGGACCGCCTCGCTATTCGAGAGCTCGTCGAGGCCTACGCACACTGCGCCGATCGTCGCGATGCGAAAGGCCAGATGTCTTTGTTTACCACAGACACTCACTTCGTGGTGTACATGAACGCCAAGGACCCGAATCCTTCACAGGAATTGAACTCGCGCGAGGCGCTCGCTCCAGTGTTTGCAGATCTAAACAAGTACGCCGCCACCATGCACTTCGTCGGGCAGACTACGATTCTCAGCCTAACGGATGACCGAGGCACGGGGGAAGCCTACTGCCTGGCCCATCACCTCACTGTCGACGATGGGAAGCGACAGCTAATGATCGCCGCGCTACGCTACTACGACACGTTTGCAAAGATAGGTGGCTCGTGGCTGTTTGCGGAGCGCCTGCTCTACGTCGATTGGCTGGAGGAACGCGCACTGTCATGACGGTGACTAACAGCGCTACGGGGTCGTCGATGAACGTTCCGACAGCGGACCAAGCACGCCTTGTAATCGTGGGTGCGACGGGAATGGTCGGCGGATACGCCCTTCGCTACGCCCTGGAGCACCCTGCCGTCCGAACTGTGACCACGATCGGGCGCAACAAGCTCGGCAGCTCGCACCCCAAGCTGAAAGAGGTTCTGCATCGAGATTTCGCGGACTGCTCCGCACTGGGGAAGGCTCTCTCGGGTCAAGACGCAGCAATTTTTTGCCTGGGCGCGTACACCGGCGCGGTTTCGGAAGCGGACCTACGCAGGATAACCGTGGACTACATGATCGAGTTCGCACGAGTTCTCCGCGCCAGCAGCCCCGACGCGTCGTTCTCATTCTTGAGCGGGAAGGGTGCGGACCCGAGTGGACGAAGTCGGATTCCCTTCGCACGCTACAAGGGAGAGGCCGAGAAGGCACTCCTCGCAGCCGGGTTTCCCCACGTTTACATCTTCCGGCCTGGGTACATCTACCCGGTGGAGCCGCGGAAGGAACCGAATTTCAGCTACCGCCTGTTGCGCGCAATCTATCCCGCGTTTCGGTTGCTGTTCCCTAACCAGGTGATTCGGGCCGACGATTTGGCCCGAGCGATGGTTGATGTTGTCGTCCGGAGAACTGGCGAGCGTGGCGGATTGGTTTTCGAGAACTCTGACATCCGGGCCATGGTCGAGTCGCTTCATCCCCGTGCGAGAGGATCCAACAGGGGGTGAGAATCGATCTCAGAAACTCTTGGACAAATTGTCAGAATCTGACTCCCGTTACTGACCCTCAATCGGCGATATCACCAACTTCCGTCGTTTTTCGCGCAGTTCACCTGTGAGCGTCGGCCAACCCGGAAGCCCAGACTGCGAGTCGTCCGTACTCGCACGATCGAAAATCCAACAACGCTTCCCAAACGTTCCTTACGTTCCTTACAAGGTTCTTAGGAGCCACCCGCGTCTTGTAAGTTGTTGTAATTCCTATTCCCTGTGGGCTCATAATCTACTGCTCCCAAAGATTCCCTGGAGTTCCCTGGGCATCCTTAATTAGCTGTGGAGCTTATGCAAATTGGGCGTCCGGCGCAGCCATGCACCGGAAGATCACTCGTCAAAGTCGGTGGAACTTAGGTCGAGCGAGCGATTGGGCGATACCGAACCAAGCCCCCGGAATAGAGTGAGGACAAACTCTCGCACCGTTAAGCGTCGGTTCGATTGGTTATCCCTCAGCATGGGCGCGTCCCCGCAGAGCCCGCTTCTGTTTCACCTGGCAAGGTTATTGTAGCTCTCCGCCTCGTGGCTTATTGAAGTGTGAGCGTCATCGCCTTGAAATCAAAAGCCGTCTTGTGTGCCTGCTGCAAGAGATCTATACCGAGATTTCCGTGGAAGAATTTGCTGGTTTCGGTAGTGTGTGTCAGCAGGACCGCAGCGGGGCTGAGGACTACCAGGAATCCCCCGATGCTGAAATGCAATGACGAAAGAGTGGCGGCATCCATGTTCTTGGCACCGCCCACTCCCTCCGTCTTGTACGAATCCGTCTTTGCCGCGGTGCGGATGAGGTCGGGAAACGCCGCCGCAAACGGCGGGTAGAGATCGGTGTTGGTTGCGCCCGTATCTAATGTGAGCGCGAGGCTGCGATTTTCGAACTGAATCTGTGCGACCGGATGGTGTCCATCGAAGCATAGATCTGCATGAGGCGCACTTTGGATCGATGACTTTGAGCCGATCTTAAAGTTCCTGTCCGCGCCCCACTCAAACCTCTGCAAAGCCAACAGCACCGGGATTCCGACGAGTCCGCGCGAGCCCGGCGGCGATTGATTGAAGGGAGGCTGGTCGTCAGAAAACACCAGGAACGCGACATGCCTCAGTCGGATCGAGCCAATAGAAAGGTCATCCGCGACGGCTACCCGGGAATCGGCCTGAGCGCCGGTCACGCCGCCTACCTTAATTGGAACCGCCAAGACCCGCATTCCGAAGTTTTTGGCTTCCGATTGGCTCAAAACTGACACGTCCGCTCCCGTATCAAACCAATACGTTGCCTGCACGCCATTGATGGAGATCGGCAATCCAGCGTCTTGGAGTCGCAGTGTAGTCGAACGTCTGCTGACCACCTTCTGATCAGGAAACTTGCGGAGGGCCGCGAGCAGTGGAAGGTCGTCTCGGGCATCGGAGTCCCCTGGCCTGAGGGCAAGCAGGGCTGTGACTTGTAGGAGCGCCTCCCGGTACTTTCCCTGCCGCATATAGGCGGAAGCTAGAAGCCTATGCGCTTCAATCGCGTCATCGGACTGTGGGAAAGACTTAATGACAGGTGCCAGTTTCTTCTCACACCGGTGCAGATCATTGAATGCACACGCCACAGCACCCTGATAGAAGACGGGGGCGGTGCCTTTTGCGACGGAATCGCGAAGCTCGAACCATCGACGGGCGTCGTAAAGGGATTTTAGATCTGGCCTGTCATTATCAGCGCCAAGACACCTCTGGGTCAGAGCGAGCAATACGAGGCACGCAACCGGGATCCGCATACCCCAGAATGTAGCAAGTCTTTAGTCGAGGAGCAATTCGATATGCGCTCAGGCACCTTGCTGCCGATGGACTTGATGTTGCTGCCGACTGCTGCCAACTTTCGGTCGCGTTCGCTGTGAATCTCCTGCTGGCGTCCGACCAGCATATCCTTCGGCGTAATGGAGCCGATGGCACTGTTCAAGCGAATGTTGTTGTAATGCTCGACCTAACCCTCCACCCGACGAAGCGCGTCGTCCAGCGAGAGCGGTGTTCCCCGCCGAATGCACTCGCTATTGAGCGACTCGTGCCAGCGCTCGATTTTGCCGTGTGATAGTCGCTCCGCATCGTTCAGATCTTCGTATCCTGCCAGCCGACTGTAGATGGACTGTCGCAGCAGATCCGGCAGCGGCAACTGCATCTTCTTTCCCCGCCGACCGTCCATGATGTTTTCGGCGATGGGCGCACTCAATCCCAAACGCTCGTCCAACTCGCGCACCAAAAGCAGACCACTGTCGGAGGTGACGCGAGGACCTTCGAAATCAACCTTCAAAGACGGCTCAAACGAGAGCTGAAAGGGCGGATTTTGTTTCTCACCCACTGGATCGAGGCCTCCGCAGAGTTCGTTTTACTCTCAAAGCCGCATGAATACTGACATTTGGCGCGATCATACAACCACTTCCTCAGAGTGCAAAAAGGAAATTTGGGCTAATAGTAGACGAGGATTTCGACCTTGTTGGTTTCGTCTGGCTTAGGGGACTTCCCCAGGCCGATGATTTTCGCTCGGGTGTCGTCGAACTTGAAGTGCTGGACTAAGTAATCCCGGACCACCTTCGCGCGGGCCTGGGTCAACACGCGATCCTTTTCCGTATCGCCGATTTCGACGGATGCGGCAATGACGGCCAGGCGGAACTTCTTCTGCTCCAGGAATTTCCCGGCCTCATCGAAATCCTTTTCATTCTTGAGTTTTGCATTGTCGGATTTGTCGAAAATATCCTTGGCATCGTAGGCAAATTCCTTGCTGCTGGGCTGCGACGGCAGTTGAGAAATCCTGTTCTTTCTGAGTTCGGTCGGATCCTCGTAACCGCGCTGTTTGAAGAAGCCACGGAACAGAAAATTCTGTTTCAGTGCATCCGCATCTTCGGCGAACGAGGTAACCGCCGTCTTGCTCTGGTTCATAACGGCGAGAGCGGCATCGGAGAAATCTACCGGTGTTTCGCCCTTGACTGTGTCGCCGCTCTCGATGGCTCCCGCCTTCTCCGATCCGAAAGAGACCTCCACATATTTATCGCCCAGCAGACCCTCGGTCTTGATCGTGGCGACGGAATCCTGCCTGATGATGTTCTTGGTGGAGTCGGCCATGTCCATCACGACAGTTAGTTTCCCGTTCGGGCCGCTGGGCAGGGAGATGTATTTCACCGTCCCCAGATGAATCCCTCCGACGCGCACGCCGGCGCCATTGTCGAGCCCGGCAACGTTTTGGAACTCCGCCTCCAGTCTATAGGTATGCCGAAACAAGAATCGCTTCTCCCCGATCAGAAAGACTCCCGCTGCCAGGATAAGAAACGTCGTCACGATGAACAAGCCCAATCGAAATGCGCGCGACATAGATGACCGCCTAAGAATCTCGGCTCAGGAATTGAACGACAAACTCGTCCTTGCTCGCTTGTAGGTCCTTAAACGATCCCTCGATCAAAATCTCTCCATCGCGCATCAGCGCCAGGCGATCGGAAACCGTCCGTGCGCTGGGCAGGTCGTGAGTGACCACGATCGACGTAAGGTTGGTTTCCTTCTGCATCTTCAGAATCAATGCGTCGATTTCCGACGCGGTGATGGGATCCAGTCCCGCTGTTGGTTCGTCGAAGAGCAGAATGTCGGGCGAAAGCGCCAAGGCTCGCGCCAGACCGACCCTCTTCTGCATCCCTCCGGAGATTTGTCCGGGCAGCTTGTCCAAGTCTTTCTCCATCCCAACCGTCGCAAGCAGCTCCCGGACGTGCTTCTTTCGTTCGGCCTCAGATAGGCCGCCGGCACGTTCCAGGGGGAAAGCCACATTTTGTTCGACGGTCAGAGAATCGTAGAGCGCCGAATTTTGGAAAAGGAATCCCATCGTCTTCCTGATTTCGTTCAATTGCTGGCGTGTGAGGCCGGTGATTTCTTGTCCGTGGACGCGAATGGACCCGGAGTCAGGCTGCTGGAGTCCGATGATCAATTTAAGCAATACGCTCTTGCCCGTCCCGCTGCGTCCAAGGACCGTCAACGTTTCGCCCTTGGCCACTTCCAGATCGATTCCGTTCAGCACTCTCTGCTTGCCGAAAGACTTGCGCAGAGTTTTCAGCTGAATCGGCGCCGGGTCGGCTTTGGTTTTCATCGGAGCTGTCATGGGAAGAACACCTGGATCAGCCGGACCAGCAGTACGTCAGCGAGAATGATGAAAAGCGAGGAAATGACCACGGCACTGGTCGCTGCGCGCTCCACACCTTCGGTACCCCCGTGCGCCCGCATCCCCTGAAAGCAGGCGACCAATCCAATGATCAGCCCAAAAACGGCGGTCTTGAACGTCGGCGGCAGAAAATCGTTGAAGGTCGCTTCCTTGAACCCATGTTCGATGAAGAGTCGAAGCGAAATCGGCTCCGTCAATGTGCTCGTGATCCAGCCAAAAAAGATGCCACAGAAGTCCGCGGCGAGGGTGAGCAGTGGCAGCATTAGAACGCAGGCCAGAATACGCGTCGCCACCAGATACTTGTAAGGATCGACGGCTGAGGCTTCCATTGCGTCAATTTGCTCGGTGACTTTCATGGCACCCAATTGTGCCCCGATGCCTGCAGCCACTCGTCCGCTGACGATCAGCCCGGTTATGATCGGGCCGCTCTCCTTGGCGATCGACAAGACGAGGAGCTCGGGGAGCAGAGACTTGGCACCGAAGCTGACCAGGCTGTCATGGGTTTCGAGAGAAAGAACGACGCCCGTCGCCGCGCCGGCCAAGGCTACGAGCGGCAGCGATTTCGAGCCCAGTTCGTCCAGTTGGTGCGTGAATTCCCGGAATTCATACGGAGGCAGGAAGACGGCTCGGAGCAAGTGGGAGCAGAAGAGACCCAGATCTCCAAACCACTCGAAGAAGCGAACTAGGAAGGCGGTTGAAGCGGGCTGGGTGGTTTTCCGCGCGCCGCTGAGATCCGCTGCCGGGAACGAGACCATAATGAAACTATGCTCCTGATCGGTTATCGTCGCTGCCCGCGCGGGAAAACACCAAATAGGCTTCGTGGATGCCTCATCACGGGCCGGCTAACGATCGCGCCGAAACTGATGCAGCGGACTTAGAATTCCGCAGCGTGAGATGCTTGGGCAAAGAGTGGGGTACTACTGTGAACACTGTATTTGGCTGGTTTTCTAACCAATCCGATGTTCCGATTCGCTCTGCTGTCCGCAGATGATGGGCTACCGGCAGATTGTCGAACATCTGCTCGAGCTGCGTTTTCTATTTGCCCTCGCGATGGTTTAACCGGCGGACGAGGAAGACGCGCGGCATAAGACATTAAGACCGCGATGCAGACTGTGTCGGGTTCCCACCACCAATAGAAGACGCCTGAGGTTGCCGGTGTGGAATTCAGCATCGGACACGTCGATGTTTGCCAGTATTAGCGCGAGGACTTGAGTCGTTTGAAGGGTCGAAATTTCGTACTCGGGATCCCTATGAGTCAATGCATCAGCTGGAAAACAAAGGGCTTTGATAAAGTGGCACGCTTCTTGCAGTCACAAGAATGGTTCGCCGCTTCCTATTTTCGAAGAGCGCGTGAGAGAGGTGCGACGAATGAAAAGTGAATACGACTCAGATTCCGCGATCACGTTCCCTTTGCTTGGCCTGGGTATCGGGTCAGTTTTTGGGTATTGTCTTCAATCTGAAATAAAGAGTCCCGCTAGAGGGAACCAAGGGAGTCACTAGTTGGCGCATTGCAGGGTTGCAACGACAACACAAGAGGAAGCAAAGTAGCGAATTGCGCGAGTTATGGAGGTCCCTATGAAAAAAGCACTCCGAAGGGTAAGTCCATTGCCGTGGGTATTGCTTTTGGTATCTGCTTTGCTTCTTCCCGCTTCGATGTACGCTGAAAACGATGTGATGGGAGAGATTCAATTTGAAGGAAAATCCCATGTCGAAAAGACTTCTGGGGTTTGGGTGGACGGAGAATACGTAGGCTATCTCAAAGAACTCAAGGGATCGAGGAAGGTTTTTCTTCTACCTGGCGAACACGTAATTACCGTCCGTCAGGACGGCTACCAAGACTTCACAGAACGAATTCTTGTCCAGCCCGGACAGAAGGAGCTGGTTCGCGTGGCCATGGAGAAGGCCCCTACGGGACCGCTTCCTGATGTGACGGCCATAGTGAAGATCGCGGTCAACCCTTCGAGAGCTGCAGTTTTTTTGGACGGCCTTTTCGTGGGACATGTAGGGGAGTTTGAAGGCTTGGGTCGAGGGATGCTGGTTGCACCGGGAACACATCGGATCAAGATTGCCCTTCCCGGCTACCAAACTTTTGAGACGGACATCAATCCGTTGGCTAATCAGAAGGTAGAAATCAAGACTGATTTGGTCAAGAATGGCGCTGCTTTGGCGGGGCCCCTGGTGAAGCCGGACACAAGTGCCGCTACACCAGCGCCGTCTGTCGTTCGTGAGGCAGCCGTGCCTCCACAGCGTTGAAATGCAACCCAGGCGGCACAAGGTTCAACCGCGCCCGATCGTGCAGTACAAGATCGCGCGGTAGGTTTTGCTGTCAGGCCCTGAACCTGAGGCAACAGAACCTCCAACTTCGGGCGCAAACGTTACAGAAGAAGATCGAAGTCAAAGATCTCGCCTCTCAATCCGCGAAGCCCGTCGCCACGAAGCCCGCGAGCGTAGCAGCAGCACCGGGCTAACGGGGGATGATGGGCCAGAGGAACCACATGCACATTGTTGTCCGCGTTATTTCCCGCGTTCTTGTTCGCTCTGGTGGTGCTGTCGATGTCGGCAGCCTCGTTCGCGCAAATCGGAGTGGTCATCACCATCGGGCCGCCTCCACTCCCCGTTTATGAGCACTGCTAGGGGGACTTGTGCTTCGGTGTCCTCGCGTTAAGCGTCGAGACAAGGCCCTGCGCTGCGGCAGGCACGTGCGTCTCATGAGCAATTACGATATCCTTCGCCGGGATTTTCCCCCCGTAGATTCTCATGTTTGCATCGTTGTCAGGTCGGATCGTCGAACCCTCGAGGGAAATGCCTGCAAATAGGCCGCGCGCGCGTGAATAGCTCAATATTTCAGCCCGCATCGAAGCATCGGTTTCTGCCGACGCGTCACGACCGACTGGTCCTGCAGCCACCGACGCATCTCCTCCGAGCTTCACTTTGCTGCTCAAGATTCCATTCGCACCGCGGTCATTCATCACAAGAAGGACGAAATCGGTCGCTTGCCCGCCGATCTGGAAGCCTATGCTGCCACCCTCCAGGGCCATCATTGAGGGCGCACCCCAAGGGCCGTTGAAATTTTCGCCCGTGCGGCAGGTCATCGCACCGCGGCCATAACTACCCCCAACTACAAACGCGGCCTTGAGGACCGATGGAAAAACAACCACACAGTCGGCTTTATCGAGGAGATCTTGAGGAATGTCGTCTGGAATATTCAGAATTTCTGTCAGCACCGTGCTGGCATTCTTGAGACGATCCTCGTCCTTTTCTGTGTCGTCCGCCCAACTGGTGATGGCGAGCAACAACCATGCGCCCATCGCGCACGCGAATATCTTCTTCATGAGGGCCTCCTAGAACGGATATAGTTGTGGTAACGCCCGGCTGTAACCCACAGTATGGTTCGACCTTAGTTCCCGGCGATACCTCCACGCAAGACTTCCCTCCGCCGAATGGCAGCGCCGCGGACAACTCATTTTGCAGTATCCATATTAAACGAGCTATACGTTGAAAATCGTAAACGGAGGGAATTGTTCCTGTACATCTTTGTTGCTATGACGTCTGGCAGTCTTCGTTGCAATTGCAAGTCATCTTTATGACAGGACCCTAGTTATCGGAGATCCTCGATGGTGAGACCGGATCTCAGGATTCCGAGTCAGGTCGTTCCAACCCGCTTAGCATTCGCTCCAGATTGAATGCTCCTCAGACCTGCTCCCGCACGCCGACGACACCTCTCTGATCGGAAGTGGAAACAACGATGTGAACAACTCAGCCATCGATGAACTGAACGTTAGCCCGGGATCATTGCAGATCAATCATGATCCAAGAAACGGTCAGCCGTACTTCAATACCGCACGGTTCAGCCTGCCCGCGCTCGGCACGATCGGAAACTCAGGGCGCCGTTTTTTCTACGGACCGGGCATGCAGAACTGGGACATGGCTTTGCTGAAAACCACCAAATTGATTGAGTCCAAGTCGCTGGAATTCCGCTTTGAAACCTTTAACACGTTCAATCATACGCAGTTCTCGGGGGAGACCTCGGTGGACGGCAATATCAACGATCCAACCTTCGGCCATGGGATCAGCGCGGACGTTCCGCGCATTGCGCAGGCAGCTCTCAAGTTCCACTTCTAATTTAGTAAGGCGACAGCAACCCCATTCGTTATTGTGTAAGACGGCTGCGAGATCGATGGGAAGCCCTCCGCCGCTTGGCGAGCGGTCGATTTTTCCCTTCGTCATTGCCTATTGCGCTTAACTATGGTTAACTGTTATAAATAATTCGTGGTTAATGATGAGGGAAAATAGTGACGTTTCAGGCCAAGTGAGGGGGCCATGGCAAGGTTAGGTCGTATTGCTCTTCTTACGTTGACCGTGGCATGTCTCCTCCCGGCGGAAGTGCTGGGACAAGGCGAAACCACGAGTGCGATCGTCGGCGAAGTAACGGATGCAACTAACGCAGTTGTGCCGGGCGCCACTGTGACGATCACAAATCACGAGACTGGTCTAAAACGTAGCGCCCAGACCGATGACGCAGGCCGGTTCAACTTTTCACAGCTAAAGCCTGGCACCTACTCGGTCAAAGTGGATGCCTCAGGCTTCGAGCCGCGCCAAAATGACAATGTCGTTTCCGGCCTGGGCCAGAAGCAAAGAGTGGATTTCACACTTAAGGTGGCCCGATCCAATGAGGTGGTTGAGGTCAACAGCGAACCTCCCCTCATCAACCCAGAAAACTCAAACACGTCGACCACTCTGAATGCGCCGGCGCTAGAGAGTCTGCCAAATCCGGGTGGTGATTTAACCTATCCTCTGCAGTTTGCCCCGGGGGCGCTCATCAACACGGCTGGCAGCAGCAACGATTTCGTCGGCGGCAGCAATGGGTATGGCAACGTGGAATTCAACGGCCTGCCTGCCCTGTCAAACGGCTACATTGTGGACGGACTGGAAACGAACGACCCGCTGACTAATCTGAACAGCGGCCTTTCAACGAACCTCGTGCTGGGATTGAATTCTATTTCCGAAGTGACTGTCAACACGCTTTCCTATTCCGTGGATCAAGGGCGGTATGGAGCATCCCAAGTCGACTACGTCACCAAGTCCGGCACGAATCAGTTCCATGGAAATCTCTACGAACTCTGGAATGGTTCACTCCTGAACGCAGCGGACTATTTTACGAATGCGACACCGGGAAATCACAAGCCCGGATCAACCGTGAATCATTTTGGAGGCAGTGTGGGTGGACCAATTAAGCCCGACAAGCTATTTTTTTTCTTCGACACGGAGTGGGTGCGAATCGCGCTGCCCATCGTCACGCCGACGATCGTTCCCAGTTCGGCCTTCCAACAATACGTGTTTCAACAACTCCCGTTAGGCCTGACGGACGCAAAGGGTAACGTTATTTACGCCGCCGCACCACAGGAAATGCCGTTCTATCAAGAAATGTTCTCCCTCTATGCAAATGTCAGCGGCACGCCCACCGCGATACTCGGCTGTCCGATCGCGGCGGGAGAGGGTTGCGCCAACCGGCAGAGCGTCTCGCATTCCAGCGACGATCATGAACAGGTACAGACGGCTCGCGTCGACTACAACATCAACGAGAAGGATACGGCTTGGTTTCGTTTTCAGGCGGATACCGGGCTGCAAGCCGTGTGGACGGACCCCATCAACCCGGTATTCGATGCGTTTTCCCCGCAGCCTCTCTATTCGTTTGCGGCAGGACACACACACGTCTTTTCACAGAGCCTGGTCAACTACTTCAATCCCGCATTCTCCTGGTACGAGAGCTTGTTCGGGCTAAGCGATTTTCAGAAGACACTTTCGGCTTTTCCGATCGTGTTGGAGGGCACTGGCGCGAATCCCTTCACCCCCATCGGAGGGCTTGACAACACCTGGGTTCAGGGCAGGCGTGCTTCGCGGTTTTTCATCAACGATAATCTGGCTTGGAGTCATGGCGCTCACGAATTCCGGTTTGGAACCAATACCCGAATCCTCCGTCTGAACGACTATGACTTCTCGGAAGGCACAGTTCCCACCGTAACGTACGCGAACTTGCAGCAATTTATCTATGGAGTAGCCAACACCGCGTCGAAGACGTTTCCTTCGAACCCAAACGAGCCCTTCAACTTTCTTAATCTCGATATCTACGCGCAAGACACCTGGAAAGTGACTCGCAAGCTGACCTGGACGTTCGGTCTGCGCGACACCTTCAACTCCAATCCGCTGAATCCCCACGATCAAGTTGCCCGGCTTAGCGGTTCTTTCAGCTCCATCTCGCATGAGGTCAATCAACCCCTGAACGCAGCCATTCAAACTCATCTCGGCAATCTGTTCTCGTCCACACCGTTGGCTATTCTGCAACCGAGAACAGCCATTGCGTGGCAGTTCGAGCCGAAATCGGTAATCCGCGCCGGCTTCGGTATTTTCAGTGACATCTTGCCGGGCAGTGTGGCTGACCTGGTCGGCGCCAATCCTCCATACGATAAGACGTTCCAGGGAGGTCTGCTGGGCACCGTGGGCAGTAAGGGATCCGCAGGGTGCGACCCGCTATTCGGCTGCACGGCAATCGCGCCCGGGGTGACGAACAGCAGCGTCGGCGCAGCTGTTGCCGCGAATCAGATTTTTACCTCGGGATTTCCTAAGGCCCAGCTCTCCTGCGCATCCCCGCAGGCCAATCCCACAAGTTGTCTTCCACCGGTCGCGATCACCGCGATCCCAGATGGAGAACTGCACGCGCCGTACTTCATAGAATGGAGTCTGGGAATTGAGCATCAATTCGGACCGACGGCCAGGTTGCAAGCGCAATACGTGGGCACGCGGGCCGTGAACCAGCCGTACTCAACACAGGTCAACGGCTACCAAACCGTGTGTCAGGGGTGTTTTGCACCATTCCCCTATCTCCAGCCCACCGATACACGATTCGGCGCGGTCACGCAGTTCTCCACCGGCGCGAACAGTCACTACAACGGCCTTCAGCTTACGGCTATGAAACGCCTCGGGCATGGTCTGCAAGGGCAGGTCAATTACACTTGGAGCCGTTGCATGGATACAGTCTCAAACGGCGGATTCCTGCAGTTCGCCGCAGGAGGGATTCTTTCGCCTCTACCGGGAGATCTTGCCCGTGACTATGGCCCTTGCGATTACGACATCCGGCACAATCTCAACGGGCAGTACGTGTATCAGTTGCCCGTCAAAGTACGGAATCATTCTCTGGGCTATGCTCTCAATGGCTGGCAGATTTCTGGAACGTTGTTTTGGCACAGCGGGGTTCCGTTCTCGGCCCTGAGCACGCCCTATTCCGCGAACGGAAACGGCATCGTGCAGGGCAGCGGGCCGGAGTTTGCTAGTGTTGTTCCTGGCGTTCCGCTGTATGAGCATCATCCGATTCCGGGAGTTACACAGCCAGGAACGCTGCAGTGGCTTAATCCGGAGGCTTTCATCTCGGCCGTTGACCCGAGCAGCGGGCAGTGCTACGGCGGGGACAGCCCGCAGAATTGCCAATTCGGAAACCTCGGCCGCAACGCCCTCCGCGGTCCTGATTTTCTGTGGAGTGACTTCTACCTGACAAAATGGTTCCCCTTGACCGAGCATGTAAAACTGCGGTTCGAGGGGCAGTTCTTTAATGTCTTCAACCATCCAAATTTCAGCCTCCCAACGGTGGTGCAGGCCGGCATTCCGGGAGAGCCCTCCACGCAAACTGGATTCGGAGCGCTCACGTCCACAACTTCTCCGCCGACCGGTTTGCTGGGCGTGGGTTTGGGCGGCGACAGCACTCCCCGCATGATCGCATTTCAGGCGCGGCTGGAGTTCTGAGCATTCTAGAAATGGATTCTGCCCGTTCCTGTCGGTGCGCAAACCCCGACAGTTATCGGAATAGTGGGTGGGTGGTTCAAATCCACCCCGCGCAACCAAACGTCTCCGCGATTCCATCCTGTAACTCTTCCGAGAGCGCAGCATTAACCCCAGCACGGTAGGCGCCACGCCAAGCAGCGCCAACAAGGTGTGGGTTACTTCGTCTCATCTCGACGCTCGCTTTGGCCATCACGGTTCCAGTCATTTCCGGTACGTGAATGATAGAGGACAGACATGATTGCAAGAGGGCAAAGCAATACTCATTCCCTATCGTGGGAAACCCGATCCCATGCCGGAGTTGTCCAACGACTATTCTTACTTTATTTGGCTGGTAGGAATTGAATGCGCCGAGTTCGAACAGGAAAAAGGAATGAATCTTCGAAGTCCTCCCAGAGTTACCGTTACGAGTGGCGGCGATTCGCGGTTACTGGAGTCATCCCCGCTGCCTTGCTCGGGTGTTGGAATTTTGTTTAACTCCACTGCATTCAATCCGGTGACTTCAGTCACCATCGCCATTACAAAAGGCCAACAGTTTTTCGTTGCACCGTAGTGCTTTGACGGTGTCCTCCACTCTCCCTACGATGAAGACTGACGGCACTCCTAAAAACGTGCCTACTGGCCGTGCTGCCTGCAAGCGCATGAGCTTTAGGCTAAGTAATGTTAGATAGGGGGATTCAAGGAATCGGCCGGCAGCTACAGAACCGAGTTTCCCCCGACGACAGGAACTATGGCATCGCGCAAACAAAACGGGTTCTCACTGCTGGAAATGCTCATAGCGATCAGCATTTCCCTGATTCTGATGGCGGTTACATACATCTCGATTCGCCCCATCCTGTATCAGGGACACGTCAACGAAGCGTATGACACGACGTTGATGGCCCTGCGGAACACCCGCAACCTGGCAATTTCGCAAAGTCACGAATATTACGTTAATTTCAACCCGTCTGGTTTTCCGGCCGGCACGATTCAGATCCAGTACCAGCCTCCCGCAATTGGAGCCGCAGCGGCGCCCCCATTGCAGCAGGTAATCACTTACTCGATTCCGTCGGATATTAGTTTTGCCGTGACGGCGGGATTCCCGGGCAGTGCGCCGGACGGCTTTGGCAGCGGCGCTGTTGCCATTGACTTCGACCAAGGCTTGGCTGGCGAGCCCATCAATTACGTGGTCTTCATGCCCGACGGCTCCTCGCAAGACAACCTCGGGAACCTTAATAGCGGCATCGTCTATATGACGCAACCCAGCGAGAGCATCTACTCCTCGCGAGCTATTACGGTATGGGGAGCGACCGGCAGAATCCGCGGATGGCGGCTCAATCAGATCGCTGGCGTCGCTACCTGGGTGCAGCAATGACAGTAGAAAACAAATCCGTCAGGAAACATCGGACGCAGCGCGGTTTCTCGCTGATCGAAGTCATGATCGCCATGGTTGTGATGACTATCGGCCTAATCGCGGTGCTTATGAGTTTCGCCACTGCGCTCGACGCTACTGAGTGGGCACAGGAAGATCTGATCGCCCGCCACAAGGCGCTGGATGCCATGGAAAGCATCTATACGGCCCGCAACAGCCAGCAGCTTCCTTTCGCTTCGATCAACAACGTGGTCAACGGCGGAATCTTCCAGAGCGGAGCCCTGCCCTTGCTTTGCGCCGGACCCGATGGTCTGGTCGGCACGGCCGATGACGTGCCCTGCACTGCGCCCGACACCGGTGTAGCTTGCCCGCAGGAAGTTGAGTGCCTGGTGCTGCCCGGCCCTGACGGCATTCTGGGCACCGCCGACGACGTCACTTATAGCCTGAGCAACTTCACCCGCACCATTGCCTTTAACCCAGTTTTGCTACCCAGCGGCCAGACCGACACGAATCTTATCGCGGTCACTGTCACTATTCTCTACACCAAACCGGGTAGGTCCGGGCTGAGCCGCAGCTACTCGGTGAATGGGCTGATCTCGAGCTTCCACTAAGACTGATGAATACTATGAATAAGATGGGCAAGGCAAAATCGCAACGCGGCTTCACCCTCATAGAATTGATGATTGCCGCGTTGATTGGAGTGATCGTTATGGCGTCCATGACCAGCGTATTCCGCCAGGCCATGAATGCCATGTTCACGGTGACTCAGCGCGTGGAGACCCAGCAGAACATGCGCGCCGCAGTCGAGTTGATGAGCAAGGACATCAGCATGGCGGGCGCAGGCTTGCCCACGGGCGGCTTGCAGTTGCCCACAGCCAGCGCCATCTTGGTCGCCTGCAATCAAAGCGACACCTGCTATGTTCCGGGCGACACCTACCCGAATAGTGGAGGGGGGTCCATAAATTACATGTATGGCATCCTGCCCGGTTTCAGCAACGGCGTTCAGAACGGTACGGTCATCACCAATGCTCCCGGGGTGGTAAATGACAGCATCACCTCGATCTATTGCGATTACAACTTTTCGCTAAGCAACTTCACATTCACCTTCCCCAGTTCAACCCAGGCCAACGTGGCCGTGGTGAGCGCGGCGGTCACGCCCAATAACATTCTGGCCCCTGGAGGCCTCAACGTAGGCGACCTGCTCCTGTTCATCGTGAGCACCCCAGGCTTGGGCACGGCCAGCGGCAGCCAGGGTACCAGCATTGCGCAAACCGCCGCCGCCGTAGGCGAGATCACGGGCCTGCCTAACAACACCACCATCGATTTTGCCAGCGGCGACGCGCTCAATTTCAACCAGCCTGGGGCCAACAGTCTTGCTTCTGTCGCTGCCGCCCCTGCGGGGACCACGACGACCGTCTGCCGCCTCTACGCCGTCACTTATTTCCTGCAAGTTCCTGCCGCCGGCGCCACCGTTCAAGTTCCTCGCCTGATGCGCCAGGTCAACGGACTCAACGCCGTCCCGGTGGCCGATAACATCATCAACCTGCAATTCAGCTATGACGTGATCAATACCCAGGCCGGCACAATCACTGCGAATGCGTCCAATCCGATCGCCGCTGGACTTTCGCCCGCACTGATTCAGAAGGTGAACCTGTGGGTCATCGGAGAGGGTTTGATTACCGGAGGAACGACATCGCAGAGCATGTACTTGGCCAGTTCCGTCAGCACTCGCAATATGAGTTTCTGCGATTCCTATAGCAGCCAAACTACCGCCTGCCAATGATTGGGCGGCTCAGGTCTGCAGCTGAGGTTGAAGGGGGAGACATGGGGACGAGTACAAGAAATTCGCGAGGCTTCACGCTCATCGCAGCGCTGTTGTTAACGCTGCTGTTGTCGGGCTTGGCCATAGGACTGATATACCTGGTCACCAATGAACAGCACATGGGAAACAATGACCTGGGGAACAACCTGGCTTACTATGGCGCAGAGTCGGGCATGGAAAACTTGACTTCCCAACTCGCTCTGTTGTATCAGTCCTCGCAGGCGCCGAATGCCGCGTCCATTACCGCTCTCACCGCTCCTGCCAATTATCCCACCGCGATTACCGGTTCGATGATCACCAACATGAATTACACGGAGTCCATCACCTGGCCAGCCAACCAAACCAACGGGAAGCCTTGTCCTAATGCTCCAAATCCGTGCAGCGCGTGGGACATCGTCGGCTCCGGTCCGGACCAGGGGATGGTGGCATCTCTTATCCCCTTCAACCTGCAAGTTACTGCCACGAGCCAGTCCAATGCCGGCCAGATCTCCGCGTACTCCACCATGGCAGCCACCGGCTCCTCGGTCAACCTGACCCGCACCGTCGAGGTGGCCTTGCTTCCGGCCTTCGAGTTCGGCGTCTTCTGCGACGGCGACTGCGACTACTTCGCCGGGCCAAACTTTAATTTCGGCGGCCGCGTGCATGCCAACGGCAATCTGTTTCTCGCCTCAGGCTCTAGCTTGACCTTTACCGACAAGATCGCTGCCGTGGGCCAGGTCGTCACGTCCCAACTCGAGAATGGATGGCCGACCTCCACCAACTATACCGGGAGCGTCTACGTACCAAGCGCCGCCAATGCCTGTCCTCCGGGCCCTGCGTCCGGACCCGCCGCGAATTGCGCAGCGCTCTCCGCCGGCAGTTGGTCCGGCGGCTTCCCGCCCCCTGCGGCTCCCGCCACCTGCACTGCCGACTGTGGGGGCACGGCTAACGCCGCGTGGAAAGGGATTTCCACGACCACCTTCAACGACTTCATCATTACCGGATTGACTGGCGCAACCAAGCTGAGTTTACCTTTCGTGCGGGCGTCCAATGTGGGGGCCATCGAGATCATCCGCAGACCGACGCCCCTCGACACCGCGCTTGTCGGCAATTCGCGTCTGTACAACCAAGCCGCAATTCGTATTCTGCTGGCCGACACGCAAGCCGATCTGCACCCTGAGCGCCCCAGCCCGGCCCCGCTCGATGCCAATGACGTGCAGCTGGTCGGCTCCGTACCGGACGTCTCAATCACTGGAAGTCCTAGCATGTACTATGCCGTGGCCAACACAGCAACAAGTCCAAACTGGGTTGCTCCTACGGGCTGTGCTTCGCCGGCCACCTGGCCGTTACTCGGAGAAGTCACTGCCGCGACGAAGTGCCAGAGCGTGTGGCTGCGGGTAGAGTATGTGAACAGTTCTGGAAATTGGATTGGCGTCACGCAGGAATGGCTCGGACACGGGTTCGGGCGCAGCTACAATATGCCTCCCACTCATCCCTACAACGCTTCCGCCGGCACCGTTCCATTGTGCCCTACGGCTGCGTACCCCAGCTGGCCAACGGCCCAATGCCAGAACCCAATCAGCCCTGCCATCCTGATTCTCCAGCAGCTGCAAAATGGCATGGGCGCGGGCAGCGCGACCGGCGCCGCTACTACGGCGAACAATTGGCTGCCTATCAACTTCTACGATGCACGCGAAGGAGAGCCAAGGGATAGCCGCCCCGGCGGCGACCCAGAGACCTCATGCAGCCCGATCGGAGTCATGAACGCCGTTGAGATCGATGTGGGCAACCTGTGGCTTTGGCTACAGGGAGTAGGGCCGTACGCCGGCGGCAGCGGCCCCTCGGTGAGCATCACGAACCAGCAGGGCACCAACGAGAATGGCTACATACTCTACTTCTCCGACCACCGCGGGATGCTCCCCGATGCGCACCCCCTGACCACCTTCTACAATCGCATCTCTGGAATGTCCGGTTTGAACGACACCGTCAATAGCGCCTCGAACACTGGCGTGCCCGACGGCAAGCTGGAACCGGCGACGTACTACGCCTATTCGCCGGAAGATGTGGCCGAAAAAGAGAACGGTTTCCTCGACAACTGGGGTCAGGCGAACTTGGGCGCCGGTTTTGGCATTGCGGCAGGAACCATGAGCCAGCCCTATTACATCAGCGGCACGACCGCCGGGATCGCCGGCTGCTCGACCAAGGCGGAGTGGAACATGGTCACCGGCCCACGCCACGTGGTGCGCCTCGTCGACGCCGGCATGAGTACTGGTGCCGTTAGCTTCTTGCCACCGACCTCGGGAAACACGACGACCCAGGGAAACGGCTTCACCGTCGCGTCGGAGGAGCCGGTTTATGTATATGGCGACTACAATACCGGCCCCACCGATCCCTTCTGGCCCAGCGGAGCCACCCCCACTACTCCACATTCCGCGGCTGCGATCATCGCCGACGCAGTTACGCTGCTCTCGAACCCCCCGTCAGCTGCCACGTTGCCAGCCGCGAATATAGGTTGGACAGACCATGAAAGCTTCCTATACCCGGGCCAGGCGGTCGCGAGCGGGAGCTTTCCCGGACGGCAGGGTAACACCAGCTATTATCGCGTGGCGATTGCCGCGGGCAAGAGCGTTCCGTTCCCCGAGACAGCTTACTCCGCTTCTGTCCCCTGGCAGGATTTCGGCACCGATGGTGGTATGCACAACTTCCTGCGCTATCTCGAAGACCGCAGCGACAACGGAAATGGAGCCACGGTGAACTACGTCGGTTCGATGATCAACATGTACTATTCGCAATATGCCACCGGCATATTCAAGTGCTGCAACGCAGTCTATTCCCCGCCGGGGACCCGTAACTATTTCTTCGACACCCAGTTCCTGAACCCGAACAATCTGCCTCCGGGAACGCCCTCGTTCCAGGACGTGGTGAGTTTAAGCTTTCACCAAAACTTCACCCCACAATAAGCTCGCGAACCGTCACACCACCCCGGTCCAGCTCCACGGATCGGGGTCTTTTTTTCGAATCCGCGCCAGCTCGTTCTCTTGCCGTCAGGTTAGAGTCGCGTGCAGGTGGACGACCTAAGCTACCGCCAGAACCAGGTGGCGCGCACCAACTAACGAAAACGGAGAACGAGGGACCGCTAGCACGGAGACAACCGTAGAGAGGATCTTCCCGTCCTACTGCTCGATGCTCGTCTCCGACTTGGGGGGCTTCTCTGTCACCTGCTGGGTCGTTGGCAGTTGCGAACGATCCCAGCCGCCTCCGAGAGCCTCAACCAGCGCTACGGCGTATGTCATCTGTTCCACCTGAAGACCATTGAGAGTCTGCTGGTCCGCCAGCACTGTGGTCTGGGCAATCAGCACGTCGAGGTAGGGATCGACGCCGGTGTCGTACCGCGCCTGTTCGAGCTTGAGGAAGGTTTGAGCTGAATCGATTGCCTGCTGCTCTTGCTGGATTTCTTTGGATAGGATGCGGACTTCCGCCAGACCATCTTCCACCTGTTGAAATGCGGAAAGCACTGTCTGACGGTAGGCGGCGAGATCGGCATTGTAGGTCGCTACGTATTGTTGGACGGTCGCGCGGCGCAAGCCGGCGTCGAAGATGGTTTCCGGAATCGACGCGCCGACAGACCAGAAGCGGCTTGGCCAGGAGAGCCACTTATGGAAGGCCGAACTCTCGAAGCCGCCTTCCGCGCTCAGAGTCAGGTTCGGATAATAAGCCGTGTAAGCGATGCCGATGGCTGCGTTGGCTTCGGCCATAGTGCGCTCGGCGGCAGCCACGTCGGGCCGACGCTCGAGCAGTTCGGAGGGCACACCGACCGGAATCGGCGGCGGGGCAGCGGTCATGGGCTTCACGGGGATGGAGAAATCGGAGGCGGCCTTGCCGAGGAGTACGGCGATCGCGTGCTCATATTGCGCTCGCGCGATTCCGACATTGGTCGCGCCCGCCTGCGCGCTGCGCAGCGCGGTTTCGGCTTCGACTACCGAGATCTCATCGTCGATGCCGGTTTCATAGAGCGAACGCGTCAGGTCGTAGGCCTTCTGGTCCGCCGCAACGGTATCGTCATAGATTGTTTGCAATCGGTCCTGGCCGCGAATCTCGAAAAAATACTCCGCCAGGCTGGCCTGCTCGGTCAGACGCTCGTTCTCTAGATCGGCCGCGCTGACCTGGGCGGCGTACTGGGCCTGGCGCACGGTGTTGCGAACCTTGCCCCAAAGATCGGGCTCCCAGGACGCTTCGAGCGGCAGCGAGTAGACCGTGCTTTGCAGTTGCGGTTGGGCGCCCTTGCCGGAGACCGGCGTCGTGTTCAGGTTTTCTGAGGTTCGCGAGCGGGTGAACGAAGGAGCAGTCGCCAGCGTGGGAAAGTATTGCGCGCGGGCCTCGCGCACCACGGCGCGGGCTTCCATGAAGTTCTCGAAATATTGTTTGATGTTCTGGTTGTTGATGTCCAGTTGTTCTTCGAGTGCGTTCAGTTCGGGATCGTTGAAGATCTCCCACCACTTGCCGCGCAGCTTCGCATCCGCGGGCTGCGCAACCGTCCAGCCTTCGTTCTCCTTAAAGTTGGTGGGCGATTCTTTGTAGGCCGCAGGCGCCTGTGGCGCGGGTGGGTGGTATTTCGGTCCAACCACGCAGCCCGACATGAACAACAAGAGCGCAGCCCCGCACAGCCGAGTGGTGCTGTTGTTTTGTATTCGTTTTCGCGTAAGGATCTTCATAACGTTCTGCCTGGCCAGCAATTCATCTGAGCCCACCATGCTAGGCCGCCTCCGGAGCCGGAGAAGGATTTCGCGCCGTTCTCCCCTGCAGGCGCAGCCGCAGACGGTCGAACTCCAAATAGACGACCGGAGTGGTATAGAGTGTAAGCAACTGGCTCAAGATCAGGCCTCCCACAATCGTGATGCCCAGAGGGCGGCGGAGCTCATACCCCGTCCCCGTCCCCAGCGCCAACGGCAAAGCGCCCAATAACGCAGCCATCGTCGTCATCAAGATCGGACGGAAGCGCAACATGCAGGCTTCAAAAATCGAATCGATCGGTTTCTTCCCTTCCTGGCGCTCCACCTGAAGAGCAAAATCGATCATCATGATGGCGTTCTTTTTTACGATTCCGATCAGCAGAACAATGCCAATGATGGAAATGATGTTCAGATCCTGCTTGAACAGCAGCAAGGCGAGCATCGCGCCTACGCTCGCCGAGGGTAGCGTGGAAATAATGGTCAGGGGATGGATGAGGCTTTCATACAAAATACCGAGAACGATGTAGACCGCCAGCAGCGCCGTCAGAATCAGCACGGGCTCGGTGCCGAGAGATTGCTGGTAGGCGAGCAGCGTGCCGGCAAAAAAGCCTTGCAGCGTGGAGGGAGTTCCGAGCCGCCTTTGCATCTGGGCGATGCTCAATGTGGCATCGCTCAAAGACATGTTCGGCGCCAAGTTAAAAGACACGGTGACCGAGGGGAATAAGAACGTATGGTTGATGGCGAGTGGGGTGGTGTTGGCTTGACCTGTGGCCACTGTCTGAAACGGTATGCTGTCGCCGCGCGACGATTGAAAATAGATGTCTTTCAATCCTTCCGGGCTTTGCCAATACTGAGGAGCGACTTCCAGCACGACGTAATACTGATTCAACTGGGTGTAGATGATGGATACTTCCGACTGGCCGAACGCGGCGTACAGTCCCGAGTCCAACGACTGTGTGGTAAGGCCGAGCTTGGCCGCAGTGACGCGATCATAGGTCATCAGCTCATCGAGGCCGCCATTCTGTTGATCCGAGCTTACGTCCTGAAAGCCCGACAGGTGCTGCATCTCACTGGTTATGATCGGTCCCCACTTGGAAAGACCCCGCACCGTGTCGGATTGCAGCGTGTACTGGTACATCGCATTGCTGGAGCGGCCGCCGATGCGGAGATCCTGCACAGATTGAAGGAATGCGGAAGCCACCGGCAGACGGTTCAATTGAGGGCGGAGGCGGTTGATGATCTGAGTGGCGCTCACCTTGCGCTCGTTCAGCGGCTTGAGCGCAACGAAGAGGGAACCGGTATTGGTGGCACCGCCGCCTCCAGTGAACGCAATCACATTGGCGACGGCAAGATCCTTCTTGATCACCTCACCGATCTGACGAATGGAGTTGTCCATCGACGGGAAGGATGAATCCTGCGGCCCACGTACTGCGCCGGAGATCGCTCCTGTATCTTCCACCGGGAAAAAGCCCTTGGGTATTTTGACGATCAGCACCACGTTGAGCGCTATGGTGATGAACAATACGACGAGAGTGGGGGCCGGATGTTCCAGCACCCAGCGCAGGCTGCTGCGATACAACGACAGCATCCCGTCAAAGAACTTTTCGCTGGCCATGTAGAGGCGGCCATGTTTTTCCTTGCTCTCGCTCTTCAAAAGGTAGGCGCACATCATCGGCGTCGTGGTCAGCGAGACGATCATCGACACAAAGACGGCCGTCGAAAGAGTAACGGCAAACTCGCGGAAGAGCCGGCCAACGATTCCGCCCATCATGAGAAGAGGGATAAAGACGGCAATGAGTGAAATGCTGATAGTGAAGACCGTGAAACCGATTTCTTCCGCGCCTTTCAGCGCTGCGGCAAACGGCTTGACACCGTTTTCCAGATGGCGCGCGACGTTTTCCATTACCACGATGGCATCATCGACCACAAACCCCGTGGCAATGGTCATGGCCATCAGCGAGAGGTTGTCCAGGCTGTAGCCGAACAGGTACATCACTGCGAACGTACCCACCAGCGAGACCGGCACAGCGACGGCGGGAATGAGCGTGGCGCGGCCGTTGCGCAGGAAGGCAAACACCACGATGATGACGAGGCCGATGGAAATGAGCAGCGTCCTCTCGACGTCACTGACCGAGGCGCGGATGGTTGTGGTGCGGTCAAGAACGATGGTAGTGTCAATTCCGAGCGGAATGGAGGCCTGGATAAACGGAAGTTGCGCCGTTATGCGGTCGACTGTGTTAATGATGTTGGCGCCGGGCTGGCGGAAAATAATGACCGTAATCGCGCGCTTACCGTTCAAATATCCGGCAGCGCGGACGTTCGCCACCGAGTCTGACACCTGCGCGACGTCGGACAGATGGACGGCCGCACCGTTTTTATACCCAACCACGAGCGGCTTGTAGTCTTCGGCGAGAGAAATCTGATCGTTCGCGAGGATGTCCGCGGTGACATTGCCGTCGGTGATCTGGCCTTTGGCCAGGTCGGCGTTTTGCAGGCTCAGCACGGACTGCAGATTCGCGAGGGTAAGTCCATAGCTGGCCAATTGGGTTGGATTTGCGTCCACACGCACCGAGGGCAAGGCGCCGCCTCCAACCGTGACCTGCCCTACGCCCTGTATCTGCGACAACTTCTGCTCGAGGACAGTGGAGGCTTCGTCATACAGCTTGGCGGGACCGAATTTGTCGGAGGTAAGGCCGAGAATCATAATCGGCGAATCGGCGGGATTAACCTTGCGATAGGTCGGATTGCCCGGCAGGTTGGCGGGCAGATAGGTTCGCGCCGCATTGATAGCTGCCTCCACATCGCGCGCCGCGCCATCAATGTCGCGGCTGAGGTCGAACTGAATGGTGACGGAAGTGCTGCCGAGCGTGCTGGCGGAGGTCATCTCCGTTACACCGGCAATATGACCGAACTGGCGCTCCAATGGAGTGGCGACGGACGACGCCATAATCTCGGCGCTGCCTCCCGGCAGACTCGCACTGACTGAGATCGTCGGAAAGTCGACCTCCGGCAAGGGCGCTACCGGCAGCACTTCAAAGGCAATCGCCCCGGCAAGGGCAACCGCCACGGTGAGCAGCGTAGTAGCCACGGGCCGGAGAATAAAGGGTGCGGAGATGTTCATGCCGGCCCTGCCTGTTGTTCTGCCTCTCCCGTTTCAACCGGGTTCGAGTTGGGGGCAAAGCGCTTCGCCAGATTATCAAAAAAGATATAGATGACGGGCGTGGTGTACAGCGTGAGCGCCTGGCTTAACATCAGTCCGCCAACCATGGCGATGCCTAGTGGGCGGCGCAACTCGGAACCGAAACCGCTTCCGAGCGCGAGCGGCAGCCCACCTAGTAGCGCAGCCATGGTGGTCATCATGATGGGGCGGAAACGCAGCAGGCACGCTTCATAAATTGCATCCGTCGCCTTCTTTCCGTGCTGCCGCTCGGCTTCCAGCGCGAAGTCGACCATCATGATGCCGTTCTTTTTCACGATACCGATCAGCAGCACGATGCCGATGATCGCGACCACGCTTAAATCCTGATGAAAGAGAATCAGCGCGAGGAAAGCTCCCACGCCCGCGGACGGCAGCGTGGAGAGAATGGTAATGGGGTGGATAAAGCTCTCGTACAAAACACCCAGCACGATGTACACCGTGACCAGCGCGGCAAGAATGAGTAAAGGTTCGTTGGACAGCGAATTCGTGAAGGATGCCGCGGTTCCTTGAAAACCGGCCTGCAGGCTGGGAGGCATGTGCATGTCTTCCTGCACCTTGTCGACCGCCGTAATGGCCTCGCCCAGCGCGGCGCTCGGCGCGAGATTAAACGACACGGTAATGGCGGGAAACTGACCCTGGTGGGTGATGGCGAGCGCCTCCGTCGTCTTCTCGAAGTGGGAAAACGCGCTCAGCGGTACCGCATTGCTCATGGCTGAAGTGGTGCTGCCGGCAGAGTTGGCTCCATTGTTGGACGTCGAAGGCGTGCTTGGTGAGAGCGCGTTCGCCGGAGGAACGAGGGTGTTTGCCGATGGAGTGTACAGCGCTGAAGACGTCAGCGCATTGGACCCCGCTGCAGACGCTCCCGAGGACGCGAATGAGGTCGAGGCTCCGGTACCGGTTGCGCCGGCTGACGCATTGGACTGGATATAGAGATGGTTCAGCTTGTTGGGATCCAGTTGAAACTGCGGCTGACTTTCGAGCACAACATGGTACTGATTTACCTGCGTATACATCGTGTTAATCTGCCGCTGACCGAAGGCGTCGTAGAGAGTGTTATCGATGGTGGACGCCGCGATACCCAATCGCGAGGCCGTGACCCGGTCGATCACCAGAGATACAGCAAGCCCTCCGGTTTGCTGATCGGTGGCGACATCTTCCAGTTCCGGCAACTGCTTCAACCGGCTGACAAAGCGGGTGGTCCAGTCATTCAGTTCATTGGCATCGGGGTCTTCGAGCGTGTACTGGTATTGCGTGCGGCTAACCCGATCGTCCACGGTAATGTTCTGCACGGGTTGCATGAAGAGTTCTATGCCCTGAACCTGGTCCAGTTTGGATTTGAGTCGGCGGATTACGTCGGAAGCGTTCAGACTGCGCTGGTCGAGCGGCTTTAGATTGATCGACATGCGACCGCTGTTGGTCGTCGTATTGGTTCCATCGGCACCGATAAACGACGAGAGGCTTCCAACGGCTTGATCGGCCAGAATTACCTTCGCCAGTTCCTGCTCCTTCTCTGCCATGGCCTTCGAGCCAATCGTCTGCGGCGCCTGCGATATGCCTTGGATTACGCCCGTGTCCTGCACGGGGAAGAATCCTTTGGGGATAATGATGTAAAGGAAGATCGTAAGCAGCAGTGTGGCCAGTGCGACCAACAGCGTGATCGTCTGGAATTGAAGGACAAACTTCAGCGTCCGGCCGTAGAAGGCGATCATCCCCTCGAACACGCGCTCCGAAGCTCGATAGACGCGCCCTTGCTGCTCTTTGGGCTGGTGCCGCAGGATTCGTGCACTCATCATGGGCGTGAGCGTAAGCGAGACCACTGCCGAAACGATGATGGTGACGGCAAGGGTCACGGCAAACTCGCGGAACAGGCGCCCCACCACGTCGCCCATGAATAACAGCGGAATCAAGACAGCGATGAGCGACACGGTCAGGGAGAGAATGGTGAAGCCAATCTGCTCCGCACCCTTGAGCGCCGCTTCCATGGGAGGATCGCCGGCCTCGATGTAGCGCGCGATATTTTCGATCATCACGATGGCATCGTCCACAACAAAGCCGGTGGAGATGGTCAAGGCCATCAGCGACAAGTTATCCAGGCTGTAACCAAGAATGTACATGGCCGCGAACGTGCCGATCAGTGACAGTGGCACAGCCACGCTGGGGATAATCGTGGCATAGAGGCTCCGTAAGAAGAGGAAGATGACCAGCACCACCAGGCCGACCGTCAATAGCAATTCGAACTCAACATCGGCCACCGATGCTTTGATGGAGGTTGTAAGATCGGTAAGCGTGGCCACCTGAATGCCCTTGGGCAGACTATTCACAAGCTGCGGCAATAATTGCTTGATGCCGTTGACCACGCTGATGGTGTTGGCCCCGGGCTGGCGTTGCACGTTCAGGATCACCGCGGGGGTCTGATTCATCCACGCGGCCTGATTATTGTTCTCGACGCCATTGACGATGTTGGCTACGTCGGACACCATCACCGGCGCGCCGTTACGGTAGGCAACAACAACCTTGCGATAGTCATCGGTGGTGACCAGTTGATCGTTGGCATCGATCTGGTAATCCTGGCGCGGCCCATCGAAATTGCCCTTGGCGGCGTTTACGCTGGCCGCAGTCAGCGCGGTGCGCAGGTCCTCCATATTGATGCCGTAGGATGACAGAGCCGTGGGATTGGCTTGAATGCGGACTGCGGGCTTTTGGCCGCCACTGATGGTTACCAGACCGACGCCGTTGAGCTGCGATATCTTGGGTGCAAGACGCGTGTCCACCAGATCCTCGACCTGAGAAAGCGGCATGGAACCTGAGGTAATTGCCAGGGTGAGCACAGGAGCATCGGCGGGATTGGTCTTACTGTAGACCGGCGGCGCGGGCAGGATGGAGGGCAACAAGCTTTGCGACGCGTTGATGGCAGACTGCACCTCTTCCTCGGCTACATCAATATTCAGAGTGAGATTGAACTGCAGCACAATGACGGAAGTGCCTCCAGAACTGGTGGAGGTCATCTGGCTCAAACCCTGCAGTTCGCCGAATTGGCGCTCCAGTGGCGCCGTCACTGTCGTCGCCATCACCGTCGGGCTGGCGCCGGGATAAAAGGTGAGCACCTGAATGATCGGATAATCGACTTCCGGCAAGGCGGAGACCGGCAGTTGGGTATAGCCAACGATACCGACCAGCAGGATTGCAGCCATCAGCAAAGAGGTCGCGACGGGCCGCAAGATAAAAGGGCGGGATGGACTCACGGGGCGCCGCTCCCGCTCGTGCTGGCTGGGGCAGGCTTGGCCGGAGCTTTGTTCGAAACAACAACTGCAGTATTATCCTGCAACTTGTCGAAGCTGCTGTTGGCGACAACGTCGCCAGGGTTGATATCATCCACCTGCGTCAATCCGCCGTCCGTGACTCCCGGCTTTATGGTGCGCAGATGAGCGATGTTGTTTTGAATCACATACACGAACGATGCCTGGCCATTTTGTTGAATGGCTGATGCTGGAACCAGCGTCACTCCCTGCAACGTATTTACTAGTAACCGCGTATTCACAAACTGGTTCGGGAAGAGTGCATCATTTTTGTTGTCGAAGACGGCCCGTGCTTTGACTGTCCCTGTTGTGGTGTCAATCTGGTTGTCGAGCGTCAACAGCTTCCCGCTTGCAATCTTGGTCAGCGCCGTGCGGTCATAGGCATCGACCGCGAGCGTAGCCTTCTTGCGTAATCGATCTTCAACTGGGCCCAGACTGTCTTCCGGAATTGTGAAAATTACGGTGATGGGCTGCATCTGCGTAATGACGGCGAGGGTTACGGTTCCCTCCGCTTGCACTACGTTGCCCGGATCAACGAGCCGCAAGCCGACGCGGCCGCCGATGGGAGCGGTGATATGGCAGAAGTCGACCTGAATCTGGTCAAATTGCACGGTTCCCTGGTCGTTTTTTACTGTGCCCTCATCCTGCAGGACAAGCTTTTCCTGGTCGTCCAAAAGTTGTTTTTGGATCGCGTTGCGCGCCCACGCGATGCGGTAGCGATCAAGGTCCATCTGTGCTTGGGCGAGCAGATTTTGGTCCCGCTCCAGCGCGCCTTGCGCCTGCAAAAGATTCGCGCGGTAGGGACGCGAATCGATGTCAACCAGCGGATCGCCCTTACTGACTAGTTGACCCTCCCTGTAGTGCACGGCAACGACCAGGCCAGTCACCTCGCTGGTCATCGAATCGGTGTAGACCGGAGTGACCGTACCGATTTCGTCAAGGTAAACGCCGATATTCCCCTGCGTGGCCGTTGCGCTTGTAATGGTGATCTTCGGCGACGCGGGCGCAGCTTTTTTCTCGTTCTTGTAGTGGCTCCATAGCAGCCAGACCGCAAGCAGGAGTAACAATACGATCGCGATGACGATCCAGATTGTTTTATGCTGGCGAGGCGAATCGTGGGCGGGGAGTTGATGGCCACGGTCGATGATGGGATGTTCATTCGTGTCAACCGTCAAAAGTGAATCTCCTTTATGTCGGCTCCGAATCGCTCAGAATTATAGTCGAGGAGACGGGGAGTTCGATTCGCAATCGTGATGCCCGGTTGGTCGCGCTCGAGCGAGTTTCCCGAAGTGAGCAATTCTGCATGGTATTTCAGGGCGACCTGCCGGGGACCTTCACACAGAACCTGGTCAATTTTGACGAGACCGGTGTCTACTGGCGGCGTATTTGGTGATCAGCACCAGAGGGTGCATCGGCCTTCCACATAATGATGCAGCCTACGAAGGCGACTTGGAATCTAACTATCAGGACGTGAAGATCCCGCGAAGGGGCCGGGTTTTGTAAAGTTTTGCAGAGGGGGTCAGGAATATGAACATTTTCGGAGATGCCGCAGGGTTGTCGAGGTCTCGAGTGGGCGGGCGGATTTTGGGTTCCCTGTTGTCACTGGCTCTGGTGTTCGCGACTTTGCCTCAGAACCTGTGGGCTTATCAGGAGCAAGACGCGGCAGCCCCGGCGCAAGAGGCGGCGGCTCCGGCTTACACGCAGCAGACGGCTGAGCAACTGCAGCAGTTGGTAGCGCCGATTGCGCTGTATCCAGACTCGCTGGTGGCGCAGGTCCTGGCGGCCTCCACGTTCCCTGAGCAGGTGGTCGAGGCAGACCGATGGGTGCAAGCGCATCCTGATTTGAAGGGCGAGGATTTGGGTAAGGCTGTGGATGAACAGCCCTGGGATCCCAGTGTCAAGGCGCTCACGGCATTTCCATCCGTCCTTGGAAATATGGACAAGAATCTTTCCTGGACGTCCTCTCTCGGCGACGCCTACTACAACCAGCAACAGGATGTGATGGATGCGGTGCAGGTGATGCGCAAGAAAGCGCAAGACGCCGGCAATCTGAAGACTACACCCCAACAAACCGTAGCGGCGCAAGACTCGAACATAACCATTGAGCCTGCCGATCCCGATGAGGTTTACATCCCCGCATACGATCCGTGGGTGGTTTACGGATATCCGATCGTGGCGTGGCCGGGATGGTATCCGTATCCCGGAATCTGGTTTGGCGGGCCGTTTCTCTCATTCGGCATCGGCTTCCCAATCGGGTGGTTCGGAGGTTTTGGATGGGGATGGGGTCATTGGGGATTCGACTGGCATAACCACTACGCAATGTATAACCACGGCAGGTATTACTCCGGCAGTCGAACCTTTTACAACCGGAGCAGTGTTGCCCGAGCAGCAGCCGGGCGTGGGGGAGTTGCCGACCGTCCCGGTGCAGCGGCCAGGCCTTTCGACGGAAATCGTGAGGCGGCTCGAGGATACGCCGCACCCCGCGGTCAGAGCGGCGTACGCTCGGGCGCCTTTAGCGGTTACGGCCATGGCGGACAGGCAAGGAGCTTTTCCTCGCGCGGAAGTGCCAGCATGGGTGGTGGAGGCGCGCGTGGGGGTGGTGGAGGCGCGCATGGGGGTGGGGGCGGGCGGAGGTAATCGGAGTGGTTCCTGGCAGTTTGCAAGACTTTGAAATGGAGAGAAGCCGTATGCGACGAACAAAGCTGAACCTCGACCAATCTGATCGGGCCAATTGTTTTAGACTTGCTGCGGTCGCGATTCTTCTGACTGCGTGCTTTTCCAGCCCGTCCGTGGCGCAGCAACCGGGACAGAAGACTTTTTCATCGCCGGGGGAGGCGAGCCAGGCACTGTTCACGGCAGTTAAGAGTAATGAGGAAAAAGCGATCCTCGATATCCTCGGAGCAGACGGAAAGCAAATCGTCTCGTCAGGAGACGACGCTGAGGACGCCGAGAGCCGCGCTAATTTCGCAAAGAAATATCAGGAGATGCACCGTCTGGTGAAAGAACCGGATGGAACCACAGTCTTGTATATCGGCGCGGAGAACTGGCCGACGCCGATACCGCTGGTAAACAAAGGCAAGGCCTGGTATTTCGACACCGACGCGGGCAAGAAGGAAATCTTATACAGGCGAGTTGGGCGGAACGAAATGTCGACCATTCGCGTCTGCCAGGAACTGGTGGCGGCGCAAAAGGAATACTCTGCGGAACACAACGAGTACGCCCAGAAAGTCTTCAGCGATGAAGGTCAGCACAATGGCCTTTATTGGAGAGCGAGTGGCGAACCCCTGAGTCCCATTGGGCCGCTGGTAGCAGCTGCCGTTACTGACAGCTATGCTCAGAGCCGAGACAGCGCTCCGACTCCTTATCGCGGCTACTATTACCACATCCTGGCGCGCCGAGGGAAAAATGCCCCAGGAGGCGCGAAAAGTTACCTCGTAAACGGCAAAATGACCGGGGGATTTGCTTTCCTAGCGTATCCGGCGGAATACAGGTCGTCGGGCGTGATGACCTTCATGGTTGGCGAGGACGGAGTGGTGTATCAGAAGGATCTCGGCAAGAAGACCGACGTTGTCGCCAAAGCCATGAAGGAATACAACCCCGATTCCAGTTGGCAAAAATCCGAAGAGCAGCAGGAGGAGAGTGCTGGCGAGCAGAAAACCAAGTAAAGGACATTCGGTCGCTGTACGGGAGGCTCACACGCTCAGGACGGGAACCGGCACCGTACAAATGATTGCGTAACCGTGGATACGCAGGTTGCCGCCGTAAGGGTAGCACTCGGTAACGAGCAGATCCGCCTTCGTCTCCTTTACCGCCTGGCTTAGTACCTTAGCCACGTCACCACTGCCGATGAAGACGTCCGCTTTGACGCCCATGTCTTTCTGAAGCCGTGCGAGCTGCTCGGCAGCGTCGCCGACAATTTCCTTTTTCCACCTTGGATTGGCGTAATTGCCGCCAGGTCCCCATATCTCCACCGAGGCAGTAACGTTGGCGAGCGTAAGATGGGCATCGAATGGGGCCGCAATTTGCGCGGCCCAGGACACAACTTCGCGGCTGCGCGGGCCGAGTTCGACCGCGCATAGGACGTTGTGGATCGCAAACTCCCGCGTTGACGACTCTTCCACGTGCGCGCCGGTCCAAACCGGGCACTCGGTCCCATATAAAACTTTCGCTGTCACAGACCCCAGCAGAAACTGGTTGAACGCGTAGCCATGGGACGGCATCATGATCAGGTCGGCTTTTTCCAGTTGGGCCGTCCGGAGAATTGCCTCAACCGGATCGCCTTTGAGCAACCGGCTTCGGATGACAAGGCCTTCGAGCTCCAGCCGGAGAACCGGGTCCCGGTTCTTCTCCGCTTCTCGAAGTACCTCTGCGAGCAGATCCCAACCAGCGAGTTCGAGGCCGTCTTCGGGCACACCGGCGGCATGGCTCTGCGCGGTCACCACGTGCAGCATCGCGATCTCCGAATGGAAATGGTGGGCCAACGTCGCAGCCTGATGAACCACTGGCAGCGAGGTATTCGGGAAATCAACCGGCAGAAGAATCTTATTAATGTTCAGCATCGCCTTAACCGTGCCCTGCCTGGCAAAAGCAGTGATGGGGCAGGGCAGAATCCGGAGGCTCTAGCACTTCCTCGTTTTGGGTGGATGAAGAAAGGAGCAAGTGTGCTCACACATGCGTACGCGAATTTTACCGAGGTTTTGCCCCTGCGGTCAGCGTTCACTCCGTCCCGAATCGTTTCAGGTCCTCCGGTCCGTCGGTCAGCGCCACTGCCTCTTTGCCCTGCACCAATTCCCGGACCTTTTCCACCACGTCAGGATTGGCAAGGGTCGTGATATCTCCAGTGTTCATGTTGTTGGAGAGGGCTGCGAGAACACGACGCATAAGCTTTCCGGATCGCGTTTTCGGCATATCCGGAACTATAAGAATCCTTCGCGGGCGGGCGATCTTGCCAATCATCGTTTCAATGGCCTTGTTGACCTTGTCCACAATCGCCGGGCTGGCCTGAATACCCGGTTGCAGGGCGATGTAGACTTCGGGCACGCGGCCTTTGATTTCGTCCACCACCGGCACCACCGCCGCTTCAGCCACCTCGGAAACCGTCAGGCAGGCAGACTCGATTTCCTTTGTGCCCAGGCGGTGGCCGGCCACGTTGATGACGTCATCGACGCGTCCCAGGATCCGGAAATAGCCGTCCGCGGCCAGCACGGCTCCGTCCGCCGCGAAATAGGGCCAGTCATGCCAGTCTTTGCTCTTGGGATCCTTGCAGTATTTGCTGTAGTACTGGGTGACGAACCGGTCGCGATCGCCCCAAATGGTTTGCATGATCCCGGGCCAGGGATTGCGGATGCAGATGTTGCCCGCCTTGCCTGATCCAGCCCCGACTTGTTCGTTGTTTTCGTCAATGATCGTCGGATAAATTCCAGGCACGCCTGGGCCCGCGCTTCCCGGCTTCATGGGATCGAGCGCCGGCTTTGTGCTGCACAAGAATCCTCCGTTTTCGGTTTGCCACCAGGTGTCCACGATCACGGCCTCGCCTTTGCCCACCATGTCGTGATACCAGCGCCAAACCTCAGGCTCGATGGGCTCTCCCACCGTGGTCATGTGCTTGAAATGGTAGTTGTATTTGGTGGGTTCATCGTGACCGGACTTGCGCAACATGCGAATGGCCGTGGGCGAGGTGTGGAAGATGTTGACATCCAGGCGCTCGGCGATACGCCAGACTCTTCCGGCATCCGGAAACGTTGGCACGCCTTCGTAGAGGACACTGGTAGCGGCCAGCGCCAGCGGACCGTAGACGATATAGGAGTGACCCGTGATCCAGCCGATGTCGGCCATGCACCAGTACACATCTTCGGGATGAATGTCCTGGATGTACTTGGAAGTGCCGGTCACATAGGCGAGGTAACCGCCCGTGCGGTGTTGGCAGCCTTTGGGCTTTCCGGTGCTGCCGCTGGTGTACATAAGAAACAGCGGCGCCTCCGCATCCATGGAAACGGGAGGCACCATTTGACCCGCATATTTGGGGAGGATCTCGTCAACCCAGAAGTCGCGCTCTTTCACAAACGGCGAAGCGGACGTAGTCCGGCCCGCGTGCCGCCTCCAAACCAAGACCTTGTCCACCTGCTGGCCTGACTTCTTGGCAATCTCCAGCGCAATCTCGGCGGCCGCTTTGTGGTCGATCATCTTGCCATTGCGATAGTAGCCATCCATCGTGATCAGAACCCGGCTGCCCGAATCGGCGGCGCGCATGCCGCAAGCCTCGCCGCTGAAGCCGCCGAACACCACGGAGTGAATGACTCCCAAGCGGGCGCATGCCAGCATGGTGATCGGGCAACTCGGGGACCATCGGCATATGAATGGTGACGCGATCTCCGCTCTTCAGACCACAAAAATCGCGCAACAACGCCGCGAATTCATTCACTCGCACATAAAGCTCGCGATAAGTAACGGAAACGGGCATCTCGTCTTCGGGTTCCGGGACAAAGATCAGCGCCGCTTTGTTCTTGTACTTGGCCAGGTGCCGGTCCACGCAGTTGTAGGAGGCGTTGATCTTGCCCCCCGCAAACCACTTCCAGAACGGCGGATCACTGGTATCGAGCGTGGTGTGCCAGTACTGGTCCCAGCTCAGAAGATCGGCGTACTCTCGAAAGCATTCCGGAAAGTTTTTCTCACTGAAGCGTTCGATGACGTTGGGATCGGTCAGATTCGCCTGGCCGATGAACTTCGCGGAAGGATAATAGTATTCTTCCTCCCGCCAATGAACCGCGATCTGAGCTTCGGTCGACTCACCCACTACTTGTGATTTCGGACGTGTTTCCGCCATATCGTTTACTCCTGAATTGCTGACCATAGCTTGCTGAATATGACTTGCTGAATACAAATCGCTGAGCGCGCATGCAGGTACTCCCTGAGCGCTTCACGTTCTGGTGAATACAACGCTCGGGGAACCTCTGAAGCGCAGCCTCGTGAGAGCCCGCCGACCCAACCGCATGCTAGCATGGCCCGAATTAGATTCCAGCGGAATCGATCCCGCTAGTCGGCCGCCGACGCCTTTCCTCCGGCTTCATCCCAAATGCGCACGCCGTGCGTCTCTTTCAGCAGCAGACTTCCCACGATGAAGGTTATGCCGGCCACGATCATCGGGTAATACAGCCCGGCGTAAATATTGCCGGTGGCCGCGACTGACGAGAGACCAATCAAGGGCAGCAATCCGCCAAACACTCCGTTTCCTATGTGATACGGCAAGGAAAGCGAAGTGTAGCGAATCTTCGCGGGGAAGGCCTCAATCAGATAGGCGGCAATGGGGCCGTAAACCAGGCACACATAGAGAACCTGAATGAAAATCAGGATCACTAGCATCGTCGTATTGGGATTCACGGCTTCCTTGACTGCAACCAATGCACCGGTCGCGTCCGTGGTCATGGCCGTCAGCGAGATGGCGCCCGTCACCTTGTTGCGGGCGGATTTTACGGTAACCACATTGTTCCCCGCGGCGCGTTCCATGGCCTTATAGATCGGGATGTAGGTAAGAACTGCGAGCAGGCAGCCCGCCATCATGAGCTTCTTGCGGCCGATGCGGTCAGAGAGGGCTCCCACTACCGTGAAGAAAGGCATCCCGCACAGGAGGGCGATTGCAACCACGATGTTTGCAGTTTTGACATTCACTTTCAGGACGGTCTGCATGTAGAACAGCGCGTAGAACTGCCCGGTATACCAGACCACGCCCTGCCCTGCGGTCGCGCCGAAAAGCGAAATCAGGACAAGTTTCAGATTCGCCCATTTGGTGAATGCATCCTTGAGAGGTTGCGTGGAAGTCATTCCCGAAGCCTTGAGTTGAGCGAAGATGGGTGACTCCTTCATCTTCAAGCGGATGTAGAGTGAGATGAGCACCAGAATGATGGAGACCAGGAAAGGGATGCGCCAGCCATAAGCCGCGAAGTCTTCCTTCGACATTGAGTTCTGCGTAACCAGAATCACGATCAGCGAGACAAAAAGGCCCAGCGTGGCCGTGATCTGGATGAAGCTGGTGTAGAAGCCGCGTTTGTTGTCGGGAACGTGCTCACCCACGTATACCGCTGCACCGCCGTATTCTCCGCCCAGCGCCAATCCCTGTAGGATGCGGATTGCAAGCAGCACGATCGGTGCAAACCAGCCTGCCGTCGCGTAGGAGGGCAACAGGCCGATGGCGAAGGTTGAAAAACCCATGATGGAGAGCGTTACGATAAAAGCATACTTGCGTCCCACCAAGTCGCCGATGCGGCCGAAGAAGAGCGCTCCGAAAGGCCGCACCAGAAAGCCAACCGCGAACGTCGCAAGATAAGCGAGGTAGGCGAACGTGTCGTTGCCCGGTGGATAAAACTTCAACGCCAGGATGGCGGTGAGACTGCCGAAAATGTAGAAGTCGTACCACTCGATCATGGTGCCGACCGACGACGCGCATAATCACTCGCCAGATGCTGTACTCTGCATTGCCAGTTCCCGCCACTGCAGTATTCGCCATAACTTCCTCCATTCACGCGAAGTTCTTGGTCCCGGACATGCATTTCGACCTGCAGTCTCAGGCACTACACGGCTTGGAAAACCCCAGCCCAGGACTATCGCCGACAGCACGGAACCAAGCCCTAGGCTGGTTAACTTTTCAGCGCAACGACCATCCCAGAAATGGTCAGGGCTGCTGTTTCTGCAAGATTGCTGCTACCGTCAATTCTGCTCCGGGCAACACCGTAAGCTCCCGCTTCCACTGAGTGAAGCCGGGCATGGAAACAATAACGACATGCATCCCGGTGCTAAGGGGAATCTCCGATGGCGTGCTGCCCAGGTAGTTTCCGTCCACGGTGATTTCCGCGCCGGGCGGTGTCGAACTGAAATTACACTTTACTTTTTCGGAAACCTTCTGCGGAGAAACCTGCTCCGCCGCTACGGTGGGCGAGGCTGGTGCAACCACCGGAGAACTTTGCCGTGGCGCGGCTGCAGCCGGGGCTGGCTGAGTTGCAACTGCGGCTGCAGCCGGGGCTGGCTGAGTTACAACTGCGGCCGCAGCCACCGGCAGGCCGGCTTTTCCGTTACCTACCAACGTGTAAAACTGCTTTCGCGTCTTACCCTTGTCATCCACGTAGTACACCTCGAGGCCGTGTTTCTCTTTCTTGGCGTCGAAGCTTTCTCCCTTGGACAGCGGAACGCACCTGGAGTATTTCGATTGCACAGTGCAACTGATACGGAACGGCGGCTGGTTGTCTTCCTGCACGAGCAAAGTACTCAGCAGTGGCACGTTCGTAGTGGAA
Organism: uncultured Acidobacteriaceae bacterium; assembly: GCA_963714225.1. Taxonomy (GTDB): domain Bacteria; phylum Acidobacteriota; class Terriglobia; order Terriglobales; family Acidobacteriaceae; genus Sulfotelmatobacter. The sequence continues at coordinate 43,136 of CAVQNY010000031.1, read as the reverse complement.
CGGCAATATGCGTCGAATGTAAGTTGTTCGCAATTCTGGGGAACGCCGTTGTTGTCAGGGGTCAATGCTCGAGTTACAGAATCCAGGACCGTAATCCGAACCGTGTCTTTCTGCGAGGCGGCGTTCGCTAACACGGCCGCCAACAAGAGACCCGCAAGTAAAGGTGCAATTCTCGGCATACTCATCAGACCAACTCCTCCATATACTGCGGATGCATCTGCCGCATACCTGGCTTTCCCGAATGATTCTGGAAGCCGGTCTCGCAGTTGCGGTACATTTTGCTCCCCCCGGCGCGTCCAGCACAATAGCTCTCCTGGAGGAAGCTTGGGAGGACAGGCTTGCTGCGGGCCATCGCCCGAATGGAGCCCGCCGCCCCCCTTTTTTTGCTAGTCAGTGCCTAAATCTGCACCGGCCATTTCAGTCATCCGACCCCAAACCCCAGCGCGCCCGGTTTTGCCCCGCTGGGGTTTGGCGCGGTCTAGAACGTTAGAACGTAAAGATCGGCCCGAATTCGGTGCGGTGATCCTGCCATTCGTTGGATCCAACTCCCTCAATTGTGTATAGGGGGATGTGGTCCTCTGCTCGGGTGGCGTAGATCGACTGCTCGAAGGCGAACGTGGCCCAAGTATTGAGTTTGTAGTACAGGGTTGCGATGGCGCTCTTGCCCATCAGAAGTGGTAATGGTGCCACAATATTGGCATTGCTGGTGAATCCGGGATTATTCAGGTCGCGATCATTAACCTGGTCCTTGCCGAGGGTGAAGTGAAGCTGCCAGCCCGCGTTGTGGCCTTTCGGGTCGGCATTGAACCAGCGGGAAAGCGGCAAACCAAGCTGGACGAATCCGCCAAACGCCCGGATGGGCCGCTGCGGAGCAACCACGGCGTTCCCGGTCGGGCATGCGCCGGCAACAAGTGCGGCGGTGCAACCGAGGACGGCGCTACCGGCAGCAGCCAGCGGACCGCCATCCGCCGTGACGTACGATCCGGATACGGCAGTCAGCCCTCCTGTATCGGTGGCATAAGTGTTGAGTTGGTCGCCGAAGTAGAAGCGCAAATCCCCTCCGCGATAGGCGGTCGCAACCAGGGTGAACCACCGCGTGGGCAATTGCGCCACGATCTGGCCGCCCCACTGGGTGCTGGAAGCTTGAAAGCCGTTCGGGAAGGCAGACTGTAGGGAGCAATCCAGCACATTCGCGTTCGCCGTGCCGCAATCGGCGAAGGCGTAGGAACTGTTCGGAACGATCGACGTGCGCCTGGAATGGAATCCAGCCAGGGCGATTTGCGCTGGGGCGACGCCGGTGGCCTTGTCAATCTGGTAACTCAACGCCGCTCTGCCTTCCCACTCGGGACGGTCGGCGTCGGCACCCTCGCGTTCGCCTTGCCCGAGCTGGCCGGCGAGCCCGACTGACCCGAGCTTCAGGATTTGACCTGTGCTGGGCATCATGACCCCGAATTGACCCTCGAGGTTGACATGGTGCTCCTTCTCCAGCGTCTGGATGAAACCGACCCGCAGTTGCGGCGAACGTTCCCACACGTTTCCCCAAAATGCGCCGTTGAAGGTGGTCTCCACTATATTCATCAGCGCGCCGGACCCGAAAAGCGTCCAGTCCTGCCCGCCTAGAAAGAAAATGTCGGCGTTGTCGCTGGCGTGGTAGTCCAGGCGGACGTTGGCCAAACGTAGTCTCGGTTGAGGGTTGCGAATCGAGGAAACGTCGGCGTTGTCGACTTCGGTGAAGTTACCTTCGAAGTCGCCCTCGATCTTGCCGGTCAGCGTCAGGTTCTTCGACATGTCCGGCCATTCGAGGTTGAGCCCGAAGCGGGTGGAGCGCGCCTTGACGTGGACTTCGGGATCCTCGGTTGGGCCGGTGTTAAAGGTCGAGTTACCCCCGGCATTCAGCCATATGCCGGGAAACGGGAAGTCATCACCATCGGGGTCGCTGCTGTCGTGGACGACCGTAGCCTTGATAAAGCCGTAAGGAGCAAGCGTGATCGGGCCCGCTTTTATGCCAGCTAGGGCGCCGGACTTGGGGGCGTCGACCGGGAACACGCGGACCGGAGACACCGCCGGTGGCACCGATGGCGGGGGAGGCTTCACCTCGCCCGCTACCCGCGACGGATAAGGTGGCTGCGGCTTCTGTTGGGTTTGGGCCTGCGGCGAGGCTTCCGGACCCGCCTGCGACGACGACACAGACTCCCGAGCCTCCACCGGCGCCGCCGCAGGCGCTGAAGGTTGCGCCGCCGGGCTCGCCGCCGCAGACAAATCCGCCGCGCTCACGATTCCTTTGCGCGAGAGTGCTTCCACGAGAGCCTGAAACTGAGCGTTGGGTGCGGCATCTCGAATGGCGTTCGCTTCGTTGGGCGCCAGAACTCCTTTCATCACGAGCACACCGAGCAATGCCATGACATTCGCCTCGCCCGGGGTCGCGGTCAGGTTTGGACTGGCCGCCGCGGGGGTGGCTTCCGCGCTGGCGTTCGTTGAACTCTCTTTCGCGGTTTTCGCATCATTGCTTCCCGCCATGACGGGCAAAGCCGTGATGGCCAGCACTAACAGACTCGACATCCACACTTTCAGATTCAACATAGACGGTGTCTCCTTTTTTCCGCCCAACTCAGGCTTGGGCACAACACGGGGCGCAAACCTAAACCATCTCCGCGAACGATGTCAAGACGAATGCATTGGGAACCACGCGGTTCCGGGCTCAGCTCAGGCCCTGGCACAGGACATGGAGGGAAACGCTACGTTGTTTTCGGGAACGATTCCGTGACGCCGGTCACAGATCACCGTGACTCGCATCATCAGTCGCTCCGAAGGGACACTCAGACGCGAAGGCACGCGAAGGCCGCGAAGGCGCTGGTGCTTCTCTTTGTCGTGAAAACACAGTATGCTGTGACCTGCATCACTGCGGAGAACTCCTAGGCAGAGCAAAATCCACGCCATCCTAAATTAGTAGTTCGTCGCACTCTTGGGAGGCCCGCATGAGCACTCTAACCGTGACAAAACCAGAAGACATTTCAAACCTGTTGGCCCTAAATGAGGAATACGCAGCGCCAGGGATCGTCGCTCGCAACGCCATTCAGAAGGACTGGCTGGGAGAATGTGCCCGCTCGCTCAAGGATCCCGAAGGGTTCTGGGCGGACTACGCGGCCCGCTTTGCCTGGTGGCGGAAGTGGGACCGCGTGCTGGAGTGGGATGGCGTCCATCACAAATGGTTCACCGGCGCCAAGACGAACATCACCATCAATGCGCTGGACCGGCACGCCGAGTCGGATCGGTGTAATCGCGCCGCCTTCATTTGGCTGGGCGAAGATGGCAGCGAGCGCATCGTCACCTATGGGCAGCTTCACCGTATGGTCTGCCGCTTCGCCAACGGGCTGAAGTCGCTGGGTATGGTCAAGGGCGACCGGGTAATCATCTATATGCCCTTGACGATCGAAGGCGTGGTCGCCATGCTAGCCTGCGCTCGCCTCGGAGCGATTCATTCGGTGGTGTATGCCGGCTTGGGTCACACCGCGCTGCGGGACCGTATTGTCGACGCAGAGGCGAAGATCGTGATTGCGGGAGATGTCGGCTTCCGTCGCGGCAAGACCGTGGCCCTCAAAGCCATCGTCGATGAGGCTGTGGACAAGCTGGAGTTCGTCGAGAAGGTCGTGGTCTATTCGCGCAGCGGGGTGGAGCTTACTGGTGCACGCGAGATCGACTTCAATGAACTGCTCAAGTTTTCTCCTCATTGTCCCGCGGAGGAAATGGACGCGGAGGATCCGCTGTTCCTGCTCTACACCTCGGGTTCCACCGGCAAACCCAAAGGAGTGTTGCACGTGCACGGCGGCTACATGGTTGGCACGACTTACCATTTGGAGAATTATTACGATGTGGGCGACCGCGACATTTTCTGGTGCACTTCCGATATCGGCTGGGTGGTCGGACATTCCTACATCGTGTACGCGCCACTGTGCGCCGGCGTGACTACGCTGTTCCGCGAAGGGGCAGTCGACTACCCGAATCCCGGAATTGCTTGGGAAATCGTGGAACACTACGGCGTGACCAAGATGTTTACTGCGCCCACCGCGTTGCGGATGTTCATGCGCTACGGCGAGAGTTATCCGGCAGCGCACGATCTGACAAGTTTGCGCGTGATCGCTTGCGCGGGTGAACCTCTGAACCCCGAGGCCTGGCGCTGGGCGCAAACCCACCTGGCCGGCGACGGCAAGTGGGGCTACGTCATTGATAACTGGTGGCAAACCGAGTTGGGCGGGCCCGCGCTGGGCACGCCACCGACGCTGGCAATGCGTCCAGGGAAGTGCGGTGTGGCGGTACCCGGAGCCGAGGCCGATGTGCTGGACGAGAACAACAAGTCAGCGCCTGCTGGAGTGGGAGGTCGGCTGGTGCTCAAGCGTCCCTTCCCCCACATGCTGCGCACCGTCTGGCGGGACCCGGCACGCTACGAGCGCGACTGGCAGGTTATTCCCGGTTGCTATGTGACGGGCGATGTCGCCATGAAAGACAAAGACGGATACATCGCAGTGCTGGGTCGATACGATGACGTGCTCAATGTGGCCGGACACCGCATCGGCACGGCCGAGGTGGAAAGCGCGCTGGTGTCGCATCCCGCAGTTGCCGAGGCTGCGGCCATCGGCGTGCCCGACCCCATGAAGGGTGAGACCATCAAAGTGTTTGTGCAGGTTCGTTCTGATCATGTGGCTTCCGATGCTCTGGCCGGGGCGCTGATCGAACATGTGCGGAGAGAACTGGGACCGATCGCGACTCCCTCATCGTTGGTGTTTGTGGCTTCTTTGCCCAAGACGAGATCGGGGAAAATTCTGCGGCGTTTCCTTAAGGCGAAAGAGGCCGGCGTTGACGCGGGAGATGTCTCCACCATGGAGGGCTGATCGTCCGCGAAATCGTTCCCGTTTTGGGGCCGATTGAAACTCCTAAGAGCAAGATTGACCATCTCTAAGGTGGGCGATGTTGAATAATGTCCGTGTGAAGCCCGAAGAGCTCACGTTGCGACAGATATTAGCCGTCCGTTGCCCGATGTGCCGGGCGAAACCAAAGGAGAGGTGCACTCTCAGCACAGGACACCCGTCCGCCAAGACACATCTCGCCCGTCTGGCCGCCGCCAAAGTTGCCCGCCCTGAGAACTTTGGCCAAGCGGCTCTGCGAATCCTGAAGAAACTTACGAGTCGTGGCCTTCGCCTCATTTTTCCAACATAAGTAGGGTGTGCAGAGAGAGTAAAGTCAGGCTCCCGGGCCTGCAGTTCGTCGGGGACCGCAGCGAGGGAAGCACATCGCAGAGGAGCTGCGCCGGCTTGACTGCCGGATTCTCGTTGGCCACCGACATTGCCAAAATGCGTATCCTGTCGTTATCCGGCACGTAATGGTCTTCGTCCTCTGCAGCAGTTCTATCGAATAGGAACAGATAGGAGTAGGCGCAGGCGACATTCTCGCCCACGGCGTATGTTGGGGCGACAATTTCTGAATCATACAACTCGAGCGTTGAGCGCGTCAGAGTGCAATTCGGGCCTGAGGAAGAAAGTCATCCTGTATCCCTTCTACCCCAGGATGGGTGCATCCATAGATCAACTGGGCTGAGTCCTGTATAGTCTTGTTGTCCAGCAGGTAAGCGAAGTGCATGATGCAAGTCTCAGACGGATACTTCGTCGGCGTGGACGTCGGCGGCACGAAAGTGGCGGCTGGTTTAGTGAACTCTGCCGGCGAAATCACGCACCGGACGCAAGTCCCGATGGTGGCAGCGGATGCAGCCGCCGGTTTAGCTGCTGTGACTTCCGCGATTGACTCGGTCCGCGCGGCGACTAATCCTAATCCGGGATTGCGGAGTTTAATCTCCGGCATCGGGATCTGCGCACCTGGCCCGCTCGATCCACGGACCGGCGTTGTGATCAATCCTCCGAATCTGCCTGGGTGGCGCAATTTCCCTCTGGCCGACTTAATATCGAAAGCCTATCGCCTGCCCGTTCGAGTCGACAATGACGGCAATGCCGCGGCTTTGGCGGAAGCCTTGTGGGGTGCCGGCCGTGGTTATCGAAACGTCTTCTGCGCCACGATCGGCACCGGGATTGGCACCGGCATAGTGTTCGATGGCTGCATCTATCACGGCCGCACCGGAGCCGCAGCCGAGGGCGGTCACACCACCATCGACTATCGCGGCCCGCGTTGCGGATGCGGCAAACTGGGTTGCATCGAAGCTCTGGCGTCCGGGCCCGCGATTGCTCGACGAGCCTCCGAAAAGATGGCTGCGGGCCGACTCTCTGGCATCCTGGAACATGCCGGAGGCCATCTGGACCGCATCACCAGCGAGATGGTGGGTCGTGCCTATGTTGCTGGCGATTTGCTGGCGAAAGAGGTCTTACAGGAGACCGCCATGTACCTCACCGTGTGGCTGGGCAACATCGTGGACTTGCTCGAGCCCGACGTGATGATTGTTGGCGGGGGCGTAGCGTCCATGCTGCAACCGTTCTTTGGGGAGATACACGATCGACTCCCGAGCTGGTGTGTGAACTTGCATTGCCAGGAAATCCCGCTGGTGACGGCCCACTACGGCGCCGATGCTGGCATCGCCGGCGGCGCCGCACTCTGCCGTGAAACCTCCCCGCACTTAGAAAGCAAGGTTGGCGTACCAAGCCCAAATGCTTCAAACAGGTTCGACTGCCGCAGGCCCTGATGGCTGGGCTCGCTTGAGATTCCAACACTCCCGCGCAATTGCCCAGTCGTCCTGCGCGTGTATTACCAGCACCGAAACGGATGAATCAGCAGACATGGAGGAATAATATATTTGACGCACTCAGGCAAAGCGACTACGCTACCCATCCGATGGCGATAAAGAAGCGTCTCACAAAAGCTGCTTCTGTTGAGGTCGAGTTCTTTGGTGGCTGGAAGGCCGTGGAGTGATTTGGCAGCATCCCAGGTGTGTTTTGACTCATCCGTAAAATGAGCAACGGACGGATCGGTAAAATCTTGGCTCTCTGTCTTGCTTACTGAGTGAAATGGAAGAGGGGATTAAGGCTGATGTGGTCCGAACTCTTCCAAAACTTTCTGATGAAATCATCCGTAATAGAGCGGTCGATCTGTGCCGAGTGGTCCTTACAACTTTCTTCCGTTTCGATCTTGCGTGAAACCAGGGAGCTGCTGAATTGGTTTTCGGAGTCGGCGTTCAGGATTGGCATGCGAAAAGCATCTCAGCCGAGATCCGTCCTCAAGTGAGTGCCTGCGTTCGCACCGAATCCAAAAAACCCTGGGTAACTTTTTGTGGTCTTGTCTTGTACGCCGCCAGAAGCCAGGAGGGAAGTGAGTTTGCGCATAGTCCCGCTGAGGAAAATTCCGGAAGAGTCCTCTCTGCTGCGGCGCTGGAATGACTTGGTCCTGCAAATGGAGCGGCCCGAAGTTTTCTACACCTGCGAGTGGGCTCTCGCCGTCCAGTCTGCTTATCAAGCTTCTCTGAAGCCTTTGCTATTTCTCGGCTACGACGGTGATGATTTGGTGGGAGTGGCATCTATGGCCGCGGACCTTGGCGAACAGAATGTGAGCTTTCTCACCGCTACTACTGGGGACTACTGTGAGTTCCTGAGTCCTCCGCAGCGGCGAGCAGAGTTCGTCGAGGCGGTTTTCACTGAGCTTCGCCAACTGAGAGTGGGCAGTCTGGTGCTTGCCAATTTGCCGGCAGACTCGGCGACCCCTTCCGCCCTTCGGTCTGCGGCAAAGAAATATGGTTTTCACATGTACATTCGACCGGCATACTTGTGCCCCCAGGTAGATCTGGGTTCCGCAGCACAACGCCAAGCGTTGAAGACCACTGTGATGGGTAAGAGACAACTCCGCCGTTGCCTGAAAGCGATGGAGCGTGAGGGGCGGGTGACGTGCGCCTATCTTCGGTCGTGGGCGCAGATTCAGCCTGTTTTGCCGGATTTCGTCGATGCCCATGTGGCGCGCTTCCGGGCTAAACAGGGCATCAGCTTCCTCTCCACAACCGCGCGCCGGTTCCTCCTCGAGGACCTTGCCCGTAGATTCTCCGACACCGGGATCGTGACTTTGACCATCTTGATGATCGGCGACCGGCGGGTTGCGTGGAGCTACGGTTTTCAATTCCACGGAGGCTGGTCCTTGTATCAGACCACGTTCGACACTCGCTGCGAAGAGAATTCTCCTGGCTACTGCCTGCTGGCGAAGATTGTGATCGAAGCGTGCGAGACGAACATGACGAGGCGGGTGGACTTGGGGTTAGGAGGAGAGGCCTATAAGGAGTGGTTTGCGAACAGCACTCGCCAGACTTTGTACGCCACACTAACAAGGTCTCCCCTGCGCCACTTGCGCGAGATGGCAAGGTATCGCATCGCGACCGGGGTGAAGCGCTTCCCGAAACTTGAAGCCGCGATCCGAAATGCACGATCCAGATTGGGGCGGTGAAAATTCGTCGGGCGTCCCCGACGAGACAGGGGGCCGTTTATATATAGCCGTCGTACAAGGCTGGCCGTCGAAAAACGCGTGCACTGACAACAGTTTCATGCTAAATTGACTTTGTGAAGCGCCTGCTTCAATTTCGATCGTCATTACGACTCCGTCAATCCCGACTGAGTTATTAACTCCTGCACAATTTCTAGCTTTCAGGCCGGTGACGGAACTGGCATACGTAGCTGCCTCAAGAGCAGCTTTTTGTGGGTTCAAATCCCCACCGGGCCTACCAGAATTCCTTTGTTCTTTGACAATTTCGACGGAGAGTGGGCCGGACGGTAAGGCACTTGTCTGCTAAACAAGGGCTCTCGCAAGAGGCTAACGGGTTCAATTCCCGTACTCTCCGCCATGCGGAAGGTACCGCTGAATGGCCGGCAACTGGTCCTGAAAACCGGGGCATCGTGATGAACGATGGGCGTTCGATTCGTCTACCTTCCGCCAAGTTTGCACAGGTGCGTGAGCCCGGCCGAAACGGACCGGCTGTAACCCGGCTTCCCGGAGTGGGACGCGGAGGTTCAAATCCTCCCCTGTGCACCAGAGTGCCGGCGTGTGCGAATTGGAATAGCAGCCTGTCTTAGAAACAGGTGTTTGAGAGTTCGAATCTCTCCGCTGGCACCAGATTTCTTATTGTCGAACTTCGTGCAGGGCGAGCGACAGCGGCCCGCCCGGCACGATTTCAGTTGATCCACGCTGTCTGCTCCAGCGCACGGATGTATTCGATGACTGCCTCGCTCCAACCATCGACGTGCATCCACTTGCCGTAGCCGACGCCGTTCTTGTAGCTGGCCACGTTGATCAGGTAACCCTTGCCGCTGGGCGCGGGTACCTTGTCATGCGCCTGCTCGTCGGTGATTACGATCAGGCGGTCGCACTTCTCGTTGCGGTTTAGCTTCTCCACCGCATTCCCAAGCTGGGTGCTATTGTGGCGCTGGGAAGCGTCAATGGCGTCGCGCAGAGCGAAGCCACGGCGCGCCGGCACCTCAACCAGATTGTCAGAGAAGCTGTACACCGCAACCTTCTCCGCGATCTCGCGCAGAAGCACGGCCAAACCGTAAGCCGCGTCAGTGCGCTGCATCTCGGAGCGGCGAGCGAGCGGCGCAGTCATCGAGCCGGAGACATCCACCAGTACGATGGTCTTTCCCGGCAGCTTCTCGGTTTCCGCCACGCACTTCAGCATCGCCTGCTCAAGCGCTTCCTCCCACTGCGGAGCGTAACGAGCTGCAGCCAGGAAACGGAACGGCAGCACGCGCGCCGTGTTCACCGAACCAAGCGCGGAGAGCACGAGCGACTCGTCTACTCCGGCCTCGCGCAGGTTGCGAAGGTTGCGAAGCAGCGCGAGTGCGCCCAGCTTCTGTTCGCGAAGCAGACGCTCCCAAGCCTCGCGCTTGTCAGCGCCAGAGCTGAGGGCAACTTCCCAGGTGTCTGGTGTCGTCAGGCTTCCCGAGACCAGTCTCTTCCAAACGTCGGCCTGCGCCTGGTCGCGCGGCTTGGCATGGCAGAGGAAGAGCACGTCCCGCAGCTTGATCGGCCCGCCGCGGTCGTACTTGGCGAGCTGATACTCGTCAAACTTCGGGAACGCTGTCGCCAGACCCTTCTTCACCTGACCGGAAAGCGGCACACGCCCATCCTTCCAGTAAATGGCGACGAACTCGGCGAGCTCGTCGGCGCGCTGGATGATGCGGGCAAGCGCCTCGGACACAAGGGCGCGGTGCGTCTTGTGGCGAGCCATCTCTCGGACGAGCAGAAGCGGCGCATGACGCAACTTCATCCGCTCGCGTCCTTCGACTGCCAGCGCCGCCACCTTCTCGGCCGCGACCTTGGGAACGAGTTCGGCGATGCGGCCGGCGATCTCGACTCCGTCCTCATAAAACTGGCTCTCCCAAAGCAGGCACGCCAGCACCGAGCGGCGCAGCTGCAGATCCGGAGAAATGTTTCGCGCTGGAGCGCCCTCGTGCGTGCGCGCTCCAAAGTTAAGATTCAGTAGATTCAGTCGGGCCATTTGTAGCCTCCTTTCAACTCGCAGCTTTTACCGATTCGTTATTCGCTGTAGCAGTTAGCAAATGGGCACTTGGCAAAATGCGGCCAAAGTGCGACTAGGTTGACAATTCGCCGGGGAATAAGTCGACGACGGTATTTGTTCCGATGCTCTCCCACTGAGCTACATGGCTCGAAGCCATGACAGGAATCGAACCTGCGACCTTCGGAGTCCGAAGGAACCCTCGTCTTCACCACCGGCGAAGCTTATGCAAGGATTCAGTGACTTGCCGCCACTCGATCCGAGCTTTCTTCTTGCCTCTCGAACGACTTCACCTCCAGGGCAAGAAGCAGGCCCTGAAACTCTGCCATCGTTTCCGCAGAGCGCCTCGCTTCTACGAGTTCCCACGCTTCAGCTTCCGAAGACTCCGGGAAGAACCTGAGATACAGCTCCACCTTTTGGCGATCGCTGGCTTTTCCCAGGTAGAGCTTGTAATCAATTCTTCCAGGACGCAGAAGGGCTGGGTCCAGTTTCTCAACATAGTTCGTCGTCATCACAAACAAGACGCCGGTGGGCGCAGCAAAACCATCCAGAACGTTCAGCAACCCGGAGAGCGTGACGCCATTCTGGTTTGGAGCAACCTCTTTTGTGCTGACCGTGGCGCCACTAGTGTGCGCGCTGCCCGAATCTGATTCGATCCGCGATTGACTGCCCTTCATGCATTCAATGTCCTCAAAGAGTAAAATTGAATTCGCTGGAACGTTGTTGACGGCACTCATCAGACTGCGATCGTTGAAATCCGCCAGGTTGAGGATGTAGATCGACAGGCCGAAGTGCGCAGCCAGTGCGGAAACCAGAGAGGTCTTCCCTGTTCCCGGCGGCCCATACAGCAAATAGCCACGGTGGTAAGGAACTCCCAGGCGCTCGTACCGTTGCTTCGATCTCCGGAATTGCATCATGTCTTGCAGCATGTGTTCTTTTTCTCCCGGTTCCAAAACCACTGATTCGAGCAGGCGCGGCGAATACCCCTCCACGTAATCCCAGCCGTCGTTGTACGTATACAAGCGCGACTGCACGCCTTGTCTCTTGAGATGACACTTCACAACATCGTCCACGAACTGTTGGAGGAAAAACCGTTTTCTACCCAACGTTCGGAGGGTGAGCGACTCGACTCGCCTGCCACTCCGCTCGTGTGTATTTTCGGTGCGCGAGAACCACACCTCAAAAGGTCTGCCGCCGTACCAGAACCAATGTTTTCCTGGCGCTGGAATCATCGCAATCCGCTCATTGCGAAGCGTTGTGTCTAGATCAAGCCGCCGAATTCGCTGGAGAAACTTCTGCTCCAGAAACCATTCCTTCACCCATACGAACGCAGCGTCATCGTCCTTCACCGTAATCATCATGGTGGTCTGGTCGACGATCCAATGCCAGAGGCTTTCTGGCACAGCCCGCAGCCACACACTCACCCCGCCGATGATCATCAGCAGAAGCCCGCCGGAGGCGAACTCGTTCCGGCCACTCAGCACGCCTTTCAGAATTTGGAACATATTCATTTTTCTAACCGGCACAACGCCGGAATTTTGTACACACGCTGCTTGCACTAAGATTTCTTTGGCCGGGGTATCAGCGACCACGGAACATTAGGCGCTTTGCCAATTTAGCTACGCGGGCATAATTCCCGCGGCAGGATTCGAACCTGCATCTCCCGCTCCCAAGGCGAAGTAACCGTAGTCTTCGCCACCGGCCAAACCCGACGATTCAAGATCTCGCCGGGGAACCAACGAGAAGAGCCGACTCGGGGCACGATTTTTCCAGGTACCTCTTGTTTCGGGACTACGCCCCCCGTCCCTGGAACTCTGATCCCCGGCAGGGCCGCTGCCCTGCGCGTCGTTCAATGGAGCGAAGTGTCTCTCCTCTTCACCACCGGCGAAACTTTTCCAACTCTCTGTACAAAGATCACTTTGGTCAGGGAACAGGCGGCCACGGGCAGGGCTTTCGCCCACGAGGATTCGAACCTCACAGCCCGAAGGCTGTTTCACCCAGAGAAGTATCCGTAGCCAATCACCACTGACCGTTGTGAGTTAGGCTGGGGGAATAAGTGGCAGCGGTGGTCGATGAACAGTCGAAGTACCCGCGGCCTGCGCCACCCAGCTAAGTTTTTGATTTTGCGGAAGAGCGCCGAAGGTCGACTAGCGCGACGGGAGCGACGCCCTATAGCAACTCAGCCAATTGGTTGGCCGATGTTGCCCGCGTATTTTGTTGGTCAAATCCGACAATTTGGGCGTCCTTTCTTGAAGAATATTTCTGAGGATGCCATGATTCCGAATTTTTTGCAATATGAAAATTGCAAATTCTCTGAGGAGGAGTTGAGCCGGTACCGCTATGGGTGGCCTAGGCTCTTCTCCGTGTTTGCTCCGGTCGGTAAGGCCCGAGAAAGTGCCGTTTCCAACTGTTCCGGCTTAAACCCAAAGGGGCCAGGTTTGCTCTTGTAAGCAACGCGGCCTTGCGAGTCGATCAAATAGAGCCGGTCCGGCCAGCCCGTATAGGCTAGTTCGGTCGAATTGCCGAACTCGTCGAGCACGGCCGGAAACTCTATTCCAAGCTTTCGTACGCAAGCCCCAGCGATGAACGCGCGATCCTCTTCAGTTTTGGGGCTGGCAAAAACGACCTTGTCTTTGACATTGCTCTCCATCTGCCAAACGTCGCTGGGATGCGCTTCGGTAATGTAGACCACCAGGAACGCGACGCGCCCGCGATACTGGTCGTAGAGCTTATTGAGGGCAGGAACCTCCCGCCGGAACGGCGGTCAAGTGTAGCTGCCGAATACCAAAACCACGGGTTGGCCTTGGTTTAGCACGGAGAGTCGAACTCGCTCAGTCTTGTCCACCTTGAGCAGCGAGAAGTCTGGCGCGGGATCTCCAGTATGAAGCGTTCCGGCGCGAGCGTGGAGCCATGCGGTTTCAAATGGAAAGAGTAAGAAAGGGACGGGGCCTGGCATCCTGGCCATTACGCGCCCGAAGGTCTCGGGAGGCTGATGCATCGCCCACCAGACATAAGCCCCGAAACAGACGTAACCGATTATCAGGCTGACAAGTAGCCTGAGCAGGAGCCTTCGAGGAAATGGATTCAGTTTCAGCATCAGAAAAGAAATTTCAGCGCCACCTGGATCACTCGCGGACCAACGTCCGACTGGATTTGCCCGAACGTCGGCGATTCGATGTCGCTGACCGGCAAGCGGAAATTGGTGTGGTTCAGCAAATTAAACAATTCGCCGCGGAATTGAAGTTCTTTCGACTCCGTCAGCCGAATGTTCTTGAAGGCCGAGGCGTCCCAGTCCACGTATCCCGGGCCCTGGACTACATTGCGGCCTTCATCCCCGAATACCTCGAACCGGCCCAGAGGATCGGGTTCCAATTTCTGGAAGGCGCTTACGTTGAACCATTCCTGAGGCGTGCGCGGACCCGAGTTTGGGTTCCCAATCAGATTGGGGCGGTTCGCGGAGAATCCGGTGATCTCCGGTGCCTGCCCTTGTAGCGAAACGTCGTTCGAGTCAAATACCGTGAAGGGCCCGCCACTCATAGCAGTCATAATTCCGTTCAACTGCCAGTTGCCGAGAACGTGCCCATACCAACTGCTGGAGTGTTGCAGGAATGGCAGCACCCACTGATAACTCAGCACAAAACGATGGTGGGAATCGAACATCGACCGGCCGCGCTCGGCCGCAAGATCAGACGGATCCTGCGCCAGGTCATTTTCTCCGGCGACGGGTTGCGAAGCAGAGCCAGTAATGTTGAAGGAAGAAACATCATCGATGGAGTGCGACCACGTATAGGAGGCAAGGAAGGACAGGCCGTGGTTGAGGCGTTTGCGCAAGCTGGTTTCCAAGGCGTTATAGCTGGAGCTTGCGACGCTGGCGATTTCACCGACGGAACTGTAAATGCAATTGTTCGGGTTCGCTAAGGTGCATCCAGAATAGAGACGCCGCTGGTTTACGTTGTTTTCGGTGGAAATCGGACACGGGTTTGCCACCGAGCACCCGGGGCTGGTAGTGTCCACGCCAGGAACAAACACGGGTGGGTTGCCTTCAATGAATCGCGGCAGCCTCACACCAGTCGTACCCACGTACCCGATCTGAAACAGCCAGTCCTCGCCGAAAGACCGTTGAATATTCAGATTCCAATCCTGCGCGTAGGGCAGATGCAGATTGCGAGCGACTACGAGGAGCGTCATCGGTTCGGGGAAAGCCCGGCTGAAAGGATCAGGCGTATAGAACGGATTGGCGAATGAGTTGACGGGAAAACTGATCTGCTGCGTCTTGAGGTAAGGAGGCGAACTGACGGGATCTTGCAACGGACCGCCCTCTCCGGTGTAGTACGGCTCGTAGAAAATTCCGTAAGCCGCGCTGACCACTGTCTTGGAATCTCCTCGCGGATCCCACGCTAAACCAAACCGCGGAGCGAAGGCCGTCGTCTGGGTTGGAATCAAGCCCGCAGGCACGCCCGGATCGCCGGGATAAAGAAGGCCCGCCGGAGCGTTGGGAAGCACTTGGGACTGCGCTCCGGGAACAAAGAGATTTACCTCGTTGTGCCTTTCCGTTGAGGGAAAAGGTAGCTCGTAGCGAAGGCCCATGTTCAACGTCAGGCGAGATGTGACCTTATATGTGTCCTGGCCATAAGCATCGAGGGCGCGGTCGCGGATTTCGCGAGCAAAATTACCTCCACCCTGCAGAAAGACCACGGGATTGCCGGACAGGAAGCTGGCGAATCCGTCACTGTACGGGAAGTTGGCGAACACAAAGAAGCCATTGCTGGCGATGCCCTGCAAGGCATTGATCTGGTCGCGCCGATAGCCCCCACCGAATTTAAGCTCGTGGCGACCGTGAATCCAGCTCAGAGAGCCTGAGAGGTCGAAGGTATTCTGAAAGGTGTTGCGCGGTCCGGTGATGGGGTCGCCCACCGAGGCGTATCCTCCGACCTGAATAAATGGAGGTCCGGCAGCTAAAGGCAACGTCGGAGCGTACTGAAAGCCCAAGTCCGACGGCGACTCATGATTCAGGTGCTCGTCGAGCAGGAACTTATTGCGGAGGTAGGAAAAGCGCGCGACGCCGATAGTGTTCGGCGAAAAGATGTGCGTCTCCTGCGCCACAAAGTTCTGCCCGCGATCATCCTCGCCCACCGGAAAGCCGGGAACATTGGCTCCCACCGGCGAGAGCGGATCCGTGGTTGGACCTGCGCTGAACATGTAGCGGAAATTCAATGTGTCCGCACGGGAAAGGTAATGATCCACGCGTACGCCGAATTGGTCGGTATTCCCGCTTAGTGTCTGCGTGGCGATGAACCCATTTTCCCCGTCGTTCGGCAGAGGAAAAAAGGGCAAGACATTCGTAGCAATCGGATCGATGGGCGTGAACAGAGTCATCAGATTGAACGGCACCGGCGTTCCAAAAAAGGTGAGTTGCCCATTAGGGTTGCTGCACAGGCCGGTGCTGGGATTAAACGAAGCTCCGGAGAGATCCGTACACTCCTCCGCAAAATTGCCTTGCCTTTCCGCCGCGGAAGGCAGGGTTGCAGGCACGGTCTCACCCTGGCGGTTGCGGAAGCCTTCGTAATATCCGAAAAAGAAAGTCTTGTCCTCACGAATCGGGCCTCCGAAGGTGGCGCCGAACTGGTTTTGCTTCAACGGCTGCACGCTTTGCGTGAAGTAGTCGGAGGAATCCATCGCGTCGTTGCGCAGAAATTCCCAGGCGGCCCCATGAAACGAATTGGACCCTGACCGCGTAACTATGTTGGTCGTAGAGCCCGTGTTCCGTCCGAATTCTGCATTCGCGTTGTGGCTAAGAATGTTGAACTCGGCGATCGCGTCAATCGGCGGTTTGAGCACAAATCCGCCGTCCACAGAGCTTTCGTTGTCGGCGCCATCGATCATAAAGTTGTTCGACTCCGGTCGTTGGCCATCCACCGCGTAAGCCTGATTCTGTCGCGCCGGGCCGCCGGCTTCAAGAAGTCCGGGAGTCAGGGGCACGACGCCGGGCTGAAGTAGTCCCAGCTGAGAAAAATTGCGCCCGTCCAGCGGGAGATCGAGGATCTCGTGCACCATCACGGTTTGCCCGAGACTGCTGACCGTGCTCTGCACCAGAGCCGCATTCGCGCTCACTTCCACCTGCTGCGTCTCCGACCCGAGTTTGAGGTGAATGCCGACCGTCGCAGTCTGGTTCACGTCCAGCGAGATTCCTTGCCGCAAGTACGTCTGGAAGCCTTTCGCCTGAGTCTCTAGCTGGTAGTGCCCGATCGGTAGTTCGACCAGCACGTACTCTCCCTGACGGTCTGTGATCGCAACCCGTGTTAAGCCGGTTTCGATCTGCTTTACACTAACAGTAGCGGCCTGCACAATCGCGCCGCTCGGATCGCTCACAGTTCCACGAATGCTCCCTGTGATTTGCTGTCCGGCAACATTCAAACTTGTAACCAGGGCCATCAGGAACAACGTCAGCGTCTTCGCGCTACGCATGCTTTTCCCCATTCGTCCTTAGAATCAAGACTGATTTCGCAAAACAGTTTCTCGTCGGCGCTTTAGAGAACACGCGCGAGTATTCGCCCACAGATTGAAGTGCGGCGACTATAGGGACGCTTTCGAGCGGGGTCAATAATCTGAAAGCAGTACTTGCTTCGATCACCCAGTGAAAAAGACGGCCGCCCGTAGTGTTTTCGCATTATTGCTTCGCGACTCTTCCCCCAGCTCACTTGTCGCCACTCCGCCGGGACGCGATTTCTAGTGTTGAGTAATCTAAAGTGTTAGTTTATATTTCTCATGTGCGATATATCCAAAGAAGGCTGGCAGGCGTGTTGCTGGACGCAGCTCGAAACTTTCCCGCGGTTGTTGTGACCGGACCTCGTCGTGCGGGTAAAACCACTCTTCTTCGCAGGCTGTTCCCGAAAGCCCGCTACGTACTCCTCGAAGACCCCGACATTCAGGCACGCGTACGCAGCGACCCCCGCGCATTCCTTGATGCGCTGCGCCCCCCGGTCGTCTTCGACGAGATCCAGAATACCCCCGAATTACTCGCCTATGTGCGTACGATTATCGACACAGGCCCGCGCCGAATGGGGCAATGGCTGTTCACGGGCTCCCAGGAAGCTCCCCTTATGCATGGTATTAGCGAATCGATGGCGGGCCGTGCAGCCATCCTTCAACTCCTGCCTTTCAGTCTCGTGGAAACCAAGAAAGTAACCCTACTGCACGGAGGATTCCCAGAAGTGCTCGCCCGGCCCAAGGCTCGTAGCCTTTGGTTTTCCTCCTACCTGCAAACGTACTTGGAGAGAGATGTCCGGGCGATTACCAACGTGCGGGACTTGCCGACATTTCGCCGTTTTCTCGCTCTTCTGGCGAGTCGTCACGGCCAGA
Source organism: uncultured Acidobacteriaceae bacterium (assembly GCA_963714225.1). Lineage (GTDB taxonomy): Bacteria > Acidobacteriota > Terriglobia > Terriglobales > Acidobacteriaceae > Sulfotelmatobacter. The sequence goes on along the minus strand of CAVQNY010000031.1, from coordinate 25,297 downwards.
TTCTGAACAAGACCGACCTTGCTGCACCCCTCGGGGTCACCGTCCCCACGATTGGTGACTGGCTTCACATACTCGAAGTGACAGGCCAGGTCATTCTCGTGCCGCCGTATTTCGACAACTTCGGGAAGAGACTCATCAAGTCTCCGAAGGTGTACCTGGGAGACTCCGGCCTTGCCTGCTACCTGCTGGGCCTGACATCCTCAGCCGAGCTTGAGCGATCGCCGTTCTTGGGGCCTTTGTTCGAAGGCTTCGTCGCAGCGGAGGTACTCAAGAACCAAGCCGACCGCGGAATGCGCAAGGAACTCTACTACTTTCGTGATCAGCAAGGCTTGGAAGTGAACTTCCTTATACCGCGCCCCAACGCGAAACTGTGGCTGGTTGAAACCAAAGCGGCTAAGACAGTGAGACCTTCAATGGCATCGTCGTTAACCTCCCTCCAACGCGCTTCGCAAAAACGGTCAGGGCGATTGCTCGTGATCCATCGAAAGTCTCGTTCACAAACGCCCACGACAGCGATCGCTCGGGGGGTTGAGGCTCTCGATGTGGAGCAGTTTGTCGGGGAACTTTCACGCACTAAATGAACGGGGGTTGAAGGTTCGGTTCCTCCTTGAACGCGAAGAGCATAAAGGTCCCGCGCAGTTCGCAACGTGTAAAGGTGGTCTGTTAGTCAGGCAATCCTCAGCGAGGCATGAGCCGGAAAAAGAGGGCCTGCTTTGCAACAGGTTCCACTTTTGCTTCCAGCGCAGCCATCTGAGTCTGATTGAGTGGGGTAAAGGAACGGGCGAGCTCGACGCATTCCTCAACCTGCTCGACTGAGTCACACCCGATAATTGCCGTGCTGATGGGCAACGTCAGCGTGTAGAAGAGGGTTTCCTGTTTCGTCAGCGTACCCGGAATTGTAGTAATTGCGCCTCTGCCTTCCCATGAATGCTTTTGCTGCTCCACCGGCGGTGGCGTCCAACTGGAAAGAATGCGGCCGCGTGCCATTACCTTCATCCCGATAATCCCCATCTGTTTCTCGACGGCCAGCGGAAGGAGATCCTTTGCAAAACTGTAATAGTATTTGTCGGCCGCGTTGACGCCCATCAGGACGGTGTCAAAGGGAAAGCGGCGTATGCATTCCATGAGCGCTTCGGGACGGAAGCGTCCGGTGACGCCCAGATGGCGCACCATTTTCTGATCGCGCGCTTGAACCAGGGCTTCTATCGCACCGCTTTTGCCAAATATCTGGTCAATGTCTTCCTGAATTCCAACATCATGCAGTTGCCAGGTGTCAATGTGATCCGTATCCAGCAGCTTCAGAGACACGTCGAGGTTTTTTAGCGCGGCATCGCGGGTCCGTTCTTTGGTCTTGGTTGCAATCAAAACGTGGTCCCGGCTGCCCTTAAGGCCCTTTCCAAGATAACGTTCACTCCACCTGTCAGGTCCGCCATAAATGGCTGAGGTATCGAAATAATTCACTCCTAAATCGAGCGCGCGCTGGATCATCTGCAAGGCAAGGCTTTCGTTATTGGCTTTCTCCAGCGCTCCCTGTCCGCCGAGGCCAAAAATCCCGACCCGAAATCCTGTTTTGCCGAGGTTGCGCGTCGGCATCGTATCTTGGATGGTCCTTGCCGCAGCTGGACTGTTTTCCGTTGACGTCACCTCCCCAGATGCGTACGGCGCGATTACCCCTGCAGACAGAGCAGCTGCTATCGATGCTGCCCCTGTCTTAAGAAATCCCCGGCGATTCTGGTTACCGCCGTCCTCAGGTGTGTCGTTTGGTTTCATGTCCTTCGCTCCAAGTCATCCGAAATAGAATACCGATTTTCTTGGGAACTTATCGATCATGCGAGTATATTTTTCTCAATGCGAGCCAGCGAATCAAGCCATCTAAAATGTAACCCAAGGAGGTGCTGTCGAGACATTTAGGATGTAACCCAATGCGAAAATAATTTTTGAGGAGGGTTGCATTGGGAAGCAAGGCAAAGTGGGAATATTTTCGGGTGGTGTATGACCGCTATCGCAAGAGCGCACGGGCGGGGAAAAAACTGATTCTCGACGAATTCTGCCGAAATACGGGTTACAACCGTAAGTACGCCATTCGTCGCTTGAATGGACCACCGCCGGGCAAAAAGCAGGAGCGATCTCGTCCGGCACGACGAGCGAGCTATGGTCACCGGGTCATGATGATTCTGGGGGCGATCTGGGAAGCGGCAGGATACCCGTGGTCGGTGCGGCTCAAGGCACTGTTGCCGGAATGGCTGCCCTGGATTCGCAAGCGCTACCGAACGACTCCGGCGCTGGAACAGCAACTGCTGCGCATCAGCGCGCGGCAAATGGATCGGCGCCTGCAGGGAAAAAAGCAAGCTTGGCGGCGACGCATCTATGGACGTACCCGACCCGGGAGTCTGCTGAAGCACCACATTCCGGTGAAAACGGATACTTGGGACGTGAAGACTCCGGGCTTTGCGGAAATCGATTTGGTTTCGCATTCGGGAAATTCTGGGGCGGGAGAATTTGCCCAATCGCTGAACCTGACGGACATCCACACCGGATGGACGGAATCGCGGGCGATTCTGGGTCGCGGCCAAGAAGCGGTGCGGCAGGCGCTGGAGGAGATTGCGGGGGTATTGCCGTTTCGCTTGCAGGGGTTGGATTCCGACAACGGATCGGAGTTTATCAATTGGCATCTGAAGCGCTGGTGTGAGGCCAAGAGGATTCAGTTGACGCGGGGACGACCGTACAAGAAAGACGACAACGCGCATATCGAGCAGAAGAACTGGACGCATGTCCGCAAGTTACTGGGCTGGGATCGGTACGACTCGGCGGCGGTGGTAGAGGCCATCAACGATCTCTATGGCCAAGAGCTGCGGTTGTGGCTGAACCTGTATTTGCCCTCGGTGAAACTGGTAAAGAAAATGCGAGTGGGTTCCAAACTGCGCCGAGTTTACGATGCGGCACAAACCCCACTGCAGCGGGTGTTGGCCTCGGGCCAGGCCGACGCAACCCGGGTTGCGGAATTGAAAAAACTGCGGTTGTCTCTGGACCCATTTCAACTCAGCCGGCAGATCGACCAGAAGTTGCAGCGCATCTACACGATGGCGAATCGACGGCTCAGCCCGAAAGTTGCACAGCCGAAGGCGGAGAAAAAAGCCGTAACCGCTATACCCGGTGGTGCAGGAGTCAAAGTGAAGAAACGCGGGGCTTCTAAGGAGAGGACTGGGAGAAAAGGGGCCTCAAACGCCAGCCCCTTTTCCCCCAGACCCCCTTTTCCCCGCTTAGTCTCTCGGGTTACTTTTCAGATGTCCCGACAGGCTTAGCTTGGGTTACCTTTTCAGATGGCTTGACACGGCCAGTCAATCTTTTGTCTTTTTACTTCTACTTCTGATCGCGTTTGTGCAGTCGGTTTCACCCGTCTGTTGAGAGCATCCGATTTTTTTGTTCATGGTACCGATCGGTGCTCAGGAGAGATGAACAATGCGTTGCCGAGTGTTTTCCTTTTGCTTCGTGGCCGGATTGATGTTGCCCACAGCTGCGTTTTCCCAAGCATTTTTGGGCCAGTATAAAGGCTTGCCTTATCAGGACAGCCGCTATAGTGGCGGTCCACAAAAAATACCGGGCAAGGTCTTGTGCGCCTACTATGACCTGGGCGGCGAGGGAGTCGCGTATCACGACACCGATCCAAAGAATCACGGCAGCGGAGAGTTGAATCCGTCCGATGGGACCTATCTCAATGAATTTCGTATACATGAGGGAGTGGATACTTCATACACGAAATTCAACCGGAAGCCAGATCCGATTGACGACAACCCCTTCGACAAGATTGTGCCTCCCGCAGACCTGCTCTATGTTGGCTGGACCGAACCCGGAGAGTGGTTCAACGTTACGGTAGATGTGGCACGGTCGGGAACATACGCGGCCGATTTCCTTTACACATCGAACCGCGGGGGGACAATATCACTGGATGTAAATGGAAAGGATGCGACCGGAGCTCTGCAGATCATCACCACCAATGATCCTGCAGACCCGCTTGCCTGGCGTCAATGGCACCATTGGAATCTGGCTTCGCAACTTTTCAAAGTCCGTCTGAGCAAAGGGAAAAATGTTCTCACCGTGCACATAGTGACGAACGGAAACATGAATCTGGCTTATTTCGACTTGAAACCGGTTCACCGATAAAGCGGAACCTGCCAGCGATTCAGCTCACTGCTACCCGCAATCCGGTAGCACGGGGAACAATGACGGAGCACTTGCCCTGCTTGAGCGAGTCGCTCTTCGTTGACGTTGTGACGTGCGCTTCGCGGCTGTCTAGTCCCGGTGCGTGTAATGTCTCGGTTTGCACCACTCTCGCGTCGCGACCAAAGTCGAGTTCCACCTCAAGGTCTGCTGCCGCGTCCTTGTTCAGAATGATGACCGATGTGTGCCCGCCAGGCAGTTTCGCGGCATACGCCGTCGCATTGACTCCCGTAGCCTGCAGCTTGGTCGAGAGCTCGGTGTTCAACAGTGTTCCGCCGCTGAACGAGCCTGCAAACTTGAGCCCATACGCAACTGGCTCCAACACGTAGTCCGAGCCAAACGTCCCGATAGGCGTATAGAAAGGATGTGGATGCGCGGCAATCTGTTCTGGGGTCTCGCCCTTCGCTTCGAGAAGCCCGTCGCCGGGCAGAGTCCCGCCAACGGAATTGGCCACAGACTTGCCCGTACCACCGTGCAGATTGACGCCGGAATAATCATTACTGGCCAACAGCAGCGAATAGTCAGCCGACCAAAGCGCAGCTGCAAACACGTCGGAGACACCTGGCTTGCCTCCGCGATAGCACGTGTTGCCTTCGGTCATGCGTACACGCGCACCGATTTTGCTGGCTGCGGCCCTCGCGATATTCGCCGTGTTCTGCACCCTTTGCATCGTCGCCGGTTTCAGCAGGTTCGGAATGTTGACGTCGGGGTTCGTCGCCGGGCCGCCAAAGTAATAATGATGAGTCAAGGTGGTTACGTGGGGCGGGGCCTGGATGGAAGGCCACTGATCGGCAATTTCCGTCAGCCATGACACTTTGCTCGCAACATCCGGCATGCCGAACTTTGCTGTGGGCACCCGAGCTGCGATAGCGCGAGCCAGCGCGAGCCATTCTTCCAGGTATGTCTTGGCCGACCATGTCTTCGGATCGCGTAGGTGCCGGTCAAATAGATCCGCCTCGTTTCCGATTTGGAAATACTGGAGGCGGTCGGCCAGCGTCTCGGCTACAAACAGCGCTTCCTCGGCGGCGCTTGCCGGTATATTCGTGCCCATCCCGATGCCGTAGATGCAGTTCCAACCTGTGGCTTGGAGAAACTCCGCCAAGTTCCTGACTGCCTCGGGCGTCACAGCGTAGTACTGCGCTTTCGGCTCGCCCTCGACCTCACGCACTTGAGGATGCTCTGGTTCGGTAGAGTCAGGCTTAGGTTTCCAGTAAGCAAACTCGCTGGTGTTGCCCCCAAGGCGCAGAACGCCAGTTGACGAGAGTGCTTTGAACTCGCGAATCAAGCCGCCGTTGTGCGCCGAAAAGAAAGTCGGGTCCGCGAGTTGCTGCACTTCGTAAGACAGGCCGACAAAGTCGATCGGCATACGAGGACCCGTCGCCTCCTTGGGGATGCTGAGGGCAACCCGGGCGTTACTCTGGCCGTGCACGTGAAGACGTGCTGCAGCCAGAGTGCAGGCTGTCGTGGCAAGGAATCTCCGTCGTGTAAGCATTGGACTTCTCGATTCTTTACCGCCGGCTCAGAGTTCTCGCTGTTACGACAAATTGCGGTAGTTCAATCTGGGCTTTTGTCGCGAGTGCTCGCAATGACTGTGGTCCGGTCGACTTCTGTAATTGGCCAATCCGGCTGAGATTTATCGCTGGACGCCGAGAATCACTCTATCAAAGATAGGTCGGCAAAGCTCCTCTCTAAAGAAGCGTGCCCCTGCTTTCGAGCCCCCACCACCTATATCAGGTGGCGCTGCTTACGCCGGCAGCGCTTGCGATCTCGCGCGAACCGACTGCGTGAAATCGTTTGGCTTTCAGCAATTTATTAGCCGCTTCCAATATGGCGCCGAGCCCGCTCGCTTCCTGGCCGCCCGGCACGCCGTCATCATCTCACTCTTCTCCCGGTTTGTCGGCAACTCTTCCTTTACCGGATTAGGTAAGAGTAGCCAATGACTCGGGAGAAACGACGAACCACTTGTCCTCTGTATTGATTACGGGGTCATATCCAGTCCATAAGATGGGTGGCTGAAGGTTCCGCCGATCCTGATGGGCACGATCTCTCCGGCATTTTTCTTCTTGAACAACGGCTCCACGGACTTAAGCAGAACTGATTTCACTCCCTTCGATCCCTTGGAGAGCTTGTGATCGAGTTGCAAGGTTCCATGAAGGTTAACCTGCTCCCCCAACAGATCGTAGGTGCCATGCATATGAGCGAGCGCTCCCGGGACGCTGAAAGAGAGGTCGGAGAAAGTAGCGATGGCGCGGTTGAGCACGACATGTCCTTTCAGATTTTCAACGACGCTCGCCGGATCGTCGCTCTTTTTCTCGCCCTGAGCCAACTGACTGAGATTGTCAACCTTTTCCTGCGTCGTCGAGCGGACGAAACTCGCCGCATCGATTCCAAAGTCTCCCTGCAGTTGCACCCTTTCAATAAAAGCTCGCTTCCCGGGGGGAACCAGGACTTGTGTTCTGAAGTTCATCGCTCCGGTCAAAGCGGGGTGATCTGCTTTGGCGAGGAGGCGTAGCCAGTCCTGTATCTGTCCCTGCAGTTCGGTCGTGCCTAGCGAAATGGTCTTTCCTCCTATGCCCTCCGGGGCTGCCTTCTTTGCCACTTCGACTTGCGATACCAGTGACGTCCGCTCAAATTGCGCCTGCACTGACGATAGAGAGACCTCTCCATCGAGCCCGTTCACAAAGCCATGGAATTGCGTTTTCAGGTGTACCGCATGGTCGCTTGTGGTTACTTTGAAATCGGGCACGTCGGTACTGCCTTCGACCTCGATGTGTTCGAGCACACCATTGAATTTGCCGGTGGAGGCTAGCGTTCCTCCAATGCCTGAAAATCCGCCTAGGTCCGCGCGTTCAAAGTCGTACGAGCCGGAGAGACGGGTTTGACCCACGTCCTGCGGCTGCAAGGGGCCGAATTGCCCGTCCGTGCGAATTTCTCCTGGAGGCTTCGCATTCAGCAGCGCGGCATGGAACGACATCGGCCGGTCATCGGCTACCGAGTTCAGCGTCAATTTGTGAATTTCGAACTTGAGGGGTTCTTTTCCGGAGTGGCCGGAAGCAAACTCCACGACGGCACCATCCGCGATGATCTGGTCGATAATCAATCCGGACTGCTCCGGGCTCCCGGGCCGTGCTGCGTTCTCGATACGTTCACTGCCGGATGAGAAGAACATGCGCAAACCTTCGATCCTGACACGTCGAACACGCTTAGGAGTCCTGAAAAACTCCCAGTAAGCGCCCTGGATGGTGAGCTTTTCGATGGTGGCGATCGGCGGGTCGTCTCGGTCGCTGTTGCGGCGGAAAGTCACTCCTTCGGCAATGCACCCGGGCGGGAAATATGTCCCGTGAAACGCTTTCACCTCGACCGTGCTGGAGAACTTTTCCTGCAGCGCCCTGACGACGACGTCAGGCGTGAACGGCCAGCGGCTTAGCAGCAACACAGCTGCGCCGCCGATCACAACCAGTGCCAACACCGTGCCAATCTTGATCGAGCGGGATGATACCTTGGACTTTGTTTTCAAGACTTCCTCTTTAATTCATCGAAAATGGATAGAAATCGTTCAATTGAGAACTCTAAATGGCCTCTGCGAATCAGCGAAGGTTCCCCTTTTGAAGGCCTGACTATTAAACGAGTCTAACCAGATGAGGCTGAAGAATCTGTTCACAAAGGAACGCTTCCGTCACGGCCTGCCTCGGCTTAGCGAGAGACGAAGGAACGACGGGCACAGCTCTGTTGGGGTGGACGCGCATTCTCTCTCGATATAGGCGGCACAAGCCACCGATCTGGATCCGTTGGTCGCCGTCAACACGATTCCGGCCGGTTGGTCGGCATAACTGGCCAATCATGATGCCCGCGCGGACGTAACTCAAACGGATGGAAAGATTTAGGGGCGCGTGCACAGATTGGACCAGTTATGCCGAAAATAACCGGCCAAACTGTTTGATTATTAAGGCGCTTACGCTGAAATGAGGTTCAAACAGATTTGGACCGGTTATTTTTGGCAAACCGAAAGTTGAGACGCATTCGCTTCGATCTGAAAACTGGATGCAACTGTGTGTGCGAGTTGTGTGCCGGATCGGTGAGAGTGATCTTCGGAAAGGCGCCATTCTGACTTACTTCGGAAAGCAAGATGTGCCAGTTTTGGCGACCGCAGACTGAGTTCAGTGCGCCAAGTGTGTGCCAGGTTTCGGATGGCCAGGGCGACGCCGAGTCGGTATGGATAACCAGAAATTATCCTTAATCCGTTGGCTTACCGTTTGCTCCTGATGAGCCAGCAGGCGCGCAGAACTTTCTCCAGATTTAACCGGTCTTCGCGGCTCGATTCGAAGGGCACATACTCATGATCAACAATGTATGAGCCGATATTTCCTACCTTACTCGATGTCTACGACCCAGAGGGTCTCCCCGCTCGCAACCCAGAGCTGCGTCAACTCAAAAATTCCTCCTCCCCTCGCCAAGACTCCAAAATTCAGAGTTGAGCCCGGATGTCTGAAAAATCGCTTGTGCCTCTGTGAGGGTCCACTTATGCCAATCGGGATCGGCATAGGTTCCGTACCAAAGCTTTGCCAATCGAGCGACCTGACGGATGTGAACATCTTCTCCGTGTGGCAAGCGGTGTCGATCACACCATTCGCGGATCTCCTTTTGTGAGCGGAACGGCAGGACCATAGAGCAGTGTTGGTGCACGTTGTCCCAGGCGTGGACCGGAGGAATCGCGAAGTGTACCCAGACATCATCAACGCCGACCGGCTCGCCATCGCTAACGGGAATGACCAAGGGATCACCTTCTGCTCCGAACCGTGTATGGATTTCAGTGTTGCCTTGAACCAGAGTGCAGAGGCCGAGGCCACACCAGATGCATGGAGACCACCAACTCCTTTGATTGCTCCTGACCCAGTGTATGGTCGGCGTGGTCGAGAACGGATGGATTACCCACGGCTCGCAGACGTGGGGGTGCAAGACGATTCCGTGGGTTGCCGAAAGGGAGCGCAGAGTTTCTTCGACCCGTTCGGGAGAGACATCCAACTTTCGTGCCAATTCCGAGTTATTCGGACACGCTCCCGTTTGGATGAGACTTTGAATCAACTCTCATGATGAATTCGCGATTGCAGAGTCACAACAGATGTTTCCATAAAGTTTTACTCTCCCAAGCGCACCGACTTGAAGCCCTGGCACGTTATGACGACGTATCAGTGGTGGAGCACGTAGATGAACACGCAAACCAAGAGAAAAACAAGTATCCAAGCAATTCCTAGTAAAAAATGACTCCTCTTAAGATGTCGATCCGGGTCGAGATAGCGAATGGTCGACCAGATTTCTTGTTCTAAATCGGTCTGACTCCTTCGCTTTGCACTGCCTACCATTCCGCGCCATTTTTATTTTGCTCTCGGCACACTCGCGTCGACTCCATTCGCGCACATCAGGCGGGCAACGAACCAGCCTAATCAGTTCTTAGAGGGCTGGACAGGAGCAATCCCGTCCGGCTACTCGGTGACTCGGGCATTACCGCAGACTTGCACAATCATGCCGTGCAGACACTTTGGAAGTAGGGCCCCTTTTGCGTATTCGGTTTCAGCCAATATATAAAGCTGATATGCTTCCGCATCAGCAAATGACATTCATGCCGTTGGAGGGTACATGCAACGTGCTTTATTTGCTCTCGCCGTGATTCTTGGCGCAATCGTCCTTCCGATGCAGCCTCAAGAGCAGCCGTTGAAAGCATCGGGCCACTATTTGTTTGCCTGGACCGGCGATGTCGAGCACAAGGGCAACGACTTTCTCGCAGTGATCGACGCAGATCCAGCTTCGCCATCATACGGCCATCTCATGACAACCGCAGTGACAGACCAGCGGACCATGCGCGTACATCACACGGAGTACACCATGCCCGCCAGCGGCATGCTCTTTGCCAACGATCACGACGCTGGCCGCACTTTTATCTTTGACCTGCGTGACCCGCTGCAGCCGAAACTTACGACATCATTTACCGACCTGGCCGGCTACATGCATCCTCACTCCTACCTGCGGTTGCCCAACGGGCACGTGCTGGCCACCTTCCAGCACGCGCACCACGGTGCAAGCGCAGAGCCGATGGGCAAGACCGGAGGCCTGGTGGAGATTGATGATCAGGGCAAAGCGATTCGCTCCACTAGCAACGCCGATCCTGCGTTTGCCGGCGCTCTCTTGACGCCGTACAGCCTGGTCGTCCTTCCTGAACTCAATCGCGTCGTCTCCACGAACTCTTCCATGGAACTGGATGACGTTTTTGCCGGCGTGACCTATCAGGTGTGGCGCCTCTCCGATCTCAAACTGTTGAAGACGGCGTACTTCGATGTGGGAGAGAATCGCTACGCGCAGATCAGCCCGGAAGAACCCCGTCTTGGTCCGGATGGATCAGTCTTTGTGCAAACGCTCGGCTGTGGACTCGAACGCATCTTCGAAGTGAACACTGACCAGCCCAAGTCGCAACTGGTCTATACCTTTCCTGGCAACTGGTGCGGTGTACCCACCATAGCTGGACACTATCTGGTGCAGAGCGCCGGAGCAATGCACGGTTTGATCGTGCTCGACATCGCGAATCCGGGCAACCCCGTCGAAGTTTCGCGACTGAAGCTCGGCGATACCTACAGACCGCATTGGACAGGGTGGGACCCCAAAACGCAGCGCCTCGTGGTGACTTCCAGTATGGGGTCCGCGGAATACACCGAGCGCCTCTACCTGCTGAAACTGGACCCCGCGACCGGTGCTCTCACCCTAGACGATGCTTTTCGTGACACCGACGGAAAGATTGGCTTCAGCTTCGCCAATCGGCAGTGGCCGCACGGATGGAACGGTTCGGGCCTGCCCCACGGAGCAGTCTTCTCTCGCTAAGAACCTCAATCTCTGATTGCTGTAGTCCGTCAGGCAGTGCCCCACAGGCGCACGCGATGGTTTGTCAAACCTTCCCTTACCGGATTGGGGAACAGTTGCCCGTCAACCGCTCGTCAGGCGATCAGGGTCCCCACGGCCGGGCAACAGCGCGTAGGTTTTGCTACAACGCCGAGCCGTGTGCATAATCGAACGCGATGCACTTTTATGACCTGGTACTCTCGAAACGTTTGGAGCGCGCCGGAGGGCACGCGTGTGTTCAGTACGCGGAAGTACGGCGTCGTCTGTTCCCTGACAGCGGTGCCGAATGGATTGAATGCGCTGGCGCATACGCAGTCTGCGATGGCATCGAGTCTCCCGTCACTCAGACTTTTGGACTCGCGATATTCAAGAACTGAGCCCGGCCTCGCTGGACGTGATTGAGCGCTTCCTTCTCGACCGCGGAGCGCCGCTGCTCCACGAAGTGAGTCCTTTCGCGGGGGTCGCTGCGCCGTGAATGCTCTGTACCCGCGACACAGACCTATCGAGATGAGCAATGTTCTTTGTCGGCCGGTTGACACCCGAGGAGCAGAGCGCTGTCAGTGTGCGGATCATCGCTCCGGAAGAAGCGCAACTGTGGAGTGAAATAAGCGCAAGGGGCTGGTCGCACGAACATCCCGAACTTCGCGATTTTCTTCTAAATCTCGGTACCCTATCTGCAGCACGCGAGGAGAGTCTGTGCTTTCTCGCCGAACATGACGGGAAACCTGGCGCCGCTGGTGTGCTGTGCATTCAGGATGGCGTTGCTTTGTTCGGCGGCTCGGCTTTGAGCGCTCTTGGTGTATGGTCGGCCACACGGAAGTCATCCGGCGTCGGCTACGCGATTGGCAGTGATTAGTCGGCTTGGGACAACTCTTGCGCAATTCGATCTAGTCGCTTGCTGGCGTGATGATCAGCTTCGGTAGTTGGATCGTAATCTTCTGCTGAATGCTTACAGACGAGTCGCCCAGCATCAAGTTGTAGTTGCCGGCATTCGCGCGCCACACTGCTGCGTTGACATCATAAAAACTAAAACTCCGCGGACCAAGCTCGACGCTGACATGAGTGGTCTCTCCGGGCTGCAGCGTGACCCGTTCGAACTGTTTCAATTCCTTAGCCGGGCGCGGTACCGTCGGGGATGATTCGGCGACATAAAGCTGAGCGACGGTAGCTCCGGCACGATCGCCCGTATTCGCAACGTCGAAAGTGACGGAGAAGCGCCCGTCGCCCGTCGGAATGCTCTTCAGGTTCGTGAATGAGAAGGTCGTGTAAGAGAGTCCGAAGCCGAAGGGAAAAAGTGGCTCGACACGAGCGTGCTCGTAACCGCGATAGCCCACGAAGACGCCCTCACGATAGACGATCTTATTAGTGCCCGCGTCGGGATAGTAGCTATTGAAGCTGGGATTGTCAGTTATCCTTTTTTCCCAGCTGATGGGCAGATGGCCCGAAGGATTACTCTCTCCGAAGAGCAGACGGGCGACAGCGTTCCCGCCTTCTTCGCCCGCATACCAGGACGCCAAAATACCCTGAACTTTGTCTTTCCAAGGCGAGACATCGACGCTGCCACCCGACGTAATCACGACTATAGTCTTCTTTCCCAGCGCGGCGACCTGATCGATTAATTGTTGTTGCCCAACGGGAAGCTCAAAGCTTCGGTCCCCGCCCTCGGACTCGGAGGCTGAGTTGAAACCCACCGCCAGCACGACGGTGTCGGCATGAGACGCTATCTCTAGCGCATCGTTTTCGACAATGGCGCTGAGCGGCACGATGCCAACCCGCATTCCGGAAACCGAGGCGAACTGTGTGGCTAACTGTTCCAACACGACCTTGTGCGGACCGGCGGAAAGCTCAATGGTCGTTTGCTTGAGGATAGCCTTCGGCACGACAGAACTGTCGAAGACGACGGCATCGTCGATGAGCAGCCGGTACCGCCCATCGGTCTGAACAAATACTTCGAACTTGCCCGCGGCTTCCACCGTGTAGTAACCGGTCCACCTGCCGCTCGTCGTCGTCCGCAGATAGGGGTTGGAGTTCTTATGGGATGTAAGAGCGTTCAGTTCCTGTTCTTCGGGTTCGCGCCGCGTCGAGCCCGGGATTATCATTGCTCTCTCGATCGTCGTACCGGTCTCTCCGCCTTCCAGATCGGCTTTGGCAAATGTGGTGTGTATGACTCCGCTGGGCACTCCCTGGGCATCGGTAGTGAATTGCGTGAGGCGCGCCAACTGATTGGTGCTACGAACGCCGCGTGCATAGAGGACTTTGGCCCCGCCGCCCAGGTAGTTGCTGATACCGACGAGCAGATTCGTGTTTGCGAAGCTCACGACCTCGCCGCTGCCTCCGCCTGTCGTGACGGTCTGGGTTGCAGTGGGTCCGATCACTGCGATCGTTTTGAGTGCTGTTCTGTCGAGCGGCAGCGCGTGGTTGTCGTTTTGTAAAAGCACCGTGCCCTCAAGCGCGGCCTGCAATGAGGCAGCTCGACCTTGCAGGTTGTAGCGCGGGACGCTGGTATCGAGAGCCGGATGATCGAGCCAGCCAAAGTCGACAGCCACACGGAGGATCCGGCGCACCTTGTCATCGAGATCAGCCTGCGTGATCGTTCCCGCCTTGAGCAGCGGAAGAATAGTTTCCCGGTTGTAGTAGACGCCGAAAGGCATTTCGAGATCGAGGCCGCCCTTCACGGCCGCGGCGGTGTCGTAGGTTGCGACCCAATCCGACATGATGATACCTAGAAAGTGCCACTGCTCTTTGGCCACTTCAACGTTGAGGCGGCGATTCTGCGTCATGTGTTCGCCATTGGTGAGATTGTAGGAATCCATGATGGCTCCGACTTTGCCGACTTTGACGGCTGCTTCAAACACTGGCATGTAAATTTCACGCAACGTCCGTTCGTCGATGACGGAGTCCGAATCATGCCGCAGATATTCGGAATTATTACCGAGATAGTGCTTGACGGTGGCGGAGACACCCTCCTTCTGCACGCCCTGGATATAACCGACGGCAATCTGGCCGGCGAGAAACGGGTCTTCGCCGAAGTATTCAAAGTTGCGTCCGTTCATCGGTGCTCGGTAGATGTTGACACCGGGGCCAAGGAGGAAGACGGCTCCGCGGGACCGGCAGTCTCGCCCCAGTTCTTCGCCGATGCGAACCGCGAGCTGTCTATCCCACGAGGCCGCCAGCCCAATGCCACCAGCGTAGGCGATTGTTGGCGCTGGAATGTGCGCTCCCACCGGACCGTCCGCCATCTGGAAGAAAGGAATATTGAGGTGCGGAACCGGATGAGTGCGGAAGGGTGTGTCACCGCTGATGAGATCAATCTTCTCATCGAGGGTCATTTCGCCGATGAGTTGATTTACACGTTCGTCCACAGCCGCGGAGTCGTTGCCGACGAACTGGCCGGAGGCCTGGACGCTGGTCATCAGCAGCGAGCAACCGAGAACGCTACAGCAGAAAACAAAGATCGCGTTGAGCCGCATCGTTATGTTCTCCGAAGAAGATAGTACGACAAAAGACTGGGCGTAAGGCGAATGCCATGCAATCAACAAATCGATAGCGCCTTGACTTTGTCAGCGCTCACCGCGTCTTTTGGATCATGGACAACTGCTCGGCTCATCGCGGTCACAAGGCCGCACAACGCATTCGCTCGCAATGGCCTAATACCATCCTGGTGCCCACCCCCATCCACGCCAGTTGGATCAACCAAATCGAGATCTATTTTTCCATCGTCCAGAGAAAGGTGCTTACTCCCAATGACTTCCTATCCCTGGCCCAGCTCGAGCGCCGGCTATTGGACTTCCAAAAGCATTATCAGCGAACTGCTTCTCCGTTTCAGTGGACCTTCACTCGCAAGGATCTCAACACCTTATTGACCAAGCTCTCCACCAAAGCCCTCGCTGCAGCTGCCTGACGATTCGCCAAATACGCCGCCGTAATTCCGAACCTGGCGCAGCAGAAGTTCCTGGCGCAGTTCCGCTGCTTTTTCGCGTTGGCCTGACAAGGCATAGGCGAGACCTAACTGGCCGACATACAAGCCCTCGCGTCTGAGGAGGGTGAGCTTTTCGCCAGTGGCGATCGCCTCATCCCAGCGGCCCAACATCGCGGACGCCTTATGCAGCGGAAATTAGATTCCAGCCCGCTTTCCCCCTTTATTCACGGTCTGACAGTGCTGAGCCTCAACGTCGTCGATCGACAGGAAGATGCCATTCACTATGCTCGCCGCGCGCTGGTGATGGATACTTTCACGAGATGTCGACTAGACAGCCGCTCGACTAGATTGGGCTGGGATCTTGCCGATGTTCGTGGAACCTAAATCTACATTGCGCCGGTACGCAAGCGGCGGCGGATTGAAAAGTAAGCGATCCAGCAGGCGAGGCCGAGCACCACGCAGATTCCGAACTCCGCTGGATAATCGCGCAGCAGGAAATGAAATTCCTTGAAGTGACCACCTTCAAACGAGAATTCATTGCTGAGTAACGTGGCGGAGAAAAATATCCCTAAACCAAAGAGCCACCTCTGCCAGCCAAGAAGGCGTTGCGTGCGGCGAAGGGATCTCAACTCCAGTTCCGGGGGAAGTACGGGTGGCGCGGCCTTGGCAAGGTTGTCTGCCAACAAAAGGCGAACGCGCTCGGCCAACTCAGCGTCCTGCTTCATGTGTTCTTCCACAATCGTGCGTGTGGCCGGGCTGGCTTCGCCCGATAGATACGCCGGCAGCAGATCCAGGATTACTTCGCGTGGGAGGTTCATTGTTTGGCTCCTGTGGTATTGCCTGAGTTCAACCTGATGCTACGCATGTCGGATTCCTGCGAGTACTCGCCGCGCCCTGTGGATCTTGACTTTTGTGGAAGAAAGAGAAATTCCGAGCGCCCGTGAAATTTCTTCGTAGGCCATACCATCCTGCGCCCTCATCAGCAGTGCGGCCCGATCGATTTCCGTCAATTCCTGCAGTCCTGCAAGCACGTTGCGGTACTCCTCCTTCTGCTCGGCCTGAAGGTACGGACTGGCCTGCGGATCGGGCAATTCTCGATCCAGCTGGACGTGGCGTGATTTTCTCCGCAGCCCTTGCAAGAACAGGTTGCGCGCAATCGTAAAGAGGTAGCCCTTCACGGTGGCCACCTCGATTCGCTCCCGCGAAGTCCATGCCCGCACAAACGTCTCCGAAGTGATGTCCTCGGCTTGGCCCCGATCACCCGAAAGATACAGTGCGAAGCGGAAAACGTCCGGCGCATATTTCTTGTACAGCGTGGTGAAATCGGTCATTAGGACTTTTTCGTACAGCTCTCCATCAGCGCTGCATATGAAAAGCTGAAACCGCTCTATGCTTCGTCGCCACTCATATTCTGAAGATCCCGCTTAAGATGTCCGAGCCGGCGTGTGCGATTATTCCCGGCCGAAGACTTCCGCGCCACAGTGCGAGCAACCCATACAATGCGCCGAAGATGGCGATCTTCACGCACGCCTCTGCCCCCTGGTAGCCGTGGGATATCCCAAACAGCGCCGCCTGCAAGAATAGTGCAATCCATTTGCTGCAGGTCAGAACGCTTCGAATTGTCTTTGGAAGTAGCCGCGAAAGACCACTTCTTCGCAAATCCCGGCGCTGACAGATACCGCTACCCAAAGTAGAATTTCAACCCCACGCCGTGGCAGGAAAGTCTGGATGGACGCAGCATGTTCGGGCCCAAACCAGTGCTCCCATGCCTTTTCTATGATCATCCACACAGTCCATATTCCGAGCGCGAGGATCGCATCAATCGCGACATCTCTTAGGCTCTGCCATCTCCCCCCAATCAAGTCGCGCAGCTTCGTTCCGCTGCGGCGCAAGCCTCCCTTCCACACATACAAGAAAAGTCCCCATTCCATAGCGAGGAGGGACAGGTACAGCGGCACAACATTAGGGCGCTGCAGCATCCTTCCGGGCTGCGAGCGCGCTTCCCGTTGAAAGAGGGCACCAGCGAAAGTCAGCGCCAGGAACAAGGCAACGAACAACACTGTATGCCATCGAGGCGCAACAAGTTTCGGACACGAAGAGCTGACTCCTGTTGCAACAGCGATTGTCGCCATAAAAGCTCCTTAGCCTGTCCCACTGTTCCCGACCCGATCGGGTAATTCCCGGCTTGGGTCTTGGAATTGTGCTTGTCATAATAGGTATCCAGGAAGAATCCGAAAGTTACGTCGAAATCGGAAAGTAAATTCTTTGTGCGTTTGAGAGTCCATGAAAAACCTTTGCTTGCAACAAGAACCCAAGATGCGCTAGGGGGAATTCTGGATGTGTTGTCTGCAACCCTTCCCTTGGGATTACTTCAGGGTAGCCCGTGATCCGGCGTGATCCGGAGAAAGCCGCGGTGCCACAACCGCTCCACATCGTCAACAAGCGTAGGCCAAGTGTGAAGCAGCATTGCGCTGGCCAGACTCCTGGCTGTAGCATTCGCCCCGTGCCGTCTTCGGGGGGAAGGCGGTCATTCCGGTCAAAGGCACTATAGCAAAACTGAAACAGGAGGCAGGAATGGCAAAGCTCTGGGGAGTTTTGTTCGCAGTGTGTCTTTTGTCGTGGGTCGGACTGGCACAAGTGAAGTCGACAGTTCAGTGGAAGTGACAACCCTTCCGATCAGCACAGTATTAACGTCGAAGACAAACCCGACCACGCCTACGCCGTCGACCAGATCAACTGAACGCCGGTCAGCGGCGAAATCAATGGCGCCAAGAGAACGTCCGGTACCGGCACCGAGTTTCTTGAGTTCCGTGGCGGCAAGTTCACCGGACACGGCGAATCTGTCGAAACCATGGAAAATGGCGACAAGAATTTCTACACCTCGTTAGCACCGGCATGGGGGACGCAACAGGTCCTTCAAGCGAGCGCTTCGAATGCGGTGATGATAATGTCTTCGGTTATCAGTTCCGGCGTTTGAAAATACGTGAAGAGCAAGCCTGTAGTCATTGCATCCAGTATGCGGACAAACTTCTCGGCTGACATGGGCAGCTCTTTCGCTGATACGACCTTCAGTAATTCCTTTGCCATGCGCCGATAGGTGGCAGCGTTCTGTTTTGTCAGATGGGACCGCATCGGCTCGTGCGTCAGCGCGTATAGTTGAAAAGCAGTCGCGGCGGCAGCCTGACTTCGACGATCCTGTGCCTCTTTGGCGACCGTCTCGCCTAAAATGTGCAATTGTGCCTTGAGGCTGGCGCCGGGCTTCAATGGCGGGACAATCGGTTTCCAGCGCGACGCAATAAGGGCCAGGAAGAGCTCCTCCTTGTTCTTGAAATTGCCATAGACCGCGCCTCGGGTCATTCCGGCGCGTGCGGCGATCTCCTCGAGCGGTGCCCGGTCGTAACCCTTTTCGGCGATAATTGCCGCCGCTGCCGAGATGAGCTTCTCTCTTGTACGTGCGCGCTTGCCACCCCCGGCTCGCTCGACCACATTCGCCTCCGCTTGTCGCGCTATCCCCTTAAGAAAATACAATCGTGTATTTTATACAAGAATGTATTATTATACCTTCTCATGGCCTCAAGCTGGCAATGGGATCTGGTCCTCGCGTTGTTGTCCGGTGTCGCGCTTGCCGCGGCGGGCTATCTTTATGAGAAAGCTGCCGAATGGAAGGATAAGAAGGTCCATCCCGCGCCCGGGCGGATCGTTGCCGTCGGAGACCACAAACTTCACTTGCTTTACAAGGGGAGCGTTGGACCGACCATTGTTATTGAACAGGGGGCAGGTGAGCCATCGCGGCTTTGGTGGCCAGTCCAGGATAAAATCGCCGAGTTCGCCAGCGTTTGTACCTATGATCGAGCCGGTTACGGCTGGAGCGAGCCGGTTGCACGGGGACGCACAATTGCAGAACGTGCCGAAGAACTCCACACTCTGCTCACCAACGCGGGTATCCCGGGACCTTACGTTCTGGTGGCGCACTCCTACGGCGGCTTCATCGTCCGCTGCTTCGCCCGCAATCATCCCGATCTGACGGCAGGATTGGTCCTCGTCGATACACCCGAAGAAACGGCGTTCTTCCGGCGAGAGGTTCTCAATTTCTATTCCCGGCTCAGATTCATGATTGAGGCGGTTGAGCTTGTGGCTCGTTTCGGCGTGTTGCGGCTTTTGGGTCAATTGTTTCCACTGGACAATGTGGGGTTCTCATTTGTGCGGCCGGCCGAGTATTCGGCAGCAGGAGATGATTTGGCCTCCTTGCAACTGGTAGAACCACCCATGGGAAATTTTGGAGGCGTGGGCAGTCTCGGGGATTTGCCACTGGCGGTGATCACGCATGGCCAGCCTTTTCCGGGACCATTTCTCATTCTCGAGAAGGGCTGGAGTGACGGTCAATCGCGGCTGGCCGCGCTGTCAACAAAGAGTCTACTCATCCGGGCGAACAACAGTAACCACATGATCCAGGTTGATGAGCCCGGACTCGTGGTGGATGCGATTCGTCGCGTCCATGTAGCCGCCTGCAACAAGGTGCAGCTCGCTCGTGACGGACCTTCGCAGGAGTTGTCCGCGGTTGACCCTGAGGGTCGCCACGTTACGGACGTGTAGTCGGCAATGCGGAAGTTGAAAACTGAGCTGACGATCAGTTCCGAAGGGCCAGTCACCCGCTCTCAATCGAGGGCCAGTACCGATGCAGCTCCCAACTCCCACAACCCTCCTTGTCAGCACCAATCTCGTAAGCTGGGTCGAACGGCGTTTTCCTGCGCATCTGTTGTGCGCTGACACGAGCTGTGCCCAGGCTGATGCTGTTTAGGAAAACAGCTCGTTAAGGGTCCGAATCCCCTTGTGCGCGTTCTGTGGTTGCGGATGGTTTCCAGGACGTTTGCATAGCAAAGTCCGAAGTCCTCCGGCTTCTGCGCCATCCAATTCCGAGACAATGTCCGAAATGAAAACGATCTCTGCCGGAGAACGCTGCAACGTCTTGGCAATCTTGTCGTAGCTGGCGGGGTCTGTCTTTGTGCCAATAGTGGTATCGAAATACGCCGAAAGAAATCCCGTGAGATCGCCAGCGCTTGTATGGGTGAACAGGAGCTTTTGGGCCAAAACACTGCCGGAAGAGAAGATCGCAATCGTTCTATTCTGCCTTTGCCAACGTTTGAGTGCGGGCGGCACATCATCAAACACTTGGCTGCGTAGGTCGCCACTCGCATAGCCCTCCGCCCAAATTTTGCCCTGGAGCGATTTCAGCGGAGTGGACTTGCGATCACGGTCGATCAGCCATCCAACGTAGGCAACGAACGATGCAGGTTCGTGCGGATTGTTTAAAACCGGGGGACTGAAACCCTGACGAGTATCTTTCAGGTGTTCGCGCCGGAGGCCATCTAAGTCCTCAAGCACGTCCGGCAATGATCCGTACCGCTCCAGGAATTTCTCGGTCTGTGAACGGGCGTATGGAAAGAGGACCTTGAAGACGAAATCGGCCGGTGTGGTCGTCCCCTCGATATCCAAGAGAATTGCGCGAACCGAATGGTAAATGGAAAAAGTCATGACCGAACCGGAGGCGGGGCGGAAAGATAAGACGGGCCCAAGCATACCGGCTGGTAGTTGCGATCAACTCCGCTATCGGTGTAGTGCGGCGTCCAACCGGACTGGTCTTGAAAGAAACGAATCGCCCGGATCGTCCGATCCCCACAAAGATCAAACCAATGCCAGGTTCCTCGGGGCACACGAATCAGATCGCCTGACTCCACCTCAATCGCGGTAAGCGGGCCTTGCTGCGGATGGATGTGAAACAATCCGCGGCCACGGATAATGAAGCGCACTTCGTCTTCATCGTGCCAATGTTCGCGGCTGAACTTTGCCAGCATGGCTTCCAGATTCGGTATTTGGGGAGTTATGTCAATTACGTCTGCAGTTACATACCCGCCGTCTTGTTTCAGCTTCTCTATCAGGTCGCTGTAAATCGCCAGAATCTCTTCCGCTGACCCGTTGTCCTCCACTGCTTTTGGGACCTCCCAGCGTTCGTAGTCAATGCCAATGCTTGCGAGATAGTCGGCTATTTCTACCTTATCTCGCAGTGTGCGATTCTCGTCTGGAATTCTGACAATTGCCATCGTGCACCTTATTTCCGCTCAAGGAGCTTAGCCTAACGAGCAACCGCGTCTGAGAGAGTACGTGTTCTCCCCACAACCTCCAACAAGAACTCCAGGATTTCAAGATGACGCTTTGCCTGTTCAAGGCTCTCGCCCCAGGTGTAAAGCCCGTGTCGTCGCAACAGTAAACCGTGAACGCCTGGGTATTCGTCCAGCTTTGCCGCCGCGACGCCGGCCAATCTCGTCATGTCCTGATCGTTCTCGATAATTGGAAGCCATTCGCGGTGATTGTGCGATTTGACTCCTTCGAGTCCCTTCAACATCTCGTAGCCTTCGAGCCAAAGGCCACCGGCCTTCGCGTCAAGGTCAGAAATAATAGTGCTCCATGCCGAATGTGTATGCAAGACCGCGGCCGCCCGCCTCACATTCGCGAGGAGCAAGTGCAGTGCAGTTTCCGCCGAGGGATACCCCGTTCCCTGGACCACGGTTCCGTTGGCATCAACGCTCACGAAGTTGTCCTGCGACAATGTCCCTTTGTGCAATCCTCTCCCGGTTATCGT
Organism: uncultured Acidobacteriaceae bacterium; assembly: GCA_963714225.1. Lineage (GTDB taxonomy): Bacteria > Acidobacteriota > Terriglobia > Terriglobales > Acidobacteriaceae > Sulfotelmatobacter. The sequence goes on along the minus strand of CAVQNY010000031.1, from coordinate 3,638 downwards.
CAGGAGCAAAGGCTCGCGGCGCACTACGGCACTGAAATTACCGCTGGTACCTAGAGCCCAGCCTCGCGCGTGGCATTCCTTAGCGATCTGGACCAAGAAAGTTTCTGTGTCAGCAGATTCGAGACCCGATGCTCGCCCAACATTTTGTGCCATTCACTGATTTTACTCGTGAAGCTCGAAGAAGCTATGCCTAGCTCAGGTGTCAAATCCAGTTTCAGTTGAGTCCCGAATGGTCGGTAAACCGGAAGTTGGAAGTCCGAGTGTCCGACTAAGGCTGTCGTGTGGTATCCAACGACGGGCGGCCGTCGGCGCTAAAGTGGCTAAAGTTCAGGTTGCATTCGGACTCCTACATTTTCGGTGAAGGGTGTAGTCGAACGAGTTGGCGCCGCACAACTGACAGGTGTGAATCAAGCTCATGAACAGGTCGCCCACCTGCGCCCCTGGTCGGTGATCGCACGTCTCAGAGATCTTGCACCACTTCCGACAGGAACCACGTGCGGCGCTCGGTTTGATCGATCCATACCTCGATCAGACTGGCGGTCGCCACGTCGTTGTATTTCTCGCAAAGTTCATGAGCAGAACGGAAATAGCGCGTGAGTGCCTGATTATCGGCGTTGAGCTCTGCCAGCATTCCCTTCGGGGTAATGTTTTCGTCGTCGTTGTCCGTCAAGCGCTGATGCCGGGAGATATCGAGTATCGACCGCAATGTTTTTCCGCCGATTTTACGAGCACGTTCGGCAATATCATCTGTCATGGCAAAGATCTGTTCAGCGTGTTCGTCTAGTAGAAGGTGATAGTCCCGGAAATGCCGTCCGGTCATATGCCAATGGAAATTCTTGGTCTTCAAGTACAGTGCGAAAGCGTCGGCCAGCAGTCGACGCAGCTCAGCCGTGATCTCGGCGACGCCTTCACGGTTCAGATCACTTGGCGTTTCGTGCATTACTTGCCATTTGTCCTTCGTTTGAGTTGTGGCTTCCTTCAGCATTATCCCCTTTCTCCTTTGTGTGTACTTAGTTCAGTTCTAGCGCATCTTTCAGAGCCGCCGGGTTATCGCGGGATCAGAAACCTTACCGGCGCCTGTGTAGCTGATGCGCCAGATTGAGTTCGAACCATCATCGGTTACCAGCAACGATCCATCGTGAGCCTCAGTAACTCCGACCGGCCTTCCCCACACCTGTCCGTTGTCGACTACAAATCCAGTCACAAAATCTTCATACTCGCCGCTGGCTCGGCTCGTCTGATGCAGAGGTACACGAATCACTTCATATCCGGTACGCACCGATCGGTTCCATGAGCCATGCTCGGACGCGAAAATGTCTCCCTGATAATCCGCCGGGAATTGCGTGCCCTCATAGAATGTCATCTCGAGTGAAGCGTTGTGGGGCTGCAACAGCACGTCGGGAACTATGACCTTATCTTTCAACTCCGGATGCTTACCTTCATGGCGCGGATCCTGATGGCTGCCGATATACCACCAGGGCCAGCCATAGAAACCACCTTCCTCAACATGGGTGATGTAGTCGGGCACAAGGTTGTCACCCAAGCCATCGCGTTCGTTCACCGAGCACCACAACTCTCCCGTCGCGGGATTGATTGCCAGTCCGCCCCCGGCATTGCGGATCCCATATGCGTACACTCGCATCCCGGAGCCATCGGGATTGAACTCGAGAATATCGGCCCGGTTCTTTTCGTCGGGCGTGGCGTCAGGATCGTCAACATTCGACGCCGATCCGACTGCGACGAACATCTTCTTACCGTCAGCTGTGAATTGCACGTCGCGGGTCCAGTGCCCCGTGCCGTGAGGAAGGTCGACAATGCGCTGGGCTGGTGCGCTTGCCTTTAAGTCCCCATCTCGATACGGAAACCGGATGACTGCGTCGGTGTTCCCTATGTAGATCCATTGGGGATTATCTCCAGGAGGGTAGAACGCAATACCGTAGGGTTCTTTAAGACCGTCGGCGAAAATTTCAACCTGCCCCGGTTTGCCATCAGCGGTGATTCCGCGGAACACTCGGATTATTCCGCTGCTGCTTTCCGCGAGGAAAATATCGCCGTTGGGGGCGGTGCGGATCAGCCGCGGATTGTCGAGTCCCGTGGCATATTGCTGCACGCTAAAGCCGGCCGGAGCCTTCGGCCACGCATCGCGGGGACGGGCAACAAGCTGCGGTCCATTGGCTGCGGAATCGGTAACATACGGCGCCGGAAGATCTTGCACAGTGATCTTGCGAACCTTTCCAGGTTCCTCAAAGCGAAAATCCGCAAAGGGTGCCTGCGGCGGAGGAGCGTTCGTCTTGACTGGTGTCAGGTCGACAGGCGCAGGACCGTTTGTTTTTGCGCTAGAGGAGTCCTTGAGTAACTTCAAGTAAGTGACAATCTGCCATCGTTTCTGCTCGGATAGGCTCCCCCAAGGTGGCATTCCGTTACTCACCGATCCATTCGTAACGAACCAGAAAATCTCTCCGTCGGGCGCTGATTGCGTGGGCCCTTGGGTTAGCGCGGGGATGTTCCCGGTACCACGCCCGCCAATTCCGTGGCAGGACCCGCAATTCATTGCGTACAGTCTTGAACCGGCCGTAGCTGCCGCCTTTTGGCCTGCATAAGGGTTCTTCAGTTGAGAACTGGACGCTGGCGCGTTGTGAAAGTGCGCGTCCTGGGCTGCCAGCCTCGACGCCGGACAGATCAACAGAATTGCACCGATTGCCGCAATGACACAATTCGGCCGGACACCGATTCTCATAGTTCTCCTCCAGCAACTCGGTTGCTCACTCAGCCTGAGTGCATTGCAAGCGCCGGATGCAGGCTCTGTCGCGCCCGAATTGAAGCAATTCCGCTGCCACTCCGTGAGAGCGCGTCTCTTCAATCAACCGCTCGTGTTGGTTGGACCCCAATCTACCCCGCTAATTCATCGGACATGCGATGAATCCACGACAACGACGGTTCTTAGCCGAGTTGTCGACGACTTCGTCGAGAGCGGGCACCCGGGGAAGGAGGAAGGTCGAAAGGTTGAAATCCGAAGCCCGTCGATATGTGGACAGTGCGTCAGCCGCGGGACATCTCAGCGAGATTTACCCAGGGCCATCTCCAACCATCCAGGCAACTCACGCCTCTGAAAATGTGAATGTTCCTTGCCTTGCCGCGGTGGAAACAAATCCAGAAGGAACCGAAGGTTCTTGCCTTAATGTTCGAGACCGACGAGGTCGCAAACGTGCCGCAACAGTTCGCGAAACACCGTTGGGGGAAGTAGCTCTAACGCCATCGGCGTGCTTTCTTACGCGAAGCTGGGTTGGTTCAACTGGGAAACGAAAAAGTACGATCCAGCCTGCGTTCTCCACGAACAAGTGGAACTGCTTTCGCTGATTGGCGACATCGCCCTCGAAGACGGAGAGCCGCAAGTGGATGCGCACGTGGTAGTGGGACGGTCCGACGGTATCGCCTACGGTGGCCATCTCCTCGAGGCTCGCGTGCCTCCAACCTGCGAATTGATTCTGACCGAGAATCCGACTCATCTTCAGAAGAAGCTCCTCCTGAATCAAGGATAGTGTTGATCCAACTCTAAGGATGGATGGCACGTGGCACCTTGTGCCGCCACTGTAAAGCAAATATGAATGGACCGGCTGAACAACCGTGGCTAAAGTGCT
>CAVQNY010000030.1:0-49463 GCA_963714225.1 uncultured Acidobacteriaceae bacterium | reverse complement strand
AAATCAATTGCGGGGAAAATCTGGTGCTGCTGTTGCGCGACCGCATCGAACCCGGTCACCGGACCGACCGAACCGTAGTACTCCAGACCTGCCGCGACGTTCGGAGTGAAATCGTAGCTGAACTTGAAGTTTGGCGAAAGCACAACGTCCTGGTTCACGCTTTCGCCCTGGAAAGACCGGTCCAGCGTCGGATTCAGCGACCAATACCATCGGCCGACCTTTTGGCCCACGATGGGCCGAATTTCCCAGGTCCACGTGTCCACAGAATATTGTCGCCTCTGGTATCCGATTTCATTCGAGAGGCTCACCCCTACGGGCCAGTGCCAGTTCTTCGGCACGGCGACACGCGGGCGAATGTGATCCCTACCCATTGCCAGCTCTGGCCCTCGGTTATCGAAGTGAATATGTAGAAGCCGCACTCGAGCCAGTCATTAAAGCCATGGGTGATTTCCACGGTTTCATGCTTCGCGTGATTTGTGGGATAAACACCATCCAGCACCGTCTTCGAGCCGTCGATCGTGAAATTGCTATGGAGTTCAACCATGGTGTGCCCAGGATCGACCAGATCAGATCCGTACACCTGGATTTCGTAGTTGTCTTGAGCACGGGTGAGGGGTGCAGTGAAGACGAAGAGGAGGATCGGAAATGCGATCGCGAGATGTCGGCAACTCATTGTGCACCCGGAATCGCAACGTCCCGTGAGCATGAGAAAGATTATCAGCTGCATCATGAATTCGGGGTGGCAAACAGATGACAAGTTGTTCATCTTCACTAGCGAGGCGCGTCAACTTGCATCAACGATAGTATGCGGAGGCTGCCGGCTTGTTCATTTGTTCCGATGGTCTGGCGTGTATTGATCTCACTTAATTTTCTGTTTGGAGGCATGGTAGCTCTTGGTCAAGACACATCGGCGCTGCCGGATGCTCCGAGCGTAAGTCAAACTCAAACGGATACATCAAACCTTACACAGCATGATCAACAGCATGAACCGAGCAAGAATCACATTCTTTGGATCATCCCAAACTATCGCTCTGACGAAAACTCGGCGGGGATCAAACCGTTGACACCTGCCGAAAAGATGAAAGTTTCGTTCGACGACTCTTTCGATCCCACCGCGTTTCTAGTGGCTGGCATCTTTGCTGGCGTCGCAATGGTGCAGAAGCAGTACAGTCCGTTCGGCACTGGAGCGCAGGGGTTCGCCAAATACTACGGAGGAGCATTCGCAGATCAAGCAATTGGCAACATCATGACCGAGGGTCTATTTCCAGTTGCTCTCCATCAGGACCCTCGCTATTTCGTAAAAGGCACAGGCGGGTTTTGGAAGCGAACTGGATATGCCATTAGCCGGGAATTTGTCACTCGGGCCGATGACGGGCTCAATCATTTCAACACATCAGAGCTAGCCGGAAATGCCGTAGCCGCAGGCATTTCCAACCTTTACTATCCGGCAGCGGATCGATCGTTTGGAAACACCGCAAACAAGTGGGGACAACAAATAGCACTGGATACGTTCTTCAACGTTGCAAAGGAATTCTGGCCGGACGTGCGCAACAAGTTGTTTAGACATTGAGCGACGGAGACTGATTGCGTCGGGCTAACACCGCAGGGGCGATGGAGAGCAAAGAGGACAAGGACCGTGCGACGAACAAGTCCGATCTCTACTGACATATCACGGGCGTACGCGACGAGCACTGAGTTCTGCCGAGCGTTCACTGAAAATATGGATAGCATGCATTTACTTTCGTTTCTGCTGACGGCTGATCTGATGAAGGCTGAGGAATGTTTTGTCTGCGGTTTGGCCGACTGCGTGACAGGAAGCTACGTATTTCGAGACTGGGCACGGTCCTGGGCCCGGCGGACGATTGTTCAGAACGCAATTCGCATGTTGGTACCCCGCAAGGATCACTCGGCGGTCGCAGACGTACCGAGTGGTCCAGTCAGTCACAGTTTTGGACGGACTCAGGAGGCCGATTACGCAATCGGAAGTATCCTGCGCTTGAAAGACTTCGAGCGCTTTGTCTTTGTCATGTCCGTTCTAGAAAAGTACTCAGACCAAGATTGTGCAGTTCTGCTGGGCTGCTCGCGGCAGGATATCGGGGAGACAAGAATGCAAGCGTTGGTGCACGTTGCTGAGGCCGAGGGATTACGCACTATGGCTGGGTCTGGATTTGATCACAATGATCATGAAGAGGAACAAGCAAGAGAAGTGCAAGTTGCGCCACAGTCCTGAGGGCTGCGTTGACGACAGAGGCCCACGTTCTTTGAGTTCAAGAAGTTGGGAAATTCCATTTATAATAAGAAACATCACACCCTCAGTAGACAGGCATCGCTCGTGACGACTCCGCGCGGTGAATCTTAAAAGATTCAAGCAAGGAACAGTCATGAGAATTCTGCTTTACAACCCCGACAATGGCGTGACTCGCAACTTCATGCCGCACCTTTGGATGTTTTTGCTCAAAGCTCTGACTCCTCCTGATCATGAAGTGCTGCTGATTGACGGCAACGCCCAGCCCATGGACGAGGGCCAAATCGCGCGATACATCCGCGAACAAAAGATCGGACTGGTGGGCATCGGGGCCATGACCCGAATGATCGCCAAAGCATATCGCATCGCCGATGCTATTCGCTCGACGGGGGTCCCGGTTGTCATGGGAGGACCTCACGTCACCGAGCTCGCCGACGAGGCGCTCGGTCGCGATGGTGGGCCACGCCACGCCGACGCTGTCGCTCTTGGCGAAGCCGATGAAACATGGCCGCAGATTGTGAACGATGCCGTTCGCGGCGAGCTTAAAGACGTTTATGCTCCGGTCGACGCCACCGGCAAGGACCGCAAGCCTTCGCTAAAGCAATATCCGGTGATTCCCTGGGACTCAATTGACCTCGATCAATTCAACCTTGTCCCGAAGCCCGCGAGAGCTCTGCTCCAAAAAGTTGGTGAAGGCTGGGGAACTTTTCGCATCATTCCGGTCGAGTCCGGGCGTGGTTGCCCTTACGGTTGCGAGTTTTGCACTGTCACTGGATTCTTCGGGGACTCCATTCGTTTTCGCGCCAACGAAAGCGTCGTCAACGAACTTCTTCTCTTGAAAGCTCGCGCTCGCAAAGAGAAGGGCCAGATGGCGGTCTTTTTCATCGACGACAATTTTGCTATCAATGTGAAACGAACCAAATCACTGCTGCGCGACATCATCGCTGCCAAAGCCCAGGTCCACTGGGTAGCGCAGATCAGCGCCAACTTGTTGCGCGACGAGGAACTCGTTGACTTAATCGCCGCATCCGGCGGCAAGTGGATCTTCATTGGCATGGAATCCATTGACCCTGCCAATCTCAAAGACGTGAACAAGGGATTCAACAAACCTGGTGAGTATGCTGCTGTGCTCGAACGCCTCGCGCAACGCAATGTGTATGCGATCACATCATTTATCTTCGGTATGGACAACGACACTACCGGCGTCGCCGAACGCACGCTCGCGCAGGTCCGAACCTGGCCTCCGGGGCTTCCCATTTTCGGTCTGCTCACACCGTTACCCGCAACTCCGCTCTACAAGCGCCTGGAAACCTCGGGCCGGCTCACGCGCCCAAAGCATTGGCAGGAATTCATACCTTTTGCGATGGCTCACACGCCGCTCAAGATAACTATTGAAGAAGCTCATGCCGAAGTTAAATACGGTTGGGAGCAGGCGTACAGCCCTGAAGCACTGACTCAAGCGGTCGACTCGCTCAGTGACCAGCCCCTTGGTTATCGCATCAATGTCTTTCTCGCGCGGCTATGCTTCCGCGGTATATACTTCCCGATGATGGGGAAAATAGCATGGTTAAAGGTTGTCGCTCAAAACCGCCGAACCATTCTTAAGCTGATAGGGGAAGCTTTCTTTGGCCGCCCAACGCGACCAAGAAATCGGCTGGTCCCAGGTGCGTATGAAATTAGCGCGGCGCCGGATGTCCCCGACGAAGTGAACGTATAGCTCCTTGCAAGTGCGGACACTACTCGCTTGCAGGGCTATTTGCGAATTCTGGAGCGAGAATTACGCTCACGTGTCGCGCACAGATCCTTATCCTTGGAGTGCTGGTTCGCGCCCTGAGAGAAGCGAGGAAGTTCGCGAAGAGGAAATCAGGCCAAAAAGGAAGTGACACCATGCGTGGACAGGAAATCAACCGAGTCAGCGGCGCAGTGCTAATCGTCCTGTCTCTGATCGCACTGTTTGCGGTACTTAGTGGGTATACTCAGCCGCCCCAGCCGGACGAAGGCACGGCGGCACATATCTTTCAGCTCTCGATCGTGGCGACGGTGCTGATGACGTTGCTTTTCCTCTCAACAGCGGACTGGAAGCAGCCTTTGCGAAGCCTGCGACGGTTGGCGCTTCCGGGAGTCGTTTTGGCTCTCGCGTTTGGAGCGCTGTTTCATCTTGAACACTACCGGTAAAGTGCGCTACAGCATTGAATCAAACTGAGCCGACCCGCCATGAGTCTCCTGGCTGGATTCCCGCCTAAATCTTGCATTTACGCGGCTTGGAGCATGCTAACGGGCAGCGATAGAGTTATAACGGCGCCGCCTCCAGAACGGTCCGAGACCCTCGTACCACCGCCATGTGCCTGGGCAACTGCGTCTACGAACGCCAGTCCCAGACCGTGACCGGGAGAATGTTTTCCCTTTACGAATCGTTTGAAAACGTGGCCGCCGATCTCAGGAGGGAAACCCGGGCCGTCGTCTTCAACCACCAGCACCGCTGATCCTTGATGCGAATAGAGCCGGATCTTCACTCGGCATCCCGCCGGCAAATGAGTCAGTTCGTTTTCCAGCAAATTGCTTACTACACGATTCAACAGGGTCACGTCCGCATCAACGACCACATGGTCTTCAAGGTCAATTGACACTTCATGATGGTGCTCGGCCATCGCCGGTTGATAAACGTCAACCAGTTGTCTCACGACATCCGAGAAGTCAACCGGGCCGCGATCGATGTGCAGGGCGCCCGCCTCTGCCTCTGCCAGGTCCAGCGTTGTGTTTAACAACTGCAAGAGCCTGTCCAGGTGTTCGATGGCCTCCCCAACCGAATCACGCCACTTGTCATTTCCTTCATTACATAATGCGGATTCCAGCGTTCCACGAATCAAGGTCACCGGGCTCTTGAGGTCGTGCGCCACACTGCCAGTAACCGTTCGGAGCTGATTCACCGAAGACTGCAGACGATCCAGCATGTGATTGAAAGTCTTCGCCAATCGCGAAATTTCATCTGAATTCACAGGTTCAGGCAAGCGTTCCTCTAACCCCTCGGTGCCAATCCGCGCGACGGTTTCCGTAATTCGTTCCACACGCAGGAGAGTACGACGGGCGCTCCAATAGGAGATCACGAAACCGACCAGGAACATGCCGCCCCAGACCATCAGAAAACGACGGGCCAAGGTGTGCAGCATGTGCTTGGCGCCCCGATCCGAGAGTCCCAGATAAACAGCTCTTCCGTTTTGCGCCTTGACAACAACTCGAAACGTTTGTCGATATCCTTCTACGGTTATGGACTTCGGAGGTCCCAGAACCAGCTTCGACCGCTGAATCGCTGTGACAAAAGCATCCTTGGAGCTTGGGCCTACCCACAGCGGACCCTCGCTATTGTTCGGGTTTGTTGCTAAGAAGAAGACAGAGTTTAGCCGTTCGCCGCGAGCATTGCGCTCATCCGGCACTTCCTGAGTAGCAAGCTCGGCCACTTCGCGAACTACGCGCTTATATAAGTGATCGCTCGGTGTATCCGCCGAGACCTGAGCAAGAACTTCGGCTTCGCCCGTAAGCCAAGTATCACTGCGCTCTCGGATACCCTGAGCCACAAGGTAATAGACTATGGAGAAAGCCACGGCCGTGCCGAGCGCAAACGCCAGAGTTGTCCAAATCGAAATCCGCCAAGCGGCAGTGGCGCGTAAGTTTTTAGGCATACTTGAGCACATAGCCAACACCGCGAATTGTGTGGATCAGCGGCCGCGGAGTGTCATGATCTACCTTGCTGCGGAGACGATAAATATGAACGTCCACGACGTTGGTTGCGGGATCAATCCTCATTCGCCAAACGTGGTCCAGAATCATGGTGCGAGTCACCACCCGACCTTCATTCCGGCAAAGATATTCCAGCAAAGAAAATTCCTGTGGAGTCAATTGCAGCAAGTGATCGCCCCGTCGTGCTTCACGACGTACCAAGTCAAGCTGTAAGTCGGCAGCTTGCAAGCGCGCTGATTGGCTCGGCGCAACCGCGGATCGGCGCAACAGATTTCTCAGTCTTGCCAGAAGCTCCGGGAGGGCGAATGGTTTCGTGAGGTAGTCATCTCCGCCCTGTTCCAGTCCGCGAACACGCTCGTCCACAGAACGCCGTGCTGACAGGATCAGAACTGGCGCGGAGCTACCTTGAGCGCGGCAGCGGGCTATGAGGTCCAATCCATCAAGGTCCGGAAGGCCAAGATCGATGATGAAGGCGTCGTGAGTACCCTCCAAAGCGGAGGCTTCCCCGGCTTTCGCAGTGCCAGCCGTATCCACCTGGTATCCGGCCTCTACAAGAGCACGTTTAAGGAACTGCTGAATGGGTACATCATCTTCTACCAACAGCAATCGCATAGGACTTCCCGCCAGTCCAAAACTTTACACCTCTACGTGGGATGCAGGAAACGGACTGCAGGAAACTCCTCTCACGTTGTACACCTTTCGATCCGTTCCGCCAGAGACTGCTTAAAACTGTTCTTAGCAGATTTGGAACAAACGTACTTGTCGGCCTGTAGTATAACGCTAGGCAAACACAGGCCGCTATGCTCATGCCCACCTGCTCGATTTGCGGCAAACCCTGCACGCTTGAGGACTACAAGACAGATGAACACGGCCTCGCGGCTCATGAGAAATGCCTTGTTGACAAGCTAACTGGCAAAAAGGACGCGAGGCGACCGAAGCGGAACGGCTAGCCGATTGGAGAAGGTCGTCTCATTTACTGCGGACGCCATGTCATGTCCACGCGCACTGGAATTTCGTTCTTGACTTGCATTGTCAGGAGCGATGGCGGGTCGATTTTGAAATCGAAAAGCGTAGCCGGAATTTTCCCTGTGATATGGGTTTCGGTGCCTTGTTTTTCCACTTTGAAAGGAACTTTCTTGTACTGGACGGTCTGGCCGGCGAACTGAATCTCCAGGTCCGCATCGATGGTCGATGCTGCAGCGTCCGATTCAGGCAAGCGAGTGCGAACGGTGACTAGCGGAAACTTGGCGCCGCGCGTGACCTGAATCATGTGGAGGTCACGGTTGCTGTCCCCCGAATCGAACGACTTGACGGCTACCGCGATCAGGAAGTCGCATTGTCCCGCGTGGCAAACTCCCTTCCCTCGTGCCGCGTGGCTCACGCCTTCACTCTCGTGCAGGGGGTGGGACACATGGTAAGTGAGAGTGCTTTGTTGCAGAATCCATTGGCTATCCGCGGCAGGAGCTAGCGGCGGAAGCGCCAGAAGCAAGCAGGTGGCAAGGGTTCTCATCCTCATAAGTGGTGTCATAAGCCGGTCAGAACTTGACGGAAACAGACAGCAGAGCGGCGCCAAAAGCCCCAGCTGTGACGATGGCTACCGGACCATGCGCTTGGGCGATGCCATGAACCTTTTCGCCGTTGTTCTTTTGATCGAACGCCATAATCCCCAAGATGGGAGTCAAAATCATTCCGGGGCCGTGTATCCAAGCCATCGCCTCGTGAAATTTTATCGGACCACGCTTTTTGGTTCCGGGTACCCTGGGCGCACGGATTGCATAGTACGCTGTGATGCCATACAAATCTCCCGTCAGCCCACCGAGGGCGGCGTGCAGGTCCCGGGAGGCCGAGCTAGCCTGGAATCCCATGCTACTTTCTGGTACTAACTTTTCAGGCTTTTTGCCCCCGCCTAGTATCGGTTATTCACCCGTCCAAACGTTAGTAATAACATTTACTTAAACTCGATAGCCACATCGATATCTGGCAACCATGTCTTTTCTCCCAGAAAGCGAACTGCGGCTGCGTGGCATAGCCATAGCCGCAAGATACCGTATAAATAAAGAAGCATCTAAGTTGTCACCTGTTTACACTCGGGCTACTGCGGATTGTGCTTGACTCACTCGTTAACACTAGACATAGTGGTTGTATGTCTTTAAGTATAGTAAATAAGCTAACAAATCTCGCCCAGATCTTTCTCCAACCCTCCGGCTCCTTGCACCGCCAGTACGAGGCTCTCCGTGCTTTCTTCGTCGAACATTTGCCGGCTCGAAAGGTCGCCCAACGCTTTGGCTATACCTACGGCAGCTTTCGCGTCCTTTGTCATCAGTTCCGTCAGAATCCGCGGCGAGAGTTCTTCCAGACTATCCCCAAAGGCCCTCGATCCTCACCCAAGCGGGATCCCGTTCGCGAGCGCATCGTTGCCTTGCGCAAGCAAAACTATTCCATTTATGACATTCAACATGCCTTGCAAGAGTCCGGACACCAGCTCAGTGCGGCAGCCATTTCGCAGACTCTCACCCAGGAAGGATTCGCACGTTTGCCGCGGCGCTCCGACGCGGAACGCCCGCCCGCCCTGCGCCCTACTGCGGCCGACGTGGCGGATGTGCGCCAGTTGAGCCTCCAGCCGCGTTCCTTCCGAACTCGCTTCGGCGGATTGTTTCTGTTTGTGCCTTTCCTGACTCAAATCCCGCTGCACAAGTTGCTCGATAAACTCTGCTTCCCCGCTTCCCGCATGGTGCCCGCCGATGCCGCCCTGCGCTCCCTGCTGGCCTTGAAACTCTACGGCAACGCTCGTCATAGCCATATCATGAGCTCGGTGTTTGATGAAGGCCTGGCTCTGTTCGCCGGACTCAATGTGATTCCCAAACGCTCCTTCCTCACCGAATACAGTTGTCGCATTTCCCCCTCCTGCTATCCTGCTTTTATCCAGCACTGGTTCGATGCAATGGTCAAACTGGGCATCGATCGCGGCGATTCCTTTGACTTGGATTTCCACACCATCCCCTATCATGGCGATGACGCCCTGGTGGAGAAACACTACGTATCCAAGCGCAGCCGCAAGCAAAAAGGAATTCTGGCGTTTCTCGCCCAAGATGCCCAGACCCGCGTCTTTTGCTACGCCAATGCCAGCCTACGCAAGGAGGAGCAAAACGATGAGATCCTGCGTTTCGCGGAGTGGTGGAAACAGCGCACCGGAAAATGGCCGCAAGAGTTAATCTTCGACTCCAAGCTCACCACCCATGCCAATCTGAATCGCCTCAATGAGTGGGGTATTAAATTCATCACTTTGCGCCGGCGCTCGCCACAGATGCTGCACAAGGTCCACCAACTCCCACTCTCGGCTTGGCGCAGAGTAGAGTTGACCGGCGTCACGCGCGAATACCGCACCCCTCGCATCCTTGATCAAACCATCCCGCTCAGTGATTACACCGGTCCGATGCGCCAAATGGTGATCAGGGATCTGGGCCATGAGGAACCCACCTTTTTGCTGACCAACCACCTCACTCGCTCAGCGCCGAAGCTAATTACCCGCTATGCACAACGCATGCTGATCGAAAACGGCATCGCCGACAGCATTGATTTTTTCCATATCGATGCCCTCTCTTCGGCGGTGGCCATGAAGGTGGATTGCGACCTGCAGTTAACCCTCATGGCTAGCAGCCTCTATCGCCTCCTGGCCTTAAAGGTCAACAATGGCTATCAGCGTGTCCACTCGCGTCACCTGTTTCGCGATTTCATTGATGCCACGGCCCAGGTGATGATCACAGAATCCGAAATCCAAGTTCGTTTTCAGAAGCGCGCCCACAATCCTTTGTTGATCGCCGCTGGCTTGGACAAGGAACATCCCTCTATACCGTGGCTGGGCAACAGACGTCTTCAGCTCACGTTCGGCTAGCCTGCCAAAAGCTCCGTGGTGTTAAGTCAATTAACTAACATGGGAATCTAGGCTAGTGTTCTTGCCCCCAGCATTGAGGGATGTGGCAACGGTGACAATTAAGGGAATGGTCGTGATCAAACCCATCCGCTGATGGATCTTTAGCATGTGTGTTCGTTTATCCAGCAACGCTTGTTCCCGAGCGTTTCCCTGAGTCTGCTCCGGTGAAAGGCCTAGATCTGAAAGCGAGGGTGCGGTCGTGCTACTCGAAGGCGCATTCGGTAAGTTTTCCTGTTGTGTTGGCGCTGGTTTGCCATTGACTGGTTCGCCTCTCTCCAGTTTGCCATCGAGAACTTCTGGCACTGTCCCGCTGACTGTTGCTGAAGAAATCTCGAATGTCTTGAACCCAGCGGCTTCGAACGTCAACCGGTAGTTGCCTGCAGGCAGGTCCAGTTTGTACGTACCATCAGGCCCTGTATTCGCCGTTTGTTCCTGCCCGGAATCGAGGCTCGTTGCCGTCACGGAAGCATTTGCAACCGCTTTACCGGATTTGTCGCTAACCGTACCTCTAATTACTCCTGTTGTAGTCTGAGCGATCAGAGGTGGAGCGACTTGAGTAAGCGCAAAAACGGCAAAAGACCAAAGGAAAACACCAATTTGTTTGCACGGCCAATTCTTCGGCATCATTCACCTCACGCTTTTTGAAGGCGATAATTGTTTCCCTTATTGCTTCTTGCATATCGGGCTGAGACCAGCTTTACAGTGTTCGTGGAAAATGTGCCGTCCGATCAGATAGCCGAGAGTGCTTCCCACTACAACATCGGAGGGAAAGTGATGGAGCCCGGTGAAGCGTGTAACGGAAACAACCGTCGCGGTCCCATAAGTGAGCCACTCTACCCATGGCTTTGGGTATTCGTGGGCGATTGTGCTCGCAGCTGTCCACGTGAGGATCGCATGACCGGAGGGAAACGAATTATCCAGACCGCTGGTCTGAAAGAAATTTCCTCGCCCCGTTCCTTGTAAAGGACGTTGACGCTCAGTGATCAGCTGCAGCGCCGTGTACACCAGATAACTGTTAGCCATTGCCTCGGCTCCCAACACGCCAGTTTCGAGGGCATGAGAATCGCCCCGAGTTCCTCCATCCAGGAGCAATACGCCCACGGCTCCAGCCGTCGTGAACAGGCCCGCATCGGAAAGGTCGGTGCTCACATTTGTGCCGTTTCTCGATAATGCGCCCGAAGCGTGCTTGTCGATCGCGATTAGTCCTAGAGTCGCAGCCGGCAGACCAATCACCCACTTCACTTCAGAACGATGAAAAGGAGCCGTATAGATATCGGCCTGATCGCGGAGCCCGCGCTTGGCCCATCGACTGAGAAACTTTCCATTACTTGAGCCGTGGGACGCGGAATCGGGCGATTGTGCTGGATCGGAAGCTGTATCCGAGCGTTCAGCAGCGGGAAAGCTCGCATTCCGTACCACTGATGGAGCATCTGGCAATTCCTGAGAAAACGCGAATGCCCCCTGCAAGATTGCACCTAACAAGAAAACGAAAAGGCAGCACCTACTACTATCGGGCACGTACATGGGCATGTTCAAACTGAATTCCGCGTGTCTGTTAAGACACGAAGACCAACAATCACGATACGATCGAAACATTACTGGAGCCTTTCCGGAAGATGACAATTTGTTCATCCAAGAGCTATTTCGAGCATTCCTCTCCTCTTTACGGTTAAGCTTGCCTTCAAGCGGGTCACAAAATACACTCCTGCTGGGTTAGATCCGCGAACCACTGGTAATCGGTATAGCCGCGGTCGATGGCCAGAATCGTCCCGTGCGCGAAATGCAACTGCTTCGCCACCCGTACTTCGTGCTGCTTGCCTTCGGTCACCAGGGCAAAATTCGGCAGATATCCGTCGTGGTCTAACAACAAATGCAGCTTGACCACCCCTTTCGAGCGCCGGAACTAGGCCCAATCAAACACCAACACACACAACACACACAGGGAAATCACCGTGGCATCTAAACTCATCAACTTGTGTTTGAAACGGAACTTCCGCTTCTTCTTCCCGGGGGCACTGGCCACCACCTGCTGACATTTCGCCAGTAGTTGCTGGAACACGCTCTGGTAGAGTTGCCAAGGTCGATGTTCGTTGGCGTAAGCTAGAGTGGCGCGTGGCGCGCCCCGGCAAACCCAAATGTTTTGACTTCCCTTCACTGGCCGCCAGCCGTCCGCAGATTTCGCGCAACGATTGCGCCCGGCCCAACTGACAAAACAGCATAGCCACGAACTGCCCCCAACAGGTGAAGCCCCGCGCGTGGCGTTCCGCTTGGCTAACTACTGAGATTTCTGCCCCTGACGACCCAGCATCCCCACAACGCACACGCGAAGCTCTTCTCGTGCTGCGATTGACAACTATCCATCTTTCTGCAATCATCGAAACATGGCAGGCAGGAAATCCGAGGAGCAAGTCACAAAGTTTGCGGACATGTTTTCAGCAATGGGCACAGAGGCTCGGCTGCGGATCATGCAGTTGTTGCTTTCGGCGCACCCGGACGGGCTTGTCGTAACCGAGATCCAAGAAGAGTTAGACATCCCGAACTCAACTCTTTCCCATCATCTGGACAAACTCAAGAACGAAGGTCTAGTTCAAGTGCGCCGGGAGAGTACGTTCTTGCGCTACACCGCCGACGCTGACGCGCTTCAGCAGTTGCTCCAATTCCTTTACGCAGAGTGTTGCACGCGCAACAAGGCAGTGAAACCAGAACAAATCACCCAATGTTGCAGATAGGGGAGTTCCGATGAGCTGCACCGACATTAAGACAATCGTCAAAGAGAAGTACGGAGAGGCGGCACTACGAGTGAAGAGTGGCGGCAGTTCTTGCTGCGGATCGACTGCCAGCAACGGTTGTGCCGACCCGATCACTTCCAACCTTTACGACATCGCACAGACTGAAAAACTTCCAGAGGAAGCCCTGCTCGCGTCATTGGGCTGCGGGAACCCGACTGCGTTGGCGAATTTGAACGCTGGCGAAGTGGTTCTTGATCTCGGCTCCGGGGGCGGTATTGACGTCCTGCTATCCGCAAGGCGCGTCGGTCCGACAGGGAAGGCTTACGGTCTGGATATGACCGATGAGATGCTGGCGCTTGCGAACGAGAACAAGCGCAAGGCAAGGGCAGAGAATGTCGAATTCCTGAGGGGTGAGATCGAGAGTATCCCGCTACCAGACAACTCCGTCGATGTCGTCATCTCTAATTGTGTCATCAATCTCTCCGCTGATAAGGATCGGGTTTTACGGGAAGCCTTCCGCGTTCTCAAACCCGGTGGACGCTTTGCCGTTTCGGATGTTGTGACTCGCGGGGTGATCATGCCCGACATCCGCCAAAGCGTTCTGTTGTGGGTGGGGTGTGTTGCCGGAGCACTTGATGAGGGCGAATACCGGAGCAAACTGGCGGCTGCGGGATTCGATCAAATTGAGATTGAACCAACGAGAATCTATCGCGTGGAAGATGCCCGCGAGTTTCTATCGGGACACAATATCGACGTAGATGACTTAGCCCCACAGGTAGACGGTAGATTCTTGAGTGCTTTCGTCAGAGCAAGGAAGCCGATAGCGAAGCAATCTTGCTGCGCTCCCACCTGCTGCAACTGAGCGTGACCGATGAAGCCACATTACAACGTGTTGTTTCTATGCACAGGCAACTCAGCACGCTCGATTATGGCTGAGGGGATCATGAACCTTAAGGGGCGACCGCAATTCACGGCTTATAGTGCTGGAAGCCATCCATCCAGCAAGGTGCGCCCGGAGGCGTTGCGCCAGCTTGAGGTCGCACACATTCCGACTAGCGGTTTTCGAAGCAAGGGTTGGGATGAATTCTCCAAGCCTGACGCTCCGAAGCTCGGTTTCGTTTTCACCGTCTGTGACAATGCTGCCAATGAGGTTTGCCCCGTATGGCCGGGCCAACCGATGACGGCACACTGGGGCGTTCCCGATCCCGCCGCCGTGGTAGGCACGCCGGAAGACGTACAAAAGGCTTTCCGAGATGCCTTCTTTCTGCTGGATCGGCGGATCAGTCTTTTCCTTTGTCTTCCCCATGCTTCGATAGACAGGCTTGCTTTGAAGAAGGAACTGGACAACATCGGTCACCAATGACATTCCGCCTGAAGGTTCGGATGACAGCGGAGTTTGTCGGGACAGCGTTCCTTCTCGCTGCGGTCGTCGGCTCTGGAATCATGGGCGACCGACTTTCGGGTGGCAACGTTGCGATTGCGTTGCTCGCCAACACGATTGCGACGGGCGCGGCTTTGGTCGCGCTCATCCTCACGTTTGGTTCGGTTTCGGGAGCGCACTTCAATCCTGCCGTCACGCTTGCGGACGCGTCCCAACGAGGTATTCCGTGGAGTGAAGTGCCGGGATACGTCAGCGCCCAGATTGCAGGAGCCTATGTTGGCGTCGCGTGTGCGCACCTGATGTTTGGTCTTCCGCTGTTCGCGGCGTCACGGCACACACGCAACGGCATCTCGCAAGTCTTCAGCGAATTCATCGCGACTTTCGGACTGCTGTCGGTGATTTGGGGGTGTTCACGCCTCCGCTCATCAGTCGTGCCGTTTGCGGTCGGGGCTTACATCACAGCGGCGTACTGGTTCACGGCATCGACATCATTCGCTAATCCTGCTGTCGCTCTGGCGAGGGCGGCGACAGACACTTTCAGCGGCATTCGTCCGATAGATGTTCCGGGCTTCATCGCGGCACAGTTGCTAGGAGCGGCGGCGGCAACCGCGCTGTTCAGATGGCTTGTGCCTGCACTGCCTGTCGTTGCGCGAGACATTCTTGTCCCGCACGCGTCGGATGACCTGAAAACCGCGTCATCCAGATAGTCATATTTCTTAAGAGGTAAGTGAAGCTGTTTGTTGATGCGGTAAGCGCAAGCTCGGTAAAGCTGAAACCCCAATCCGGCCATGCAACAGGCTCGAGATTGTCACGGGCCGCCAACGCTTCCGGCGGGTTGCTGAACCTCACGGCTGGCGCGGAGTTTTTTGTTGGGTATGGAATGTCCGGGCGAGGGTCGGGAACGAAACCGTTCCGATTGGGCATTTTTGGCTCACCTCTCTTCGCCCGGGCACGCGCCTCGGCGGAATACCTCGATGTCTATGTCGTCCCCTGGGAACCTGCCGAATACCCTATTCGAGAAACGGGGTTGTCCGCCCGGTCCTTTCGTGCTCGAAGTCGCCATCGTCTATCCCGACGCCCTCCGCGAAGTTCCCATCGAATTTCCGCGAAGCCTCCGCGTTGATGCTAGGGTCCTGACCCAGTCTCACCCGCTTGTTTCGACGAACCCGAAACGGCAGCCAAAGGCGCGCGACTGTTCCACGAACTGGAAGCTCTCATCCGCCCCGATTCCTAGCAATTTCAATAATCGCTTATGTGCCCTTCTCTTTGTCCCCGCGCGCGGCTCAGGCTACGAATGCAAAAAGCCTTCGAAATGGGATTCCGCGATCTTGCCGTGCTCGATTCGAGCCCGTCCTTCGCTTCGCTGCGGACGGACCCGCGATTCCAACAGTTGACCCAGCGCTATCGCAAATGAGGTAGGCGGCGTCTCCTTTTCATCATGGTGGGTCACGAACATCACCTCCACCTCGCGGGATTCCGTGAAACTCGTGTCGAGCATCTTGTTGGCCCCGACTCTATGGTAGTCGGACTCAAGTGAGCCTGACGCAAGAAGGGCAATTCACATAACGCGTGCGCATCTGGCGTAAACACGTTTACGCTCATGCACACAGGGACTCCCATGCGACTGTGGCATCGGGACTTGCTGCCAAACCCCCAGCGCAGTGACGTGTCTCAGACTGGATCTCTGGGTGCGTCGTGAGATTGATCTTTATCCGAGTGTGGCGGCGGATACGGGCGGCGAGCGTCATCGCCTTTTCGCGGCAGGCGCCCGCTCAACTTCCTTGGCCACGCGCATGACGGTCTTCTTCATGCGGTTCTCACCGGCCCAATAGATGCTGATCTCGTGGCCATCGGGATCGTTCAGATAGGCGTGACGCCAACCCCATGGCATCATGCGCGGCATCTGTGTTATGTAGAAGCCCTTGGCCTGCAGTTTGCGGCAAAACTCATCAAGTTCGCGAATCTCGAAGTACAACCGCACACCGTCACTGGCAAGCGGCGTCCCCGGCCCCGCCAGGTGCAGCGCGATCGTGCCGTCGCCTCCAGGTGCGCGCAGCCGCGCATAGACGGGTATACCTTCGTGGCGGAATTCGTCCACGAGTTTGAATCCCAGCATTTCGCGATAAAAGCCTAGCGCGCGTCGCACGTCTGCAGCATAGACCATTGCATGGTTGAAGGTCAGCTTCTCGCCGCCGACCTCCGCTGCCCGCCCCGGCGCAGGTATTTTTTTTTCCGGACGCAGGGCCTCCTTCCGCTTTCTCGGCGGTGATTTCTTCGCTTTCTTGCGGGGATTCAATTTTCTCTTCGTGGACATTCTTGCCATAGCCATGCCTCGCAGGTACTCGGGGGACATTCTACCGGAACGGTCGTTCCGAGCCCGGCTTGGACAGGCGATGTTTGACTGATTGCCAATAGATTGCCATCCTTACGTCCGGTTCCAACCTCAACCCTCTGAAGCGGGGCGCTCTTTCATAATGCATTGACGCGGGTCGTTGGAAACGCCAGATTGTCAGACTGCCATGGCGGGGCTTAGGATGATGGCCAGAGTCCCATGACCCCAGAACTGCAACTCGCCCTCAAACGACACACGCAGTGGTTCGGGTCCTACAAGGCATCCGGCGAACTGAAGAAGATACAGGTGTGGCTCGTTGTGAAAGGCGGACAGATCGAATTCCTCACCCCGGAGAGTTCTTACAAAGTGAAGCGGGTACGAAGGAATCCGCGTGTCGTTTGTTCTGTGGGGAGCAAGGACGGTCCCACGATTTCTGGAACGGCCCAAATCATTACCGACCGAAGCGAAGTGGCGCGGGTCTACCGAAGCTACTGGAAGGTGCACCCGTTGCGGATGGCGATTGTGAT
This sequence comes from uncultured Acidobacteriaceae bacterium, assembly GCA_963714225.1. Lineage (GTDB taxonomy): Bacteria > Acidobacteriota > Terriglobia > Terriglobales > Acidobacteriaceae > Sulfotelmatobacter. Next base: position 32,583 of record CAVQNY010000030.1, on the reverse strand, counting down.
CGGACTTCGAGTTTGGATCGAGATTCTGTTGAACAAGCGTGTGGTCGTGCGAGTTCAGCCGGATGAGCCGAATCCCCTAGCCGGACTCTCCGATCCCGCGATCTGAATTTCAGAAACTGCAGGCTTGAATCGCTCGCAACATAGTGTAACTGTCGCCATCAGGCGATGTCACAAGCTTGCGCCGTCTCTTCGCCCGTCAGCTGGGGTTTTGAGTAATCGGGATTTAACGTCAACTGACTCTTCGGGATGCAGCCAACCTCTCTCCTTCGTTGACTTGCCCCAGCCCCAGTCCTAAGATTTCAGCCCATTGATTGCGCAGACCATCTCGCACTATCGCATCGTCGAGAAGCTCGACGGCGGCGGGATGGGTGGGGTCTACAAAGCCGAGGACATCGATCTTGGGCGCTTCGTCGCTCTGAAATTCCTGCCTGACGACGTCGCCCAGAATCCGCAGACCCTGGAACGCTTCCGCCGGGAAGCCCGTGCCGCTTCCGCGCTGAACCACCCCAACAACTGCACGATCTACGAAATCGGTCATCACGAGGACCGCCAGTTCATAGCCATGGAGTTTTTCCAAGGTGCAACTCTAAAGCATCGCATTGCCGGGCGCCATATCATAGGGATGCCTTAGAGGCGGGAAGAAAGCGTTTTGGGGGCGGCTTTGATCGCATGGCACAAGGAACTGGCCCCTGCCGGCGAGACGAGCGTCGTCTTTCGCGACAGCGCCTTTGGCGACGATGTGGCCAAAACGAAATCTGACCGCTATTCTCCAGCAGCACGGTCTCAACAATGTGAGGAGCTTGTGAACATGGCGCCGAAAAAGCCGGAAACAGTACTGCAACCCCGTCCGTTGGAACGGGGACTTATCCGCGTTGGGCAAGGGAACTTGATGGACCGGGTTGTATCGATTCTGGAGCAGGCCCGTGCCAACGTGGCGCGCGCCGTCAACAGCAATATGGTGATCGCCTACTGGCTGATTGGGCGAGAAATCGTCGAAGCGCTCCAGAGCGGCGAAGACCGGGCCGAATATGGGCAAGGCCTGTTGAATGACCTGTCTGAACAACTTGGAAAGCGCTATGGACAGGGTTTTTCGGCCACCAATTTGCGCCACTTCCGCTTGTTTTATCAAGCGTTTAGCGACCGGGAACCTGCAATTCATCACTCGGCGAGTGATGAATTGGCGACCTCGCGGAAGACGCAGTTATGGTTGACATGAAGATGGCGCTGGAGACCACCGACAAGCTGCAAGGCTTCTCCCCCAACCTGAGCTGGACGCATTACCGCACCCTTTGCAAGGTCGAACACCGGGCAGAGCGCCGCTTTTATGAAATCGAGGCTGAAAAGGCGGGCTGGAGCAATCGCCGATGGACTCGATGCCGCTCACGCGGCCGGAATTATCCACCGCGACATCAAGCCGGCGAACATCCTTGTCACTCAGGCAGGCCACGCCAAGATCCTCGACTTCGGACTGGCGAAGATGGTAGGAAAATCCACCTCGGCTGGAAGCGATTCGGCAACAGTTTCGCTCGATTACGAGGCCTCACTCATTGAACGGCGTCACAGTGTCAAGGGTCAAGTCACCTCATTGACCCCATCGTGCTCCTCATTTAGCTTGTGTGCGGACGTCTTTCTGTCTCGTGTTGAAGTCGACTCCGGTGAGTCGATCCCTTTCATGCGCAAGAAACAGATACTCATCTATGCGTCAGGGTTTGTGGTCCTGACGGTACTAATGTACATGCAGTTTCGCACTTGGCGAAACTTCGACTGGCATACCTTCTGGCAGCAAACGGACCGCGTCAGCCTGCTTAGCATTGCCTACGGAATCACCATGATCTATGCTGCCTTCGCCATCCGGGCGCTGCGTTGGGCCATCTTTTTAAAGCCTGTTCGCAGGACTTCGAGCACACGCCTGTTTGTTCCGACCATTCTCGGATTCACTGGCGTGGCTCTTCTGGGACGTGCGGGAGAGCTTATTCGGCCTTACCTGATCGCTAGGCGCGAGAACCTTCCGGTTTCCTCGCAGATAGCGGTCTGGGCCGTCGAACGGATCTTCGATGTCGCCGCGTACACTATCATCCTAGTACTCGCCGTTTTTCTAGCCCCGGACCTAAGGCTGTTTCCTTATTACGGAGCCGTTCGCAGAGGAGGCTTTCTGTTGATCGGCCTCGTTGCTGGATCAGCTCTCGGAGTATCAATTCTGAGATGGAAGGGCGAGGACCTCGCCAGCTGGGTAGAACGACGGCTTGCGCATATCGGTTCGAACTTCGGACATAAGATTGGTCTCCTGATTCGAGAGTTTCGTGAAGGACTGAACACGATTCATGGCCCTGTAGAGCTGGCACAGCTAACGGGAGTTTCTGTGCTGATGTGGTCTCTGATCGCCGGGACGTACTGGGAAGTTACCCATGCATATGGAGTTGCGGTTCTTAACATTCCAATCTCCCAACTTCTGCTACTCGTGGGATCAGGCATGGTTGGCTCAGTGGTGCAATTGCCGGGCGTGGGTGGAGGCTCGCAATTGGCGATGATTTCGGTACTCGCGCATTTCTTCAATGTGCCGAAGGAACTGGCCGCGAGTTGCGGGATCATGCTTTGGCTTGTCTCCTTCGTTTCTGTTGTTCCTCTCGGCTTGGCGTTGGCCCATCGCGAGCGGCTCTCCCTGCGGAAGCTTTCGGCTGAGAGCCAGATGGAAACTTAGTTCACTGGCCTCAAGGCAGACCACTGGTCATTGAGTACTATCGCGATTTATCGACAGCAACATTACCCTTGGACTGAGGCTGCAGCTCACCGTCGGTTGAGCGTTTACCAAACGAGTTCTCTCCCTCGAGCGAGGGAATCATGCCGATCGCCTGGTCCTTGCCATCTCCTTTAGCTTGACGCAGGCCTCGATCTGCCAGGTTGAGTACCTCTTCATATCCCATGGTTCCGGCGCCGTCTTTCAGCCAGGGGAATGCCGCCCAGCCAATGGAACAGGTGCGTCGGATTTCTCGGCCAGAAATGACCGGAAAAGGTTTCCCGCGGATTGCCTTGATCACGCGCGACGCGAGAATATGCGCGTCTTTGCGATCGGTGTAGCGGGACACGATCAGAAATTCTTCTCCGCCCCAGCGGATCAGCACATCAGAATTACGGATCGCGCAACTAATCCTTTGCGACATCTCCACCAGCACACAGTCGCCTGCATCGTGACCATACAGGTCGTTTACTTCCTTGAAATTATCCGCGTCGATTAGATAGAAAACCAGGTCCCGTGTGGACTGGTCATGCCCTTCCGCGTACGCTCGCAACGTTCGTGCAACATCGCCTTCGATCGTTGCCGAAAAAAACCGCCGGTTCCGGATTCCAGTCAGCGGGTCGGTCATGGAGGCTTCCTCGAGTACCTGATTCGAGTGCTTTAACTCCTGATGCAACCGGTGTTGCTTGGCGAGCACCATGGCAGCCATGACAAACATCGCCACCGATGTGACAGTCACGCGAAAGCGGATGATTTCTGCCGGCACCGAGCCTTCGAACAGCCCGATCAAGCAAATAACCGGCAGCGATAGCACCGCCACCATCGCAAGGCTTGCCATCCAGGAGTCTCTCTCTACGCCTTCATCCCTGGCCAGACTCGGCGTGAGGGCGCGCCCGCTGATCGCCACCGCGGTGAGCGCTGCGAACGAAGCCAAATAGGGAGTGTCGTACCAACTCCCGACATAATACGTATTCCGCTCAACTGCAAAATTCTCCAGTAGAAAAAGCACGTTGTTAAACAACGTCGCTCCGAGAAAATTCGCATAGAAAATACGCCATGTGCCCGTACTTCGTTTCCATAGCCTCAACAGCACTACCGCCAGGACCACGACTTCCAGTACGTACAGTCTGTCGAAGTTTCGGTTATAGAGTGCATCATTTTTCGAGACGTAGTGCCAGCATTCCACCAGGAACACGTAAAAGTAGACCAACCAAGACATCAGCAGCAGAAAATCCAGCATTCCCAGGCGTGCACTGCGTGCCGACGGGTGCAGGTGCGGCTGCAGCAACAGCCCCGCCAGCATAGGAACACCGGCGACAAACAGAAAAACATCCCCGGCAAACACCACGGGCATGGGCCGGTGCAGGAAGACATCGTAAGCGATCCAGAAGCTCTGATTCACCAGCCAGAGAAGCCAGCCAGCCGCCTGAAGAAACCAGAAAGCGCGTAGGCGTCCCTGACGGTGGATGGCATTCCTGGCAAACGCCAGCATGGGCGCCAGTATCAACAGTGCGCAAAAAAGATCACTGACTGCAGCAAGCAAATGACCACGTGGTATCCATGCAGACACTAATGCCTGAGCCCCGACTAGACTCGCTGCTGCGCCAATCCAGAGTTTGGAGTGTCTTGACAGCTAGGATGTCTCCCACTGCAATTTTAAGCGTGCCTTTGACACTGCCGTAGTTACTAGAGTTACGGCCACCAGCTCAACGATGGAAGGAGCAGACCAGCACCGCGCGGTCGACTGTCGGGCAACCCTGTAACTGACGAAACCAGGCGATGTCCTATCTTATATGCTATCGGTGCTTCGCGGCAGCGCGCCGCGGGAGTTCGCGCTCCAGTTTCCCCAGCCAGCGCAGTTCGCCGCGGAATTGCTCGATCATGAGGCTGACCATCCACACGGCTTCATGAAACCGGTGGCCTACTTCTTTCTTGATCGATAGTAGCGTCGCCTCTTCCCGTGACAATTCGTTCTCCGGAAATTCCCGGCGGCGTTCGATCTGCTGACGAAACACTCCGGGTCTCGCCTGCCAGGAGAGAGCGATCCAGGTGAGAAACGGTGGCCGCTCACGGTGCGTCGCCCACTCCTCACGTTCCAGCGCATCGGCCAGGGCCGCCCGACCCTTGGCGGTCGTCTGGAAGACCCTGCGTTCAGGACCCGCCGCCGCCGTCTCAATCTCGGATGCTCGAATCAGCCCGAACTGCGCTAGCTTCTCGATCGAGTAATACACCTGTGGCCGCGAAATGCCCGCCCAATCGCGTACCTCACGCCGTTCCAGCTCTGCGTTGGCTTGGTAGCCGTGCAGCGGCCGCTCCGCTAGCAGGCTGAGAAGCACAAGGTCGGGAGTGGTCAGCTCGCGCTTCCTAGTGGCAGGCATCGCTTGCCTTGCGCTTGCGGCTCCAGTGCCACCACAGGCGCTGCTCGATCGGCAGATTCGGATTCTTCGCTTGCGCTACCGCCGCCCGAAATACGTCCAGGCAACAGATGTCCTGCGTCTGGCCGGTGACCTGGCAGAGCTTCTCGTACATCTTCTCCGGATTGCGCCGCGCCAACTGCGCCACGGTGCGAACACCGAGGAGTTCGAAATCGCGCAGCATCGCCGGGCCAATCGAAACCAAGTCGCTCAACTGCTGTTCTTCGCCGATCATAAAACCTCCGTGACGAACCTCGGAATCTAGTGTAGGGTAACTAGTCTAAATAAGACTAGTGCGCTTGGCAAGGAGAAAATTGGGCTACCCAACTCTGCTGAGGTCGACACTTAGCAAAAGGAGAAATCTGATGACGATTAAGAAAATCACGCCCGTACTGCTGGTAGACGAAGTCGAGTCCTGCGTTAGATTCTGGAAAGAGCGCCTGGGCTTTGAAGTGGCCATAGAAGTTCCCGAGGGCAACAAGATCGGGTTCGTTTCGCTGCAAAAGGCGGGAGTCGAGTTAATGTATCAAAGCTATGCCAGCGTCGAGAAGGATAGTTCATTCTCAGCCCAGGGGCATGCCAAGGGCCCTTCGTTCCTGTACATCGAGGTCGACAGCCTGGATGATGTGATCGCGGCCACGAAAGACGCCAAGGTGGTCATGCCGGAGCGAAAGGCTTTCTACGGAGCACGCGAGATCGGGGTGAAAGATCCAGCCGGGCACGTCCTGACTTTTGCGCAGTTCGGGGCCTAAAGCCGTCTGCGGTAGTGGAAACCTAGAATCTTCAGTGGCGTTAAGCGAACGACACTGTTGTAACCAGCGTTGAACAAAGCCGCTTTGCGGCAGAAAAACCGTAAGTCGTTCAGTCGTTCAAGAGGGGTAATTGCGTCATCACCCTTAGGAGGCGTTAAACGAAACCGCTTTGTGGCGGACAATATCGCGTGCCCGGGGGCAAGCGACATCGGAGGTTTGAGACTGGGAATTTGAGACTGGGAATCTTGCAGAACGGTCTGTCTAGCGTTAGGATGAGGCGAACCTGAGCCTCGGTTTGGATGGTTAGATCGATGAACTTCGATTTGAATGTCTCCCTGCAAGTATCTGCCTTTTCAATAACTTCCAAACTGAAATCGATTGAAATCACATAGCGCCCGCCGCGAACAAAGCAGGCTCCCCAGCGGCGGCTTCGCTCAACCGATTCTATCGCTAGTGCTCAGGCGTGAAGATCTGCGCAATCCCTCACAGCATCTTGGCCTGAGCACTAGCGATAGAATCTAGTAGGCTTACACTGAAATCCCCGGTCCCGATTGATAAGCTCTATCGAGATTTTCAGCAGTTATCCGTTTTTGTGAAAGAATCAGCGGCTGCGGGTTCTGGTCATTGCGCGGGGGGAGCGCATGTATGCGAAAACTTCGTTATGCAGTTGCTCGATGAGCCTGGATGGCCATATTGCAGGCCCGAAAGGAGAATACGACTGGATTGGCACGGACGCGGAAGTCGATTTCACCGCGTTTTGGTCCCAATTTGATACGCTGCTGATGGGCAGGCGAACCTTCGAGCTTGCCGTCCGAACACGAGGGGAAGCGGCTTTCACGGCTTTCACCGGAGTTACTTCCATCGTTTTCTCGCGGACTCTCAAACAGCAAGAGCACCCCCACGTAACTGTCATGCCGGAGTTGAATGCAGAGTGGATAAGAGACCTGAAAGCTCAAAGCGGAAAGGACATTTGGTTGTTTGGTGGTAGCGACCTGTTCCGCTCCTTTTTTGACTCTGGCCTCGTGGATGGCGTCGAAGTTGCTGTGATACCTGTTGTTGGGCGCCGGGATTCCATTACTTCCCCCTCCTTACAGCCCCACTAAACTGCGATTGATTAGCCATCACCTGTACCGGTCGGGGAGAATGTCGTTGGCATATGAAGTGCAGCGCTGAGCGGACGCGAATCTGGCGCCGTCCGCACGAAACGTGAATATTCGCACCTATCAGGAAACGATCCACGGGGCAAGCACAATGCAACGCCCTCTGTTGACGCAATGAGGACTGCTTGGTGACGGTTTTGCAAACGGCCACGTGCTTGTCCACCTTACGCCAAGGGCCCCGCACTGTTCAAGGAACAGAGAGCGCATTCCTACGCGGAGCCGTGGATGATCCGTCGACCAATCGAGAAGGAACTCGCAGCCTGTTCGGGGTCAATGAGCGAAATAGATATTTATCACCAGTTAGCCGAGCTGGAATCAAAGCTTTCAGTCCCCCTCAGCCTCAGTGCCGACCCTGGAAATGGACGGTGCCGGGCAACTCTCTCCGTGCCGCGTGCGTCCTGAATGGTTGTAGGATAGCCCTGAGGGAAGCCATCATGAACCGTATCTTCGCTACAGTCCTTCTCTGCACGCTTCTCCTCGTTGTCTTGGCTTTCACAACCGCCTGCGGCGGCCACTCGAATCAAATTGGGACCTGCCTCGCTTGTCCCGAAGAACAAGCCGTTTATGCTACGACCAATTCCGGGCAGGTACTGACGTTTCCATTTCCCCTTGGTACTCAGCTGGGGACTGCAACTTCGACTGCCGGACCGGCGAACAGCACGGGCATTCTGGTCTCTGGAGGGATCGTCTATGTCTCTGACCCCGGGAACAGTGCGATCCGGGCGTACTCCATTAATAACCAGGAACCTATCCTGTCACCTGCGTCCTTCGGCCCTTTTGCCGTAGGCGCGTCCCCGGGGCCGATGGCGTTGGTTGGACAAACGCTGTACGTGGCGAGTTCCGCAGGAGAGATTTTCGCTTTCACCGTCAATTCCGATGGCTCATTGACGAGCCTTGCCGGGTCGCCTTTCGCAGCCGGCATGGGCTTATCTCATCTGGCCGTAGCTAATTTTCCCAATGCGAATTTTCTGTACGCCGCCAACTCCGATGACCCAAATGGCAGCATCTCAGCCTTCACTATTAATTCAGATGGGTCGCTGACTCCGATGGTCAGTTCGCCGTTCCAGACGGTCCCGAACGGTGGTCCGGAAGGATTGAATGTGAGTGAAGGGAACGTTCTTTATGTGGCTCTGAAAAATACCAATGCAGTTGCCGGATTCAGCATCAATGCCGACGGCTCGCTGAGCCCCGTCGCCGGTTCGCCATTTTCCGCGGGCAAAGGGACGTCTTCTCTGGCCGGCTGTAGTTGCGGCCCCGGTGGCTTTTTGTTCGCCGCCAACAATCTCGACGGTACTATCTCGGCGTACAGCATCGACGCGAGCACGGGCGTTCTCACTCAGATCAGCGGCTCTCCATTTGCTGCGACGACGCCTTCCGGCGACATCCTGTTCGTCGAGGGAGAGCTCTTCCTGCCCGACGCCTCCTCGAACGCCATCGGCGGCTTTGTCCCCGATTTGTCGAACGGCGTCGTTAGTCCGTCGCCGGGTTCGCCTTTCCCGGCAGGTTCCGGGCCCCTTGCGCTGGCTTATAGCGCATTCCCTCCGCTCGATCCGCAGTAGTCGGGGTTGAGCGGAGAAAACGTATCGGCATCGGTTTCCCTCCTCTTCGCTATCCAAGCTACGAGGCTCCTTCCCGCTTACGCCGTCTTCGCCAGCCTGAGATCCTCTGGGCCGCGCACGGCGTAATGCTGCTCGGGAACTGGGAAGCCAGCATGCGCAAATGTATCGTGTATCAGCCGGTTCGTGTCGAAATACACTTGCCAATAGTGCTCGTTGTTGCAGTATGGGCGAACTGCGAGCACCGCGCCCGAAAGGTTGAACGTCAGGATCTCGACGTCCGGCGCAGGCTCTCCCATCACATTCGGCACCTGCAGCAGCGCCGGTTTCAGCAGCGCAATCGCCGCCTGCGGATCCACACCGTGCGCCAATTGTGCCGTCAGCTCGACACGTCGGTAGGGGTTGGCCGAAAAGTTCTGTATCGTGTCGGCGAAAATCTTGCCGTTACCGACGATGGTCTTCACGTTATCGGGCGTATTGAGGGTCGTAACGAAAAGGCCGATTTCCTCGACCGTGCCAGTGACTCCAGAGGCAGTAATGAAGTCCCCCACCTTGAACGGCTGCAGGATTACCAAGAACACGCCGCCGGCAAAGTTCGACAGCAGCCCCGACCATGCCACGCCAATAGCGACGCCCGCCGCTGCAATCAACGCCGCAAAGCTGGTGGTCTCGACACCGAAGAATCCCAGGATTGCGATGACCAGCACGATATTCAGCAGCACTGCCACTGCCGAGTGGATGTAGCGGATCAGAGTGGGATCAATCTTCTGCTTCCTCAGGCCAGTCCCAATCATTCGAAGCACAACACCGATCAGCCATCGGCCAACAATCCAGATGGCGATCGCACCCAAAAGTCTCAAACCCACAGTTGTCAATATAGTGGTTACGGTTTGCATCATGGCGCTTAGATTGAAGTTCATACATTGCTCCTTCGCAGCCGGTTCCTGGCGCAGCTTATTAGCCTGGGAACACATCTTACCTGCCGATCCGCCGCTTGGCTACGCTGGACCCAAGGCTCCCGCCCTTGCGGCTGGATTCGATTGTGTACGAGAGGCTGGCGCGTTCTGCTCCGATGCTCGTGTCATGGTGCTGCACACTGTCAAACCTTGAGAGTTTCCCGAGGTATCGATTTCTATCAATAACCCAGAAATTACTACAGTTTTACTACCGGGTTCGAGCGACAGGGCGACTCGCCACAGCCAATCGCCATACCTCTCACTGAGAAATTATCATCTGCGACGTGCTACTCATGGTTACAGCGGGAAAAAACGGACCTAGGGGAGTAAATGCATATTTCACCTGCACCTGAACCAAGTTTCCAGGATTGTTGCAACTGGTGGATGGAGCGCAAGCGGGCGGAGACGTGGCCCAGCTTAAAGGGACGGCGCTCCAGGTCGGGGTCACCGTCACCTTCCCCAAGGTCTGGGCGTATCTCGCCGCGACGTAGGTCGCAATGTTTGCTGCGCTGGCCGTGCAGTATTCGGTGCTCGCAGTCGGATCGCTGCTCGCACTCGGACAGGCCACCTCAGTTGACACAGTATTGGGGTTTGAATTACCCGAGGCCGATCCATGCACGATCGCATAGCGCGTCGCATCCCGCGCGACCTCAGAGAGGGAGTGGTACGAATAAAGCGCCAAACAGAGGTCGATCACGCCGAACACCAGGATGAACAAAAGAACCATACACAATGCAGTCTCGACCAGAGAGTGTCCCTGTTTGCCGCGTCCGGAATATGGCACGCGGCGTTTGTACGCACACGGTAACTGCGATCGGATTGGCAGGTAAGCAGATCTTCTCGCCATTCGATCAATCTCCACCGAAGGGGCCTCTGGGAACACTACTGTTCTACTCTCACGATCGCCTGCCCTTGCAGTTTGAATTTTGCTGTCGTAAACGCCGTTACAGGAGCCACGGTGGCGCTGGTACTTACCTTGACATATTCGAGAAGTATGCCAGGGCTGGTGCAGGTGGTTTTGCAGCCGGTGCCAAGCGTCTGCGTCGGCGATCCCGCCACGTTGGAGCAAGCACAAAAATAGATCGCTGTAGCGCTAAGTCCTTCCATATTGGCCGCATCGCTTTGTGCAGCCAGCTGCATTCCCGCAGTGTCCGAAGCAGTAATGTGGTTCTGAGCGCCATAGTGGGCTCCAGCATTTGCTGCGTTGGCGACCTCCATGCTGATGTACGCCAGTCGCCCAAACTCGAACGTTCCCATGATCAAAAGCAGAAAAAAGGGCAGCGCCAGAGCAAGTTCTACCAGCGCCTGCCCGGCGTTTTCGCACCTCATCGTGTGGCAAAGGGTGGCGGCGCGGCGCTGCTCCCTCCCACGACATGAACCCGGTTTGGCCATTTTATTCATAACTCACTCTGTCAGGGTGGCGGCTCCTAGCGGAGACGTCCCATAAAGTGTCGCGTAATCGTTTATGGCAGTGCTGGCCCCGGTAATGCTGAGAGATTGGACCACGAAGGCGAGGTAAAGGCTTTCGGAACTTCCGCTCGCAGTGAACGTCAGCGGCGCGTCCGAAAAATAGAGCGCCCCTTCAAAAACTGAACCGGTGCCGCTGACGGTCATGTTCGCGGCCGTGCTGTCGCTGCGGCTCTGAAAGAACAGGATGCCGTTGTATGTGCCAGACGTTGGAGCGGTAAGGTTAAATGTCGTGCCTGAGGCGGTCATGGTCACTCCGCCACTGGCAAGGTAAAAGGTGTCGCTGGTGCCCTGGACTGTGCAAGAACTACAGGTGATGCTCAACCCAGGGCTGCCTATGTAGTAGAGCCCGGAGGAAAAGGTCACCGTGGTTGAAGCTCCACCAATGTTAATTCCACCAGTATAAGTACCGGGGGGGATAGTTATTGTATCGCCCGCTCCGGAGACGGTAATGCTGCAGTAGCCCGAGGGAACCGTTACCTTCGCACCGGCGCTGCTTATAGTGTCACTTCCCGAGCACGTACCGGCTGTAGGCGCCGGCAAGAAAGCCAAAGGGTCGCTCACTGGAACGATTCCGGTCGCCGGCGTAGGGCTGATGGTACCACCGGTTTCCGAGACGGTGCCCGCTACGCCTACCGAGTAGGCGGTGATTGGGGTGGGGTCACCGCTGGAAACAAGAGTGAGATTGGAGTTAGCGGAAATTCCGCACAAGGGGGCATCTATGGTAGCGCTACTACTACTGGTAGTCACCGAAATGTCCGTGCCCGAAGTGCCCAATGCGGCGATGCATGTATGGCTAGCTCCCCAAAAGGCCACAGCCCGTGCGCCTACTGGCATTGCGCCGGTGATGGTCGTGCCCGTGCAGTTCTTTCTAGTCGGCGCAAACAGGTTTATGAAGAAAATTGGCGAGTTCTCGCAGGCGGCTACTTCGACATAACTCGAGTTGCCCGCTTTCGGCCCGTACAGTGGCGGATTGTTCACCCAAAGAGTGACGTTGCCGAGGGTGGCTGGGTTAGCGTTGGAGACTCCAGTCGTCGAGCCACCCTGCGCGCTAATCTGGCCTGACATTATGACGCTTGGGCAGCCAGATGCCACGGTTCCATTCCCGGACAGTGCAGCGCAGTTGAGGACCGAGGCTGCTCCAAGAGCAGCACTGTCGGCGATTGATTGCAACTGCCTCTTGGTATAGAAGAGTACTCCGACATCCGTCGCCAAGGCCACAAAACCCAGCAAAACCACGATACACAACACCACAATCACCAACGATTGTCCCTTCTCCCTGATCCGTGTTTTCATGGATTCTCCCCTTCGGGTGACTGCTGCGTGGGCATCGATGAAACTCGAATGCCCGAAGACCCTACGCTTCCTCAAACCGTCCCCGGCGGGCTTGCGGGGCCAGGGCACTTCGCCGGAACGCCCGTTCCAGACTTCACTGGATACACAAATAGCTAATCACAGAGTATGTAGCTGGGGGCTAGTCCTGCGTCAATGGCCCGTTCGTGAAAGCATACGCCACAAAAGTGGCGCCCAGAGCGGATCTCCACCTGCCGTCGCCACAAAAGTGGCGCCCAGAAAGGCTCTCCACCTGCCGTGCTGCTGACGAGTTCTGCATTTTGGCAGCATTCAGATCGTGCGCCTTTTGTGCGGCAATCTGGGCCGCGCTTGGTCCCGACGAAGTATGGGAGCGAGAACCTCCACTGCTTGATCCCGAGCACGGACCGCACCCGCCGCCACAGCTTCCCTGACAGACCATATCGCGTTGAGACTGGGCGAAGCATGGGACCGTACAAAAAAGCATGCCCACGATAACCAATGGACGGAAGCGATTAGCTGCAAACATGGCGTATGCTCCCGTGACAATCCAGCAATATAGAATTGTTATGGGCCATCCAAACGTTATTTCGGGTCCCGTGTTACGTCAAGGTTACTAACGGGTTCGGAAAAGTGGCGAACAAGAGTTCTGGATGGTCGCTATCCAGGATTACTTAGCAAGTTTCCTGGTATAAGCCTATGCAGAAGGAGTGAGTACGCTGACATCGCAACCGAGTTCGGCGAGACGGCGCAGGTGATAGCGCTTCAGCTTGGCGGTGTTCATTCGGTCAAAGTAGTCAGCGCCGAGATCGTGGAAGTCCACGCCCAGGCGCAGCAGCAGATCCCAGTTCGGCAACTAGCTCCTCGCGGCTGTAACCTTCATCGCCCCAGCTCTTGCGGCCAAGATCACGGCCAAGGCGCTGCGCGTGTTTCGTCCAGTGTTATGCTGACATCGGCATAACATCCATTGGGGTCTGAACAGGATCTGAAGAATGCAGTCAACGACGCGCTGGTGTTTGAATGAAAGGTGCGTAACGGTTCGCTGTTTCTTCGCTAGCTCAGTCTTTCCGTGACATGATCGTCTGCCGATGGCACAATTAACTAGGTAAAGCGAAATGAGCTCCCAGGTCACTAGCCCCAATACCGAAGCGGCAATCCTCGCCCGTCTGATCCAGATTGGGGAGGAGCAGTTATCGCGCGGCGCAGCCGAATACTTGTTGTCGATTCGTTTTGGCGAGCGCGATATCGCACGTATGAACGAGCTATCCGAGTTGGCTCGTCAAGGCAGGCTGACGAGTCAAGAACAAGCCGAACTCGACAGCTATCTTCATGTTGCCAACCTCCTCGCCGTCATCCAATCTAAAGGACGCCGTGCTTTGCGCTCTACTCAATAACCAGGCACATTGGACGCTGATTTCACTCGCCGGGTTTGGCAGCGAGCCGCCGCTCGCTGTGAATACTGTCAATTGCCTTCAGCATTTCACCCAGCGCCGTTCCAAATAGATCACATCGTTGCACGGCAACACGGGGGCAAAGCGGAACTTGAGAATCTCGCCCTCGCTTGTGTCCATTGCAACCGCTTCAAGGGACCGAACGTGGCTGGGATCGATCCGGACAGCGGAGAAATCGTTCGCCTCTTTCATCCTCGACGCGACCGATGGGAAGAACATTTCGTTTGGGAAGGGCCCGAGTTGAAATCGCTGACACCGATTGGTCGAGCAACGATCCTTGTGCTGATGATATTATGACCCAGAGGTGGTTGCTGTGCGGAAAGCACTTCAGGACGAGGATGTGTTTTGGGCGTAGGAGTGCGTCAAGAAGTCGGGGACAGGCGGCTTGGGGCCGGAGTTCGTTGTTGAGGACATTGGTCCGCGTCTGTGATAAGCGGTAGTCCCCACGGCGGAGCCGGATGCCGGTGAGCTTCCGGCCTTATCAGCGCATGCGACCGAAGAGAGACAAAATCAAGGATGTGGTAGGCGATCACGAGGATGCTGTGGGCCACGGCGATCCCGGCTCGTTTCGGTACATGTCAGTATGATTTTCACAGGCTAGATGCTAGAAGCTAGAACTCTACAATTTTCTCGATTCACTTGTCGCGGCGCTTCGAAGCCGGGGATTTGCCGCTGTCCTCAATAACCCTTTGCAAATTCAGATTCGCGAATCATCGTCCGTCTGCCACAACATCTGCCGCTACTTTCGCCGTGACATCGGTGAGTTCGCATCTCTGCCACGCTTCGACCTGATCGCATGGCTCGCATCTCGTTGCTCGCGGTCCCGACCGGATGCAATCGATGAGGAGAACGACTTCGAGTGTCGCGAGCACCGGAGTAAACGCGCCTGGGACAATGTTTCCAAATTCAGGAATTGGACATCCAACCTCTCACGAGCCACCTTGCCGTCACCATCTGTCGGCCACTACAAAGGAAGACTACAGAGCTTGTGAATTAGCTCAAGTTGGCTGGATCATTCCAATGTGGACTCGACCGGCGTTTCCGGAAGGCCTGCTTGGGCGATGCTCTCTGGATTGTTATCCTCGGTTCCGAGTCCTGCGTTCCGATAGAGGAGCCTCCGAGAGATGAAGTACACGATGGCCGCCGCGAACAGCGATACGAGGGAGGCCATCATGCTAGCGGGGGCCACTTTTGCGACTACGAAGCCTCCGATCAAAGCGGTAACCGCCGCTAAATTGACCCCACCTGTATAGGAACAGCGCCCGCCAGATTCATAAGCCTCACGCAGGTGCAGTCTGGAACGGCGCACAACAAAGTAGTCGCACAGAAGAATTCCAATCAACGGCGAGAACAGATCCGAGAGCACAAGCAGAAAGCTTCCAAAGTAACGTGTAACTCGCGAGGCTGCCAGAATTGTTCCGAGAGCACCCATTAATGCCGTGCTCTGCCAGCGCGACATTTTGGGAAACATGTTCGCCAAGGCGAGGCCCGACGAATACAGGTTCGAATTATTTGCTGTCCAGCTCGAACCAATGATCACAATCAACGCGGGCGCGCCCAGTCCCAGCCTCTGCACCACACTCACCGCATTCCAGTCTCCTGTGGCGAGCTTGGAGAGAGCTCCAACCACCCCTAAGAATAAGGACGGCGGAAACGCCCCAAGAATCGAGCCGATCCAGTTGTCCCGCTCGCTCACCACGTAACGGGAAATATCAGCGGCTGTAAAGACGCCGACGATGAGCCCGCCCATCACCAGGTCCAACCCTGTAGTGAGCGACAAGCTGTGAGTCGGTGTGTAGTGAACGAGATTCGAGTACCCGTACTTTGAAATGATGACGTAGAGAATCCATACGCAGAGCCCGGTCAACCCCGGAACTGCAAGGCGACTGAGCCATTTTATGTTTTCGAATCCCAGTACCGGAGGAAGAGAATTCAGCACGCCGATCAATGCGATGACCGCGGCAGTATTGGAAAAACCGGGCACTCCCTGCAGAGCATCATGGGTTGCTTGTCCCGCCAGCTCCGCAGTAACGCCGAACCACCCCACCATTGAGAGAAGAATAATGATGGAAGTGATCCACGAGCCCCACGGATGTCCCATCGAAAAGCGGCTCGCCACGGTCGTCGAGACGCCGTACTCGACACCGAAGTAGCCCATCAACGCGAGCAACACACCAAGAATGATGTTGCCCACCACCAGCGCCCAGCAGGCTTGCGCCCAACTGAGGCCGGGCACAAGCAGGCCGCCGAGCAGAAGGCTCGAGAGCGTGATGTTCACCCCGGCCTGAATGACAAAAAGATCCCACCAACCCTTGGTTCTCTCGCGCTTGGGCACGGCATCAACGCCGTGCTGCTCAACCTGGAATGCCTCTAACGACACTGATTCACCCCGTACTGACTACGCCGGAAAGACGAACCTCGAGAATGCAGGGCGCGCGAACTGGTTAAATGTTTCCGGTTCGATGCCGCTCCTCTATAGGAATGTAGGATGCATCATAGCCGAAATGCGCAGGGCCACATACCCTGAGGCCGTGCTCGGTTCTCCATGGCGAGGGCGCCGGAATGCCAATAATGCTCACTTCCTGCCCCTTGCGGAAATCCGGGTTGAGGACGGCTTTGCCGGTCGCGTTATCGACCATGGTAATGATATCGGGAGAAGTAATCGAAACTTTGCCTTCGCGCCACGAAATCAGGTTCTCATTCTTAAAAGCCAGTTTGTACTTCTGCCCCGCGTAAGGTGCCAATCCGCTAATTTCAACTTCGCCGACGAGATACCCCCCTTTGTCGGCCCAGTCGTGGCCGGAGACTTTTCCGGCAAAAACCTTGTACCCCTTGCTCGCCTCGAGCACTGCCCCTATCGGATCCTTGTTCGATTCCATCGCAACCCGATAAGCCTTGCCGATCTGCTCGCATAAAGTGAGCGAGCCCTGCACGACGATGTTGGGTTGCTTGAGCAATTTGCCCGGCAGGGCTGAGTCAGCGGCCGCGATATGCATGCTGATTGTGGAGGCGATGCGCAGAAATTCCTCTTCGCGAGACGGAGTCGCGACTTTGGTGATGAGCAGTTCATCACCGAATAACGTGGCGGCCGCAGTCGGCAACAGAGAAATTCCCGCCGCAAAAATAGTGCTCTGGTCAATCTCCGGCACGGCTCTTCCGGCGGTATCGGCGTCAAGCTGCGCGATTCCCAGATGCGCGGCGGCTGAGAGCGCGTAAGGTGTATTGCCGGCTCCGATCTCGCCCGCAATGACCGCGACAAACTTCTTGCCCATATGCTTTTGCAGCAGCCGGAATGCAACCGTGGTGGCTTCATCTTTAATTCGCGGCAACTTGTTGAATCGTTCCAGTTGTTCCGGAGTATAAGGAGCCGTGCTGCCCACGTAGTAGGTCGTGGCGGCGTAGTCGTCATCCTTCATCTCGTCGACGGAGATGAGATTGAACTTCAGTCCGGCCGCCAGATCGTCGTGAATTCTCTTCAATCCCTCTTCATAGCTTCCGCCGCCCCCGCTGCCGAGATAGCAGCAACCCATGATGATGTCTTCAAGATTCTGTTTGGATAATTGGCGCATAACCGTCCTTTTTATAATTTGCCGTCAGCACACATGTCATGTCATCAATAAAGTTTCACGCTTGTTGCATTGATCGTTTATTGGTCCTTGGCGAGAGCCACCATCACTTACAGCCACTGCATCTGCTCAATCGGAATGTATGGAGTGTCGAACCCGAAATGCTGCGGGCCAAAGAGTTCGAGCCCACGTGGCGTACGCCAATTTGGAGGCGAGGGAAACCCGATAATAATTACATCCTGGCCTTTCTGAAAATCCGGGTTCGAGATTGCTTTTGCCGAATCCCTAATTACCATCGTGATGAGGTCGGGGCAGGTGACGGAAAATTTTCCGTCCCGCCATGAAACAAGGTTCTCGTTCTTATAAGCAATCCTGAAATTGCTGCCCTGATATTTTCCGGTTCCGGAGATTTCGACATCGCCGACCAGATATCCGCCTTCATCTTTCCAGGGGAAATCGCTTGTCTTTCCCTCGAAGAGCCGGTATCCGTGCCCCGCCTGCAGCACGGCCTGGATCACGTCCTGCTTGGTTTCAATCGCCGTGCGATAAGCGCGCCCCACTCCCTCGGCGTGGCTGATCGATCCCTGCACCAGCACTCCCTTGCGCTTCGCATCTCTTCCCGCCAGTGGAGTGTCTGCAACCCCGATTCCCATGCTCACCGTCGACGCCGCGCGAAACAAATCCTCCTCCCGTGAAGTCGTTGCGACCCTCGGAAGAATCATTTCATCGCCGTATTGCGTGACTCCGGCTGCAGGCGTGATCGGGAGCCCTGCGGCCAGAACCGCATTTTGATCGATCTCCGGCGCCGCTCGGCCAACGGTGTCCGCATCCAGTTGCGCGATTCCAATATGTGCCGCCGCCGACATCGCAGCGATCGTGTTGCCGGGCCCGATTTCACCGGCGATGGTCGCGACAAACTTCTTTTGCATGTACCTTTGCAGCAGGCGAAAGGCGGCGGTCGTCGATCTCTCCTCGATGTGGGGAAGCTTGGCGTAGCGCTGCTTCTGCTCGTCGGTCGGCGGAGCCGTCGAGCCCACACCGTAAGTCGCCGCCGCATAGTCGTCGTCCTGCATCTCTTCAGGAGACATCAATTTGAATGTGAGTCCAGCTTCCAGATCCTCGTAGACCCGTTGCAGGCCACGCGCAAAGCTGCCGCCTCCGCCCGTGCCCAGGAACGAGCAGCCGACAACGATATCTTCAAGATCTTGTTTCGTCAGCGTGCGCATGTGTCTGCTCTGCGGAACTTCTATCTCAGGAACTCTTATCTCAGACTTGCTGCAAACGGGATGCTTCGACTTCGGCTCTCCGCGCAGGATCTGCGGCGAGGTAGTCTTTCACTTCGAGCTGGCAGAAAACCACGGTTCCCTCGGCGTTTCCTAAATATGGATAGCAAAAAGCAGAATGTGTCTCTGCATCGAACGTCGTGCGTGCAATTCTCCATTCGAAATGCTTTTCAACTTCGGCTCCAAGCCGCTGCAGTACCGCCTCCTGCGCGCTCGGAGACAAGTTTCCTCGATGCCGAACGTCGAACTCTGGCATGCGTATGCCCGCATGAATTACCTCAGTACCGTGAGTGGCCTGTCGACCTGAACCTCCTGCTAAAACTTGAAAGTTGGGCCGCGGGCAATCGCTCATGCGCCGCACCAGCTCAAGCGGCGGAAACATCTCTCCCACGTGCGCATGAACGGTTACCGCTCTTCGTGTGGGTTTCGGCTTCCACGCAGCCGCGCGCAACCCAACCAGCCCCAGGCAGGCAGCATTTGCGCATGCCAAATGAATGAAGTCGCGGCGTCGCGTAGCGCCCCCTCACGTCCGCTCTACGAGAGAAAATCGAGCGGCCAGAATTCTGGAAATCCAAAGCTCTGGAAATTAAGAAATCTAAAAATCGAATCTGACTGCTAACTGCACCTCTCTGGCGCCTCCGAGCGGCCCAGCTGTAGAAAAGAGATTTCCGAAAGTGCTCACTGGAGCCGAAACATCGAATTCGTCGATCGGATTCTGAGAGCCCGGGAACTGGCTTGAAAACTGTCCCGCCGTACTCCCGAAGTTCACGTTGTTGAAGGTGTTGAAGGCCTCGATCCGGAACTGCAGTCTCTGCTTCTCACTCCACGGCATCGGGAACGACTTTGCCAATCCCAGGTCCGTGTCGAAGTATGCTGGCCCAATAATTTCGTTCCGGCTGCCCGCCGATCCCGGCAGGGTGTACCCCACCTCCGCGTATGCCGCAGTCGGATTGCTGAACAGGTTCGGAACTCCGTTCGGATCTTTCTTGGTCACCGAGGTGCTCAAAGGTCCGACAATGGTTCCGGGGCCCGGTTGAAAATCGTTGGTGGCATAGTTGAAGCCGTTTCGAGGCGTGAGGGGGAAGCCCGAGCGCCAACGAATCGTGCCGCTGAACTGCCAGTTGCCAAGTACCGCGTTCAGCGGTTTCGAAATGTTCGAGCCGAAGGTTTTTCCGCGGCCGAACGGCAGCTGATAGACCCAGTCTCCGTTAAAGTTGTGCCTCAGGTCGAAATCAGAAGCCGCGCGGCCTGCGCGAACGTTGAATGCATTCGGAATCTGCCCGTTCACTTGTCCTTCATTGAGGAACAGATCGGCGTTTTCGGCGGCCGAGCCGTCGTCAATTGATTTGCTGAATACGTAGTTCACGTCCAGCGTAAGCGGACCTGCTTTTTTGCGGAGAGAGAGCTGAAGACTGTTGAAACTCGATGTTCCTTCCGAGGTCCACGACGGGATGCTGTCGAATTGTGGTCCAAACAGGACTCGGCCGTCTCGCTGCGGATCTACGGCAGCGGACCATGGACTCTGACCCGTGGCAAAAGGATTATCCATGGCGAGCACAGCATCGCTCCAGTCCGGCGCGTAGGTCTGCACGATCGCGTAAAACGCCTGCGTCGGCGTCAGGTTCGCCACCGCGGGCTTACCCAGGTAGCCGGCCGCATACGCCGGCATGTTCGGCATCAGATTCTGAATCCACGGGATCGGCGTGATTTGCGACGGCGGCGCCTGATTGGTCAGGCTTCCCATCTGCTTCACGAGCATGTTGTAGGCCTGCCACAGCGTCTGGCCCGATTGCACATCCTTGAATTCGCCCATGTACTGCCCATAATCCTTCTTCAGCAGCAACCGGTGGCCCAGGTTGCCGACGTACGCTGCCTCAACCGTGAACCCTCTGCCGATGTCGCGCTCGAGACTGAAATCGACGGCGTATGAATAAGGCGTTTTCAGACTCTGATTCACGGCGAAATCGAAATTGTCGATGCCGGTATCGGGCGTGAAGGGAAACGTTATGCTGCTCGGCGCATTCGGGAAGAAAGTTCCCAAGGCGGGGAATCCCGAGCATCCGGCAGCCACGCTGCATGTCCCGGAGAATCGCGGAGCACCCGCCAGACTGAACAGCCCTACAGGAGTCAGTTCGCTGTTCACTAGTCCCGGATCGCCGGCGTTGATCGCCTGATCGGTCGCGATCGCGCCACCCAGGCGGTCGTAGTACATGCCAAAGCCCATCCGGATTGAACTCTTTCCCGGCCCTCCGAAAATTTTCGCGAGAGTTCCGTCGTGATAACCGGGAGAATACGCAAGCGAGAGTCGCGGAGCGAAATTGCGTTTGCTCGGGTTATACCACGAGGGCTTGCCGTTTGCTTTACCACCAGGGATAAACGAGAGCAGAGGCGCTGCATCAGCGGGAATGCCTGCATTCATGTTGACGATGCGCGTCTCCCACCAGCTGTTGAGGTTCATCGTTGGAATCGTCTGCAGCCCGTTTTGTTCCCACGGCACGCCGAAATAGCTGTAGCGAAGACCATAGTTGATGGTCAGATTCGGCTTTACGTGCCAGCTGTCCTGCAGGTACCACTCGAAATCGTCCTCCGCATAATCTCGAGCCAGCGCCGCACCGGTCGGCGGCGAAAGCTGGCCGCTCTTATTCGCCAGCAGCGAAGCCTCCGCATAGCTTAGCGATCCGGTCAGCTCCATGAACGATGTCAGAAACGCCGTAGTATTCAGCGGCGTCTGTTGCCCCTCTGCCTGAAGCTCGTCGAGCGGGTCGCGGCAATCGTTCGAACAAAACGCGAAATCACCAAGGAAAAAGATTGGGTATGAGTTCTGATATGTAGAGAAGTGGTTTCTCGGAAGCTGAAGGTCGCCGCCCACCTGAATCGTGTGCGTTCCCCGGGTCCACGAGACATCGTCCCTGAGTTCATGCGTGGGCACGGTGCGGGCGAAGCCTCGAGTAAAGTTCAACGGATCGGAAAAATTTTCCGCCGACAGTGCATCCGAAGTTCCGCCGCTCTCGTTCACTCCCTGCCGTATGAATCCCCACTCGAAATTATTAATCAAGTTTGTGCGCAGGACGGCGGTATATCCCACCGCCATGCCCTTGCTGTCATTGAAAAAGCGATTATTGGGCGGAAGCCCGGGAAATTCCGCCGGCGTAATGTCGGTTTTTATATCCGCCAGGTTGCCGCGCCAAAACAGCATGTGCTTTCCGTTGCCGGACAGCTTAAAATCAAGGCGTGCGGTGTAAATGCCGTTCGTGGTATTCGTTGGCGCGTTAAAGAGAAATCCAGTGCTGTTCAAACCGCCATCGAATCCAAGGCTCGGCGCATTACCCGAGGGGTACAAACTCATGAGTTGCACCATGGCGGGATCGACACCGCAGCCCGCCGAGCCGGCCTGAGAGCAACCTGGGTCCAGCGCCGCAACCTGACTCGGAGTCAACTCCACGCAATTGCCGAGGCCGTACGGACAAGGCACAACCCCCGGTCCCGGATTCTGAACCTGGTAAATCAGTTCTCCTGACTTCAGAGTGTTGCTGGGAATCACACGCGTAGTCGGCGTCGCGCTGCGATCGGTTCTTCCTTCGTAATCGAGGAAGAAAAACAGGCGATCCTTCTTGATCGGTCCTCCCAGCGACCCGCCGAAAATATTTCGGATCAGCTTCGCCCGCGGAACGCCGTCCATGTTGTTGAAGAACGAATTCGCGGCCAACGACGTATCGCGGTTGAACCAGCGCGCGTTGCCATGCAGGGCGTTGGTTCCAGACTTGGTCACCATTTCTACCTGCGCGCCACCGGCGGCTCCGCTCGACGCCGTAGCGTTTGTGGTAATCACGCGGAATTCCTGCAAAGCGTCGAGCGTGACGGGAAGCGCGCTGGTAAACGCAGACTGATTCTGAAAATCGTTCGATTCAATGCCATCCAGCGACACGTAACTCTGATTTCCACGTACGCCGTTCACTACGCCTTCGCGCGGGTCCAAATCCTGCGTGGAACCCATGGCGAGCAAATCGGTATCGGAGGAACCTGTAAAAACCACGCCGGGCTGCAGCGTCAGCAGGTTCACGGGGTTGCGCGCGGCAAAGGGTAACTGCTCGATCTGCTGCTGGTCGAACGCGGTTCCCACGCTGGCATCCTCCGTATTCACCGTTTCAACTCTGCCTTCCACCGTAACCACTTGTTGTGCGCTCGCGCCCACCTGCAACGTCACGTCCACTCGCGTTGGCGTCGCGACCAGCACCGCAACGTGTTGCCGGATCACCTGCTTGAACCCCGCGGCCTCGATAGTCAGCGTGTAACTTCCAGCGGCGACCTGCGAAAACTCGTAAGTGCCGAACGCACCGCTCGTCGTGCTTCGCGCGGCCCCGGTTCCTTCGTTCACGATGGAAACCTGCGCATTGGCGACCGCCGCTCCCGAGGGGTCGAGCACACTCCCGCTTAATGTTGTGAAGGTCTGCGCCGTCGCTGCGAGCGCCGAGATTATGAGGAAGACAACAACTTGAAGAACGAAAACGCATTTCCCCTGAAGCAACGCGGGTCTGACGCTTCCATCACCACCATCTTGTGTGTTCAAGGCCGCCCTCGAGGAAAGACCGCATCTGGGAGATTTTTGTGCCAAAAAGCTACGCCTTCTCCGGCAGCGCTGTCAAGAGAAATCTGTTTGACATCCGGCACATTTGTGTTAGAACAAGCACACCTCTTAAGAAAACGGAGTTAGCGCGCACAAGCCGCCGGTCCAATCAAGAGAACTGATCCGTTCGATTCATTTTTCGATATACGCGACAGCGCGTGGCCTGTTCGAGAACTCAAGCGGCACAAAACACAGCGGTTTCTTGCATTAAAGAGGAGACGAGTTGGCCGATCCGATCACAACCGAAGTCATCCGCTACGAGCTGATTTCCGCCGCCGAGGAACTGAAGCGATGTTTCAAACGCACAACAACTTTAGCCATTCTTTACGAACTCAACGACTTCGGCATCTCGATCTACGATCACGAGCTGAACCTGATTGCCGACGTGCCCGGAATCCCGCTGTTTTCGGGCACGCTCAACTATTGCATCAAGTCGTGCATCGACCAGGTGGGCCTTGGGAACCTGGCGCCGGGAGATGTTCTTACGACCTCGGTCCCTTTCGATACCGGCAGCCAGCCTATCGATGCGGCCCTGGTCGCTCCCATTTTCTTCGAGGATGAAATCGTTGCCTACACCGCTTTGAAGGCGCACATGGGCGATCTCGGTGCGATCGATGCTTATCCCACGACCTCAACCGAAATGTATCAGGAAGGACTCCTGATGCCCGCCTTGTATTTGTTTCGCAAAGGCGAACTTCAAGAGCAAATCATTCGCCTCATCAAGGCCCATTCGCGCATCCCCAACACCACGGCTACGAATTTTCTCGCGGCCGCTTCTGCGCTCAGGCTCGGCGGCCGCCGCGTCGAAACACTCGTCGCGCGTTATGGCGAGGCGGCATTCCGCAACGCGATTCACGAGATCATCTCGCACGGCGAGAGAATCTCCCGCGCTGCCGTTGCAGGCATTCCCGACGGCACCTGGGAGATCGCCGATTGGATGGACAACAACGGCGTCGACCCCGACCCGGTGAAGTTACACGCAACCATCACCGTGCGCGGCAGCGATTTCATCATCGATCTCTCCGGTTCGGCTCCTCAACAGCGCGGGCCGATCAATTCGCCGTTTCCGGGAACCATGTCGGCGTGCCGCTACGTCCTCAAATCGCTTACGACTCCGCTACTGCCCGCAAACGAAGGACACTTTCGACCGCTGCGTGTGATCGCCCCGTCGGGCTCCATTTTCAACCCTACTCCTCCCGCTGCTTGCTTTCTTTATGCTTGGCCCGAGCAACGGCTGATGGATCTCATCCCCATGGCATTATCCAAAGCGATACCGCAGCAGGTCACGGCTCACTCGGGTGGTGACTGCTGCGATTTCCTGATGACTTATTTCGATTACCAGACCGGTCGCGGTGATTACGGAGGCGGAGTAGAAGCGGTGGGATTGGGCGCAAGCCCGAATCGTGACGGCGAGAATGCTCTTCTTCATCACTGCGAATCCGGCTGCTGCAATATCCCCAACGAAATCGAGGAGACTCGCGTTCCGCTGCTCGTACAGCGATATCAACTGCGAGAAGATTCAGGCGGCGCCGGCAAGTTTCGCGGCGGCGTTGGCGTGGTCAAGGAATACCACGCGCTCGAGTCCACCACGGCAATTTCCATCGCCGAGCGCACTGAAGCCAGCATCATCACCGGTATCGATGGCGGCAAAGCAGGTCTGCTGAATGAAATTACTTACTTCCCCGGCACCTTGCGCGAACTCAAACGCGGAAAACACAAAGCTGACCTTCACGCCGGCGATCGAGTCCTCATCCGCAGCGGAGGCGGCGCGGGGTGGGGCAATCCTCTCGAGCGTGACCCGCGGGCCGTTCTCGCCGATGTCATCGCCGGATATGTCAGCCGGTCCGCAGCCGAGACAGAGTACGGCGTTGTGCTGTGCGGGGTCGATGGCAATCTGCAAATGGACTCCGAGCTCACCACCGCATTGCGGTACAGGCTTGCCACAAAACAGCCCTAGGTCGGCAAAAGAGAACAGAATCCAAAATGCCAAATGACCATCCATCCATGCGCTTCGCCGTCGATGTTGGGGGAACTTTCACTGACCTCATCAGTTGGGATCTCCGCAGCGGCGAAATTCGATCGAACAAAACATTAACCATGATCGAGCCAAGCCAGGGAGTGCTCGAGGTCATCCGCAAAGATAAGCTTCCGCTGCGCGATGTGAACCTCTTCGTCCACGGCACAACCCTGGGCATCAACGCCGTGCTCGAAAAAAAAGGCGCCCGCACCGGACTCATCACCACCAAGGGGTTTCGCGACGTCCTTGAAATCGCGCGCATGGACCGTCCCGATATGTACAACATCCTGTACCAGAAGCCGCCGGCGCTGGTTCCCCGGCATCTCCGCATGGAGGTCGAGGAACGCATCAACGCGCATGGCAACGTTCTGCACCCGCTCGAACCCGCGGATGTTATAGCAGCTATCGAATGGTTTCGACGTCATAACGTGCGGGCGGTCGCGGTCTGCCTGCTGCATTCCTACGCCAATCCCGCGCATGAAGAAGAAATCGGAGAAATCTTCATCGCCGAGGCTCCCGACCTCTACGTCACGCTTTCGCACCGCATCCTGCGCGAATACTCCGAGTACGAACGCACGATGTCGGCGGTGATGAACAGTTATATTCAGCCGAAGGTCCAGGAGTATCTGGGCCACTTGCAAACGAATCTGCGGAATGAGGGCTTCTCGCAAAGATTTCTGCTGCTTCGCTCGAGCGGTGGCGCAATGAGCTTCAGCGAAGCGCGCGAGCGCCCTATCTTTACTTTGATGTCAGGCCCGGCCGGTGGAGTGCTTGGAGCGAGCCGTCTTGCGGCCACAACCGGCCTGCAGAATCTGATCACCGCCGACGGCGGCGGCACCAGCTTCGACGTCTCCCTCATCGTGAAGGGGAAACCGCGCGTTGTGTCAGAAACGATGATCGAAGGTTACAAACTGCTGCTCCCGATCATGGATATCCGCTCGATCGGCGCCGGGGGCGGCAGCATCGCCTTGGTCGATGCCGGCGGCGCGTTGCAGGTTGGCCCCGAGAGCGCTGGAGGAAATCCGGGTCCCGTCTGTTACGCTCGCGGCGGCAATCAACCGACGGTGACCGATGCCGCTCTTTGCATGGGCTTGCTCGACCCGCAATTTTTCCTCGGCGGCGAGATGCGGCTTGACTACAATGCGGCCAGCACCGTGATCGCTTCAAAAATCGCCGTTCCGTTGGGCCTCGACCTCAAGCGCACTTGCAGCGGGATTCTTGCCATTGTCGAAGCCAAAATGGCAGGCGCGATTCGCGAGATCACGGTCGAAAAAGGTTTCGATCCCCGCGATTTTGCGTTGCTCGCCTTCGGCGGCTCCGGTCCGTTTTTTGCCTGCAATCTCGCACGCAAGTGCGAAATTCACAAAGTCGTGATTCCAGTCGCGCCCGCCAACTTTTCGGCGATGGGCATGCTTTTGTCAGATCTGGTCCATCACTACTCGCGGACTCTCATCCTCGATCTCAAGGACGCCACCGCCGACCATATTGACTCGATCTTCCGCGAACTCGAGGCTCTTGGGCAAAGCGCTCTCGAAGCCGACGGAATTCCGTCGCAGAAACGCGAATTCTATCGCAGCCTCGATATGCGCTACTTCGGCCAGGGCGGCCACTCCGTAACCGTGCCGCTTGCTCCCGGAACATTTACCGGCGACCAGCGGCAAGGTTTGGAAGCATCGTTCCACCAGATGCATGAAAGCACTTACGGCCATCGAACCGACGAACCGGTGCAGATCGTGCATTTCCGGCTGCAGGCGGTCGGACGAGTCGGGAAGCCGGACTTTCGGCCCATCCGCAGCGGCGGTGAAAACGCCTCCCATGCGCTCAAGCAGCATCGCGATGTCTACTGGCGTGAACTGGATCGCCTCGTTTCGTTTCCTGTTTACGACCGCGCCAAGCTCCTGGCCAGAAATCGCTTGACCGGCCCCGCGATCATCGAGGAAGCAACCGCAACCAGCGTGCTTGGTCCGGGAGACAAGTTGACCGTCGGCCCTTACGGTGATCTCGTCATCGAGATTGCTCAATCCTCAGGCGGAGTTCGCAATGGTTCAACCACGGGCTGACATTTTTACTCTCGAAATCGTTCAGGAAGGTCTCATCTCGGCCGCGGAAGAAATGTTTCACGCCTTCGGCCGCACCAGCAAAAGTCCGGTCATCTACGAAGTGCTCGACTACGCCTGCGGCCTCACCGATCACAAAGGGCAGCTCATCGCACAGGCGGCCGGTGTTCCGGGTTTTTTGGGTACACTCGATTTGGCTGTGAAGCAGACTCTCAAGAAGTTCAAAGACAACATTCATCCCGGCGATGTCTTCATCACGAACGACCCCTACGGAAGCGGAACCCATCTGAATGACATCACGCTGATTCGCCCAATCACATACAAGGGCGTGCTGGTTGCGTTCGCCGTGAGCAAAGGCCACTGGTCTGACGTGGGCGGCATGCATTTCGGCAGCTGGACGTCGGATTCCACTGAAATTTTTCAGGAAGGACTTTTCTTCCCAGTGATGAAGCTCTACGAGCGCGACAAACCATCCCAGTCGCTCATCGATCTGATTCGCCACAACGTGCGTATTCCCGAGATGACCATCGGCGACATGTTGTCGCAGGAAGCATCTCTGCGCGTCGCCGCCCGCCGCGTGGAAGAACTTTGCGCCAAATACGGTTTGCCTTCGATGCAGCGCGCGTTTCACAAAATCTTGATTGCCGGGGAGAAGATCAGCAAAAACGCGCTCAAGCACTTGCCGCACGGCGTTTTCGAAGCTGAGGAGTTTATCGATGACGATGGAATTCACAACGATCCCATCCGCGTGCGGATCCGGCTCACGGTTTCCGCGCGCGAATTTGTCGTCGATCTGCGAGGCTCGAGCCCGCAAGTCAGCGGGTCCATCAATGCTTCCTATCCGGCGTCGCTGTGTACCGCGAAAGCGACATTCAAGGCGATCACTTCGCCGCACGCTCCCGCCAACGAAGGCAACTTTCGTCCGCTGCGGCTTCTCACCAACCCCGGAAGTATCTTTCATGCGCTTCCGCCCGCACCCACTTCCACCTATTGGGAAACCGACGCTTATGTCGGAGACTTGATCATGAAAGCGCTCGCTCCGCACATTCCTGAGCGTGTGCCCGCCGGCCATTTTCTTAGCGTGTGCGGCACGATCCTCGGCGGCTATGACGCACGGCAGAAACAGCCGTACGCCCTCGTAGAGCCGCAACCCGGCGGTTGGGGCGCTACGGCCACTCACGATGGCGCGAGTGCGCAGTTCTGTCTCGGCGATGGAGAAACCCTGAATATGTCGACCGAGGTTATCGAGGCGAAATACCCGATCCGCGTCGAGCGGTATGCGCTGAACACCGCGGCAGGAGCCGGAGCAGGGAAATATCGCGGTGGCTTTGGTGTGATTAAAGACTATCGCGTGCTCAGTCGCGAGGCCAATTTCACCGCGTCGTTTGGACGCGCAAAATTCCCTCCCTGGGGACTATCAGGAGGTGGCGCGGGAACCTGCAACCGCGTCTCGATCCTTTCCGTCGGAGCGGCTCCTGAATCATGCGGCAAAGTAGCCGCGCGAAAATTGCGCGAAGGTGATGTGGTCCGCCTCGCCACAGGCGGAGGCGGCGGCTTCGGCCCGGCAATCGATCGCGATCCGCAACACGTTGCGGCCGATGTTCGCAACGAGCTCGTGACGATCGAACAGGCGCAGCAACTCTACGCGGTTGTGGTCGATAGCGAGACATTGCAAGTTGACCAGGAATCAACCGCCGCGTTGCGAAAGAAACAGAAGCGAACGCAAAAAACATCAACGGGTATCTGAAGCCATTCGCTCGAACATCAAACATCATCATCACTGAGCGTTGGCGGATTTGATCCTCCCAGAGTGGAACTCTGGGATTCCTGACTCGGGTGTTACCCGATTTCGAGGGCGAATCCCGCCCCAGCCCAAAGCAGAACTTGCCGGCTGCTGCTTTTGTGCCTTACTAACCGCAGGGATTGTACGACTCCAAGCGAACCGACAAAAGTTATTGTACAACTCGCTTACCCAGATTAAAAATCTGGGATTGCGCTCGCTAATTTCGTTCAATCTGCAGATTGCCGTATTGGTCGACTCGCAGTCGATCCCCACGATTCACGATGGTTGTCGAAGTCGGCTCTTCAATCACCACCGGCCCATTGAGTCGCACACCCGGCGCCAGGTTGCTGCGCTCGAACACTTCCACTCGTGCGGCTTTGTCTTCGAGATGGATCAAGCGTGACTCCTTTGGTTTCGTGCGAGAGCCCTTTCCTCGTGGCATCGGCCGGATGGCAGGTTTCGGCAGCTTCACATACGCAACCAGATGGCAGGTGACGATTTCCATCGCATCCTTCAGCTTAAATTCGTATGCGCGCTGGTGCAACTCATCAAAGTTCCGCCGCAAAACTTCCATGTCCTGGTTTTTCAGCGCTGCCTGTGCGATCGGAACCTTCACGCTGTGTTCCTGACCTAGGTAACGGGCATCGACATAGCGCTCAATGCGAATCTGTTCTTCGCGGCCCTCCTCGAAAAATGCTTTACAAGCTTGCCGCTCCAGCTCTCCGAAAGCGCTCTGCAGTTTCCCGCAGCACTGCCGATCGACAAGCATAATTTGCGTGCGCAAAAAATCTCGCCGCAAATCCGCCATCAGCATCCCCCACGCCGAAAAAACTCCCGGCAGCGGAGGGATCAACACCTTTGGGATGCCGAGCTGCCGCGCCACATTGGATGCATGCAGCGGTCCGCCCCCGCCATACGCCACGAGCGTAAAATCGCGCGGATCATATCCGCGTTTCACCGAAACCAGCTTCAGCGCATTGATGATTTGGGAGTTCGCAAGCCGCACTGTTCCCTGAGCGAGCTTGGCGACGGGAATTCCCAATTTCCGCGATTCAGAAGCAAACGCGTCGAATGCCCGCTCCTTGCTGAGACGAATATCTCCGCCGAGGAAATAATCTCGATTCAGAACGCCGGTCAGCAAAAAGGCATCGGTCACCGTAGGCTTGGTTCCCCCCCGGCCGTAACTCGCGGGGCCCGGCACTGCACCCGCGCTCAGCGGACCAACTCGCAACGCGCCCGTTTCATCTTTGTTGAAAATGCTTCCTCCTCCTGCGCCGATTTCGACAATGTCCAGGCACGGCACCTTCAGCGGGTATCCCGCCGAGGTTGGACTCTTTTCGATAAAGTAATCGCTGTTGATGCGCAGCTGCCCTTTGTAAATCAGCGTGGTCTTTGCCGTTGTTCCACCAACATCGAGCGTCAGCAGATTCGACTCGCCGATCATGTCTCCAATCGCGCGGGCGCCAATCGCCCCCGCCACCGGTCCCGATTCCACCACCTGAATAGGCGCATGCTTCGCTTGCGAGAACGTCATGACACCGCCATTCGATGCCATCGCGTACAGTTGCCCCCTGATTCCAACCTTCCGCAGGCCGGATTGCAGATTCGCCAAATATCGCACGACCACAGGCTGCACATAGCTGTTCAGCACGGTCGTGTTCGCCCGCTCATACTCCCGATATTCCTGCGTTAGTTCGTGAGAGCAGCAGACCAATATCTCGGGCGCGTGTTTCCGAATCCACTCGGCACACTCCCGCTCATGTGCGCCGTTCCTATAGGCGTTCAGAAAGCAGATCGCGATCGCCTCCACATTCTTTTCTCGGCAGCGGCGAATGTGCGCGGTCAGCTGGGCAAGATCGAGTTCTTCGATCACTCGCCCGTCAGCGTCCAATCGCTCACGGACTTCGAAGCTGAGTTCGCGCGGAATAAACGCGGGAGGCTTTGTGTAAGTGAAGTTGTAAATGTCGGGCCGGTTCGAGCGCTGGATTTCGAGCACATCGCGAAAGCCGCACGTCGTGAACAGAGCGGTTCTCACGCCTTTCCGCTCTGTCAGCGCATTGATGACCAGGGTTGATCCGTTCGCAAAATATTTCGTCACCGATGGCGGAGGCAGCCCCGATTTCGCCAGTGCGCTCAGAATACCGCGCGAAAAATCGTCAGGCGTGGTGGAATCTTTCGCGACGATGATCTCGCCCGTGCGCCGGTCATAGCCAACCAGGTCGGTAAACGTGCCCCCGACGTCGGTAGCCACACTGATGCTCAATTTCTAAGCCTCCCGAGGGTGTTGCGAAAGAATACAACGTCTTTACGAAAGGATGCCTACTTCCAACCGCGCCTTTTCAAGCGAAACCGGATCGGCGCGCAAGGTCGGCGTAGCGACATCAGATCGCAAGCGCACAGTTTCCGGCAACTCGTCCCAGATGCGATTGCTGAAAAACAGCAGTTGCCATTTTCCACGCTCCAGCCACTTATCGAGTGGTTCGATTTCCTCGAGCGCAAGGGCCCCGAAAGTGATTCCTGCATTCGGAAAAAGGCTTTCAATCTGCCGCACAAACAGACGACCGTACTCTTCTAGATCGCGCTTCTTGAATACCAGGCCAACGCGACTGCCCGGGGGCAGGCTCGAAATCCTTGCCAGCACCTTCTGATCCCAGTGCACCGACACGATCACGACTTTCAGTTTGTGTTTTCGGGCAACTCTGCATGCTTCCTCGTAATGAAAAGGAACGGTGCACAAATACCGCATTCCCTGAGTCTCCCGCTGCGGCAGCAGACGCAGGGTGTCGAAGTCCATGCCGCGCACGGGAACGCCCCAGGCCTGAGAAATATCGGAGGCGAACTGTTCGGCCTGCATGCGATTGCATTCCCCAAACACGATTCGGTTGTCGCTGTCTTTAGCCTGGCGAACTCGGTGTTGGAGGTACAGCGCGAAGCTTTGGGGATGAATCCCGAGTTTCATAACCTGCTTCAACACTGTCTCCGCGAGATTGCGCACCTGCTGCTTTCTGCTTTCGCGATGTCCTCCATACTCCAATTGCCGGTTCACGATAACGCGACGGCTCCGGCTGATAGTCAGAATTCCGGCGCGCGCCAGTTCTTCGTACGCTCGCCGTACAATTGCCGGGCCAATGTCGAGTTCACTGCCTAACTCGCGAATCGAAGGCAGAGTATCGCCTGGCTGCAATTCGCCGAACGCCAACGCCATTCTGATTCGCTCCTTGATTTGCTCGTGAGCCGGATACGGGTTGGCGGTATCCACAAAGAAATCGATCACATAGGATCCTCACATCTGTTCTCCCACGCGCACAACTGTGTGCGCGGAAACGGATTAGACCATGTCTCCTGGCTGGTGTCAATTCTCGGCAAGGACAGGCGGCGTGTTCCCGTTCCGTACGGTGCTAATGCCAAGACGCCGGAATGCGAGAAGTGATATCAGTTTGGATTCGCTCGGC
>CAVQNY010000029.1:0-30913 GCA_963714225.1 uncultured Acidobacteriaceae bacterium | reverse complement strand
TTAAACTTAAAAAAACTAGTTTCGGTCCCGCTTGACGACTCGGCCAGGCTTCGCGCCTGTGTGCTCTCCGTTCTGAACTACCTCCACGCCGTTGACGAAAACTTCCGAAACTCCGGTTGCCAATTGGCGGGGCTTCTCAAAAGTGGCGTGATCCTGGATGGTGTTTGGATCGAAGACCGCAATGTCCGCAAAGTGCCCCTGTCGCAGCAGACCGCGATGGGCAATGCCGAGGTTGGATGCAGGGAGACTGGTCATCCTGCGAACGGCTTCCGCCACGGTCATGAGCTTTTCATCGCGGACATAACGTGCATAGACGCGAGCAAAATTTCCGAACGTGCGCGGATGCGCGCTGAATTTTAGGAAGACCCCATCGACGCCCTCGGGGTCAGCGTCCGCACCAAAACTCACCCAGGGAAGCGCGATCTGTTTGCGGATATTATCCTCGCTCATCAGGAAATAAACCGTCTCGATGCGTGAATCGTCCTCGATCACCAGATCCATCGCGGCATCTTCCGGGGTCGAGTGGCGCATGCTGGCGACTTCGGCCAGCGTCTTGCCGGTCAATGGCTTAAGTCTTTCGCTCTTGAATCCGATCAAGAGCACGTTGTCCGGCGATCCCGCCGCGCCCAGTAGGTTGTCATACTTGTCGCTCGACAACATCTCCTGTTTCACTCGTTTCCGGATGGCTGGATCCTGCAGCCGCTTGCGCCATGCTTCGAGGCCACCTTCCTGGACCCACGGCGGCATGGCTGCATCGAGGCCGGTCGCTCCCGCGGTGTACGTATACATGTCCGCTGTGATCGTAAGGCCCTCGGCGCGGGCTGCCTCGACCTTCTGAATTAATTCCGGGAGATGGCTCCAGTTTTTCGCCCCGGCAACTTTCAGGTGGTAGATCTCGGCCGGCACTCGCGCCTGGCGGGCGATGCTGATTAATTCATCGACAGCATCCAGTTCATGATCGCCTTCGTTGCGCATGTGCGAAATGTAGATGCCCTTATGTTTGGCGACGACTTCAGCGAGCGCTACCAGTTCATCAGTTTTGGCATAGTTACCGGGCGCATAAATTAGAGCCGAGGCAACGCCGAGCGCGCCTTCCTGCATTGCCTGGTCCGTCAACGCGCGCATCTGGTCGAGTTCGGCGGGCGTGGGCGCCCGGTTGGCGCGGCCGAGCACGTACACCCGTGGCGTCGCGGCGCCGATGAAGGATGCGACATTGGGCGAGATGCCGTGCCGCTCCAGAGCCTGGAGCCCCTCGTTGAGCGTGTGCCAGCTGATGTCGTACTTGATGTCGCGCTGCTGCCGCAGCTCCTCGGCCCGCATGTCGTCGTTGAGAGGGCCCATGGACTCGCCTTCGCCGAAGATCTCGAGCGTGACGCCCTGCATCAGATCGCTCAGGCCGCGGCCGTCGGCAAAGAGTCCGTCCGGCCCTGACATGAGGTTGATAAACCCGGGGGCGATGATCTGGCTGTGGACATCGATATCGATGCGCCCGCGATCCCCGGAAACATCGCCGGTTTCAGCGATCTTGTCGCCGCTGATGGCGACACCCCCCGCGGCACAAGGGGAGCCCGTACCGTCGCAGATAAGACCGTTCCTTAAGACGACATCAAAGTCCGGCTTACGGGAGCAGGAAATCAGTGGTAGAGAGATTGCCATCAGGAGAAGGATTCGGCGCATAGCTTGAAATGGTACCTCAAGCGTACTAGTGCGTTTCATGAGAGTTATCCCGAATCTTAATTCTTGAAGTCAAAGATCGAGTGTGCCCCACACTTGTATGAGTGGCGCAGCGCATCATGCGATTCTGGGCAGGTGGTCGGCAACCCTTCTCTTACAGGATTAGGGAAGAGTAGCCCGTCGCTCGCTCAAGGCTCGATTCGGCACTCCTCGGCGACAGTTTTTAGCGGCGTCGTGTGCTTCGGTTACGCCTGACATGCGGCCCCGATTGCTCAACATCGCAGACCGAGCTACAGTAAACGGCGTGGGACTCCTTCAGGTGGGAGAGAAGAATCACCGCCGGCCAGGCGCACCGAGGTGCCGATCCGCGTTTCGCAGGTCATTGGTACCTCTGGAGCGCAAGAAGTCTTTCGGATTCTGGCAAACGAACTACGCACCTGACCACGAGAGCAAACGATAGGACACTGGACATCCGATGACGGACCGGGGCAAAGCGGAGGATATGCTTTTGGCGCCGATAACGGGTAGTGCCATGTTTCAAGCCTTTTGCAGAGTGTTTTTCATCTGTTATTGTCGTCTGACGGTTGCGGGGAAGGATCACCTTCCGGCTTCCCCGTTCATCATCTGCAGCAATCATACGAGCCATATCGATAGTGCAGTTCTGATGACAGCTTCGGGGCTTCCGTTTTCTGCATTCGCAATGCTCGGTGCCAGTGATTATTTTTTTGACTCTTGGAGGACAAGATTCTTAGTCTCTCGCTTCATGAATGTCATACCGATTGATCGCCATGGGCAACACAAGTCGCTGCGGCGAAGTTTGACGATGTGTGAGGAGTTTCTACAGCGGATGCAGGGCAATCTGATTCTCTATCCAGAAGGTACGCGGTCGTTTGACGGCGAGATCCAGACATTTAAAAAGGGTGCTGGGCTGTTTGCGGTCGACCTTGGGGTACCCGTTGTGCCCGCGCATATCGAGGGTGCTCATAACATTCTGGCAAAGGGAAAATTCATGCCACGGCCGGGAACCGTCACCGTCCGTTTCGGAGAGCCGATTAGGTTCCAATCGAATCAGTTCGATGCTCGCTGGGGGCGTGGATCTCGGAGGGCCGCTGTCGAATTGCTCGAACAGCGCATTCGCGGGCTGAGCCGGAGGCCTCCCGCCGGAGACGTGATCGGAGTGCCTGAAGAGCCTGTAGAGGAACAGCAGGCGACAATTTCCATTTCTGCTGTGGCGCAGGGAGGCCGGAAAACAAAAAATCATGGGCCACGGCATAGTGCTGGAGTGGATAGGTTGAAGGCAGAACATCCGCGCGACATTTGATGCGGCTGGCGTGCGCCGGTTCACGCAGTCCAAACCTGTTGATCTGAGAGGGTGCCATGTACACGGCCAAGCATATGAAATGGTGGGGATGGGGAGATGAAGAGATCCGCTTCGACTCCACTGCCCATCCGGGTTTGTGGCCCTATGCCAAAGCGGTACTCGGTGTGGAAGAAGAAGACGTAGAGACGCCGCCCGTGCCGATTGAAGCTGCCCGGTTGCGCGAGGCAATTCGTCATGACGGCTTTTTGTCCGAACTGCGCTTATGGTTGCGCGCCGATCAGATCTGCGATAGTCGTCACGAACGTCTGGTCCACGCATACGGCAAAGGCCTCCGCGACCTGTTTCGTATGCGCCTTGGTCTGGCTGAGGGTGCTCCTGACTTGGTGCTTTATCCCGAAAACGAGCACGACGTGCTCATGACGATACGGGCAGCGGCGCACCATGATGTCGCGGTCATCCCATTTGGGGGCGGTTCGAATATCGCCGGTTGCCTGGAGCGGACCGAAACTCGCCGCATGGTGGTATCGCTTGATATGCGACGCATGCGACGCGTGCTGGCGGTAGATGCGGAGTCACTCACGGCGCGCATTGAGGCCGGCGTTTTTGGTCCCGATCTTGAAGAGCAATTGAAGGACTACGGCTTGACCCTCGGCCACTTTCCAGACTCCTTCTTGCACTCTACGCTCGGCGGGTGGATCGCTACACGGTCTGCTGGTATGCAGAGCGACAAGTACGGCAAGATCGAGGATATGGTCATTGCGCTCCGCATGGTCACGCCCGCAGGCGTGCTGGCAACCCGAATCGTTCCCAAGTCCTCGAACGGTATCGATGTCAATCATCTGTGCATCGGCAGTGAGGGAACTCTGGGAGTGATTACCGAAGCCACCATGCGGGTTCATCTCGGGTCGGAGTTGCGCCGCACACACGGCTACTTGTTTCGCGACTTCGAAGCGGGCATCGAGGCCATGCATGAATGCGTGCGAAAAGAGTGCGTGCCCTCAATGATGCGCCTCAACGACCCCGACAAGACGGCACTGTCGATGGCATTCAAATCGCCATCGTCGCGGCTCTCGCAGGCGGCAAGCAAAGTTGTGAAGGGCTACCTCCGGGTGAAAGGTTTTGATTTCACGCGGGCTTGCCTTATGCTCACCACTTTTGAGGGGAGCAAGGCCCATGTCGCGCGCCAACACAGCCATGTTAGCGCCATCTACCGTCGCTTCGGCACGGTGGACTTGGGCCCCAGTTCTGGGAAGTCATTCGAATCGACCAAGTACGATTTTCCCCACATCCGCGATTTTCTTCTGGATCGCGGCATCACCTCGGATGTGAGCGAGACATCAACCGTCTGGAGCAACCTCGTCCCTCTCTATCGGGCGACGACGACAGCGCTAATCGCCACGATTTTGGACAGTGGGGTAAAACCCTGGGTCGGATGTCATATCAGCCACAGCTATCACTCCGGGGCAAGCCTCTATTTGACATTCGCCTGCAGGCAGCAGCATGGGGGCGAAATGCAGCAGTATCTACACGCCAAGCGAGCTGTCCAGCAATCGTTCATCGATCACGGGGCTACTCTGTCACACCACCACGCGGTCGGTACCGAACACCTGCCGTGGCTCACCGATGACATTTCGCCCGTGGGTGTGATGGCCATAGCTGCAATCAAAGGAGGACTCGACCCGGGCAATGTCATGAACCCGGGACGGTTGCGGCCATCCACAGCGCCTTTTGAGGAGTGGTCGAGAGCCGGCAGCGACGCTACGTACCCCATGATTGCTCACTGTTCAACAATGTCCAAAAATACAGTGTGACAAATTCTTAACCCCTGCCTGATTAACATTAGTGGCTTGCGAACAAACAGGCACTCGGCAGGACCATTTTGAGACCAAGCGGTATAACTCCTGAGTTGTCGCCAAACCTTGCCTTGGGGTTACGCTTGCCCGTGATACGAGCGAGACAAATCACGGCTGGCCAGCGATCATCCACTTCGTGCGGACCAGTTGCGCGATGTTCGTCCGGTAGAGCTAGCTCCGAAGTTCTGTGCGCATTACTTGCGATAGGGTAGGGTCAATTGCTGGAAGCGCGGGTCCGTGCGCAGCGAAGAGAAGTACGGACTGGTATCGAGCGCGGTGAAGTCGCGGAAGCCTGCGTGAAATGCTTTTTGCAGCGTGGCGAGAGCTTTCTCTCTGTCGCCGCGAGCCGCATAGGCCGCACCCAGCCAGAAATAGTTGATGCCCGCCGGTCGAGCGCTCTTGGATAGGGCGGCCAGCGCTTTGTCGTAGTTTCCCTGCGCCAGATAGACTTGCCCCAGCCCCATGTCCGGGAAGGAGTCCCCCGGGTCTGTCCGCGAGTGCTCGAAGGCGGCAATTGCCTCCGCATAGCGCTGCTGGAACATAAGGGCACGACCCAAATGATAGTAG
This sequence comes from uncultured Acidobacteriaceae bacterium, assembly GCA_963714225.1. Classification (GTDB taxonomy): domain Bacteria; phylum Acidobacteriota; class Terriglobia; order Terriglobales; family Acidobacteriaceae; genus Sulfotelmatobacter. The sequence goes on along the minus strand of CAVQNY010000029.1, from coordinate 25,498 downwards.
GTTTTAGGGTAGAGCGCGGGCTCCAAACGCAGGGATTCCCGCGCGGCTTTCTCGGCGCCGGCAGCGTCCGGCGGCTGTTCGTACCCCAGCGCCCACGAAAGCAGATCCCAAGCATAGCTATTTCCCGGATCCAACTCGGTAGCGGTGCGGAACTCCCTGGCTGCGCCCGGATAGTCGTACTTATCGGCACTGACCGTCCCCAGTGCCATATGGGTTTCAGCCAATTGCGGGTCGATGGCCAGGGCGCGCTGGGCGAATTGCTCGGCACGCTGCAGATGAGAAGGATTCGCGTCGAGATTTCGATAGATCTGCCCTTCGACAAATGACAGCCCGGCGAGAGCCAGAGGGTAATCTGGATCCGACTGGAGAGCTTCCTCAAAATCCCGGCGCGCCGCCTCCACCTTATCGCGCCGGTCGGAATACTGGACCAACGCGTGACCTCGCAGGTAGGCGTCGTAGGCTTGAGGGTTCTGCGTGTAACGATGCTGAATGGCCTGGTGTTCCTGCGGACTGAGCTTGAGGTTTAGCGACCCCGCAATCTTCAGGGCAGTTTGTTCCTGCAGAGAAAATACGTCCTTCATTTCTCCCACAAAGTCATCGGCCCACACCTGGAATCCGGTGGCTGAGTCGATCAAATGAACGTTAATTCTGACCTGATCGCCCGCTTTCCGCACACTTCCCTCGAGCAGATAGCGGACGCCCAGCGCTCTGCCGATCTCCGCCGCACTCTTGTCAGTTGCTCTCAGTGAATAGACGGAAGAATGCGATGCCACGTCGATCGCCTGAATCTTCGAGAGCTTGGTCGCGATTTCATCCGTCATTCCCTCGCTGAAGTAAGCGCTGTCGGACTCGGCACTCAGGTTTCGCAGAGGAAGAACAGCCACCGACGGCTTGCCGGCGACGATCGCGGACTGCGCCGGGAAATGTTTCTCATACCACGCGATGGCTCCAATCGCGACCAGTAAGACCAGGACAGCGAGGCCGGCGAACACGATTCCACGCTTCGATCTTGGACGCGCCGGGGACTGTGGGTTCACGGAAGACGTCCGTTCCGACTCCGAGGACCGCTGGAGGCGCTTCAAGTCCGCTCGTAGCTCAGCCGCGGACTGGTAGCGCATCTCCCGATCCTTCTCCAGCGACTTTTCCAGGATATGCTCGAACGCAACCGGCAGCGCCGGATTCAATCGCAGTGCCGAACTCGGTGCCCGATTCATAATCCCGTCGAAGATCACCCCAGTGCTCTCACCGCAAAAAGGCAATGCGCCCGTCGCCATTTCGTACAGGACAACTCCGAAGGAGAACAAGTCCGTACGTGCGTCCAGTTCTCTGGCTCTCACTTGCTCCGGCGACATATAAGCGACCGTCCCGAGCGTAGAGCCGGGACTGGTGAGATGTTGTTCGTCGACGGCGCTCATCGTGTTCGCCGAGGCAATCTGGCTCGAAGAACGGGCCGTTTGTTCGACTTTCGCCAGCCCAAAGTCGAGAATTTTGGCGTGCCCGCGTTCGGTGACAAAAATGTTGGCAGGTTTGATGTCGCGATGAACAATCCCCTTGGAGTGCGCGGCGTCTAAGCCGTCGGCAATCTCAATGGCCAGCGAGACGACGGTCTCGTTCTCCAACGGCTTTCCGGAGATGAGATGCTTCAGCGTCACGCCATCCAAAAATTCCATGGCAATGAACGACTGTTCACCGTGCTTACCGATCTCGTAGATGGTGCAAATATTGGCATGATTGAGAGCGGACGCAGCTCGCGCCTCCCGGCGAAAGCGTTCCAGGGCTTGCGGATCTTTCGACAGTTCATCGGGCAGGAACTTGAGAGCGACGAAGCGGCCAAGTTCGGAGTCCTCAGCCTTGTAGACCACTCCCATGCCGCCGCCACCGAGTTTTTCGACAATGCGGTAGTGCGAGATGGTTTGGCCGATCATGGTTTAGTCGATCAAGGACTCGTGCAAATGGTAGGCGTGATGCTAGGGCAAGTCAATGAAAGCGATGGAATTGGAGTGGATTGAGCGCAAGCAGGGTGAATCCGCGATACTACCGCAAGGCTTCTTTCTATTGCGCGGATAAAACGGTCTCGTAAAGTGTCGTTGATTCTTTCTCTGTTGCTGGCGCTTCCTGCGAGTCGATTGAGTGGAGCCCGAAGAGAACCTTGGGTTATCAATCTTTCGTGCCTTCCGACACCGAGGCGTACGGTGGTCATCTCGCAAAGGCGGGGGAACTAACAAAGCGGGCCGTCAATTCCGCGATCCGCGCTGACAACAAGGAAGGAGGAGGAATATGGCTGTCGATTGCCGCACAACGGGAAGCGGCTTACGGCAATGCTGCAGAGGCGCGACAGGCAGCGACAGAGGCTTTGAAACTAGCACCCACGAGTCAGGGTGTCGAGGTCGAAGCTGCGCTTGCGTTTGCCATTGCAGGCCACACAGTACGAGCCGAGTCCTTGGGACAAGACCTGGGAAAACGCTTCCCGCTGAACACGCAGATACAGTCGCTCTGGCTGCCCGCGATTCAGGCGCAATTGGCGTTAAAGAAAAAGAACCCGGCTTCCGCCCTGACCGCTCTGCAAGGCGGTCTTCCGCCCATTGAGTCAGGGGAAATTTTGTTCATATCCAATATTTCCTGTCTGTATCCGACATATATTCGCGGAGAGGCGTATCTGGCGACCGGACAAGGCAGCGCGGCCGCCGCCGAGTTTCAGAAGATTCTCGACCACAGCGGGATCGTCTGGAACTGCTGGACGGGAGCATTGGCGCATCTGGGCGTGGCTCGGGCTAATGCCTTGCAGTCGAAAACTTTTCAAGAACAGGGGCAGGGAGCGGATGCTGATGCCGCCCGCGTCCGGGCACTGGCCGCTTACAAAGATTTTCTTACGCTCTGGAAAGACGCCGACCCCGACATTCCCATCCTTATAGTGATTTAGACCGAGAGATTTTGAAGGAGGGATTTCCACAGAGTGTGATCTCAACCAGTCTGTGAATATGTGCGCTTGGGGGGATGGGGTGCAGGGGAAGGGGGGCTTTGAGGTGCACCCCTGGACTGAGACACCGAGTTAAGGGGGTTGTTACCGTTCGCTGAAAAGTCATTGTAACCGCGAGGGGCTTTAATTGCATTCTCGTGTCCGTGAGCAATCGCGGATTTTTTCTTACCTGGAACGCCGTGCGCCGCCAGCTCGCGGCCATGCCGAATGATTTCTATTTCGTCCGCATGATTCATCGCCTCACCAGAAAACCGTGTCCAGGAGAACGGATTTGGGATGCGGGTCAGTTGGCACGCGGATCGGCGGTGCGCTTTCTCCGCGCACGCAACCTTCAGGGTCATGATATTTATCTTCTGCCCTATGCCGAGCATCGCAACGCCGGCTATATTCTCCTCGACCTGGATCACGCCACTCCCGAGGTTCTTTCTCTCATGCGAAGCAATGGCCATGAGCCTTGTGTGATGCTGCAGACTAGTCCGGGTCATCTTCAGGCTTGGATTCGCGTCAGCACCACTCCTCTGGAACCTGCCGTAGCGACGTCCGTCAGTAAGCAGTTGGCTCACACGTATGGTGGCGATTTGGCCAGCACCGACTGGCGTCACTTGGGAAGGTTGGCGGGCTTCACGAATCAGAAACTCGCACGCCGTACTCCCTCTGGTTCTGCTTCTTGGGTCAAAGTCGTCGAAGCGCGCACCATCCTGGCCAGTGCCGCTCAGGATCTGCTGCGTTCCGCCATGCAGGCCCTCGCACAGCAATCCACGGCTGCGGCGCCGCATAGGATTGATCCGGGTTGGCACGTCCACCAGGAAGGCACGATGACGGCGCAGGGAGCCGCGCGTATTTATCGAACCTGGATGAAGCGCTGGCATATTCAGGAACGCTTTCCCCAAATGGACTGGAGCATCGTCGATCTGTGGCTCGCTAGAAAATTGCTCACCCTGCACATATCGCCAACTCAGGTGGAAGCTATCATTCGCCTGGGCAGCCCAAATTTCCCACGCCATCATGGCGACCCGGTGGACTACTTGCGACGCACGTTGGCACGGGCGGCTCTTCCTATTCCTACTCCCCGCACTGTGTGCTCGACTCATGTCACCGCCCCTCGCACCCCACGTCAGCTGATCGACCCGCAGTGCGGAGAGCCTCGGTGGCCCAGCTAGTCTCGGTTTTTCTCTCTTTCTCAACTTTCCCAACTTTCTCAACTCTCGCCCGTTTCATCAGAAAAAGTTTGCGTTAGGATGGCCTAGGAGCGACGATCGCCCACTCGCTCGACCCCACAGCATCCCCCCGATTCATGCCACTGCTCCTCTTGCACGCCGCGAGGAAAGCAACAGCGACTGCTCGAACTCCCGTGGCGGACGATAACCTAACGCCGAGTGTAAGCGTTTCCGGTTGTAGATTTTTTCCAGGAACTCTTTCATCGACGCCTTGGCTTCCGTAAGATCACGGTATTCCATGCGGTAGACTTCCTCGTATTTGAGCGTCTTGATGAAACTCTCGGCCATGGCGTTGTCATAAACATTGCCGCGCCGGCTCATGCTTATGCGGATGCCATGCTCGTCCAGTAGGTCCGTATAGTCCTTGGAAGCATATTGCACCCCACGGTCGGAGTGATGGACCAAGCCCGGCTGTGGGCGGCGTTGTTTCAGTGCCAGACGCAAGGCTTCCAACACCAGCGCGGCTTCTAAGCTGCCCTGCAAAGCCCAGCCGATGCAGCTGCGCGAGAAGGCGTCCAGCACAACCGCCAAGTACACAAACTCGACTTCCAGACGGATGTAAGTGATGTCCGCCCGCCAAAGCTGATTGATGTTAGTCAGCACCATGTCCTTCGCCAGATTAGGGTAGATGTGTAGCCCATGCTTCGAGTCGGTCGTGAAAATAAATTTTCGCCGGCGCACACACAACAAGTTGTCGATCCGCATCAGCCGCAGAACCCGCTTGTGATTTACCACCCACCCTCTCCGAATCAGTTCGCGATGCACGCGCCGATAGCCGTAACTCGGCCACTCCAGCGCGATCTTTTGAATCTCGCTGCGTAAGTCCATGTCCGCTTCGCACTCTTGTACGCGCTGCTGGAAACGGTAGTATCCTGCCCGGCTCACGCCCGCGACTTGGCAAAGCTCCATCACCGCTGCCCCCGCTTCTTTGACGGCTCGCTCGATTTGCTCAAAGAGGCGGCGTTGCCATTGCCGACGACTGGCAGCGGATGTTCCCTGAAACGCCGCAAGGCTTTTTTTAAAAAATCAATCTCCATCGTTTGCTGTCCGATCTTCCGTTCCAGCTCGGCCACCCGTTCTGCGTCCAACTTCGCTTGCGGGCGCCCACCCTGACCCGGAAATGCTAGCTCACCTTTGGCTCGCCACTCGGCTTTCCAGACCTCTAGCCGCTTCGGACTGAGTTGATACTCGCGGGCCACACGTGACGTACTCTTTCCTGCATCCAGCTCGCGCATCGTCGCGATTTTGAATTCGCGGGAATATTGCTGTCGGGGCATCTCCATTGTTCTCCTCCATTCAATGTAAATTGCCCCTTAACTTCGTGTCTCACTTTCGGGGTGCACTCCACTTGATGAGGCCGCCATTCATCCGCCGAGACATTAAGCCCCCCTTCCCCTGCACCCTCGATGTAGAGGCCTTGCACCCTTGGGGTGGCAATGGTGTCTTCCCAGGGGAGCACGAGAATGGAGCACGAAAGGAACGAATGCGTCTGCGGGAAAAGGAGCGCACGCCTGTGCAAATGGTTGCGGATGAAGTTTTCTGCTGGCTGCCTACAATGTCGGCCAACAGAGGCATCTCGTTGCTACGAGTATTCCCATCAAACACTCGATGTTTGCTTCAGAGTCTCGAGCAGCGGGATGCGCTTTGCTCCAAACGAATACTCAGATGAGGTCGGGGTTAACAAGGCTCTCTATAAGGAGTTCGCCCGAGCAAAGCCAGCTTCTGTAATTCTGTTGCAAGAGGAGAAGTCACAATGTCAGAAGTTGAATCGGTTAGGCAGGAGCCGCAATTCGCGGCCTTCGTGGGTATCGATTGGGCCGATCAGAAACATGTGTGGAGCTTGCAAGCCGTGGGCTCGGAGAAGCGGGAAAGTGGAGAAGTGGTGCACACTCCGGAAGCGGTGGAGGCGTGGGTGGGTCAGCTGTGTCAACGTTTCGGCAATCGTCCGATCGCAGTGGCGGTGGAGCAGTCGCGGGGAGCTCTGGTATACATGCTCGCCAAGTACGAGCCCCTGCATCTGTTCCCCGTGCCGCCGACGATGTCCGCCAGTATGCGCAAAGCGCTGTATCCATCGGGCAGCAAGGATGACCCCCGCGATGCCGATCTACTGTTGGATCTGTTGCTGCAGCATCGTGACAAGCTGCACCGTTGGTCGCCCGACACCGAAGCGACCCGCCGGGTACAGAACCTGGTGGAGGAGCGACGCAAATTGGTGGATGAGAAAACAGCACAGACCAATCGCTTGACGAACCACTTGAAGATCTACTTCCCGCAGATCCTGCACTGGTTTGAGCATTTGGACTCAGAGCTGGTGTGTACGCTCCTGGAGCGCTGGCCGACGCTGGAGGAGTTACAAAAAGTTCCGCCGGCGAAGCTGCGAAGCTTCTTCCGCAAGTACCACTGTCGGGATGAAGCACTCATCGAGCGCCGCATCCTCGCGATTGGCCAGGCCATTCCTGCCATTCAGGATCGGGCGGTGATCGAGGCCAAGAGTACGGTGGTGAAAGTGATGGTGCAGCTGGTGCGCAGCTTGGTGGAGGGCATTGCGGATTTAGACGAGAAGATCGAGGAGGCGGCGGCAGCGCATCCGGATTTTTTTATCTTTGAGTCGTTGCCGGGAGCCGGTGCGGTGATGGCACCGCGCTTGTTGGCGGCGTTTGGCTCGCAGCGAGAGCGTTATGGCAGCGCAAACGAAGTGCAATCATACACGGGGATTGCGCCCGTGACCGAGAAGAGCGGAAAAAAGAAATGGGTGCATTTCCGCTGGGCCTGCCCCAAGTTTCTGCGGCAAAGTTTTCACGAATGGGCGGGTCACTCCATCCCGCACTCGGTGTGGGCACGAGCCTACTACCAGCAACAACGCAGCAAGGGCCAGGACCACCATGCGGCGGTGCGAGCGTTGGCTTTCAAATGGATTCGCGTAGCCTTTCGCTGCTGGAAAGACGGGGTTGCCTATGATGAGAGCCAATATCTGGCCTCGCTCGCCAGGCGCGGCTCGCCCCTGGCTGCCGTCGTCGCTACAGCGAAAGCCCTGTGAAGTCTTTGTGGATACTCAGTGGAAAGATCTGGGAGGCGATCAAAAAAAATTAAAAAAGTACTTGACAAATCTACTCAGAAGTCTGAAGCAAGCCAAGGCGGAGTACTAGAGGTTGCAGTGAGCGGAACAGAGGAACTAAGCTGCCGGGTATGAAATCGGGATTGAACCATGTCATTCCGGCATCTCCATTTTCCCCATGACCCTATCGTGGATTTCTTGTGACGTGATTGTCGGGCGAGACACAGAAGGCTCCGGCACAGGTTCGGGCTTCACCGCTGGCTGTGGCTGGGGTGCTTCAACCTTCGTCACGCTCATTCTGCCTTCTTGCGCGGCTTCAACGTCTTCCGCCAACAAAAGAGTGGGTCGTCGTGCAGGACACGTTCGAAACCCAGCTTCGAAAGCATATAGACCGTAGGGTTCTTGGGATGCTTCCGGGCTTGCCCACACTGTGATTGTCTTGATCTGACTTCCGTCTCCGACGAAGTCCGCCCTTGCGCTCTTGAGACTCTGGCGGATCAAGTCGAAGTCGACGCGGTGTTGAAAAAACTTGACGGTCAATTCCCCTGTCTCCGGATTGAAGTGAGCCGTCGGGTTCCTGTGGGGCACTGAGAGTTTTACGCGACCGGGTCGGTCGTGAAGGATGTCCGGCGGCATCCGACCGGGGTCGCCGGGGATACCTGCTGATGGCATTGAAACATCCCGAAATCGAGTCCGCCGAAGCATTGGCCATTTATAACGCAGTTCCCGCATGGAAGAAAATTCTAGGCTGGCTCAACGTACTTGGCGTGCATATTGCTCTACTTAAGCACCGGTTGCGACATAAGCTGGGCGGTCTGGGGGAGCATCTTGTTTATATCGTTATCATCGAGGGAATCTGCTACGCCTTTACGGGGCGAAGTAGCTTGGTGGGTTAGGCAAGCCATTTCCCACCTGAAGCAAAACTAGCCGCTAGCTCGATGTGGGGAAAGAGGGGGATTCCTCTAATCGCGGCTCCGCTCAATCAAGCCGATCTGTACCCTAAGTTGTATCCTACAGGCTCAAAATTTCGACAGAATGAGGCAACGTGGCGCCCGAACCAGGCTGCCCAGAACCACATCACCGGCTGCATGAGCACGCTGTTGACGAGCACCTCCAACCAGTCCTTGGGATGGGCCTTGACGTCGGCTATAGCCCCTTGTTCTGCGCCTTTCTTCGCACAAAGTGATCCAGCGGGCCGAATAATGAGTAACACGCATCCAGAAAATGATCTCGCTCATTTCGGCTGAGGGCTGGCACGAGCGCTTCGCGTCGCTCCGGATCCAGCTCGTAATCGTGCTCGTGAGTCAAATCCAAAATGAACCCCTTGCCTTCCTCCCACAAATCCACTTCGAACGTCCCGTTGTAGTCGTCGTAGTGCGCGACCATCTTCAGTGAAGGCGCGCCCCCTAGGTAGGGACGCTGAACGGGAGCACCGTGCGGATCAAGGAAGTCCACTGAGGCCCGGCCCTTGCGCACTTTCTTGATGCGCAAGTGATACCCTGACTCGGACACCCAGGAGCCAACGAACTGTGCAATGCCATTGCGCAACATGATGCAGCACGTCCTGAGCTCAGCCACGCGGGAACGAGGACATAAGTGAAGCCACTTCTCCCAGAAAGCGAGCACTATCGTGCGTTGATTGCAGCTCTAATCATCCAAATATTCCTCCACCGGCCTTCATTACCGCCGCTCTCACCCAGGCGTACTGCTCCGCGACGTTGCGCTCTTCGCGCTGATCGGACTCGATGTTGAAGATTTTCGGGTAACCATTCATCGGTGCCGGGGCGCTATATCGGCTGCCAGTATCCTGAATTCGGAATTAGCTGCCAGCGTTGAGAAAAAATGTACAGGGCGGCAACCCTTTTCGATTGCCGCCCTGTTGCTCGGATGCTTATTGTTCAGTGGCGATCATGATGCCAGCGGAGAAGCAAGCTGTTCTGGTGCTAGCTCAAGACCTGATCAAGCAGCTGGCCCACAGCTCGTTTTGCTTCGAGTATAGAGTAACGATGGTCCATGGCTCCCGCTAGATCAGTATTAGCAAATGCCACACGGCCGAATGGCGCACTGCGCAGAATTTCGCGTGGAGCAGGTTGACCATCGCGGCCAAAGAAGAACCCAGGTTGTGGGCTCAGATAGGCATGCCCCCAGCGATTCAAGATAATTCCGGCGATGTCGCGCCGCGCATCGAAGCCCCCTCGCGCGAACATCTCGCTAAATTGCTCACGGACTTGTTGTTCATAATCTCTGAAAGATGTTCCCAGCATCTCTGCGCGGCCACGATTCCCCTGCTCTTGGGTTTGAGCTCCAGGGTATGAGTACAAGACTTTCAAGCTGAGCACGATCGGCGAGTCTGGACCGATCGTTCGATCTTCAACCCCGGTCAGCGCCAGCTTGCGAACCTCCATGTAGTTGCCCAACCCTTGGAACCAACGACAACCGCTCATTCCCATCTTATACAGAAACCGCCAATTTCTGACAGCAACGTTAACCATCATGCACGGTGAGCGGTAAAACTGCGCATATGCCTGGCGCTGGGTCTGGGGAAGATCCTTCACAATGTGTTTCGTAGTCCAGCATCCGCCCGCCATCACAGCTGAGCGCGCCTTGACACGGTACAACTTGCCTTTCTTTGAATATGCGATCGAGACTGAGTCGGCTTTGTGGGCTTGCCCTTCATGCTCTACATGGATGACAGTGGAGGACAGGCGAATTCTCATTGCGGCTCGGGCGGCATCCAGAGCGGCAAAGTTCACCTGGTTCTGGCAAACTCCTTCCACGCTATGCGGACCATCGATTGCGGTGGGGATCAAGCTTTTCAACATCAGTCTCGCAATTGTCGTGTTACCGCCTGGAAACATCTGATCAGAACCACCGTCTTCTTCCGGTAAAGGGTGCAGCATTTCAAAGGCATAGTCTGAGTATGCAGATAAAGCATCCGGCCCTAAGCCCGAGCCACCTCCCTCCACCGGCGAGAGGAACATGCGAACCGTTTCGCGGCTAAGACCGAATCGTTCCATGTAGTGCTGTTCCAGCGTGATCGAATCGAGATACCGCGAAATCGCGTCCCCCTCCACTTTGGGATGTTCGAACTTCGTTCCTGCCGCCGGTTTGCCTTTCAGCCAGTTCAGCCATTCGAATCGAGTCGCCTTTGAAACGGGAGCGCCTTCGAGGTTTTTCCCAAGCGGATCCATCAACCACTTTCCCGGTCTCTGATTGAACTGTGCTCCAAACCAGAACCCGTATTGTCCATGCTGCAGACCCACCGCTTCATAAGGAGTCTTGGAGAGGGAAAACTCTGGGTCTGGTCCAGCCCAGCTTTGATATGTCAGCTGCGGTGCCCGTAACCCGATGGACTCGTAGAACCCTGCCAGGAAGCTATGCGGGTATTGAATCTGATAGATGGCTGAGCCTTGGTGTGCGATCAGTCGCTTGCCTTCGACTAAAAACTCATTTTGCTTCGCCTCACCGCCGAAAATGGGATGGTTTTCAATAATCAGGCATTTCATTCCCGGGCCGGCCTCACGCTGGAAGAGCAGGGCGGCAGCGAGTCCGCTAATTCCGCCACCAATGATTACGCAGTCATAGAGCTCGCCGGTATCGATGATGTCCTTGGGAAGCGGATCGTACACGCGGTCACGAATCGCATGACCTGCTTCGAGAACAGCCAGAGTGTTGCCATTCGCAGTGCTGTAGTCGCCGACGCCGCCGTAACCCGTGAAGTCATCCTTCTGAGCCAGTAGCTCCGCGGGAGCGATACCTCCGAGCAAGGCGGATCCGGAGGCCAGCAAAGCGGAGCCAAGAAAGTCGCGCCGCGTTATGCTCGTCTCCATTCCTAGAGATGCGGCTGCTGTAACAGAGGATTTCGGAATAAAAGTGCGTGAAATGTTACGTTGACCTCGCCTTTTGTTCCTGAGTGTACACCTGGCGCAGGATCTGCAGCTCAGCACAACAATGCGAGATTGCGCCCGAGTCGTCGGCAACCCTTAGCTTGGGATTATTTCCGGTTAAGCCGACAATCCAGCCAGCATCGGTTGACCAATGGGAACATGGGCTTGAAAGAATGACAACTAGTGTAAACTTCCGTCCGCCAGGAGTTCAAAATGGAAATCCGCCTTAGCAAGCCGTGCCTCTCTACGCGGTATGACTTGCAGAAGAAAGACATCGAGTCGGTTTCTGGAGAAGTTTGACGAGTATCTGCACGAAAGAAGTCGTCCCGAATTTGAGGTGTTGCCCGGTTCGAAGAAGGAACATTGTCAACCACGAGGAGAACCGTTGCAGGTGCCGACGCTGGAGTACAGGCCCACCAGGCCGAACTCCGCAAGGATCTGGGACTCCTCGATGTAGTGCTGGCCCAGATCACCTACGTTGTGACCCTCGAATTTTTCGGAACAGCGGTCAAGGCCGGTTCTTCCCATGCGGTTCTATGGCTGGCTGCGATTCTCCTGTTCTTCGTTCCGCAGGCGCTTGTAGTCCGATACCTAAACCAGCTCATGCCACTGGAGGGCGGCCTCTACGAGTGGGCGCGGCTGGCTTTTAACGATGCGACTGGTTTCCTGGTGGCGTGGAATCTTTGGCTCTTTGTGGTCCTGCTGGTCGCTGAGTATGGTTTTGTCCTTGTCACCTATTTCGCCTTCGCCTTGGGGCCGGGTGCGGCATGGATGGCCTCCAGCAAATGGCTGACCGTGCTTGCCTCCGCTGCGCTCGTCGGCGGATTAGTCTGGGTCTCGGCGCTGGGTCTTCGCGTCGGTAAATGGGTAACCAACGCCGGTGGAGCCCTTACCGTTGTTGCGCTCGGAGTATTGATCCTGCTGCCAGTATTCCACCCGATGCGCGGCACGTTCGGCTCCTATCATCCTCTGCCTCTGGTTCGGCCGGCGCTTTCTCTGTTCAGCCTTAGCGTCTTCACTAAAATGACCTTTGGAGCACTTTGCGGCTTTGAATTCGTCGCCATCTTTGCTGGCGAATGCCGCAATCCAGCTCGCACCCTAGCCCGGTCGGTTTTGTTCGCTGCGCCTATCATTGCCTTTCTCTACGTCTTTAGCACCAGCGCGATTCTAGCCTTCCTGCCGTCCGGCCAGGTCAATCTCATCGGCCCTGTGCCACAGGCTCTAAGCGTGGGACTCAACTCGTTTGGTCTGGCAAATATTCTCGCTCCGGTTACGATCCTACTCCTCCTGGGAAACACGCTCTCCACTGCCAATCTCACTTTCAGCGCAAGTTCTCGGCTACCGATGGTCGCGGGCTGGGACAACCTGCTACCCAAATGGTTCACGCGGCTTCACCCAAAGTACAAGACGCCTACCAACTCGATACTCTTCATCGCTTCGGCCACGTTTACCGCGTCCGTGGTAGTCCTCATTGGCGTAAACGAAGAGGAGGCTTTCTCCCTAATTCAGATATGGGGTTTTACGCTCTACGGGCTCGCATACCTGGTCATGTTCGCGATCCCGCTGGCAGGCAATCGAAAAGTGGGCATTCAGCCGGGCATGTGGTTGCGCCTGGCCGCGTGCTCGGGTTTCACCGTGACGCTACTATTCGTTGTGCTGTCCGTTTTTCCTGTCATCGACGTCCCTAATCCGGTGTCCTACGCATGGAAAACGGTCGCAGTCGTGGTGGGAGTAAACACCCTGGGCGCCATTTTGTATACCCGGCGCAAAAAGAGATCTTAATTTCGCTGACCCTTTGGCATTTGCGCTTGGATCGCGGCAACCCTTACACAACCCGGTCATGGAAGGGTTGCCCGTAATCCACTCAGAGTCGGACGTCAATTACGTCAAACAGTTTTGAAGTTTCCATAAGCAGATTTCTGGCTCGTTTACCGAGCCGTTTGGTTCTATGGTGCGGGGCGCTTCCCCATGAGATATCAATCGAACCAGGCGATCGTGCGCCGCATGGAGTCAATCTGGTTCTCGCGCTTCACGAACTCGTGACCTTCATCCGGGTAATAGTGGACATCCACGACCCGGCCTTCTTTCTTGAGGATATCGACGAGCTGTTGCGATTCCTCCTTCGGAACGCGCGGATCATTATCGCCCTGCAGCACTAGTAAGGGCGCCTTCTCGCTGCGAATGTAGTAATCGGTGAGTCCTTTTCGTAGACCTCGTGGTTCTCTTCGGGATTGCCCAAAAGCGCCTTCTGGTACTCGTTCAACGAGGGGTCCGAGTTCTTCAGCATGGTGGACCAGTTGATGATCCCGTACTTTTCTACCGCCGCTGCCCAGATATCGGGTGTCTTACCGATGGCCATCGGCGTCATGAAGCCTCCGTAAGAACCGCCGTAGATGCCGATTTTCTTGGGATCGACGTAACCCGTAGCTTTGAGGAAGTCAACCCCAGCAATTTCGTCTTTGAGGTCGCCGCCGCCCAAGTCCTGAAAGTTAGCTTTTTGGAAGTCCAGGCCATAACCCGTCGAGCCGCGCGGGTTGATGCAGATGTATCCGCGCGAGCTCAGCGCCGCCGCATCCGTGTTCCAGAAGTCGATCATCTGATCCGTGGGCCCGACGTGCGGCAGTACGAGTGCGGGGTTGCTCGCGTCGCGCTTCAGATTGAACGGCACCCACAGCAACGCACTGATGATTTTCCCGTCGAAGCTCTTGTAGTGGACAATTTCGAAAGGCGGAAGTGGGGTCGCTCGCAAGCTGGCAATTGCGGAGAAGGTCAATTGGTCGACATGGCGGCTGCAGAGATTGTCGACCCAAAAGTCGTTGGGCTCATTAGAGGCCTCGTGTGCGACGATCACTCGGTCGCTCTGGGGGGCGAACTCATTGCCACTGCCCGAGACCGAATTCAGGCGGTGTGGCATTACCTTTTCTGCGTGGGTGGTTGAGCGATCGACGAGATAGGCGTCCATCAATCCGTCCTCACTTACGTTTATTCTGGATCGACGCTTAACTTGGGCTCATGACTCGATGCCGTTGGCACGATGAGCCTCCGCGCAGTATCGAGCTGGAGTCGCCCCTGTCCATCTTTTGAAAACGCGAGTGAAGTGGCTTTGATCAACGAATCCGCAGAGAAGCGCCGCCTCGACGATAGAAGAACCGTCCCGGAGAAGCCGCCTGCTGCGGTAAACCCGCCGGGCCGTCTGGTAGGTATGAGGTGTGCATCCAACCGCTTTGGTAAATGACCGCAGCAGCACCGTCGGCGAAGTGCCGGCGTCCTTTGCCAGTTCCGACAAGCTAAAGTTGGTTTCCAGAGAATCGGCCAGACGCTCCCGGACTTTTTCGATTGGTGCACTGCTTCGCACGGCAAGCCGACGGCTGCCGTATCGATGGAAAATGTCGGTGAGCAGATTTAAGTAGAGTTCCTGTACTTCCAGTGTGCTTGCCCGTCTGGCGTATCGGCCCAACAGATCGATGATTCGGACTGCAAAATGTGAGTCACGTACTACTGCGAAACGAGAACGGATCTTCGAGTCGCCGAACTCAGGCATTAAGCACGTTAGTACCGCCGGGGTCGGGCACAGCGAGACGCAATTCCACGAATCTGCCGCTGGTTCGTTGGAGTGCGCTTCATCCGGATTAAGCAATATAAGCTCTCCGCGTCGCACGATCGTTTCTCGGCCACGATGAGAGAAGCGCTGTGCGCCATGGCTATTTACGCCAATCGAAAAGTGCGGGTGCGCATGACGCGCAAATCGAAAATCAACATACTCGCCTTCGACGAGTTCCAAACCTTCACAGCCGGGGATAGTGTGCATCCGTACCAGTTGTCTGGCCACTGACTGCGTCCTCCTGTTACCTGGTTGAATCCCTCGAACGTTTGATACGACAAGCCACAGGTCGGATGCAGCAAGCTATTGAAAAGCTTCAGAGTTTGAAAAAGCACCTGAATGTGAACAGTAAACCCCGTTGTTGAGGTTTCGTATCCCACCGCGACCGGTCCTTATTCGTGCAATTTTGTACAATACGCGGCTCCTAAATCCGTTGTTCAATAATTCCAGTAAGGACAAAGAAGATGAACCTTGCAGGTATCCTGCTGTTCATCCGGATGGTACTGGGCCGGTTGGTCCTTATGAGGCCACGTCCATCCATTCCAAAACAATCTGGAGGCAAGATGAGGAAAGTTTTATGGGCTACAACTTTGTTGGTTATGACGCTATTAACCGCGCTGTCCGCCCTGGCGCAGAATCCGAACTATGACAAAGGATCGGTTTGGCGAATCGCCTACTACGATGTCAAACCCGGCCAGCTGGAACCGTTCTGGAAGGATTTTCGCGAGAACCTGAAACCTTCCTACGATGCGCTGAAGAAGGAAGGCATCATCCTCGACTACAAAGTCTGGACCAACGAGACCACCGACGGCCCGAATGACTGGGATGTCGCGCTGGCGCTGCTGTTTCCGAGCTGGGTTGGAATCGATCAGTACGAGGGCAAAGCAGCGACCATCATTGCCAAGCACTACGGATCGCGAGAGGCCATGGTCGAAGCGGGGAAGAAACGCAATGAATATCGCGCGGTAGTGGGGATTAAGTTGTGGCGCGAAGTGATGCCGAATTAGTTCGAATCATTTACGTTGTAGGCGTAACGCTTGCCGCCGAGTGAAAAATTCCCCGAGTAGGCTTCCCATTTCAAGTCAGTCACCCAGGTGACTTTCTTCGTCGCGACCTCCAACAAGGCGATGTTGATGTAACCGCACTTCCCGCTTCCCGTCAACCCGGAATAATCGCGATTCAGACTATTTGCAAAAACGGAGGAGAAAATGAAATACGTAATCAGCTGGTTCGAGCGCCCGCAAGGTTCGCCCATCGAGTATGAGAATGCCCAGAAGCGAATCCTCGAGGTGTTTGGCCAGTGGAAGGCGCCAGCCAATTTCAAGGTCGAGTTTTTCGTGGTGCGTGTGGGCGAGTGGGGTGGACATATGTTGATGGACTGCGACGACCCGCTAACGATTCACAAGTTTTGCTCGATGCTCCCGGCATTTGTATTCCAGGTGCACCCCGTGGTCCGCGTCGAGGACGCAGTCCGGGGCGAACTCGAAGTAATCGCCTGGCGCGACGGACTGAAAGGCAAATGACTCCGATAGGATCATGTTGGTGATTCGGGCCGGCAATCCGTCGTAAGATCGGGTTTGTCGGCTCGGATAACTTCCGTGTGCGCCGTCAACCGAGAGCAATCGCGCCCGGTTTTGAGACGAAAACACCTTCGGGCCAAACCTGCGCTAGGGCACGACGAACACGATACGTGACTTCCCGTTATCGTCCCAGGTCTCACCGATTTCAGCTAGTGGAACTACTTTCGTCTTGATGCTGAGCCTTGCCGGTACGAAGGCGTCGAAGACGCTCTTGATCGACGCTAGCAGCCTCGGTAGGGGAATGCTCTTGTAGCCACTACCCATCAAGACAATTGCCGAGGAGCGGAGCGCAGCTCACGGAAGCTCAATGTCACCGCCGCTGGCGCCTCCTACGTGGACAAACCGCACAGGGTGGCGTCGTCGACCGCCTTGGCAACTGCGATAATGACCGTCTCGGCGCTTTCCCCCACAGATAGTCGACGACAACATTGATCCCCGTCGCGAACTGTTCTTTCAGCGTCGCTTCATACCGCTTGCTGCCCTGTGGGTTTGACGGATTCAGGTCAAATGGAATGACGACGTCAGCCCCGATAGCGATACGCCATCAGCCAACGCCAGAAATCGGCACGGCTCGCGCGATCGCAGGACTGCTCGCCAAGCACAACGGACGAGCGAGAAGTCAAAGAAAATGATTGTGTCCGCCGCTCGAAGCCGAACCTCAACAACGTCGTACGGACCCAGATCACCATCCATGATCCATCCTTCTTTCGCGGCAACCCTCTCTTGCACGACCACCCACTGATCGCGTGGTGTTCCGGCTAGATCCGGTAGCCAGAAAACCTTATCAAGCTCGATCACCCCGGGACGGGCCAGTGATCGAGCCCAACTACCTCGCGAGAGTTGATTTGCTTGACCCGCCACGACCTAGGATGACCACGCGTCTCATGATTCTTCCAACGGACTTATCGTGAGAGCTCACATATCCAGTTAACTTCCCATGTCTTTCCGCCGTCTGACGAAAAAGACTGTTCCATTCGCGATGACTTAGGTGAGATGTTGAGCCAGATAGCGCACAAGGACTGCGCGGCCTTCCCAAGTTTGCTGGTTGTAGAATTCACCTCGCTTTCCGTTAAACTGGCCTACAACAGGCGGAAGATCGAGAGTACCTTTGTCGAGATCCAGCAGGTAAATACTCCACTGGTGCGATTCGGGATTATAGAGTCGGAGCGTTTGCGCCTTTATTCGGAGTTTGTGGTCGGGGCTGGAAACGTCGAACTCTTCAAAATTAGCGTTGCTGTCGAGAAGCTTTTTATGATTCGAGATGCCATCGTATTCGACCCAGACATTCGAGCCCTTCAAGCGTTCGGGGAGTCGACGAACATGTGCTTTCCAGTCACCGATGAGAAAATCGAAATCGTGAGATCCGTCCCCCTGCGTAGCCGTTGATCCGTTGGCCGAGACCTGCGAATTCGGGAATCCCGAAAGTGCATGAACTTCACCGATAAAGAGTGCCGCACTCATGAGCGCTGGCAGGATGGATCCAAGTCGAATCGATTTCATCCCGCCATGCTCTCACGGGTTTGAGAACAAGTGCAACGTCACAGATCATAGGAAACCAGTGTGCCGATGACGCACATCAAATCGCGACTGGCGAACTCTGCGATGGTGAGCGATTGAGTTCTTTCACAACCGATTGTGCCCGAACGGTCGACCCTTGCCTTACCGGATCATGTCAGGGTTGCCCATTACCCGACAATTGAGATCGCCAGCGCGGCGTCCGTGTTGAACCGGCCGACTTGCCGCCCAATCGAAGTTAGTTGAGAAACGAGCGGACATTCTCCGATGCGGTCGCTTCGGATACAACACTAGGACTTCTGGGAGTTAAGGATTCCGCTGATTTCGCCGGCATCCTTTGGTGCAAATTCGTTTGGTGCAAATTCGTTGCCTCCAACGCGAGACAAGCCTACGATGCGCCACAAGATCAATCGGAAACTCCCCGCGGAAGGAGTCAGCAAAATGAAGAATCTCGTACTCGCGGCTCATCGCGTTATTTGGGGCTGTAGCCTCGCCCCTCGGCGGCCAGACGAAACCCGACGAGCAAGCTGTGCGCAAAATTCCACCGGCTTTCGCGGACGCATGGGCCAAGCACGACGGCCGCCAACTTGCCAAAATGATGGCGGACGACGTGGACTTCGTCACGGTAGGTGCCACGCGGCTGCACGGCAGGCCTGACTTCGAGAAATACCATTCTGAAGACGATCGCGCTGTTGCGGAAGGTTCGCTTGACCTGCCAGATTCCGCATGCGAACTAGGTTGTATCTGAAACCCTAGCCCAAATCGGCAAATCAGCCGTTGCACCCTGATGCGTTCTGGTTACCAATCCGACAGAGGAGCGGTACTACCTCCGCATCATCGTGATTCGCCCAAATACTCGATTAGGATTGGCCCGCGTCGCGACCTAGTTGGGACCGACGCGCGTGAAACGAAGCTGTCCGCTAGCATTGGCAGGACCCAAGTCCATCCTTACTTTTTGTTTATGTCCGGTTTCATCTTCCGGAATGCCTGAGTGGCACTCTGTTTTTCAATAACTTCCAAACCAAAGTCAATTGAGATCTCATAGGGTCCGCCGCCGCGAACGAAAAGCGGAAACATGCCTCTGGATTAGTCCCGAGACCGGCGATTTTGCGGCAACTACCGGTGATGTTTTGGAGCGAGCCTGATCTCGTAGACGTTGGGCCACAATTTCCCAGTGACAAACAGACGCTTTTGAGTTGGATCGTAAGCGATGCCGTTCAGCACGGCTTCAGAGTCGAGACGATAAACTGGACTCAGAATCCCCGTCAGGTCAATCCACCCGACGACATCACCGGTCTGCGGCGAGATCCGGGCAATGCGATTGCTGTGCCACACGTTGGCGAAGATCTGTCCCTCCACGAACTCTAGTTCGTTCAGTTGATCGACCGGGGTCAAACCTTCGCGCACTTTAAGCCGGCGCTTTTCTTGAAGAGTTTCGGAATCTAGCCCGAGTTTACCGCCCTCGGTGAGTTGAAACACGTCCCCGCCTACAGTAGGATCCGCTGCGCGCCGCGTCCAGAAGCGGGTCGCGCTGCAATCGATGCGCAAGAGTGTCAGTGTCCATTTGTATGACCTAACATGGCGCGCCGTCCATCCAAACTCCCAAGCGACGGTCCAAACTCATAAAGGTCGCTCTGGATACCAAGTATGCTCCAAAGCACGGATCTCTTTTATTACTTGCTACCCCTGCCTATTGTGATATCGTATGACCTAACACAATGCCTAGCCTTACGAAAAAGATCGTGCGCGGCAGGCCCTATTACTATCTGCGCGAATGCCAGCGCGTCCACGGCAAGCCCAAAGTCGTCTCCACCATTTATCTGGGCTCCGCAGAAAATATTCGCGATCGCCTCTTACGCCCCCAGCCCGCCGAAGTCGCCGTGCACGAGTTTGGCGGTTCCGCCGCCACCTTCTCCATGGCCCAGGCTCTGGATGTGGTCGCTATCATCGATCGCCATGTTCCCAAACGCGGCAGCCCAGGTCCTTCCGTCGGCCACTATCTCCTGCTCGCTGCCCTCAACCGTTGTCTGGCGCCGACCAGCAAGTCCGGTATCGCCCACTGGTACAGCAAAACCACGCTGCGCCGGTGGCTGCCCTTCACCGCCAACCAACTCAGCAGTCAGCGCTTCTGGGACAACATGGAACGCGTTAGTCCCCAACAAATTGCCGCCATCGAACAAGATCTGGCCCAAACTGCCGTCTCCCGTTTCGGCTTGGATCTGCGCTGCCTCGTCTTTGATGCCACCAACTTCTTTACTTTCCTCGACAGTTTCAATCTGCGTGCCAAGTTGCCGCAGCGTGGCCACAGCAAAGAGGGACAGGACAAGCTTCGTCTTTTGGGATTGGCGCTGCTGGTTACCACGGATGGCGAAGTTCCGCTCCTGCATCACACTTATCCCGGCAATCAGCACGATTCGCTAACCTTCCAGCGTGTGGCGGAGCAGTTGTTTGCACGCTGCCGTTCTTTGTCCCAGGAGGTGCGCGAGATCACGCTGGTGTTTGATAAAGGGAACAACTCCAAAGAAAACCTCAGGCTGGTGGATCAGAGTCGTATGCACTTTATCGGTTCGCTGGTTCCCACCCAGCATCCCGATCTGCTGGCCATCCCCCGCCCGGCGATGCGTCGACTGGAAGGATCCAAGCTGCCCGCGGTGTGGGCGTATCGCATGCACAAGGTCATCTTTGGGGTGAAGCGTACGGTGCTGGTCACCTTTAATCAGAAACTTTATCGTGCACAGACCAAAACGCTTTCTCGGGAAATCCACCAGCGCGAACGTAAACTGAAGAAATTACAGAATCGCCTTCGGAGCCGGCGTCCAGGAGATCGTGGGAAAAAGCCACGCGTCGCTGGGGTGCAGAAAAAGGTCCAAGACATCCTTTGCGGTCGGCATATGGCCGACCTATTTCATACGCAGGTCCACAAAACCCGCCAAGGTTTGCCTCGCTTACAATTCCATTTCCGCAAAGCGGCCTACGAAAAGTTGTGCTCCACCCTGTTGGGCAAGACCATTTTGTTCACCGATCATGGCGACGATTGGTCGGACGAAAAGATTGTGCTGGGTTACCGTGCGCAGCATCATGTGGAAGGCGACTTTCGCCACTTAAAGAATCCTCTGTACTTAAGCTTTCGACCAACCTTTCACTGGACCGACCAGAAATTACGAGTACATGCCTTCTACTGTGTCCTGGCGCTGATGATTCTCAATCTGCTGCGCCGGCAACTGACTCAGGCCGGCATCCTGGTCAGCGTGGTGCAAATGATGAAGCAGCTCACCAATATTCAGGAAGTAACCGTGCTCTATCCGGCGGCGCAGCGCGGCCAACAACCCATGGCCCGAACCGTGCTGTCGACGCTGAATGCCCGGCAGAAAAAGATGATTACCACGCTGGGCCTCGAGCGCTATCGCAACTGTTAGGTCATACGATCCGAACCCTCTCGCACCCGCGTCAATAGCGGCTCTGCAGCGGATTTTTGCTCTGAGCCTGGTAAACTCGGGCCTAGGACTCGAATCTCTGACGTTCCGTCACTCATGAAGATTTCACGGCCATTGGTGGCGAGGCCCCAACCTTCTCCCGGGTAGGAAAACTTCCGCAGGAGATGGAAGCTGTTCAGGTCGTATACGAAGCCCACTCCTGATTTCCAAGTGAGTTGCAGCACTTGGTCTTTGACGAGAGTGATTCCTTCACCGAAGAACTCTGGCGCTAGGTCAACCTGCTGAATCACCTCTCCGGTTTCGAGGCGAACCTTGCGAAGGGACGAGCGGCCATTTCGGCCTGTGCCCTCATACAGGTAGCCGTCGCGATACGCGAAACCTTGGGTGTATGCCCCGGTATCATGAGGAAACACACGAACGAGCACAAAGGTGTATTCGGGCAATGCATTCGCTGAAGCTCGAGGGGGAGCCTGCCCCACCAGAGACGGATGGCAGGCGGTCAGGAGAAGTAGGACGCCAAATCGTGAAAGGATTCCCTTCATTAACAGCTGGACCGTGCCCATTATTACATCAATAACAGGGTGGACTCCCGCTCAACTGTTGTTAACAGATTTCGCTCTCGCCAGCGGTCGCTAGGCCGCCGTGTACCTTGGTCGTCCGAAGAACAAGACGTAGCCGTCAGGGTCGCAAATCTCGAAGCCGCGGAGACCATCGTGGGTATCCTTGAGCGGTGCGCTGAATGCTGCGCCATGATCGGCAAATTCGACGGCGAGTGCATCGGGGTCTGGGGCATAGACGTAGGCATCCCACCTCATGGAGGGATTACGCTTGGGGTTCGGCAGCGGCGACGTGTCTTTATCGGATTTGACGAAGATCTGCGCTCCGTCGCGGGCGACGATGGCGAAAAAAGGGTTTCGATCCGGTTGCTGGTATGTTGTCTCAAAGCCAAGTTTGTCGCGGTAAAATGCGATGGTTTGATCGACGTTGCTGACGATGAAGAACGGCGAAATCGCCTGCGTCGTTGGTCGTGTCATACGCGTGGACCTCCTTCCAAGGGCAACCATTCCATAATCCGTCAAGAGAAGGACTGCCGACCATCCTAGCGCCACGGCGTGGTTGCCCGAAAAGGGTCAGGGTTTCTTGCGGTGCGCCTCGAACCAGTTGAGGGTGTAGACGACCTTGGCGACTTGGTGGCTCGGGTGGCGGCTGAGGCCGTGCGGCTCGCCAGGGAAGCGCACGAGAGCGGACTCCACTTTCAGGAGTTTGAGGGCCGCGTAGTATTGCTCGGCTTCGGATATAGGAGTGCGAAAGTCTTCCTCGCCGGTCATCAGCAAAGTGGGCGTCTTCACATTTTTCACCAGAGAAATTACCGAGCGCTTCATGTAGTCGTCGGTGTAATCCCAGGGATTGCCAGAGAACCAGTATTGTGCGCCGAAAGATGGCAGGTCGGAGGTCAGGACCCAGCTATACCAGTTGATGACGGGATAGAGACTGGCGGCGGCGCGGAAACGATCGGTGTGATCGATCATCCAGCAGGTGAGAACACCGCCGCCCGAGCCGCCGGTGACGAAGAGGTTGTCCTTATCGATGTAAACCTTGGCGAGAATCGAGTCGACGCCGGAGTCGAGGTCTTGGAAATCATTGCCGGGATAGGCGTGGTGGATGAGATTCGCGAACTCTTCGCCGTAACTGGTGCTGCCCCGCGGGTTGGTGTAGAGGATGACGTAACCTTTGGCGGCCCAGATTTGCGCGTTGAGGTCGAACCGATCACCGTAGTTCGAGAAGGGGCCGCCGTGAATTTGCAGAATCAGGGGATATTTCTTGGTGGGATCAAAATCAGGCGGCTTGATGATCCAGCCTTCGATTTTACGTTTATCGAAGGAAGAGTCGTACCAGAGTTCTTCGACTGCGCCGAGTTTCTTGCCGGCGAAGAGTTCGCGATTGAGAGAAGTGAGGACATTGAGTTTGGGATTTGTGAGAGAAGCGACCGCAACGTCGCCGGCGTCTGAGGGAGTGTCGTACTGGATGGAGAAGGAGCCGTTCTTGGCGATGCTGAAATTACCGCCCGCGTTGAGATGATCGGCGAGAACCTTGGACGAACCGTCCAAGGGTAAGTAGGCGAGCTTAGTGTCGCCCTGATCGGTATAAGCGAAGAAGATGCCTTTGCCGTCGGCGGCCCAGCGGGGATCGGACACGTCGCGATCGAGTTTGGAGGTGACCGGGTGGGGATTGCTGCCATCGCGGTTGGCAACATACAGGTACGTGGTCTGATGGCCTTGGTAACGGTCATCGAAGCCGGTGTAGGCGATGAGTTTACCGTCTGGGGAAACATCCGGCGACTGGTTGGGACCGTTGCGATGCGTGAGTTGTGTGAGGGAACCGTCAGCCACACGGATTTCGAAGAGTTCGGTGTGAAGAGGTTCGTATTCGTAGTTTGCGGTGCCGTTCATGGAAAAGATGAGCGCCTTTCCAGCGGGAGCCCAGGAGGCATAGGAGCCACCAAAATCGCCGACACCAGGGCCATGGGGGAAATTGCCGGTAGTCAGTTGACGCGGCGCACCGCCGTCTGCGGCTACGACGAAGATTTGCGAATAGCCGGGTTTCAGGTATCCAGGGCCGTTGAATCGGTAGATGAGATCTTCATAAACCTTGGGTGCGTCGGCCCACTTGGCGCCTTCGGGTGCAGCGGGAAGCGTGGCGATTTTTGGAGGAGTGGAGGAGACGAGCGAGGTGAAAGCGAGCTGGCTTCCGTCAGGAGACCAGGAAATGCCGGCAGGAGCATTTTCGACATCTGTGAGTTTGGCCGTCTGGCCGGAATCCGTCCAGCGAACATAGAGTTGAGACTTTCCATCGCGGTCAGAAATGAAGGCGAGACGAGTGCCATCGGGTGACCAGCGCGGGGAAGAGTCGCTATAAGTGCCGGTGGTGAGGGGACGATGCTCGGAGCCATCGAAATTGACGATCCAGAGGTTGGAGACACGGCGATCGGAAGCGACGACCGCAGACTGGCGGACGTAGACGATGCGTTTGCCGTCGGGTGAGATTTGCGGATCGGCAGCCACCTGAACCGAGAAAACATCCAAGGGCTCCAGCCGATTAGCATTTTCCTGACCGACGCTGGTGAGGGGGCAAAGCAGAAGAAAAAAGATGACCGCGATGGGGAGAGGGCGAAATTCTTGAGACACGGTGTGCGACTCCTTTCGCGCAGGCATGTTATCACCAAATGCGATGACCGACTTTGGGAGTTTGGTCTCATCAACTTGGCGCTTCGTGGGGCCGTCCAGCGCGGCACAAGGTTTGTCTACAGTTCACGAGTTTACAGCGAACCATCGCGCATGAGCTCCAGTTTTAATCGCTTCTTCACGTCGCTGTCCACGAACATCACACCATGATGCTGGCGAACGGGATGGATCTCGGTTCCTTTCATACAGGCGCTCGATTCGGGAACGCTGCCGTCACAAAACCTGATAACGCAATGCTCCACGTGCCACGCATCCGTTCACGGCCAGAAGGACAAAAATCGTCCATGGGATGCGCCAGCGGCGGAGTCACTAGTGCCAAGAACTTGGCAACACCGGGTTGTTGATTCGACAGGAGTTGTTGGCCAAGTTCTTGGAGAGAGAGTTGGAGGGATGTCAAGTGAAACACCTCTCTCCCCGCGGGAACGCCGAAATACTTTCTGGCATCCAGCCTCCCCGCCACATTGCCGACACTTCTTCTTTAGCTGCTTGACCGTTGAGCCTTCCGCCGATTCGCACCGTGAGAAGTCCAGCCGGCCTCAGCCCGTCGTGGTCAAGGTCGGCTCGTTCCAACGAGGCAAGAAATCTCGCTCGGCTAAGATCTTGATCAGTTCGCCGCCGAGCCGGTCATCGAACAGGACGATCAGTGCGTGGTACGTCTTGTTCACCACATCGATCATCAGCGCTTTCATTTCCTCGTCGCTCAGCCGCGAAAGGTTGGGCCAGGGAATCTCCCCGTAGGGCGAACGGACGATCACGTCTGTGTAGTCCCCAATCTGCGAGTTCGGAGTAATCCCGGCATGCAGATCCTCGAGCATGGTATTGCGAAAACATTGCTGCGCCAGGTACTTCGCGAGCCTCTTGAGCACTTCGGGATGGGTAGAAATTGCACGTGCGGTTTCACCAGTCATTGTGAGCTCCAGGCTGATTCCAGAATTAGGTGGGAAAATGCGAATCCTTAGTTAGGCAAGCGCAATCTATCCTTCGGCGCCA
>CAVQNY010000028.1:0-56242 GCA_963714225.1 uncultured Acidobacteriaceae bacterium | reverse complement strand
TATAATGCGCTTGGTGCAGCGAGGGACCTTCCAGCTTCGCGTTTTGAGCACGGCGCAGCACTGCTTCCGCTTCGTCGTACTGGCCCGCTGCCTCCAGTGTCCGCGCTAGGGAAGCATAAGGAAAATCCGATGTGGAACCAACAGCGAGCGCAGAACGGAACTCATCGACCGACTTAGCGTACAAGCCCAGCTCGGAGTAAATTATTCCCAGCAGGTTATGCGGCGGAAACTGATTGGGATCGAGACTCTCCCATGAGCGAAATGCATCGATTGCCTTGTACGTCTCCCCTGTTACTTCGCGGTAGTACGCGCCCTCGATATACGATTTAAAGGCTGGCGATGCTCTGTCTCTTAGCTCGAACGCGCGGCTAAGGTCCGGGATTTCGTGTTGCCATTCCCCTACCCAACTGTCAGCCATCGAAAGGTATGCCCATGCATCCGCGAAGCTCGGATCGAGTTGTGTCGCTCGGCGCAACATGATCGCACTCTGAATCGGCTGACTGCTGATAAGTTTCTCGCCGATAACGAAGCTCTTATAGGCTTGCAAAGACGACGTCGGAAGAGGTGCCGGATCTAAGCTGGCGTTTCCGGCGGCTCCGGAGAGTCGAAGGCGGGTGGCCGCTGCCAGTTTGCTGACAGTCGGCAACACGTCATCCATATTCTTTGATTCCGCCTGTTCGCGGGATCGAACCTGCCCGTTTGCGCATTCCACAGTTGTTAGCTCAATCGAGTAGCCATTGCCTTGCGGTTGGATCGCACCCTCGGCGAGCAATTTTCCTTTCCCGCGCTCGCACACCTGCTGCGCAAGCTCAGCACTGAAACGAGCATCAGCAGATTGTCCCATCGAGCGCAGTAGCTGGGATATGCGGTCATCGTCCACGACCGCGACAACGGGCGAGCGATCCAATTCTGTCTTGGTAACATCTCGCAAGACACCATCGAAAACGGGATCGCTGGTCGCATTCGTAAACTCAGCCACAAATAATGGGGCGCGACCACTGGGAAGCAAGATCGAACGCAAACGATACCTATACGTTCCAATGCTAACAGCGGCAACGGTGGCGAACACAACTGCCGCGATGACCCAGCTCTGCCAGCGAGCCCGTGCGGCTGGCGCACTCGCGGGAATGCGTGTTGATACTCGCCCCGGGTCTGTGTCCCGCTTGAGCCTTTGCAGGTCGGTACGAACGTCTGAAGCATGTTGGTAGCGCAGATCGCGATCTTTCTCTAAGCACTTATTGACGATTCGCTCTAATTCATTGGGTGCTTCGGAATTTAATTGCGAGAGCGGAACTGGTGCCCGGTTCAGGATCGCATCAAAGATCACCGCCGTACTCTCTCCGTTGAACGGCAACTGCCCTGTCGTCATTTCATAAACCACCGCTCCAAACGAGAATAGATCGGTTCGTGAGTCCAACTCTTTGGCTCGCGCCTGCTCCGGCGACATATAAGCCACGGTTCCCACTGCTGTGCCGGGACTAGTCAAGTGTTCTTCCAGTGTCACTGTCGATTGCGCAGCGTCCACGCTGCGGCCCACTGGAACCGAAACCTTAGCTAATCCAAAGTCGAGAATCTTCGCGTGCCCACGCTTGGTTATGAAAATGTTCGCAGGCTTGATGTCGCGGTGGACGATGCCTTCGGAGTGCGCAGCGTCGAGCGCGTCAGCGATCTCGATGGCGAGGGACAGAATCAACTCGGTTTCCATCGGTCGCCCAGCGATGCGGTGCTTCAGCGTCAGCCCATCGAGGAACTCCATGGCGATGAACGCTTCGCCGTGCTGGTCGTCGATTTCGTGGATGGTGCAGATGTTCGGATGATTCAACGCGGAGGCAGCCTTGGCTTCGCGCTGAAAACGGGCGAGTGCTTGCGGGTCTTTGGCTACGTCGTCGGGCAGGAACTTGAGAGCCACGAAGCGACCGAGTTTGACATCCTCAGCCTTGTAGACGACACCCATGCCACCTCCGCCCAGCTTCTCGATGACGCGGTAGTGCGAGATGGTTTGGCCGATCATGAGTGGGCGCGGGACTCAGACTGCAATAGTCTGGAACTCAGGGTGCAATATTAAGGATGTGAGGAAGCCGAGTCAACGAGGGGCGAACCGATTCATCCTCGACCGCAAGAAAGCTATTCCAAAGAGTTTCATTGCAGCTTCGCGTACTCGGCTTTGGCTTGCTTGTAGATGGGGATGTCGGGGTCGGCGTCTTTCCAGAGAGTAAGGAAGTCTTTGTAGGCGGCGAGCGCCCGGACGCGGGCGGCGTCGGCATCCGCTCCCTGCGAAGTTCTCGCCTGCAAGGCATTGGCGCGAGCCACGCCAAGATGCGCCAACGCTCCCGTCCAGCAGTTCCAGACGATGCCGCTGTGGTCGAGAATCTTCTGGAACTCGGTGGTGGCGGCGTTGCCCTGTCCGGCTGCCAGATATGCCTGCCCCCGAATGTAGGTGGGATACAGGCAGGAAAGATTGGTGCCAAACAATATGGTGCCGTACTCAATCGGTGGCAGAGAGGATTGTAAGATATTGATCGCAGCGGGTGCATCCTTGCGATTGAGCGCCGATTGCGCCCGAATCGCCGGCAGCCAAAGAGACTGCATCTGGGTGTCGAGCGGGAATCGTTTGTTGAGGTCTTGCGCCAAGGATTCGGCTCGTACCATATCGCCCGCCATCGCCAACGCCAAAGCCGCTTCCACTTCAA
Organism: uncultured Acidobacteriaceae bacterium; assembly: GCA_963714225.1. Classification (GTDB taxonomy): domain Bacteria; phylum Acidobacteriota; class Terriglobia; order Terriglobales; family Acidobacteriaceae; genus Sulfotelmatobacter. The sequence goes on along the minus strand of CAVQNY010000028.1, from coordinate 53,552 downwards.
CGCCCTGACTGGCGGGATAAAGTTTCAAGCCTTCCACTGCCTGCTGCTTCGCTTCCGCTGGATTGCCGAAAGCGGCTTCCCGCTGCGCGGCAATCGCCCGCCAGAGCGCTCCATTCTCTTTGTTGTCAGCGCGGATGGCGGAGTCTACAGACCGCTTTGTGAGTTCCCGAGCCTTGCCCAGATGACCTGCGTACGCCTCAGTGTCGGAGGCGAGCGAAAGCCCGAAGTGCTCAAGGTCGGGCTGGCCCGCAAACCACTGCTGCTGTTCCGCCATCGCCGGGGAATCCGACGCGAGAAAAGCCAGAGCATAGAGGGCGTTACGGGCTATGAAATCATCCAGCTTTCGCACCTGCGCTTGCTGGATGATTTGCCGTGCTTCGCCGAAGCGCTGCAAGGCGAGCAGGCTGTCGGCAATGTTTTCGTACGGGCCGACATCATCCGGGGCGAGGCGGAGGCCTTCGCGGCACGCCTCCGTGCTCTTCTCGTACTGCCCCTGTGAGGCGTACACGACGCACAGATCGAAATGTGCCCGGAAGTCCCGTGGGTAGCTCTCAATCCAGTCGTGAAACTTTTGTGCCGCTTTCTCCAGTTCCCCGGTTACGACCTGATAGTACTGGGCGGTGATCTCCAGCTTTTCCCGCTCGCTGGCATGTTCCCGTAACTCAAATGCCTTGGTGAAGTAATCGCTGGCCCGTCCCAGTTCGCCCAGACTGTAGTAGTCGTAACCCACTGCCTCATAGCCCATGGCAGAGTTCGGATCAAGCTGGATGGCGCGCTGATCGTAAGGCACGGCTGCAGCAGCACCTTTCTCGCCACCAGCTTTCCTGCCAAGGGTGTATGCTTTCAGAGCTTCCAGCGAAGACGTGGTGGCCTGTGCCAGAGGAACGTCAAACTTCTGCACCGTAGCCAGCGATTCGCCCAACTCAGCACGCAGCTTGGATGCTGCGTCACCCAGCGCATCCAGTACCTTCTCTTTAGCTGCCGCCGTGGTCTGCTCCTGTGCAAGCGTGTCGCCACTCTGGCAATTCACTGCCTTCAACCCGAGCACGTATTCGCTGCCCAGACTGGCAATCGCGCCCGCAATGTAAGCCTTGCTGCCCGCCCGCTGGCAAAGATCGCGGGCTATATCGGGTGTAAGTTTCGTGCTGGCGGGGCGGGTCATCAATTGCAAGGTCTTCGTGACTTCGCTGTCAGAGACGACATTGAGGAAAGGCGATTGCCGCAGGGAAACGCTGAGCCCCGTCTTCAGCGTGTCGTCGAATATCGTGTCTCCGGTGCTGTTGGCAAAATCCGCGAGAACGATGCTGTCCTTCTCGGTCAGGCGCTTGCTGTGCTGATGCGACTGATAGTAAAGCCCCCCCGCTGCGAGCAAGGCGATCAGCAGGACGGGAACCGCAACCTTCCAGTGCTTCGCAACCCGAACTGCAGGAGCTTCTGCCACGGCCAGCGTGCCCGAGCTTGCCGCGGAACTGTGTCCGCTCTCCGTGTCCCGCTTCAACCTCTGCAAATCCGTACGAATGTCCGAAGCGTGCTGGTAGCGCAGGTTGAGGTCTTTCTCCAGAGCCTTATCGATAATCGCTTCGACTTGCCCCGGAAGTTGCGGATTGAGCTGCGACGGCGGGCGGGGCTTCTGGTGCAGGATCGCTCCGCAGATTTCTCCAGAGCTTGCGCCTTCGAATGGCATCTTCCCGGTCGCTATCTCATACAGCACCGCGCCGAAGGAAAACAGATCGCTCCGCGCATCCAACTCTTTCGCCCGAACTTGCTCGGGAGACATATAGGCGACTGTGCCCAGCATCGCTCCCGGGCTGGTCAACTGCAGGGCATCCGAATCTGCGATGGTTTCGGCATCGCTGCTGGATTCTGCGGCCTTGCCGCTTACTTTCGCCAGACCGAAGTCGAGTATCTTGGCGTGACCACGCCGCGTGACGAAGATATTTGCCGGTTTGATGTCGCGATGCACGATGCCTGCGCCGTGCGCCGCATCGAGCGCGTCGGCGATGTCAATGGCAATGGGAAGAAGCTGCTCCGATGGGACGGGACGACCCGCGATCAGGTGGTTGAGCGTCACGCCATCGAGGAACTCCATGACCATGAAAGCGCGGCCATCTTGTTCGCCGATGTCGTAAATCGTACAGATGTTGGGATGATTCAGGGCCGACGCGGCCCGAGCTTCGCGGCGAAAGCGCTCCAGCGCCGCAGGATCATGAGCAACGCTATCGGGAAGAAACTTGAGGGCTACAAACCGGCCGAGGCGGACATCCTCGGCCTTGTAGACCACGCCCATCCCGCCGCCGCCCAGCTTCTCGACGATGCGGTAGTGCGAGATGGTTTGGCCGATCACTGGAGCAGAATCCTACGTCCGTGATACGGGCAAGTCAATGAAAGCCGCAGAGTTGGCAGTGTCCGCAAAGGATTGTTGGCGAAAAATCCGCGATTGCACTCATTGACCCAGCCGGCAAGAGGACGCCGAGGCTGCGAGCGTCACTTCTTCAATTCTGCCGTCCAGTTCAGAACAATATCCACCGGCGGCGGGTTTTTCTCTGGCAGGTCTGAGTTAATAAGGAATCGCTGCCCGTCCGCGGATACGTCGTATGTGAAAAACTCCTCACTGGAAACAGGCTCACGAGCACGGGTTTGGAACAGCGCCTGGGGAGACCCTGCCACAAATGTCTCTTCATGCTGGATCGGCACAACCATCAACTTGCGGTCTGGCGACAGGAAAAACAGTTCCTTTCCGTCACGTCTCCAGCGGGGCTGCTGACCGCCGCCGGTTGATATTTGGAATTTCCCGCCTGGCCCTGGGAAAGGCGTCACGTAAACTTCCCACCTTCCGGATTCGTTCGAGCAGTACGCAACCCAGTGCCCGTCGGGTGAAAACTGCCCCTGAACCTCGGCGGAACGGGTTTGCAGGAAAGGCTGTGCCTTGGTCCCGTCCGCTAGCGGCAGAACCCACAGATCGGAACCGGTAGCCTGGCTCGAAACCGAATACAGGATGTACTGTCCATCGTGCGACCAATCGTCGGTGCCCAAAAAGGCAGCGGCAACGCCGGTGCCGGAGATTACGGCAAAGTCGTCGGCCCCCTGGATCGGTTGATCTCTGCCAGAATTACCCGCTGCCTTCTCGAAGAGTGGTTTCCCTTTTTCTCCGTTCCGGTCAGAAAACCAGATAATTTGTTTGCCGTTAGGAGACCACAACGGACCTTCATCCTGCGCCGGGTCGAAGGTGAAACGTGAACTTAGGCCACGCACCAAATCGAGGAGCCAGATGTCCGAGTTGAATGAGTCCGGATCGGTAATATCAACCGCCACCTTTTTCCCATCCGGTGAGATGCGCGGGTTCCCGTAGTTAGCCGGAGGGCCCGCGACACCCACTGTTTTGCCCTGACGATCGAACCAAACAAGTTGTGAGGCGTTCGAGGCTGCGCCGGTCTGAAACACTAGTTTTCCGTCATTCGACAGAGAAAAAATGCCACGCGCCACCGTCGTCAGATAGCGCAAACCATTCTCTAGCGCGACCGCCTCCCCGTGCACCTCCAAACGATCAAGGGCGAATGCCTGGGCCATTAAGGTATTGCCGCGAAGGAAAACGATGTACCCGGAAGGTAGGTAAGCGGCATTAGAGCTGGAGGTGACTAGCCGTTTCTTTTTGTCAGAGCCTAATGTGCCAACATAGATCGCGTTAACATCACTTTCGCGATTTTGGCCGAAGTCTATCCACGAATAGAGAAAATGCTTGCCATCGGGCAAAAACACCGGCCAACGAGGATTTCCAGTACCTGGGGACCCCCAGGTGGCCTGCGTCAGCTCCCCACCCGCCGCCGACACACGATAAAGTTCACCAACAGCATCGGGTGCAAACAGGATCACCCCGTCCGGACTCCACGTGCCTCCGCGCCCATTAGGCGCATCGGCTATCACCTGCACTGCTCCGCCCTGGGCTGGTACTCGCTTCAGTTTGCTGTCGGCAAAAAACCCAATAGAGCGGCTATCCGGCGACCAGAACGGATACGAGGCCCCTTCCGTCCCTGCAAGGGCCTGCGCAGGGATAGACCCAACACCCTGCACCCACAGTAGATTCCCGTGCGCCTCAGGCGAGGGCGCGACCAGTGCCAGTATTTGCCCGTCTGGCGACATCGCCAGATCCCGCGTATCGAAGGGCAGGGCAATGCTGAAGTGCTGCGCCTGAACCACTGGGCTCCGTGGGGCCTTGCGGAACCCAAACACGGCAGCCAAAATTACCGCGAGTGCCGCAATTCCCCATGGCATAATCTGCCGCTTGTAGGCACGACGAAGAAAGGGACCAGTCGGTTTCTTGGCCGCCACCGCCGGGATCGCATTGCCGGTTTCAGTGTCGCGCTTCGAGCTTGCCGCAGAACGGTGTCCGCTCTCGGAGTCCCGCTTCAACCGCAGTAACTCGGAACGCATTTCGGAGGCGTGCTGATAACGGAGTTCTCGATCTTTCTCCAGCGCCCGGTTGATGATGTCTTCGAGTTTCGGGGGCACGCCGGGATTCAGCCGCACCACTGGCGTGGGTGCCGCGTCCAGAATGGCTTTGAAGATGACTCCCGTGCTTTCCCTACGGAACGGCAACGCGCCAGTCGCCATCTCGTACAGAACTGCCCCGAAGGAGAACAGGTCGGTACGGGCGTCCAGTTCCTTGGCGCGGACTTGCTCCGGCGACATATACGCGATCGTGCCAAGGGCTTGCCCTGGGCTGGTCAGATGTTCCTCCGTGTCTACAGTCGGGGCGCTCATGGCAACGTTTTCCAGCTTCACTGTGATCTTCGCCAGCCCGAAATCCAGAACCTTGGCATGTCCGCGCTTGGTGACAAAGATGTTTGCAGGCTTGATGTCGCGGTGAACGATGCCAGCGGAGTGTGCGGCGTCGAGCGCGTCGGCGATCTCGATAGCCAGCGATAGAATCAATTCGGTTTCCATCGGTCGCCCCGCGATCCGGTGCTTCAGCGTCATGCCATCCAGAAACTCCATCGCGATGAACGCTTCGCCGTGCTGGTCGTCAATTTCGTGGATGGTGCAAATATTGGGATGATTCAGCGCAGAGGCTGCCTTGGCTTCGCGCTGGAAGCGGCTGAGTGCCTGCGGGTCTTTGGCTACGTCGTCGGGGAGGAACTTGAGAGCCACAAAGCGACTGAGTTTGACATCCTCAGCCTTGTAGACCACACCCATCCCGCCGCCGCCGAGTTTCTCGACGATGCGGTAGTGCGAGATGGTTTGGCCGATCATCTGATTTTAGGAATTACTGCGGTAGTCCCATTCGGTGCAGCAGGTCGGTGAAGCGCGGATCGTGCCGAAGGGGATCAAACCTCGCATCCATGTTCACATAAGTCAGCAAGGTCGACTTTTCCCGAAAAGCCTTCTCCAGCGCGGAGAATGCTTGATCCTTCTCCCCTAGCCCGGCAAAGACGAGTGCAAACTGGTAGCTTGAAATCGGTTCCTTCTTCGAGCGAACTTCTATTTCCGAAAGAATCTGCTGTGCCTTCGATTTCTGCCCCGCTATCGCGTAGGCGTGCCCCAGTGAAGCAATCGTGTTCGTGCTGCCGTGCTTTCCGAGGGAGTCAGCCTTTTCCAGTTCGGTAATGGCTTCCGCGAGCACCCCTTTCTGCTCGTATACAAGCCCCAGCCCCCAGTGCGCGACGGAAAAGTTTGGATGTTCTTCCAATACTTTGCGTAATTGGGCGATTGCCAAGTCATACTGTCGCCCGAAGTAGTAGATGACTCCCACGTTTGCCCTAATCACGGGCGACAGCGGGTCGAGTTCCTGTGCTTTCCTGATTTCGTTGAGGGCTTCGTCGATGCGCCCCAAGCTCGAAAGATAACGACTGTAGCGATGGTGTACGGTTGCGTCATTCGGGTTGAGCGTCAAGGAACGCTGAAATTCGCGTTCCGCCTCAGCCCAGTTCCATTCATAGTACGTCAGAATATAAACGAGGGACGCATGTGCTTCTGCCAGCGAGTCGTCAAGCTCCAGAGCCTTGGAGATCGCAGCTTTGGCTTTTGGGAAAACTTCGTCGGGAAGTGCGCTGGTATAGAACGGAAGGACGCTGTAGTAATCGGCGAGTCCTGCGTAGGGGAGGGCGTACATGGGGTCTTTTTCTATGGCTTGCTGGAAATAATCTCTCGCCTTGGTCAAGTCTTTCGCCTCGCCGTTGTTCCAATAAAATCGACCTCGCAGATAGGCGTCTTGCGCCTCTGGATCGACGGGATGCGGAGGTTTTTGCAGCCGTGCTTCTTCCTCGCTTGTCAGCTTGATGCGAATCTGGTCGGCCACGCATCGAGCGACTTGGCTTTGCAGACTCAGGACATCTGGCAGATCAGATTCGTAGCTTTTAGCCCAAAGATGCTGTTCAGGAGAAGCTTGGATCAGTTGTGCCGTCACACGCACTTTGTTTCCCAAACGTAATACCGAGCCTTCCATGATGGCGTCCACGTTCAATTCGCGAGCAATCTGGGGCAGGGGCTTTTTGGCATCCTTGTACTGCATTGCCGAGGTTCGGGAGATCACTCGCAGTTCCCCGATTTGCGCTATTTCGGTAGTCAGCGCATCGGACATACCGTCTGCGAAATATTCCTGCTGAGGATCGTGCGACAGGTTTTCGAACGGTAATACAGCCAGAGAGCGGATGCTTCCGGCACTGGGTTGACCGAGCAAGTGTTGGCGCAGCCAGCCAATATTCAGACCCAAGAGCACAGCTATGACCGCTCCTACTGAAACCGCGACGAGCAGAACCCGGCTTCGCTTCGCTCGTACGGGCACGGGAGCGGTAGCGGTGGGATTCGCAAGCCGCCGTAGGTCAACCGCCAACTCCTTGGCAGACTGATAACGGTTCTCTGGCTCCTTCTCCAGACACTTCAGGATGATGTCTTCCAGCTTGGGTGATAGCGCAGGGTTCAAGCTTCCGGGCGGGGAAGGCGCTTTGTGAAGTATTTCGTCTGTCAGCGTCGTCGAAAGCTTCGCCTCGAACGGTCTCCTGCTCGTGATCATCTCATAGAGCACCGTGCCCAGCGCATAAATGTCGGTTCGAAAGTCCGCTGGCTTGCCCCTCAACTGCTCTGGAGCCATGTAAGGCAGAGTTCCAACCGTATCACCAGTGTCCGTGAGGCTGGCTGTCACGTCCACATCAGCGACTCGGAGCAACTTCGCCAACCCGAAGTCGAGCAGCTTTACCTGCTCCTTCGGCGTGACCATGATGTTTCCCGGTTTCAGGTCACGATGTACAACCCCATGCTCGTGGGCCTCCTCCAAGGTCTTCGCGATCTGCTCGCCGAGGGCCAGCACTTGCTTTTCGGGTAGCGGCTGGTTCGCCAGCTTTCCTGCAAGTGTGACTCCAACAACGTATTCCATTACCAAGAAGTCGATCCCGTCTTGCGTGTCGAAATCGTAGACTTGGGCAATGTTGGCGTGGTTGAGTTTGGAGAGAGTCAGGGCTTCCTTGCGGAATCGCTTACGCGAACTTTCATCGGCGAGAGAATTTCGAGGTAACACTTTCAGAGCAACGTCGCGATCCAGCCGCTGATCGTGAGCGCGATACACGACTCCCATCCCACCCGCACCGATTTGCTCAAGAATGCGGTAATGCCCTAGCACTTGCCCCACGGGTTGGGACGGTGTGGCCATTGGCGGAAATCATAGGACTCCAACGGCGCAGGGTCAATGAGCAGAGGAAAACTCCAAGAACTGTCCGCACGCATTGTTTTCTTGGACTTGGAAGTTGGTGGTCAAAAAGGGCTTCGCCGCGAGAGCCGCAAATCTTTTGCTGTCAACGCGGGCTTTTTACTTTTCGGGTGGTCAGCCAGTATACCTTTTGACCACTCCCTTACTGCGGCAACCCCATCCGGCGCAGCAAGTCGGCGTAACGTGGATCGGAGCGGATATTATCGAGCGCCGGGTCAAGTTTGAAGGTGTCGAGATGGTTCCCCACAGCAGTGGCCTGCTCCAAAGCCGCGAACGCGGCATCCTTCTCGCCCAGCATAGCGTAATCACAGGCCGCACCATAGGGGTAGCCTGCTTCGTTATCCTTGGCATATTTTCTCAGGACTCCCTTGTACCCAGATTTCTCGAAAACCTCCCTCAGTTCCTGAGCACGCGCTTCATGGCCCTGTAACTGCTCGACTTTGATCCATTGCTCCATCGCCTGTTTGTAGTTCCCCATTTGCTCGTAGACAAGTCCAAGGTATCCCACGGCCTGAGGATAGTTCGGGTCGATTTCCAGTGTTTTGTTCGCCTGCTCGATGGCGTGGTTGTAATCGCGTTGGTAGTAATAGGCGGACCCGAGCATGGAGTTATAAAACAACGAGAGCGGGTCAAGCTCCACGGCTTTGCGACACTCAGTGATAGCTTCTTGAGCTCTGCCCATTTCATCATTGAACCAACAGTAGACTTGGTGGGCATAAGGAGAACTGGGGTCAAGTGCCAGACCCTTGCGAATCTCCGCTTCCGCTTCCGTGAAATTCCTGAAAAACAACATGTCAACTGTTGCCAGCGAGATGTGAGCCTCGGAATTCTGCGGATCAAGCTCTAATGCCCGTCGTGCCATGGTTCGCGCCTTGTCGTAGGTCTCGGGGCCAGAGAAGCCTTGGTACGCCTGATTGGCGTAGACATCTGCCAGCCCAGCATACGCTGCGGCATAATTCGGGTCTCGGGCAATCGCCTTATCGAAAAACTCGGCTGCTGCCTTCAAATCTTCCTCCGTATACTTTTCGAAGCGGTACCGCCCCTTCAGGTAAAACTGATAGGCCTCGGCATCCTTCGTGCCGACTTTTGCGAGGCTTTCCTGTTCGGTTCCGCTTAGCTGCGGTCGTAGTTGGCTGGCAAGGTCACGGGTTATAGCGGCTTGCAGCAGCGAGGCATCGTTGGCGCTGCGTGTGTATCGTTCGCCCCAGAGTTGTGCTCCTGTTGCGACGTTGACCAACTCGGTTTCGACATTGAGTTCACTGCCATGCTCCACCACGCGCCCGGTCAGCACGGCATCGACATGCAGATCGTGCCCGACCCCTTGCGGATCGTCTTGCCGCGATTTGTAATGAGACACGGTGCTCCGAGCCATCACTTGGAGATTCGGAAGCCGAGAAAGAGAATTGGTGATCTCCTCGGAGATACCTTCCCCGAGGTAGTCCATTTCGGGGTCTTTGCTCGCATTCGCAAACGGCAGCACGGCTATCGAATGGATCGGTGTTGCATCGGAAGTGCGGGAGTGCAGGAAGCACCATGCCAGAAACGCAGCACCAACAATTAGGACTGCCGCCGCGCCTGCGACTACTCCCCATAGCCTTCGGAGCGAATGTATCCGAGTTCCCGCTTCTGCGACCGTAGCTGCGCTCTTCCCGCTCTCCGTATCCCGCTTCAGTCGCTTCAGGTCGGCCCTCAACTCGGCGGCGGACTGGCAGCGAATGTCGCGATCTTTCTCCAGCGCCTTGCTGATGATCTCTTCCAGTTTGGGCGGCACGTCGGGATTCAGCCGCACAGGAGCTACGGGCGCTCGATTCAATATGGATTCGAAGATCAACGCGGTAGTGTCGCCTCGAAATGGCAGGGTGCCCGTACACATCTCGTACAGCACCGCTCCGAACGAGAACAGGTCAGTTCGGGCATCGAGTTCCTTCCCTCGAACTTGCTCAGGAGACATGTATGCGACCGTTCCCAGCGCACTGCCGGGGCTCGTCAGATGTTCCTCGGACTCGATAGTCGGGGCGCTCAGGGCAATGCTCTCCGGCTTTAGAGTGACTTTTGCGAGACCGAAATCAAGAATCTTCGCCTGCCCTCGATTCGTGACGAAGATGTTCGCGGGCTTTATGTCCCGATGGACGATGCCCTTCGAGTGTGCGGCGTCGAGAGCATCGGCGATCTGGATGCCCAGATCGAGCACCGTTTCGATCTCCAGCGGCTTGCCAGCGATGCGGTGCCGGAGCGTCTGCCCCTCCAGCAGTTCCATGGCGATGAAGGTTCGCCCATCGGACTCGTCGATTTCGTAAATAGTGCAAATATTTGGGTGGTTGAGCGAGGACGCAGCCTTGGCCTCCCGCTGGAAACGGCTAAGGGCTTGCGCGTCGTGGGCAAGTTCTTCTGGAAGGAACTTCAGGGCGACGTGGCGGCCGAGCTTGCGGTCTTCCGCCTCGTAGACCACGCCCATGCCCCCGCCGCCGATCCTGCTGAAGATGCGGTAATGGGAGACCGTCTGACCCACGGGTTGGGAGGGCGCGGACACTGGCTAGACATGTTAGGTGGGCTATGCGGCAAGGTCAATCGAGCCACTCTGATACGAGGCGTGACGGGCACGCCATCAACAACCTGCCTTGCGAGAGTCGCTTGAGCCTTCACTTCTTCGGGTCTTCTTCTCCTCAGTTCTTGTAAACCACATGCCCCACGTGAGCGCACTCGTTCTCTTCCGCTGGGGTCATGGTTGTGGGTTTTTCGCTCACCGGCACCGATTCGCACCGCACATGATCCTCAAACCCGGGTGCTGAAAATATGGCCACGCCTCTCTCGGTCTCGCTGCCGGTGTTCTTCACACCCACCCATGTGTACGCCGGAATGAACACCATCCCTCCCGCATGGACATCGCGGTCCTGATCCCCCAGATGAACGCGAACGGTTCCTTCCTCGATCAGCAGAATTTCATCCTGCCCAAGATGCTTGTGCGTTGGTATTGCATCTCCCGGAGCCATACTTCCGGTCATCAGTACCAGATGCTGAGAACCATTGTTTTGCGGGCTGACCTTGATGAATGATCCCCCCGGGATGATCAATCCGTTAGAGGCAGCTTCGCCGGCCTCGGGCCGCCACGTCCGCTGCTCACCTTCATCTTTCTCCAACAGTAGTGGCTTTGCGCTAGGCTCGGGCGTCGTGCCGGAATCAGGGTCTTTTTCTTCCCGATCTCTGTAAACCGCATGCCCCAGGTGATCGCACACGTTCTCTTCTGCCTGGGAAATGGTCTTCGGTGTTTCGCCTGCCGGCACCGATTCGCAGCGCAAATGATCCTCGAAACCCGGCGCTGAGAATATCCCCACTATGCTGGCTGTCTCTGTGCCGGTGTTCTTCAGGCTCACCCAGGTATGCGCCGGAATGAAGACAATCCCTCCCGCATGCAGATCGCGTTGCTGATCTCCCACGTGAGCGTAAATGGTTCCTTTCTCGATCAACACAATTTCGTCCTGTTCCAGATGTTTATGGGTTGGTATGGCAGCTCCTGGAGCCATGTCTTCGGTCAGCAGCACCAGATGCTGAGAGCCATTGCTTTTCGGAGTGACCTTGAGGATGAACCCTCCAGGGTCAACCTCGCCGGGTTCGGGACGCCACAAACGCTGCTCGCCCTCATTCTTCTCCAGTATGAGCGGCTTTGCGCCGGCCTCCGGAGCAGGCGTCGACCCAACTTGAGTTGATTGTGCCTGCGACATGCAAACCGCAACCAGCGTCGAAACCGCTATCTCAACGACACTCCGCCTCATACGACACCTCCCGCTGTTTTTGAGCGTAAGTCTGCTCTCCACCGTCGCAAGAGTCAATGCCAGCAATGCGGACAGCAATGCGGAGGAACGGGAGCGACGGTTTTCATTCCACATGGAAACTGGATCGGGGTGAAAAACGTTTCCAGTGAGCCCGCCATGATTTTGTTTTTCTTTAACTTCATAATGACGGAGCACTTGCGTACAATTGGCCATCCTTGCTTATTTGTTCCTGGCGGTCAGAGGTGAGAAGTCAAAGAGACAGCCTGCGGATTGGAGGATCGAAAATGAACAGCGTCCAAGTGGTGGCGGCCATTCTCGGCATTCTCACTTTACCCCGGTTGGCACAGACTACTTTCACGGTCGGAGAGCTGAAAGGTCAGGAGATGGCGGGCACAATGCACGAACACCTTACCGGTGTGTCGTGCGACGATGTGCCTCCCGGCCAAAAGAGGCCGGAATTCGGCTGCTTCAACATCGCTACGGAAAAGGGCCTGCAGTTCGAGCAGTCGCAGGTGTACTGGCATATTCGGACGTTCGCGAACCACGCCGCCGCAGAAGCAGCCAAGAGCACTACCGGCATCGTCGTTGAAGAAGACGGTAGAGTGTGGCTGTCGGAATTCGGACCACGCGACCTCGCGATGAAAGGCGGGCAACCGGTCGCTGTCATGGGTCCTCTGGAGCTACCTCCTGCGAAGTCGTACACGGCAGTTCTTTCCTACGCCGTGATGCGGCCAGGCGACCGTTCGAGAGTCCATACCCACCCCGGCCCCGAAGGCTGGTACATGATTGTCGGTGAGCAGTGTCTGGAGACTCCCGCAGGTGCGAATAGAGCGAAACCCGGTGGGACCATGACGGTGCCGCCGAATGTTCCAATGGAGCTAAGCGTCACTGGTACAGTCCTCCGAAAATCATTGGTCTTGGTGATCCATGATTCCTCTCAACCCCGGGGTACGCCTTCGCAATGGAAGCCGACAGGCACATGTAGTCAGTAACTCCCAGTTAACAAGCCTGCATTTGAGCAATGCCTGCGGGCCATGTCCTCACGACCGGGCGACACATTCACCATGCCAGCACCAGAGAAAATGGCGGCTGTCCGAACCGAATGTCATCAAGTGATAAGTGATAAAGGAGTAACGCTCCCGCTGGGGTTAAAATCATCCTCGCCCATCGGAGGTTTCTATGAATTACCTGCGTCTACTCGCCCTGGCCCTCGCAGCGGCCATCGCTGCCATGCCCGAACCCTCGTCGGACGAAATCCCTATTCGGAACATTATTCAGGAAGAGATCACTGCTTGGAATGCTGGGGATGCCGCCGCCTACGCACGTCATTTCTCTGAAGATGGTACGTTCACCAACGTCCGAGGACAATTCTTCACTGGGCGTCAGGCGTTCATTGACAAGCATGACTATGTCTTCATATGTCTTCAAGGGTCAGTTTCACGGAAGCACGCTCAAGCAGGACATTGTTTCTCTGAAGTTCGTCCGACCTGATGTTGCCGTTGTAGAAGTGCTCACGTCGGTGACTGGATTTCAAAAGCTGTCTCCCGGAACCAACCGATGATAAGGGACGCCTCCGTACACGCTTGTTACAGGTCATAGAAAAGGACGGAGGCGAATGGAAGATCGTCGCTTAGCATAACACCGATGTGAAGTCGGACGTTCCGGCACCGGACCCCCAATAGTGTGCTTCTACAACTGAAGAGCCGATTCTGAATCTGGGCTTGTTCCACCAGCGCGGAGCATTCTGCGTCGTCGTTCGCCACGCGGCTGATCCGCATGCTCACGGGATAGCTCCGCATCTGCTGAGCATCGTAGGGCTTCAACAGTTCGGAGATCACCTGCACGTCAGTCATGCCCGGATCGAGCCACAGGTCGTAAGAAGCAGGTTCCCTACTGCGGCAGCCCCACCTTCCGCACCAAGTCGGCAAACCGTGGGTCGGAACGTATGGAGTCGAATGAGGAGTCAGTTTTCAAGCCCAGTAGCTCTGTATCGCGCTCCTGATACGAAGTGTTGAGCCACCGGAAGGCCTGATCGCTGTCGCCCAATTCGGCATAAGACTCAGCAATCGATTACCCAGTCTCGCGCTGTGCTTGCAGGGCTTCGATGCCTTTTGTGAGAGCACCCTGCCAGCCCCCCGAACGGAATCCCTTTTTCATGGCAGAGGCGTAATCAGATTCATTCCGGTCACCTGAAAGCTGGCTCTCAACCTTGAGTTCTTCGATGGACTGCGAGTACATGCGTTTCCTCCAATACGCGTCGGATAGACAAGAGTGCGCCAAGGCGAATGTCGGATTCTCATCTGCCAGGTTTTTGCAGACGGCAATGGCCTCGTCGTACTTTCGTGCATAGATGAGATTGCTTCCGAGGTCATGGCTGATGATCGCCGATTGCGGATCGAGTTGGTGAGCACGGTTGATTTCAGCAAGGGCTTCCTGCTCCCTGCCGCCAACCATGCCAATATTTTCCGCGTACCATGCGTGTGCGGTGGCGTCGTCGGGATCGAGTGCGAGGGCCTTCTTGAACTCAGCTTCCCCTCCGGCAAAATCCCATTCGTGCTGCATTTTGATCCAGCCGAGAACAGCATGGGGACGGCCCAAGCTCGCGTCCAACTCAAGTGCTTTGAGGGCGGCAGCATTCGCCTTCGGGATGTCTTCGCTGGGACTAGCACCATAGTCAGGCGACACAGCATAGGCGGAGGCCAGACCTGCATACGCCAACGCGTAGCCGGGGTCTTTGGCGATGGCTTGATGAAAATAGGAGACCGCGGTCTCAAGGTCCGAGAGGGTTCGCTTGTTCCAGTAGGAGCGCCCCTTCAAGTACAACGCATAGGCTTCTGGATTTTGCGTTCCTTGTTTGCTGACCTGTTGCTTTTCTGACGTGCTGAGTTGTTGGCCGTTCGGGTCAGCGGCCACGAGGGCGCTGGGAGATAGGCAGAGTGCAACCAACAAGCACGCGATGGAACGCATGTTTAATTCTCCGTGAACGAGCAGTAGACACAGCAGTCAGCGAGCATTCTACGCCAAGGACGATTTGCTGACGCCGGTACCTGTTGGGATAATTGGCACTCAGCGGTTCAGTGGAGGGATCAAATGCAAGGAACACATCTGAGGTACGCGATCAAGTTCGTTGCCGATATGGAAAAGGCGGTGAAGTTCTACCGCGATGTCGTCGGTCTCCAACTGAAGTTCGAGTCGCCGGGATGGAGCGAGTTCGTGACGGGCGAAACCACTCTCGCTCTGCATCCGGCTTCCAACAAGAATCCAGCAGGAAAGATCGAACTGGGTTTCACGGTCGCCGATGTCGAGGCTTTTTACCGAGACATGAGCGCCAAGGGCGTCCTGTTCAGCATGCCTCCCAAGAAGCAGGATTTCGCCGGGGTGCTGGCGCAGTTTGTGGATTCAGAGGGCGCACATTGCAGCGTGGGCGCGGAGGCGGCGTAGGAATACGAACAGTCGGGACATTTCCGCTGAGAACTGCGCAACAGGGAACAGGGCAACGCAAGCCGGGGCGGATGGGATATTGTTACGACCGATGATAATACGACTTTCGACGGCGCTCGTATCGGTGCTGCTTTCGTGCGTGGCGGTTAGCCAATCACCGCCATCAATCACTCCGCAGATCGTTGTGGTTCCGAGTGGCAATCTGCGCCTTAAAGGCTACCTCTGGAGACCTGCCGGAGCGACTCCGTCTCCCGCAGTCCTTTTCGTTCATGGCTCCGGCAGCACCGATGCCTTGCATACTAGCGGCTTCGCGATTACTGAAGCAGCCGAAAGGCTCGCGCCGACCTTCATCAAACATGGCTACGCTTTCCTGTATCTGTTCCGGCGAGGACAGGGACTTTCCGCCGACCAAGGATTCTTTATGCAGGACATGTTACAGCGGGAAAAAGATACAAAGGGAGAGGAGGCTCGTAAGCATTTGCAGTTCGTTCTACTGACGACGGATCATCTCGACGATGTCACCGCAGCCTTGTCGTTTTTGAAAAGTCTACCCGGAGTCGATTCCCGCCGCATTGCGGTAGTAGGGCACTCGTTCGGCGGTCAACACACCCTCCTCGCAGCAGAGCGTGATGGCACCTTGCGAGCCGCCGTTACTTTCTCCGCTGCCGCTAGTTCTTGGGAGAGTTCATCCGAGGTTCGTGAGAGCATGCTGACGGCAGTGCGGAACTCAACCGTTCCCATTATGCTGCTTCATGCGGTGAACGACTACTCCACCGCACCCGGCAAGGCGATGGCTAACGAACTGGCGAGGCTCGGCAAGCCGCACGTTCTGAAGATTTATCCTCCGGTCGGTAGGACGGCGGATGACGGGCACAATTTCGTGTACACGGCTGTCCCTGAATGGGAGGGCGATGTTTTCGGATTCCTTGACCAATACGTCCGACGTTGAGAAAAGTTTCGTCTCGGAGGTGTAGCAAACTTTTTGCGGTCGTGGAGGTGCATCGGTGGATTATGGCTCGGAACAACAGGAGCAGCGGAGTGAAATCAGCAGAAGAACCACAAGACCTCCACAAACTCTTTGAACAGGCGCTAAACTCGGGCGACCTTGACGCGCTTGTTGCCTTGTACGCACTTGATGGACTCTTGATGGCGCGTAGCGAGCCTGCACGAGGCATTGGCGCAATCCGTAAAGCCCTCGCTGACTATGTGGCTATGAAGCCGACGATCCAACTCACGACACGGAGAGTCGTCCAAACAGGCGACACCGCGCTGCTTGTCGCAGATTGGCGATTCCACGGAACCACTAGCGATGGCGGCAGTGTGTCCACGTCGGGCACCAGTGTCGAAGTCGCTCGTCGCCAATCGGACGGGAGTTGGCGCTACTTCATCGACCTCCCCAACGGAATCAGTTAACAGACGGAGGCGGCGGAAGCAGACCAAGCTGCCGCATCATTCCAACATCGTCCCGATTCGCAAAGTGCTCAGCGATCTTGCCGTCTAGCACTCGATACATGTGGATATGCTGAACCTCGAAAGTCCGCCCGGTGGGCTGCACGCCAACGAGCATTCCGCCATCGACCGGAAAGCGTGACGCACCCCGGTGGGTTCCGCTATAGGTGCATCGGACAACGACCCACTCGCCCTCCGCGACAGAGTTCAGCGTAGTCAGCCTCGCGTCTGGAAAGTTGGTCTTAATCTCCCCCAACACCGTCCGCACGCCATCTCGCCCGACCTTTCTGCCATGATTTTGGCAATCCTCGGCGAAGCAGCTTGCTGCCGCGTCGAGGTCGCCGCGATTGAAAGCCTCATTGAATTGTTCGGCGATGCTCCGATTGGTCTCGGTAATGTTCAAGGAAGCCCTCCTGTGGCGGCTTGGGAATGCGCCGATTTCACTCCGCATACCACTCCGAATGCGGCGACCAGCGTCACTGATCGTGGCAGGCATTCTGCTCGTCCTGCGGTCATACATTACTTCGAAGAGGAGCCAGCCTCGGACACAATATGTATCGTAGCTTTCGCGTGAACAACAGCATAGGGCTTCAAGTCAGCCTCCCATCCGGTCGGAGTTTCTTTTCTCCATCCAGAACATGGAGACCACGTGAGTACGATGGTGTAGGTGCCGGGGTGATTCGGCAGCCAGCCTTCCGCTCGTAATTTTCGCTCCAACGGAACGACCTTGCCTTTTGCGAAAGGTTTGGGCCCGAACCCGTGTCCTGTGCAGAGCGGGACGTAGCGATCACCCACGTTGCCGTTGCGGTTGCGCTTCGATTTCAAGCGGTAGTTGCGGTGCGGCTTGGGGTAGATGTGGACGGTGTTGTCGAAGAAGTTCAGATCGCCAACTTCAGTGTGTGTCACTTCCTGTTCCCGTCCCATTGACCACAGGAAAAATTTGTATAGCAACTCTTCGTCCAGTGTGCACGAGGCCCACAATGATTGCAGTTCCCGATCCGTGTGCGCCTTGATCTCTTTCTTTTTGTAGCCCAGCTTAGGCAGGATTTTCTTGGCAGGAACCGTAATGTCGAGACTCAGGGCAAAGGTGCCGAGGGTGGCAAAAATGTTGAACACGTAGCGGTCGCTAATCCCCTGCCCGTTTCGTTTTGTCTGCTTGCGCAGCCAGCCAACAAATTCCAGCAGATGATCGTAATCTCCAAGCCTCAAGTCCGTGATTCGCTTCTCGGCGCAGAAACGGAGATAAAAGCTTAAGCGATTGCGGTAGGCGTTCACGGATTTCTTGGTTCGACCGTAGCCGTCGTTTCCAACGAAGGACATCATTTGTGAGAGGTACTTCTCTACCTCAGAGGCAAGATTTGACTCCTTGGTCGGCTCTGGTTCAGTCTCGGGGGGAATTTCCACGCCCGTTGCACGGGCATCCAGTTCCTTGCGTTTCTGGATGAGCTTTTGCTTGGCTGTATCGGCGAAGCGGCCCACGGGCGGCATCTGGCGATGCTTGCCTTCGTAGTAGGAAAGGTAATACTTCCCTTCGCCCTCGGGCAGGTCTTTGAGGTTCTTGACTTGCTTGTCCGGGACGGGCTTGGTGCCCCAGTCGCCCGAAGGACGTTTGACGCTGCAATACAGCTTCACTGTTCGATTCATTTTCGCTAATACTCCCGATTGCTGGATTTTCGAGAGTAGCGAAGCGGAATAGCGAAGTTTGCAGGCTATTTGGAATTTTGCCCGTATTTGGCGGGTTTCTGAAGTAATGGCGGAGAGAGAGGGATTCGAACCCCCGATACCCGTAAAGGTATACACGCTTTCGAGGCGCGCGCCTTCAGCCACTCGGCCATCTCTCCGCGCCGCTAATTTGATCCTCCCAGAGTCGAACTCTGGGATTCCTGACTCGGGCATTACCCGATTTCGAGGGCGAATCCCGCCCCAGCACCAAAACAGAAAAACTGTCGGCGTGCTCCAGTGCCTTACCGCAGCAGGGATTATGCGACTCCAAGCTGACCGACCAAAACTCTCGCTAACCCAGACTAGAAGTCTGGGATTGCGCTCCTCAACTACCGTTTATTTTATCAGGGAAGCTGTTAGCTCGAATTTTCTCCGCCAACCTCGCTGAACCGAGCCGGGCTCAACCTCCTCATCCAAACCAAGTATGCGGTTTTCGGTCAGGCTGCCGGCGAACTTGATGTCGAAGCGTGGCGGCTACACAAATTTCTGTTAAAGTTTGCGGTTGGCAAGTCGAGAGCGAGGACGGATTCCATTTTATGATCAGCATGTCTTCACCATTCCAACCAGATGCACCCCAGAGATGGGTGCTCGGGGCTGCTTTTTTCATGCTCGGGGCTGCGGCACACTCTCAGACCGCGCCCCTAACTCCAGACATTCCTTCCAAGTTTGAGGCCCCGACCGCGTCCTACGACTACGTCAAACGAGAAGCGATGATTCCTATGCGAGACGGAGTCAAGCTCTATACCGTGATTGTTATCCCTAGGGGCGCAAAAAATACGCCGATTCTCCTCACTCGCACTCCCTACAACGCTGCCAAACGGACGGAACGTTTCCGGTCTCCGTACATGCTCGCGACCCTCCCCCAGGGCGACGAAGTGTTCGTGACTGATGGTTACATCCGTGTCTTTCAGGACGTTCGCGGTAAATACGGCTCTGAGGGCGACTATGTGATGACCCGGCCATTGCGGGGGCCGCTGAATTCGAGCTCAACCGATCATTCCACCGACGCTTACGACACCATCGACTGGCTGGTGAAGAATGTTCCCGAGAGCAACGGCAAGGTTGGAATGCTCGGGAGTTCCTACGAAGGGTTCACCGTGGTGATGGCTCTGGTCAATCCGCACCCAGCTCTAAAAGTCGCAGCGCCAATGAGCCCCATGGTCGACGGCTGGATGGGTGACGACTGGTTTCATTTCGGCGCGTTTCGGCAGCCGAATTTCGATTACTTTACCGAACAGACCACGGCGCGAGGCGAAGGTCATCCTGTCGTCCGCCAGGGATATGAAGACTACGACAATTTTCTTCGGGCCGGCTCGGCGGGAGATTTCGCAAAAGCCGGGGGCTTGGACCAACTGTCGTGGTGGCACAAAATCTCGGAACACCCAGCCTATGATGCGTTCTGGCAAGACCAGGCGCTGGA
The DNA here is from genome assembly GCA_963714225.1 of uncultured Acidobacteriaceae bacterium. GTDB lineage: Bacteria > Acidobacteriota > Terriglobia > Terriglobales > Acidobacteriaceae > Sulfotelmatobacter. The sequence goes on along the minus strand of CAVQNY010000028.1, from coordinate 34,054 downwards.
TAAAACGATGAGGGAACAGCCGCTCAAAGTTCCCACGATGTGGATTCAGGGTTTGTGGGACCAGGAAGACATGTGGGGAGCGATTCACTGCTACTTGGCAATTGAGCCAAAGGACACGCGCAATGATATGAACTTTCTGGTGATGGGCCCATGGCGCCATAGCGGAGTCAACTACGACGGCTATTCGCTGGGGCCGCTAAAATGGGACGGTGATACAGCCCTGCAATTTCGTCGCGACGTGCTCAAGCCATTCTTCGATCAGTATCTTAAAGACGGTGCGCCGAAGGCCGCTACGCCGCCGGTACTCATCTACAACACCGGCGAAAATCATTGGGACCGTCTGAACTCCTGGCCGCTGGCGTGTGAGACTGGTTGCGCGGCGAAGTCCAAGCCGCTCTATTTGTCGGCAGGCCTCGGTTTGTCGTTCACTCCTCCGAGCGAACACGAGGCTAACTCGCCCGCTGGTCCTCAAGACTACGATGAATATGTTTCCGATCCCGGCAAGCCTGTGCCTTATCTGCCCCGCCCCATTGTTTTCTCCGATGGCGATGCCTGGAGGCGCTGGCTGCTCGTCGACCAACGTTTTGTCGTCGATCGCACGGACGTGCTGTCCTACACGACACCGGTTTTGACTGAGCCTCTGCGGATCAGTGGCGCGCCGGTGGTGAATCTTGTCGCGTCCACCAGCGGAACGGATAGTGACTGGGTGGTGAAGCTCATCGACGTCCATCCAGACGAGGTGCCGAGCCGACCGGAGATGGGTGGCTATGAGTTGAACATTGCCATGGATATTTTTCGGGGCCGGTATCGGGACAGTTTTGAGACAGCGAAGGCGATTACACCAAACACCCCACTGCCTTACAGGTTCATCCTGCCCACCGTGAATCACGTATTCCTGCCGGGTCACCGGATCATGGTGCAGATCCAGTCGAGCTGGTTTCCCCTGTACGATCGGAACCCGCAGACTTTTGTAACCAATACCTTCTTTGCCAAACCTGACGACTACGTTAAGGCGGTTCAGCGCGTTTACCACGTGACGGGCGCAGCCAGTTTTATTGATCTGCCCGTGGTTCCCGCACAGTAGCTGTCATCGTAATTTAGGAGGGTCCCATGCGCCGCCGCTCTTTTATCGCCAGTCTTCCGCTCGTCGCCGCCGGTCACTCTCTTCGATAAAGGTCGCAGAGGCTTCGAAGCAAAATGGCGCATCACAGCGGCCGGCTCCGGATCCACCACAAGAACTCTTGAAGTTTCAGCCGGTTGGGCACAGAACGATTTGACCACCCTGACGTACATGCGGGAGATCACCCGTCGGGCGCATTCTTCGCTACCCGATCCTCGACAATGGGTGTTCGGGCGCGGCTGGAAAAGCGCATCCCTTTGCCACTCTAACGGCCATCGAGATATTGAAACGCGGCCGTTCGGCTGTCGACCCGGCCGTTGCAGCCAATACCTGCCTAGGATTTTTGGAGCCGACCAGCTCGGGGCTGGGCGGGGATTGCTACGTCTTGCCGTGGGATCCAAAGCTAAGCAAGGTGGTGGGCCTGGCAGGATCGGGACGCTCTCGAAAGTCGCTGAGCTTGGAGACAGTGCGCAGCCGTTCCAGAATGGCGTTATTCCGAAGCTCGGAGCGATCTCGGTTTCGACCCCAGGCGCGCTGGATGCCTGGGTGGACGCTGCACCAGCGCCATGGCGGCTGAGGTGGCCGGAAGTTCTTGAGCCGGCAATTCATCTCTGCGAGGCGGGTGTGCCGGTGCCGCAGATCATCACTCATCGACGGGTCAATGGGTCAATGAGCGCCTTTTTGCGCCAACCGATAGCCAAATCTTCGGAAAATGTTGGGACTCGCGAGCCTGGATCACCGTCAGAAAACCTGTCGGGCAGGGTCTGTCAGAGCGTGCGGTCGCGCCTTACAATGAAGGCTTAGTTATGAGATCTGCCTGTTCGTTATTTCTCTTACTCTGCCTTGCCGCTGCGGGCGTAAGCGCACAGCAGAGTGATAAAGACCAGCCCACCCTGACCGTGCGCTCCACTTTGGTGGAGGTGCCTGTACTGCTGAAGGCCAAGGGAGGAGAAGTAGTTTTTGGACTCACGGCTGACGACTTCCTGGTCACCGACAATGGCGTACCGCAGCACCTGAGCCTCGATCAGGACACTGACTCGCAGCCGCTGGCGTTGGCAATCGTTGTTGAAACGGGGGGTGCCGGAGCACGACATCTTCCTGACTACCGCCAGCTAGACTCGATCCTCGACGCGCTGATCGGTAACGTGGAACACCGCATCGCCGTCATCGGCTTCGACAGTGTGCCGCATCTCATTATGCCTTTTACGTCAAGAACAGCCGATGCCTCCCAGCAGCTTGCCGGCTTGAACGAAGGCGATCAGGGGGCGGCCATTCTGGACGGTATCGCATTGGCCATCGCGCAACTGCGGGCACAACCCACGCGATATCGCCGTGCGATTCTGCTGCTCAGCGAAACCATCGACCAGGGCAGTAAGACAACAATTGATGACGCTCTGCGCCTCATCAGCGACACCAACACGGCGATGTACAGCTTCAGCTTTTCCAGTACGCGCTCTGCAGTTTCGCATGAGGCATCAAAGTTTGGGTTTGGGAGCACAGAGCCAGGCCCCGAGCACGGCTGCTTCAGCCGCAATGGAGCCGATTCCGAGTACGAAGGGCACTACAGCAAGCAGGTGCTCGACTGCATCAGCCAGCTCGCTCCGCCTCTTCGGCTGGCTACCATGACCTTTCTTACCGCACGCAATGCGCTGCGCACCAAGACCGCAGAATCGATCGCGCAGCTCTCCGGAGGCGAGTTCTTTCACTTCCACGATGCCAAGGATCTGAAGGCAGGTCTCATCGCGGTGTCGAACGACGTGCCCAACTACTATGTACTGACTTTCCGCCCGACAACGCCCGCGCCCGGACTGCACGCGCTGCATGTGGAGACCAAGGGTCGTCCGCATTGGGTGCTAACCTCCCGACGCGAATACTGGATTGACGACGACACGACGCGCCAGGGCCCCTAACCGTGGTCAAAACGTGTAAACGCTTCCGTTTCGCCAGTTGTACATCGGGAACGTCAGGGACGCGGATCATTGGGCGACTGCACCATCCGGTAGGGGTGCCACAGGTGCAAGTGGAAGATCAGTCCTCGTCGGCTTAAGCCTTGCGTCAACGAGCGCGGTTGAGCGAACTTCTGCAAGTCGATACCTCGGAGGTTCGCTAGTGCAGTTCGGATCAACTGAACTCTTGATAAGCCGGCCTTTTCTCGCTCATTGAAGGATTCGAAACTTCCGTCTGGCAAAAAATTTGCCTGTTATTGTTTGTTCACATCCACGTAGTACAGATCGGTTGCTACCTGGAACTGGTCTTTGGTCAGCGAAGTTGGCATCGACTGCCAGTTCGTGGTCGGATGAATAATCTGCCAGCCGTCCGGAGTGCCCACGCGCACCGGCATGGAGAAATCCTCTTCATCTGCACTCCACCTGTGCATGACCATCCCCGCCGCTTCACCAAACAGTAGTTCCAAGCGTGGAATCTGCGCATGTCGCAAGTATTGGTCAAAGATCGGTGTCAGGTCCATTCCAGTCTGTTGATTGAAATACGAGACCACATCGTCCGTCATAATGTTCCGATACTTGAATTGCTGGTAGAAATTGTAAAGGAGGATCCACCATTTGGCGTCGTCATCCACGACGCTGCGTAGTGTGTTCAGCATCAGCGCGCCCTTGAAGTACTGGTCCTCCGTGGGATCCGCATTCACGCCCCGCTCGGCAACGATGGGGCGAAGGTTGTGCACTTTCGGCCTGTAGCCACTGAGATACTTGATGGCATCAGCTTTACCCCAGCGGTATTCCACATAGAGGCTTTCGAGATAGGTGGTCCATCCTTCGTGAATCCACATGTCTGAGGGATCGGCGGCTGTGATGCTGTTGCCGAACCACTCGTGCCCGCTCTCGTGAACGATGATGAAGTCGAATCGCGGGCTGATTCCAACACCTGTCCAATCGCGCCCCAGATAGCCGTTCTGAAAGAGGTTGCCGTAGGTTACGGCGCTTTGATGTTCCATTCCGGAGTAAGGCGCCTCGATCAACTTGTACCCATCCTCGGCGAAAGGATAGGCGCCGAAGTAGTGCTGGTATGCCTCAAGCATGCCCTTGGCTTGCGCAAACTGCGTCTTCGCTTTTTCGAGATCCTCCGGTAACGCGAAGAAGTCCAGGGGAAGATCGCCGAGCGTGTCGGAGAAGTGAACGTAGTTGCCAATGTTCAGCGAGACGTCGTAGTTGTTGATCGGGTAGTGGACATGCCAATCCCACCGGGTGTAGCCGTCGCCCAGATCGGTCTTACCCACGAACTTGCCGTTCGAAACATCGACCAGGCCGTTGGGGATGGCGACACTAATGTCCATGTTCTCGACTTCATCGCGCCACTGATCCTTGTTCGGCCACCAGATGCTAGCGCCGGTGCCTTCACAGGCGGTGTTGATCCAGTCGTGCCCGGAGGTGTCCTTCTTGAAGGTGATCCCGCCGAAGCGGCCGGTTTCCGGCGGATGGCCGGAGTAATAGAAATCGATGGAATAGACCTGGCCGGCATGCAGCGTTTCGGGGAAGTCGACGAAGACCGCGCCGGTATCGCGCTCGTACTCGAGGGGGATCGCGCCGTAGAGGATCTTATCGATGTTCAGCGTCTCGCTTAAATCGAGTTGGATGCGGGTGTCGTCCTTGAGCATCCTGAATCGGATCGTATTCTTGCCGCTGATAAACTTCTGAGTCGGCTCGACACGAATGTTGAGGTGGTAATAAAGGAGGTCGTTGTTGGCGCGATAAGGCCCGTATGCGCCACGCAGCATCTCAGCACGCGTGGGAACGGGAGCACCAGCATCGTTTGGCCGAATCTGGGGTTTTGGCTTGTCCCCAATGGCGGCGTTTTTGGGCGACTCCTGCTGCGGAGCCTGGGCAAACAACGGCGTCGCGGCCCAAGCAAACAGAATGGAAAGAGCCCCTATCAGAAATCGAATCGCTAATGATCGCATGGATGCTATCCTATCGCCATTCCATCACTAAGTCCGGATCGCCTCGCCGGCGATGGCGAGCCATCGATGCCCCCCTCTCCGCCATTTCTACAGCACTTACGGATTTTGAAACCCATTTGAAACCCAAATTTTCCAAACCCTCAAGTAACCCTTTCACTGTTTCGGGACGGCCAATTGCCATAACTTTCGAGTGAGCCTGTGCCATCTCATTTGTCACCACATCGCTTTCCCCTCTTGCGTAACCCGTGTGCTCTGTAGTGGAGACCTTCGCCGAAGCTTGTATTCTGCGCCACACAATGAAATGGTATAAGGACTCCCACAGCGAAAGGCAGGGTTTGCATGGCGACCACTTTATCCGACAAGAAGGTAGCTGTTCTCGGGGCCGGAAAGCTCGGGGGAATAATCCTGCAGGCGTTACTGCGGGAAGGATTGCTCTCGAAGGAGTTGACGCGGGCCACCGTGCGGCATTCCGACCGCGCCTTGCGCCTCGCGGAAAACCTTGGCATCGAGGTTGGCACCGACAATGTCAAGGCCGTGCAGGGCGCGGACATCATTTTCATTTGCGTGAAGCCGCAGACGGTGCAGGAGGTTCTGGAAGAAATCCGTCCGCACATTTCTCCCGGGCAGCTCGTAATTTCGGTGGCAGCTTCTGTGCCGACCAGCCAGATTGAAAGCGTCCTGGGTGTGAAGACCGCAGTGGTACGAGCCATGCCCAACACTCCATGCGCGATCGGAGCCGGTATGACAGGCCTTTGCAAGGGGCGCTATGTCTCCGCGGAAGAGATCGCATTGGCCTGCTCGTTGTTTGATGTGGTGGGAAAAACGGTCGTGGTGGATGAGAAACACATGGATGCGGTCACCGGTCTTTCCGCCAGCGGCCCGGCATTTATCTACATTATCTTGGAGTCGTTGGCGGAAGCCGGAGTAAAGGTAGGCCTGCCCCGTGATATAGCCACACTCTTGGCGGCTCAGACCACGATGGGCGCGGCCAAGGTCGTGCTGGAGACGGGCGATCATCCCGCGCTGTTAAAGGATGCGGTCACCACCCCGGCCGGCTGCACCATCGACGGCATCATGGAGTTGGAAGAGGGAAAATTGCGCGTGACTCTAATTAAGGCCGTGGTAAAAGCAACGCAACGCGCCAAAGAGCTTGCCTACAGCGGTTAATGAGCTCCGCGCTTTGTTTAGCCGCGGATCGGCACCAGAATGCAGCCCACCGGCGTAATCCGTGGCTAGGAAGTCGACTGGGAGCCAGCTCTGGAGGGGCGCAGGGCTAGAGCCGGTCTCACAAATACTTCTGATCGCTGATACCCGGCGAATCAAAGCGCCGTCTATAACGTCATGCGCGGTTGTCGTCTCCAAGTTCAGCCCGCGACAACGGATTCCTGGGCCGCTCTAATTCTGGCTGGGATTCTCGAGGCCGCACATGACAATCGGTCGCACATTTAAATATGTAGTATTACTCACGTTTTGGATCGTCCCCGCATCGGTTGCGTGCGCCGCAACCGCACCCCCTGTTTCGCACTGCGTGTTTCACCGTACCGACGATCGCTTCGGTGGGTCTTGTGGCGCGCTATTCGGTCAGACGCCGGCGATTACGCTTTCGCCTGCCATGGCGGTGACCACTGGAGTTTGGCGCGACGACATTCACCCTACGTCGGTTTGGGCGGGCGACATGACCGACGAAGGGTCTCCCAATGCTCCGATCGAGCTTGAGATTTACGCAGGCGGCTGGGGCGTTTTGCGCACGGAATATGGCTGGTTTGCAGTCACGCAATTCGCCTCGTCCCCTACGCTGAGCTTCGATCTCGACGCCTCCCATGAAGTGAGCCCCAACGCATTGGACCAAAAGATCGTGCGAGAGGCGGCAGAGATTCTTTCAACGGAAGGGGCGTGGAACCGCACCGACAACCGCCAGTGTCCGGCCAGCGCGACGACATACAGCATCTACTGCGCAATGGAGAAAGCCGCGATCGATGTAACCGGTGGATTTAATCACCGCCGCCCTGCTCTGGAAAGCGTACGTTTGATTGTCGAGGAACGCACTGCGACGCGCAGTTACCATCACCGCTTGATGGACTACAACAATGATCCTACGACACGCCTTGGCGATGTCCAGAGCCTCTTCAAAGAAGCGCTGATTCGAATGGAGATTCACCCTTGAAGCTCCGGATTCGAGTGCTAGACTTGCCCCTTGCAGACTGTACTAGATGAGCTAAAGCGCCGGATGTTCTGGATCGTCGCGCGCACTTGCTTCGCATTCTACCGCCGGTTGCCGCTATTCGGCACTCTTCGGGGGTCGATTGGCATCATCCAGCGGGAGGATAAATTCCTGACGATCCATCGCAATGATGGCCGGGGAGTCTGCTTGCCCGGAGGAATATCCCGTTGGCGGGAAGCGGAAGAGGAGACGCTGTATCGCGAGATCCTAGAAGAAACAGGATTGAGCGTCAGTGGGAAGGAATTCAAGCTGACGTATTACAGCGAAGGCGAGGTGCCCTGCATCATCTCGGTGTTCGAAGTGCAGGCCAGTGGAGAACTGAGGAATTCCTGGGAAGGATCTCCGCAGTGGACCACAGTGGCCGAAATGGAACCGCGCTTATTGCTCAGTCAGCGGCCGGTGCTCGAACTAATGAGGAAGATGTCAACCAATGCACCGGCAAGGCTAAGGGGACGCAATGAGAATTAATGTTGCGTGCTTGTGATTTTTTCTAGAGGCCATAGGCCATCTCATCATGAAGGGGGCAAACTGCGGGAACCCTCAGGGGCTAAAGCCCAGGTTTTATTGCCTATAAGCGGCACGGCTGAAGCCGTGCCCCTCCCAAAACGATTCATGAGATAGGTTGCAGTTAGTCGCCAGCAACCGCCAACTCAGCTTCTTTTTTCTTCACTTCGCTGGCAATCCAGTTGTAAGTAATGGCCAGGCCTTTCGCCAGCGGCATGGATGGCTCCCAGCCCAGGATCTTGCGCAGAAGAGTGTTATCGCTGTTGCGTCCGCGAACCCCCTGCGGCTTGGTCAGGTCATGGATCTTGGTCAGTTTCTTGCCCGCGATCCCGCAGATCATATCGACCAGGTGATTGATGCTCACCATCTCGTCGGTACCGAGGTTGAGCGCTTCGCGGTGTTGGGAAGCCATCAGACGGATTAGGCCTTCGACGCAATCGTCCACGTACATGTAGGAGCGCGTCTGGTCGCCATCGCCCCAGATCTCAATCTCTCCACCGGCGGTGGCTTTTGCGACCTTGCGGGAGATGGCAGCGGGAGACTTCTCCCTGCCGCCATCGTAAGTGCCGAGCGGGCCGTACACGTTGTGGAAGCGCGCAATCCGCGTTTCGAACTTGTAGTCATGGTAGTAGTAGCGGCAGAGTTCTTCGGCGAAAAGCTTTTCCCATCCGTAGCCTGGCTCGGGATCAGCCGGATAGGCATCTTCTTCTTTCAGCGGCGTGACTTCGGCACTTTTCTGCTTGGATTGAGCGTACACGCAGGCCGAAGAGGAGAACAGGAACTTCTTCACGTCCTTCTGCTTGCTGGCTTCGAGCATGTGGGTGTTGATCAGGATGTTATTTTTTGAGATTTCGGCCAGGAATGCGGTGATATAGCCGATGCCGCCCATGTCGGCAGCCAGGTTGTAGACCTGATCGATATCACGCGCGGCGGCCAGGCAGTTTTCCCAGAGGCGCAGGTCCAGAATTCGAAAATCATCGGCGGCGGAGGCTTCATACTCCGGGTGCTTCAAATCCACGCCAAGCACCCAATAACCATCCGCCTTCAGCCGCTTGACCAGATGATGACCAATGAATCCACCAGCACCAGTTACCAGAACCCGAGTCTTGTTTCCCATGTCATTCACACCCCTTAAAGAGTTTACGGTTTTTGCGACCCTCTGAAAAACCTATTTCCGGTAGGTTTGCCACTTACCCAGAAAGCTCCCATGGAAACCGTCCGCTACCGGCTACAGATCAGTCGGGACGCTCTAGCCCGCGCGCCAGGTGCGCAGCAGCCGAGATACATCTTGCATATGCTGCAGCGCTTCCGCGGGACTCAACTTGTCTTCCGCATGTTTGTGGGAGGCCAACACCGGTTTGTAAAGGTCTTTGTCCTCGTGATGGGACTCGGGAACTTGAAGGACGGGATCGGGACTCAAATTCATTTGGGACCTGAGCGGCGACATGGTGGATGGCGCTTCCGCGTCGGTCATGAAACGGGAGATGTCCAGGTCGTTGACCACCTGACGCACGACTCCGCCGTCGACCGTCCGTTTTCGCATGGCATAGGCCAGGGAGAGCGCATGGAAGCAGTAATTGTTGATCTGGCGGGGAATGCCTTGGCTCGCTTCCGCCATAAAATCCAGGGCTTCCGGCGAGAACAACGTTTGGCCTTTGTACCCCGCCACTTGCAGGCGGTGCCCAATGAAACGGGCCGTCTCTTGCGCGGAGAAAGGACTCAACCCGTTCCAGGAGGTAATCCTTTGCCGCAATTGCGTAAGAGCAGGACTGGCCAGCTTGTCCGCCAGCGCGGGCTGCCCGGCCAGAATAATCTGCAACAACTTGGCCTGGGGTGTTTCGAAATCGGAGAGCAGCCGGACAGTCTCCAGCACGGATGCATCCATATTTTGCGCTTCGTCAACCACCACGATGAACCGCCTGCCGGCTCGCGCCTCCTGCATCAGGCAGCGGTTGAACTGCTCGTGCATGCGTACCAGGTCTTGCACGTCGTTCTCAATGCCAATTTCCGCCAGCAGGAAACGCATGAACTCGCGTGAATTGCATTGGGTTTGAAAGATGAATGCTGTGCGCGCCGTGGGCGAGAATTTCTGCAGCAGGTGGAAGAGCAAGGTGGTCTTGCCCATGCCTGGCCGGGCTACCAGAGCCAAGAATCCCCGATTCGCCTCGATCCCATAATAAAGGGATGCAAGGGCCTCTAGGTGACCCGAGCCGAGATAGAGGAACCTCGGGTCTGGTGACACACCGAATGGCTGTTCTCTCAGTCCGAAAAATTCTAGAAACATTTAGTGCCTTCTGTCCTGGACGCTTGGATTGCCAGGTTTGCCGGTCGCTTCATACCAGGCATCGTCGCCGACAATGGCAGGAGGCCCGAACCGAAACTACTAAGGCATCCTGAAGTTGAGCGTAACTCTGGTTTGCATCCCGACCGGTTGTCCCTTCACCAGGCGGGGCTTAAATCGCCACTGCTTCACGGCAGCAATCGCGGCGTTGGCCAGCAGGGGCTGGCCGCTGAGCAGCTTCACTCGCTCGATTGCGCCATCGCGGCCGATGCGCACCTCCAGCACGACTGCCCCTTGAATCCGCTGCTGCCGTGCTTCCTCGGGATATTCCGGTTCAACCCTTTGGAGCAGGCTGCCTTCTGCCACTTCCGGGGCCAACTCAACAATCTCCGCCGGCTCCAGACCGGAAGCCCGCTGTTCTTGGCTTGGCGCATCGCTCGGCGCTCCCGTCTGGTTCGCGCCTGTCGCTTTTGCCGCCTTACCCTCTACCGGGGGCGGCATGCGGAAAACCTCTTTCCCATCTTCATAAACCAACAGGCTGCCTTCCGGCGGAAAGGGATCCTTCGAACCGGCCGCAGGTGCGCTCGCCGGCACCTCTGCATCTTTCTTTTCTCTGCCCGCAGCCCTCGTGTTCCCCACTCCAGACGAGACGGACGCGGAAAGCGCATTCGTTCCAGGCTCGCCACCTGTCCGCGCGGCCCCGTTCTCTGCCACCACGTCCTGCGCTGGGTTCGGCGCGGAGTTGGGCGCGGGTTTATGCGCAGTAAGCTCGGCGCCCGAGGCTGACTTCGTTGCCTGCGCGCGGACGACCGTAGCTCTCCGCCAGCCCAGACGCACACCCACCAGAGTCCCCAACAACACCGCGCAAACCAGAACGGCTATGCCCAAGACCCAGGTCACAACGTCAAGTCCAGACCCTGCACTTCGCTCAGGAGTCTCTGGGACAACGTCGTCTTCTATATTCAAACTCCTCGCCGAACCTGCGCGTGAATCCTCCTCCGCCTCAGCCGCCGCAATCGGCGGAAGCGGTCGCGCCGGTGGATTCTGCTCCGTGGCACTGGCCGCAGTAAAGTATGCTGCAGCACTGCTCGATGGTAATAATGTTTCGCTCGCTCGCTCCAGGTTCTTGACGACGCGGCGGGCCAGCGCCTCCAACGTAACTTCGTCCCGATTTCCGAAAGCCCCGGGCTGCGACGAAAAAACTTCCAGGACCCCCACCAAGTCACCCTCCCGCAGCAGCGGAAAAATCATTACCGAACGCACTCCCAAACTCCGCGAAGCCTCCGCATCGGCCCGCGGGTCCGCCTGCGCATCATCGCAACGCTGCACCTGCCGCGTCCTGATGCACTCCGCGGTCACACCCGACTCGCTGCCCATTGGCGCGCCCAACTCCGGAGCGTTGACTCCGTGGCTGGCGCGGCACACCATTTCGCCATTCCATACCAGCATGATCGCCGCTCCAGTCGCGCCCGTGGCCAGACAAGCCTGCTCGACAATTTCATTGAGCACAATCTCCAAGGCCAGATCCGCCGAAACCTCCGCCGAAAGACCGCCACCGCCGTGCGCGGCAAACAGGGCGGTCAGGTCGTCAAAGTCGAATTCGGCACCCGACCTGCTGCCCTGCAAGGCAGAAAGCTTTGGCTTGGTTAGGGAATCATCAGGCATGGCGAACCTGGTTCAGATTGAGCGTGTGCTTCTGTGCGGAGTTTCGCCCCAAAACCGCGGGTTGTCAATATGCATTCGGCCTTTATGCATTCGGCCTTTACCCATTTGTCGAAGAGCAATCCGCCAAGACCGAGACCGCTCACCGGCCATGCCGCCGCCGTTAACTCGTCGAGCGTCGTCCTAAAACGGCAGAAGAAGCAGCAAAACAACCGGCCCAGAGTCTTCGAGAGTCTTCACGCCTCCTCTCCACCGCTACCTGAAAATGTTAGAATCAACGAATCTGGCGACGAGTTAGAATGCCGAGTCATTTTTCCTGACTGCTCGCGTGCCTTCTCTGTGGAAAGGTCCGAACCCACCGTTCCTAGACTTTCAGTTGGAGTTTGAACATGCGGATCGCTGTCGTTGGTTCCGGATACGTAGGATTGGTGGCTGGCGCCAGCTTCGCTGACCTCGGCCATGACGTCATTCTCGTCGACAACGACGAACGCAAGTTAGCCGCTCTCAAGAACGGGCAGGTTCCGATTCACGAAAACTTCCTGCCTGAGCTGCTGAGCCGTCACCGCGGGCATCGCCTGGAATTCTCCGGGGATTTGCAGGAAGCCGTGCGCGCCAGTGCGGCGATTTTTGTTACCGTGGCTACTCCTGCCACCGATCGCGGCGATGCCGACCTCTCTTACGTAGAATCCGTTGCCCGCGAGATTACCGGCGCCATCAACGGATATAAAGTCATCGTCGAGAAGAGCACGGTCCCGGTCTACACCAGCGAGTGGGTTCGCAAGATTATCCTGCGCAACGGCGCCGACCCCGAGTCCTTCGACGTCGCCTCCAACCCCGAGTTTCTGCGCGAAGGCACCGCCGTCACCGACTTTCTTTTTCCCGACCGCATCCTCGTCGGCTGTGACACCGAGCGCTCTGCCGAAGTGCTGCGCGAAACCTATGCCCCGCTTACCAGCGGCGCCTACTACCAGCGCCCGGACGCCATTCCGCAACCCGACCGCACTACGATTCCCGCTCCCATCCTCGTAACCACCACCAAGAGTGCGGAGCTGATCAAGCATGCCTCCAACGCATTTCTGGCCATGAAGATTTCCTTCATCAACGCGGTCGCTTCCATCTGCGAATCCGTGGGCGCCGACGTGAATCAAGTCTGCCACGGCATTGGCACCGACTCGCGCATTGGCCCGCGCTTCCTGAATCCCGGTATCGGCTACGGCGGCTCCTGTTTCCCCAAAGACGTGATGGCGTTTCGCGCCGTCGCCCGCGAGTGTGGCTATGACTTCCGCTTGCTCGACGAAGTCATGCGCATCAATGAGGACCAGCGCGAGCGTTTCCTCCGCAAAGTGCGCAGCGCCTTGTGGACGCTCCGCGGCAAACACCTCGGCGTCCTCGGCCTCGCCTTCAAGGGAGGCACCGATGACATTCGCGAATCGCCCGCCCTTTTCCTCGTGCAGGCTCTGTTGCAGGAAGGCTGCAAGATCACGGCCTACGACCCGGCCGCTATGGAACGCGTGCAGGAAGTCACTCAGCTCCGGCGTTAAGTTCGCCAACTCCGCCTACGAAGTGGCACGTGGCGCCGACGCCCTGCTGATCCTCACCGAGTGGGAAGAGTTTGCCAACCTCGATCTCCCCCGCCTGCGCGACGAACTCAAGTACCCTATCGTGATCGATGGCCGCAATCTGTATGATCCCGATACCATGGCGGCGCACGGCTTCACCTATTACAGCGTGGGACGTGCGGCCTCTCATCCCGAGGGCGCACCCGCCGCTCTGAATGCCGCAGTGAAGAAAGGTACCAACAAAGCATGAGCCGCCAACGTGCCATGGTTACCGGGGGCGCCGGTTTCCTGGGATCCCATCTTTGCGATGCCCTGCTCGGCGAAGGCTGGAGCGTAGTTGTCGTCGACAACCTGCTCACCGGCCGCCGCTCGAACCTCGATCATCTGAAGAGCGAAGCACGAATCGACCTCGTCCAGTTCGAGTTTCAAGAAAAAGACATCTGCGAGCCCTTCGACGTAGGCCCGGTCGATTACGTCTTCCACTTTGCCAGCCCCGCCAGCCCGGTGGATTACACCCTCCACGGCATTGCAACGCTGAAAGTCGGATCGCTCGGAACTTTTCACGCTCTCGAGGTCGCGCTCAAATACGGCGCAAAGTACCTCGTGTCGTCCACCTCGGAGTGCTACGGCGATCCGCTCGAGCATCCCCAGAAAGAAACCTACTGGGGCAACGTGAATTCCATCGGCCCGCGATCCGTCTACGACGAAGCTAAGCGTTTCACCGAAGCCGTCACCATGGCCTACCACCGCTATCACAAAGTGGACACGCGCATCGCACGCATCTTCAATACTTACGGCCCCCGCATGCAGCCCAACGACGGTCGCGTCGTTCCCAACTTCATGAAGCAAGCCCTGCGCGGCGAACCGCTCACCGTCTATGGCAACGGCAGCCAAACCCGCAGCTTCTGCTACGTCAGCGACGAAATCGACGGCTTGATGCGCCTGGCAAAGTCCTCGGAACATCTGCCGGTAAATATCGGCAATCCCTACGAATTCACGATTCTCGAATGCGCCCAGCACGTAATAAAGGTGACAGGATCGAAAAGCAAAATCGCCTACGAGCCACTCCCGCAAGACGATCCCAAACAGCGCCAGCCCGACATCACAAAAGCCCGGCGATCGCTCGGCTGGGAACCGAAGATTGATCTCGAGACCGGTCTCCGTATGTCGCTCGATTATTTCAAGAAAGCCGTAGCCGAAGAAGTCTCCGCCCCCAGAAGGTAGGAATCCAATCCAAAAACCTTTGTCATTCTGAGGGGGGCTGGCCACTGCGCAGCGCGACGCCGAGGGCGCCCCATCCTCGCGGCCTTTGCGAGGGTGGGCAGGATGCTGCCGACACAACGAACTACTCCGTCACGAAAAGATCCCGTGGGACTCAATCTCTCGCCGTCTTCCTCGGCCTTCCACCCATGCGCCCGTTTGTTTTGGCCGCGGCTCGCTTGGCTACGCTCGCGACTTGCCGCCAACTCGGCCCCGCCGCGACGCCATCCATTGCCTTGACCCGAGAAATCCCTCCAGAAGATTTGGCAGATAAAGGTCCGCATCCACCTTGGGAAAGGAAATATCCAACCCCGAAGGGCTAATCTCGATTTCATCCAACTGCGATGGCTTGGCGTTTTCCAGTCCCTGCGCGTCGCGGGGCGAAAAACTTACATCGAGCCTCGAACTGAGATGGATCACCATGCGCCCCGCGGCCCGGTCATATTTCGCTGCAACCGCCTTGGGAACCGACGCCCGCATGCGTTTCCCGCGGCGGTTCGCCAGTTCGTAAGTCTCATATCCACCTGCCATGAAAGTTCTCCCATGCGGCGCACCACAATTCCAGCGAATTCGTCAGAACCCGCTCGACATGAGTGATCTCCCGCCGCGAGAATCCGTAGTTCTCCCTCGGCAGGTCCCCCCGGTAGTTTAAGTTGAATACAGCCTCACAACCTCTTCCGATCCCATGCACGGGAGCGGGCCCGTGGTCGTTCGGATAAATCACCGTACGCAGTCCATCGGATCTCCGAACTGTCGGCGCTGGAAAATCCCATCATATTCCCAAGCGCTTGGGTTTAGAGAACAACGCCCTGACGATTTCTTGGGGCGCTGGGAGATGGGAGATGGGATTGGACGCGTAGATTAGCGTTTGCTGCTAACTGCAGCTCTCGGCCGCGGCCGCCACGAAGTCAATCAACTGCTGTACCCCGTGGCGTTCGTCCTTGCTGCTCAGGGGGAATGAGATGCTCATCCCGTAGCCGGGATGCGAGGCCCTCACTTCCCCGCTCAACCGCAACTTCATCTCCTGCGTGCGCACCGTGATCTCCACCGGGGTGCCCATCGGAAAAGCCAAAGGCATTTCCAGGTAGCATCCGCCGGGGCTCAGATCGCTCAGATGGCAGTAGTTCCGGACCGAGCTGCCCTGTTGGTACACCTCGGCTCCCAGACGGCAGGCATAGCGGGCTTGTCTACGGCGGTTGGTCGTCCCCGAGCGCAGTCGAGCGCCGGCTTTATCGTCGTGGTCTTTCGCGTCCTGCTTCTCCCTGTGCGGTTCCTCAACCGGCCGATCCGGCACCGCATCTAAACACGGCTGCACCGAGTGCTCCACTTCCACCACCTCCGCAGCCAACTCCCGCTTTAGTGCAGCGGCCAGGTTTACCTGCAACCACTCCTGCAGAACCCGCCGCGAAGTTTGCGGCACATCCACAAACTGGACCCCCGCCCGCCCGTTCCAATCCTGCCACACCACTTGGCCGGAGAGCCGCACCCGCGCCGTGTGCCCCGGCAATTGAAACTGAAAATAAACTTTGCTGGCCGACGGCAACCTCTTGCCGAAATTTACGGCCATGCCATCTTCCGACAGATCCACCAGCGTCGCTCTTTCCTGCTCCCCGCCGGCGTAGTCGATCGTCGCTTGGGTGTGTACCGGAGCCCGTGCCTTGCTGCGCTTGTCCCGGTACAGCACGGCGTGCGCCGCCCGCAGGCTGCTCATGACCCGCTCGTAGGACAAGGGCTTGTAGAGCACAAAGTTGACCCCGAGGGAAAACATCTCCCGGATCTCCTCCTGCTCCGCCACCACCACCGCCAGCGTCGACTGGTTCGCTCGGGAAGAACGGCATTCTTGCAATATGGAAACTACCTCCGACCTCTCTCCGCAATCGACAACGAGTAGATCAAAACGGTCCTGCGCCAGCCTCACCACCGCGCGCGCCGCGTCCGGACACAGCTCCACCTGAATCCTTAGTTCTTCCAGCACGCGGCGGAGCATTTGTGCCGCAGCCTCGTCCACGCACACCAATAACGATAAGAGAGTCATAGCTGCCCATCATCCTAGGATCACCCCAGTTCCTCCAGCAAGTTACCAGGGTCATATCGCCGTCCCTGTCCTCGAGGGGCAATTCCAGGGCTGCGCCCCCTCCCGTCCCGCGCAAGGAAAATGTCTCGACCGCATCCCCGCGCTGAAAGACTACTGGTTCGGCGGGCGCGACTACCACGCCGACACACCCATCTACAAACAGTCGGGGAATTGCTTAGAATCGGAATGACAAGAGGAGGATTCACAGGTGTCTGCCATTCATGCCATCTTCTGGGACATCGGAGGCGTTCTACTCACCAACGCCTGGGACCGCACCGAACGCATCGAGGCGCTCGAACACTTTCGTCTCGACGAAGAAGAGTTTCACTCGCGGCACGAGATGGTGGTGTCGTCGTTTGAGCGTGGCAAGATCTCGCTTGACGAATATCTGGATCGCACCGTGTTTTACCGCAACCGCCCCTTCACCCGCGAGCAGTTTCGGGATTACATGTTCTCGTTGTCGCAGCCGATGCCGGCGGTTCTCGCCTTCGCCCGCACTCTGGCCGATTCCGGCAAATACTTCATGGGCACGATCAACAACGAATCCCGCGAGTTGAACCTGCACCGCATCGAGAAGTACGGCTTGCGCGAAATCTTCCGGCTGTTTGTCAGCTCCTGCTTCGTAGGACTGCGCAAGCCCGAGAGCGGCATCTACCGTCTCGCGATAGAGACTACGCAGATCAATCCCGAGGAGTGCTGCTTCATCGACGACCGCGCGCTGAATCTGGAATGCGCCGCGAAACTGGGCATGCGCACGATCGAGATGCAGACGCTGGAACAGTTGCGGGAAGGGTTGGGGAAGCTTGGCATAGATTAGGTCGGATGGGTCATAGGTCTTCGGCCTAAGACCTAACCCCTATGACCTATTTATAAGACCCGCTAGCCGCTAGCTTCTGCGCGGCTGTGCCTTAGATCCGGACGGGACAACCGCTTTCGGCACATCAGACTCTGCGCCGGAAAGCGTCAGGTCGCTCGACCAGCACTCCGAGACCAGCTTCCAATCTCCGCTGCTCTGCTTGGCGAAGACCCAGAGATATTTGCCGCGCTCTTCGCGACGCTTGCCGGCTGTTCCCGGAACCAGCGCGCTGTAACGTCCCACTTCGTGAGCCAGGTCTCCCAAGACTTCCACGCGCATGGGATCGAGCGCCACTTCTCCCAGACCCGCTTCGAGCGAGGCAGTAGAAGAACTCGCGCACGGCCATCGCGCCACGAATGGGAGGAAGATTCGACCGCAGCACCAGCGAGTCCGGAGCGTAGAGTTCGATTAACTCATCCAGTTGCCGGGTATTGCAGGCCAAAACCCATTCCTGCGTCAGACGCCGGACTGCGGCCTCGCTGCGGCTCATGGGTTCGCCCTTTGCCGCCGCGGCAACTCTCATCCGGTCCGCTTCGCGTGCGCTCTCGGGAGCGTTGGCCCTCGGCGCTGCTGCAGCAGCGTCTGCGTGTCCACCCTGGAAATAGTGGTGATGGTAGTGATGGTGATAGTGATGCGTGCCGGCAGGAGCGCCCGGCGGCGGGTGAACCTCATCCTTGGCTTCCAGCGCTGGTGGCCGCGGAGTTTCGGGCAGCGGCTCGTTGTCGAAAGTAGGCAAGGCAAGAATTGGCGATGCGGGATCGGATGGCTCAGGTGGCTCGATTGCCAGGGGAAGTCCGCACATGCCGCAGAACTTGTTGCCTTCGCGATTGCGATGACCGCAGAGGCGGCAGGCAGTGAAAACATTACCGGAGGGTTCTTGGGTGGCATCCTCCGCGGCGGTTTCGGAATCCGTTTCCATGGTGAGGCGCTGCATGGCTTGAGAGCAGCGGCAATGGCATCCTGATTCGCCTTGGGCCGCCGCATTTCCGGAGACAGGCGCTGATAGATCTCGCCCAGAGCGGGATTGTGCGGGCCGACGCTCGGCACACTTTCGGAATCCTGCGCTGGAGCGGAGCCGGACGGCTTGGCGAGTTTCTTGTCTCTGTCTTTGTCCACGATTCAGACCGCCGTGCTGATGGGGTCATTTTAGCCCAAGTGGAAGCAATCTCAACGGTGGGAAAACTCGATCTTCCCTTCCGCTTCAGTAGGCACGCCATTGCAGGTTGCAGGACGATACCGCCAGGTGCGGACAGTTCGCAGTACGTTGCGATCACCCGCGGGGCCCGCGCTCTGCAGAATCAGAGGGCTATGCACGCGGCCGTCGGCGCCGATGATGAAGCTGACTTTGACCTTCAGTCCTGTTCCGGCTGGGAACAAGCAGAGGATCGGGCGTGGTCAAAGCCTGAGGCGGCCGGGTGTCTTCGCAGCGCGCGCGCGCGCTCACGTGCGGGATGTCGCTGAACTCTTCGGCGCGCGTGGGAATCTTCCAGACCCGGTGTTCGCGCTCGGTCAAGACAGCCTGGCGCGGGCGCAGAGACGGAACCGGCAAGGAAGCGTTGCTGGTGGCGGGAACCACGAGGATCAGAAGCCAGGGCCAGCTGCGACGAAGCATGTGCGGGAACCTTACCCAGCAGAACAGGGTTGCTCCTCTATGATGCTTTGTTTATTGGCAAGTGTGGGGCCAGGTTGACGCAGGGGTAACTATATTGCTATCAGTCTGTTATGGGAAGTCCCCGGCTGTCCGAAGCCCCCGAGGTGAAGGGGATTGCATATTTGATGCTGCGTGGCATCGATGAAGCCGGTCGCAAGCCCATGCTTGAGGTTATTGTTTGGCCGAGGGCCGGAGGGTCAGCAGCGTGATTTCGGGGGGGCAATTCAAGCGCATCGGTATCCCAATCGTTCCCAGGCCGGCGGTGGTGTAGAGCGTGAGCGGACCCACGTGGTAGGTTCCCCAAACATATTTCTTCCCCAAACTGGGCAGGAACAGCGGAGGCAGCAGGGGAACTCTGACCTGGCCTCCGTGAGAGTGTCCTGAAAGCTGCAGGTCGATGGGAAATCGCGAAGCTTGATCCGCAAAGTCGGGTTCATGCGCGAGCAGAATGAGGGCTTCGCCGGCGGGGATCCGGCGCAACGTCTTTGCCAGGTCGGCGGTTCCGCTGAGCACATCATTCACACCAGCTAGCCAGATGCGCGCGCCATTGCGCTCGATCGCATGCGACTGGTTCGCCAGGACCTGAATGTTCTCGGCCTGAAGCACGCGGGTAATATGTTCGGGGTTCGTTTGGTCATCGTGGTTTCCCAGGACGGCCCAAAGGCCGTGAGGCGCGGCCATCTGGCGCAGGAGGCGAGCGCATGGTTCAGCTGCGAAAGCCGCCTTGGCCCCGTCTCCGATCGAAGGCGCGGAAACGAAGTCGCCGCCAAGCGCGATCAAGTCGGGACGAAGATCGTTCACCATGGGAATGGCGGCGCGCAGCGGATGGACGGAAAAGTATGGGTCGTAATGAAAGTCGCTCAGCAGGGCGATGGTAAAGCCATCCAGCGGTTCCGGCCAGCGCGGCAGGAAAAAGTCCTGGCGCACGATGCGGGGACGGTTCGGCTCCAGCAAGATTCCATCCCCGGCAAACGCGACTGTGCCAGCGGCGGCGGCCCAGCGAAGAAACTGGCGTCTTGTGGTCGAAAGAGAGGACAAAAGGACTTACTCTGCGGGCAGCGACGGCATCCCGGCCCACCTCCAGCATAACCCGAACGGACGGCGGCAGATTGTGAAGAGAGAGATTCTCGCGCCTAGGCTTACGGACAAAACCATTCCGGTCCGGACTACCCTGGGCTCGACCAGTGCGTTCAGAAGCTGAAGGTTGCTTGCACGTCAATGCGGCGAACCGCGACGCCGGTGGAGAACGGCCCGCCAAACAAACCATTGTACCTGTCGAAGAAGGGCGATCCCAGCACTCCGCCCGGATTGGCCAAGTTCAGTTTGTTGAATACGTTGCGCGCCGAAGTGCTCAGCGTGAGGTTGTAACGGCGATCAGAACCGCTGCCTCCCATCATCCCACCACCCCCGCCACCGAACAACGGACCGCGCGGACCACCGCCTCCCCTAGAACCGCCGCCACCTCCGCCTCCGCCTCCACCGCCGCCTCCACCACCTCCGCCCGGGCCACCCTGGTTGCCCGCGGCACTCTTCACCTTCGGGCCGAAACCGAAGCTCTTGCTTAGCCGCAGGTTCAGGGTGACGTGGGTTGGGCCGGTGCCGTAGTTAACGGGGACTAGTTTCTCGCCTGCCGTCGGTAACGCGTCGAAAGTTCCCAAAGGCGTGCAATAAACCGACGATCCTGAGCCCGGCGCGACCACGGCAGGGCAGGTAGCGGTGGAGACCAGCCCAGGCCGGTCGTTGAACTGCGAGTCGCCGTTCAAATCGTTGAAGGTGGTGATGTTGAAGGGCGTACCAGCAGTTGCCACCAGGAACGGGCTTAGACGGACAGCGTAAGGCATGGCGATGGAGCCACCCAGAAACAGGCGGTGTCGGATATCGAACGATGCCCGGCCGTAGTCCTGGCTGATATCGTAAGAGTTCGATGCAAAGCTTGTGACGCCCGAGGTATCGCTGT
The DNA here is from genome assembly GCA_963714225.1 of uncultured Acidobacteriaceae bacterium. GTDB lineage: Bacteria > Acidobacteriota > Terriglobia > Terriglobales > Acidobacteriaceae > Sulfotelmatobacter. The sequence goes on along the minus strand of CAVQNY010000028.1, from coordinate 12,993 downwards.
TGGCGTAGTTGAGCGTGTAGTAGCCAAAGAGCTGCAGCTTGGTGCCAGCGCGAATATTCGTGTTCACAATGAGTTGATTCTGCCGGAAAACCGCTTCGGAGACGTACTGGTAGAGGTTCTCGTTGTGGATCGGCGGCGGGCAGTTCGGATAGCAGGGTGTGCCCGGGAAGGGCGCATTGGCATTGATGCTGAGGAGTTGATCGAAGCCACGGGAATTCAGATAAGTGACTGACAGGGTTGCAGCTTTGGTGACCTGGCGCTCCACGCTAATGGCCGATTGCAAAGTATAAGGCGAATACAACGCTGGGCTGATCTGGTAGATCGTGTGGGTATTAGAGCCACAGTTAGCGATCGCTGTGGTGAGCTGCTGGTCCAGTCCAGGGAAACAGGTGGGATTGTTGATGATGTATTCCGTCTGGGTGATACCGTTCAGCAAGTACGCCTGCATGATCTGCGTTTCCTGGAAGCGGTCGTAGAAGATGCCCATTCCGCCGCGAATCACCACGATCGGAGGGCGGCTCCTGCCGCCCACGCCCCAGGCCAGTCCTAGCCGCGGCGCCAAATCCAGGTGATCGTGGATGTCGTTCTGGCTTTCGAATCGCAAGCCATAGCTGAAAGTAATGTTTGGCCGTACCTTCCAATCGTCCTGAACATAGAGCCCAACATCGTAGGCTGTCAGGCTGGCGAACTCAGAACCTTGCGTGATGGCAAGTTGCTTCGGGGTAGCGCTGGGCAGACCCGCACATGCCGGAGGCTGCGAAGCCAGGGTGGCGCACTGCGCCTCCTGAAATTCGGCAAGGGAAGAGAATGTAAACGTGCCGTTGAACCCTGCGCTGGTACTGTTGTCGTCGTGCAACGCTCGCAAACGGCCTCCAAACTTGGTGGTGTGGTTGCCGTGAATCACCGACGTGTAGTTCTGCAGTTCGTAGTGGTCCTGGTGGTCGATCTGAATGGTGCCATTACCGCCGCCGGTAAATGCGCCCAGTACGGAGACCTCCGGATTCGTATCAATTGAGGTCTCGCCGGTATTGTCCCGTAAATACTGAAAGCGCGTTTCGTTGACCACCTTCGCCCCGAAGACCTGCGTGTCGCCAATCTGCACGGTGTGTTCGGTGGTTAACGAGTCATAAGCCTGCGTAGGCAGAGTGGTTTGTCCGATACCGTTGTTGGTCTCCGAGTCCCGGTAGTACTGATAGCGGACGGTCAACGTGTTGTTCTTGGTGATTGCATAGTCCAAACGCGGGCCGATGTTCGTACGGTCGTGCGGCGTGGGGACGGACTCCAGAACTTGAATGGGATTGAGGTTCTGATCGAAACCCTGAGCATCGATGGCGGAGAGGTCGTTAATATTTCTCCGCTGGGCGCTGACGAAAAACGACGCGTTCTTTTTGATCGGACCACCGACACTTCCGTCGTACTGGACGGTGTAATACCCTGGCTCGGCGCCCGCGAACGGGTCGGACGAATTGAATGGCGCATCGTTCCCACTGACCAGGAACTGGCCATGGTATTTGTCGGTCCCAGGCTTGGTGAAGATTTCGATACGACCGTAGCCCAGCTTGTCGTATTCCGCCGAGAACGGATTCTGATTAATGCGAACCTCGCGAATCGACGACTTGGGAGGAAGCTGGCCGGCGGTGAACCCGTCAATGTAGAGTTGGCCGCCGTTGGGGCCCGCGGAAGGCCCGGCCAGCGCCTGCAAGTCAGTGAGCAATTCGTCGGGATCGTCGGGCAAGGCGTCGAGTTCTTTGCCCGAGATGACGATGGCTCCGGCGTTGTTCTCGGGATTCACATCGACGGTCGGCGCCGAATCGGACACCTGAACCTTCTGCTCCTCGACCTCGATGTTCATCGCAACGTTGAGCCGCAACGGCTGTGTGACAGTCATGACGACGTTGTCGTTTTCGTAGAGGGCGAATCCCTGGGCGACAACGGTGAGCGAGTACGGACCGGGCGCCAGCCCTTTGAATTCATACGCGCCCTGCCCGTCGGTTTGCGTTTTGATGGGCGTTGAGGAAACAGCCGCCGGCGTCATGATGACATTGGCATTGGCGATGGCGGCGCCAGAAGGGTCGGTCACTTGCCCGCGTAAAGTGCCGGAGCCGGCCTGCGATGCGGCTGTCTGCGATATGGCGAGCGTGGCGCACAATTCGAACGACAAAACCACGAGTGCTAAATAAAGATAGTTGCGAACCTTCATTCCGTCATTCCCCACGACATGAGGCTTCGGTATAGATCTTGGATGCGGCATAGAGTTTGCACGAGGAACAAAACTACGGACCTCCAGCGTCGCCGGGAGGGGCGGCGCCAAGGCTCCAGGGCGCAAGCATCATGGCCTGGGCGGCGTTGGGCGCGGACTGCAGAATGGGCTCGACGCCGCTGACCAGTTGGATCGCGGTGCTTACGCCCGCAGTACCCTCAGTCGAAACCAGAATCACGGCATCGCCTTTGTGCAGGTCGGCGAGCGAAGATGTGGGCAGGCGGCTAAGCATTTGCTGAAAATCGGAAGCGCCGCCGGGACGCCCGCCCATGCCATTCCCTCCCGGACCCATTCCACCGGTCATTCCTCCAGGAGAAGCTGCTGGACTGGCAGTTTGGCCGGAGGCGGGGCTGGGCGCGGCGCCCGAAGCGGCGGCCGTCCCTCCGGTGGCCGCTCCTTTTAAGCGCACGGCAATTCGCTGAGCCATCTCCGGGGGCAAATGACGAAGTTGCGAGTCCGCTGTCACTTTGACCAGCACGGTTTTCTTCGACAACAAATCTTGAACGCTGAGCGTCGACGAACTTGCATCGACTGAGTTGACGGTGCCGGCAACATTGCGGAACGATCCGGAAACAATTTCTTCGGCTGCCAGTTCGCTTCCATCCGCGCTGCGGTTGCCGCGCGCGCGCACCTGATCTCCGGGATGAACCTCCTGCAGCGTGCTGGGCTTGGCGTCGTCAAATTTCACGGAATCGGGCGCGTAGCGGCGAATCACCGTTGCGCTGGAGGCACGAATGACGATGTTCTTTTTTCCCGCCAAGCTGGCGACGGAGATGGTCACAGTTCCCGCCGCAGGATCCACGGCACTGACCAGGCCTCCGACTCCACGCTTCTGCCAGTCTTGCAGATCCTGCTGGTGCCGCGCTTCCAAGTCGGAGCGCTTCATCGCTACAACCGACGAAGCCACTAGCGACAAGTTATCGTCAGAGGCCTTGCCCGCGACCAGGATGCGGTCGCCCACTTGAAGATCCTCGAATCGGATGGGCGTCGAGTTCGTCTTCGGATCTTTCTCGCCCGGAGCGATGCGAAGGATACGCGCTGTGTCCTGCACCGTGACGTGAATGTCGGGACCGGAGTCAGGGGTGAGAGTAATCGCTGTTCCGTTGATGGCTTTGATGGCACCGATGCGCCGTGTAACCGTGCCGGGACCAGCGGCCGGCTGAGTTTGCTCGCGGAAGGGCATGGCATAGCAGCCAGGAAGCAAATGGGGGCTGGCCGCGCTTGCGGCACAGAGTGCGATTGCTAGAAGCCGACTGGTGTTTGCGTTCATACTCCTCTTGATAATTTACATTGCCGCATCGCACAAAACCGCAGAATTTACAAAGTTTTACTTCTCTTCCAAATTGGGAATTCTCCTGCGGGCAGACAGCACACGCGGAAACCAGGGCTGGAGTGATCGTCGGGGTTTCGCAACCAATCCGACTATTCCGCGATCAGCAGGCTCTCCGCGAACGTCCATTGCTCATCGATCCATTGCGCCTCACAGCGAAAACCGGCGGCGCTCGCCATAGGAAACACTTCTTGCGGCGAGTATTTGTGGCTGCTTTCGGTCCAGATGGTTTCGCCCTCGAAAAACTCCACGAGAAGCTCGGCGGCGGAAACATGCACGGTCTGACGGCACATGGACCGCAGATGCATCTCCACGCTGCGGGCTTCGTGATTGATTCTGGCCACGTGTTCGAACTGCGCGAGATCGAAATCGGCATCCAGTTCGCGATTGATGCGAGCCAGCAGATTCAAGTTGAAGGCAGCGGTCACTCCCAGTTCGTCGTCGTAGGCCGCCAGCAATTGAACGCTGGATTTCTCCAGATCGGTTCCAAGTAGAAGTGAATCTCCCGGCTGGAGAATGCGTCGCACTTCGGCCAGAAACTGAATGCCAGCGGGACGATCGAAGTTCCCGATCGTGCTTCCGAGGAACAACACGAGAAGATGCTGGCCGGTCGAGCGGTGCGCCGCCACTTCCAGCAGTCCGTCGAGATATTCGCGCTCGAAGCCCAGGATGCTGATGGACTCGATGTCGCTGAGTTCGCGCTCGCACATGGCCAGAGCAGAAGGGGAAATCTCGATGGGATAGTAGGCGGTGCGCTGGCGGCGGCAAAGCGCTTCGAGGATGTGGCGTGTCTTGCGGCCGCTGCCGCTGCCGAGTTCGGCCACAGAAACGGGAGTGGCTAGCCGGTCGACGATGTCATGGCCATGCCGTCGCAGCAGGCGTTCATCGGCCCGAGTGAGCCCGTACTCCGGCAGACGGCTGATCACTTCGAATAACGCGGAACCGACATCGTCATATAAATACTTCGACAGCAGCTCCTTTCTGGCCAGGCTTGGTGAGCCCAGCGCGCACATCCGCGGCGAATTCATAGGTCGTGTTCGGAGTGACGGTTTGAACCAGCATGTTGGCAACTCCTTCTTGACAATCAGCACTTGATCAGCGGCTTACGCAACGAAATCCGGTGTACGCAAACTGGTAGTGCGCCTGGAACCAGTTGCGGAACGTGCGCCGCAACATGCAGGCAGCAGTGCGCGCCGATCCGCCTTTCATGACGAAGTGTTTGCCGTCGAAGAAATCGGCGGAGTAACCGCGATAGAACGGGAACGGCTCGAATCCGGGGAACGGAGCGAATTGGGTGGAAGTCCACTCCCAACCATTGCCCAACATGCCCTGCACGCCGAAGGCGCTCCGGCCGTCAGGAAACGCATTGACCGGCGCGGGACTCCAGCGGGCGAAATCAAAGTTGCCGAATGCGGCGTCCGGGGCTTGCTCTCCCCATGGGTAGGCCCGCTCCTCGCCGTGCGCAGTGGCGTAGGCTGCGCGTTGCCACTCGGCTTCGGTGGGCAGCGACTTCCCTGCCCAACGCGCATACGCTTTCGCTTCCGCCTGACTTACATAAACTGGCCAATCCAGCGGCAGCGGGACATCATCGAACATCGTGCGATACAGCCACTGCTGGCCCTGGCGCTTCCAGAAAGCCGGATGAGAAATTCCCTGCACGGACTTCCAGTTCCAGTCTTCGTTGTTGTTATTGTCATCGTCACCGTCGCCCCAGAACGCTCGGGTTTCGTAGCCGCCCGCGTTGATGAACTCGAGATACTGCTGGTTCGTCACTTTATACCGGTCAATGGCAAACGCCGGGACGTTGACGGTGTGAGCTTCATACTCGTTGTCCCAGCCAAACCAGTCGCTGCCACGCGGGAGCCCGAGTGTAACCCCACCTGCTGGAATCTCGACGCTGCCGTGATCCACCGGGGGAGTAAAGGTTGCTAAGGATTCGGATTGCCTCACTTTGCGATCAAGCGGCAACTGATGCAGCATGTAGGCCAGCGTTTCGGCGTGCATGAGGCGGTGCTCAACGGCCACGTTGAGCAAAGTGCTCAGCGGAAATCCATCGCTGGTTGGAACGCCGGGATCGCTAAGCGCATCCGTAAGCTTCTCGTCCAGAACGGCTCGTACTTTTCTGACATAGTCTTGAACGGCGGCGATCGAAGGCCAGTCCGAAGGCTGATCGCTGGGCAATCCGCCTCCAACCGGGTCGATGCCGAAAGCAAACAGCCGGTCATACTCGGGATGAAAGCTCTTCAGTCCAAGAACGCGCTCGTGAAACAGATTCCAATCGAAGGCCTCGAGATGGCCGATATAGAAGATGATCCGGTGACGTTCAGAAATGGGGCGTTCGTAGAGAAACTCGGGCTTGACCAGAGCGAACAGATCGTCGGTGCGTTGACGGGCGTCCGCGAGTTGCGCGATCACATCATAGTGGGTGGCGGAATCGGTCTGCGTGGCTGGCATTCAGATCTCCCAATCTCGTGGTGAACGGACGAAATAACTTCGCGGCAACCGGATCGCTTAGTGATGGCTGACGCAAGTGCGTTAGGATTCTATTCCTCGCGGCCAGCCGAGTACCATAGGGTAATGTCCCTACCGGTATTTCACGTTGCCGCCTTCACCTCCAAGCTCTTCCCAGGCAACCCGGCCGCGGTTTGCCCGCTTGCAGGTTGGTTAGATGACGGCCAGCTGCAGGCGGTCGCAGCCGAAAACAATCTTTCGGAGACCGCGTTTTTCGTCGCTCGCGGCGATCACTACGAATTACGCTGGTTTCACGCCGTGCTGCGAAGTGCAGCTCTGCGGACATGCAGACGCTCGCTTCCGCATTTGTCCTGCTGCAGATTCTGGACACCGGGCGCGACTCGGTGCGCTTTGAAACGTGTTTCAGTGGCGCGCTCACCGTTTCCCGTGACGGGGATCTGCTGGCCATGGATTTTCCCTTGCTAGCGCCCTGGCCGTGCCCAGATCCGCCTGCGGCTTTGATCTCAGCTTTGGGCAAAGCTCCCTCGGCGGTCCTCGAGATCGAAGACAACTACTTCGCAATCTATGCGTCGCAAGAAGAGGTCAGGCGCATCCGTCCCGACTTTCGGTTGCTCAAACAACTTCATCCCGCCGGAGTCGCCATCACGGCTCCGGGCGACGATACTGATTTTGTCTCCCGCTATTTCGCACCCAGCTACGGCATCCCGGAAGATCCCGTGACCGGCTCGACTCACTGCTCGCTGGGGCCGTATTGGGCTCAACGGCTGGGCAAGACCAGCCTGTACGCGCTTCAGGTCTCGGAGCGCGGCGGCGAAATGTGGTGCGAAGTCAGGCGAGAACGAGTAACCCTTAAAGGAAATGCTGTGCTTACGTTGCAGGGCGAGCTGCTGATTTGACAGAAGATCACGCTTGCGTCAGCTTAGTGAACGAGTCCCTTACTGCGCAGAAATTCGTGCGCGACATCCTTCACATCGCGGTGCTGGCCATCGAGAGCATAATTCAGTTGCTGCATCTCCCGATCGGAAATCTTTCCGCCTAACTCGGCAATCGCCTGGGCAACCTCGGGATGCTGTTGCTCGGTTTGCTGCCGGACAACAGCGACCGCTTCGTAGGGAGGAAAATAGTGGCGGTCATCTTCCAGAACGAAAAAATCCAGCGCCGGAATCAGCCCGTCGGTAGCATTGCCCGCAGCGATATCAATCTGATGATCTTTCAAGGCCGGGGCGAGCAAGCCCAGATCCATGATGCGGGGCGGCGCGGCGAAGTGCAGGCCATAAGCCGCAGCCAGCCCGGCATATCCGTCGGGCCGCTCCATGAATTCGTAGCCAAATCCGGCTCGCCATTGCGGAGCGAATGCGGCCGCCTGCGACAAGGTTTTGACGCCCAGGCGGCGCGCGTCGTCTCCACGAATCTCCATCGCAAAGGTGTCGTTGAAACCGAACGGCGGGACCGAGAGTAAGACCGAGGCGCGCTTCGTATTCATTCTTGACCCGCTGGTAGACGTCCGCTTTATCGCCGCCAACTTTCTGCTTGAGGATGGCGGTCAACGCAGTTCCGGTGTATTCGGGATAGATGTCGATGCGCCCGGCCAGCATTGCCTGTTGGCAAATGTAAGTCCCCGCCAGATAAAAGCGGCGCTCCACCTTCAAATGCGTCTTCGCTTCAATCTGCTGGGCCAGGAGTTCACCGAGGATCAGCGACTCGGTAAAATTCTTTGATCCAATCACAATGCGATCGGAGTGCGAGGAGGCACACGAGGAGAACAGCAGAGCCACGAGAATCAAGCAGACCGGACTACAGCGCCCTGCTTCGAAACCCCCGTCATGCCCTCTGTGCCGATCCCGTTTCATCGTGGCCGCAAACGCTTCTCCAGCCATCCCAAGCCGAAATCCGCCGACAGCGCCAGAACTGCGGCGGGAATCGCTCCGGCCAGAATGAGCTGATTGTTCACCATGGCGAGGCCGCGAAAAATGAACTCGCCCAGGCCCCCGGCGCCAATCGCAGCAGCGATGGTGGCCAGTCCCACCGAGACCACGACCGCCACTCGTACGCCGGAGAGAATCACGCTCAATGCCAGCGGCAATTCGACCTGAACCAAGAGCTGGCGGCCGGTGAGTCCCATGCCACGACCGGCTTCGACCACCGCAGGATCGACGCCGCGGATTCCCGTGTAGGTGTTGCGAATCACGGGCAGCAGCGCGTAAAGAGTCAGCGCCAGAATTGCCAGGCGATCGGCATGATCGCCGAGCCAGGGCACCGGCAGCAAGAATCCAAAAAGAGCGAGACTCGGAATCGTCTGAATAATGTTCGCGGTTCCCAGCACCGGCGTGTTCCAAACCGGCCAGTGCGCACTCACTATGCCCAACGGGATACCTATCAGCACAGCGAGCAGCGTGGAGATCCCCACCAGCCAGAGATGCTCCAGGGTGAGTTCCAGAATCTGTTCGTGATTTTGCCATAGGAAGTGAAAGAGGTTCATGACGCGCCTCGATTTGCTGCCGAGTCCAGTCCATCCCCGAAAGCTTGCACATACGCCGCGGCCAACGGTTCCCTCGATCGCAAGAAATCCTCCGGAGAAAGAACTGCGACCAGCCGTCCGGCTTCCATAAGCGCGATGCGCGAACCGAGCCGCAACGCTTCGCGCAGATCGTGCGTGACGAAGACTACGGTCTTGCCCAGCCGCGCTGGAGCGAAAGAAACTCGCGCTGCAGTTGGTCGCGAGTGAGCGCATCGAGCGCGCCGAAAGGTTCATCCATCAGCAGGATCGCTGGATCGGCGGCCAGTGCCCGAGCCACTCCCACCCGCTGTCGCTGCCCGCCCGAGAGCTGGTGCGGATAACGCGAAGCCATTTGCTCCTCCAGCCCAACCATCTGCAACAATTCCTCGACGCGGAGATGTATGCGTTCGGCGGTCCAGCCCTCGATTCGCGGAACCAGGCCAATGTTTCGTTCCACCGTGAAATGTGGGAACAAGCCCACATCCTGGATGACGTAGCCGATGCTCCGACGCAAACGAATAACGTCGCTCTCCGCAGTGGGCGCGCCATTCACGCGCACCTCCCCGCCCGTCGGGGTCAACAGCCGATTGACCAGCTTCAGCGTGGTGGTTTTTCCGGAACCACTGCGGCCCAGCAAGACCAGCGTCTCGCCGCGTTGCACCTGCAGATTCAGCCCCGAGAGCAATGGTTGACCGTTGGGCAGCGCGTAGGCTACGTCGCGGAATTCAATCATCGGACCGTTGGCGAGATTTGGTTCCATGTCCCGCCCAGCATACCGGAGTTCGCAACCCGCGCCCAGCCTTCGGCGATCTCCACGATCTCCAGGCGCGCGAAACCAGAGCAATATCTACGAATGCGGCGTATAATAGAGGCCTTAACCTCGAAGACACCCTGAACAGCACGTTGCGCCTTCGCGATTGAGACATTCTCTGAAAGGCGAATGACGTGTCGAACCTGAGAACCTGTGAAAGTCGGTTCCTTCCCAAAACATCGGCTTCAAGGAATGGCCATGCCGTCTGGCCGATTCGACGATTGGCTCGTAGCGGATCTGCGCACGCCCACAACTTCGACCGTGCGGGAGCGGGATATCGCGGCGAGGTCTACGGTAACCAGCCCTGAAGGCAGGAGAGAAACATGTCCGGAATCAACGGCGACAAAGCTAGATTTAACCGGCGGCGCAGGCAGAAGATCAGCCGCCGTCAGAGCAACGAAAAGATGTTGAAGGCCCTGGCTGAGAAACACCTCGTGCCCCCGGCAGCGCAAGCCAACCTCAAAGAGAAGGTAGCATGACCACTCCCGTCCCCATATCGCCGCAGCCGAATTCGGGTGGCATTTCAGCTAAGAAGAAGCGTGTCCTCTTGCTGGACACCTCGCAAACCAAACGCGACTTGCGGGCCGATGGAATGAGAAAGCTCGGCATCGAAGTTGACTGCGCAGCGGATGTGATCGAGGCGCGCAGCTGGTGGCGCGCCGACTTGTACAATCTGGTGCTCATCAACGTGGCCGGAGAAACCGACAGCCGGGACAAATTCTGCACTGACCTTCGCCGCGCCACTCCTCCGCAAAGGATTGCTTTCTTCGTGGGCGGGCCCGAGTATCTCGCGGCTGCGCCCGATTCTGACGAAGTGCCCGCGGAGCCGGATGCGGACGCCCTGCACAAGGAGATGGTCGCAGCACTACTCGCTCAGGCTTCGGAAAATTCATCGCAGCAGCGTTGGGGAATACTGGAAGCCTGCCGGAAGATCTCCAGCGTCCGCGCGGCCAGCGAGGCTCGAACGCGCGCCATACGGGAAACCCCAAGACCCTCCCGGTGGGCTGAAGCCATCGAACAGCATTCCGCACCCGAACCCGCCACCCCTCAACCCTTATTTGCAGCGGAAACATTTGCAGCAGAAACAGCTGCAGTAGAAACGGAAAGAGAAGAACTCCTATGAAGAATCTTTACGTCGGCAACTTACCTCACAGCACCACCGAACCAGAGCTGCGCGGCTTGTTTGAAGCGCATGGCGCAGTCGAGCGCGTCAGCATTGTCACGGACCGCGAAACCGGCCGCGCCCGCGGCTTCGCCTTTGTTGAGATGACCAATGCGGCGGAGGCCGACAAGGCGGTCGCGGCGTTGAATGGAACCGAAGTCGGCGGCCGCGCCCTGAAGATCAACGAAGCTAAACCAAAGACCGACGCTCCGCGCGGCGGCGGACAGCGCTTCGGTGGCGGGGGCGGCGGCGGTCGCGACGATTATCAGGGGCACGCGCGCCAGCCCCGCGAACCCCGCTGGTAGCGGCACGCCATCCATGCGGATGGGTTGCTGATGAGACTAAGAGCAGGACTGGCAAATTGCCAGGGCAGGCTGATGGAGTCCGCCTCTGCTTGATTCCCGAGCTTGACCGAAGGCAAAGCACCAGCCGCTATTGCCAAAATTTACCATGGGAGATGGACTATGCCAGGACGAGGTCGATCAAGTTTTACCAAACGCCAGAAAGAACACACGCGCCAGCAAAAACAGCGCGACAAGGCCGAACGCCGCAGCCAACGCAGAACCGAAGACCCGTCAGGGACGTCGAGCGATGCCAGCGAACTGGATTTGATTGAGTTGCAAAAACACGCCGCCGAGCAAGCCGCGCTGTTTCAACTGGGGGACGATTCTGATATTTCCAGTATCCCCCGCGAACACGCTCCGGAAAAGACCGAATCGTAGAACGCTTGCTCCTAACTCACCGCCCGAATAAGTCCCTGCGAAAAGTTGGGGCGCGTCTTAAGGACGCGCCCCTTCGACTTACTCACCAATCTCCTTCGCTGGTTAGGCGAATATCTCTCCCGGCAACTTCGTCAGCGTCCGGCTGGCCAGCGTGTTTTGGACGACATGCTCGGACCGCTCTGCATTCGCCCAATCCACCTGCCTACGTTCAATTTTCAACTTCAAGGTGCGCTCGATATGCCGCAGCTCGATGACCTCGCCGCCCGCCACTAAACTGGAAGCCAGCCCGTGCGATCCGGCACGTCCCGTCCGTCCCACGCGATGAATGAAGTCCTCTGCCATCTTGGGCAGGTCGTAGTTGATCACATGGGCCACGTCATCGATATGCAAACCACGCGCGGCTACATCGGTGGCGACCAGTATGTTGAATCGTCCCTGCTGAAATCCACTGAGTGCTCCATTGCGCTGCGATTGGGAGCGGTCGCCGTGAATCATTGCCGCGGAAAAGCCTTCGCGCACCAGTTCCTTGGCCAGCCGTTCCGTGCCCCGCTTGGTGCGGGCAAAGATCAGCGTCTGTCCCTTCTCGGCATAGAGCAACTGGCGCAGCGTCTCGGGCTTCTCGGCCGGGCGCACTTCGTAGGCCTGCAGCCGGACGCTCTCTACCGGTTTCAGCACCGAACCAATCGCTATCCGCACAGGATCGCGCATGGAGTCGTTCACCAGGCCGGCGACGGATTGCTCCAGCGTGGCCGAGAAGCACAGCGTTTGCCGGCGTTGTGGCAAGATCGCGAGAATGCGCCGGATAGCGGGCAGAAACCCCATGTCCAACATGCGATCGGCTTCGTCGAGCACCAGAATTTTGACCTCGCGCAGGTCAATCAACTTTCGGCTAATGAAATCCTGCAAGCGCCCGGGGGTTGCAACCACCAGGCTGGACCCGGTGCGGACGGCCTGAATCTGCGTCTTCTCGGAGACACCGCCGATCACCAGCGCCGCCTTCGATAGTCCCTTGCCACGCAGTTTTTCGTATTGTTCGTTGACCTGAATGGCCAGTTCGCGCGTGGGCAGCAAAACCAGCACGCGGACTTTTTGCGAAGGTTCGCGCTCGAGCATCTCGATGATCGGAATCAGAAAGGCCAGCGTCTTGCCGGTTCCAGTCTGCGCCGTAGCCAGCACGTCTTTGCCCTCAAGGGCGTAAGGAATAGCCTCCGCCTGAATGGGCGTAGGGATAATGAATTGAGCCGTCGCCAGCCTCTGCTGCAAAGCAGAAGACAGCGGTAGTTCCGTAAAGCTTGTCATTCGTAATTGTTCTTTCTGGAGGGGCCTGATGTTACACACGTCTCGTGAGTTTCCATGCCGCTCTTGTTCTTTTGATTTGACGCTGAATAAACGGTGGGCAGGAAAGGCGGAGATGAATCTGATCCAACTGGATCACCGCGTGACGAGCAAACCGTGGCAGTAGCGCTGAGACTCATTATAGCACAGCGGGCCGATCGCCAACTTAGGCACGAATAACGGAAGTAACCGATGGTAACAGCGTAAGAATGATGGAAAGCAGGAGACCCCGGACGGAGCGATCTGCACTGTCGCAGCCATCCATTGTTGCAAGCCCAAGCTGTAGTCGATGACGAGACTCTTTCCCGAAGTCGGCGTAAAGCCCCTGCCTTCAGGCCTGGGGATATAAGCCGACGGTTTTGTTCTTGCTTTTGCTCTTGGTTCCCTTATCTTAAAAGTGGCTA
>CAVQNY010000027.1:0-222656 GCA_963714225.1 uncultured Acidobacteriaceae bacterium | reverse complement strand
CAGGGGGCGAAAGGCCGCAGAAAATGATGCTGCGGATTGCACCCTTCTGAGACGTTGGGTTGGCAAGGGTTTGGGATAGCCTGAAATCGCGGGATTTTGCCCTTTTGGCGCTTCCATGCTCCCCGTTGACTCGACTTCCTCACATCCCTAACATTGCATCCTGAGTCCCGCGCCTCCCATGATCGGCCAAACCATCTCGCACTACCGCATCATCGAGAAACTCGGCGGTGGCGGGATGGGCGTGGTCTACAAGGCTGAGGATGTGAAGCTCGGTCGCTTTGTCGCCCTCAAGTTCCTGCCCGACGACGTAGCCAAAGACCCGCAGGCTCTCGCCCGCTTTCAGCGCGAAGCCAAGGCTGCTTCCGCCCTGAACCATCCGAACATCTGCACCATCTACGAAATTGACGACCAGCACGGTGCAAGCGTTCATCGCCATGGAGTTTCTGGACGGCTTGACGCTGAAGCATCGCATTGCTGGGCGTCCGCTGGAAACCGAGTTGATGCTGTCGCTCGGCATCGAGATTGCGGATGCGCTGGATGCTGCTCACTCCGAGGGCATCGTTCACCGCGACATCAAGCCCGCCAACATCTTTGTCACCAAGCGCGGACACGCCAAGATTCTGGACTTCGGGCTGGCGAAGGTCATGGTCGCAGCCAGTTCGTCGAGTAAGGTTGCGGCTCTCAACACACAGACGGGATCACTGGACGAGGAGCATCTGACCAGTCCGGGCTCTACGCTGGGCACTGTCGCTTACATGTCGCCGGAGCAGGTGCGTGCGAAGGAACTGGATGCGCGTACCGATCTGTTCTCGTTTGGAGCCGTGCTCTATGAGATGGCGACCGGGCAGTTGCCTTTCCGTGGCGAAAGTTCTGCAGTCATCTTCAAAGCCATTCTGGACGCGGACCCACGCCAGCAGTGCGGCTGAATCCCGACGTGCCTGCCGAACTGGAACGACATCATCAACCGGGCGCTGGAGAAAGATCGCGAACTCCGTTATCAGCACGCCTCCGAAATGCGAGCCGAGCTGCAACGGCTGAAGCGGGATTCGGAGAGCGGACACGGTTCTGCGGCAAGCTCAGGCACGGCGAGCGGTTGGCAGAAGCTCCCGGCTGCGGGTTCGGCGAAGCTCTGGAAGATTGCAGTTCCTGTCTTGGTCGTCGCCTTGCTTGATCGCGGGCGGCCTTTATTATCGTTCGCATCGAAGCAAGCCCCTGACCGATAAAGACACCATCGTTCTCGCCGATTTTGCCAACAGCACGGGCGATGCGGTATTCGACGACACGCTGAAGACGGCGCTCAGCGTTTCTCTGCGGCAATCGCCTTTCCTGAATGTGCTCTCCGACAGCGAAGTCGCGAAGACCTTGCAACTGATGACCCGTCCGGCCGAGCACGAAACTCACGCCCGAAGTCAGCCCGCGAGCTTTGCCAGCGGGCGGGCAGCAAGGCTTACATTGCGGGATCGATTGGCAGTCTGGGCAGCGAATATGTGCTGGGATTGAAGGCGGTGAATTGCCAGAGCGGAGACACGCTGGCCGAGGAGCAGGTGACGGCGGCGTCCAAGGAGAAGGTGCTGGACGCGCTGGGCGAGGCGGCATCCAAGCTGCGCGGCGAACTGGGCGAATCGCTGGCTACGGTGCAGAAGTTTGATGTTCCGCTCGAACAGGCCACCACGTCTTCGCTCGAAGCTCTGAAAGCGTACAGCCTTGGCAATGAAGGCGACTAGTGAGAAAGGCTCCGCCGCAGCCCTGCCTTACGATCAACGTGCCATCGAGCTTGATCCGAATTTTGCCATGGGCTACCGGGCAGTGGGCACCGACTACGACAATCTCGGCGAGCTAGGGCGAGCCAGCGAGTATTACACCAAAGCATTCCAGTTGCGGGAACATGCCAGCGAACGGGAAAAGCTGGCGATCACCGCCAACTACTACCAGTATGTAACCGGAGAACTGGACAAAGCGGCACAGACATTTCAGGAGCAGATTGAGAGCTACCCGCGGGAGGCCGGAGCATACGGCAATTTGGGCACAGTGTGCGCCGAACAGGGGCAGTATGAAAAAGCAGCGGAGGTCACACAGGCAAGCCTTGCGCCTTGCCCCGGATCATGTTAATTAATTACGGAAATCTCGCCAACTACACGCTTGCCCTTGCAGCGTTTCGATGAAGCGCGGCAGATCATCCACGAGGCGCAGGCGCGAAAAGCTGGATGATTTGGTACTCCACAATGCTCTCTATGCTCTTGCCTTTCTCGGCGCGGACTCTGCGGCGATGGCGGAACAGCAACAGTGGTTTGCAGGCAAGCCCGATTATGAGAACTTTGGCCTTGCGCTCGCATCCGACACCGAGGCATATGGCGGTCATCTGGGCAAGGCGCGGGAATTGACCAAGCGGGCCGTGGACTCCGCCATCCGGGCGGACAGCAAGGAAAATGGGGCAATATGGCAGGCGAATGCTGCTCTCGAACAGGCCGCTTACGGCAATCCAGCAGAAGCACGGCAGTCGGCGGCAGAGGCTTTGAAGCTTGCTCCCGACGAGTCAGGGCGTCGAGGTCGAAGCCGCGCTTGCGTTTGCCATGGCGGGCGATACGGCACGAGCCGAGTCCTTGGCTCAAGACTTGGGGAAACGCTTCCCGCTGGACACGCAGATGCAGTCGCTTTGGCTGCCCGCGATTCAGGCGCAATTGGCGCTGGACAGAAAGAACCCCGCTTCCGCCCTGACCGCTCTGCAAGCTGCTGCTTCACCCATTGAGTTGGGGCAAATTCAGTTCGTCGCCAATATTTCCTGCCTCTATCCGACGTATGTTCGCGGAGAGGCATACTTGGCAGCCGGACAGGGCAGCGCTGCCGCCGCCGAGTTTCAGAAGATTCTCGACCACAGCGGCATCGTCTGGAACTGCTGGACGGGAGCGTTGGCGCATCTGGGAGTGGCTCGTGCCAATGCCTTGGAATGCGAGAACCTCGCAGGGAGCGGATGCCGATGCCGCCCGCGTCCGAGCGCTCGCCGCTTACAAGGATTTCCTCACGCTCTGGAAAGACGCCGACCCCGACATCCCGATCCTGAAGCAAGCCAAAGCCGAGTACGCGAAGCTGCAATAGCGCCTTTCAACCCATCAAAAAGAACCGAACAAGTAAAATCGGTCTAAATAGTGAATCTTAAACCGGAGAACTGACGGTGACGAGAGACGCGGCTTTGAATTTAGCCAACCCGTGGGTTGCGGCGTGGAATGCTCATGATTTGAACTTGATCATGGCGCACTATGAGGACGCAGTCGAGTTGACATCGCCCGTTGCCGCCCAGCTATTGGGATCATCTGATGGTAAGGTGGTCGGAAAGCCAAACTTGAGAGCTTATTTTCAGCGAGGGCTAGAAGCTTACCCTGAACTCCACTTTCATCTTGAGGACATGCTTTGCGGTATAAGCAGCGATTCTTCATCGAGGCTGTCACCACGAATCCCAGCATGCGGAACGGTAAAAGCGTAGAACCTGTGATCTGTAATGACGAGCTGAACTACTTGCCTATAAAGTTTGCAGGACCGCTTACTGCGAAGCTAGAAAAGAAATATTGGGAGAAGGCCCACATCCTTGGAAAGCCGATTGTCTTCGCGATTGCGGATTTCCATCGACCTTTGTCAGTCATGCAATCCCAGACCGCGTTGACGACATATCTGTACGGACGGCGCTTTGATTCTGGGCGCGACTTTCGCGGCAATCTCATTGTGACCTCCGTCCCAGTCGCCGAGCATGTGTGGGGACGAAGACCGTGCCATTTGGGTTCTTCAATCTGCCGGGGGCAGAGCACGTAAGCGCGGTGATTTCGAGCCGGGAAGCGACGCTCTCAAAGTTCAATCGAATTGGACTTAAGGCTGGCTTCGGCTTTCTTCCAACATGGTTGGTAAAATTCGATGGTCGTGAAAAATCGAATCTCGGGAACCCAGTGATAACAAACAACAAACGGGGCTTAAGTCATTGAAGACTCAAGCCCCGTCCGGTGGACTGTGTGGGATTGACCAAGAGGTGGTCACTCTACGTGGCCTCTCACGGCAACTCCCGGGTCGGGGCCGAGGCCCAGAGACAGAAGCCTTCGCGCGACCGACGCGGGGCTTCCATCCGTACTCACCGGCTAGTGTGCGGGCTGTAGCTCCGGCGCCCTATATGCGCCACGGAGCCCCGCTTAGAGCAACCAGCTCTAAGTCTCAGCCACCTCACCTGGTCTTAGACTCCCACAACTACTGCCACATTCAGAACTTGTCATTCGACCACCTCCTTTCCGGTGTAATTGCACATTAGTACGAAATCGCCCTGTGCGTCAACTGGCACGAAACCGGGTGCCGAATATGCCACTCCTCCCTCTGTTAGCTTAGAAGTATCAGCTGATGGAATGATGAATCACGATGGGAACGGCCACAAAGCTGTCCACGGTGGGAAGCATTCTTCGCCAGCGCTGTCCCCGGTGCCGCGTGGGAAACATTTTTCGCTATTCCATCTTTCGGGGTTTTCCCAAGATGCACGAGCGCTGTCCGGTGTGCGATCTCAAGTTGGAGCGCGAACCAGGCTACTTCCTGGGCGCCATGTATGTAAGTTATGCCTTGGCACTGGTGATGGTTGCGCTTATCGCGGCGCTGCTGTGGTCCATAACTGGCTGGGGGATCACGAAAGATACCATCTGGGCGGTCGTGTTGTTCCTGCCGCTCGCGCCCCGATCACCCTCTTTGCCCGCGTGCTCTGGATCTATCTCGACCAGACCGTTGATCCCGAACGCCGGCCTTAGCGAGTGTCTTCCAAAATGAATACACTGCCCGCCTGCACCATTAGGAGAATTCTTGAGCCTTTACCCTGCATTTACGTGTGGCGGGCAACCCCTGGCATCGATCCGCGTTCTTAATTTGATTCATAGATACGATCGGTCTCGGAAACGCGCTCCGATTCTGGAGACGCGGACCTCCGGATGCTATTCTCAGATGCGCTATTCTCAAGAGGGAGAACGTGGAGATGATTCGCTTTTCTGTGGCAACGATTATTTTGACCGTTCTGCTTGGTTCGTTTGCCTTTGCTCAAGACGCAACCCCGAAGGTGCAGGTATTTGGCGGGTATTCCCTGCTGCGTTCGGATCATGCCAGTCTGACCGGCGGGCTCGTGGACGTGGATCTGCGTGAGGCGTCCAACCCGTTCGCATTGCCAACCTATTTTTTCGATGGCTGGAACGCGGAGGCACAGTACAACCCCGGCCGCTTGCTCGGGATTGCCGCCGACCTTGGCGGCCGCTACGGCACGCCAATCATAGCGGCGAGGGATAGCACGCTCGCCGGGCTCCCCAAAGAGACTGCGTATTCATTTCTGGCTGGACCGGTGTTCTCCTACAGGACGAAGTCAAGAGTCACTCCCTACGTGCATTTGCTGTTCGGTTGGGATCGAACCAGCCTGAGCGCGAGTACCATCACTGGCAGCGTCACGTCTCCGGTGTCTTCCACCGCCACTACTTACAACGATTTTGCAATGGCGTTGGGAGGTGGAGTCGATTTTAGGATCGCGCGGCACGTGTCTGTGCGGCTGGGACAGTTGGACTGGTACCATACCAGCATCAATTTGAATAAGTTCTACACAGACGCCTTTGCTGGCAGCCTGTTTCAAGGCCTCGCGACTCACCAGGACAACCTGCGATTCTCCGCGGGAGCGGTTGTGTGGTTCTGACGCGGGTTTCTAGGGCAATCCAAACGTATACACTCCGCTGCCCGCTGCGATCGCCACGTATTCCTTACCGTCCACGGCGAAGGCCATGGGCGCGGCGTACACTGCCCCACCCATCTGGAAGTGCCACAATGGCTTGCCCGAGGCCGCATCCAGAGCGATGAAGTTTCCTTCCGCGTCGCCGGTAAACACCAGGCCTCCGGCTGTTGCGAGTACGCCCGACCATGTCGGCGACGTGTGTTCAAACTTCCACTTGATTTCACCCGTCGCGGGATCGAGTGCCTTCAGAAATCCTCGATACGGCTCGGCATCTTCCGCAGGAAAGTAAGCGCTGCCATAATAGGCATGCCCTGCCTCATAGGGCTGCGGCGCCGTGCTGAAGATGTCGCATTGGTCGCGCGCCGTCACGTAAAACAGCGTGGTCTGCGGATCGAACGCCGGCGCCATAAAGTTCGTTGTTCCCAGGGCTCCGGGACACACTGTATGCCCCTCAAGCGTGGGCGAAGCTTCTTTCTTCGCCAGGGGCCGCCCCTCGGCATCTTTGCCGCTGCTCCAGGTGGTCTTGCCGTAGGCGTTGGCCGAAATCAGTTTGCCGGTCGTGCGATCGATTACATAGAAGAAGCCGTTGCGGTTGGCTTGCGCGATCAGATGCTTGCCGCCGGAATCGATCATCACCGGCACCTCCGTCGCATCCCAGTCATGTTCGTCGTGCTTGGTGAATTGGAAATACCAGTTCATCCTTCCCGTGTCCGCGTTGAGCGCGAGCAGAGTGTCGCTGTAGAGATTGTCTCCCGCCCGCCCCTCGCCGCGATTCGATGGCGATGGATTTCCAGTCGGCCAAAAAACCTGATTCGTCGCCGCGTCGTAAGTGCCGGTGTTCCAAGCCGGAGCCCCGCCAGTCTTCCACGAATCGCCCTCCCACGTTTCATGCCCGGGCTGGCCCGGCCCCGGCACAGTGTAGAAACGCCACTGGCGCACGCCGGTTGCGGCCTCATAAGCGTCGATGAAGCCGCGCACACCGTACTCGCCTCCGGAAACCCCAATTACTACAAGATTCTTTATCGCCAGCGGCGCGGCGGTAAAGCTGTATCCCTTCTGGTATTCGGCCGCTACGACATCCCAGATCACGTTTCCCGTCTTCGTGTCGAGGGCGATCACGTGGGCATCGAG
Organism: uncultured Acidobacteriaceae bacterium; assembly: GCA_963714225.1. Taxonomy (GTDB): domain Bacteria; phylum Acidobacteriota; class Terriglobia; order Terriglobales; family Acidobacteriaceae; genus Sulfotelmatobacter. The sequence continues at coordinate 215,803 of CAVQNY010000027.1, read as the reverse complement.
CGTCCCCAGGAAAACCTTGTCGCCAAGAATTGCGAGCCCCCGATTCACGCGCCCGCAGCACAGACGAACGTCCCCCGGCAGTGGATGTTGATACATCCAAATCGGCCGCCCCGTGCCCGCATCCAGAGCAAACGCCCGGTCGTCCTGCGCCGTGGCGTAAAGAATTCCATCCACCACCAGCGGCGTAGTCTCAAGCTTGCCCGTCGCCGCGGTCTGATACACCCACTTCGCCACAAGCGAATGCGCGTTCTTTAGGTTGATTTGATCGAGCGGGCTGAAGCGCCGACCCGAATAGTCTCCCGAATAAGTCAGCCAATTCTGCGGTTCCTTCCCGGAATTCAGCAGCCGTTCGAATGTAACCTGCCCGCGAGCCTGAGTTGCGATAAAACCGCAGGCAAGGCAAACCATCAAAAGACGGAAAATACTCCGCGACCCCCGCGGCATTTCTTCGCGTCCTCTGCGAGGAACGCCTTTTCGCGCCTGCTGATGGTTGCCGCCGGCCCTCATTTCGCCCCCACGCTGACCAGGTAGGCGACAATATCCTCGAGATCTTTGTCGCTCAAAATCTCTACGTTGAACTTCGGCATCATCGACTCCCGGCTTTTCTTGAACGAACGCAACTTGGTTTTTTCCAGCAGGTAAATCTGCTCGTTCTGGTCCATCATCTGCACGCTGAAACTATCCTCGTTCAGAGCTACGCCCTTGATTTCCTTGCCATCCGCGGTAACCACAGTGATGGTTTCGTATTCCTGAGGAAACTCCTTGGTCGCCTCCGTCAGCCCCCCGGCCAGCCTCCGGCTGGGATTGCGCACCGAATCGATGATCGATTCTCTGGTACGCGACCCTGCCACCCCCGTGAGTTCCGGCCCCAAGCGGCCGCCCTTACCCTCGATCATGTGGCACAGCGAACAATTCGCGTCGCCATAAAAAAGTTCCCTGCCATGCGCGGCGCTGCCCAGCGGCTTGGCCGGTGCCTTCACCTCCACGCTGCGGATATACGTGATGATCTGCCATATCTCTTCATCCGTCATGCCAACGCCCTGCCCGTTGGTTCCGTTGGCCGGCATCACGGTGCCCGGAATGCCATTGCTGATTATCTGAAACATCTCCGCGTCGGAATGAACATGCTTTTTCTGCGCCCGCGTCAAGTCCGGCCCGCGACCCCCGCCGTGCGCTCCCAGTCCGTGGCAGAGCGCGCAATTGATGCGGAACTCATACTCGCCGGCTTTGGCTGCCTTGGCATCGCCCGCAAAGGGATTGTGATCTTCCGCGGCAAAGGTTGCAGCTGCTGCCAGCAGCAGTCCCGCCCAGACTGACGCCACAAGAAATCCCCGCCATTGCAGATCCGAGGCTACGAATCTCTTCTTGACCCGCTCTGGCTGCGGAATGGTCAAAGCCATGAATCACCGATCAGGGAATTTGCCGCATTCTACGCCAACGAACTGTGGATCAGGCTCTGGAAATCCCCCACTGTACATGACCGCCCGGTATCTGGGACCCCCACTTCGCACTCTCTACACTGGAGTTCCCCCCGATCAGGCCGATCTTCCCTAGGTCGAGCAGCTTTTCGATGTAGGCGGGTAACTCACTGATAATTCAGCCTTTCCAGCGGAAGGCATCGGGCTGGGGCAGGCCTAGATGAGCGAGCACGCGATAGGCGAACTCGCGGCCCAGGTCATCCAAGCTCGCCGGCCGGTAATAGAAGGCCGGGATGAGCGGGAAGATGGTCGCCCCGGCATCGGCGGCCCGGTACAGGTTGCGGATGTGGATTTTATTGAGCGGAGTTTCGCGCACGCACAGCACCAGCGGACGGTTCTCTTTCAGGCAAACGTCGGCCGCGCGCTCCATCAGGTGCGAAGCGATGCCGTTCGCGATACGGGCCAGGGTGCCCACGCTGCACGGGATCACGATCATGGCATCGGCGGGATAAGAACCGCTGGCCACGTTCGCTCCGATGTCGGCATTCGACTGCTCTTTGATTTTGGACGAGGTGTTGGCGCCGCGGGCTGAGGCTTTGGTTTCTCTGCCGGCCAGGATCTGGCGGACAAGATTCGAGCGGCCCTGAATGCCGAGTTCCTCGGCCAGCACGCGTAGGCCGGAGTCGGAAGCGATGAAGTTCACGGTCTGAACGCGAGCATCACGCTCGACCGCGAGCAGCATTTGCCGCAGAAACACTGAGCCGCTGGCGCCAGTGGTTGCGATGGTCAGATTTTGCGGCGGGTGGTTCGGCAAACGGCCTCCGGCGAGGCGACGCAAGCGCAGCCCCGAAGTTTGGAGCATAGGGAGTCGCCGAACAGGAGTCAAGGCGAAGCGAAGGGTTAGCAACTAGAAACAGGGAACTGAAAACTGTTCCATGGCATCCACGGTCAATTTGCGATCCCGCCGCAGCGCAGGGCAACTCCACGCGCTGGCGCAAGTGGAGCGCGAAATCCGCGCCCAGGATTCGCACAGCCGCCGCAAGTATCTGCGCGAGTTCAGCCAAGCCTTTCGCAGCTACGATTCTCTTCTCGACTCCCAACAAGTTCAGAATGCCCTGCACCCAGCCGACGTGGTCCTGATCGGCGACTACCATGCCCTGCCCGCGAACCAGCGCTATGCCGCATCGCTGATTGAGCAGCGCGCCCTGATCGGTGATCGCCGCGTCGTGCTCGGAGTGGAAACCATCTTCGCCCGCGACCAGCACATCCTCGAAGAATGGTGGCGCCGGGAAATTGACGAGAGCGAACTGCGCCAGCGCATCCGCTTCGACCTCGACTGGGGCTACGACTGGGCTCCCTTCCACGAACTGCTGGTCACCGCCCGCGACCACGGCGAAGCCATCTACGGCCTCGATTGCATGCCTCGCGAAAACCTGCGCAAGATCGGTGCCCGCGATCGTCACGCCGCCGCCAAGCTTGCCGAAATCCACGAGCAGCATCCCCATGCCGTGATCTTCGTGCTGTTTGGCGAGTCGCACCTTGCTCCGGGACATCTGCCGCGCGTGCTGCGCAAAGAAATGCGCAGTGCCAGAATCGTTACCGTGTTGCAGAATGTCGACGCGCTGTATTGGCGCGCCGCGGGTGAGCGCGCCGACAAGGTCGAGGCCGTGCGCGTGAACGATGATGTCCTGTGCGTCTTCAACGCCACGCCGCTTGAGAAGTATGAAAGCTACCGCCAGTTTCTCGACCAGTGGAGCCGTTGCGACAGCGGTCCCGACTTCGCGCCCACCATCTACAACCTGATCGATAGCCTGGCCAGCTTTCTCGAGATCAACCGCTATTCGCCACGCAACGGCACGCAACCGAGATTTCTGGTCGACATGCTGCCCGAGGTTCATGGCAACTCGTCGGACGCGATGCTGCGCCGCCTGCTCTGGCGCAAAGGCATCCGTGGGCCGCAACTCGAAACCATGCTGGCCCGCGTGGAGGAGCGCGGCGAGCGCCTATTTCCCCGAGGTCAATACGCTTTACATCCGCGAATTTCAGATGATGCACGCGGCTGAAGATGCGGCTCGCTTTCTGCATCACGCCTGCAGGGGTTTGCCCCAACGCTTGACTGGACACAGCGCAAACGGTAACGGTATACCAGGAAACACCAACACAGCCTCGGCCACCGACACCTTTTACACGCGAGTGATCGAGTATGCCGTGGCTTACTTCGGTTCGCGAGTCCTCCATCCTTCAAGGCCAAATCCCGAGATGGAAGATTCTCCCGCTTTGACGCGCGCGGCGATTGAAAAAGCCGCACAGGCCGCCATCCGCTCCGGTGTGGAGAAGCTTGAATCCCCGGCGCAGGATTGGGGATACCGCATAGGAAGTCAGCTCTACGCCACCTACCTCGCGGGCAAAGTAAAGCCGAGCGGCTTGCGTCGTTTGTTCCTCGCGCATCTCGACCAGCCGGGTTCGGCCCGCAAAGTCTGCACCGCTGTGCTTGCCAGAATTCGCTCTGTCTCCCGTCGCGCGCGGGCCTAAAAGCTCTGATCGGTCTTCCAATGCTAATCTAGACTTCGCTTGGCTGAACGCCGAGTGCTGACTGCTGGGTGCCGCCGTGAACGCCGAATCCATCCGCAAACTTTTCGAGCAGGTGCGCCGGGGCAAACTCACGCCCGACGCCGCGGTTGATCGTCTTCGCCATTTGCCCTTTGAAGACTTGGACTTTGCCAAGGTCGACCATCATCGCGCCCTGCGCGCGGGCATGCCCGAGGTGATTTTCGGAGAGGGCAAGGCTCCGTCGCAGGTAGCCGAAATCTTCGCCCGGTTGGCCAAGCATGGGGGCAACGTCTTAGCCACACATGCCGATAAGAAACAGTTTGCCGCGGTAAAGAAGAAAATACGCGCCGCGGAATATCGCGAACTGGCGCGGGTGATCGTGCTCGAGCGCGACCCTCACATCTATGGCAAGGGAAGGATCGCCGTGGTCTCGGCGGGAACCAGCGACATCCCGGTGGCTGAAGAAGCCGTCGCGACTGCTGAACTCATGGGTAACGCCGTGGAGCACTTCTACGACGTGGGCGTTGCGGGCATTCACCGCCTGCTGGCGAATCGCGCGGCGCTGATGAAAGCCCGTGTAGTGATTGTCTGCGCCGGCATGGAAGGCGCGCTGCCCAGCGTCGTGGGCGGCCTCGTCGGCGTGCCGGTCATTGCTGTGCCCACCAGCGTCGGCTACGGTGCATCCTTCAAGGGGCTGACCGCACTGCTCGGCATGTTAAACTCCTGCGCGTCGAACGTGAGCGTGGTAAATATCGATAATGGTTTCGGTGCGGGCTACGTAGCGTCGCTAATCAACCGGCTGTAAGAAAAAAAGCGCGGCTTGCGCCGCGCTTTGCCCTTACCACGACACCAGCTTACATCCCAGCCTGACCTGCGTCTTTCCCTTCCACCATCAGTTTGTTCTGCACGCTGAAATCGCCGAAGATCTGGTTGGCTCGAATTCCAGCGACGGTTTTGTCCATGGTGCTATCCACACTGCCGTAGAGCGTCACGTGACCGTTTTCCACGATGATGCGAATCGGCCGCGCCGGGTCGATCGCGTACTTGCTCAGCACCGGGTCGCGGTAAATCGCCCGAGCCGTGCGCACGCGCAGCCCTTCGTCCATCGGCGAGACTGGCTCTACTGAGATGTTCGCGACCACATCCTTCACCCCGGGCTGGTTATAGATGTCGGCGAGAGCCTCGTCGCGGCCCACGCCGGTCCGATCTTGTCCCTCTACCGTGACCACGCCATCCTTCACTCCCAAGGCGAAGTAGTCGAACGTGCTGTCATAGCCGGAACGCACGTACGTCAGCTTCCGGGCCAGTTTCTGCTCCAGTTGCCCATCGGCTACGTTCGGCCCCGCCACCGTGATCAGGTTGCGTACGCCCTGCACCCTCGCAGTTTTTCGGGTGAGTTTGGCCGCGTCGAGTTTCCGCTGGTAGAGATCGACCGTGCCGGTCAGGGTTACCATGCCGTCTTCCACGCTCGATTGCACGTCGCGAAGCTGGGCCTTCTTCGCCAGCTTCTCGGCGACAGCAGTTTGAATTTGATTGTCGTGGCGAGTATCAGCCGCACTCTGGGCGACAAGCGTCGCGCTCAACAAGCCAACCGCCAGCAGCGCACCCACGGCTTTCAGCAACTTCTTGTTTCTTGTCATTGTCACAGGTCACCTCCGACCAAATTGACGAAAATTTACGATCTAACCACCTAGTTAATTCCTTCGATGCGGCGGTTCGGGAAGAAGATGCACGCGTGGAGGTACGCACATCGAGCAACAGCCACCGCAACTTTCTCCGCTCGGCGGGGTTCAATCAATCGTGGATCGCTGCGATTAGCGGCGGCGGCCTGCGCGCGAAGACTTCGCGCGCCCAGTTAATTTCGCGCCGCTTTTGTTTTGGCTTCCGAACACGCGGGCAAATATTTTGTCCACGTTCCGCAACTGACGTGACAGGTCGAAGGCGTATTCGATCTGCTTGCGCGGAACCCGGCTCGTGATTTCCTTGTCGGCCAGCACAAGCTGTTGGAAGTCTAAACCCTCTTTCCAGGCGCGCATCGCGTGCCTTTGCACCACGCGGTAAGCGTCCTCGCGGGAGACTCCGTGCTCCACCAAATCGAGCAGGAGTTGTCCGCTGAAGATCAGCCCGTGCGTGCTCTCCAGATTGGCCCGCATGCGCTCGGGATAGACGAACATCGTCTCCACCAGGTTGGAGGTTTTGTTCAACAGATAATCGACCAGCGTAGTCGAATCCGGCAGAATCACGCGCTCGGCCGACGAGTGTGAGATGTCGCGCTCATGCCACAAGGCCACGTTTTCAAATCCGACCTGGGCATTGCCGCGCACCACTCGCGCCAATCCGCTGATCTGCTCGCTGGTCACCGGATTCCGCTTGTGCGGCATGGCGGACGAGCCTTTCTGCTTTTCGCTGAAGAACTCCTCAGCCTCGCGCACCTCGGTGCGCTGCAGGTGCCGGATTTCGGTCGCGATTTTGTCCAGCGTTGAGGCCATCACCGCCAGCGTCGCCAGATAGTGCGCGTGACGGTCGCGCTGGATCACTTGCGACGAAACCGCCGCCGCCTTCAGGCCCAGACGCGAGCAAATCTTCTCTTCGATCTCCGGCGTCAGATGGGCGAAGATTCCCACCGCGCCAGAAAACTTCCCAACTCGCATATCCTCGGCCGCGGCCGCGAAGCGCGCCATGTTGCGCTGCGTCTCCGCGTACCAGTTGGCCAACTTGAAACCGAATGTGATGGGCTCGGCATGAATGCCGTGGGTGCGCCCTACCATGGGCGTGTCTTTGAATTCCCATGCCCGGCGTTCGAGCACCTCGGCCAGCCGTTCAAGATCTTCCGCAATCAGCGCCGAAGCCTGTTTGATCAGCAACGCCTGCGCCGTATCGACCACGTCATTCGAGGTGAGGCCGTAATGAAACCAGCGTGCATGAGGGCCAACAATCTCGGCCACCGCCGTGGTGAAGGCAATCACATCGTGGCGCACCTCGGCCTCGATCTCCTGGATGCGCTCCACGGTGAAATCGGCGCGCTCGCGAATCGCGTGCGCCGCCTCCTTCGGCACCATACCCGCCTCAGCCAAAGTTTCGGTAGCGGCGACTTCCACGGCCAGCCAGGTACGAAAGCGGTTTTCGTCGCTCCAGATGCGGCCCATTTCCGGGCGGGTATAGCGCGGGATCAAGGCGGGTGCGCCTCCTTTCGTTTCTTGGTAAATATGCCGCCGAAAGCGGGACAGAGGATTCTAAATGGAGCGGGGGAAAAGAGACCAGCGCAGAGGCGAGAGAGTGAGTGAGCCAATTTCCGAGTGCTCGACCCCCTCGCCCAGGATCGCTCCAAAGCCCTCATGTGTGCGATGCCTCAAAGAAGAGCAAGTCAATCGTAAGCGCGGCGCTCCGGATTCTGAAACCGCCCCACCGCTCACGCTGGCAGGTTCATGGGCAAACGTCATACAATGCTCTCGGAGCCGAGATTTGTTATGTCGCCCACGGCAGAAGACCTGACCACCGTCAAAGATGACATGATCGCCTTCATTGAAGGCCATGGCATGAGCCGCTTCCACGGCTACGTGGATTACGACGAGGTGCAGTGCGTCATGTGGGAGATGGGAACGAATCCCGACGGCTGGAAGGACTTCGTCGAACTGGCCAAGACTGCAGGCGCACCGTTCCTGACCATGCATGCCTGGAAGTTGGAGCGCGAAGAACTTGACGAGTTGGTGCAACGCCTGAACCACTCCGAGTTCTCCGACGGGGACGACGTGGAAGATGCGCGCTGGCTGCGCGCCCACGTGGGCAAGGTCGGATTTCTGCAATTGGGCTGGGCTTATCAGGGATCGATGTTTCTCTGCGAAGTCAGCACCGATTGGTACGACCGCTACCAGCGCCTGCTCGAAGTGTCGGAAGATTTTGGCGGCATTCCCATCGACGAATCGGACCAGGACGACGAGAGCTAGCCGTGCGCTGGGAACTGGCTGGGGAAGATCCAGTTCGGGTGCAGAGCCTGGCCGGCGCCCTCCGCGATTTTCCCAATCTTTTACCCGATCGGCGGTTTCGCTCCTCCGATCGAGCCCTGGATGCCGCGAGGCGTGGTTCTCCGCTTCACACGCTGGCGCGCTTGCTCATCCGGCGCGGCTTGACCGAGGCTGAAGCCGCCGCCCGCTTTCTTAATCCTTCCATCGCTCATCTGCATGCACCCGAGGAAATGACTGGCCTGCGCGCCGCCGTCGACCGCATCGACTCAGCGATCGAACGCAAAGAGCCGATCCTGATCTACGGCGATTACGACGTGGATGGCACGATGGCGGTCATCATTCTGAAGACTGCAATCGAACTCTGCGGAGGCGCGGCGGACTTTCACGTTCCTCACCGCATTCGCGAGGGCTACGACCTGCGCGATGATGTCATCGAACGCGCTGCGGCTGCGGGCATACGCCTCATCATCAGTGTTGATATGGGCATTCGGGCGTTTACTCCGGCCGAGACCGCGCAGCGTCTCGGCGTGGACCTAATCGTCACCGATCATCACTTGCCCGGACCGGGGGGCGTGCCCAACGCCATGGCGGTGGTTAATCCCAATCAGGCTGGATGCGAGTATCCCTACAAGCAGCTTTGCGGCGCCGGCGTAGCGTTCAAAGTGGCGCAGGGCTTGATCGCAGCGGCGCCTGGACGCAAAAGATCAGGCGCGTATGTTGCTCTCGTTCATGAAGGTTGTCGCCATCGCCACCATCGCTGACGCCGTGCCCCTCACGGGCGAGAATCGGGTGTTTGCCAAGCTGGGTCTCGACGCGCTTCGCCGCGCGGTGAATCCCGGGCTGAAGGCGCTGCTGGAAGCGGCGCAGATTTCCGCCAGGCGTCCGCCCACTTCCACCGAAGTTGCTTTCCGCATTGCGCCGCGCATCAACGCCGCGGGACGGATGGACGTAGCCCGCGACGTGATCGAGTTATTCAGTGTGAAAGATCCTGTGCGGGCCAGGGAACTGGCCGCCAAACTTGATCGCCTCAATGCCGATCGGCAAGAAGAGGAGCGGCGGATTCTTCGTGCAGTGGAAGAGCGCATCAGCGGTGATCCCGCGCTGTGCGAGGCGTACTGCATCGTGGTGGATGGCGAAGGCTGGCACCGCGGCGTCATCGGTATTGCGGCGACGCGCGTCGTCGAGCGCTACCACCGGCCTGCCATCGTCATCGCCCGCGAAGGCGAGGAAGCGTTTGGTTCCGGCCGTTCCATTCGCCCCTTTCATCTGCTCGAGGCCGTCGAGTCATCGCATAATCTCTTCACACGCTATGGTGGGCACTCCCATGCGTGCGGCTTTACAATGCCGGCTGCGAACCTTCCTCAACTGCGAGCCGAACTGGATGCGTTCGCACGAGCGCGCCTGACCCCGGCGGATTTCGATCCCGTGCTGGATGTGGAGTCCGAACTGGATCTCGATGAAATTACTCCAGGGCTGTTCCAAGTGTTGCGCCTGCTCGAACCCTACGGAACCGGCAATCACGAACCCGCATTCAGCGCCCGAGGTGTGCGCCTGATCGCGCCCCCGAAAATTCTGAAGGACAAACACATCAAGCTGAAGCTGAAAGCGAGAGAGGACAACAGCGGTCCCCAATACGCTCCGTCAGGATCCTGGCAAAGAAGAGCCGGACAAACAAGCACTCTCAGCGGTCGCGATCCTCACGACGCCGTGCTGCCATCCCGACGGGGCAGCCATCCGCCGTATCGAGAAAGCCGAAGCCAGGAGTGGTCCACTGAGAACTGAGAAGCGAAAACTGAGAACTGTTTTCGACGCCCTGGGCTGGCACATGGCCGAACGCCTGCAGCAGTCGCCGCTCCTGGCTGGCGACGCCATCGACATCGCCTTCACCATCGGCCACAACGATCATCCCGACTTCGGTGGATTGGAACTCACTTTGCGGGATTTCCGACCGCTTATCCCGGCCATCCGCTGATGTGTCGCTGCGAATTGACCAGCCCCCCGCTCTCCCGTCCACTTCCATTAAACTAAATCCAGCGATGCCGCTTCCCATCTACCGCCTACGACGCTGGCTGGCTGTGATCGCGGTACTGTTTATCGCGATGGTGGCGGGAACGTATTTCTATGCTCGCGTGCGCCTGCGCAACGTGCTGAGAGAAGTTCCCAACAAGATTGGGATTGACATCAAGCAGACCGCGAATGGTTTTCAGTTCTCCAAGTCGGACGGCAAGCGCACGTTGTTCACCGTCCAGGCCGGCAAGCTCAAGCAATTCAAGCTGGATGGAAGCGCCGAACTGCACAACGTCAGCATCGTTCTCTACGGCCGCGATTCCTCCCGCTTCGACCAGATTTATGGGGATGACTTCTCCTACGACAAGAAATCGGGCAACGTCACCGGTCACGGGGAAGTGCAGATCGATCTGGAAGCCAATCCAACCGGCACGACCGGACCGGACCAGGGCACTCCCAAGGAACTCAAGAATCCCATCCACCTCAAAACCAGAGACCTGGTCTTCAACCAGGACAGCGGCGATGCTACCACCAAAGCGCGGGTTGACTTCCGCACGCCGCAGGCCACCGGGTGGGCGGTCGGCGTGCAGTATTCCGGGAAAACCAACGTGCTCACCCTGGAGTCGCAGATTCACATGACGCTGGTTGGGCAGCATGCTGCCAGGCTTTTCGCCACTCATGGCAGAATCACGCACGACCCGCATGAAGTCGTGCTGGAGCATCCCCGATTGCAGAACGAAGGCGGAACCGCGCAAGCGGAACTGGCTCGTTATTCCTGGGGCCGGACAACGAAGTGCAGCGCGTGCTGGCCACGGGGAATGTGAACGCGGAAACCACGGAACAGGGCGCCGACCCGATGCGCGCTCGCGCCGATCAAGCCGAGCTCTTACTTACAGGCAAGCAAAACCTGCTGCGCACGGCTACGTTGACCGGCAACGTCCATGTCGAGCGCATCGGGTCGCAACCGATGAGGGCGATGCCGGACGCGCCATCCTGGACTTCCTGGGCCAGAACGAACTCCAGAAAGTGCATGCGATGGATGGCGTCCGGCTGGCGCAGCACAATGCCAGCGCCGGCGCGCCGAGGACAAGTTCCTCGGCGCCCGAGGATTTCGACATTACCGCGCCGGTCATCGATTTCTTTGTCGCCGACGGTCGGCGCCTGGACCATGCCGAAACTTCCGGGGCGGCCGAGATCACCATCTCCCCGGCTCAGAACTCGAGTCCGGCAAGCGGGCAAGCTTCTCCCCAGCATACGGTCGTCACCGCCCGCCGGTTTTACGCGAAATTTGCCGCGACCCCCGATGGCTCAAGCCGTCTGAGTTCGATCCACGGCGCGCCCGATGCAAAGATCGTCAATCTAGAGGCCGGGCTGCCTGAGCGCGTCAGCACCAGTCAGACGCTGGATGCCACGTTTTTTCCGCAGGGAGGGATTGCGTCCATCATCCAGCAGGGAACTGTGGCCTACAACGACAACCAGTCGCCTGAGAAGCGGACACAAGCTTGGGCGGACAAGGCTCTCTACACTCCCGCCGACCGGATCCTGGTGCTTAACGGCAGCCCGCGTGTCTCCCAGGGCGCCATGGTCACAACCGCTCGGACCATCCGCATCAATCGCGTCACCGACGACGCCTTCGCCGACGGCAACGTCAAAAGCACCTACAGCGAACTCACCGAACAACCGAACGGCGCTCTGCTGGCCTCGGCTTCGCCGATTCACGTCACGTCGGCCACCATGACTGCGCACAACTCTCCTGCAGTCGCTCTCTACCAGGGCAATGCGCGTCTGTGGCAGGACGCCAACATCGTCGTAGCCCCCTCGATCCAGTTCGACCGGGATCGCCGTTCCCTGCTGGCCCAGGGCACCGCTGCGCAACCTGTCTCCACGGTGCTGGTTCAGGCAAAACTGCTGCAGCCGGGTAAGGCTCCGGTAGATAAGGTTCAGGCACACAAGGTTCATGCAGATCAGGTTCCGCCGGATAAAGTTCAACCCGGGAAGGCTCAAGCTGGAGGAGAACGCAAAGTGAAGACAAAACAGGAGGAAAAGTCCGGCGATACCAGCCCAGTGGCCATTACATCGGCCCGCCTCACCTATGCCGATACTGACCGTGTCGCTCACTACACCGGAGGAGTGATTGCCAAAGGCACCGGCTTCACTGCTTCGGCCAGCACTATGGATGCCTATCTTATACCTCGAAGCCAAACCTCAAGCAGTCAATCACTTGCCGAGCCCGGGCAGCTCGATCACATGGTCGCAAACGACCATGTGGTCGTCCAGCAACCCGGCCGTCGAGCCGAAGGGCAAACCCTGGTTTACACAGCCGCCGACGACAAATTCGTCCTCACCGGCGGACCGCCCAGCATTTTTGATGCCGAACGGGGCAAGATTACCGGGGTTTCGTTGACTTTCTTTAGAGGCGATGATAGGGTGCTCGTAGAAGGCGAAGCAAGTACTCCGGTGGTAACTCAGACGCGAATGGCCAGATAAATGGCAAGATAAATGCGTACCCTAGCCACTGATGAAATTGGCAAATCGTATCGTGGCCGCCGCGTTGTAAATGGTGTCACCCTGCGCGTCGAGCAGGGCGAAGTGGTTGGTTTACTTGGCCCTAACGGTGCGGGCAAGACCACAACCTTCTACGCCATTGTTGGCCTGATCCCCCCTGATACTGGCCGCGTATTGTACGACGGTCAGGACATTACTGACGTTCCCATGTACCTCCGGGCCCGCCAGTATGGCATCAGCTATCTCCCGCAAGAAGCTTCGGTGTTTCGCAAACTCACGGTGGAAGAAAACATCCTCGCGGTGTTAGAGGCGCAGCCGATGTCCTGGCACGAACGCCGCGAGAAGATGGAGAAGTTTATCGATGAACTTGGCTTGGAGCATATCCGGCAGAACCGAGGCTATGCCTTGTCCGGCGGCGAACGCCGGCGCGTGGAAATCGCCCGCTGCCTGTGCATCAATCCAACCTTCATTTTGCTGGATGAACCGTTTTCCGGGATCGACCCCATTGCCGTTCTCGACCTGCAGAAGATCATCAGCGCTCTGCGGGCCAGCGGCATCGGGGTGCTGGTCACCGATCACAACGTGCGCGAGACGCTCTCTGTGACCGACCGGGCATACATCATCGACGACGGACGAATTTTCCGCCAGGGCCAGCCCGAGCAGTTGGCCGCCGATCCGGAAGTTCGCCGCGTGTATCTGGGAGAAAGTTTCTCGCTGGTGTGAGAAAAACGTCGTTAGTCGTTCGAGTCGTTGGCAAACCCCAAAAGCCAGCAGCAACGATGAATGGCGAACGACTCACGACAAACGACCAACGACATGGTGTTACTGCAACACAAACTGAGCGTCAAGCTGTCGCAACGCCAGATCCTCACCCCGGGTCTGGTGCAGATGGTCTCCGTCCTGGCGCTCAACAAGCTTGAACTCAAGGACATGATCAACGCCGAGATGGTCGAGAACCCGGTTCTCGAAGAGCTCGAAGAATCTGTCCCGCTGATCGATGAAATCGGCCGCAAAGAAGAAGACCGCGACCGTCCCACTAAGACTTCAACGGAAGAAACTCCAATCGTAGCCGAAAAGAAGGACCCATTCGAAGAAATCGACTTCGGATCGTTCTTCCAGGACTATCTCGATCCCGGCTACCGCACCCGCGGCGAAATGGAGGAGATCGAGCGCCCATCGTTTGAGAACTTCCTCTCCAAACCCACCAATCTTACCGACCACCTTGCCTGGCAACTGGGTGCCCTGAGCCTGCGGCGCGAAGTGCGCGAAGCCGCCGAGCAGATCATCGGCAACCTGAACGAAGACGGTTATCTGATCGCCAGCGACGAAGAAATGTTGGGCGTGGCGCCGCCCGCGCCGCCCGAAGCCGACGCCGCAGCTGCGCGAAATATTGTCAGCGAGGCCCAGGCTCTGGGATTGGGCCACGACGAACTCTTGTCCGAAGAAGCGACGTCTGGCGAGGCGACGGCGTCCGAAGACGCGGATCTTACCGCTGGCATTTCCGCGAGCCAGGTGAACGCGCTGATCGGCGCGGCCGCGTCTGCGCCCGAATTTTCGCCCATCGATGAGGTTGCTGAGAACTCTTTGGGCGAAGTGGATAACCTGCCCGCCGCCGCCTCGCCGGCTGAAATCGCCCTCGCCTCACGGAGCGGAGATTGCGGCGCAGCCGTTGCTCCCGCGACCGCATCCGCGCCGCCGCGTCCGGTCTACAAGTCCACCTTTACGGCTGCCGATCTCCAGGAAGCCCTCGAAGTCATTCGCCAGCTCGACCCTCCGGGCGTGGGTTGCCGCGATCTGCGCGAATGCCTGCTCCGCCAGTTGCGCTATCACCAGCACCAGCTTGCCCTCCACAAGAACGGGGAGAAAAACGGCAACGGCACCGCGCAAGTCCTGCAGGATGCCATCGCTGTCGCCGACCAGCATCTGCGTGCAGTGCAGAACAAACAGCACAAAGAAATTGCCAAGGCGATCGGACGCCCCGTCGATGCCGTGCAGCAAGCAGTCGACTACATCCGCACTCTCGATCCGCGCCCCGGCCTGCAGTACAACAAAGTCCAGGCGCGCCTGATCGAACCCGATGTCGCTTTCATCAAGCACGGCGACGAGTGGCTCGTCCTCATGAACGACGACGACCTTCCCCAGCTTCGCCTCAACCCTGCCTACAAAAAGCTGCTCACCCGCGACAACAACGACAAAAACACCCGCGACTACGTGAAAGAGCGCTACAAGAGCGCCATCCAGCTCATCAAGAACATCGAGCAGCGCAAGCAAACCATCACCAAAGTCTGCTACTGCATCGTCACGCGCCAGCAGGACTTTCTGGAACGGGGCATCGATTACCTGAAACCCATGATGATCAAGGAGGTGGCCGAAGAAATCGGCGTGCATCCCTCCACTGTGAGCCGTGCCGTGGCCAGCAAATACGCCCACACCCCGCAGGGCGTATTCGAGTTGCGCTACTTCTTCAGCGAGAGCGTGCAGGGGCCCGAGGGCGGCAACACGTCGTTGCTGATCCTGAAGCGCCGCGTCAAGAAGCTAATCGAAGAGGAAGACACCAGCCGTCCGCTGACCGACGAGCAGCTTACCCGCATCCTGCAATCGCAAGGCATCCAAGTCACTCGCCGCACGGTCGCCAAGTATCGCGAGGACATGCGCATCCCCAGCACCCATCAGCGCAGAGTAAAGGAATGAAGAAGTCAGAAGTAAGAAGTCAGAATGCAGAACCGAGAAAAGCAACGAAGACCACCAGGATCGGAGGCGTTACCCCTGTGGACCCCTGTGCCCTCTGGGTTAAGGATTTTGCTTTTTACTTCTGCATTCTGACTTGCAATGCAGTGCCCAATTGATCTCGAGCCAGAATTCAAGGAGGGCCGCTCGTGAACGTGGAATACACCGGCAGGCACTACGAAGTAACTCCCACCATCCGCAAAGAAGTAGAAACCGGCCTCGCAAAACTCCGCAAAATCCTGGGCGACCGATTCGAAACCAAGGTGATCCTCGCCGTAGAAAAGCATCGCCACAAAGCCGAAATCACCATCAGCCCGCGCAACGGCCCGCTGGTCGGCCTGGCCCAAGCCAAGGACATGACGATCGCCGTCAACGAAGCCCTCGACCACCTAGAAAAGCAGGCGGTGAAATACAAAACTCGCTGGCAATCCAAAAAGCGCTCGGCGCGCAAGAGCGAGGAAGTGAAGAAGTGGAACGGCCACTCCCCGCAAGACGCCGAAACTGTGCAAACCGCCGTCGGCTTGACGGAAAAAACAGCCGTGGCGGTCGTCGTGCACCGTTATCCCGCCGTAGCCAAGACCACCGAGGTGCACCTGGTTCGCTCCGACGAAGCCGTCGCCATGCGCCCCATGACCCTCGAAGAGGCCATCAAGGAAGCCCACTTCCGCGACCGCGACGTCTTCGTCTTCCGCGATCCCAAAGGAAAAGTAATGATCCTGCACCGCACGCGAGACGGCAAGATGGAGCTGATCGAAGCCCCGTAGGAGTAGCGCCGCCGACCCGCCGGCTGTCCGGAGGGCGTCTCGCCCGCGACGCCCATTTATGATGTTGTCATCCTGAGCGAAGCGGCTGATTCTCGAAGAGAATCAGTCGCGCAGTCGAAAGCCTGCCCGGAGTTGCCGAAGCCCCGATCTTCAGGATCAGGTGTTGGGTCAAACTGCTGTTTTGCAATCGTCCACTCGGAGGTCATCCTGGCGTGCACTCTTTGGTTCGCGTAAAGCTGTTTCAACGCGCGATTATGAGCGACGCGGAAGATCCAGCCGCGACGGTTTTTCCGAGATCGGCGTAATTGAAGATGTCGAAAAAGGGACAGGAACACTTCCTGCACAACTTCTTCAGCATCATGCACCGAAATGCCAAACGAGAGCGTATAGCGGAGAAGCGGGTCGCGAAACTGCTCAAACAGCTCTATTACCTCGCGCTCCATCTGCCAGGGCTTCCCCGAAAGCGCCGCGTCAGCGATGGCTGGGAAACACAGCTCGTTGATCGAATCCGTGGGAGGCATTGGCTCGGGTCCCTAGAATGTATATTCCATTCCCCCCGCTTCTGTTCAAGGTTTTTTCAAGCGCCTCTTTTCAACGCCACTCATGAGATAAAAAAAGACTGAACAAAACGACCGGAAATGGAATTTTAAAATTGAGGGGCGAAAAAGCTGGCCTTGCCCCACCCGAAGGTAGCTATCCCAATTGGGTGACAATTAAAGATGAAGAAGGCACTGATCACGGCCGTACTCTTGTGGGCTCTTCCCATGCTTGCGCAAAGCAGCACCGGGGAACTGCGGCTGACCGTCACCGATCCCGCAGGATTGGGCCTGAAGAGCACGGTTGAACTCGTCAGCCAGGGCAACGAATATCGCCAGAAATTCACTACGAGCGATCAGGGTAACCTGGATGCCAAGCGCCTGCCCTATGGAATCTACCAGCTCCAGATCCAGGTGCAAGGCTTTGCTCAGGTTTCCGAGCCGGTTGAAATACGCTCCGCGCTCCCTCTGGATCGCACGATTCGGCTGAAGCTGGCTTCCGCTTCCGAATCGGTGTCGGTCAGCGCATCCGGCACATTGGTCGATCCCTATCGCGCAGGTTCGGTCAATGAGATGGGTCTCGAGACGATTGAGAATCGATTGACCGCGCTCCCCGGCCGCTCCATGCAGGACTTGGTGAATTCAGAACCCGGCTGGCTCTACGAAGGCAACGCTGTCCTCCATCCCCGCGGATCGGAATATCAGACGCAATTTGTCGTGGATGGCATTCCCCTCACCGACAACCGTTCGCCAAGCTTCGGCCTGGAAATCGAAGCCGATGACGTCGAATCCCTCAAGATTTACAGCGCCGGCATTCCCGCCGAATATGGCAGGAAGATGGGTGGCGTCGTCGAGGTCAACACTCTCAAGAATGAGGATCCGGGGTTTCACGGACAACTCACCCTTTTCGGCGGCACCTACGATACGGCCGGCATCAATACTCAGGATCAATATACCTGGAAGGCGAATACTCTCGGCGTGAGCGCCTCCGGCAACATGACCGGCCACTATCTCAACCCCGTGGTCCCTGAGAATTACACCAACGACGGCACCACCGGCAGCTTTTCGCTGAGCTATGAGCGGGATCTAACCCAGAAAGACCGTCTCACCCTGATTGTCCGCCATGAACTCGCGCGCTATGAGATCCCCAACGAATTTGTGCAGGAGAACGGAGCGTGGGTGCCGAACGCGGTCAACACCGTCGGCTGTCCACCCGTTCCTGCCGCAGATGAGCCGAGCGACTGTGTCTACGTTCCCGGAGGCCAGCTGCAGAATGGCGACAACTTTGAAACCATGGGCAGCGTTTCCTACCAGCACATTTTTTCCTCCGATACCATTGGTTGGCTGCGCGGCATGGCCCGCGATAACTCCAACGATTTTTATTCCAACCCGTCGTCATGGCCGATCAACGTAACCCAGCACAACGACTTCAAGGAGATATACTTCAACGGCAGCGTCGCCGTTCACCAGGGCAGGCAGGAATGGAAGGCGGGCGTCGAATCCGATGCCATCTTCCTGCACGAAAACTTCAGTGACTACGTCCCCGACTGCGCCGGCCCGCTGGGCACGCTAGCCCCTCAATGCCCTATCCAGCTGGGATTATTCGACCCCGGCAGCGCGACCACCTTCGCCTTTGCCCACAGCCGCCCGGACCTTGAGCAGTCGGCTTACCTTCAGGATTTAATCCGCCTCGGCAAGTGGACACTCAACGCCGGCCTCCGCTGGGACCATTACCAGTTGCTGGTAAACCAGAATGCCGTGAGTCCACGTCTTGCCGGCTCGCGCTATTTTCCCTCTGCCGGCCTGAATCTCCACATCGCGTATGATCGCATCTTCCAGACCCCGTCCTTCGAGAACATTCTTCTATCCAGTTCTACGGCTGTGCTGGATTTCGATCCCATTTCTTTGCGCCAGAACGTTCTGCCCTCTCACGGAAACTATTATGAAGCGGGATTGACCAAGGCGTTCCTCGGGAAACTGCGCCTGGACGCGAACATGTTCCGCCGCGACGTGAACAATTACGCCGACGACGATGCCATTCTGAACACCGCCATCAGCTTCCCCATCGCGTTCCGGAAGGCCGTCCTCTATGGCGCCGAAGCCAAGCTCGAAGTTCTACACTGGGGGCGATTCTCCGGCTTCGGCAGCTACTCCTACATCGTAGGGAATTGCTGGCTCCCGGTAGTAGGCGGCCTCCTGCTTGGGTCGGAAAGCGGCGTAGCCGTTGGCGCCGGAGGCAGGTTAATGAATACACAGCTAACTGGACACCTGCCCGATTCGCAAGACCAGCGGCAAACCATTCGCGCCCGCGTCCGCTATCAGGTCGTCCCTCGCCTGTGGATCGCCGTAGGCAGCGATTACAACAGTGGACTGCCGTTTGAACCTGATGAATCCCCACAACTGTATGCCACAGAATATGGTCAAGTGGTGATTAATCACCTCAATTTTAATCGCGACCGCATCAGCCCTTACCTTACGGAGAATGCTTCGGTCGGAGCCGATCTCTACCAGCGCGAAAAACGCTCGCTGCGATTCCAGGCCGACGCCCAGAACATCAGCAACGAACTTGAAGTCATCGACTTCGGAGGCCTGTTCTCCGGCAACGCCCTGGGCCCCTCGCGCCAATACACCTTTCGCCTAGTATCGACATTCTAGGCCCCGCAGCGCTTCATCGGGAGGAAGTTGAGCAAGGGCCCAGGGCGCCGAGTGCCGCCTCATCGTCGATATTGAGACAGGATGAGTGATGGGAGCAAGAACCATCCGCCTTTGTTGGTTGACGGTTATCCGAATCGCCCCGTCAGGCAGACTCCTCGGGACACATTCCCCCAAAGCTCCGGCCAAGCGAGCACAGAAGTCCGGCCCTCACTTTTCCGAGGGTGAGCGCCGTCCTAAACGGTCGATTGGATCGTGATTCGCCCGATTTTCCGAATCCCCTCAAGCCACTTCCTTCGTCTCAAGCCCCGGTTCGTAGCCAGCAGGGGCTAGGGGCCGGGACCTAGGGGGATTTTCTCGGGTTTTTGCGCGTCGGTCGGTGGCAACTTTGGCGGTGAGCAGGAGAGCTGACAAGCTTGCGAGGATTACAACGATTGCCTTCCATCCTCGTATCATCGGGTCGTTTCCCATGATGGTGAGTGCGCAGAAGACACACAACAGGTGCACACAGAACACCGGCAGCGAGGCCTGGCCCAGCATCACCAGGGGCCCGATCGCAAAGGGCTTGAGGACGGATCGAAATCTGATCGCCAACACTGTGATGGCGGTGAAATCGATTAGCCGGCCTATCCCAAAATCCCACTTATCGAACAGCAAACCGAACTTCCCAAATGTGACGACCCCGCCTATTTGCGCGTAGCGCAGCACTAGAAAAACAAGCGCGACTATCGCCGCCGGAATCGTCATTTGTTTCACCCAGTCTAGACGCAGATTATCCTTAGCCCAACACACGCCCAGCCACAGCCCGACTAACCACCATAGCTGCCATGCCCAGAGATCGAACGCGCCCATCTCGTTCAACGGGATTTGCAGGCCGAAAGCGCGAGACTGTATGTGATATGCGAAACTCCGCAATCCGAACTGTGCGAGCAGCCAGAGCGTGAAGCCTCCGGTCAGGGCGTACTTCCACCCAAATCGCGCGCCCAGCACTATTGCGAAAGGAGTGAACGCAAGGAGGATGATGTAAATCGGCAGGATATCCAGCAGCGGCGGCCTGTAGACCATCAATGCAGCGTCGATGAAAGCACGGGTGCGACCCGCGGAAAAGTAGAAGTCGAGAAGATTATGCACTGCGGGCCTGTTGCCGTGCGCCGCAATCGGCGCTTCTACCACGAAAGCAAACGCCAGCAGCAACAGTTGGTAGCAGTACAGCTTTCCGGTCCGCAACCATAACTTCCGCCACATCGCGCTGTAGCCGTCGCGCTCCGCGATGCGGAAATAAATGCGGCCTGTAAACAGAGCGGAAAGAAAGATGAAGCCTTCGGTTGCGGCGAAAAACCCAAACGGCTGATTGACGTATGTGCTCAGGATCGTGGGCAAGTGAGTGCATGTGATCCACACCAGCATCAGGCCGCGAAGGGCATCGAGTTCTTCTATTCGGTGTGGCATCGGTTGCCCCGCGATCACTTGTTTGCAAACCGCGCAGTGTCTCCGCTGTACTCCTGCAAACCATGGGACTCTATGTATTGCCTGGCCTTCGGATCTTGCCTCAAATATGCATCCCAGAACGCCAGCGTTTCGAGTTTCGCGCACTGAAATACCTCAACACGATGGCTGCCACCCGAAAAAGGGGCGGCGAATCCCATGTGCGTTCCGCCCTCGAGTTCCACCTCAAATTTGTTGCCTGCGGGCGCCTTTGCGAATGCCTCGCTTCGCCAAACTGGCTCCTGGCCAAATGGCCCGAAATCGTGCGAACCGAACATAAGCAGCATTGGCAGACGAAGCGCGTCCCACGAGTGCGCACCGAGACCCATCAAGCCTTCTCCTTCAGGCGATAACATCACCACGGCAGAGACCCTCTTGTCGGCAAAACTCTGCGGCTCAGCTTTTCCCGGTAGCAGAATAGTCGTGCCCGCGATTAGACCAGCCGTATAAGCACCAAACGAGTGTCCACCGACGCCGATATGCCGTAGATCGAGTTTACCGCTCAGTTGCGGAGCGAATTCTGAGACATGCGCAAGCGAATCGATGATGAAAGAAAGGTCTTGTGGGCGGTTCTGCCATCCGCGGGGATCGCTGATCGCCTCGCGCAAGGTGCCACGAAAACCGAAATCGGCGACAGAGTCGGCGTGAGAAGGATGAATGCTTACATATCCGTAGCTGGCCCAGAATTGACCAAAGGCCGAGTAATTATCTTTCGATGCCAACGCACCGTGGGAGAAGATGATGACAGGAAATGGCCCTACACCATCGGGATAATAAATTTTGATTGGAATGTCTTTATTGCGCGCAGAGTCATGCAGTGCAATATTCTCGACCGTAAGTACTTTATACGACCCTGAAGCGGGGGAGTATTGGCACCAAGCAGCGCACGACCATAGACAAACTAAAATGACGGAAATAACTACGATCCAATTCGGTTGCTTCTGCCCCAAACTAAGATTTCCTCCAAATTCTCGCACCACTTCACTAGATGCTTAGATTTGTTCGACGCAGCGTTGGTTTCGTAGAAAACTGTAAACAGATCTGCGGTCAATGGAACTGCTGTCTATGCCAATAATCCGATTTAGGGCATGCGCTTGAATACAACCCCTTTTGGATTCTGGCGCAACCGTATATGGCGATGGTTTATGCTGCACAAGATCGTCTCGGCGAGGCACAAGATGAACTCGAATCAGGGCTCGGCGAGAACGCCTACGCCACAGCCTAGCCCAAGGCTTGAGATCCCAAGGCTAAGAAATCAAAGGGACTACCGAAAATAACAATCCCGCAGCAGATTGCGAAGCGTAATCTCACGAGGAACTAAAATGCGCCTGCAGACCGGCGGGCTTGTGCCGAGGAGGGTCACTTTAATGGCATACACTTCCAGGCGGGTTTCGGGCTGTCTCAAGCGGCCGCGTCCTCCGCCAAGAATTTGGCGAAAGAACGGATCGGCTTCAGCTTGTCCTCCCGCAACCCGCCCAACTCTTCCTCCCCGAGTCGCTTTTCGTACAAGGGTCTCCCAAACACCTGCGTCAGTTGCGAATTAGAATCGCCCGACCGATCGAAAATTCCACACTTTGGCGCTTCTGCGACATCGATTGTCACTTTATCGGAGCGCGCACAACATGGCAATCGATAAGCTGTAAATCAACTTTCATCATTTCGTGAGGAACATGAACCGCTTTCATCAATGGCTATGCCGTTCTGACCCCTGGCGCAGCAGCGTCGTACTGAGACTTCCCTGGGCAATCGGCATACCGATCTAGGCCCAAACGTTTTAGAAATTGGCTCTGGCTCCGGCTTAACGACGGACCTCCTGCGAACCTTAGTGCCTCGCCTCATAGCAAATCCATCTTTCTCGCCCGAGCAGTTCTTGGTACGATCCGGGGGAAAGGTGTTCCTAGACTAATAGTCATGAAGATCAAAAGCTTGCTATTCATTCTCGTCGTCTTATTGCTGAGAGCACGCGGTCTCGATGCACAAACTGCTCCAGACAGTGCCCTGCTAATCCTTGCCAAGGAGGACAACACACTTCTTATCGTCAACCCTGCCAGCTTGAAAGTAACCGCCAAATTGCCCGCCGGTCCTGATCCGCACGAAGTGATTGCCTCGCCCGACGGAACGACTGCATACATCTCTAACTACGGCGGCGGCGCATACAACACGCTCACCGTGGTTGATCTCGCTGCGAAAAAAGTTTTGCCGGCCATCGATCTGGGCGCTCTGCGCGGCCCACACGGGCTGGCCTTCGTAGGCGGCAGAGCATGGTTTACGGCTGAGGCTGCCAAGGCGATCGGCAGCTACGATCCCGCAACAAAGAGGGTCGATTGGATCATGGGCACCGGGCAAAATCGCACCCACATGATCTACGTTTTCCCCGACCTCAACCAGATTGTCACCACGAACGTCAGTTCCGCCAGCGTCAGCATCCTTGAAAAGAGCGGCGGTGGTGCGGCGACGGGGCCGTCGAGTGGAGACTGGAACGAAACCGTCGTTGCTGTCGGTCGCGGGTCGGAGGGATTTGACGTATCTCCCAATGGCAAGGAAATCTGGGTCGCCAACGCCGACGACGGAACGGTCTCTATCATTGATGTGGCGAGCAAGAAGGTCATCGACACTCTGGCCGCCAACGTCAAGGGAGCGAATCGGCTGAAGTTTACCCCAGATGGCAAGCTGGCGTTTATTTCGAGCCTTAGCAAGCCTGATATCGCCGTTCTCGACAGAGTCACCCGAAAACAGGTGAAGCGTATAAAAGTGGGAGATGGCGCTGCCGGAATTCTTATGCAACCCGACGGGTCGCGAGTCTACGTGGCCTGCTCGCCTGACGGGTACGTCGCTGTAATCGATTTGCGTTCGCTCGAAGTTGTGGGCCGCATCGAAGGCGGGCAGGGCCCCGACGGCCTCGCTTGGGTCGGCCACTAAACGGAAACACACAGCAAGACTCGGAGTTGCGGCCCTAGGGAGAGCATCGCTGCCCGGGGGACATGGCCCAGGATTGCCACGTCTGTCTATATTATTATTTCATTCCTTGCCGTCGGAGACGAACAGGCTAGATCCCTGATAATAAGCGGTGTATGCGTACGAGCGCAGGTCGTCGGTGACGAAGATTTCTCTTAGGGAAAGGAGTCCGGTACGGTCCGCCGGGGCGAACTCTTTGAAGAGCGTGCGATGGCCGGTTGTAATGTCAGCGCGCTCGAGGCGGCAGGGCAGTTCGGCGCGGCGATACACCAGCACCGACTGTCCATCGGCAGTCCACAGGGCAAGGATGTCGGCCGACATGAGCCCGGGTACGGGCCGTGGGTCTCCTCCGGCTATCGGATATATGAAGTAATTTCCGTCCAGCCCGCGTGCCAGAACGAGCTGCCCGTCGGCAGAGAGCAAACCATCGCTGGTGCCTTCCGGAGTCACGGGCTGCGGCGTCCCGCCGAGTTCCTGCACGTAGAAGCGCGTGCTCTTCCCGGGTTCATTGCCGGAGATCAGCACTCTCTTGCCGTCGTGAAACCATTGGGCGGTCGCGTAGTGTTCGAGATTGCCCCGTTCGAGTTGCCGCGTCTCACCGGCGCCGGTCGGGTAGACGAGGAGTTTGGGCGGCACCGACTGCAACAGGGCAAGGACCCACTTGTCATCGGCCGACAGGTCTGCGGCCCATCCTTCGCCGAGCCGCAGCACCGGTGAACCGTCGGTTTTGCGCAGGCAGACGGTGTAATTGGTTCCAAGCGCCGTCTCAGAGAACAAGAGCGTCTGAGCGTCCTGCGACAGCGCCCGCGCATGCGAGGTATTGAGCCACGAAAGGTCGCGATCTCCGTCCACGCCCGGGGTATGGACCATGGCCGCGTAGCGGAAATCCAACCGCGTTGCCAGCCAACGCCCGTCGCGAGCCACGTCCTGGATAATGAATCCGCCGGGCGGCTGGTAGGCAGTTCGTCTCTTACCGGCCATAGTCACTCCATAAACCGTATAACTGCCGCCACTCTGGCTCGCGGAAAAAAGAATCTCTTTTCCGTCCGGTGCCCAGGAAAGTCCACGCAGGCTCCAATAGCCGCTGGAAAGTACAGTGTCGTTTCCAGAGAAATCCACGGTATTGACTGAGCCGCGATCGTCGAGCTTGCGGGGATGTTCGAAGAAGGCGATGCGATCGCCGTTTGGAGAGAAGCGAACGTCGCTCAGCGAGCCGCTGACCTCACGCAGCACGTGCCCGATGGGGTATTCGAGGCGATCCTTGCCGCCGACCTCGCGGATGATGGCGAGTTGCGACCCGTCAGGCGACCAGTCCGCCTGCCGAACGCCCTCTTGAATTTCGCGCGGCACACCGCCAGTCAGAGTCATGCGTGCTAACGTTCCAGTGAACAGCCGATACCACACATAGTGCGGATCCAGAAGAACCGCGAGTTCGCCCTTGGAGGAGACGGCTAATAAGGTCATGCCGCGCGGGCCGATGGGTTGCGGCTCGGGATAATCGGAGCGCACGGCGAAAACTTGCGGGGTGTTGTCGGAGGTGGCCGCGCTGTAGACGATCGAGTCGCCCGCGAAGGCGGCCTGAAAAATCGCCTCGCGCCGGAAGTTCAATTGGTGGAACGCCAGCGGCTTGGGGGAGGAACGGAATGCAATGATGATCATGGCCGCCGCGATGAGGGCGAAAAGCCCTGCCACGATCCACGCCGTTTTCGTGCGGTCGGCACGCCGCAACGTGGGAGAAATCCTGACTCCGGGCTGAGAGCCGGAGTGGAGGGCGGTCATCGAGCCGGACTGGGAACTGCCTTCGGAGATCCATCGCAGTTCGTTCCACAGATCGCTGGCCGACTGCCATCGTTCGTCGGGATCCTTCGCCAGACAGACCCGGATGGTCCGTTCAAGGGCGGGCGGCGTGAGCGGCTGGAGCGTGCTTATCGGTGCCGGGTCTTTGTGCAAGATGTCAGAAGCCACGCTGAACTCGCTGTTGCCCTGGAAGGCGCGGTTCCCGGTCACCATCTCGTAGAGGACGGCGCCGAGCGAGAAAATATCGCTGCGCGCATCCACCTTTTTCCCCTCCAGCTGCTCGGGAGACATGTATGGAACGGTGCCGATAATCGCGCCCAGCTTGGTCATTGCAATGGAGCGCGGAGTCGCATCCGTCAGCGTCTGCGCCAGAGACTGCGCTGGTTCTGCTTTCGCCAGCCCGAAGTCGAGCAGCTTGGCGCCGGATTTAGTAAGAATGATGTTGCCGGGTTTCAAGTCGCGATGGGTCACGCTGTTGCGGTGCGCCTTGTCGAGCGCGCTGGCAATCTCCGTCCCATACTGCAGTACCTGAACCGCTTGCAGAGGTCCCTTTTCCAGTCGCTCGGCCAGCGACTCGCCGTCCAGGTATTCCATGACAATGAAATCAACTCCGTCCTGGTGGCCGATGTCGTGCAGCGTGCAGATGTTCGGATGATTCAGGCTGGAAACAACTTTGGCCTCGCGCTCGAAGCGCTGGCGGCGTGTCGCATCGTCTGCAAAATGCGAAGGAAGAATCTTGATAGCGACGGTGCGGTCCAGGCGCGTGTCTCGGGCACGATAAACTTCCCCCATTCCACCGGCGCCCAAAGGCGCGACGATCTCATAGGGACCCAGTTTTGAGCCATTCGCCAAGGCCATGGATGCAGCGGATTATAGGCCTTCAAGGAGGGCTGGCAAAGTGCATCAGGGTGCTCGGACGCAGACCAGTGGAGACAAGTGGATGATCCGACTGTCGCTCAGCTCACCGCGGAATCAGTGTTTTTCCGCCGTAGTCCACTGGTTCTTGTCGAAGATGTGTTCGGTATACCGGGTGCGTTGCGAGTTGCCCCGAGTCACGGGTAACTCGGAAGTTTTTCCACACCTCCATTGTGACATCTAACCTTGCACCCACCACTTCACTCGCGCGATCACAGCCGAGGCCTCAGCGGCGCGGCCGCAAGTCCCGTGTTCTCTGGATTTTGACCTCTATCTAAGTTCTTTGGCATGCGGATTTTGTGGGGAATTTCGCCTAACCCGATGATTCCAAGATTAGAGGAGGGGAAGGGGGCTTTGCCTAATAACTGGCATTCTACCCGGACTTTTTGGGCAGGAATAGGAGTTTTTGGGCAGACCTCTTTCAATCGCCTTTGGATTTCTCTAAGCCTCGGAGGTCACTTCAAAACCGGCCACGCGTGGACGTCTCAAAACCGGCCACGGAGAGTGGCCTAAGACAAGTGTTGTTTTACCCTGCCGAAGTGGTTCGTGGCAAGGCCGGATTCGATTTCGCAGTTACGTGTTAAGTTAATGCTGTTCCCGCTGGGGTCGCGCCCGGCGGAGACATCCAGGGCCGAAGACGCGGGGCTGGCTCCGAGGGAATCGGCGAGTGAGACCCTTTGCAGGTGGGCCGTAATGGCTTCCTCTGCGAAGGGTTTCGTGTTTCTGTCGCCATTCTTGCTGGATCACCGATTCCAGCCACATATTCCTGTGGTTATGCCTGCCGGGAATATGCTGCCACCTATTCCGCTGGAACGTACCACGGCGGTTCCGTTTCGGGATTGTGAGCTACGTGGCGATATATCGCTCACTATTTGGGGTTTGCGTCTCGAACGACAGCCGCGCTCGCTCTTTTCAGAAGAACAACGGTAACAACGAGGGCGGCAAAGCACCCTCCGTCAACAGCTTGCATCATTGTGCCGAGAGGGCTTTGTCCATCGCCCGGCCATCGGGTGTTCGCCCAAGCCATGGTAAACGGCATAGAGAAAAAGAACGCGGGGAAGAAACTCCCGATTCCCAACACCAGAGCCTTTAGAAGTCGCCTGGATAGCGAAGGAGAGTCGAATTTCCGCCAGATGTCCATTGCGGAATTGTGCCCCCGGCACGGCTAGTTGTCGATGATACCTTGCTCACCATCCGACCAAGCGGATTGTGAGTGACATGGCGATTATTCGTCAGGTATCAGCAGGGCTGTATGTTCCTGTTGGCTTCGGTGCAAATCGCGTATAAGTAAGTTCCGACAGTGACCTGCCAGATTACAAACGCGCACAGCAGTAGCGGCCGCGCCACCACGGTAGCTGAGCTTGAATTACTGTCGAAGTATTTCGCGACCCAAAAGGTAAAGGGAAACGCGCCAACCGCGCCTACTGCGGCGCCGCGAAGGAGCTGCCGCCACGAAAACAGCCGCGGATAACACGTCGCAACACACAGAACCAGCCCCACTCCGCCAATGAGACCTCCGGCGCAACCGGGCAGCAGGGATAGGGAGTACCTTGCTACGATTACTCCCACATAAAAACCAACTCCGACTGAGACAAACCACACCCCAAACATGAGGGGAACTGCGAAAATGAGCCGCCAGGTGCGCAAGAACAGTACCGCGCACAGGAGTGCGAACGGTAATGGCAGCATCCGGTCGGACAGGCTGGGCAGGAACGGGAACTCCGATAAGAAGTGCGGCACACACACGACGCTACAGAGCGCGAATAGCAGAGCCACTGCAACGTACCGCACTTGCGTGGGGATATCCTTCGACCTCATCCCAATGCCTCACGTTATAATAGTACATACGGGCAGATTCTACGCCAAACTCCACAACCCGGAGGATACCTGTCTACAGGCCAAGGCAGGGAATGCGGGAACGCCAGTTGGCCGATTCAGCCGAAGAAGCTATATAAGTTAGTTCGTTCCGAAGGCGGTCGGTTTTCCGTCAGGATAGTTATCACATCACGGATGTTTCTCGGCGTAGTTCTCCGGATCATTCTGTTTAATCAAGAAGACTGGCCCAGCAATTACGTGGAGTTTTTGGGCAGGAAGCGTGGTTTTTGGGCAAGATGCAGTTTTCAGGCAAAGCCGGGAAGGGGGAAGGGGGATGGGTTTGGACCAATTCAGCACCGACTTTCCTAAACCCAGGAGCAGCCCAGCCCAACGATGCTGATAGCTGAGAGCAGAAGGCTGAGAGCTGAGAACTGGGAACTGGGAACTTAGGAACTGCTTCACGAACTCCCGATCAGCACGCCGGTGATGAACACCAGCACTCCGCCCAATCCGATCTGCAGCGCAGCCGAAACCCAAGGGCTATCCATATAACGGTGACGGACCCAGGTGATCACACCTAACTCGGCGATTACGACAGCTCCCGCAGCCCACAGTGCCGCGCGAAAGTCGCGCAGCAGAAACGGCAGTGTGTGGCCGATGCCGCCGAGCGCAGTCATCGCTCCGCAGATCAGCCCACGCACCCAAGGATGCCCGCGCCCAGTCAGGCTTCCATCATCGGAAAGCGCCTCGGCAAATCCCATGCTGATGCCCGCACCGGCCGAGGCCGCCAAACCTACGCGGAAGGCGTCCCAGCTATTGGTGGTGGCAAAAGCTGCGGCGAAAACCGGCGCCAGCGTTGACACCGAACCATCCATCAGCCCAGTCAGCCCGGGCTGCACAATCTGCAGGACGAAGAGCCGGCGCTGCGCCCGCTCTTCGTCGGCCTTCACGTTCGCTGGAAGTTTTTCCTTGTCCAGTTCCTGAGCGCGTTCTTCGTGCTCACGCTCTTCATTGATGAGATCGTCGAGCAACTGACGGATGCTGGCGTCCTGAGTGCGAGCTGCAGCCTTTTCGTAAAACCGCCGCGTCTCCACTTCCATCGTGGAGGCTTCCTTGCGGACCGCGTCGATGCGCAGCGGACGAATCAGCCAAAGCGCCGGACGCTCCACGAATCCGCGCACGTCCTGGCGGCGGATCAAAGGAATGTGCTCGCCAAACTTCTGGCGGTACATCTCAATCAGCCGTCTGCGGTGCCCGGATTCTTCTTCGCGCATCCCTTCGAACATCGCCGCAGATGCTGGATAGTCCTGCCGCAACCCTTCGGCAAAATCGGAGTAGACACGCTCGTCTTCTTCTTCCAGAGAAATGGCCAGAGCCAACACTTCGCGTTCGCTGAGTTCCTGAAACTTCTTCATGGCGACCTAGCTTACCTGTCCGAGCCGGGCTTAGACAAATTTGAAACCGGGTTGAGAAGACAACCCGTCTTCGGTGCTACTATCCATTTCATGCCGCTTCGGAAATCGTCCGGGTCCCGAAAGCGCGGGAAACCGCCGCGCCGACGGAAGAAAACGCCGCAGGCCATCGTGCATGACGCTCCGCATGCTCCGGAGCTGGTCATCATCACGGGGATGAGCGGATCGGGTAAGGCGTCCGTGCTCAAAGCCTTTGAGGATTTGGGCTATTACTGCGTTGACAACCTTCCCGTCGAACTGATCCCGCGCTTCGCGGAGATGGCGTTGCAGTCAAGCGAGATTCGCCGCACTGCGCTGGTGGTGGATGTGCGTGAAGGTTCCAAGCTCGAGCAATTGCCGGGCATTCTAAAGGCAGTGCGGCGCATGATTCCGACCAAAGTCGCCTTCCTCGAAGCCTCCGATGCGGTGCTGCTGCGGCGCTTCAGCGAGACCCGCCGTCCCCATCCCCTGGGCACGGATTCGCCGGTCAATGCCTCGCTCAAGACCGAACGGCGTCACCTGGCGAGCATTCGTGCCCTGGCCGATATTGTCATCGACACGTCGAAGTTCAACGTACACGAACTGCGCGCCCACATCACGGAACGTTTCCGCGAACAGGCATCGGGGAAGAGCATTCTGGTTTCGTGTGTAAGTTTCGGCTACCGCCACGGAGTTCCTGAAGACGCTGATCTCGTCTTCGACGTTCGTTTTCTGCCCAACCCGCACTTCGTGCCCGAATTCCGGCCGCTTACGGGCCGCCATCCACGCGTGGCCAAGTACATCCGGTCTTTTCCGCAGACGCAGGAATTCATTCTGCGCATTTCCGATCTGCTGGTTTACCTGCTGCCGCACTACATTCGCGAAGGCAAGAGCTATCTCACGATCGGCTTTGGCTGCACCGGCGGCCAGCACCGTTCCGTGATGATCGCCGAGGAAGTGGGCAAGCGCCTGCACAAAGCCGGATATCGCGTGAAGATTGTGCATCGGGATATGCCGAAGTGAGGGAAAACGTCGCTATTCGTTGGTTGCCCCTAACTTCCAAATAGCCTTCGGGCCTTCGGGCCTCTCGGGCAAACGACCAACGACAAACGACCAACGACTTCAGTAAAATAGGCCCTTGCACTCCATGATTATGCCATCGTCAGTACGCAACTGCGGCCTGCGCGGAGCGGTATGCGCCAACTGACGCGACTCGTGCGCTACCTGTTTCCGTTCCTGTGGCAGTTGTTGCCGGGTGTGTTGCTGTTGGCTGGCGTGGGTTTTTTGGAAGCGTTCCGCTTGGTTCTGCTGAAGCCCGTGCTGGACCGCGTGTTGAATCCCGCCTCAGGGTCCGAAAACATACTGCTGTTTACGATTCCCCATACCGGGCAAGCCATCTATCTCCAACGTTTCGTTCCGACTCATTTTCACAATGCATGGACGATTGTGGCCTACGCGTTGGTGGCTTCGACCGTACTCAAGGGAATCTTTGACTATTGCGGTACCTACCTGGTGAACCATGCCGGGTTCGGCATGATCACGAGCCTGCGCAACGATCTCTACAACTCGGTTTTGCGGCGGTCGGCGGCTTTTTTTCAGAAACATGCGACCGGGACACTCGTCTCGACCATCGTCAATGACATTGAGCGCGTGCAATATGCGATGTCGAGCGTGCTGGCGGAGTTTCTGCAGCAGTTGTTCAGTTTCATCTTTATCGCGGGTGCGGTGGTGATGCTGGGCCGCGAGCTTGCGTGGGTGCTGCTTCTGTTTGTCCCTCTCATCATTTTGTCCGCGGTACGTATCGGACGCCGCGTTCGCACGACCACACGGAGTGGCCAGGATCAGTTGGCGGATGTGCAAAACCTTCTGCACGAGACCATCACCGGCAACCGGATCGTTAAAGCGTTTGGTATGGAATCGTGGGAAGTTGCGCGATTTCGGGCGGCCGCAAACCGTTTGTTTCGCGCTAACCTGCGTTCTGTGGCCGCGGCTGCGATCAGTTCACCTTTGATGGATGTTTTTGGTGCGGTCGCCATCGCGCTGCTGTTGCTACTGGGTCGCGGCAGGATTGCCCACAATGAATTCACTCTAGGTGACTTCGTCACTTTTGTTGCGGCTGTCCTGGCTCTCTACAATCCGGTGCGCAAGTTTGCCCTCTTCAACAACAATTTCCAGCAGGCATTGGGCGCCTCCAGCGAAATCTTCAAGTTCATGGACATCGAAGATGACATCCGCGAAAAGCCACACGCCCGGCGCTTGCCTGCATTCGCGAAGACCGTGCAATTCGATCACCTCGGCTTCAGCTATGGCAGTGAGTACGGAGACGCGCGCGTGTTGCACGACATCAACCTCGAAGTTCGCCGCGGAGAAGTGGTGGCCATCGTCGGATCCAGCGGCTCGGGCAAGAGCACCCTGGTTCACCTGATCCCGCGCTTCTTCGATGCGACCCAGGGCCGTCTGCTCATCGACGGCCACGATGTGCGCGATGTGACGCTGGCTTCGTTGCGCGAGCAAGTCGGTATCGTTACACAGGAGACTGTTTTATTTAACGATACGGTTCGCAACAACATCGCCTATGGCCAGCCGCACGTGTCGCCGAAAGAGGTTGAGGCCGCGGCCCGGGCTGCGTTGGCGCATGACTTCATCAAGTCGCTGCCTTCGGGATACGATGAGATCATCGGGGAGCGGGGTGTGCGCCTTTCGGGTGGAGAACGGCAGCGCATCGCCATTGCCCGTGCGATTTTGAAGAATGCACCCATTCTGATTCTGGACGAGGCTACTTCGGCTCTCGACAGCGAATCGGAAGCTCTCGTGCAATCCGCGCTACATAATCTGATGAGCGGTCGAACCGTTTTTGTGATTGCGCACCGGCTTTCGACCGTGCGCCGCGCCGACCGCATTGTGGTGATTGAGAATGGCGCCATCGCCGACATTGGCGCTCACGAAGACTTGATGGCAAAGTTAGGTACGTACCGACGTTTGTACGAACTGCAGTTTGCTGACTTCGATCAGAAACTGGAGCCGGCGCAGCCGAGCTGACATCGGCAACAGGAGAATTAATCGTGCCACTCCGTTCCATGACCGGTTTTGCGCAGGTCAAAGGCGAGCTCATAAGCCAGACCGAAGGCAGCGTCAGTCTGCCGCCAACGGGCTCGACTTTGCCGTCCTCGATGTCGTCTCCTCTTCAGGGCAACGGCCGGCTTGCCTTCGCACTCTCGTTGAAATCGGTGAACCACCGTTTTCTCGATCTGCACTTTCGTCTGCCCTCAGGTTCAGACTCCATCGAAATGCAACTGCGCCGCCTGCTCAAAGAGAATATTGGCCGCGGGCATGTCGAAGTCACGCTCAGCCTGGAGCGCGGGAGCGGCGAAACGCTCGCGCTGAATCGCCCGCTGGTCAGCGCTTATATCAAGGCTTTTCGAGCGGCGGCAGCGGAGTTTTCTGTGACCACCGAACCCGACCTCAACGCCATCCTGCGTATTCCAGGTGCGCTCGAGACGGCCAGCGACCCTGAAGATGGAGCGCTTGAATCCGCTGTGATGGCCCGGGTGGGCGAAGCGCTCGATCGCCTGAATCAGATGCGAGAGCAGGAAGGCCGCAGCATCGAGCAGGAACTCCGCGAGCGTATGGCCCACCTGCGCAAAGCCGTCAAGACCGTGCAGCTTCACCGCCGCACGGTGTTGCAGAGCTATGTGGAACGTCTTCAGTCGCGCCTTCAGGAGTTACTGGGCTCCAGTGCCGACCGCGAACGCGTGCTTCAGGAAGCCGCGCTCCTGGTCGACCGCAGTGACATTCAGGAGGAAATTGTTCGCCTGGAAAATCACGTCCAGCATTTCCTTGGGCTGCTCGACGAACATGGAGAAGTAGGGAAGAAACTGGACTTCCTGCTGCAGGAAATGAATCGCGAGGCCAACACTCTGCTTTCGAAGACCTCCGGGCTGGCCGGCGAGGCGCTGAAAATCAGCGAGGCCGGACTCATCATGAAGGCGGAGATCGAAAAATCACGCGAGCAGGTGCAGAATCTGGAATGACTTCTCCGGCCCATAAGCCCATCGTATACATCATCTCGGCCCCGTCTGGTTCGGGGAAGTCGACACTGGTCAATGAACTGCTGAAGAAGGTGAGCGATCTGGAGTTTTCGATTTCCTACACCACCCGCGCTCCTCGTGGCAGCGAGGCGAATGGAAGGCAATACTATTTTGTCTCACGTCCCGAATTCGAGAAGATGATTCGCGACGGCGAGTTCCTGGAACACGCCGAAGTCTTTGGCAACTACTACGGAACGGCGCGTCGCTTCCTGCACGAGGCAGAACAGAACGGCCGCGATCTTCTGCTCGACATCGATGTACAGGGCGCCGCACAGATCCAGCAGAAACTTCCCCATGCAACCGGCATCTTTATTCTGCCCCCGGATCGCAAGACGCTGGAGGAACGCCTCCGCAAGCGCAGCGAGGATAGCGAGGCTGTGATGCAGCAGCGCTTGATGACGGCGAGCCGTGAGATTGAGAATTACGATCATTACAACTACATTCTCGTGAACGACCAACTCGAGGACTCAATCAAAGCATTGCGAACGATTGTGCGTGGCGAGCGCTTGGTGCGCGCGGGGCAGCCGCTATCCCCTGAGGAAGCCAAAACCGTGGCGCTCGCGGAGCGCTGCCGCCTGGCCAATGTTCGCGATCGCCTGAAAGCCATTCTGGACTCGTTTAAGCCGCCCGACGATTCCGGGAGGGGGTAATCCCCGGTAACCATATTTGACGCCGGCAGCCCCCGTAACCTTGAATTTCGTGGGAAAATAGGGTGGAGCAGTTCTTGGCTTCCCTGGCGAAGAACGAAGCGCATCAACTTTCGGCAATCGAAATCTTGCAACCGGCATTTAAGGGGAGAGAATCCATGAAATTGATCGAAGGCTTCGACAGCAATTACCGCTATATTCTGGTCGCCGCCCGCCGTGCCCGCCAATTGCAATCCGGGGCCCCGCCGGTGGTTCAAACCAACTCCCGCAAACCCTGCCGCATTGCGCAAGACGAAATCCGCGCGGGTAAGGTGAAATGGGAAATCCCGGAAACGCGCAGCGCGGCCGAGCAGGCCGCCGAAGTCCTGGATAAGGCTTTCGGAGACGCCTAAAGGCGTTTTCTCGAAAATACGCTTAGATCAATATGAAAGTTGCTCTCGGAGTGACAGGCGGCATCGCGGCTTACAAGTCGGCCGAGATTGTGCGGCTGCTGCAAGACCGCGGGATTCGCGTGCAAGTCATCATGACGCGCGCGGCGCAGGAGTTCGTCCGCCCGCTGACTTTCGCCGCGCTCTCCGGCGAAAAAGTGATTACCGGAATGTTCTCACCCGGGGAGGAGCACGCTGCGAACATCGACTCTGCCATCGAACACATTGCGGTCGCGCAGTCGATCCAGGCTCTGCTGGTTGCTCCCGCCACTGCCGACGTTCTGGCGCAGTTCGCGCAAGGCATTGCCGGCGACTTTCTCACTACGCTTTACCTGGCTACGACTGCGCCGGTCGTGGTCGCTCCAGCGATGAACGTCAACATGTGGAATCATCCCGCGACGCAGGCGAATCTGGAAATTCTCCGCCAGCGCGGGGTGAAGATCGTCGATCCGGGCTCGGGTTATCTCGCTTGCGGCATGACCGGTTCTGGACGGCTTGCCGAGAATGAAGCCATCGTCGCCGCAGTTCTCGAAGCGCTGGGCGCGGCGCAGGATTTCGCCGGCGAAACCGTTCTGATTACCGCCGGACCCACCCGCGAAAAGATCGATCCTGCGCGCTACCTCACCAACCGCTCTAGCGGACGGATGGGCTACGCCATGGCCGAAGCCGCCCTGCGCCGCGGTGCTCGCGTGCTTCTGGTCAGTGGACCGACGGCGCTGACGCCGCCGGGAGCGGCCGAGGTCAGGCGCGTAGAATCGGCTGAGCAAATGCGCGATGCCGTGCTCAATCTTTTGCCTCAGGCCACTGTCGTCATCAAGGCTGCGGCTGTTTCCGATTACCGCGCGAAATCGGCGTCCCCGCAAAAGATAAAGCGCAAAGGTCCGATCACGCTAGAACTCGAACCTACCGCCGACATTCTCAAAGAAGTCTCCGCGCACAAGCAGTCGCAGATTATCGTTGGCTTCGCCGCGGAGACCGAGAACGCCCTCGAAAACGCCCGTCAGAAGCTCGTGGCCAAACACCTTGACGCCATTGTGGTCAACGACGTATCCCGCGAAGGCATCGGCTTCGACTCCGATCGCAATGCAGTCACCATCATCACGCATGATGAGGTCGTCGAAGTGCCAGAGACTACGAAGTGGGAAGTGGCGCAGCGCGTGCTCGATCAGGTCGTCCGGATTCGCGAGCGGCGCAAGTCGCCGGTGAAAGCCTGAGGACGCGCCGGGCTGCACGGAATCGCCTCGTTAGCGTACTATTCCGTCAAACTTCTTCCTTCTCAAGGAGCGTGTGATGACGCAGAAAATTATCGAAGTGATTGGCACTTCCAAAGAAAGCTTTGCCAAGGCGGCGAAGAATGCGGTGGCCGAGGCGGCGAAGACGGTGCGCGGGATCAAGTGGGCGCATGTCGACTCCCTGGATATGCAGTTGGATGGAGCGAAGGTGCTGCTGTATCGGGCCACGACGAAGATTTATTTTGATGTGGAGCACTGAGGGTTGAAACTGAACGCCTAGGGCATCGCTGCGGCGATGCCCTGGTGTGAAACTGAAGTTTTTCAACAATCTGCTAGAAACCAATGCCTCATACTCTTGACCCGGAATTGCGGCAGGCCCTCGCCGAACGCTTCCGCTTCTACCACGAGTTGGGCATTTACGATTTCTACCGCCACGAGCTCGGGCTTGGCCAACCAACGGAAACTGCATCGGAGGCAGCCGACACCGTTCCGGCATCCTTGTCTTCAACGTCGTCTTCAGCATCGTATTCACCACCCCAGTCAGAACTGCGAGAGGAAATGGCCACAAGAAAATCTGCCGTCGTCCCAGTTATCACCGAAGACAACATCTTCGAAATCGTGACGCCGAAACCGGAGTATGGAGTGGCCGATCCCGTCGCTGCGCTCAAACTGATTCGCGAAGATCTCGGCGACTGCACGCGCTGCAAACTGCACAAGCAGGGCCGCAAGCAGATCGTCTTTGGAGTGGGCAATCCGCGCGCCGAGCTGATGTTCGTGGGCGAAGGCCCGGGCGCCGATGAAGACGCGCAGGGTGAGCCGTTCGTCGGCCGCGCCGGCCAGTTGCTCAACAACATGATCAAAGCGATGGGCCTGCGGCGCGAAGATGTTTACATCGCGAACGTGGTCAAGTGCCGTCCGCCGGGCAACCGCACGCCGGAGCGCGACGAATGTGAAACTTGCTCGCCGTTTCTCATGCGGCAGATCGCCGTGATCAAGCCCAAGGTTGTGGTCGCGCTGGGGCGGTCGCGGCGAAAAATCTGCTTGCCATGAATGCGCCCATGTCCGAACTACGCGGCCGCTGGTATGACTTCAAACCCGCGGGAGTTCGCAGCGGCGATCCTTCATGGCCGGGCGCGCGCCTGGCTGTCACCTACCATCCCGCATTCCTGCTGCGCGATCCGCGCCAGAAGGGCGAAGCATGGAAAGATCTGCAGATGGTGATGAAGTACCTGGGAATCGAGCCTCCGAAAAAAACTGCCGAGTAGCAATAAAAGGGTTGTCATCCCGAGCAACGCGAGGGATCTTGGGTCTTGCCTGCGCCATGATTGCTGCCGCTTCATGCAGACACCAGGATCCCTCGCTCCGCTCGGGTTGACAGTTCGTGATGACCGGTTCGCTCTAGTTTATCCTTCCAATCAATGCCCGAATTCTGCGACGTTGCTCTGCCCGTGCCGCTCGACATGGTTTTCACCTACCGTGTCCCCGCCGAGGCCACGCCAGTTGTCGGCGGCCGCGTGCTCGTGCCCTTTCGCCAGCAGCGTATGACCGGCATTGTGGTTGAACTGCACGACCGCAAACCATCGGTCACAACAAAAACTATCCTGAGCGTGCTCGACATCGCTCCGGTGCTCGACGAACAACTGCTGCGCCTCGGCCGCTGGATTGCCGACTACTATCTCGCTCCGCTCGGCGAAGTCTTCCGCACCATGCTGCCGCTGCAATGCGGAGTTCAAACGCGCCATCGCTTACCGCATCACCAAGGAAGGCCAGTTGGCGCTGCAACTCGGCGGGAATGTCAGGATCGTCCGCGCGTTCGCGGCGTACTCCGGAAGAGCAAGCCGCCGAATTCCGTGTACTCGATTATCTGGCTGCCCAAGAGCCAGGGCCGGGAGAGATCATCCCAGTTCGCGAAGAAGTTCTGCGCTCTGCCACCCGCGTCTCAAAATTAATTCTGAGCGGGATGGTGCGAAAGAAGTGGCTGGCGCGCGAAGACGTCTCGACCGTCCGGGACGCCAGCCGCACCATCAAGATCGCGCAGCTCAAATCCGCCGACGGCAAGCTGAACGACAACCAGCGGCGGCTGATCGAGACGCTCGCCGCATCCGGAGGCCGGGTTCCGGTCGAGACGCTGCAAGCGCTCGAAATTCCACGAACGACTCTGAGCACGCTGGTCAAGCGCGGTCTTGTCGAAATCGTCGAAGAGCCTGCGGCCTTCGCTGTCTCGCGCAGCAACCCGCGACCGTCGCCCTTCGCATTCGATTTCAATGCAGCGCAGCAATCCGCGTTCCAACGTCTGCGCGAGGCGGTCGACGCGCGAAAGTTTTCCGGCATTCTGCTGCACGGCGTCACCGGCTCGGGCAAAACCGCGGTCTACCTCGCGGGCATGCGTGCCGTGCTCGAAGCTGGACGCTCCGCCATCCTCCTCGTCCCTGAAATCGGCCTCACGCCTGCAGTTGCCGCCGATCTGCACCAGATCTTCGGCGACGAAGTCGCCATCCTGCACTCTGCGCTCTCCGACAAAGAACGCGCCCAGCAGTGGCACCGCATCAAGAGTGGAGACGCGCGCATGGTCGTCGGCACGCGCTCCGCGGTCTTCGCGCCGGTTGCCGATCTTGCGCTTGATCATCGTCGACGAAGAGCACGATTCCTCCTACAAGCAAGAGGAGACGCCGCGCTACCACGCCCGCGACATCGCGGTTGATGCGCGCCAAGATGGCGAATGCCGTCGTGGTCCTGGGTTCGGCCACGCCGTCGCTGGAGTCGTATTTCAACGCCAAGAAAAATAAATACGCGCTGGTCGAGTTGCCCGACCGCGTGGAGCAGCGTCCTCTGCCGGAGGTCGAGATCATCGACATGCGTCAGGAATTTCAGGAGACCGGCCACGAGCAGGTCATCTCACGCAAGCTGGCGGCGGAGATCAAAGAGCGGTTCGACCGCAAAGAGCAGGTCATGGTGCTGCTCAATCGCCGCGGATATTCTCCCGTGGTGCTGTGCCGCACCTGCGGCAAGACTCTCGAATGCCAGAACTGCGCCATCGCCCTCACCCACCACAAGCGTGAGCACAAAATGGTCTGCCACTACTGCGGCTACACCGCGCCCGTGCCCAAAGCGTGCGTGCACTGCGGCAGCGAGTACGTATATTTCCTCGGCACCGGTTCGGAGAAGCTGGAAGAATTGCTGCACGGCATGTTCCCGCAGGCGCGCATCGCCCGCCTCGATCGCGACACCGTCCGGGGACACGAAGATTTCGAGCGCACGCTAAACGCGCTCAGCGAAGGCGAACTCGACCTGCTTGTCGGCACGCAGATGATCGCCAAGGGCCACGACATTCACGGCGTCACCCTGGTCGGCGTGGTCGGCGCCGACAGTGCGCTGGGACTGCCCGACTTCCGCGCCGCCGAGCGCACCTTCCAATTGCTAACGCAAGTTGCCGGGCGCGCCGGGCGCGGCCAATCTCCCGGCAAAGTGATTCTGCAGACTTATTTTCAGGATCACTACGCCGTGCAGTACGCTGCCCGCCACGACTTCACCGGATTCTACGAAAAAGAATTGCGCTTCCGCAGTTGGATGCACTATCCGCCATACTCCGCCCTGGCCAACGTGCTCGTCCGCAGCGACAAACTTGACGAAGCGCTGAGTGGTCGGGCACGCTAGGAAAGTGGTTCGAGCAAAACCGTCATGAAGGCGTGCGCGTGCTCGGCCCAGCCGCCGCGCCGATCTTGCGCCTGAAGCGCGATTACCGTTATCATTTCGTGCTGAAGTCGCCCAGCCGTGAGAAGCTCAATGCCACGCTGCGCGCCATGTTGGCTTACGCTGCCGCAACAGAAAATTCCGCGAACGCAAGTGATTGTGGATGTAGACGCGCTATGGTTGATGTGAAGTTGTTCGGAGATCATCGGGGTATGTCATTGAGGCCTCATTTCTTCCCATCGCCCGCAGCGTGGCGTGCCTGGCTTGAGGAGCATCACGCCGACTCCGAGGAACTTTGGGTTGGCCTGTACAAGCGGAGTTCTGAACGGCCAAGCATCACCTGGCCGGAAGCGGTCGATGGCGCGCTTTGCTTTGGCTGGATTGATGGCGTCCGCAAAAGTGTCGACGATATCAGTTACAAGATTCGATTTACGCCGCGGAAATCGCGCAGCGTTTGGAGCGCCGTTAACCTGAAACGCGCCACCGAGCTTTCAGCCATGGGGTTGATGCATCCTGCGGGCCTCGCAGCTTTTCAGAAACGCGAGGCCAAGCGAACAGGAATTTATTCCTACGAGCAAAGAAAAAGCGCCAAGCTCCCGGCCGCCTATGAGAGAAAGTTTCGTGCCCACAAAACCGCATGGAAGTTCTTTCAAGCCCGGGCTCCCTGGTATCAAAGAACGTGCAGTTTCTGGGTCATCAGCGCAAAAAAAGAGGAAACTAGATGGAAGCGGCTGGCCGCCCTCATCGAGCATTCCGGACGCCGGCGATCTGTACCGCCTCTCACTCGGCCGCCCAAGGCAAAGTGACAGGGGTCCGGCTGGTCCTAAGGATTGCAAGCGATAGAACTCAACGCCCGCCGATCCTGCCGCGAATCACCACTACCGAAGCTGGCGGCAGATCGTACAGCGTATCCTTCTCCGCTGTCAGGTTGGTGTGAACAATCGGCCCGTCGGGGTCGGCCCTGCCCCGGGTCGTGGCCACGATGGTCGGTTGCGCCGCATTTTCGGCGTGAGCCATGAAGCGAGTCTGCGCCGGATGCCATTGATACTGCGCGCTCCCGAACGTTGAAACCTCTACCCGCCCGGCGAAGCTGCTCTCCTTGTCGGCCGGTCCGTTAAACGCAATCCGAACCCGGTGCGCATTCTGCTGGTCTCGATTCACCGCCATCACCCCCCAGTTTCCGTCCGGACGCTTCACGGCATACGCTGTCACCAATTCATGACCAGCTCCGTCCTCCACGTCGCTGTTGGCGGCAAAAACCTGATGCTCGCCGCCGGAGGACTGGACCCACTCCAGGTTGATCAGCTGCGCCACAAAAAACTGCGCCAGGGACTGCTGAATCTGATAATTGGTGTCGACGGTAAACATTCCAAATGTTCCCGGAGAGTTGTTGCACCCCGGCTCCATTTGCAGCGGCAGATAATGGAAGAAGTAAACGGCCTTCCCTCCCGAGTTCAAGACCGACCCAATGTAATCCGCCAGCCAGACTCCCGCAAAAATATCCTGATAAGTTTCACTGGCGCCCGAGGAAAGATTTCCCTCCGTGATGAACAACGGCATGTCCACCGGAATTCCGTCCTCATGCCAAACCTGCATGATGTGGCTCACCAACTCGGGCTCGTCATAGAGCACGCCCCACGGCGTCTTGCAAGGATCGTACGGATAATGCTCAAACGAAAAAAACGCCAGATCGTTCATGCGCCCATGCTGCCTTAGATAATCAACGAACCGTTCCGTCCACGAAACTTTTCCCTTCGCGTCCGGCCAGACTTCGACGTCCTTGTTCACTCCCTGAAACGACGGTCCGCCCAGCTTTAGCGCCGGATCCACGCGATGAATCGCCGTCGCCCATTGCAGGTACAGCGCGGCGTAGTCTTCCGGCAGCATGTACTGGCCATCGGCTTCCTCGCCCATCTCCACGTAAGAGATGGGATAGCTGCGCTTCTTTAAATATGCAATCTCCGCCGCCGCGTTGTCGGGAGTGTCATACAGCATCGCGACCGGCACCATGGCCGGCAGCCCGCGCGTCACGCCGCTGGTGAAGAACAAATCGAATCCCATCTGCGCCTGCTTGGTCGATCCCAGGTCTGACGGTCGATGCCAGGGATCGACCGATGAACAGTACGTTGTCGTCTGCTCCTGATCCGGCGTGTGCCGCAGAATGTCGTGAAAGCCGTCCTTCGTGATGGTGCCGAGATACAGTTCGCGAATGGCATAGCCAACGCAATTCCGCGGGTCGTTCAACGTTGGATCGGTTGATTTTGGATCGGCCGCGCCGTCCACATTGCAGGTATTCGACGATTCCGTCATCCAGATCCGCACGAAGCGCACTGCCACGGGACTGATGCTCAAGCGAATCGTTTCCGTCCGGCCCTTTCCATCCGTGATCGTCCCCTGGGGAAACGTCTGCCAGACGCCGCGCGTCACTGCCTTGATGGGATCGTCGCCCGTCCAGTACTGGACCAAGTAGTGCCGGGCATAAGGCTCTGCCCACGCGATGCGGATGCTGTCGATCTGCTGCGCCTGGGCTAAATCCATCACCACCCACTGCGGATGCAGCGCATCGTTTTCGCCGGTAAAACGCTCGGTGAGATAGGGATTGCTCTTCCAGAAAGTGTTCAGATCGCCATCGGTCAGTCGGGAAAAACCCACGTTGTCCGTACCGTCGTTGCGGGTAAATCCGCGCCGCGGCAGCGCATACCCATACGAGTAGCGAATCGTTTCCGCCGGTGTCGCCGAGCCGGTGAAATAGCCTTTGCCGCTCGCATCGCTCGCATCGCTCCACGTCCCTTGCGGATTCCAATGCCACGCCTCGACCGCGAGTTCCGTGTTCTGACGATAGGTAACGGGCTGCCAGCCCGAGGCCAGCGTCGTCTCCAGCGTCGGCTGCTGCAAGTCTTTGTCGATCGCCTCCACGGCAATGCGGTCCACGCCCGCCCCTAAAGTTTCCTTGGGCACGAAATGGTTCGTAGGACGAGAGACGTCAACTGCAATGGTCTGACCGGCGGCAGAAAACGCGAGGGCAACACACCCAGCCAGACAGATAAGAACAGCGGCCAGCTTTTTCAAGGGAAGACCACCTCCGATTCCTCAATTGAAACGATTGAATAAAGGAGTATACGCAAGAAACGGCGTGGCGGGCGAATCCCAGGGAGGGGCTTCCCCTCGCCAGTTGTCTCGGTGGTTGGATGTCGGCCAGGTGATAATCAACAATTTCCTATCGGCCGCGAAACTCCCGTACGACTTCCGGCACAGACGCGTGACCAAAAGGCGCCGGCGTGAGCGTGAGTGCCAGCATCAGCAGCGCAAAGACGGCCAGCCACGCCCGTCCGCCCGAAACCCTCGGCCACTCGGCCACTTGCGGATGCCGCAAGCTGCTAAGCTGCAGCAGAATCGCCCACACAAACCATCCCGTCCACAAGTAATACGCCATGGGCAGGAGAATCAGAATGGTCAGCCGCGACACGAACTTGTGCGCCTGCGGCGCAATCGAAAAAACAATGTGTCCGCCATCGAGCTGTCCTCCGGGCAGCAAGTTCAGCGAGGTCGCGAACATCCCTACCCAGGCCGCAATCGCCGTCGGATGCAGCAAAACACGATCCAGCGGCAACCGCGCGATGCCTTGCGCCGCGCTCTGGGCGGCCAGTAACCGGTGCACAAGCTGGAAGATCAGCGGGAACCCCAGATCCAGAGCCCCGGCCGGAGCTCTCGCTGGGATTGGCTTCGACAGGCCCAATGAAACGATGAGAACGGCGAAGGCCACAACGAATCCCGCGATTGGTCCCGCGATTCCAATATCAAACAGCGCAGTGCGCGAGCGAATCGGCGAGCGGATTCGGATGAACGCGCCGAACGTTCCAATTAGGGTTGGCGCAGGAATAAAAAACGGCAGCGTCGCCCACACTCCGTAGCGCTTGCAGTAAAGATAGTGCCCCATCTCATGCGCCAGTAGAATCAGCATCAGCGTGCCCGCGAATGGCAGACCCAGCAGCAGCCGCGTCGGATGCGAAAACGCCCAGCTTGCCGGGAACCATGGGGCGGCACTGTCGTCCATTGAGAACACCGGCTGACTGTGCAGAAAGTTGTACTGCATGCGTGCCCCCACCACCAGCGTGGTGAAGCCAGTCAGCAGCAGCAATAAGGCGTGCAACCAGTAACGCTGCCGCGGTTGGCGTGCCGCATACACCGGCATCGGCCGGTAGTATTCGAGGGTGGAAGACGCTACGGGAGGAGTAGGTTCCGACATGCAATTCTTCGGCCCCGCGATTCCATCGAGGCCTTTCCTTTAGATGCTACTTCGACTGGCAGGAATACAGGCGGAGAGCGTTCGCTAAGTCCCTTCTGAACTGCTAACTTCGAAAAGAGCTTGTGGGCAGAGTTCCCGGAAGCCGGGAGCCGGCAGCGCTTCTCTCAATCAATCGACTGCAATTCCTTCCCAGGTTTGAACCGCACCGCCTTGCCTGGAGGAATCGATACCTCGGCTCCGGTGCGCGGGTTGCGTCCGATGCCCGTCTTCCGCGGGCGCACGTTAAACACGCCAAACCCCCGCAGCTCAATGCGATTGCCGCGTGCCAGCGCGTTCTTCATGCTCTCAAAGACGGTTTCCACCGCCAACTCGGCCTTGGTCTTGGTGATGCCGGTTCTGGCTACCACTTCGTTGATAATGTCGAGCTTGATCACGAGCGGCTCCCGGATGCGGTCTCAGGATGATCCCTCAAGTGATTGATGCTATGGGAGATAAGGGAGATTGTCAACCGGAGCATCTCTCCCGTAAACGTGGTGTACCTCGGCTTCGCCGATATTTGATACCGGCCGAAGGAATCAACCGGGTAATTTTGC
Organism: uncultured Acidobacteriaceae bacterium; assembly: GCA_963714225.1. Lineage (GTDB taxonomy): Bacteria > Acidobacteriota > Terriglobia > Terriglobales > Acidobacteriaceae > Sulfotelmatobacter. The sequence continues at coordinate 171,361 of CAVQNY010000027.1, read as the reverse complement.
ACTCAGGTAATTTGGGAACATTGTGCCGGGCCGATGCCGTTCGTCAAAGTGCGGTGAGCGCGTCTACCGTTCAGTTTCTTCTTCCTTGAACATGTACTTAATGGCGGGCTTGTAGATCATCAGGTTTGGTCCACCGTCTTCGCGGACCACCTTGATGCAGGTCTTGTCGTACCACTCGATGATGCCATGTATTTCCTCGCCGTCGCGCAGCACGATCACCATTGGCGTCTTCGACTGCATCTGTTTCTGATAATAAAAATTCTCCGCGTTGGTCTGCTCCGGAGGCGCTGCCTTGCGCCCGCCTCCTGACCCCATCCCACGCTCACCGCGGGCGCCCCTTTCAAACCTGCGCTCGCCACCCCGTTCCGGGCGGTCGTGCCTTTCGGGCCGTTCCCGGCGTTCCGTGAACTGCATGGGATTGGAGTTGTGGTTCCCGTGGTTGTGATCCGGACGTGGCAGCGCCGGACGAATCAGTTTGCGGTTGGCAAAATTCTCCTCGTCCCCTGACGACTGGGCCGGAGTCGAATCCATCGCTTCCTTCATAGTGGCGCTACCCCACACGCCTTCGCGCAGACTGGACTATTAGAGGGCCCCAAGAAATGTATTAACGAAGGCGTGAAATTTCACCTACCGTAACACAGGAACCTCCCCGTGACAATGCCGCGGAAGTTCCTGGTATGCCACGTCTTCGATACCCCTAAATATCGAGTCGCCAGAGGGCGCCCGCGAAATCGGCGTTCGCGGACCGCGGGTGCATTCACTTGTTTTCTTCTACTTTGTGCTCGACAAGTCCGCGCCTCTGCGTTCGCGCCCGCTTCCGGTGACCACCGCCACCAAAGTCGCAACGATTAGAATGGTCCAAGCCAGCACGGGCGCGAATACTCCCCCGAAATGCTGCTCGGCGACCCTGGCTCTGGATCACTATGTTCCACGAGGCGAGAAAGTTCCCCAGTTGATAGGCGAAGCCAGGAAATGTTCCCCGCACCGCGGGCGGCGAAAGTTCATTCAAGTGTGCCGGGAATCACGCCCCACGCGCCCTGCACCATGAATTGCATCAGAAAGCCGCCCAGCGCCAGCATGGGAACGGTGTGCGAGTAGGCCCACAAGCGGGATGACCGGAATCGACAGCAGCGCCGCGATCACGATCGCACTGCCGGCGCCCGATTTTCTCCGACCATGTCCCGAAGACAATTCCCCCCAGCAGCGCGCCAATGTTGGCGATGACGGCGATCAAGCCCACGTCTGCGGCGTAAAGTGATGGTCGCTCTGGTCAGGAATGTTGGATAAAGATCCTGGCTCCCGTGGCTGAAGGAATTGAACGCAAACATCAGCACCACCAGCAAAACAAATGTGCCGAAGTATCTCAGGATGTCCTTGCCCAATCGGCTCTCTGTTTTCTTCGCTACCTGGCCTTGCAGCCAGGCCGGGGATTCGTCCACTTTCGTGCGAATGTAGATCACCAGAAACGCCGGCAGCGCGCCGATCACAAACATCCCGCGCCAGCCGACGAAGCGGAATACCGTCCCGTAAACCAACGCCGCCATCAGATAGCCCACCGCATAGCCTTCCTGCAACAATCCGGAGAAGAATCCGCGTCCCTCCGCGGGCAGCGTCTCGAAAGCCAGCGCCGCGCCCACGCCCCATTCTCCGCCCATCGCCACTCCGAACAATGCCCGCATGATGAGCAATACTTTCAAGGAAGGAGCGAATGCCGATCCCAATTCAAACACCGAGTACGCAATGATGTCCACCATCAGCGTGACACGGCGCCCGAACCGGTCGGCCATCATCCCGAACAGAAACGCGCCCACCGGACGCATCGCCAGCGTCAGGAAATCGCCTTCACGACGGCAGAAACTTTCGCCTGGAATTGCGTCGCAATGGCGCTGACGCAGAACGTCAGAATGAAGAAATCAAATGCATCCAGCGACCAGCCCAGAAAACAGGCAATGAACGTATTCCGCTGCACCGGCGTAAGCCTGCGAAAATGGCCGATGAATTCCATTGAGGTTCCCTCCGCGCAACTCCGTACGCGCTGAAACGTCCTGCGGATGCTAGCATATGTTTTTCAATCAGCAATCAAGAATTACGAATCAGCAATCTCCACCCCATGCCCGAACTCGACTCTCCCCAACGCCAGGCGCCCGACTCGCTCATGCTCACCGGCTTCTGGTATCGCGCCCTGCCCGCCGAACCGCGTCCATCGCAACCAGCTCCACCAAGCCATGCTGCTTGAGATTCCGCTCGTCATCGGACGCGACCGCACGGGCCAGTCCCTTCGCGCTGCGCGACGCCTGTCCCCACCGCGGCATGCCGCTCCACTGCGGCAAATTCGATGGAGAAAACCTCGAGTGCTCCTACCACGGCTGGACCTTCGACGCCCACAACGGCCAGTGCCAGCTCATCCCCTCACTCACCGCCGACCAGAACTTGAAGGTCGATCGCATCTATGCCGGCAGCTATCCCTGCGAAGAGCAGGATGGTTTTATCTGGGTTTTCATCCCGGATCCCGGCCCGCCAGGCGCGGGATTCAGCGCGAGAGAAGAAGCTCCCGATCCCGCCCCGCTGATTGAAAAGTTCAGCGATAAGTACAAGCTTGCCTACCTCACCGCCGACATGCCCGTCAGCATCGATCACGGCATCATCGGACTCATGGATCCCGCCCACGGACCGTTCGTGCATCAAGCGTGGTGGTGGCGCGGCCGCCACAGCATTCACGAGAAGCAAAAGAATTTCGAGCCCATCCCCAACGGTTTTCGCATGAGCGCGCACACGCCCAGCTCGAACTCCGCGCCCTACAAGCTGTTGCGCCTCTACGCCGCCGCCGATTCCATCACCACTACTATCGATTTTGTCCTGCCCAACCTGCGCACCGAAACCATCCGGGCAGGGAAGTACTGGTTCTGCAGCCTCACCACGGTGACGCCCATCACCCGCAATCAATGCCGCATCGACGTGGTCGCTGCCTGGAACATCTTCCGCTGGCTCCCCTTCGGCCCCGAGCTATTGAAATTCGTCTTCGCGAAATTCGTCGAACAGGACCGCCGCACCATGGAACTGCAAGCCGAAGGCCTGAAGCACAATCCCCATCTCATGCTGATCGACGACGCCGACCGTCCCGCCAAATGGTATTTCCAGTTGAAGGCCGCCCATCTGGAAGCGAAGCGCACCGGCAGCGCGATGAAGCATCCCATGGCCAGGCCCGGTTACGCTGAAGTGGAGAAGTTAAGTGTCGCGCCGGCGCCCCTTCACCAAGTTCAGGGCGGGCCCTCGCCCGCGAATGCCGATAACGGGGACGAAGCAGGAGATCACCAAATCAGCTTCAATCCTTAGGTAGAGGCTGAATTTCTCGTCCGAAGTGACAACGGGAACATCTTCCGAAAATGCTCGAGCGATGATTTGCCGCTTTTCGTTTAATTGAGCTGCCCGCCTACCACCGCGATCCTTTTGATCGTGGTTGGCCTATGAGCTACCTCAATCTTTATCGCTACGCACTCTCGGCTCCATTCGCCACGGTCTCATCGCCGTGACGACAACCCGAGGTTCAGGGACGTTGCCGCTTGGGCAGGTCCCCCATCGTGCGATCCGATAACCGCAGCTGCTCGCCGCTCACCAGCCAGTCCATCGCTTCCTCGCGGGTCTTAAAGGCAGGCAGATCGCGCTGCGAGAAATTCTTGATGTGTTCGTAGAATACTTTCGGCAAATTCTCGATGCCCACCCATGCCGAGCGCTTGAGGTGGGGCCGGTCGAAGACCGCGCCCTCCTTCATGCGGTCGATCGCGATCCGGTCAAACTCCGCTCCCGTGAAGTCGGCGAGCAACAGCACCGAGCCCCGAGGCTCGCTGGTCACATAAGAAGGGACCAACAGTGCAACCTTCGCAACCTCTGCCGGCGTGCAGTGAGAAACGTCCACCAGCAGGATTTGCTTCCCTTGGTGTTCGATGAAGCGGATCCGGTCTTCCATGCGCACCTGCTACCGCTGAGAGGCTAATTGCTTAAAAGCGAGTCCACCACGGTATACGCCTCGGCCAGCGCGGAGTCCAGCGCAGCCGGATCTTTGCCGCCAGCCTCGGCCAGATCGGGACGGCCTCCGCCCTTGCCACCAACTTTCTGCGCCACCGGGCCAATCACTTTTCCCGCCTGCACCCGGCCGGTCAAGTCTTTGGTGACGCCCACGATCAGCGAAACGTTTCCGTTCGAAGCCGAGCCCAGCACCACCACGCCCGAGCCAATCTTCTCGCGCAGTTGATCAACCAGCGTCCGCAACTGCGCCCGCTCCAGATTATCCACGCGATGGGCCAGCACCTTCACGCCTTTGACCTCTTTGACTTTGTTGCCAATGTTCGCCGTGCTCGACGACGCCGACTTCATCCGCGCCTGATCCAGTTCTCGGCCCAGCCGCTTGATTTCGGCATCTTTCTTATCGAGTTCGGCTTTCAAAGCCTCGGCGGGTGTTGCCGCCCCCCCTTCAGATGTGGGTGAAACGAGTGCCGACACCACCTGTTCTAGTTCATGATCCCTGCGAAAGTGCCGCAGCGATCCCTCGCCAGTAACGGCCTCCACGCGCCGCACGCCCGATGACACGCTGCCCTCCTTCAGAATCTTGATCAGTCCAATCTCGCCGGTCGCCCCTGTGTGCGTCCCGCCGCAAAGCTCAGTCGAGAAATCGCCAATGCGCACCACGCGCACCTTGTCGCCATACTTTTCGCCAAACAGCGCCATGGCGTGATACTGGTTGATCGCCTCATCGATCGGCACGTCGGTAATGGTCTCGACGATCTGGTTGCGGAGCACTTCCTTGTTGATGATGTTCTCAATGTCCTGCAACTCTTCGTCTTCCACGGCAGTAAAGTGCGAAAAATCAAACCGCAAATGATTCGGCGCCACCAGCGATCCCGCCTGCTTTACATGCTTCCCCAAAACTTCGCGCAGCCCGGCATGAAGCAAATGCGTAGCCGTGTGATTGCGCATGGTCGATTCCCGAATGTCCGCATTGACCACAGCATCGACTCTATCGCCCACGCGCAATGTCTGTTTTGCAACAACCTGATGCGCCCGCACACCCTGAATCGGCGAATAGCATCCCGTCACCTCAGCGAGGACATAAGGAGAGTTTGATATCCGAAATATGGAACCCGAGTCTCAGGATCGGCTCCCGGGAGGTGACGCCCCGTTTGCACAAGCCATCCGCGATCCCCAACTTGACCGCCAGATTCGGCATAGAACGGCGTGTGATCGAGGATGAGTTCACCGGAGTCGCCAGCCTTGAGTTCCGTCGCGCCCTGCCCGTTGTGGATGATGGCCAGCACTTCGCAGCCGTCCGAGCGAGTCTGCCGATACCCTTCGAAGATAGACTTCGGAAGCTGCTGATACGCAGGATTAGCCGTTTGCTTACCTGCACCTTTCCAAGAAGCGCGAGCGCGGGTCTTCTGCTCTTCCATCGCGCGATCGAAGCCCGTTTCGTCCAGAATAAATCCGTTGTCCCGGCAGGCGTCCTCGATGAAGTCAAGCGGCAAGCCGAACGTGTCGTAGAGGCGAAAGGCTTGATCGCCTCGGTAGACTGGCCGAAGGTTTGGAGCCATGCTCCCCCAATCCGACGGCGTTACGCGCTCTCCAAAAATCTTTTTTACCTCTTCTAGGGTGCTGCTTGGATGTTCAGCGAGGAATTTCTCCGCCCGCAGCGGTTGAAAATCTTGTTCGAGCTTCTCTAGCCCGACCTCGAGGGTTCGCGCGAATCGCGTCTCTTCCTCCTTCACAACCCTCGCAACCCGATCCGCTGCGTCAACGAGCTCGGGATATGCATCCTTCATTAGATCGACAACGGAGTAGACCATCTGGTGGAGAAAGGGGCCCTCGGCATATCCTTTGCGCCCGTGGAGAATAGCCCGTCGGATTATTTTTCGCAGAACATAGCCTCTTCCCTCATTTGAGGGAAGAACACCGTCGGAAATTAGGAACGTCACGGCCCGCGAGTGATCGGCAATGACTCGCAGCGAGGCGGCCGTATGCTCCGGCTGCCTCACGACCTTGCTGAGCAACACAGCTGTGTCCATGAGTTCTGCTGCCTTGTCCACCAGCGGCGTAAACAAATCCGTCTCGTAGTTGGAAATCACCCCCTGCAACACCGCCGCCACCCGCTCCAACCCCATGCCCGTATCAATCGACGGCTTGGGCAAAGGATTCAGCTTCCCGCTCACATCGCGGTCGAACTGCATGAACACCAGATTCCAGATCTCGACATAGCGCCCGCAATCGCAGCTAAACGCGCAATCCGTGTGCCCCTGATCCGAAGCAATCGCGCCCATGTCATAGTGAATCTCGCTGCACGGGCCGCAGGGCCCGGTGTCGCCCATCTGCCAGAAATTGTCTTTCAGCCCCATCTCAAAGATTCGATCCTTAGGCACGCCCTGCCCAACCCATAGGTCATATGCTTCGATATCGCGCTCGACGCCGGCTTCGCCTTTGAAAATGGTCACGTACAGCTTGCTCTTATCGATTCCGAACCACTCCTTCGAAGTAATCAATTCCCAGGCGTAGGCGACGGCGTCTTTCTTGAAGTAATCGCCAAACGAAAAATTCCCCAGCATCTCGAAAAACGTGTGATGCCGGGTGGTGAACCCCACATTTTCCAGATCGTTGTGCTTGCCGCCGGCGCGCACGCATTTCTGCGAAGTGGTGGCGCGGACGTATTCGCGCTTCTCCAGTCCCAGAAAAACGTCTTTGAACTGATTCATGCCTGCGTTAGTGAATAGCAGCGTGGGATCATTCGCTGGCACCAGCGAGGAGGAATGCACCTCCTTGTGCCCCTTCTGCACAAAGAAGTCGAGAAACTTGCGGCGGATTTCAGACCCAGTCAGCATGTAGTCACGATGACAGCCAATTCTAAATGAAAATCGCAAGCGACACGGAGGACGCGGAGAGAACGGGGAACGAAACCGCAAAACTACCTCCGAGAAAAAAAGGCCGCGCAGAACTCCAGCGCGGCCCTCCCATGCACAAAATCTTGTAATCGTTACTGCGGCTTCATTGCGTCGTCGGTTTTCTCTCCAGCCTTTTTCATTTCGTGTCCAGTGGCCTCGGTACCCGTCTTGACGCCGCTAGCAGTCTTCTTGGCAACTTTCTCTGTGCCTTTGGCGGTGTCTTTGGCGGCTACTTTGGTTTCATGACCGGTTTTGTCGGCGGCCTTCTCTGTGCCCTTGCCAACGGTTGTAGCAGCCTTTTTGCTGGCGCTTCCGGTCGCCTTCGCACCCTTCTCGGCAGCAACGCCAGTCTCGTCGGCCCCCTTCCCGGTGGCCTTGGCCGCCTTCTTGGTCGTTGCTCCAGTGTCTTCGGCGCCCTTTTTCACATCCGTGGCCGCATCCTGAGCCAGCGCGATCGGAACTGCGCTGAACAACAACGCGGCGAGAATCACTTTCAGACGGAACTTCATAAACCCTCCTGAGAAACGGTTTTGGGATAGGCCTTGAAGTATGCAACATCGAAAAGCCTCTTGCCAAGTCCATCTTCACGCTTTCACGCTTGGATGCTCCGAGACCTCCGGAGAGGCCTGCTCGAAGCGCTTCAATCGTGGGCCGTCAGGCGCTTTCGCTTTCCAACTCGGCCAAGGTTTCCTCATCCACATCCCAGTGCTTCAAAATGGTGAAGATCGTCTTGCTGCCGAAGCCGCCCCGAGCCAGTTGACGGAAGATGCGCGCCGCCTCTTTTTGATCTCTTGGTTTCACCAGACGCTTCCGCCGCAGAAATTCGCGCGCCTGTTTTTCTTCGCTCACGCCCTCATAGGCCGCGTCCACGGCCTTCTCAATCACGTCGCTGTGCATGCCCTTGTTCTTCAGATCGGTGACCACGCGCATCCGCCCAAACTTCTGATTGTCCCGCCGCAGGGACGAGAAATACGCGGCATACTGCGAATCGTTCAGATACCCGCGATCCTTCAATCGCCGGATGATCAGCTCCACCAGCGTCTGCCCGTACTCGGTTTCAGTTTCCACCCGCGCGCGCAGCAGGCGCTTCAATTCTGCAACCGTCCGCATGCGCCGCGCCAGCGCTCCCACCGCGTATTCGTACAATTCCTCCTCGGAATAGAACTTCTTTTGGGGTCGCGGGAACGCCATACGTTAACGTTAACCCTTTTGATGACGAGAGGGAAAACAATAGAAGAACGGAGAAGAGGTTTTCGACTTTCGACGTCTGGAAAAAGTCGAACCAGAAGTCGGAGGCCGGAAACCGAGAGCCAGAAGCCGGACGCCGAGCTCTACCGTCCGCCGAACCCAGCCGACTGCATCGACTGCCGTGAAATGTCGGCGGTAGAAGCGATGCCCTGCATGCGCAACTTGAAGTCGTCGGCGTTGGAGGCATTTTCCAGCGCAGTTTCGTAGTTGACCAGCCCCGCCTGGAACAGATCCCACAGCGACTGGTCAAACGTCTGCATTCCGTACTGCGACGTACCGGCCGCTATGGCGTCGCGAACCGAGCGCGTTTTTTCGGGCACCAGAATACATTCCCGGATAAAGGCAGTATTGATCATGACCTCCACCGCGGGCACGCGTCCTTCGGAATCGCAGCGCCGGACCAGACGCTGGCTCACAATGGCGCGCAACACCGCCGCCAACTGCAGGCGAATCTGTTTTTGCTCGGGCGGCGGAAAAATGGAGATGACGCGGTTGATGGTTTCCACCGCGTCCAGCGTGTGCAGCGTCGAGAACACCATGTGGCCGGTTTCCGCCGCGTGCAGCGCCGTCTGATATCGTTTCCAGGTCGCGCATTTCGCCCACCAGAATCACGTCCGGATCCTGACGCAAGGAAGCGCGCAAGGCCGCGCCGAACGAAGGTGTGTCCACCCCGATTTCGCGCTGGTTCACATAGCCCTTCTTATCGCGATGCAGAAATTCGATGGGGTCTTCAATGGTGATGATGTGTTCGGCGCGGCTGGAGTTGACGCGATCCACCATGGCGGCCAGCGTGGTCGACTTACCGGAACCGGTCACGCCCGTCACCAGCACCAGCCCGCGCGGCATTTCGCAAATCTGCTCCACCACCTTGGGCAGGAACAACTCATCGAGCGCGCGAATCTTGGTGGGAATGACGCGCAGCACCAGTCCAACGTTGCCGCGCTGCTGGAAGATGTTCACACGGAACCGCCCCAGCCCGGCCACGCCGTAGGCCATATCGATTTCCGTGGTCTCTTTGAATTTCTGCTTCTGCCGCGCTGACATCATGCTGAACGCCATGGTCAGCATGTCTTCCGCGCTAACCCGCGGCTGTTCGGTCAACGGCGTCAGTTCGCCGTCAATGCGCAGGTGAGGATAGTTTCCCACCTTCAAATGCAAGTCGGAGGCTCGCCGTTCCGTCGCAATCCGCAGCAGGTCATCAATATTCATCGCAGGCGTTTTCCTGGGAGGCAGCTTGCCTCCAAAGCTCTTTAGCTCTTTGTATGATGACTCGAATCGTCACCTTACCCAAGATGACCTAGGTAACGAAGCCTGCTCCGGCAGGTGGACAGCACATTACGTTCCGGAAGGCTCGTTCGCGCCTCTCTCCATGGCGCAGAGAAGGGGTTGGCTACCACAGGGTGCGAAAAGCTGTGATCTTGAGTGGCGCAACGCCCTTGGCTTCCGAATTGTTGACTTCAGGTTAAAGTCAACCCGCCGGCAACGAAACGAACTAACAGTCACGTTGTACAACCCATTGCCCCACCTCGAGGAGGGAACCTGCCCGTCCGCACCTCTCGGATCGCTCGCAGCTCTTAGCTTTCGTTGTTCGGCCTCATCCTGACGCTGCTCGGTCTAGCCGGATGCGGTGGTTCAGCCCAACCTCCAGTCGTCCGCAACGGCAGCAATGGGGGAGACTGGAGACCGTTACTAAACACCTACCTACCCGGGAAGAGCTTTTGGAGCGTCACTCCGATGCTGCACAAGTTCTGGGCTGTCACCGATTCCATGATGCATCAGACGCAGCTCGCCATGTTCTTGAAGAATCTATCCATGATGGGCGGCGCCCTGCTCATTTGGCAATTCGGTGCGGGGCCGTGGAGTTTCGAGGCGCGTTGGAAGGAATCACCCGGATCGAGTCGGTGGGGCGCGCGGGAAATAAGGAAGGGGCGCGACGAATCGCGCCCCGCAAATCATTCTTAAAAACTCGCAATCCCGCCTACACTCCCACAGGTTGCTTGGTCCGCACCGCCACCGGAGTCAGCCAGCCGTGGCGGTCGTTCTTCTCGCCGTGCACGATGGCATAAAACTCTTTCTGGATCGCCTTGGTGATCGGGCCCATTTCGCCCTTGCCCACTTTGATCTTGTCCACGCTGCGAATGGGAGTGATCTCCGCCGCCGTCCCGGTGAAGAAGGCCTCGTCGGCGATATAGAGCATCTCGCGCGGAATCATCTGCTCCACGATTGGAATACCCAGGTCACGCGCGATCTGCAGCGTCGAATCGCGAGTGATGCCGGGCAGCACCGAATTGCCCAGCGGCGCCGTGATCAGCTTCTCGCGATGCACGATGAACACGTTCTCGCCCGAGCCTTCGCTCACGTAGCCATTCACGTCGAGCGCAATGCCTTCGGCAAAGCCGTTGACGATGGCTTCCATCTTGATGAGCTGCGAGTTCATGTAGTTGGCGCCCGACTTGGCCATGGCCGGCAAAGTGTTCGGCGCAATCCGCGTCCACGAGGAAACGCACGCGTCGCAGCCTTCGCCCTCGGCGCCCAGATATTTTCCCCACGGATAATTGATGATGTAAACCTCGGTGGGCGAGTTGAAGGGATTCACTCCCGCCTCGCCATAGCCACGGAGAACGACGGGCCGCACGTAGCACGGCCACACGCCGTTGCTGCCCACGGTTTCGAGCGTGGCCTTCACCAGTTGCTCGCGGGTGTAGTCGATGTCGATGCGGTAGACCTTGGCCGAATCGAGCAGCCGCTGAATGTGCTCGTGCGCGCGGAAGATGGCGGGCCCCGAAGGCAGCGCGTAGCAGCGGATCCCCTCGAACACCGAGGAGCCGTAGTGGACCACGTGCGACATCACATGAATCGTCGCGTCATCCCAGGGGATGAGCTTGCCATTGTGCCAGATGTGTTCCGTCTTCTGAATCGCCATGCGGACTCCTTCGACTGCGGGTTGCTACGGGGCTGAATCCTTGCTCTGGCACTGCAGGGAGCGAGGCGCTAAAACCCAACCAGCGTTAGAGGACATTATAGCTGAAGCATTGTGATCCTCATCGACGGCGTCTCATCCCGAGCGTCGACCTGCGACGTTGCAGGCCGGGGATGCGGACCTGGCGCGGGCGGGATCGAGCGAGGCGGCCGGAACGGCGACGTGTTTTCGCGCCTCGAGCAAGTCCCAAGCCTCCTTGTAACGCCCATGCGGACTCCTCGCGCGACGCGGGCGCAGCGTCACCGAGCTTTGTCCCGTCAGCCTCTTCGCCGGGTAATGATATACCCATATGTCCTCCTCCAGCCGGTAGCGTAATAATCGATCTGCTTAGCGGTATACGCCTGTTTCCTGCCGCTGTTTCCTGCCGCCGAACAGAATGCAGACGTAGCCGCCACTATCTCCTTGCCAGCTCAGCTAGGAGCGGCCTGACATCTTCCTGGAGTTTGCCAGGCAGACAATCGTTTTCTTGTAAGACATGGAACCTCCTCTTCCCGCGCAGCCCAGTCCGCCCTTCCATGGAGATGATCCTCGTGGGGATAAAAATGGGCCACGGCGTAGCCGTGGCCCATTCACAGTCGGGTTCCTTTTTACGCTTGCGTGGGAGGAAACGCCAAGCACTTTCGTGGTGGCAAGGTCGCACGCAGCGGGGATGGGGTTCAGTGCGCGGCGGGCAGACAGCAGGTTCCTCACCGGGCTTACGGCCGGCCGGAATGACAATAGGTTTCTTAGTGGCTTGCGGGGGCTTGGGAGCAGGGCACGCGAATGTCAGTAGATAGGAGCGATCGCACCCGGGCTTGCCTCCGGCGTCAGACTTGCCTTTACCGTTATTCCTGGCAATTCATCTCCGCGAAAATATTTATCCTTCGCGGCTTTCATTTCGGGCATGGCGGCGTACGGTTTGCTGTAGTCGTTGGCGGCGTTCCAGAACAGGAAGCCGATGCCGCCTTTTTCTTTGGCCGTAGCTACTTGCACTTTGATGTACTCGGGCGAATAGGTTTTGGTGCGCCAGCGGAAGGCTTGCAGCCAGGGGCGGATTATTACTCCACTGTCTTTTGTGATCAGCTCGAAGCGCTGCATGGATTCGCCGATGAAGTGCTCGGGGGCGTCGCCGGGGTGGGCGATGTTATCCATGCCGAAGAAGTGCGAGGGATAGATCATGGGCGAGAGCGCGTCGCAGTATTTCGCCATGCCGACGATATCCTGTCCGGTGTGCGAGAGATCGACGGGGCGCTGCCAGGCCATCACGCCGAAGACATCGAGCGACAGTAGAACGCCGGTGGGATGAAGTTCGGCGTAGGCTTTTTTGAGGAACGCGGTGATTACGTCAGAACGTTGGAGGGTGTGCGGGGATTCTGTCTTGCAGGCGCTCGGTTCTTTGCCGGTTCCGCCTCGCTTCGCATCGGCGCGACGGCCGAGGCGGCCGTCTCCACATGGGCTATTGCTGCCTGCAATTTGATTGCTTCCGTCTTGCTCGGTTTGATAGACGAAGCTGGCGTCTTTTTGATCGCCTTCGGCGGGGAAGCGGACGTAGTCGAATTGAATTTCATCGGCGCCGGATTGGGCTACGAATTTGGCTAGAGCGATGTTGTAGTCCTGAACTTTGGGATTCGAAGGATCAGTCCAGACCAGTTTGCCGTTCTCGCGCCAAGGCTGCTTTGTTCTCTTGGACTGCACCGCGAGTTCGGGATGCTCGATTACCATGCGCTCGTTGCGGAAGATGGCGATGCGGGCGATGGCGTGCATGTTTTCGGAGTGCAGGAAGTGGACAAACTTGGGCAGGTCGTGGATATAGACCTGGTGTTTGCCGAGCAGCGGATGCTCGAAGGGGATGTTTACGTTGCCGTCGCTATCTTTGATATCGAAGACGACGGCGTTGCCGCCTACTTCGCGCCAGTGACGGATGATGCGCGAGTCCGTGGTCGCTGGCGGCCATGATGCCGGTGAGGTAGATGGCGCGGACTTCAAAATCCTTGGCGACCGGAACCGTTTTTTCGACGATGGGCGCGGGAAGAATTCCGGGGATGGTGATCTGCTCGCCCGCTTTGAGGATGTTGCCGGAGCGGTCGCCATTGTCCTTTCCGTTCGTTCGGCGGATGGCTTCGGAGAGTTCGGAAGACGTTTGATAGGCAGTGCGCTTTAAATACTTGTGGGCCACGGCGGGAATGCTTTCGCCGCGCCTCGCGGTGTAAATCTCAGTGGCAGGCGTGGTTTGAAGGTGTGGCGAAGGAATATCCACCGGCTTCACTGTGGCCGAAAGGCTTGCACCTACTGGCACCAGTTGTGCGCCCGGCGCCGCTGCGGCGGCCACTGTCGGCGCCGCTTGCGCACTCTGCGACTGCGCCGCGAAAGCCGAAGAGAGCCGTGGACTCAGGCGCATGGCGGCTACTCCAAACAACACACATGAGACAGCAGCAATCGTTAGAACTGATGAGCGGCGCAACCGGTCCCTCCAGAAACCTACCTAACCCGGATGCTATCCCGCACCTACATGGCTCGCCAGTTACTCATGGTCATATCTTCCTGTTTCCATTTTCCTTTCCCGTCATGCGCAAACTATTTCTCTTCCTCCCTCTTAACTTTCTACGGCGGTCTGTTCTAATATCGTCGCCGGCCATCTAAATCCAGCCAGATACAGGGTTTTCGGCCGCTCCATCCATCCCCTGCCCGTGGCCAGTCGCTTGCTTATTCCAAGGTAAGCCCCGGACGCATATGGGGTCAGGCGAGCGACTTGGTTCCAAGTGACAGATTTTGTCAACCCTGGAACCGGGGGAGTCGAAAGGCCTGGAGAGTCCGGGAAATCAGGAGAAGGCCGTGAATAGGCCCTCCCATAGGAAAGACGCCACTTTATGAGAACGAACCTCGCTACAGTGCTCGATCCGAACCGCCGCAGCGCCGATGCTGGGGAATTTGAAGCCGCACTGCGCCGCCGCATCGTTGGTCAGGACCAGGCCGTTGAAAAGGTCGCCGAGATCTATCAGATGTTTCTGGCGGGCCTGAATGCTCCCGGGCGTCCCGTGGGGAACCTGCTGTTTCTGGGTCCGACCGGCTCGGGCAAGACCCGCGTGGTGGAAGCCATGGCCGAGGCTCTGTTCGGCGATTCCCATGCCTGCATCAAAATCGACTGCGCCGAGTTCCAGCACTCGCACGAGATCGCCAAGCTGATCGGTTCGCCTCCGGGATACCTCGGCCATCGCGAGACCCATCCTCTGCTCACGCAGGAAGCGCTGAACCAGTGGTTCACCGAGAAGCTGAAGCTTTCGATCTTACTCTTCGACGAGATTGAGAAAGCGAGCGACTCGCTGTGGCAACTGTTGCTCGGCATTCTGGACAAGGCCACGCTTACGCTTGGCGACAATCGCCGGGTTGATCTTTCGCAGTGCATCATCATCCTAACCTCGAACCTGGGGGCCAGCGAGATGACTGATTTGGTGGACGGTGGCCTGGGCTTTGCGCCTAGAGTGGTGGAGGTCGACAACAATTTCGACGACAAGATCCAGCGCACCGCGGTCGAGGCTGCCCGCCGCAAGTTCACGCCCGAGTTCATGAACCGCATCGACAAGGCGGTCGTGTTCAAGACGCTGCGCGACGAGCATCTTGCTCAGATTCTGGAGATCGAACTCGGCATGGTGCAGCAGCGCGTGCTCATGGCCGCGGGCACTAACCAGTTCGTGTTCAATTGCACCGCCGGCGCCAAGCAGTTCCTGCTGAGGGAAGGCACTGACCCGCGTTACGGCGCGCGTCACCTGAAGCGGGCGATCGAACGGCACCTGGTTTTCCCGCTGGCCAATCTGGTGGCTACCAGCCAGGTGAAGCTGGGAGACTTCGTCCGCGTCGATATGGCTTCCGAGAATCAGATGATCTTCGTCAAGGAAGCGGAGAACAGCATGGCGCCGGTGCTTCTGGAGCGCTACGGAGCCGCTGCCGCCAACATGCCTGCCGCCCGCGCGGCGCGCACGGCCGTTAACAATCGCCGCGACTTGGGTGCGAGCCCCATCGCGGAAAGCAAATAGATTTCTGGTAGGGTAACCACTCGCTAGACCGCATCTCGCGAGCCTCGTGGCGCCGGCAGCTTCCTTCCGGCGCCTTTTTTCTGTGGCGAAAATGGTTCGGGTTTTCGGATCGTACCCTCAATCCACTCGATGTTCAGCTCCTGCAGCGCCCGGCCAATCTGGGTCAGGTGCTGTTCCGGAGTATCCCGGGGAGGGCTGGCCCGGGGGGCGATCTGAAACCAGCTGGCTTTATCGGTGTAGACCGATACCGGTCGCCCGTGCTGCTTCATAGCAACCCAGTTGCCGCAGGTTCTCTTCGGTCGAATCATGACCGGCGAAACGCGCCGTCAAGCGCGACGCAGCGTCATCGATCATCGCGATCAGGTGGAGCTTTTCGCCTGGCCCTTCCAGCCAATCGTGCTCACTTGTGTCCCACTGCACCAGTTCGCCGTACCGCGCCCGCCGTGCCCTCCAGACATGCTCTCGTTCAACCCGCGCTCGCCGCGCCCGCCATAGCTTGGCTGCGATCAGCCATTGCCGCAGAGTTTCCTTGCTGACCACCAGTTGGAGTCGCGGGCCAGTTCCCCGGCGCCTAGCGTCGGCCCATAATCGTGCCCTTGAGCTAGGTACGATGGCGCCGGTGATCCCTACTGAGTGACTCGTGTTCGTCACTGCCAGGCTCCGCGTCTCTCCCCTCCTGTGGAGCCTTGGCTTACATCCGAAGCTCTGACCTTGGTTCAGCGCTGAACGCAGTCACCAGAAGCAGCTGCCAGACGTCCCGTAGCACGCAACTTTTCCGTGGAGCGCAGAACCTCTTTGGTTCCTTTGCGATGAGTAAGATCAAAAAAAGTAACCACCGCCGCGATGACACGACCTTCCCCGTCGAGGACCGGGGCAGAGCTGACACTTAAGAAAACCAGGGTTCCGTCCCCGCGCACGTACTCAATTTCTTCATCTGCGACCACTTCGCCTGTAGTGAGAGAGCGCGCGAGTGGCCACTCGTCAGGTTTGAAGGGCTGCTTATTGAGATGGAAAGCTTTATCTTGCGTGTATTCTTCGATGTTAGCGGCGTGATGGAATGAGTGACGCAGGATCTCTTCCACCTGTTTGTTGGCGAGGATCAGCCTTCCGGATGGGGCTTCGCCGATCATGACCCCACAGGGCATTTGCCGAAGCACCTCCTCTAATTTCGCCCGCTCCGCCGCCAGTTCATCGTGGGATTGTTTGATCTCCGCCAGGTTGTGTTTGAGATCATGTATGTCGACCAGGGTTAGGACGGCGCCCTCGATCGTGTTCTCGAGAGTCCTATAAGGCAGAATACGAAGCAAACGCCAATGCCCCTCTCGATCCTGAACCTCGCGCTCTTTCACCGTTACCGTGTTGATCACCTCCAAAATCATCTGCTCTAGGTCGGGTACGTCAATATTTGGCTTGACGTTCGTGATCGGTCGTCCCACGTCTGACAGGATCAAACCGAACGCTTGTTCACACTGAGGGGTAACACGCCGAATTCGCAGGTCGCGTCCCAATATAACGATCGCAATATTGACGCTGCTAAGCAGATTAACCAAATCAGCGTTGGCCTGCGTCAATTCGAAATTTCGATTGTGTAGTTCCTCATTGACAGTATGTAATTCTTCGTTGGATGACTCGAGCTCTTCTTTGGCAGTTTGCAGCTCCTCGTTGGTGCTCTGCAACTCCTCGTTGCTCGACAAAATCTCCTCATTGGCGGCTTGGAGTTCCTCGTTGCTGGCTTCTTTGTCTTCGACAAGGGAGTGCAGATACCGTTTGGTGGCAACAAGTTCCTGCTTCAGGTGGCTGCTTTGACGATCACTGCGTTTTTCCTTCCCGCCTTTGCTGAGATTTGCCTCTCCGGCCATGGCTCCCGCTGATTCGGTCCTAGCCGCAGGGCTCGCATCCTCGAACATGATCAAGAAATGACGTCCTCCGCCAGAAATGACCTTGAAAGGCGTTACCTCAAGATTCACATCCTTGAGTTCACCATCGCGTTCGACTTCTATCTTTTCCTTTCGAACCGGAACTCCGTCCTTCTTCGTCTTTGCTTTGTTGATCGCCGCTTGCAGATCGAACAGCAAGCCTTCTCGAACCATCTTCAAAACGTTGAAGCTGGCTCTGCCGGGCGCGAGCTCAAGATAAAGGCCCACGTGTCCACGGGATTCGAGGACTTCCATATCGTCATTAATCACCACAGCGACGGGAGCGTATTTCGTTAGGAGGAGGCGATCGGTCTCCTTGCGTAAGTCCCAGAGGCGCACAACGCCCTCGCGCTTTTGTGCTTCCTTGGCGCTCGTAAGGTTTGCTGCTTCAGTCCGGTACTGGCTAGCGGCGAAGTCGAAGTGCAGCCCGGATGCGGTAGCTTTTCGGCAATAAATCTTGTGTTTCCTGTCCATCAACTCAAACAGATCCGAGGCCGTGCCAATGATGCCTTCCGCGCCCCCCAACAGCAGAAATCCTCTTGGCTTCAGGGCATAATGAAAGATGGGCATGATCCTTTTCTGCAAAACCGGCCCGAGGTAGATCAGCACGTTGCGGCAACTGATGAGGTCGATCCGAGAAAAAGGTGGATCCTGGAGAAGATTCTGCCGGGCGAAAACACAAATGTTACGGATCGTTTTGTTGATTCGATAGCCACCCTCCACTTTGGCGAAAAAGCGTCGCAGCCGTTCCGGCGAGACATCGGCCGCAATACTCTCCGGGTAGATCCCTGTGCGGGCTTTCTCAATACTTCCCTGGCTGAGGTCGGTGCCGAAAAGCTGGACCGGAGTTTCGACGCGGCTATTTCCCAAGAACTCGAGCAGCGCAATTGCCTGCGAGTAAGTCTCTTCACCCGTTGAACACCCTGGCACCCAAATTCTGAGGGGTTCCTCAAGTGACCTGTGCTTCAGAATGGCAGGGAACACTTCGATTCTCAGCGCTTCAAAAGCAGCGGGGTCGCGGAAGAAGCTGGTGACCTTGATGAGGAGGTCTTCGTGCAGTACCTCCACTTCAGTCGGATGGAGCCGAAGAAACTCGACGTACTCTTTCAACGTCCCGATCTGATGCAAAGCCATGCGGCGTAGAATGCGCCGCTTGACCGTGGCGGGCTTATAGTCGGAAAAATCAACGTCGTTTGGCGTCCGTAGCAAATGAAGAATGTTTTTTAGGTTGGGGTCGCCGTCGGGCACTAATTCAGCCGTTCTGGCGGACGAAGAAGGGGCCAGATACGGATGGGAACGAATCCTCGCCAGCTCCCTGCCAATCGCGTCAGGGGGGAGAACGAAGTCCACGCAGCCGGCAGCGATGGCGCTCTGTGGCATGCCATCGAATTTGGCCGATTTTTCATCCTGGGCAAAGGTAATCCCCTCCTCTGCCTTGATCGCTGCTAACCCCAAGGTACCGTCCGAAGCAGTTCCTGAAAGAATTACCCCAATCGCCTTGCTCCGCTGGTCCTCGGCGAGCGAGCGTAAGAAACGATCGATTGGCATGTGAAGGCCACGCGTCTCTGTACGAGGTGTTAGCCGCAATGCTCCCTTTGAAAGGATCATGTCCATGTTGGGCGGAATAACATACACATGATCAGGTTCCACCGGCATGGCATCCGTTACTTGGCTGACAGGCATCTCGGTCGCCTTCGCAAGGAGTTCAGTCAGTGCGCTCTCGTGGCTCGGATCCAGATGTTGAACCAGTACATACGCCATCCCGGTCCCCGGCGCTAAGGCCTTGAGCAATTGGGTGAATGCCTCTAACCCACCGGCCGAGGCACCGACACCGACAATAGGGAATAAGGCGCGCTTAGACTGCTGAGATTCCTGACGTTGTTGGACGGGGCGGAACTCCGCGTTGGCTGGTCCGGGAGGATTCATTTGGGGGCTCCTGAGGAAGACGCGCTATCCAAGAATATACACATTAATGTCAATGTCATACGAGAAGTGAAACGCACTAGCATGTTCAAGGTGACCGCAGGAGGCTGAGTTTCCTGTCCAACGATCTCGCTCCAGAGTGGAAAGAGGCCTCCCGAGGCTGAGTAACGGCTCTTATGGGCTTTCGCTTTTTGTGCCGACTCAATCGTTGATGAATCGCCAGGAGCAAGAACTCGACCGGATCTCCTTTTATGACAAATCCGTCCACGAGCTGAAGCACGCTTTCCCGCAGTGACACCCAGTCGGAGAGCATGAGAATGGGGACGTGCGGTTTGGTCCCTCTCGTTGCGGCCGCAACCAGTTCCGCGTTCATTTCTGGCATTTGGTAGTCGAGAATCACTGCATCGATCGCATTAGACGCAAAACTTCCAGCCCTTCGCGGGCGCCGCTGACAGTTAAGAATCTGCTGGCCAAAGTCTTCCAGAATTATTTTGCAAATGTTGAGGTTGCTCTGACTATCGACGATACAGAGGAGGGTTTCTTGTCGCCAGGCCATGGCATACTCCTTGCGCCGAGACCGAGACTCGACCGCGTAGCCTTGCGTCGCGTACTTCTCCGCGCGCGGGCGGAGAGATGGGACGCCTTCCTTGTACACCTGCTGGCTTTTGAAGTCGACCCGAACATCCGCGACTTTTATTTGCCTTGTTTTCCACTACTTGCAAATCCCTCCACAGCCTTATGACAAGAAACGGTGCAGTCGTTTCGATGGCTGTGCGTATCGAACCGGCGCTGGCCTGATTTTTCTCGTCGTTTCCGCTGCTGAATCTGGTTACGACACCGGTCCGTGTGCAATCTGGGAATGTGCAAAATTGGGGCAAGGTTGCTATCGGACTGGCTGTGGCGCGGGATTGCGGGACGGGGTTGTTAGGCAAAGCCTTTGCTGCCCGGCTTTGCACAGGACCCCCCGAGACAGCCTAGAATTTTGTGCAGGTTGCTGAGTTTTTGTGCAGCATTCGCAATAGGGTCACTATTTGCAGTCATTGTATTTGGCGTCTCGAATACGCCCAAGGGGATAGCTCCCGTCTTTTTGGATCCACAGCAACTTGTCGGAGGGGAAGTTCAAACAGTGGGCCGTTTGGTGCGACTGGCTCGCATTAAAACGAGATTTCGTGGCCCGACGGCGCAAGGTCTGGATTGAGACGAGGAATCAACCCAATCTCCATGCGAACATCTATTTCGCTAATGCACGCTACTGTGTTTCCACAGTTGGTACAGACAACCTTGATATCCGCCGAAGTCTTACCTCCGGCGTAATGCACTACAACACCCTTATCGCTGAAAAATTCAAGCTCGGGTAAGGGAGCGCGCCTCGGCCCTATCCCGACCCTTGTTCCCTTGGTGTTTGCCGATAGCTTACCTAGCCAGGCCACTACGCCCGTTGAGGATTACCGGGAACGTACAAATGCTCAGGGCTTTCCCGCCACCGCGTTGAAATCGCGGACTCGAATACGCATTGGCTGGGAGGATGCGGAAGTCGGGGGAGGTGTGCGCATGGCAGACTGGAATCTCCTAATTCGGAAATTCAGTCCCCGTGCTTCTAACCGCTTAACCGCCGCTTAGCTGCGCCTGGTAGAATTCGGAGCGGTTGGCATATCCTCGCCTAACCGGTAATCCGCGCCGCCGTGGTCCTTCCCTCAGCTCGAGAAGCAGTATCGTTTGGTTGCTGCCCATCCCATTGCGGTGAGCGCTGCCAGAATGAACAGTAACGTTGAACCGCCATCAGGAACCGCAACCGATGTTGAAATTTGCGGTCCTACCGCATTTGCAGATGTTGAAGTTTTCGGTCCTACCGCATTTGCATAAGGAACACTACTCCCCTGCCTCACTACGATCTCACTGTATTCCATAATAGTTGTCCTATTCTCCCTTTCGCCGAACGGTTTAGGTGCTCGCTATACTCGAACAGATTGATCGTACCTAGCGACGATGTAGAGGGGAATGGTCCTGAAGAGCCGTTACGGAAGTAACAGCTGTTGATTACGCTTCGCTCCAGGCGGGGGGAGACTAACGGGCGTCAGTCGCAAACGAGGAAATCACAATCGATTGGAATTGTTGGTAGTGTCTCAGTTTCGGCAAAATTGAAGACCCTCACTCTGCGGATCTTCTCGGCGGTCTCCGCGTCGTAAAGCTTTGATAAGATTTCGGCAAACACAAATTTTAAAACGCGGAAGTCGCGGAGAACCGGCCGCCGAGCAAACTGAGATACTACCGCAAGCTGTGGTTTTTCCAGTCGAATACTTCGCTGGGCTCCGTCGACATCAGCCATCAATTCGCCTGATCGGAATTCCCGATGCAGGCTATCGTTTCTTTGCGGGCCGACTTTACGGTTCCTTTATCCCCCGCCCACAGTTTCTTTATGGCCTGTCTGCTACTTCTGGACATCGGGCGTGAGCTGCAAAGGAAATCGGCGGACTTGATTTCGGGGGCATCGCGCCGGCGGAGGTTGGTGCAGTGGCCAAGGAAGTCATCTATCGAAGTATCGGGGCGGCAGTGCTCGTTCTATGTGTGTTGGGGCTCAATGTCTCCGCCCACGCGCAGTCAACGTTCGGCAGTATTGTTGGCGTGGTGCATGACACAACACAGGCCGTTGTGCCCGGCGCGTCCGTGAAGATCCGGCGTTTGGAAGACAACAGCGTTCGCTCCACCACATCGGACGAGAACGGGTCCTTTGAATTTGTGAACCTCAAGCCGGGCAACTATGCCCTTTCCGCTCAGGCCGAGGGTTTTGCGGAGTTCAAAGTTTCAACGGCGGAACTGGCTGCCCGGCAGACGCTAAGGATCGATGTCATCGTCGGGGTCAAGAGTCAATCCGTGACGGTGGAAGTTGCAGACACGGTAGCAGTGATTAATACCGAGAACGCGGTTATCGGCGATTCAATCAACAATCAGCAGATCACCGAACTTCCGCTGAACAATCGCGCCACCACGACCAGCCCTCTGGGAGCGCTGACGGTTTCGCCGAACGTGCAACAGGACAGCTCCGGAAACATCGCGCTGGGTGGCGCCAGTTCGGCGATGGTCAACTTCTCTGTCGACGGCATCTCGACAGCGAACGTGCGGCAGAATGGCGCGCTGCAGGACGCTTATCCATCGCAGGAGGGAATCTCTGCCGTAAGAGTAACGTCGTTTAACAACAGCGCAGAGTTTTCGCAGGTAGGTGACGTTACCTTCACCACGAAAAGCGGCACGAGTCAGTATCACGGCAGCCTGTTTGAGTATCTGCAAAACGACGCGTTCGACGCGGACCCTTACGGCTTCAATGGCAAGGCGCCGAAACACTTCAACACCTTTGGTGGATCGCTCGGCGGCCCATTGAGCATTCCACATCTCTATAACGGCAAGAATCGGACCTTCTTCTTCTTCGATTACGAGGGAAACCGCCGCTCGACCGCAGTTGCCGAACAGTTTATTGTTCCCACGCAAGATCAGCGCAACGGTAACCTGACCACGCTTGGCATCCCCTCGATTCCAACCGCCAGCATCAACCCCACCGCCGCAGCGCTGTTGAGCTATTATCCGCTCCCTAACGTCGACGGCCCGAACTATTACCCGCTGCCCAACGTTTCCGGCCCGGACTACAACTACGAGAATTTCCAGTCCACGCCCGCGCGTACCGACGGAGCCGATCTCCGCATCGACCAGACCATCAATTCCAAGCAATCGGTCTACGCGCGCTTCAGCCGCAAGAACATCACCGAAGATTATGCCAACCCCCTTCTGCCGAATGACTCCGACAGCGTGCACAATCGCAGCCTGCTGGTCTCGCATACTTGGGTGCTCACGCCGCGTCTGTTGAACGAGTTCCGCTTCGGCTTCACCAACGTCATCACCCGAGTTGGTTTCCCCATCGAAGGGGCTGCCGCGCTCGCGCAACTCGACCTGACTGGAGTGAACATCAGCCAGCACCCCACCACGCACGCGTTCCCTACCTTTAATTTCAGTGCCGGAACCGGGTTCACTCCCATTGGCCGCGACAAGACGGGAGTCACACAGTCGAGGACGACCCAGTTCACGGACAATCTGAGCTGGACGCGCGGTAAGCACACCTTAAAAACGGGCCTGGATGCGCGAAGGGTGAGGTATTTCGATCTGGAAAGTTTCGCACCCGTTTTTAACTCCGACGATTTCGGTGATTTCACTTTTCAGGGCACGTTCACCGGCAATGCTTTTGGCGACTTCCTGGAAGGAGCACCGACCACTCTGTTCTTTGCCGTGTCGAGTCCGGACGTGGGCGGAACGGCGTGGCAATATGGCGTGTACGGCCAGGACGAGTACCAGATCAACAGCCACCTCACGCTCAGCTACGGCCTGCGCTGGCAGATCCTGCCGGGTTTTCAGGAAGACGGGGGCAATCTGGCGAACTTCGACCAGAGAAACAATTCGATTGTCGTGCCCAACGAACTGCCGGCGTATCTGCAGCAGCAAACCATTCAGGCGTCGAATCTGGCATTCCAGCAGTCGTTCAACGCCTGCAACCTGGGGCATATGGCCCTGCCGTGCACGAACTATGTTACTGCCAGCCAGGACCACTTGCCGCAGTCGCTGCGCAATATTTATATGCGGAACTTCCAGCCGCGCGTATCGATTGCCTGGCGCCCGTTTAACGATACCAAAACAGTGATTCGCGCGGGATTTGGCATCTTCACGATGACCAATCTGGGTCCTTTATCCTTCAATAACAGTGGAAATCCGACGTCGGCATTGCACACATACACGAATATGGCAACTGCTAGCGGCACTCCGTTGATTCAACTTCCCAATACAGCGCCACCTACGATGGGCGTACAGTATGGCGGCGGAGGTCTCGATCAGGGGGTTGATCCGAACTACCGCGATCCGCAGGCGAATCAATGGAACTTCACCGTCGAGCATCAAGTTGGAAACAACGACAGTTTGCGCGTCAGCTACGTCGGTATGCACAGCTACCGGCTCAGCATCACCGAAGACCTGAACCAAATCCCGGCAAGCGCGACGCCATATCAGACTACGGTCGCCAGCCCCTATGTCGATCCGCGCGCGCCTTACCACAACTGGTTCACGCTCTACAGCACTTTCAACGCCGGCGAAGGAAACTACAATGCTCTCGAGGTTGAGGAAAGCCATAAGATGGCGCACGGCCTCTACTTCGGGGCTAACTACACGTTGGCTAGAAACCTCGCGGACAATCAGGGCGACAATCCTGCGGCTTTCGCCGGTGAAGTTAATTATGGCGTCCCGATTGCCAACCGCTTCGATGTCGGCAGTGACTATGGCAATGTCGAAGGGACGCGTCACCATCGCTTCCTTTTGACAGGTCTCTACCAGTTGCCCTTTGGTCAGGGACGAACCTTTCTCAACACCGGGGGCTGGAAGAACGCGGTCCTGGGTGGTTGGGAACTCACCACCGTGACTTTGCTCGAGACCGGCCCATGGCTCACGCCGAGTATCAGCCCCGGGGGCTGCCAAGTACCCTCCCTCGCCAACGGCGCCTGCCCTTCGCTGCCGAGCGGTCAGCCAGAAACGAACGACCAGTCCAACACCGACGTGGTCAATCGTGGCGCTTACCTGCGCCCCGACCAGGTTTCGACGAATCTCTACAGTGGGCAGTCACGCGCGCATTATTTCAATCTGGCAGCATTTTCTCCAACTCCGGTGGGCACCGGCAGATTTGGCAACGCCGGAGTGGGCATCCTCCAGGGCCCAGGCACAGCCGCGGTCAGCCTCGGCCTTGCCAAAGTCTTCCCCGTTACGGAGCGAGTAAGACTGCGCTTCGAGTCCACATTTACTAACGTGCTCAACCACACCAACTTCGCTCCTCCCGCCACGGAGATCGATGTCCCAGCAACCTTCGGCGTCCTCAGCGCTCCGCAAACGGCAGAGAACGCCGGAAACCGCACCGGGCAAATGGCGCTCAGAATTGAATTCTAGGAGTGAGGACGAGAGGTAAGGAACGAAACAAGGAAAGAACCCAAAGCTTCACATCGTGCTTGCATTGTGGCTTCCAGCAAAGAGCCGCGCTTGCAATCCATCCGTCAAGGATTGCTGGAAGCCGGGAGCGTTCAGCGTTTTCCCGGCGCGGAGTGAAACGGATCGTCTTGTGGAGTATCCGAAGCGTCCTCCGGGCTGGGAATGTCCAAATTGACGACGATCGGCTCCTGACCGCTGCGCACGATTACGGCCTCCACCGGCTGGTCTTTGCGCGCGTTCAGCTCTTGATGAGGAACGTAGGGAGGAACGTAGACGAAGTCTCCCGGACCGGCTTCATCGACGAACTCCAATTGATTTCCCCAGCGAAAGCGGGCGCGGCCCCGCACGACGTAGATCACGGTTTCCAGTTCGCCATGATGATGCGGACCGGTTTTGGCATTGGGATGCACCACCACGGTTCCCGCCCAGAGTTTTTGCGCGCCGACTCCAGCATGCGAAATGGCTTCGGCACGGGTCATGCCGGGGGTTTGAGGCGTGTTGGCGTCCAGCTCGCCGCTGCGAATGATGCGCAAGCCGTGGTTTTTCCAGTTGGGTATTTCGTTCCTCTCTAGCCCACTCGAGCGCGAATCGTTCATGATATCCCTTTCCAGCCTGCCTTGGGCTCACTTGCTGCGATGATGCTCTCGCCCAGGAATCTAATCTACTCCTTTCAACCCAACGAAAATGGTTTAGCATCCTCTCTCATGTACGTGCCCGCTCCCGAGATGACTGCGGACCAGGTCTTGCAGGCCTTTCATCGCGATGCTCCCTTTCTTTTTCTCGGCGCCGCGATCGCGGCGGTGGGGCTGGTTGCGGCGGTGTTCTCGGCCATCCGACGCAAGCTCGATCCGGTTTTGATTTACTTTGCCCTTTTCGCCATCCTGTATGGCCTGCGCCTGTGGATCCGGTCCAATCTGATGGGACTAGCCACACAGGGCGCATGGCTCTACCCAAGATTGCGTGACGCGATCGATTTCCTCGTCCCGATCCCCGCATTCTTTTTTTTCAAAGCGGCCGGGCTGCTCCGCCGCCAAGCCAAGATCGCGGGCTATGTGACGGGAATCGTGTTTGGATCTTTTGCTCTTGGGGCGCTCGCCTTCGGACCTCACCGCATCTTTTACCAGCTCACTGGCGTCTGGATCATCGCATTTCTAATGATTGTGCTCGCGCGGTCGGTACGCCAGAAAGCGGACAATCAGGATCTTGTAGTGATCCGCCGCGGCGGGCTGATTTTTGTAGCCTTCATTTTATGGGAGAACCTTCGGAACGTACTCGGTCTCCGGTTCTTGCCGAACATTGAGCCGATTGGTTTCGTGGCATTTCTGACGGCTCTCGGGTATGTGGCCGCGCGCCAGACCCTGCAGCGGGACCGGCAGCTCAGCGAGATTCAGAAAGAGCTTGCCGTAGCCAAGCGAATTCAATTGTCGATTCTGCCCGCTGGGTTCCCCGACTCCGCCAACTTCCGCGTTGCTGCCCGTTACGTGCCGATGAACTCGGTTGCGGGAGATTTCTACGACTTCATCGTGGCCGACGACCGGCAGGCCGGCCTGCTCATCGCCGACGTCTCCGGCCACGGCGTCCCCGCCGCGCTCATCGCGTCGATGGTGAAGGTAGCGGCTACTTCGCAGCGCGCCAATGCCGCCCAACCCTCAGTCCTGTTGGCGGGAATGAACGCCGTTCTCTGCGGCAATACGCAGGACCAGTTCGTTACCGCCGCTTACGTTCATCTCGATTCGATTTCGGGGACACTCCAATATTCGGCCGCGGGGCATCCGCCCATGCTTCTGCTGCGCCACGGGAAGGTGACCGAAGTCGTCGAGAACGGTTTGATCCTCGCCGCCTTTGCTTCTGCGACGTACACGAACGCGGTGCGTGCGCTGGAACCGGGTGATCGCCTCCTGCTCTATACTGACGGCCTTATCGAAGCCGCTGACGCCAAGGGAGATTTCTTTGGGCAAGATGCTGTGTCGGCTCTGTTGCGGGAAACGGGTGCGCTGACGCCGTCTGCCGCCTCGGATCAGATCATCTCCACGGTGCAGCAATGGTCCGCCTCACAGGACGACGATCTGACCGTTCTGATATGCGACTACATCCCGAGTGGACAAGAATTGTCGGGCAACATACGTAGGTATAGCGCATGAGAAGAATTTCTTTCAGCGGCGTACTTCTGTTCAGTCTGATCGCGCCTGCAGCCTCGGCTTGCGCGCAAACCGAGACCCAGCCGAACGCAAAACTCACACGGTACTTCTTCGTACTGTTGAATCGTCCCGCCAATGCTCCGCAACTGAGCAAAGAAGCGGGTGAAAAGCTTCAGGAGCACAGGGCGAATATCGGTAAGATGATGGCCGAACGCGAACTTGTGATAGCCGGGCCTTTCCTGGATGACACGACACTGCGTGGCATATTTGTGTTTCAGGCGGAGTCAGCGGCGCAGGCACAGGAGTGGGCCGACCGCGATCCGGCGGTCAAAGCAGGCCGGCTGTCTGCCGAGGTGCATGGGCCGTGGCTCATTGACCCGGGCGGCATTCATGATCCAGCCGACCCTCCGGGATTCGAGCAGTACACGCTAGCTCTGATGAAGAGGGGTGAAAAACGGAACCCCAACACGCCGGAGTTTAGGGATGTGATAACGCAGCATCGAGCTGTCGTCAAATCGATGATAGATCACGGAACCGTGGCCATTGCCGGACCGTTCGCGTTCAGCGATCAGGGCGAGTTGCAGGGAGTCATCATCTTCCGGGTGGGGGCAGAGCAGACTGCCAAGTTGCTGCATCCGACCATCAAGGCTGGCCTGCTCAAGACTGAAATCCATCCCTGGGGCACAGGCAAAGGGGTGCTGGCGGCGGGACAGCCGAGGCAGTGACTGTCGAACGTGTCCCTCCGGGACTAAAGTCCGCATCTCTTTTTTGGCTCTGAGGGGCACCCTTCGGCGCGCTTCGCTTGCTCAGGGCAAGCGCAGAGCTGGAAGCCGTGCCCTTCCCGAAGTCATTTATGGGATGGCTCTG
Source organism: uncultured Acidobacteriaceae bacterium (assembly GCA_963714225.1). GTDB lineage: Bacteria > Acidobacteriota > Terriglobia > Terriglobales > Acidobacteriaceae > Sulfotelmatobacter. Next base: position 143,353 of record CAVQNY010000027.1, on the reverse strand, counting down.
GAAACCTGAGAACTGCCTTCAGTTAGCCCCCGGCCTTGAGTTCCGTGAGCACCTGCTTGGCGATTTCCTTCAGGGTCTCGAACACGCCCACACCCTGAAACGCCACTGCCTCGACCACGGCCTCGTTCTTCTTGCGGAGCTCCTTGCTGAGCGCATCTGGCGACAGAATGTTTGGCAGGTCGCGCTTATTGAGCTGCAGCACGTAGGGAATCTTGTTGAAGTCGTAGCCGTGCTCTTTCAGGTTTGACATGAGGTTGTCGAGAGCTTCCACGTTGGCGTCCATGCGCTGTTCCTGGGAGTCTGCCACGAAGACGATGCCATCGACGCCGCGCAGAATCAGCTTGCGGCTGGCATCGTAGAAGACCTGGCCCGGCACGGTATAAAGATGGATCCGCGTTTTGAAGCCGCGCACCGACCCCAGATCGAGTGGCAGGAAATCGAAGAACAGCGTGCGCTCGGTTTCGGTGGCTAGGGAGATCATCTTACCCTTCTGCTGTTCCGCGGTCTTCTGGTAGATGATCTGCAGGTTCGTGGTTTTGCCGCCTAATCCGGCGCCGTAGTACACGATCTTGCAGTTGATTTCGCGGGCTGCGAAGTTGATGAAACTCAAGACTTTCCTCAATAGCGCGGGCCGCACACCCTCGCGGGCCCTGGCGCGCAAAATATCCCTATGGGGGCTTCGGGCTTTTATATCACACGCACCCAATGGAAGGCAGGTTACTCAGGTGACTCCTGCCGGACGAAGGCCCGGAGCCCAAGAATGGAGGGGTAGCTCTTGACTGGCTGATTGTTGATTGAAAGCCCGAGGAGTGGGCTTTCTTTTCGAAGCCAACCGCCATTGACCTAAGGCCTAAGACCCAAGGCCCAAAACCTGAGTCTGCCTATCTTGCGGGCGGCGCCGCAAAATACCCATCCTTGGCGTAGACCTTCAGTCCCGGCCGGTTCACCAAGACTTCGATGCTGCGGTAGGTGGATGCGGTGGGGGTCTTCGGACGGGTCGGCGTATAACCCAACAGGTACTGGTTGCGTGCCTCCTTCATGGCGCGGGCGTAAACTTCTTCAATCGCGTTGGTGGAAAGCTCGGTGTAAACCGGCAATCCGCCCGTGTACGTCGCATATTTAGGCAGGAGGTTGTCGCGTCCCTGGTCGGGTATGTGCAGCCGTTCCAACTTGCCATAGAGCGGCAGCGCCGTGCTTCCCACCGCTACCGCCCGCACCTGGATCTCATTCGACAGCAGTACCCTCTTCACATCGTTGAAGCTGGCCTTGCTGCCAGATTCGCGTCCTTCGCCGATCACGAGAATAATCTTCCGCCGCGTGCGGTCGCGTTTGCGCAGATCGAGCGCCGCCTGCAGAATGGCGTCGTTGAGCACGTGCGACTCTTTCGACGGCGTATACACCGGCTCCGTCGGACTTCCTACGGGAACTCCATTGATGATCGGCCCGCCCGCCATAGGGCCGCCCAAAACCGGCGGGCCATCGTAGTTTCCGCGTTCCGTCTTCATCCGGTTCAATACCGCGGTCAACCTCTTGGTCGCTCCCGCAAAGTCGCTGGCCTGGCCCACCGTACTGCTGTAGCTATAAACCGCGACTTCATCGTACGGGGCAAACGCCCCCACCAGTGCCGGAAAGGTTTGGTTGACCTTCTGCACTTCCGCATCCGACATGCCCAGATCCAGCACGATCGCCACCGAGAGCGCCATGGGATCGGCGGTGAAATAGCTTAGCTTCTGCACCGTCCCGTTTTCCTTCACGGTGAAGTCCGTGGAGAGCAGTCCATCCACCATGCGCCCGTCCCGGTTCTTCACCGTAACCGGAACCTGCACAAAAGTGGGATGGACCGTGAACGTATAAAGCTGCTCCTGCGCGCTCGGTTTGGTCGAAGTTCCGGGGGGCACCGTCTTGACCGGCGGCATCGGCGGCGGTGCCGATGTTTCGTCATTAGTTCCAGCGTCAGGCTGGGCTGCTGCCGGTTTCTCGATCGGCTGGTTTGTCCACGGATCCCTCTCGACTGGCTTCTTTTCTTCCGGCCTTGGAATCGGCGGCGTTGGCTCAGGTTTCTCCGCTGGCGGTTGCACGGTCGACGGCGCATCGGGGATATTCTGCGCCGGCTGCGGCTGCTGCGCCTGCCCACTCGGCGTCTGGCTTGGGGAAGACTGTCCCTCGATTGCCCGAACACCCACGCACAGACATGCCAAGACTAGAGCTGCCGGGAGCCAATTCGCCCGACTGCACCGTTTCTGTTTCCTGTTATCACCCGCCGTTTCGATGTTCACCGTTGTTTTCACGATCTGTTCCTAACTTCGAGCCAGAGCCCATCGTCGAGTTCGCCCATCCGCCACCATAAGAAATACGCCTCTTTTTGTTCGGATGCCTGAACCTGCCCATTTGGTGCATCTAACTCCAAGGATTAGACTAACAAAAGTCCTCAGAGGAATTCCTGGCATGTGCAAAATCTTCGCTCACCAAAGGTTCTCCCCGGCCCTGGCCGCTCGATCCATTCTATTCCTGATTGGAGCCTTGTCGGCCGCCGCTCCCTTCGCCCTGGCCCAGCTTCCTAGCATCCCCAAAGCCCCTGAAACGCAAGCACCCGCGGCCCAGAAGCCTGCCGCCCAGAAACCCGAAGACCAGCAAGGGCCCGCTGAAACCCTCAAAGTCAGCGTCAACGTCGTCGGACTTTTCTTCAATGTCAAAGACAAGCACGGCACCCTGATGCCCAACCTCACCAAAGACGACTTCACCGTGCTCGAAGACGGCAAACCGCAGACCATCAAATACTTCGCCGCCGAATCGAACCTCCCGCTCACCCTCGGCATCCTCATCGATTCCTCCGGCAGCCAGCTCAGAGTCCTTGACATGGAAAAGGAAGTCGGCGGCGCGTTCCTCCGCCAGATTCTCACCGACAAGGACGAGGCCTACGTCATCGACTTCAATGTGGATGCCGAACTGGTGCAGGATTACACCCGTGACGTTCACCGCCTGCAAGCCGCCCTCAACAAAGTGAAAATCAACACCGGCTTCACCAACCCATTGCCCGGCGCGGGCAATCCCGTCCCCACCGCTGGTACCGCAGCCGGCACCGTGCTTTACGACGCCGTCTATCTCTCGGCCCACGACATGCTGGCCAAGGAAGTTGGCCGCAAGGCCATGATCCTGCTCACCGACGGCGAGGACGAAGGCAGCCGCCTCAAAATCAAAGATGCCATCGAAGCCGCACAGAAAGCCGACGCCATCGTTTACGTCCTGCTCTGCGCCGATCGCGGCTTCTACGGATCGTTCGGAGTGGGCTACAGCGGCGAGAGTGAAATGCGCAAGCTCACCGAGGCAACCGGAGGCCGCGTCATTAACGTCGGCAACAAACTCGACAAACTACGAGAGGCCTTCGACCAGATCGCCGCCGAACTGCGCAGCCAGTACAACCTCGGCTATACGCCCACCAACACGGTCCTCGATAGCGGCTACCGCAAACTGGAAATCAAGTCCAAAGAGAACTACAAAATCCAATGCCGCGCCGGGTACTACGCCACCCCGCGCGAACCGTTGCCGCAGTAGGGAGAGATGTCTAGAAAGCCGGAGGTACTCTAAGACTTATCGCAATTCCACCCGACGTCAAAGACGATCGAGAATTGCAAACCCGTACGTTGTTTGACAAGTGCTCGGGGGGGGCATTTCCGATAGTTGCGCTTGAAACTGTCGACGGACTGCCGCACCAACTTGTAAGAGTTGATGTCGGAGACGTTCTCGGAGGGCCAGCCTAGCTTGAAACAATCTGAGTCGAACCCAAATATCTACAGCTCGAAGACCGCGAATGACGTTCGGGGCCGACCGCCTCTGGAAAATTCCTAAAGCCGGACATCCCCTATCCGCCGGCCCCAAAACCATTTAGTCTACAGGCGTCCGATCGACGGAGAGGCTTATGGCAAATACGTTTGGTACAGACATTTTGATCCAGGCCGAAGACCCAATGAAGGCCGCTAGCTTCTATGTCAAGGAACTCGGTTTTGAGATCACGGATAAGAAACCAAATCTAGTCAGCCTCCACGGAGGACACATCAATTTCTTCATTGAACGAGGTCCTGCTCTTGGACCTGTTCTGGAAGTTACAGTCAAAAGCGTCAAGCAAGCCAGAGCAAGGCTCAAGAAAAAGGGCTGCCGGGTGATTAAGGACGAACCTGAGTTTCCAAGATGCTACGTTAGAGATCCAAACGGGCTAATCTGTAACCTGACAGAGTGATGGGCCTTGTGATCTGATGTCTAGACGTGAACCGGAGGTTCGCCATGCCATTCCAAAATCTCTCACCTTTTTCCCGCCGCTCATTTCTGCAACTTTCAGCCGCCGCTTCAGCCGCAGCGGCCTTCCACATGGTCACCGAGCCCATGCTCGCCGCCGCGGCTCGCCGGCCGATCTCCAAGGATGGGGTCATGATCGACTCCAACGAGAACCCACTTGGCCCCAGCCAATCCGCGCGCAGCGCTCTGTCCGCCATCATCCCCCTAGGTGGACGTTACCTCTTCGATCTCAGCGACGACCTCGTGCACACTTTCGCCCAGCTCGAAGGCCTCAACTCCGACTATGTCCACGTCTTTCCCGGTTCCAGCCCTGCGCTGAGCTTGACGGTCGTCGCCTTCACTTCACCGCAGAGAAGCTACGTCACCGCCGATCCCGGTTATGAAGCCGGCATGTACTCGGCCAAGGCCGCCGAGGCCCGCGTCGTCAAGGTTCCGCTCACCAAAACTTACGCTCACGACGTCAAGGCCATGATCGCGGCTGCGCCCGATGCCGGCGTCTTCTACGTTTGCAATCCCAATAATCCCACCGGCACGCTCACGCCGCACTCCGATCTCGACTACCTTGTCGAAAACAAACCCAAGGGTTCCATCGTGATGGTCGACGAGGCCTACATCCATTTTTGCGATGCGCCCTCCACGCTCGATTTTGTCAAGGCCGGCAAGGATGTGGTCGTGCTCCGCACCTTCTCGAAAGCGTACGGCATGGCCGGCCTGCGCTGCGGATTCGCCATCGCCCGCCCCGACGTGCTCGACAGAATCATGAACCGCGCCGGCTGGAACTTCATGCCCATCACCGCCGTCGTCGCCGCCTCGGCCAGCCTGCAAGACCCGGGTTTGGTCCCGGAACGCAAGCGCATCAACGCTACCGTTCGGCAGGAGACCTTCCAGTGGCTCGACCGCAACGGCTACTCCCACACGCCTTCTGAGTCGAACTGCTTCCTGCTCGATACCAAACGCCCGGGCAAAGAGGTGATCGACGCTATGGCCCAGCAAAATGTTTTTATCGGACGCATCTGGCCCATCATGCCGACCTGCGTCCGCATCACCGTCGGCACCCATGAAGAAATGGAGCAGTTCCAGACGGCGTTCCAAAAAGTAATGCGCGGCACAACCGCGTTCTCGCTTCCGCCAGCAAGGCCTACCAGGGATTCGCGTCGGCACGCAGCTCTGTTGTCGTGATGCAAGTGCGGGGGCGGGTGGTGAAGACGCTCGATGAGCCGACTTGTATCGAGCGAAGGCGAACGAACTCCCGCTTGCTGCTTTTGACTTTGCTTTTTTGCGCATAAGACCCGGGTTAGCGGGATGACAGCGCCTCGTCAGTGGTAGGTCAGACTTCGATACCCGTCCGTACCCCGGCCTTCAGGAGCGAAATCCAGCAGGTTCCACAGCGGCCAAATCATGTCGATGTGGCGCTGGTTCTGTCCCGGCTCGGGCGGAGCCAACAGCAGCTCAGAATGGAAGAGGTGGATCTTCCCACCGCGGCGAAGAAAGACATTCAGCGATGGCTGTTGACCTTCTTCCGCATTCTCGCCGGAGTAGTCGCGGTTGTACTTGTTGCTGGCGGAAGAAAGAAGACGCAAGCGGTTCCATCCGCGCTCGCGCGCGAAGTCCCGGATTCTCTCCAGCGGAGACTTGCAACAACCGCAAGACTTAGGTAGTGGCCGAAAAGTGCGTTGATCCTGATGACCAAAGTTATGGCGCGGAATGAGCCGTCCAGCCGATAATCTAACAGCGGTGCATGATGAAACATCCGAAAACCGTATCTGGGGGGCTTGACCCTGGGATCAGGAAAGCCGTGGAAATCCTTCAGGCTTCCGGCATAGAAACATTTGAATCCTGTGAGGGCGGCGATGGTCACGCTTTTACGGAGCCTACTGTTCGATTCCACGGCACGCCGCAGGCAGGATGGCACGCCTTAGGCGTTTGTCTCTCCCATGGGCTTCCTATTCTCTGCCTGCGTCGTGTGTGGTATGTCCTTGACTCAAATGAGCCGACCGGGCCGAAGTGGGAAATCGTCTTTCGGGAGCGGTTGTCCTAGCCTAACTTGATGCACACCTTACAGCGTTCTTTCCCGCCGTCTCCGCTCTCTCGGTGTTTTGCTTGGATTTTCTTTCCTTCCGAGCAATCATTGCGATCGTGATACACATTCCTGTGCTCGGGTGGTTCTTCGAGTGAGTTTGTATGGTAAGGTGGGTCTTTTGCCATTGGAATTTATCCTTTCGTTGAGATTTTCCGGGTCTTTCATCTGTCGATTATATGCCTGATCCCATCAGTAGCAACGAGGGCAAAAGTTGGTAGTGGAATGCAGAAACCGAAGCTAGGACACGCCACATTGTTCGCTAGTCTAATCGCTTGCCTAGCCCTTATGCTCTCTGCGGTCAGTCTGGGACAGACTCCAAGTGCGATATTGTCACCACGATTCAAAGAACAGGCCCGTAAAGCGTTCCGCGCCATTGAGCGTCTTGATCCTGACGATAACCGCTCCTTGCAGTCCCAGCCCGCACACCGGGCGGTCAATGGCTTATTCGACGAAATTAAGACGCCACTCGACAAGTACGTCCATGACATCTTGTTCGCTTGGTTGGCAGAAATTGAACTGGGGCGAGACGACATCAAGGTGCATCCCGCGTCAGCGAGGCGATGGATGAACGCTGAGGTTGAGTGCCAAACAGAAGCGATGTTCTATTTCGGTGGGCTAACCGAGGAAGGCCAAAAGATAGCCGCTCAGCACATCGCACAGAAAATGTGCCTTACGACGGCCAAAGAATTCCAACTTCTTTTTTAGGCTCTAGGCTCCAGGGTCTTCGCCTTCGAGCTTGGTAAGTTCCTCGCGCAAACGTGCGATCGTTTCTTTCTGCTTTCTGATATTGTCGCCCAGAGTGCGGAGATATTGAGGGGTCAGACTATTAAATTGCTCATCGCGGAAAGTGAATGCAGGCGGAGAACCATCTTGCCTTTGGTAGCTGTAGCCCTCAAAACCAATTCGATCCGGCTGCGCTATGGCATCATTTAGAGCCGAAACAAACTCCTTCAATTTCCTCGTTTCGACTTCAAACGCGCCCAAGGTCGCCTTCGCGCTTCGCCACTCCCGTCGTGTTCTACCGATAATGGCATCCATATCTCCTTCGGTCATACTCCGTAGTATACCCCTGCTAGAAGAGCAGTTCGGATAGTTCCCAGACGTGATCCGTCAGGCCCGCTTCCATCGCGGGAGTTACGCGAAGGCTGGAATGGACGCGGCAGAAATTGTAGTACGCGAAGTGCAGCGCGATAGCGGCTCTCAGGTTCTCCCATTTTTTCGAGAACGCATTCGTGAGTCGAGTCAGCCTGCGAATCTGCATCCGCATGGTGAGGTTCTGGCGTTCGATATGTGACGTGCAAATCCGCTCGTAATCAGGCATCCCGGCGCGTGGGACTACCTCCACATCTACGACTTCGGCGGGGGAATACCGCTGTGCACCATCGCGGGAAGCCGCGTAAACTTTGATCAACTGTGCATAGTCAATATCGCTTCCGAACACGCTCTCAACTGCATCAGGATACGAGGACCAGCCATCCGTGGTTAGCTGGAATTTTCCTTTCGTAGCGCGGCCAAGTTTCACGATGAATTGCAGAGTGTCCTCTCCGTTGCGCTTGCCAAGGTGCCACGCCAGAATCAGTTTTGAATTGCGCTCCATCGCAACGTAGGTGTAAGCATCTCCGAGCGAGTCCGCATCCGGGTATCGATCCGCTCTAACTTTTTCCTTCATGCCCACAAATCCCCAAATCTCATCGGCTTCAACATCGCGGACGTGAAGATTTTGGATCGTATCGGCCAGCAGTTTTTCGCAACGTTCCCCGGCGCGTACCATCATGGTTGCGATGGTTCCCCGGTCGATTCCAGTGCATCGCTCCGTGCTGCGAAGGCTGTTTCCTTCCAGCAGGAGCCGTGTCGCCAGAACTGCCTTGTCTTGGGGAATGTACATCGTGTCTAGCGTCCGGGTGTGCGGCTCCGTGAACGTTCGCTTGCAGTTCGGGCAGCGGAAACGGCGAAGGCCGTTTCGATGTTTTCCGAAGCGTTGACACTCGACTTGGCAATCCTCGCAAGTCATTGTAATTTGGGCTTTTGCTGTGCTTTCCATGAGTTGAATAATACAGCTATCGCTAGTTGTTTGTCAAGCAAAAAGTGCGTTTGAGCCTTTATTTTTCAGAGGCTTAGTGTTAGATTTGCATGGTGCGGACGGCGGGATTTGCACCCGCAAACCCTTGCCGGATAGCGGTTTTAGAGACCGCCGCGTTTGCTAATTTCGCCACATCCGCCCTAAAGACACGAAGGGGAGCAGATGAACTGCTCCCCTTTCCTTTTTGTGCTGTGGTGGCCCTCGAATTGTGACCTAGTGCATCACAAATCCGACGATAGATCGAATCACAAACGCATGAACGGGAAACTGTGAGCGCACGAGAGCGCACCACAGCGCACGAGGGCGCACGCGGAGCTACACCGGACAATCCAATCGATACATATCGCGCCCGGCTCCAACCACCAACGTTTTCCAAAGCCCGGTGCCACGGAACCAGTCGTACATTTTTCCGTTGTGTGGAAGATTGGCCAGTTTACGTATCCTGGATGTGGTCAACCCAGGGTCGCCTTTGATGAGAGACTCGTGGAGTACCTTCAATATCCTTGGTGCATATTTGTGTGCAGTTAAGTCGTAAGTTTGCCCGCGAAAGGTGACGGCTTGATAAGAAGCGGAGAACAATGCAACATCCCGCCTGACCGTGGATGCTGTAAGTGACGTGGGAGGTGTTTGGGTGGTGATGATGCGCGCTCCGCCGGGAGTTACAAAATGTGGAGCGGCTTTTTCGAGTGCGTCCTGAACACTTTCAGCTTGTAGTAATCCTGCCTCATACCAACTCGTGATTATTGTTGTCAGTTGTTCCGCTGTAACAGTCCAGATGAGTGCTTTAGACTGTGTGCGAATCTTGGCGAGCTCCTTTTCGTGCTCAAGTTCTGCTTGTCTGCGTTTCTTGGCGACGCCCTCTTTTGCCGAGAACCATTTCATCGTACAGGTCTACCAAGTTAGGTGGAAAATCGTGCATCGCAACCCCTTGCTTTGCGCGCAACAGTGGGGTTACGATTGAACTGCTTAGGTTTCAATCGAAATGCCCCGGCCATCGCGCCGGGCTTTCGTTTTTAGAACGCCTCTATTTTACCTGTTGGGGGGAGTTTATTCGGATTTCTTACGCGGTCTGCCCCCGCCGTGAGTCTTGCGCCGTGCGGCCATCTGGCGGTAGTGCTCGGAGCCGTGCCGCTTCGCGGTCACAGAGCCGCCCTTGCTGCCCATGAGCGCGGCGGGAGTGGTAGAGTGCTTGACTAGATCGTCTGTGAGGGCAAGGGCCGCTTGTAGCAGTTCCCGGCAAGCCCCAGTGCGGTTTTCGGGCAGGGCTGGGGAAGTCTCAAGAATGCGGTCAGCTTGGGAAACCAGGTTCTTGAGGGCAGTCAGTTCTTGGCGGTTCGATCCCATGCCTTGACGATACGGCGGCGATCCGCGAAAAGCAACGGCTCAAAGTTTTCCACCAACGCACATTTCGGCCACTACCAAGACTTATGCGTTGGGCGGCATGGACTGTGGTGGCGTTAAGGGCGTCGATGATGGAACTGCAATTCGGACACGCCGTTTTCATCTTCGGCCCAAACATGAAGCTGTAGATGGCAAGAGTGTCTTTGCCGTTTTGAAACAGTTGCGAGAACGACACCTGCCGGACGGTTTGTCAGTCGTTTTAGATCGGCTGATCCCTCCTCAAAGACATAGTCTTCCGGTATCTCGCCGCCCAGGGGAAGCGGGCGACGCAGGGCTGCAACTTCTTCGACGCGTCTTCTGAGCTCAATTTCTGCCAGCAACAACTGGTTGCGGGCACGGCGGTAAGAATCATTTTCACCGGGGAAGCGAAAGGGGTGTGAGGGGCCATGTATTCCTCCAGAGCCCACACTTGCCGACGGGCTTCGAACTGAATTCGATCTCGACCATCCTGCCAGCTTTCGTCGGAGATCGGAATGGTCTTATCTCAGATTTCTCAGATTCCGGTTCGTATTGACCAGTTATCTTTGAGCAAGGAGCTGATACTGGGAATATAACTTTCGATCGAACGCGGAAATTCTGGAGGATAGCAAAATGTGGCAACTCAAGAGCTTGGCCCCTTGGGCTCACAGGCTCGCAATGCGCAGTCTGCTTCTGGCCGGTACAGCAATCTTGCTCGTGCCCTTGGCCTTGGTGGCAACGGCTAATGCCCAAATTGTCGTCGGCATAGGCGTAAATCCACCCATCTGTTCCTATGGCTATTACAACTATGCGCCGTACGGCTGCGCCCCCAGCGGCTTTTATGGGCCGGGCTATTTCTATAACGGGGTCTTCCTGGGCGTGGGCCCATGGGCGAACTGGGGTTATGGCCACGGCTGGGGAGATCATCGCTTCAGCGGTGGCGGAGGAGGAAGCTACGTCGCCGGCCGTGGAAACGGCGGTGGCCGTGCTTCTGCAGCCAATCGCGGACGCGCCTCATCAGCGGTGCACGCTAGCCATAGCAGCGGCGGCGCTCACGCCGCAGCAGCGCATGGTGATGCGTCCCATGGTGCGACCCACGCCGCAGCAGCGCATGGTGATGCGTCCCATGGTGCGACCCACGCCGCGGCAGCGCATGGTGGCGCCTCCCATGGTGCGACCCACGCCGCAGCAGCGCATGGCGGTGGCGCCTCTCACGGCGGCGGATCGCATGGTAGCGGCGGCGGATCGCATGGTGGCGGCGAACACCATTAACGAGTAGCTGCCGAATTTGGCAGCGCATGGAACAAGAAGCGGCGGAACTTAACAGCTCCGCCGCCTTTGCATTTATCGCGCTGTGTCGCACCCATGTCGAGGTGGGCGCCCCCAGTTGCCCGCTACCGAGTCGACGCTTACGGCACCAATTCCTGTGTCAGTACGGCTCCGCCCATGGACGCCAGCACTGCGGATTCCTTGACCGCTTTGTGGGAATCGCGGGCGATCCAAAGCGTTTCCTTGTCGTCGCCTCCATCGGCCGAACTGATCTCCACTTTGTAGGCGTCAAAAGTTCCGGCCGGCACGGTTACGTTGTCGATGCCGGAGACTTTTAGCTGCATCAGCTTCACTTTTTGTTTTTGAACGTCGAAGTTCCGGTACGTGGTGCTGTAGCCCTCGGCCAGCGGCAGGCACGAGATCGATTGTTTCGCGGCGGCGGCATCGGCAAAAAGCGGTCCACCCAGATCGACCGAGATGGGCTGGTCCTTTCCGTTCAAATTCACGTTGCCGACCGCTTTGTCGCCGCTGAAGTTGAGGTCGACCGCTACCGGTCCCTGTTTCAGGTTGAGCTTGCGCGCGATCAGGCTGCCTTTTTCCAGAGTCGCTGTTTCGGTCACGGTTCCATTGGGTGTCTCCATCACATCCGTGGCGGTCCAGGCGCCGCCCTCTTCCGCGATGGTGGTCGAGATAATCAGCGAGATTTTCTGGCCGCTGGCCTCAATCTGCGCCTGATACTTGAACGTGCCAGGTTGAAGGTCCATGGCCAGCTTGGGGACGCCGACGGAACTCGCGTCCACTTTCTTGGCCAGTAGCACGGTTTTAGGATCGACTGTGATCTCCTTCAGGCGTGCCACTACCTCCGGCGTTCCGCCTTCCTGGTAGCGGCCACCCAGATACTGGGCGAAAAATTTCTCCGTGGCCATGACCGTGGCCATATTGTTTACCGGACGGGCAAAGCCGTGGCCCTCGTCGGGAATCAGCAGGTATTCCACAGGGAAGCCGCGGTCGCGCAGCGCGATCACAATCTGCTCCGACTCAGCGTGGTTGACGCGGGCATCGTTGGCACCTTGGGCGATCATCAGCGGCGTCTTGATCTTGGCCGCAGAGGTGAGCGGAGAGCGCTCAATCAGCAGCGCTTTGCCTTCCGGCGTGGTGGGATCGCCCATGCGCTTGTAGAACATCGCGCGAATGGATTCCCAGTAGGGCGGAATTGACTCCATGAGTGTGATGAGGTTCGACGGACCAAACAATTCCACTGCCGCGGCGTAAAGATCAGGGGTGACGGTGACGCCGGCCAGCGTGGCGTAGCCGCCGTAGGAACCGCCGAAGATGCCCACGCGCTTGGGATCGGCAATGCCCTCGTCGACTAGGTATTTTACGCCCCAGGTGACATCGTCCTGCATCTTGCGGCCCCATTCTTTGTTGCCGGCATCAAGGAATTTCTTGCCGTATCCCGTGGAGCCCCGAAAGTTCATGCTCAGCACGGCGTAACCGCGGTTGGCGAAGAACTGCGCATATCCGTTGTAACCCCACACGTCGCGGCCCCACGGTCCGCCATGGGGAAAGATAATAGTCGGCAAGCTCTTGCCGGGAATGCCTTTGGGCAACGTGATGTAGGCTGGGATCTCCAACCCATCCGACGACTTGTAGCCGATCGATTTCATCTCCGCCAGGGATTCGCGGGGCAGCTGTTCCCGCACCCTATACTGCAGCGTGAGTTTGTGGGTCTTGCGCTCAAAGAGGTAGGTCTCACCCGGCTCGGTGTCGCTGAAGGCGTTCACCAGCCAGAGCCGCTCGTCCAGCGTGGACGAGGGACGGCTGACTTCCTTGCCGGGCAGTTTCCCGGTGAGCCATTTGAAATCCGCCTCAAAGCCTTTGTCTTTGAAATAGCGGCGCACACGGTCGTCCTGGTAAGTGGTAATCGCCAGTTCGTCGGTCGCCTCAGAGAAGACTGCCGCGCCGAAATCCACCTTCTTGAGTGGATCGGATTCCACCATCTCCGTCTTTCCGCTTGCCGGATCGAACAGCACCAGGGCGCTCAGGTCCACGTCCGCGCCCTTGTTGGTTTCCATGTAGGCCTGCTTGCCATCTTTCTGGAAACGGAGTGTGCTGCAAGACTCAAAGACGTTGCAGGAATAAATCTGAGTGAATTTGTCGGAATCGACGCGCAGGATTTCCGTGTCACCGTTCTCCGCCGACCGCGTGGCCAGGCGCAGGTTGCCTTGCAGATCGAAATCCCAGCCGACAATGCGCTCCGTGTTCTTGCGCACCAGTGTCTTCTCACCGGTGGAGAGCTTCAACTTGTAAAGATCATGCCAGGCCTTATCGCGGTCGTTCAGGCCAATGTAGATGGTGTCCGGATTGTTCTTGGGTACATTCACAAGCTCCACGCGAATGCCTTTGAGCCCGGTGAGGTCGCGCGAGGCGGGAGTGTCCGAGCCAGCGGCAGCTTTGGCCGCCGGGTCAACGGCGTAGACGTTGTAGTTTTCGTCGCCGTCGTTATCTTTCACGTAAAGAATGTATTTGCTGTCGCGGCTCCAGAAATAGCCGGGGATCGGGCGCTTGAGTTCAGCGGTGAGCAGCCGTGCTGCGCTGAAAGGCTCGTCCACGGCCTTGACATAGATGTTGCGCGTGTCTTTCCACGGCTTTTGAAACGCCAGATACTTTCCGTCGGGCGACAGTTGCGCACCCGAGATTTCGGGATTCCCGAAGATCAGCTCGCGGTCGATCAGCGGTGGCAAACCTGCGGGAGAAGTTTTCTTATCGGTATTGGTATTCTGCGCTGTGAGCGACGAGACGGCGAGCGCCAGACACAATAAAGCCTTGAACATTCTTTTCATGACGACAGATTTCCTTTCGCCCTGCAACGAGAGTGCTCCTCCAAAGCAGAGAGCACATGGACCGGCAAATTCTACCAGGATGTTTGTCGGCGTGACACCGCATTTCACTCGTCCTAGGAAAGCAGTGGACTGTGCCAGGGGCGGAGTCACTGGTGCCAAAAACTTGTCTCCAGCTCCCGCCATTTGGCGATTCTGATCTGGGATCATACTGGCCGGCTTCCCGCAGACTTTCTAGTCCGCAGATTCCTCCCACGCGACCGTCCGCCGCTCCCGGCTGCTCTTGTGGGCCAGCATCACCGCCCGCATCGTCCGCAGTGCCTGCTGCGGCATAACCTCCAGCGGCGTCTTCTTCTCGATCGCATCCCGCACATTCGCGTAGAACCCGCGATAATCTCCGCGCTCCGTCTTCACCTTCACGCTCGGCTCGCCCACCAGACTCAAAGTTCCCCACAAGCTTTCCGCTTCTTCTCCCCAATCCGCGCTCCAGTCCGTCCCCTGCGGAAAACTCTCTCCGCGCAGCCGCGCCTCCTGCGGGTCCATTCCATACTTCACAAACGATCCCTTGGTTCCATGAATCAGAAAATGCGGCCCCGGCGCAAACGCGATGATCCGCGCCCGCCCCATCGCCCGCAGCCCAGCTCCCGAGTTTGGATACTCCAGGCAAACGTCGAACGAATCATCCACCCGCGACGTCTCCCGCTCGCAGAACGCCGACGCCGTAATCGTCCGCGGCTCCCCAAACAGCACCAGCGCCTGATCGATCACATGCGGCCCCAGGTCAAACAACACCCCTGCTCCGGGCTGATCCGCTCGTTCCCGCCACGCATTTGCCTTTGGCTCCAGGCGAAACCGGTCATACCGGCATTCATATTCCACCACCGCCCCGAGGGTGCCTGCCTGCACAATCTTCTTCACCGTGCCAAAATCTCCATCCCACCGCCGTTCTTGATAAACCGTGATCAACCGACCGCGCTCCGCCGCCAGCCGCACCAGCTCCTCGGATTCCGCCAGCGTCGGCGCAAACGGCTTGTCCACGACCACATCCCGCCCCGCCAACAAGCACGCCCGCGCCAGTTCGAAGTGAGAATCATTGGGCGTCGCGACCACGCAGAGCTGGACTTCCTTATCCGTCAGCAACTCCTCGAGAGTTCGCGCCACTCGCACGTCAGGATATTTTTCCCGCGCCCTCGTTCCCCTGCGCTCCAGAATGCAAGCCAGTTCCATCCCCGGCACGCCCCGGATCAGCGGCGCATGAAACGCCTGCCCCGCCATGCCAAATCCAATCAATCCCACTCGCACCATCGCAACTCCTCGGTCGCCCATGGGCTGTTTCTCCGAAAACATGGAACCCGGAAGCCGGAAGCCCGAAGCCGGCTCTACCGATCCTTCACCCGACGCACAAACTTCAGCCCCGACCACACCTCGGTCACGGCGCACACCTTCACATCCACCAATCCTCGATCGAGCCCAATCGCGCGCACCACATTTTCATCCACGTCCGTGGCCACGCCAGAACTCTTCTTCGGCCAACTCACCCACAACATGCCTGCCGGAGCCAGCACCTTCGCCATCCGCGAAAACTCCTTCGCCAGTTCGGCGCGGGATTTGCTGAAAATCATCACAAAATCGAGCGCGTCTCCGTGCTTCAGGTCGCACTCCGCCAACGCCTCGCGCAATTCTGCCCGCACTTCTGCCGGAGAGTTCGCCAACCGCACGCGAAACCCCGGCTTGATCCCCAATTTTTTCGGAAGTGGTGTCCCCGAATATCCCGGCATTCCATTGACCGTGAGAAAGGACGAACGTAGTTGGCTCAACCAGAAGCTAGCAGTTAACCCGAATGCCGAAGCCCGAAAGCCGCCTTACTGCACCGGCGCGTACCATCCACGCCGCGCCCTCACCCGGAAGTTCTTCCGGTCAACCGCTACAATCTCAATCGTGCGGAAGTGTCCATCCGACTTCAAGTCCGCTGGCTTATACGAAACGGCATACTGGCTGCGCAACTCGTCCTGAATCTCGGCGAACGCGTTCGACACATCGCGAATCTGGAAGGGAAAGAACGGCCTCCCCCCCGTCGCATCCGCAATACGTTCCAGAACCTTGTCGCCCGCTCCCTTGGTGCCGCTCACGTTCGTGCTGATCGTGTACACGATCGCCTCCGCCCGCTGCGCCATCTCAATCGCTTCCTCACGCGTCACATGGCTCAAATTATCTTCCCCATCGCTCAGCAGGATAATCGCCCGCCGCGTCGGCCCGTTCTGCGCTTGCTTGAGCAGCTTCTCACGGCACGTGTAGTACAGCGCATCGTACAGCGCGGTTCCCCCACCCGGACGCAGCACGCGCACACCTTGCCCCAACGCCTCGGTGTCGTCAGTGAAATCCTGCGTCACTTCCGGCGTGGCGTCGAACCCCACGACCATCGCCTGGTCATAGCCCCGGCGCACCGTCTGGTTCAAAAACTCAATCGCCGACTCTTGCTCGAACTTGAACCGGTCCCGCACCGAGTTGCTGGCATCGATCAGCAACCCTACTTGCAACGGCAAATTCGTTTCCGCATGGAAGCTCCGAATCTCCGCCGCCGGCTTGTTGTCGTCCACAAAGCGGAAGTCGCCCGCCTTCAGATCCGTCACTCGCTTCCCGTGCTTGTCCGTCACTGTGAACACGACGTTCACTTCGTTGATGCCCACTCTGATGCGAGGGATTTCCGGGTTGTCCGCGCCCGCGCCCGGATCACCGGACTTCTGCTCGGCAGGTTTCTGCGCCGCGGCCGGCGCCTGCTGCGGTTCTGCCGGCGCTATGCCCGCAGGGGACGCCTTCGCCTGCGACGGTGAAGTTTGCGCAACCGCAGCTCCCGGCGCAGTTCCTGAATGCGACATCCCAATCCCGCCAAGTCCTGCCCACAGCGACACTACTGTCGCCCACCGCGCTAACGAATGTCTTTTGAAAAAGTTCGTAAAGATGCCCCTCCTTGATCTTAATTATAGCCGCATCGGCCGTCATAGGCGGCCATTCCTAGTCTCCCTCCACCCTCCTCAGAAACTCTTGCAACTCCTCCGGCAACTCACTGTTCAAGGCAACGGTCGCCCCCGTCCGCGGATGCCGGAACTCCAACTTCGCCGCGTGCAGAAAATTCCGCCCCAACCCAATCGCCGCCGAATGCCCGCGCGCCTGCCGCGGCGCCCCATACATCGTATCCCCCACCACCGGATGCCCCATCGCCGCAACGTGCACCCGAATCTGGTGCGTCCGCCCGGTATCAATCTTCACGTCCAACAAAGTAAATTTCCCAAACTTAGTATCGAGACGCCGCACTACCCGATAATGCGTTACCGCCGTCCGCCCGCCCTCCAGCCGCGTCGTCATCCGCGTGCGCCGTACCCGGTCTCGGCTGATGCTTTGCGTCATCATTCCCTGATCTTGTTTCACCCACCCGTGCACCAGCGCCACATATTTCTTCTTCACCGCCCGCGCCGCAAACTGCGAGCTCAGCTCGCGATGCGCGTCGTCGTTTTTTGCCACCACAATCAATCCGCTGGTCTCTTTATCCAGGCGATGCACAATCCCCGGCCGCAGCGGGCCGCCCACACCAGACAGACTCCGGAGATGATGCAGCAGCGCATTCACCAGCGTCCCGCGATTGCGCGCATCGTCGGTCGACCCCGCTCCCCCATGGACCCTCATTGCCGCCGGCTTGTCGATCACCGCGAGATCGTCGTCTTCGTACACAATGTCGAGCGGGATCTCTTCGGCGATAGCCTTCAGCGGAGCCCGCTGCGCCTCGCCCAGCACGCTGATGCGATCGCCGCCTCGCAGCTTCAGCGAAGCCTTAGCCGCCGCAGAGTTCACCAAAACCTTCCCTTCGCAGATCAGTTCCTGCACGCGTGCCCGGCTCACACCCTTAAGACGCGCCACGAGAAATCGATCCAGGCGCTTGCCGGCATCTTCATGGGGAGCGGAAATAAGAATGGGAAAAGCTTCCGGCATTCGTTGCGAAGGATACTACAAGCTATCGTATGAAGTGGTTCGGCCCGGCTACTCTTGCAAATGTCTCGGAAGGAGGCGGTATTTGCCATGAAGAAAAATGCTTCGAGAGCGGTGATCGAGGTGGCTTTTATCATCTTCCTGTTTTATTCCAATCTCTTAATGGGGGAATTTGAGCGTTCCGGCATGGGGCAAAAGAGAGGAGTAGTTTGGGCAATCGGGGATATTCTTACCATTGCCAATTTTGGAATCGCCATGATCGCCGCGATCATCGGTTACCTGCTTTTCGAATTTCTTCGAAAGCGGTCCTAGCGGTTGAAAACCCGAACCGCGACTCCGCTGCAATAGGGCGCGGCTTACCTCGTGGCTCCCACCGTCTGCGCTGCCACCGCCTTCGCCCCGGGCCTCAACCACCAGAGCAGCCCGCCCCCCATCACCAACCCAATCGCGATCAACTGCGTTCCCGTCATGGCCCCGCCAAACACCGATCCCCGCCCCGGATCGCCTCGCAGGTATTCCAGAAAGAACCGCGCCACTCCATAATTAAACATGAACGCGCCAAATACCTGCCCATCGAATTTCCTCCGCTTCAGCAGCCACATCAGGAAGACGAAATTCGCCAACTCCACCGCCGATTCGAACAACTGCGTCGGCTCCAAGGGCACGTTCAGCGGCGTCCCCGTAATCTGATTCGCCAGCGGATTGCGAAACACCACGCCCCAGACATGATGCGTCTCCTTCCCATAGCAGCATCCAGCAGCAAAGCAGCCAATCCGTCCAATCGCATGTCCCAGGGCCAGCCCCGGCGCAAAGGCATCGCAAGTTCTAAGCGCGGGCAGATGATGCCTGCGCACGTACCACGCCGCCGCCAGGAACGCGGCAATCAATCCGCCGGAAAACACTCCTCCGGCCTGTAGTGTGGCAATGCTGAAAATCTCCGAAGGATGCGCCGCGTAAATGCTCCAATCGTTGATGACATAGAGCACCTTGGCGCCCACAATCCCGCACAGCACCACCAGAATCCCCAAATTCCACGCCTTTTCGCCGTCAACCCCCAGGCGCTCGGAATTGCGCACACTGATCCACAAACCGACCAGCACCCCCAGAGAAACCAGGAAGCCATACGTCGGCAGGAAAAACCGCCCGAAATGCACTAATTGCGGATACACAGTTCTGTTGGATGCAAAAACCGAGGACTTCGTACCGTGATCAGTGTAGCAGGGGGCAGCGTTGCTCCTGGGTAAGGATAAGCACAAGAATGCTCATGTAGGGGCAGCCGCCTCGGCTGTCTCGCAAGGGCGCAGCCCGGCGACCCAGGGAAGGAACTAGACACGGCTCGTGTGCCCTGTTCTGCCGAAGCCCCGAGAGCGGCGGTGAACTGGTCTCCTCCGATCGGAGCCGCGATTGAAGGTGTACGCCGACCCCAGCTTTATTGTGTCACTCTACGGCCCGGACGGTAACTCACCCGCCGCCGCGCACCATGCAAGCTTGCTCCGGGGACCTCATTCTTGACTGGTTTCGGAGAGCTGGAAGTCGTCCATGGGATGGAATTGAGAGTTTTTCGCAAAGAAGTTTCGCCGCTGCAAGCCCAGTCTTCATGGATCGAGTTCGAAGAGGATTTGCGCGAGGGGGGTTCCAACTCCGCGGGTTAACGGATCCGATTCTTGAACGGCTCACCACTTGTCCCGGAAAACCACCCCCAAACTGGGTACCCGCACGCCGAACCTCCTGCACGTGGCAGCTGCCCTCGAACTGGGTGTGGACTGCCTCTACAGCTTCGACCTCCACCAAAGGAACCTTGCCCAAACCCTCCGCCTCAAACTGAACTTGACCGCCTCCTCTGCCTCAAGGAGCCTTCTGCCAGCGATCCCCTCCAGATTCTTCCGATTCTTCCACTTCTGCTTGACTTCCCGCCCAATCCTTGTAATAACTATTCCGTCCTTCCGGACGGGTTTGGGGGTGTGTTTGTTTGGCGGAAATTCGGCTGCAGGAGGGTGAATCCCTCGAGAACGCGCTGCGCCGCTTCAAGCGCAAAGTACAGCAGGAAGACATTATCAAGGAGGTCAAGCGCCACTCCTTTTACCTGAAACCCGGTGAAAAGAAACGGGTAAAAGCCGCGCTGGCTCGCAAGCGCGCTCGTAAGAAAGTTCGCAAGGAGCAAGACTAGAGGCCTGAAAGGGTCGCCCCTTCCCGGGGTGACCCTGCTCCGTTTGGCACCCATCGGAGAGACGTTGCGCGAGGGATTACTCGATACTCGTCGTTCATTCGGCATACTGTGAAAGTAGTTGTAATCCACGCCCCGTTCCAGGGGCGTGGCGGGCCGAGTCCAGGGGCAGTTTGAGGGGGATGTACAGAACCTGTGTTTGCTCTGCGCCACCGCCTTCCCCGCGTGTGGTGAGCGCACCACGGGCACAAGGGAGCCATCCTCAATGGAATTTCAGGACAAGGTACTGACCTGCATCGACTGCGGCGCCGACTTCGTTTTTACTGCCGGGGAACAACTGTTTTTCCACGACAAACGGTTTAAGAACGAGCCCAAGCGCTGTAAAACCTGCAAGTCCAAGCGCGTGGCCGTACTCTCCGCCGCGCCTCCTGCGCGCACCGCGCAGCACTACACTCGCGTCGAAACTCGCGCCACCTGTTCCCAGTGCGGCAAGGAGACCACCGTCCCGTTTCGCCCCACACAAGGCCGTCCCGTCTTGTGCCGCGAATGCTTCACGCAGAAAAAGACTGCCGCCTCCGCCTGACCGCCATCGGGGACCCGTGGGTTGCTGAAGCTGCCAATGCTGTTCGGCAACAGCGGTGGTCTGCCCGCCGCGGTCTCAGCAACCGCAAAACAGCGCTATGCGCTACGATAGTCCCGTGCCCACCTACCACGTGGAAAACTTCGGATGCCGCGCCACCCAAGCCGACGGCGCCGCCCTCGAATGCCAGTTCGAATCCCGCGGCCTGGCCCGCGCCTCCGCCGCACAAGCCGACCTAGTCATTTTGAACACATGCACGGTCACAAATTCGGCGGATCAGGATGCCCGCGCCGCCATCCGCCGGGTGCAGCGGCAGAATCCGCTGGCGAGAATCATTGTCACCGGATGCTATGCTCAGCGCGCTCCCCGGGAAATCTCTGCGCTGCCGGGCGTAAGCTGCGTGATCGGCAACTCGCACAAACATCAACTCGCCGAGATTGTGCTCGATGAAGTCACTCTACGGCGTGGAGCCTTCGTCCCTCTCAGCACGCTCACATCATCTGGCCAACGGCCGTCCGCAGCCTGCCCTGAGCTGAGCGAAGCGACCAACGACCAGCGACCGCTCTTTGTTTCCGATATCTTTGCCCACACCGAACTGCTCGCCGCACCCGTCTTCGAAGCTTCCAACCTGGATGCCGGCGGCTCTCGTGAGGCCGATCGCACCCGGCCCAACCTCAAAGTTCAGGACGGATGCGACAACCGCTGCTCCTTCTGCGTGATCCCCAGTGTCCGCGGGCACAGCCGGTCGTTGCCGTTACCCCAAATCATTCGCCAGATGAACGCGCTGGTAGCCGCAGGGTACCGGGAAGTCGTGATCAGTGGCATCAACCTAGGCCGCTGGGGACGCGATCGGGGAAGCCGGAAGTCGCATTTCGAGGATCTTATCCGCGCCATCCTGCACCAGACCCAACTCGAAAAGCTCCGCATCTCCTCGGTCGAGCCCATGGATTGGTCGGACGAACTCATCGGACTGGTTGCCTCCTCGCAGCGCATCGCCAAGCACGCGCATGTGCCGCTGCAATCGGGCAGTGACGCGGTGCTCCGGCGCATGCACCGCAAATACCGCCCGTGGCACTATCGCGAGAAGATTGAAAAGATTCACGCAGCTCTGCCCAGCGCCGCCATCGGCGCCGACGTCATGACGGGATTCCCCGGTGAAACCGACGCCGAGTTCGAAGCCACCCGCCGCCTCATCACGGATCTGCGCTTCACCTATCTGCACGTCTTCACCTACTCTGCGCGCCCCGGCACGCCGGCCGCCACCGCGCCCAATCAAGTCCCGCTACAAGTCGCCCGCGAACGCAACCGCATCCTGCGCGCCCTCGGCGCAGAGAAGAAACTCGCCTTCATGCAATCGTTCGTAGGAAAACTGCTGAATGCCATCACGCTCAACGTTGTATGCAGCAGTTGCGAAGGAGAGTTCACCGAAGCCCTCACAGACAATTATCAGAAACTGTACTTGAACGGACGCTACGGGGCGAACCGGTGGATCACCGCGCGCATCGTGGGGGTGGAAGACGGAACGCTCGTGGGCATGGTAGTTCCGGCGGACTCGCCGCTGGAACTTGTCTCGTAACTAGTCGCCCAGGGTTTGAGCTGAGGGCAATTTGGGCTCGTTCGTGTGATCGCGGTCCCATGCAGCGGTGAGCTGCGCCGCATGCCAAAAAAGGAGATGGGATGGAGAATTCCTCATCCTGATTCTCGGGATGATGTCAGCACTTTTTCGGTTGTGGGACAAAAGCGTGGCCCCGAGATTCGGCAACACAGAATTAGCTCACTACCACTTATTCCGTCGACCGAGGCATGGTCGCGGCTGTGGTACAATCCGGGCCGCGATGGGTCGTCAGGTTGAGAAACGCCGGCTCCACTTTAAACTCTTTCGCCGGCTCGCCGACTCTCCGTTGTCGGAAAGGCCAGATAACGCAATTTCATTCGTGCCCCGCCTGCGGCAGGTACGAACGAGGTGCTTATGTCCGTCGCAACTCATCCTTCGTCCGCCCCGTCTCCGGCCACCAAGCCGGAAGCCGGAAGCCCGGTCCCCGCCGTTCTGATGGCAGCGGTTCTGGTCGCGCTGATCGTGCTGGCCTGGTCCGGTGTGACGCCCACCGTGCCTTGGGCGCAAGGCTACGATCCCTTCGGGTACTGGTGGCTTTCCACGATTTTCGCCGCCACTCCCATCGTCGTGCTCCTGGGGACCCTCGCGTTCTTCCACATAAAGGCACACTACTCCGCCGTGTTGGGTCTGCTCACTGCCTTGCTGATCGCCGTCGGCATTTTCCATATGCCGGTCAAGATGGCCAGCATCACCGCCATCTATGGTGCCTGTTATGGACTGTTTCCCATCGGCTGGATCATCCTGAACGTCATCTTCCTGTACCGCATGACGCTCGAGACCGGCCGCTTTAAGGTCTTGCAGGAAAGCATGACGGGCATCACCCAGGACACGCGTCTGCAACTTCTGCTGATCGCCTTTTCCTTTGGCGCATTCTTTGAGGGTGCATCCGGATTCGGAACGCCGGTCGCGGTGACCGCGGCGCTTCTGATCGGCCTGGGCTTTAAGCCGCTGCAGGCCTCGGGCCTGTCGCTCCTCGCCAATACCGCACCCGTAGCCTATGGCGCGCTGGGCACGCCCATCATTGCCCTCGCCGCAGTCACCGGTTTTTCTGAGTTCACTCTGGGCGCGCAGATTGGCCGGATTCTGCCATTGTTCTCCGTACTGGTGCCTTTCTGGCTGGTGTGGGCGTATGCTGGGTACAAAGGAATGAAGGAAATC
This sequence comes from uncultured Acidobacteriaceae bacterium, assembly GCA_963714225.1. Lineage (GTDB taxonomy): Bacteria > Acidobacteriota > Terriglobia > Terriglobales > Acidobacteriaceae > Sulfotelmatobacter. Next base: position 119,937 of record CAVQNY010000027.1, on the reverse strand, counting down.
TGGCCAGCGGTTGCGGTGGCTGGTTTCGCCTTCGCCATTCCGCAATTCCTGGTTTCGAACTTCCACGGCCCGTGGCTCACGGACATTATTGCGGCCATCGTCTCGATGGTGTGCCTTATCCTCTTCCTCAAGGTGTGGCACCCGAAAACGATTTGGGGACACGGAGGACCCGAGGAGGGTGAACAGCGCGCCGCTCGCGGCCATCACGGTTACAGCCGGGGCGAGGTGGTTCGCGCTTGGCTGCCCTGGCTGGTGCTCAGCGTTTGCGTTTTCTGCTGGGGCACGACTACCGGCAAGAAGATCATGAATACTCCGGAAAAGGTGTTCCCATCCATGAGCACCTGGTCGACTCCGCCGAGCAAAATCACCAATCCGCAGTTTCCCGTGACCGGTCTCAACAAGCTCTCCCAACGCATGCCACCGGTGGTGGTGAAACCTACGCCGGAGGCGGCAGTGTTCGGCTTCAACTGGGTCTCGGCCACCGGGTCGGGGATTCTGTTCGCGGCGGTCATTTCCGGCTTCATCATGGGCCTCTCGCTTCCGAAGATCATCGCGATGTGGTGGCTGACCCTGTGGCACGTCCGGTTCTCGCTCATGACCATCGCGGCCATGCTCTCGCTGGGCATCCTGACCCGTTACTCGGGCGTGGACGCCACCATGGGCCTGGCGTTCGCGCGAACGGGCGTGATGTATCCCTTCTTCGGAACCCTGCTCGGATGGCTGGGCGTGGCGTTGACTGGTTCGGATACCTCGTCCAACGTGCTGTTCGGCAGCTTGCAGAAGATCTCCGCGCAGCAGATCGGGCTCTCACCGATCCTGATGGGCGCAGCCAACAGTGCGGGCGGCGTGATGGGCAAGATGATCGATGCGCAGAGCATCGTTGTGGCCAGCACCGCGACCGAGTGGTATGGGCACGAAGGCGACATCCTGCGTTATGTGTTCTTCCACAGCATTGCGCTTGCGGCTTTGGTGGGAATCGTGGTGACCTTCGAGGCGTATGTCTTTCCATTCACCCGTCTGGTGTTGCGGTAGTGGCGGTGGCCACGGTCAAGGGGTTGCGCCGGATTGGATACGCGGTCGAGTTTCCCGAAGATCAGACTGGTTGCGGGCAGGCTGCTTTTAACACCGGGTACGGGAACGAGGCGGTGCCTTGTGCGGAACATTTGGTTAAAGTTTTCAAGGATGCCGAGATGGTCGTATGCCCCTCGGAGCGTGCGCGACGATGGTTCGCAATTTTTATCCGGAGCTGCTCGCTGCCAGTTCGTTGCGTGAGGACGCGATCGCCGCAGCCAGCCCCACATTTGAGCTTTCGGAATTTCTGGTGAAGGTTGCCGCCGTCACCACTTTCCTTCACAGCGTTACCTACCACGCTTCCTGCCACAGGCTGCGCGAGCTTCACCTGCGCGACCAACCTGTGCAGCTTTTGGGCGAGGTGGATGAAGCTGATCGAATGGATCCGCTTCGATGAATGCAGGGGTTTCGGTGGGACCTTTGCCGCCAAGCTTCCCGACATCTTTCCGCCGCCATGGGAACCTCCAAGGCCGAAAGTGTACGCGACCCTGTCTCAACCGGTCCCCGATCTCTGCGCGGCTCTAAGCCGCGTCTCTCAAGAACGAAAACTCGACCGCAACTGGTTCGCGGGCGTCATTCAGCGGCTCCAGCCGCACCGCCGATGTCGAGAAGATTCTGGCGCAGGGCGCACCTAGACCGCGACGGTTAGTCGTCATCCGGCAGACAGGAACCTGGCATCCAGAGGGCGAGGTACTTCACTATATCAATTGGCAAATAAAGATCATCGAATATTTTCCCAATGCATCCCGCGTTCGCATCTTGCCGAATAACCCCAATCGTGTAATTTCTGCGTATTGACAAAATTTGACACAGCCTGAAACAGCCTGAGGAGCACGGCTTTTCGCCGGCCACAAAAAGTCGCGCACAAAAATAAGCCTTCGACACCCTAAGGTGCATCTGAGATCAGCACAGTTTTCGCGAACCTGGTGGCACGCCTGTGACCTGTGTTGCCTTAGCGGGGCGCGTTATATTACCGACTATGCGGTTCCATGACAAAGGCGCCCTGTTGTGGTTTCTCTTCTGCCTGACCGCCCTACCGGCCGCGTGGGCGCAACAGAAGAAGGGAGTGTCGAACGGTGCTTACCGCGTCACTCGCGAAGACAGTGAGCAGAACACGATGGAGTACCATCCGCTGACCTTAGATGAGGGTTTGGCGATCTTAGGCGCCGCACTGGATTCCCGTCATCATGCGAGTTTCCTTTCCGATTGCTCTCATTTTGTCCACGGACTCTATACCCGCGCCGGTTTCCCTTATCAGTACGCGCCCTCTGTGGACCTCTACGCGGGGATTGACGAATTTCAGCGAGTGACAACTCCGCAGCCTGGCGACTTGGCCGTCTGGCGCGGACACGCCGGGGTTGTGATCAATCCCGTCCAGCACTCCTTTTTCAGCCTCCTGCGTTCCGGGCCCGGGGTCGATTCCTACGATTCGCCATATTGGAAACAGCGGGGGCGGCCCCGTTTTTTTCGTTACGTCAAAGCGGCCCCAAGTGCCGTGCGGTCCACCGTAGCGTCTGGATCTTCCGGAGGGTTCGAGGGTTCTTTGATGGACGGCGGGAAGAGTTCCGCGGGGGTGCGGATATCGAAGACAGAAACCCAGTTCCCGGCCACTGGACGGGTCCCCAAGTAACTTCAGATTGGTGAGCTGTCGAAAGCGTCGAATGCTTCGGACTCTTCCGCTTCAACGAAGCCGGGATGGCTTTGCAGCAGCCGGGCGCAACGGTTCCAGCGAAGAATAGCGTCGTCGTTCCCCGTGGGACGAATCACTTCGGCTTCCGCGAAACAATGCATTGCCTCGGCGAAAAGTGGGGCAAGAGTGTAGGGCGCGCGCCCCACGCGCATTTGTGCTTTGGCACGCCGTTCATGCAGCAGACCGGTGTAGTAGAGGTGTTCGTAACGCTCGGTGAGTTTCTGGAAGAGTTGTTCTACCTCTTCAGAGCGATCCGATGCGTCTCCACGGAACTGGTCGGTGATCGCCAGGCCCAACAGGCGGAGTGCCAGTTGGTGTTCGGGCTCGACTGCCAGGATGTCGCGGCAGATCGATTCAGCCTCTTCCGGTTCATTGAGCGAGCGGTAGAGTTCTACTTTTGAGATGGCTTCCGGAATGCCGGCCTTCGAGATGGTCTTGAGCTTGAACTCCATGGGAACCTCCTTTAGGTCAGCCCGATTCTAATCCCACCAACCGCGGTACAACCTTCAGGGCTCGTTCTCGACGCAGGGTGCCCTCCCCGCGGAATCACGTAATCTTATTCTGCCCCGCGAATCTTCCGCACCAACATGAGCACGGGATCATAGAATTCGTCAACCACGCGCTCCTTCAGCGGAATGATCGCATTATCCGTGATGTGAATCTCCTCGGGACACACTTCCGTGCAGCACTTGGTGATGTTGCACAGACCGAGGCCGAGCTCTTCCTTAAGCATGCGCGTGCGAGACTTCGAATCCAGAGGATGCATCTCAAGCCCCGCTACCCGGACGAAGAACCGCGGTCCAGCGAAATGCTCCATCTCCTCGTGCTCGCGGAGAACGTGGCACACATTCTGGCATAAAAAGCATTCAATGCACTTACGAAACTCCTGCACCCGATCCACATCTTCCTGGTAAATTTTCCAGTCGGCACCGGGGCGAGGCTCGAAGGGCGGAATTTTCTTGTTCACGCGGTAGTTCCAGGAAACGTCGGTGACCAGATCTTTGATCACGGGAAACGCTTTCATGGGCTGAACTGTGATGGGCTTGTCCAAGGGAAGGGCGTCCAGACGGGTTTTGCAAGTGAGCCGGGGCCGGCCGTTGACCTCTGCCGAGCACGAGCCGCACTTGCCGGCCTTGCAATTCCAGCGCACCGCCAGGTCGGGTGCCTGGTGCGCCTGGATATGGTGGAGCGCATCCAGCACGACCATCCCCGGGGCAATCGGGACGCGGTACGTGGCGGGCTGCCCACCGTCGCGGTCTCCCCGGAATACCTCAAAGATTGCTTCCGCCATCGCGCCTCCGCTATTTGTCTATTATTCTTCTGCCGCAACCAGTTTCTTCAGGTCGCTGGGCAATTCCGGCACCGCTGATTGGTGAAGCGTCATGGCGCTGTCCTCCCGGGTGATCACATTATTTCTCGTGCCCCAAGTTGCGTCCAGGCCGGGATGATCAATCCGGCTGTGCGCTCCACGGCTCTCTTCACGCGCCAGTGCGCTGCGCGTAACCGCCTCGGAAACGGTCAGCATCGCCTTCAGGTCCTGCGCCAGATGCCAGCCCGGATTGAACAAGCGCGAGCCTTCGACGCTCAAACGTCCAGCGCGCTCTTTCAATTTCCCCAGCTCCTCCAACGCGCGAATCAGATCTTCTTTATTGCGAAAGATGCCCACCAGATTCTGCATGGTTTCCTGCAAATCGCGATGAATGGTATATGGATTCTCACCATCCTTGCGCTCGAAGGGAGCCAGCATCTCGCGCGCGGCCTCTTCGACCTGTTCCGAGTCGATCGGCGTGGTTGATATTTTGTTCGCGTGCTCGGCGGCAGCCAACCCTGCGCGGCGGCCGAAGACGAGCAGGTCCGATAAAGAATTGCCGCCCAGCCGGTTTGCCCCATGCAGCCCGGCTGCCGCCTCACCAGCGGCAAACAGTCCCGCCACGGACGACTTTGCGGTCTCCGCATCCACGCGAATGCCTCCCATCATGTAATGGCAGGTTGGTCCCACTTCCATCGGCCCCTTGGTGATGTCTACATCGGCGAGTTCCTTGAATTGGTGATACATGCTGGGCAGCTTTTTCTTCACATAGTCGGCGGGTTTTTCCGAGATATCGAGATAAACTCCGCCGTGTTCCGTGCCCCGGCCCTCGCGTACCTCCGTATAGATCGCGCGCGCCACCACGTCGCGGGTGGACAGATCCAGCTTTTTCGGATCGTACTTCTCCATGAATCGCTGGCCCAGGTTGTTGCGAAGAACGCCTCCCTCGCCGCGAACCGCCTCAGTGACCAGAATCCCCTGCACGCCCGGAGGCCACACCATACCGGTGGGATGAAACTGCACAAATTCCATATCCATCAGCTCAGCCCCGGCGGCGTAAGCCAGCGCCATCCCGTCGCCGGTGTATTCCCACGAATTGGAGGTGATCTTCCAGGCTTTGCCGATACCGCCGGTGGCCACGACAACCGACTTGGCTCGGAATACCACGAATCGCCCCTGCTCACGCCAGTAACCGAATGCCCCGGCGACGCGCTCGCCATCTTTCAGCAAGCGGCTGATCGTGCACTCCATGTAGACGTCGATGCCCAATTGCACGCCGCGGTCTTGCAAAGTACGGATCATTTCGAGGCCCGTTCGGTCGCCCACGTGACACAGCCGGCGGAAGGTGTGCCCGCCGAAGGCGCGCTGCAGGATCTGCCCGTCCGGCGTGCGATCAAAAAGCGCGCCCCATTGTTCCAGCTCGCGCACCCGCTCGGGAGCTTCCTGGGCGTGGATTTGCGCCATGCGCCAGTTGTTAAGCAGCTTGCCGCCGCGCATGGTGTCGCGAAAATGAGTGCGCCAGTTGTCCGCGGTGTCCACATTCGCCATCGCCGCAGCGATTCCCCCCTCCGCCATGACGGTATGCGCTTTCCCGAGGAGCGATTTGCAAACCACTCCGACCTTCGCGCCCTGCGCCAGGGCTCCGAGCGCAGCTCGCAGGCCCGCACCGCCGGCGCCGATGATCAACACATCGTGTTCGTGAGTTTCATATTGGGTTGTCACAGGAGTCTCAAGTCGGTGATTGCGCCGCTCGCCACTAGCCGGACGTAAAGGTCCGTAAGGCCCACCGTGATCAGGCTGATCCAGGCATAAAGCATGTGGCGCTCATTTAGAAAGCTCAACCAGCGCCATGCGCTATGGCGCGGACCTCCGAAGGCGACGCAGGAAAAGCAATCCAGATTTCCTCCTGCGAGGTGGCGAAGCGAGTGACAGGACAAGGCATAAGTCGTCAGCAGGATTACGTTGAACAACAGGACAAGAGTGCCGACCCCCACTCCGATTCGTCCGTCAAAAAAGAAAGCGCGGAACGCGTCACGCCAGAGAAAGATGAGGAAGAGGAACCCGACATACAGAAAGTAGCGATGGAGATTCTGCAGAACAAACGGAAATGCGGTCTCGCCCCGATAGCGGTGCTTCCTATGTTCGCTGACGGCGCAGGCGGGTGGATCGAGAAAAAAAGCCCGATAATAAGCCTTTCGGTAGTAGTAGCACGTGACCCGGAATCCCAGAGGCCAAATCAAAATCAGCAGCGCCGGAGAGAGCGGCCACCAGCGATGATGGGGGTCAATGAGCGGCGAATAGAAGGGAGAAAGATACGGCCCCCATTCATAATAGGTCCCCTCGAAGGCGCGTAGAGTGGCATAAATTCCGAATGCAGAGAGCAGAAAAATGACGGGCAACAACTCAAGCCACCACGCATCCCGCCGCATTGTGCCGCCGAGATGGCGCTGTCCCCCAGTGGTTGAACCCGCCGACATAGAAGCACCCGCCTTAACCGGTACCTAGAGTAAACAGAAAAATAGCTTTTCAAGTCAACAATGTCCAATTGACCGAGAGCCTGCGGGAGCCTGCCGGTCAACCCAAACCTCCCGAATTTCCTGCCGAATTCCCTCCCGAATTCCCGTGTTATAATCTTGTATTCCCAGTCGCTTAGAGCGCGGAGGACCGTATCGACAAACGTTTTATCCGAACCAATGACCGCATTCGAGCCCGCGAAATTCGTGTGATTGATGATGAGGGTGCGCAGATCGGTGTCATGCCACCCTTCGAAGCGCTCAAATTAGCCCGCAGCAAGAACCTGGATCTGGTTGAGATTTCGCCCACCGCGCAGCCTCCTGTGTGTCGCATCATGGACTACGGGAAATATCTCTACCAGCAGGAAAAGAAAGAGCGCGAGGCCAAAAAGCATCAGAAGACGATCACCGTGAAAGAGGTCAAGTTTCGCATCAATGTGGACGACCACGACTACGAGACCAAGAAAAATCACGTGCTGCGCTTCCTCGATGGAGGAGATAAGGTAAAAGCCACCATCTTCTTCCGCGGGCGCGAAATGACCCGCACTGGGTTAGGCAGACAAATACTGGAGCGGCTCATCAAGGACGTGGAAGCGCAGAGCATTGTGGAGTTCCGGCCGAGGCAAGAGGGCAACACACTGCACGCAATCCTGGCGCCGAAGAAAACGGCAGTCGAGCGGGAGAAGGAAAGAGAAAGGGAAGCCAAGCAGAAAGCGAAGCAGGAAAAGAAGCTGGCGCAGGAGAAAGAAAAACAGCAGCCGGCGCCGGCCGCAGCCGCCGAGGCTCCGAACCCGGTTTCGCAGGCGTAACACTTCGCCGAGGACGGGCGCGAGTCGCGCCAACGATTCCAGAGCAATTGAGCAGGAGCAGTCGAATACCCAGAGCTGACGGCTGGCAATTGGCGGCTGGCGGCTGATTGCGAGGATTTATGCCGAAATTGAAAACGCACAAAGGCGCTTCCAAGCGCTTCAAAAGAACTGCCACCGGCAAGGTGAAGCGGGGACATTCGGGCCTGCGTCACATGCTGACGTCCAAGGCCCACAAGCGCAAACGCAAATTGGGCACGGCTACGCTAGTGAGCGACGGAGATCTCCGCAAAGTGAAGCGGATGATTCCGTATCAATAGGAGCGTTGCTGATTTTTGATGGTTGATTGAAAACCTTGTCGTGTGGATAAGCAATCAATAATCATCAATCAACAATCGCTGCAGGCGTGTGAAGAGGCCAGAGATCGCCGCAACGGCGAATCGTCCTTGCCTCCAGCCGCCAGTACATAGAAAGCAAAAAGGAGAAAAGCAATGCCTCGAGTAAAACGCGGAACCAAACGCCGCGCCAAACGCAAGAAAATACTCGATCGGGCGAGCGGATACTTCCTCACCAAGTCAAAACTTTACCGTTCCGCCAAAGAGGCGGTAGAACGCGGCCTGAAATTTGCTTACTCAGGACGGAAGCAGCGGAAGCGGCAGTACCGGTCGCTTTGGATTGTGCGGATTGGGGCGGCATCCAAGCTGAACGGGTTGAGTTACAACCAGTTCATCCACGGGTTGAAGAAGGCCGGAGTGGAACTGGACCGCAAGATTCTGGCGGACCTGGCGGTGCGGGATGCGGCGGCGTTTAAGAGCCTGGTGGAACAGGCCAAGGGCGCGCTCGCGTAGGGCTTCTGGCTCGGCCCCCGGCTTGAGTCCTCTTTTCTGATTTCGTTTGTGAGAATCAAAGTCCCCGCCCTCTCTCCAAAGAACGGAGAGACACCGACGGGGCACCCGCATTCCAGTTTGCTGCGAGAGACCGTGGCTTATACCGTTTCCAAATTGACGGATTATTCGGCGGCGGCGCTCGACAAGGCCGTCGAAGAATTGTTGTCTGCGAGCGATCAAGAGTGGCGGGCGGTGAGGAGCGAGCCAGACTGGAAGGCTCTCCGGGATCGCTGGATGGCACGCAAGAACGGCATTCTTGCTTCGATTAACGACCTCTGGCTCAAGCCCGCTCCAAAGAAAGCCAAGCGCGATGTGGGACGACGAGTAAATGAGATCAAGGTGCAGGTAGAAAAGGATATTGAAAAGGGCCGAGAACTTTCCAAGAATTACCCAATCCGCGATGAGCGTGTTTCGTCCGCTGTTGCTGATATCCCCGTCGACATCACGCTTCCCGGAGTCCGTCGTCCCATTGGGGCGGAGCATCCCGTCATCAAGACGATGCACGAGATGGTTGGCGTCTTTCAGAAGCTTGGTTATTCCGTCGCCGATGGACCTGTGGTGGAGACGGATTATTACAATTTTGAGGCTTTGAATTTTCCGCCGAATCATCCGGCGCGGGATACGCAGGATACTTTGTTCATTGCGGGGCAGCAGGCAAAGCCGCAGCGGGAGCGGTTGCTGCTGCGGACGCATACTTCTCCGGTGCAGATTCGGACCATGGAGAAGATGCGGCCGCCGATCCGGATTGTGATTCCCGGGACGGTGCATCGCAATGATCCCCCGGATGCGAGTCATTCGCCGATGTTTCATCAGATCGAGGGGCTGGCAGTCGATACCAACATCACGTTTGGCGATTTGAAGGGGACGCTCGATCATGCCATGAAGGAATTCTTTGGCTCGAGCGTGAAGACAAGCTTCCGTCCGTCGTTTTTTCCGTTTACCGAGCCTAGCGCTGAGATGTTTGTTTCGTGCTTTATTTGTGGAGGGAGCGGGCAGCGCGGTGCGGAACCCTGCCGTCCCTGCAAACAGACGGGGTGGATTGAGATTCTGGGGTGTGGCATGGTCGATCCCAATGTGTTTGAGTTCGTGAAGGACAACGGGTATGACCCGAAACAGGTTTCGGGATTTGCTTTTGGCATGGGCGCGGACCGGATCGCGCTGTTGAAGTATGGGGTGGATGATATTCAGTTGTTCTTTCAGGGGGATGTGAGATTCCTGGGGCAGTGGGCATAGGACGCTCGGTCAGCCATTGGCGCTCAGCGAGAGGCTAAGAGCCAAGAGCCAAAAGCTGATTCATGAAACTTTCTCCACAGTGGATGCGCGAGTTTGTCGAGTTGGCGGTCGAGGACCGGCGACTGGCTGAGGATTTGACTGGGGTTGGGATTGCGGTGGAGGGGATCAGCGGGTCCGGTGCGGACACGGTGTTCGAGATGGAAATTGGGACGAATCGTCCGGATGCGATGAATCATTATGGCGTGGCGCGGGAGGCGGCAGCGATTTATGACCTGCCGCTGAAGGCGCTGTCAGGCTTCGGGTCTCGGGCTTCGGGCTTTGGCGATCCCGGGGTTCACTTTCCGATCACGGTCGAAGAACCGCAGCTTTGTCCGCGGTTTTCGGCGCGGGTTATACGTGGAACGACGGTCAAGGATTCTCCGGCGAAGGTTGCGCGGCGGTTGCAGTTGCTGGATCAGCGGCCCATTAGCAACGCCGTGGATGCGACCAACTATGTTTTGTGGGAGATCGGCAAGCCTACGCATGTTTTTGATATGGATTTGCTGGAGGGCGGGCGGCTGATTATTCGGCACGCGAAGGACGGAGAGAAGCTGAAGACGCTGGATGGTGTGGAACGCGCGCTTGCTTCTGAAGATCTGGTGGTCGCCGATGCTAAGAAACCCGTTGGACTGGCCGGGGTGATGGGCGGGTTCGACACGATGATCACGGACAAGACGCGGAATGTATTGATCGAGTCGGCTTGGTGGGATCCGGTGACGGTGCGTAAGACTTCACGGCGGCATGGGCTTCACACGGACGCTTCGCACCGGTTCGAGCGGGGGGCGGATTTTGAGTCGACAGTTTTGTCGTGCGATCTGGTCGCGGCGCTGATTCTGGAGTCGGGCGGCGGAGAATTGGTTGGCGATGCGATCGATGTGGTGTCGAAACAGATCGACCTGGCGCCGGTGGTGCTGCGGGTTTCGGAGGTGCGGCGCATTCTGGGCGGGAATTTGGATACGGGAGAAATTTTCCGCATCCTGAAGAAGCTGGGGTTCACGCTGATTCCTGAAGGACAGGGGGATGCGCAGTTCCGGGTACAGATTCCGAGCTGGCGACTGGATGTGGAGCGCGAGATTGACGTGATCGAAGAAATCGCGCGGCTGCATGGCTACGACAAATTCAAGAATACTTTGCCAGCGTACAGTGGCGCGGTGGTCGAGTTGCCGAATGCGGCCGGGGATGCCACTTTGCGCGCGCGGGCTTTGGCGCTGGGATACAACGAGGCGGTGTCGCTGACGTTCATTTCACATGCGGACGCGGAGAGATTCTCTTCCGCTTCGGTGCTGGAGTTGGAAAATCCGTTGAGTGAAGAAGCGAGTGTGATGCGGACTAGCCTGGCTCCGGGCATGCTGGACATGCTGGCGTGGAATCTTAATCGCGATTCCGAAAACGTGCGGCTGTTCGAGATAGGGCGGGTCTACGAAATCCGAAGCCAGGACCGGGTTGAGCCTGCGCGCCTGTGTCTGGGGGCGACGCTGGAGGCGGTGAAAGGATCGCTGCCCGTGGCTGCGGCGCTGGATGTGAGCAAGGACGAACATGCTGCGGCAGCGGAGGCGTTCCGCGGCTTCAAGGGTGATGTGGAAAATCTGCTGGCGGCGTTTTCGTATCGTCAGCTGAGCTTCGACGGGGAGACGGCGGAATGCTTTCATCCGGGACGATCGGCGCGGGCGCTGATGGATGGGGCGGTGGTGGGACAGTTCGGGCAGATTGCCGAGAGCGTGAAGCTGGAACGGAAGTTGCGGCAGGATGTTTTTCTGGCGGAGATCGATCTAGAGCGCCTGCATGCGATTGGACTGCGGACGGTGAGGGGCGCGCCGCTTGGGAAATATCCGGCGGTGGAGCGGGATTTTTCGTTCGTGTTTAGGGATGAGGTGGAGTTCGAGGCAATGCGGCGGGCGGTGATGGGGCTGGGCTTGAGTGCGCTGCGTTCATTCGCGCCGGTGGAGATTTTTCGCGGAGGGTCGATTGCGACGGGAAAGTATTCGATTCTTTTGCGGGTGAGATTGCAGTCGGATGAGGGGACGCTGCGCGACGAGCAGATTGCGCAGTGGTCGGGGCGAATCGTGGCGGCGCTCGAGGAGGCTGGGGGAGTGCAACGGGTTTAGGTCATGGTTGATGGTTCCTTGAAGGACGCGCGCTGCGTGCGGAGACGCTCTACCACAAAGGGCCCAGAGGAACACTAGGGTAGGGCATTGCTGTTATTGATTTCTAATCGAACCCGCTTCCGCCTGCTACTTATCACAATTCATCAACCACCAGAAATCGACAATTCTTCTTGTGCTAATCCGAAGTTCTAGCCGATAGGAAGCAAAACCCTTTGATTTTGAGAAACTTAGATGGTTTTTGTCCCAAATTTGTAGGCATGTAAAGTGTAATTTTGTGCTTGACATATAACGTAGTTAATTGATATAATGTAAGCATGTACATCGCCACCGTACCCAACCGTAACTCTCCCCCCGCCATCCTCCTTCGCGAATCCTACCGCCAAGACGGCAAAGTCAAGACCCGCACCATTGGCAACATCTCTCATCTCGCCTCCCATCAGATCGAAGCTCTCCGCTTGGTCTTGGCCGGCTCTCCCACTTCTTCTTCGACGCCTTTGCAGGATTCCTTCCTCATCACCCGATCCCTTCCTCATGGCCATGTCGCCGCAGTTCTCGGTTGCTTGCGCAACCTGCACTTGGATTCCATCCTCGACTCCGCTTCCAGCCGACAGCGCGATCTCGTCATGGCCATGATCGTAGCCCGCATCATCGACCCGGCCTCCAAACTGGCTACGGCGCGCGGGTTTCATTGCGACACCCTCCACCACAGTCTGGGTGAAATGCTCCACTTAGATTCCGCGGATGAGACCGAACTCTACCAAGCTATGGACTGGTTGCTCCCACACCAGTCGCGCATCGAGCAAGCGCTTGCCAAACGCCATCTCTCCCAAGGCGGCCTAGTGCTTTATGATCTGACTTCCACTTACTTCGAAGGGCGCCACTGTCCTCTCGCCAAACTCGGTCACTCCCGGGACGACAAGTCCGGTAAACTCCAGATCGTCTTTGGGCTGCTCACCAACGCTTCCGGATGTCCAGTCGCGGTCGAAGTTTTTGCCGGCAACACTTCCGACCCCAAAACCGTCGCCGCCCAGGTGGTGAAACTGCGCCAACGATTCGGCCTCTCCGAGATGGTGCTGATTGGGGACCGGGGCATGATCACCAGCGCACGCATTCGGGAAGACCTGCCGGCCACACAGGGCATTCAATGGATCTCCGCTTTACGCGCCAGCCAAATCCAGAAACTGGCCGCCGGCGGCCAGTTGCAGATGTCTCTGTTCGATCAAACCGATCTGGTTGAGATCGCTCATCCCGACTTCCCCGGCGAACGCTTGGTCGCTTGCTTCAATCCTCTGCTGGCCGAAGAGCGCGCCCGCAAGCGGCCCGAATTGCTAGCTGCCACCGAGAAGCAACTGGAGAAGATCGCCGCGGCTACTCAGCGCCCCAAGCGTCCCCTGCGGGGCAAACAAAATATCGGAGTGCGCGCCGGCAAGATTCTCAACCGCTACAAAATGGGCAAGCACTTTCAGTTGCGCATCGAAGAGGACAGTTTTCACTACCAACGCAAAACGGCTAACATCGAGCGCGAACAGAACCTCGACGGAATCTATGTCATCCGGACCAGCGTCAAAAAGGAAACATTATCCAGCCAGGAGGTAGTAGCCAGTTACAAAAGCTTGTCCGGCGTGGAGCGTGCCTTCCGCAGTCTTAAAACCGTCGATCTGCAGGTGCGACCGATCCATCACCGCTTACCCGATCGTGTCCGCGCCCACATCCTACTTTGTGTGTTGGCCTATTATGTGGAATGGCATATGCGCCAACTCTTGGCTCCTATCCTCTTCGACGATGATGACAAGCGGCAAGCACAAGACACCCGCGCCTCCATCGTCGCTCCCGCGCAACGCTCCGCCACCGCCAAACTTAAGGCCCTCACCAAACAGACTGCCGACGGAATCAAGGTCCACAGCTTTCAATCGCTCCTCGGCGATCTAGCGACGATCGTCAAGAACCGCATCCAACCCACAGACAAAAACATTCCCGTCTTCGACATGCTCACTCAGCCGACCACCATTCAGCAACGGGCATTGGATCTGCTCGGAGTCACTCTTCGAACCAACTGACCCCGGACCTGTAGGCAGTAGGCCCTCCCAGAATTTCACTAAGCTATTGATTTCTTTGAGCTTTCCTAACGGAGCCCTAAGAACTTCGGGCTAATCTGCCAGCTATGGCGGATGTTATTTCTTCTCTATCCACTCCAGCGAAACGATTCCTCAGCGACAAGGCTTCCCAGTTTACCGAGTCGGTGATCCGGGAGATGACCCGGCAGGCGATGGTTTATGGCGCGGTAAATCTGGCGCAGGGGTTTCCGGATTTTGCGGCTCCGGCGGAGATCAAGCAGGCGGCGCGGGCGGCCATTGACGGCGATGTGAATCAGTATGCGATTACCTGGGGCGCGAAGAACTTGCGCAACGCGATTGCGCGGCAGATGGGCGTGTGGCAGGGGATTGCAGTGGATCCGGAGAAGGAAGTTACGGTGTGCTGCGGGTCGACGGAGGCGATGATCTCGACTTTGCTGGCGCTGTGCAATGCGGGCGATGAGGTGGTGATCTTCGAACCGTTTTATGAAAACTACGGGCCGGATTCGGTGTTGAGCGGGGCGCGGCCGCGGTTTGTAAAGCTGCGTCCGCCGGCGAGTGACGGTGGCGAGTGGACTTTCGACGAGAAAGATTTGCGGGCGGCGTTTGACAAGCACACGAAAGCCATCATCGTGAATACGCCGAACAATCCTACGGGCAAGGTGTTTGTGCGGGCGGAGTTGGAGTTGATTCGCGATCTTTGCGTGGAATTCGATGTGCTGGCGATCACCGACGAGATTTACGAACATATTTTGTATGACGGGACGGAGCACGTTTCGATGGCGTCGCTCGAGGGGATGCGGGAGCGGACGGTGACGATCAGCGGAATGTCGAAGACCTACAGCGTGACGGGATGGCGCGTGGGATGGGCGGTGGGACCGGAGAAGATTACGCATGCGATCCGGAAGGTGCACGATTTCTTGACGGTGGGAGCGCCGGCGCCGCTGCAGGAAGCGGGCGCGGTAGCGTTGAGTTTGCCGGCGGAATATTACGCTCGGCTGGCGGACGGGTACCGGCTGCGGAGGGATCATTTGATTCCGGCGCTGGAGGCGGCGGGGTTTCAGTGCTTTCGTCCGCGGGGAGCTTATTACGTGATGACGGATATTTCTGGGTTTGGATTTGACGACGATGTTGCGTTTACGAAATATCTGGTGAAAGACGTCGGCGTGGCGGCGGTGCCGGGATCGAGTTTTTATCGGGATGCGCGGGATGGGGCGCGGCAGGTGCGGTTTGCGTTTTGCAAGAAACTTGAGACGCTGGATGCGGCGGCGGAGAGGCTGAAGAAGTTACGGCCGCGGAAATGAACCCAGGGGCTGAAGCCCCATTGCATGTGGCGTCCAACGGCATCACTGAAGTCGTGCCCTCCCCGCAAACCCTTTTGCTAACGAATTCCGGAGCTACTAGTGAAATTTTGATTCCAACGCAATCAGGCCCACGGTCCACCGTGGGCCTCGTTGCGTTCAGAGGCCAGTCAGTCAGTCGCTTGGTGAGTGTTTTGATACTCCCCACGCCTGAAGGCGGGGGATTCTAGTCGCCTCACGGCGACCTTAACTGGTTCAACCAAGACTGCTGGCTATCGCCAGACTTACATCTTGTCCGCAGTCGTTTAGCGTCTCCACGTATCCCGAGGCGACGTTTGGTACAGTGCAGCATTTACGGTGGCTCGGCTTGGTTATCGCCTAGCCACTTTTAAGCTGCGCCTCCGGCTGGTGCCGGATTGAATAATCTGTGACTTTCGGCGACGCCTGCAGTATTGTGCCAGAGAGCGCGACCGCAGCTACGACCCTATCTTCATTCGAGCGCATGCCGCTATTTAAGCATGGTTCCAGGAAGGCGATTGAACATTGGTGAGGCTTGCGAGCTCTCCCCTAGAGCAGAATCAGAAACGGCCAACCTGGGCGGGCGTGTTCAGAAAGGTCATCACTATGGCAGGCAGAGAGGATCAAGAGCGTTCGGAAAGCACCAGCAGCAGGCGGAGACAACTTCAGGGTCTACCGGTGGTTCGACAGAATGTGGCGGGAATCGATTTGGGGAGCGAACAGCACTGGGTATGCGGTCCGACGGTGGACGGCAGCGCTCGGGAAGTAGCCAGCTTTGGGGGCACGACAGCGGAATTAATTCGCCTAGCGGAGTGGCTAAAAGCACGGCAGGTAGAGTCGGTGGCGCTGGAGAGCACGGGGGTGTATTGGATTGCCCCGCACGAGGTGCTGGAAGGGCAAGGTCTACAAGTGCTGCTGGTGGATACGCGGCAGTTGGCGCGGGTGCCGGGGCGGGACAAAAAATCAGACCCGACGGATTGCGAGTGGATCCAGCGGCTGCACAGTTGCGGATTGCTGCGCGGTTCGTTTCGGCCGGAAGAAGCGGTGTGCATGCTGCGGACGCTGGTACGGGATAAGGCGAATCTGGTGGCGGAGAGGAGCGACTGGGTGCGGCGGATGCAAAAGAGCCTGGACCAGATGAACGTGCGCGTGCACCGAGCGGTTTCCGATATCGGGGGAGTGACGGGGATGGCGATCATGCGTGCTATCGCCAAGGGAGAGCGGGATGCGCAGAAGCTGGCACAGTTGCGCGATCACCGCTGCAACAAAACCGAGTCCGAAATTGCGGAGCAATTGACCGGGCACTGGCGAGAGGATCATGTGTTCAGCCTGCAGCAGGCGCTGAAGATGTACGAGGCGGTGGCCGAGCGGATCGCGGCGTATGAAAAGGAAATTCTACGAAAACTCGGCGAGATGGAAGGGAACGAGCTGCGCGCAGCCACAGCGCCCCCTCTGAAGAACCCAAACAAGGCTAAGACGATCAAGAAACGCGGACAGGAGGCGAAGCGGGAGGCCCTCTATCGCATGAGCGGTGCCGATGTCACACAAATCGATGCCATCGGAGTGGAGACGGTGGAAGTGGTGCTCAGCGAATACGGTCCCGATTTGAGCCGCTTCCCCACGGAGAAGCAGTTCGCCTCCCACGCCACCTTGGCGCCCCGTGTGCCGCGCAGCGGAGGCAAGCCGCTGAAGAAGAAAAAGCGGAACAGCGCGAGCACCCGAGTGGCGGCGGCTTTGCGCATCGCCGCGCTATCGCTGCGTCACAGCCAAACCGCCCTGGGAGCGTACTATCGCAGAATCGCACGACGCCGCGGCGGAGATATAGCCGTATTTGCAACCGCGAGGAAGTTGGCGACTCTAATTTACCGGCTCCTGCGCTGGGGCCAGCCCTATGTCGACGAAGGTGCAGCGGCCTACGAAAACCGCTATCGCCAGCAGCGCATCAGTCACTTGGCGGCCACGGCCAAAGACCTTGGCTACCAACTCACTCCTGTAAGTGCTTGATGTCAAACGAACAGGAAAGAAGTCACAGAGCAGCCTTGCCACCGGCGGTGCCGGATTGAACGGTCTGTGACTTACGGCTCGTCGCGGAGGTATGCTGCGAGAGAACAGGACAGCAGTTAAAGCCCTTTTACCATTGGTGCGTATGCCCCTAGAGCAGCATGGCTCCGGTAAGGCGATTGAACATTGGCGAGGCTCCGTGCTCTCCCCTAGACCAGAATCCCAGTTTGGCCGACCCGGGCTGTCGTGTTCAGAAAGGCGGATAGCAGAATGCAGATCAGTCGCGACAAAAGCAAGCAGCCCGATAACGAGGTCGAGGTGGAAGGGCTGCCCGTGATTCGACGCAACGTGGCCGGGATCGATCTAGGAAGCACGCAACATTGGGTGTGTGCTCCGAACAAGGATGGAACCGGTCGAGAGGTAGAACCGTTCGGGGCCACCACGCCAGAGTTAGAAAAGATGGCGGAGTGGCTGAAGCAGAGGAACGTGGAATCGGTGGCGATGGAAAGTACGGGAGTGTACTGGATACCGCCACACGAGATTTTGGAGAGGCAGGGACTCGAAGTAGTGCTGGTGAATACCCACGAGTTGGCACGCGTGCCTGGGCGAAAGAAAACCGACCGAGTGGATTGTAAGTGGATCCAACGTCTGCACAGTTGCGGGCTGCTGACCGGCTCGTTCCGGCCCAACGAACCGGTGTGCATGCTGCGAACCTTGGTGCGGGATAAAGGGAACTTGCTGGCGGAGGCGGGGGATTGGTTGCGGCGGATGCAGAAGAGCCTAGACCAGATGAATGTACGAGTGCATCGGGCGGTATCGGATATCGACGGCGTGACGGGGTTGGCTATTATCCGAGCCATCGTTGGGGGAGAGCGGGATGCGCAGAAACTAGCCCAGTTGCGGGATCGGCGTTGCCGCAAGAGCGAGCAGGAAATTGCCCAACAACTGAGCGGGCATTGGCGAGCCGACCACCTGTTCAGCTTGCAGCAAGCTTTGAAAATGTACGACGCGATTCAGGAGCGGATCGCCGATCACGAGCAAGAAATTCTGCGCATGCTGGAGGAGATGGAGCGGGAGGAGTGCCGCGGGCAACAGCCACCGAAATCAAACAACCCGAACAAGGCCAACGCCATCCAGAAGAGGGGGCAAGAGCCTCTGCGTCAGGCATTGTACCGGATGAGTGGAGTGGATCTGACCGGCATCGATGCCATTGGCGTAGAAACGGTGCAAACCGTACTCAGCGAATACGGTCCCGACTTGAGCCGGTTTCCCACCGAGAAACAGTTCGTCCAGCACGTTACCCTGGCTCCGCACCGGCCGACCAGCGGAGGCAAGCCGGTGAAGAAAAAGAAACGAGGCAGCGCGAGTACGCGTGTCGCTGGAGCGCTACGGATGGCGGCGTTATCGCTGCGCCACAGCCAGACGGCGCTGGGGGCCTACTACCGCCAAATCGCGCGCCGCAACGGGGCAGACGTGGCCGTATTCGCTTCCGCACGGAAGCTGGCCACCCTGATCTACCGCCTGCTTCGTTGGGGGCAGCCTTATGTGGATGAGGGAGCAGCCGCCTACGAAAAGCGCTATCAGGATGCTCGCTTACGAAGCCTGACGGCTGCCGCCAGAAGCCTCGGCTTCCAGCTTACGCCCACAGCTAGCGATCTTAACCCGGCTTAACTCACGTTTAATCCTGGCACCACTGTTACAGAAAGGAGCCAGTCACAGATCCAGTCACAGAAGTCACAATCAGATACCGGAACCAAGAGCAAAAGCAAGAACAAAACCGTCGGCTTATATCCCCAGGCCTGAAGGCAGGGGCTTTACGCCGACTTCGGTAAACCGGCGACTTCGCGTTTTGGCCGCCGGTGATTTCACCGTAATCCCGATGTTACGATAGTTGTCCGCCTGTGCAGATCAGCCGAACGGAAGACCGGCAAGTGAATGTCGCAGTCTACGAACTGGTGCAGGTACCATGCGGATTCCTGGCGTTTCGGTTTTCTGCCTAGCGGCATCTCTGCTCGTCGCACAGTCACCTCACCCAGATCTCTCGGGTAAATGGCGGACTGAGCGGAGCAAAGCGCAAGAACGCGTGACATGAAACCAGGTTCAGCCGATCCTCAATCGTCAGAAGCGAAGGACCTCGTTGTGTTCGACATCCTCCGGGAGTCGAAGTGCGCCGATTGCGGAAAGGAGCTATTGGGCGGCGATTTCCTATTTATGGAGGGCAAACGACCGCTTTGCCTCACCTGTGCCGATCTTGACCATTTGGTTTACCTGCCCAGAGGCGACACCGCTCTGACTCGACGGGCTCGGAAGCACAGCGCACTTTCCGCCGTGGTGGTTCGCTTTAGCAGGGCTCGCAAGCGCTACGAACGCCAGGGAGTGCTGGTCGAAGAATCTGCACTGGAGCAGGCCGAGGCTGAGTGCTCGGCCGATGCTGAGCAGCGCAGTGTCCGGCGCGAGCGGGCCGAGATCTATCGCGATAAACAGGATCAGGTTCTCGCGATGCGAATGGCCGAATCGATTCGGCAGATGTTTCCAGGCTGCCCGCCTGAGGAGGCGCAGGCCATTGCAGCGCATACGTCGGTTCGAGGCAGCGGCCGAGTGGGTCGGACCGCCTCCGGGCGAGCGCTAGAGGAAGAATCGTTACGAGCCGCGGTGGTGGCATCCATCCGCCACAGGCATACAAAATACGATCGCCTTCTAATGAAGGGATTTGACCGCATGGATGCCCGAGACACAGTTCGCGACGACATTGATCGTGTGCTTGAAAGCTGGCGTCGCGCTCCTGGTTAGCTCCGGCGCTGTGTTCCGGAGATGGGCCCCCGGCCGTCTTGAGCTGCAATGTAGGTGAAGTGTCTGGCTCAATGTTTCCTACGGCGGCGTAGCCGTCGGTTAGTTTCGTCTGCGGAGAAGGACTCAGGAACAAAATCGCCGAGCCACACACGGTTTGCGTTTTGCAAGAAACTTGAGACGCTGGATGCGGCGGCGGAGAAGCTGAAGAAGTTGCGGTCGCGAAATGAACCGCAGGGCTGAAGCCCCATTGCATGTAGGGTCAAACGGCATCCGTGAAGTCGTGCCCTCGCCGCAAACCCTTTCGCTAACGAATTCCGGAGCTACTTTGTGACTATTCCGCAGGCGATGCGGTCGCCGGAGTTGCCGGAGGGATCGGTTTTGTAATCGTCGGCTTGGGCGTGGATGACGATCGCGGTGCCGCCGTTGCTGAAGAGCGAGTGGGCGCCATCGCTGAGGGTTACGTCGTTGTCCTCGAGCTTCAGATCGGCTTTGCCGTGCGGGTCGACAGTGAAATTCTTCATGTCACCGGCGTGATGGCCTTCGGGATTTTCGAATCCGTGCTGCTTAGCTTCGGGATTGAAATGTGGGCCGGCTGATTTGAAATCGGGGGCATCGCATTTGGGGCTCTGATGGAAGTGAATGGCGTGCTCGCCGGGCGGAAGACCGTGAAGGTGAAGCTGGAGGCCGACGCCGGATCCTTGCTGCCACAGGGTGATGGTGCCTACGTCCTTGCCCTGGGCGTCTTTGAGTTCAACGTTGGTTTTGGCTGCGCTGGGGAGAGCGGTGAGGGCTACAAGCACGGCGAGGGCGATCGGGGAGAAGCCAAGATGTTTCATGCGGGGATTATAGCGAATTTCGTGGTTACCGTGGCGCAATTGGCAAAGGGAAAGAGAAGAGGAAGCCAGCCGAATGCCCGATGATTGCGTCGTAAAGGGTGCGACCCTTCGGCTGCGCTACGCATGCTGAGGGCAGGCTGCTTCGCGCACTGCACAAAGAACGCTTGTTCAGGATGACGATCCACCGGCGCGCGATGCTTGATCCACAGGGAGGTGGAGTATACTGCGGGAAACTTTGAAGTTTTTCCGAGGAAAGCACTCATGGCGTTGAATGCGGCGGAACAGGTGACGGAGCAGGTTCCAGCGGACGATTTTCAGGCGCTGGAAGAGAAGATTTACCGCACTATCGAGATGTACAAAGCGGCGCGGCAGGCGCAGGCGGTAGCCGAACGCGATGCCCAGCGCGTACGGCAGCAACTGGAGGAACGTGACGAACAGTTGGCCGCGTTGCGGCGCGAGGCGGTGCAGTTGCGAAAAGAGCGGGAAGAGATTCGCGGGCGGGTGGAAAAGATGCTGGAGCAGATTGAGTCGATTGCGGAGGAGCGGGCGAGCTAAGGGCGCTGCTAGCTGCTTGCTGCTAGCTCTCAGGCTTCGCCAGATTTTAGTGTGCCGGATGAATGGCGAGGGTGGAGGAGATGGACGCTGAAAGCAGGTTCCTCGACTTCGCTCGACAATGAGTTGCGGTGGGGTTCAGGAGCAAGACGGTTATGGCTACGGCTACTAAGGAAGCGACATTGAAGGACGTGCAGAGTGGCAGCGTGCGGGTGGAGATCTTTGATCAGGCCTACAACCTGCGAGGGTCGGATCCGGAATACATTTTGAAGCTGGCGGAGTACGTGGACGCGAAGATGCGGGCGGTGGCCGAAGCTACGAACACGATTGATACAGTGCGGCTGGCGGTGCTGGCGGCGCTGAACATTGCCGACGAATACCATCTTTTGAAGCGGAAGCAGGACAGCGGGGCAACCGATTACCAGAAGCGAGCGCATCTACTGGCAGATGCGCTGGATGAAGTGTTGGGCGAGAACCGCAAGGCGGGATAGCTGGGGACGGTCCGGGGCACATTTTTGTGGTTAGCGCTGCAGGCGGGCGCTCTATAGCAAGAAACAACTTTCCAGTCGAATGTGGTGGTGATTCCCAGAGCGCCGCGTTGCGCTTAGCTGGACGGCCGAGACAGCCGTCCCCACACCGGTTGACAACATGGACGAGCCGGATTGCAAGGGCGGAATGCAATGATGGGATTACTTTGGTTGCAAGTGCGCTGCCAACTATTTGCGGCTGCCCTATTGCTAATCCAGGGGGAGTTCTCCTAGCATGCAGAGTGAAAGCCGGCCTGCGAGGTTGGTGATGGCGGTAACCGATTTTTGAACCAATGCTGAATGAACGGGGACTCGACTCGAACTAGGATCCGGTGTGCGACGCTCCGCCATGCGGAGATGCCTAAAGGGTCTCGGCGGGTTCCCAACGTCTAGAGACGGGTTCATTCTCGGCCCGTCACACGGCACAGTGGGTCGGCTTGATTCTTCCCCCCGCAATCGTAGTGGGCGGTTTTGAACATGAATTACAGAATTGCAATGTGGGCGGGAGCAGGCTTTCTGGTTGCGGGCTTCTGGGCACTTTATCTTTTTCCAACGGCCCCAATTCCGATAGCTTCCGCCGAGGCGATGTGGACTCTTGCCCGGTTAACTTGCCCAGTTGTGTTGGTCAGTTTGTATTTTCATTTTCCGCTTGGCGTCTGCTGGGCGATTCTTGCGAATGCTGCGACGTATGCCCTGGCCGGCCTGACCGTGGAAACTCTGCGGCGAAAACGTAAGCACGCGAACTAAATTCAAAACCGCCCACTGCCAGAATTCCCAACAATTATGTGCCTAGGCTTGCTCGCGCTGCTCGCAGGATAGCCGACGCGGCTGTCCCCACATCGCTCTCCTCGGACTCACGCTATGCATCTTCGATACCGCAGGCCGTTAGCGGACAGCAGTGTCCGCTCCCCACGAGCAGAGCTTCCAGATTTCTCAGAAGATCAGTTTCAGGCCTAGCATGGATAGGGCGAAGAATGCAGTGACGTCACAGGTTTCTTCTTGGAACCAGTTCCAGCGTGGGAATTTTGCTTTACCGAGAGGCGTGGGAGCATGCTATGTTCAGTGTTCCCTGGGCGTCAGCAGTAGGGTGGTGGCGGCAAGTTTCATAGGTCCGTCAGCGGGCAAACAGCGCCCGTTTCAGGATGACACAAGCGTTTTCGGAGCCATACGAAGATTATGATTCGATCGTTTAAAGGCATAAGGCCGGTGATTCCTGAGACTTGTTACGTGGATGAGTCGGCGCAGATTATTGGGGACGTGGTGCTGGGCGAGCATGCGTCGGTATGGATGAATGCGGTGCTGCGCGGGGATGTGTACGCGATCCGCATTGGGGCGCATTCGAACGTGCAGGATTGCAGCGTGCTGCATGGGATGAAGAATCAGTATGGCGTGACACTGGGCGAGTATGTCACGGTGGGGCATTCGGTCACCCTGCATGGGTGCGTGGTGGGGGACCGGTGCCTGATCGGGATGGGGTCGATTGTTTTGAACGGCGCGAAGATTGGGGCGGGATCGATTATTGCGGCGGGGACTTTGATTCCGGAGAGGACGGTGGTGGAGCCGGGATCGGTGTGGATGGGGTCTCCGGGGAAGTTCCGGAGGAAACTGGATGTGGGTGAGGATGAGACGATCATGCGGTATGCGCAGAATTACTTGGCGTATACGAAGGAGTATTTGCGGGACAAGTAGCTAATAGCTAGTACCGAGTACCGAGCGAACAGGGGTTAGCGGTTGGCAATTAGGATTTAGCCATCACGGATGTTTGCAAATTCCGGCAGATGCGTTCGGAGCTACAGGCTAATTGCCAATTGCTGTTGGCCAACGACCAAAGACTAACCACCCACGACTGAAACGGACATGATTAAAGCGGTGCGAGGAACGCGGGATTTGCTGCCGCCGGAGACGGGACTGTGGAATTTTGTGGAGTCGGCGGTGCGGGATGTTTTTCGCGCTTACAACTTCCAGGAAATTCGTACGCCGATTTTCGAGTCGACGGAGTTGTTTGCGCGCGGCGTGGGCGAAGAGACCGATATTGTTGCGAAGGAGATGTATACGTGGGAGGATCGCGGGCGGGCGGAGAGCGATAAGGGACAATCTCTGACTCTTCGCCCCGAGGCCACGGCCGGCATCGTCCGCGCCTACATTGAGCACAAACTCGGTGCTCGCGGACTGAACAAGCTTTATTGCATCGGACCGATGTTCCGGCGCGAACGCCCGCAAAAAGGCCGCTATCGTCAGTTTTATCAGATCGACGCCGAAGTCATCGGCCCGGCATCGGCGGGCAGCGATTCTCCCGCACGCGATGCCGAGTTGCTCGAGATGCTGGCCACGCTACTCGACCGGTTGGGGATTGCGGGATGGAATCTGGAGCTGAATTCCGTCGGTTGTAAACAGGATCGGGCGAGGTTTAATGAAGCACTGCGCAAGGCTTTGGAGCCGGTGGTGGGCAAGATGTGCGTGGATTGCCAGCGGCGAGCAGTGACGAATCCGCTGCGCGTGTTCGATTGCAAGGTGCCGGAGGATCAGCCGATCATCGAGACGCTGCCGCGTATCAGCCAGTTTTTGGATGAGGGATGCCGGAAACATTTTGACGAGGTTCAGACGATTTTAAGAGCCGTGGGCGTGCCGTTTATTTTGAACGACAGGTTGGTGCGCGGGCTCGATTACTACACGCGGACGGCATTTGAATTTACGCATGGGGCGCTGGGGGCGCAGAACGCGATTCTGGGCGGCGGCCGCTATGACGGGCTTTCGGAGGCGCTGGGTGGGCCGGCGGCTCCGGGGATTGGGTTTGCGATTGGGGAAGACCGGCTGGTGATGTCGCTCGAAGAGTCGGCTTCGGCTGAGGGCGTGGTGCGGAAGCCGGATGTGTATGTGGCTCCGCTGGGCGCGGGCATGAATGGCGAAGCGGCGCGACTGGCGCGCGAGTTGCGGCGCCATGATTTGGTTGTGGATTTGGGAGACGAGAGCTTTCGGCTGAAGAAATCGTTTGAGACGGCGACCAAGGCGAAAGCCAACTACATTTTGATCGTGGGCGAAAATGAAGTGAGGGTGGATGCGTTCGCCCTGAAGAATCTGGCTACGGGAGAGCAGGTTTCGGTGCCGCGCGGGGAGTTGGCGCGGAGAATTCGTAACCATAGGTAAAATTCGCTTCCCGCTCGACCATATCGCGTTGACTCGATGGGCGGGGCGGCTAGAATCCGCGTGCCAGAAAACACAAGCGGGAGAAGACATTTAAGGAGACGCGCATGAAACCAGCGGGAATGATCTTGGCGGCGGCGTTGATGTTCGCGGCGGCGGCGATGGCACAAACGGCGGCTCCGAAGCCGGGGCCGGAACTCAAGAAGCTGGACGTGTTCCTGGGGATGTGGACGCTCGACGGCACCATGAAGCCGGGAATGATGGGTCCGGGCGGAACGATGACGGAAAACGAAAAATGCGAGTGGATGGAGGGCGGCTTTTACCTGGTGTGCCACTCGGACTACAAGAGCACGATGGGCAACGGCGTGGGACTGTCGGTGATGGGATATTCCGCCGACGACAAAGCCTATACCTACCGCGAGTTCAACAGCTCTGGCGAGTTCGAAGACTCCAAGGGCACGGTGGATGGCGACACGTGGACCTGGACGAGCGATGGGAAGATGGCCAGCGCGACCATGAAGGGCCGGTTCACGGTCCAGGTGACGTCGGCGACGTCATATACCTTCGTGTTTGATATGTCGCAGGATGGAACGAAGTGGTCGACGGTGATGGAGGGGAAGGCGAGCAAGAAGTAAATTTCTCGCAGGCCTCGGGGCCAAAGCGGCAGTGATGGCAGGCACCGATCGCGGCGCTTGAAGCGCTGCGCCACCCAAAATCGACGTCTGCTGTCAACTCGGTACCAGGAAACCAAGATCCCTCACTTCGTTCGGGATGAGAAGGGTGGTTCTCCCACCGTTTATAATCCCTGATTCGGCGTTCCGCTGCATTTCTCACGGTAAGGACACAGCTTGCTCGACTTTTTAGGCGATCTACGACGAACGCATATGTGCGGGGCACTGCGCGCTTCCGACGCTGGCAAAAAGGCGGTGCTCATGGGGTGGGTCAACAAGCGGCGCGACCTGGGCAGCCTTATTTTTGTGGACCTGCGCGACCGCACCGGGGTGACTCAGGTGGTGATCAACGCGGAGCGCGACGCGGCGATCCACGAAAAAGCCGAGGCTCTGCGCAACGAGTACGTGATCGCTGTGACCGGAACGGTGAAGCGGCGCGATGCGAGCACCGTGAACAACAACATTGCGACCGGGGAAGTGGAACTGGTGGCGGAGGAGCTACGCATTCTGAATGAGTCGAAGCTGCCGCCATTCTTGCCTTCGGACACGGCGCTGACCAATGAAGAGACGCGGCTGAAATATCGCTACATCGATTTGCGGCGCGAGGGGATGCAGTTCAATATCGAACTACGCCACAAGGTGGCGAAGGCGATCCGGGATTATTTGTCGGGGCAGGGATTTTTTGAGATTGAGACGCCATTCATGACACGGTCAACGCCGGAGGGCGCGCGCGATTACCTGGTACCGAGCCGTGTGCAGCCGGGGACGTTCTACGCGCTGCCGCAGTCGCCGCAGTTGTTCAAGCAGATCCTGATGATTTCCGGGTTCGACAAATATTTTCAGATCGTGCGCTGTTTCAGGGATGAGGATTTGCGGGCCGACCGGCAGCCGGAGTTTACCCAGATCGATTTGGAGATGTCGTATCCCCAGCCGGAGCAGGTTTGGGAAGTCGTGGAGGGATTTCTTACGGCGGCGTTTGCCGCGGCGGGGTTTGCCATCAAGACGCCGTTTCCGCGCATGGACTATGACGAGGCGATCCGGCTGTATGGCATCGACAAGCCGGACTTACGGCTGCCGGCGATGGCCGATGTGCGGGAATGCTTTTCGCCGGAGAATCTCGAGGACCTGGGAGTGAATGCGAACTTGCCGGTGGTGGCGATTCGTATTCCGAAGGTGGGTGAGCTTTCGCGCAAAGAGCGGGATGACATCAAGCCGATGTTCCACTCCAAGGGCGGAGCGAAGATTTTTGAAGACTTTAAGCGCATGGGGAACAAGTTTCCTGAAGCGGCGGCAGCGATCGCGCAGAAGACCGGCATGGAACAGAGCGATCTGATCGTGCTGGCTGCCGGGTCGTCTCAGGCCGGGCCGCAGGCTGTGGTTTCCGAGCATCGCAAGGTTACGCCGCAGGAGTTGGCGATCTACGCTTCGGCAGGGCTGCTGCGTCTCGCATTGGCGCAGAAGTATGCCGAGCGGCATGGAATTTTCAACAAGAGCGGCGATGCGGCCAAAGACTTCCGCTTTTTGTGGGTTACAAACTTTCCCATGTTCGAGTGGGACGACAAAGAGAAGCGTTGGAACGCGGCGCACCATCCGTTTACCTCGCCGCATGAAGAAGACATGCCGAAGCTGGAGGTGGGGGTGGAGTCGTTGAACGATCCACTGTCGCCGCTTAGCGCGGTGCGGGCTTTGGCTTATGACGTGGTGCTGAATGGGACGGAATTGGGGTCGGGATCGATTCGTATTCACCGGCAGGATGTGCAGCGCCGGATTTTCCGCGCTTTGGGCATGACCGAAGAAGAAGCACGCGCCCGGTTTGGATTCTTTCTGGAAGCGCTGGAGTATGGCACGCCTCCGCATGGAGGGATTGCGCTGGGGCTTGACCGCATTGTGATGATTCTCGCCGGAGCGGAAAGTTTGCGGGAGGTGATTCCGTTCCCGAAGACGGCGCGGGCCGTGGATTTGATGGTGGATGCGCCGACGCCGGTGAGCGAGGCGCAGTTGCGGGAGTTGGGGATACAGATAAGGGTTAAGAGTTAACCACCTCAGGGGCTAAAGCCGGGAGGTCTCGAGACCCCATACGGCACGCCTGGAAGGCCTGCTCCACGCGCTTCTCCGGCGGCTAGCTTAGCGATCGAACTTGCGTCTCACCAATTCTTCCACTCGCGCCAGCACGTCGTCTTCTCCCAACTTTGTTGAGTCGATTACGACCGCGTCTGTGGCCGCCTGCAGAGGGGATGCGGCGCGGGTGCGGTCGCGGTGGTCGCGTTCGCGCAGGTCGGCGGCCAGGTTTGCGGTTACTTCACCCTTGATCTTCTGCTGCTCCA
Organism: uncultured Acidobacteriaceae bacterium; assembly: GCA_963714225.1. Taxonomy (GTDB): domain Bacteria; phylum Acidobacteriota; class Terriglobia; order Terriglobales; family Acidobacteriaceae; genus Sulfotelmatobacter. The sequence goes on along the minus strand of CAVQNY010000027.1, from coordinate 92,051 downwards.
TGCGGCGCTGCTCGCGGACTACGGGGTCGGCATCTAGAAAGATTTTGAGGTCGGCGTCGGGGAAAACTTTGGTTCCGATGTCGCGGCCTTCCATCACTATGCCGCCGCCTGCGCCCATCTCCTGCTGACGCGCCACCATCCACGCCCGCACTCCGGGATGCACCGACACGCGCGAGGCCGCTTCGGTGACATCCCGCTCGCGAATGCGCGAGGAAACGTCGCGCCCATCGAGCAGCGTGCGGTTTCCGCCTATCGCGGGCTCGAGCTGAATGCGCGAATCTTGCGCCAGCTTTACCAACGCGGCTTCATCGTCGAGTGACGCGTCATGGTCGATGGCTTTCAGCGCCAGCGCGCGGTACATGGCGCCACTTTCCAGGTTCACGTAGCCCAGCTTGCGGGCCAGGCGGGAAGCAATGGTGCTTTTGCCCGCGCCCGCCGGGCCGTCGATGGCAATGATCAGCTTGCCTTCGGAGTGGTCGGGGTGAGAATGGCGGTTCATCGCGCGAGGAGACGATTGTACACGGAGAACCCGCTGGCCTACTTGGTCGCTCGGTGCGGCCTGGCTGAGGCTATCACTGGCTCTTTCGCTGGGGTGATATGCAGCATCGATCTTCCGCTGACGTGGACGAAGCTGAACTCGCGGGCAGCCAGCAGCGCGTTCACGGCTTCTTTCACGCGCGAGCGCGCCACGAAGTTTCCGAAAAAGGTTTCGAGTTCGGCCGGCTCGGCGGCGATGACGCAGTCCAGATATTTTGAGAGCAGCGCCGACAGCGCCTGCTGCACCGACAGTCCTACGCCTTCGCGAACCGCGTCCGGGGCCCAGCGGTAGAGGACATCCCAGAACGAGCCTTCGGTGGCTTTGTAGTCGACGCGCGTGATGCGCAGCTTGGACAACAACTCGCCCAATGCCTTATCGAGCGCGGCCAGTGAAACGCTGCCGCCGAGGGCTTCCTGCAGCTTCTGCTTCGAGATGGGACCGTCGCGGTGGATCAGTTCAAAGGCATCGCAGGCCAGCGGAAAGTAAGAAGAACGCGGTCCCGGCCGGGGCGCCAGCTTGGGATTGCGCTCGCCCACGAGCGCATAAAAATATGGAAACACCGAAGCGGCGACGAGGAACGCGTTGTTCTCTTCGATCAAGTTTGCTTCGTAAGCCGACCGCTCGCGCAGAAGACGAACCATGAGCTCCCTTGCGGCCAACGCTCGGGGATCGGAGTAGGCGTGCTGCCAGGTGGGGAGGCGATCGTCGGAGCCGACGAAGGCTCCGATGAATGTGGGCACCGGCATGGTGGGGCGCACGGGGTACATCAGACAGAAACCCACGGCTTCGACGAAGGCGCGCGCCTGTTCGATGGTGCGGATGGGCTTGCCATCGAGGTGCCACTTCTCGCGACGGAGTTGCTGTAGGTCCTGGTCGGTCATGAAATCAGCATTCAGCACTTAGCGTTCAGCCAGCCACGGGTCGTGGTGTCGACAACGTCTTCGACGGGACTAAATGCTGAGTGCTGACTGCTGAGTGCTAGATTCTCTTAAATGCCTTCTGAATGTCCTTTACAGAATACCGCAGGACGACCGGCCGGCCGTGCGGGCACGACATGGGATGGTCGGTTTTCGCCAGTTCGGCGAGGAGCCACTCCATTTTGTTTTGCTCGAGCCGCATGTTGATCTTGATGGCGGCATGACACGCGATGGACGCGGCAATGCGGCCGCGAATCTTTTCCAGGTTGAGCGATTGCTCTTCGCGCGAGATTTGATCGAGCAACTCGTGGAGCATGTGCTCGACTGCAGTGGCATCCACGCCCGCCGGCGCGACTTTCACGGCAACGCTGCGTGTGCCGAAGGGCTCGGCCTCGAAGCCGTTGTGCTCGAGCTCGTCGGCGATCTCGGCAAAGATAGCCTGCTGCGCAGGAGACAGCTCCAGCACGATTGGCATCAGCAGGCGCTGGCTCTCGACTTGTTGCGCTGCGCGCTGCCTCAGTATGCGTTCAAACAACACGCGCTCGTGGGCCACGTGCTGGTCGACGATCCACAATCCATCTTCATTTACCGCGAGGATGAAGGAATTGCGGATTTGTCCCAGCGGCCGGAGGGTGGAGAGCGCGGCTAGCGTGGGCTCTTCTTCTCGTGTGTCGAGCGCCGGAGCGCAGCCGTGGTCTGGAATCGTCTCGGGGAAGCGACTTTCCAGTCCGCGCGCTACGGGAATCGCGGCGTTGGCTTCGACTGCGATTCCACCTTCGAACTGGAAGCGCGCGGAAACTGGCGGGGCTACCGGCGCCTCGAGAGCGAATCCGCCGTTCGCAGGTTCATACGGCGCGCGCGCTGGCGCTGCGGAAGCCAGGTCAGCAGGCGGCTCCCACTCTCCTGCTCCGGCCCTCAGGCCCGAGCGGGCTGTGGCGTGGGCGTGAATCTCAGTGGTGAACTGTGGCGCGGGACGCGCTTTCATCAGAGCGGCTCGTACGGTGTCGCGCACAAAGTCGTGCATCAGGGTGGATTGTCGAAAGCGGACTTCTGTCTTTGAGGGATGAACGTTGACATCCACTTCGCCGGGTGGCAGTTCCAGAAACAGCAGCACCACCGGATATACCGTTGGCGGAATGATGTTGCGATAAGCCTCGGTCAAGCCGTGCTGGACCAGGCGGTCGCGAATCAGCCGTCCGTTGACGAAGACAAAGATTGAATTGCGATTCAGCTTCTGGATCTCCGGCTTGGAAACGAAGCCGTGAAGGCGCATCTCGCCGGGATCTGTGGGCTTGACCGCATCTTGATCTTCATTCTCTTCCTCTTTGCGCCGCCACGGCGGAGGTTGCGGCAAGCCCACGTGCTCCAGCGGCTGCACGGCCGCCACAGCAATCAACTGGTCGAGAGTTTCCTTGCCGAAAACCTGATAGACGCGCTCGCTGTATCCCGCGACCGGTGGCGCCATCAGCATGGCATTCGTGGCCGAATGCAACTCGAAATGCTTCTCGGGATGCGCCAGCGCGTAGTGCGTGACCAGCGACGCAATGTGCGAAAGCTCGGTCGACTCCGCTTTCAAGAACTTTTTTCGTGCCGGGGTATTGAAGAAGAGATCACGGACCGTGATCGACGTTCCCCCGGGAAGGCCGGCCTCTTCGACACGCGCCATCTTGCCGCCATTGATTTCGATGATGGTTCCGGCCGCGGGTTTTTCTGTCGAATCGGCCGACGCTCGTGTTTCCAGCCGCAGGCGGGACACCGACGCGATCGAAGGCAGCGCCTCGCCGCGAAATCCTAGGGTGGCCACGCTCAGCAAGTCTTCGGCGTCCTTGATCTTCGAGGTTGCGTGCCGCTCGAAGGCCAGCATGGCATCGTCGCGCACCATGCCGCATCCGTTGTCGGTGATCTGAATCAGCTTCTTGCCGCCCGCTTCGACGCTGATCTTGATGCGAGTTGCGCCCGCGTCCAGGGCATTCTCGAGCAGTTCCTTGACCACCGAGGCAGGGCGCTCCACTACCTCGCCGGCGGCGATCTTGTTGGCAACATGCTCGGGAAGTACGTGAATGCGGCCCATGGGGCAGTTCTCGGTTCTCGGTTCTCAGTTCTCAGCAGGTGGAATTTAGTTTCGCAGATGGTAGGGCGGAAGGCAAAGATTCCAGATCTGCCGATTGGACCTATCCCTGTGTAGAATCAATGCCCGGCAGTAGTTTTCACAGGATCGCGAGAACAATGATGTCCGATACGCCGCACTCTGTCCCGAATCCCGCTGGGAGCAGCCTTGGCATGCAGCGGCAGTTTGAGATCTACCAGCTCGGCCTGGCCGGGAAGAAACTTTCCGTACCCATTCCCCTGGCGCAACTGGAAAAGAAAGCTGCCGAAGTTCTAACGCCACCGGCCTACGACTACGTTGCCGGAGGAGCTTCCGGAGAGCGCACCCTGTGCGCCAATCTTGCTGCCTTCGACCGCTGGCGCATCGTTCCGCGCATGTTACGCGACGTGTCCGAGCGCGATCTCTCAGTGGAACTCCTTGGCCGCACTCTGCCTGCGCCCGTTCTGCTTGCTCCCGTCGGAGTGCAGGGCATTCTTCATCCCGCATCCGACCTTGCCTCGGGGCGCGCTGCCGCTTCCCTGGGAGTCCCTTTCATCTTGAGCACGCTGTCGTCGCGTTCCATGGAAGAGGTAGCCCAAGTCATGGGTAACGGTCCCCGCTGGTTTCAACTCTATTGGGGAAAAGATCACGAATTGACCTCCAGCATGTTGCGGCGCGCCGAACAGTCTGGGTACTCCGCTCTCGTGGTTACACTCGACACGGCGATGCTGGGTTGGCGTGAGCGCGATCTGCAGCATCCGCACTTGCCGTTTCTTCTTGGCTGTGGATTGGCCAACTATTTCACCGACCCCGTGTTCCGATCACGCCTCACCGAACCGCCGGAAAGCGACTCCGCAACTGCCATCCGCCTTTGGGCAACGCTGTTCTCCAACACCGCACTTGCTTGGAGCGATCTCGCGTGGCTGCGGCAGAACACGCGGCTTCCAATTCTGCTAAAGGGAATCTTGCACCCGGATGATGCCCGGCGCGGACTGGACTGCGGCGTTGACGGTATCATCGTCTCCAACCACGGCGGACGCCAGGTCGATGGCGCCATCGCGGCGCTCGATGCGCTGCCCGCAGTCGCTCGCGCCCTTCAGCAGAAAATCCCCGTACTCTTCGATAGCGGCATCCGTTACGGCTGCGATGCCATCAAGGCGCTGGCTCTCGGCGCGCGCGCCGTGCTGCTTGGCCGTCTCTATCTATGGGGATTGGCTATCGCGGGTGAGCAAGGGGTTCGCGATGTGGTGCAGAATTTCCTGGCGGATTTCGATCTAACCCTCGGCTTGAGTGGATACAAGTCTTGCCGCGAGCTGGATGTTTCGGTATTGAGTGAACAGTGAGGAAGGAATATGGCACGCAGGTAGCTGTGTGGGAGGTCCGGAACCTGGGATATCGCCGTCTCACTTCCGTCGCGCTACCGCCCTGCATCCGGGGAAACGAATGCGGATGACCCATTTGGCGCCGCGCAATCCGGAAGGAATGTCTTCCTGGCGCGTTCTCTCCCTGGTTCCCTCAGTTCTCGGTAGGTTCCACTTTTACTTTGGGCGGCGGCAAAGATCTGGGCGGCTTGGCCGGCGGTGCCGGAGGCGCGGGCGGGGTCAAACTAGCCTTGGCAGAGGTCTTGCGGATCTCGATGCCGTCGTGCTCGTTGTTGAGCACGATGTGAGCAGCGCCGTTGCCTACGCTACCGCTGGCCTTCGCCTCACGGTCATTGTTGTCAATCTTCACTTCGGGAAAGTCCGACTGAATTTCGCCGTCGCGGGTGTGGGCGTCGATGTGAAAGCCAGCTTTGTCGGGCACGCTCAAGTGGATGTCGCCGTTGCGGCTGTCGATCTGAACGTCGCCGAGCGAGCGCATGGAGACTTCGATGCCGCCGTTTTCATCCTGCAGGCGGACATCGCCGGAGACGTCCTCCAGGCGGATTTGCTTGGAACGCGTGGTCAGGTGGAGGGGACCGGTGATCTGGTCGGCGTGGAGGTCATCGGAGTCAAGATCGAGATCGCCATCGATGCGCGAGAACTCCAGGTCGGTGCGGGAAGACTTGAAGGAGACGTTCTTGCTGATGCGGGCGAGCTTGACGCTCTCCTGAAATTCCCCTTCGAACTGAGCTCCACCCTTGACGTCGGTGACGGAAACCTCGTTGAGCCGGCCGCCGATGTGCACGTCGCCGGTAATCTGCTCGACCTTGGCGGAACTTTTTTCGAGATTCAGTTTTACGTTGCCGATGATGCCTTCCACGGAAACATCGCCGTGCTGGTTATTGATCTCCACCTCGCCGTCGCGGCCGGTGACGGAGACATCACCCCGGCGCGAAGTGATTTGCAGCGTCATCTTGCGGGGGATGGAGATATCGAGATCGCTCTGCACGGAGTGGTCGCCGGCGGCTTGCGTCTTGGCTTCGAGCGTTAGCAACGCGCCGGTCGCAGTAATCGTCGGCTTGGTTTCCGCGTTGTATTTGTTGGCGTCACTCTGGTTTTCCGCACCGACGCGCTTGCGTACCACGACCGTGATTGTGTTGTCGTTGGCGGCGCTGACGCGGACGGCGCCGTGATCGTCATTGACGCGCAAGCTGGTAACGGCGGGCGGCATGGCCTGTTCGAGGTGGTCGTCGAAGTTGTAGGTCTCACCGAAGAGATTATCCAGGTCACTGTCGTCGATGTTCATGTTGTTGCGGATTTCGCCCCAGTTGAAACGCGAGGCCTGAGTGGCGATGAGCCCGCAGACGACGATGATGATGACCAGAAAGATTCCGCCGACGCCGATGCCGCGGGCGGGCAGACCATCGCGCTGCGCTTGCTGATACTCGATCAGCTTGATCACGCCCCAGAGGATCAACAGCGCGGGCCAGTAGTGAGCGAACAGAGTTCCCAGTCGCGCCCAGGACAGCATGCGCAGGTTGCCCAGCAGGAAGACGATCCCGAGGACAATCAGGACAAACGGTCCGCCAAAAGAGCGGCGGTGGGGGCGCGGCGGAACAGGGGCTTGCACAGAGGGTTGCCCCGGGCTAGACATTGCGCACCTCCCCGGAAGAAGACGGGGCTCCCGGATCGGAAGATGGTGGTTGCGGCGGTGCTGATGCGGCCGGGTTCGGTGCGGGTGGGAACAAGCCGACATGTCCCGACGAGGAAGCATTACTCTGCAGCAGCTTCACAATGCCAACCACCAGCAGGATCGCAGGCCAGCTGCGATCGAAGTCGGCGATGTTGAGGCTCTGCAGCAAGAAGAGCGTACCAATCGTGACCATGATGGCCGGGCCCATGATCTTGCGCATACGGCAGCGGTCGCAAGGACAAGAACGATACCCTACGATTTTACGCAGGCGGCAGCGATCGCAAGCGCAGCCCACGGGGTGAGCTCCGATCATTCCCCATTGCCTGGCGAACATCCATCCTCCGAAGAAGATCAGAATGATTGGCCAGAAACGTTCGAAGCCATGTTCCATGATGCCCATGGTGTGCAGCAGGAAGAGCACGCCCAGGCCGATGAGAATCACGGCGCCGACGGGCACTTTCGAGGCATCGATCCTTTCGCCGCCGCCAAAGGCTTGCCCAATGCCCATGGGATCGGGAGCCGGTTGACCTTCCTGAATAGCGCGGGCCGTGCGTACCGCATCGATGATCTGGAAAAGCCAGAAGAAAATCACGCCTGCGATGAAAAAGCCCCCGATACTGCCGGTATGGTCCGTTCCCCACCCCAATAAGACCATGATGACCAGGTAGGCCAGTCCCTTCGCATATTGCGAGCAATAAACTGCTCCCACGCCAACCGGGAAGAATCCGGCCAGGATGCCGGCCACCGCGGGATTCGGACCGGAGCCTGAGGGCCTCGGACCTGCCACGGGCGCTCCTACCGGCGGATAAACGGTTTGCTGATACGTGGTCTGCGGCGGGACGGATCCGGCGGCCGGGGCGGTGCCTTCCAGACGGGCTGCAAGGCAGGGCTCGCAGTAGATCACTCCGCGGACATCGCGGGTGCAGGTGCCGCAAAGCGGCTTGCCGCAGGTGCGGCAAAAAGCGACGGCAGCAATGTCGTTGTGCGTGGCGCAGTTCATACGAACCTCCTGTACGTGGTCCCCGACACTACAGGCAGATCGTTTACCGATGGAACCAATGGAGTGCTGGCCAGAATGAGATGATTGTCGGTCTGGCTGTAGTTGCGCTCCTGCTTCTGCTCGGGCTGTTGTGTTGTGTCGTTCTTGTGCTCTTTCTTTTCCGGCGCGGACTCACCCCCAGGACGTGCAGCTGGCTCTACGTTGCGCTTGAGTTCGCGCACGCGCGATTCCACCTCGTAGACGAACCGGATGTTCTCGTAATACCGCACGACGCGGGCTTGCGTATTGTAGTACGTGTGCCGTATCGCAGCCGGTCGCAGGCTCACCGAGCGTAGGTCAGCGGGTTTCACGCCGAGTACGCTCAAGGCCACCGACAGCGAGAAGAACGCCATGCCAAACGACATAGCAAACCGCGGCTGTCGGACCGTGGCCCAAACCTGAGCCACGACGGGCTGTATCGCTCCCGAGACCCAGTCTTGCACCCGCTCGACCCAGGTAACGTGAGGCTGCCGGGACGTAGAGAGGTTCACCCGCAGGCGTTGGCTGTCAACGCCCGTTGTGGATGCCAGAATATTGGGGACCAGACTGACTGGAGGTTCCACCTCCTTGAGATCCTTCAGCCAGTTGCGGCCCGCCGTGACTTCGGCGAACAGCGGCCCGCACACGGAACAACTCCGTGCGTGGGCGTGGAAGCCCTCGAGTTGAGCGCCCGTCAGAACGCCATCCAGCGCGTCGCTGAGCAGAAGGTCAAACTCGTGACACTGCATTCCGTGACTGGTGTGGTCTGGCATCACATCACCTGCCTATAGGTACGTTGTAGTAGCCGGGCAAGTTCCGCCCGCCCACGATTTATTCGAGATTTCACAGTGCCCTCCGGTACCTTCAAAACGGTTGCGATTTCACGGTAGTCAAAATCCTGTAAGTCCCTTAAAATCAATGCCTCACGAAGCTCAGGGGAGAGTTTCGCCAGGGCGGCGTGAACGATTTCTCCCACCTCCCGGCTGCGTACGTGAGCGTCGGGAGGGGCGGATTGGTCCTGAATTTGCTCACTGAGGGGTTGCGCGTCTTCATGCGCCGACGATGTGGCATCGAGCGAGTCGGTAATTCGGTCCCGCTTGGTCTTGCGGAAATGATCGACCAGCAGGTTGCGGGTAATCGTAGTGACCCAGGTCACGAACGCTCCCTTCGAGCTGTCATAGCTGGCCAGCGTGCGGTACATTTTGATGAAAACTTCCTGGGCAAGGTCTTCGGCATCGTCGGCCGATCCAGCGAAGCGATAGCAGATGTTATAGATACGCCGGTTGTAGGTCTGAACGATTTCCTCCCAGGCAGCGGCGTCGCCTGCAACACAGCGGCGCACCAGCATCGCAACTACCTGAACGTCTTCCAAACGGGGCTCCCCGGAAAGCTTGACCTGCCGAGCCGCAATGCTGCCAAACTCTGGACTTGCGCAGTCTGGACTTAGCTTGGATGCTGAGACAGCTTGGGACCCAAGCACTACCTACAAGACAGTACGCGGATGTAGTCCTGCAAGTTCGTGGGTCGGCCCAGCCGCAAGTTATGTGAAACAGGGCATTGTAGCAGCGGGCGGAGCTTGGAATTGGAGCGGCGGGGCCACAGCGCTCCAGAACCTCCCCCCCGAGTGAGATAGAGACGAGGCAGCCATTGCGGTTGTTTTCGAAGTGAAGCCACTTCTCATTGTAGGCGAGTGAAAAGACGCAAACCGCACCACTACCGCCCCGTCACCAGCGGCGGGGCGGGATAGTCGGGGAGTTTGTCCTTGTTGCTGGTCACGCGCTTGATTTCAAGTTCGTCAAGAGGATGGAAGGACTGACGATGCTGTGCGGAATGTTCAGGGCGCGGCTTTCCAGGTAGAAGTCGTTGCCCGCGGCCACCAGATCGTTGCGCAAGGCGCGGGTGTCGAGATCGCCGAAGCTGCCGCCGCGCACCAGTTCCTCGTGTCCGTCCTTGACCCAAACCTTATAGAGCAGGCGCGGTGTGCGCTGCGGACCGAGGGTCTCGGCGTAATAGCCGTAGGGAAGATCGCGTTGCTGGCAGAGTTCGATGAGTTTCTTCTTCAATTCCGCCGGTGTGAACGATTCCGAAGCGGTCACGATCAGGTTGCCCAAGCTGGGTCCAGGCGGATGGGTGGGGCTCGGGCGCGGGGATGCCCGTTCGAAGCAGGGAAGTCACGGATGGGTTCGCGGCCAAGCAGATAGTTGACGAGCTTGCCGTTCTCGATGACCGAGACGCGTTGGCCTTTCACCCCCTCATCGTCGATGGTGTAGTTGCCAAGCAGGGGCTCGCCTTGGAAGGAAGCGAGGGTGGGATCGTCGACGACCGAGAGAAAATCGGGCAGCACACGAGTCTTGTAACTGGAGGCGAAAGCTCCGGTGGTGCGTGCCGTCTTGCCCAGTTCAGGTTTGTGGCCAAGCGCATGCTCTCCCACCAGATCGGCGAAGACAGTGGAAGCGGCGTCGGCGGAAAACAGCACCGGGCCACCGTATTGCTCATCGGCGAGCGGAGCGTCGCGCAACCGCTTCAGCGTACCGAGCAGTTGGGTGGCTTGGGCGCGAAATTCCTGCGCAGAAGGCAGCTCTTTCATGCTAGCCACGGTGTAGCCGTGGGAACGTTCCAGTTTCAGGCCGTCGGGGGCTTGCGTGCTCTCGGCGATGATCAGTTCGCACAGGTTGTAACCGCTGCGAACAAGGGAGCCTTCGGAATTCACGAAGTAACGATTGACCGCCTGGAATTTCAGGGTCGCATCCGAGGACTGCAGCAGGGGGTCGTCCCGGTAAACCGAGGAGCCGTCCTGCAGCATGGAGAGCCACGGCTGCGGATCGAAATCGAGTTTGACCAACGAGCCGACGGATTGCACCGGTTCAGCGTGGGCAAAGTCATCGACCGGCTCATCGGGAGCGGTGTACTGCTTGAGCTGCGCCTGCTTGGCGGTGAGTTCCTGGGCGGCGGCCTTGTAAGCCCGGTCGGTGGCTTCCCATATCAGGTGGCGCATCGCGATCAGCTCGTCGTCGAGAGGCACCACGATGATTGCGCCTTCGCCCTGGGGGCCGCGGTAGCTATCCTGCTTGTAATCTCCGATGCGGACCACGACTCGCAGAAAACGGAGGCGATTACGCGCATGGCTGCGCAACGAACCATAGGTCGCCGCGGCATCGTATTCATCCACATCGAAGACGCGATACTCGATGTAGTAGGGTGCGGCTACCTGATCCAATCTGAGCGACGCCCTGGAGCGCTCCAGTTCTAGGCTCATGGCGTGCAGCAAGGGGTCGGCCGATGCCGCTGGGTCTTTCTGCTGAGCCCAAACGGAAGGCGCGCAGAGGGCAAGAAGCAGAAGCATAGCGGCGGAACGGCCCGCCCACCTGTGCAGGATCCCAGGCATCACGGCTGCCCTCCAGACTTTGCGGGCGGAGCGGCTTCTGGTGCCTCAAAGCCGGGCGGAGGAAGAATCGGAGGCCGGTTCAGGGAATGCGCCCGCTTCTGCACTTCAATGTCAGAGAAGAGCATGGCGGGAGCCGCGGCCGACACCGGCACGGAACCGGATTCGGCCCCGCAGATTCCGTTGAAGACGGCAGTCTTGTCGCCTGTGAGCAAAATGCGTTCCATGGCAGCGAGCGGAGTGCCCACGATGTCGACGCCGCGCACCAGTTCGTCGGGACGGTCGTAAACGCGCCAAACCAGAACGGGCAAGACCTGAAAGGCCTGCGGCATGCTGCGCTGGGTCAGCGTGAATCCTCCTTGAATATCTTCGAAGTAGAGACCATAGGGCTTCCCCTGCTTCTTGACTTCGTCCTTGAGCTTCTGGCGCAGTTCGGAATCTTTGACGGTCTTCGAAGAAGAAACGATGAGATTGCCCTGCCGTCCCGTGGACATGAGGCCAGGCTGGAAGCGGCCGTGTCCGTTAGACTTGTCAAAGTTCTTAATTGGCATGCGCGACATCAGAAAATTCTTGAGGATGCCATTCTGGATGACATCAACCCGGGCGGCCGGCATACCCTCGTCATCGTATTCATACCAGCCGCTGAGGGGCAAGCCGTCGAGCGTGCGGCGCGTAGGATCGTCGGAGACGCTGAGGAAGTCGGGTAGAACCGCCTGATTGACTCTCTTCGTGAAGGTCTGTCCTTCTGTTTCGCCGCGCTGCCGGTGACCTTCCAGGCGGTGACCAAGAACCTCGTGAAAGAACACAGCGGTAGCCCGTCCGGAGAGCAGTACCGGCCCGTCGAAGGGTTCGGCAAGGGGAGCGTCGCGGAGCGCCTTCAGGTCGGTAGCCATCTTCTCGACGCGAACGGCGACTTCGGACTCGGGCGGCAACTGCTCGAGCGTCTCGGCCTGGAAAGTCTCCACACATATCAGTTCCATGCCGTCGTCGGCGCGGGTTTCGGCGTCGACGCTGACTCTGACCATGGCGCCTGGGGTTACGACCTGCGTGCCCTCGCTGGACACGTAATGGCTTTGTGTGCGCTCGATCGTCACCATCGCCATGGAGTTATAAACGTAGGGATACTTGCGCAAGTAGGAGGAAAACTGGCGGGCCAGGTTTTCCAGCGTGTGCTGGTCGGGTAACGCCCCCGAGTCTGTGTAGTCGGAGTGAGTTTGGGGCGATTCCTGCGAGAGGTCCGGCGACGTGTCCTCTTCCTGCGCGTGAACCTGAGTGCTGGTTTTCACATTGGCATAGGCGCGGGAAGCCTTGCGATATTCCTCGGAGGTGAGCCGCCAGAGCACGCGCGCGATGGCGTTACGGTCGTCTTCCAGCGGAAGGGTCCCAGAACTGATGGCGGAAGAGCGGTTCTCCGCGTGGGCATTGTCGAGTGCCGGCGTCCCGATGCGGAGGATCACATCGGCAGACCGCCGGCGGCTGGAAGTCGAGGTGAGCAGGCTGCCCTGGCTGCCGATGGCGAGCGCAATACTGTTGTCCTGGACTGAATAGCTGAGGAAATAGGGCGCGGGATCGAGCTTGCCGAGACTATCGTGAGCCCGCTGCAATTCCTGCTGCATGGCAGACAGCAGGGCGTCATCCTTTTTCGCAGCCGGGGAGGACGCCGAACCAGGGTCGGCCGGAGCGAGGCAGATCGAAAACACCAAGCCGAGTACACTCTTGTGGAGTAAATTCTTCAACACAGAAATGCGAACCTTCCACACGCCTGGGTGAGACGCAAGCTTAACAGAACGAGTGTTCAGAGGAAAAACGGCGAGGCGATTTCGGGCGATTGCGACCGCCACCGAGGGCAAGGAGAGCAGCCAGCCTACTCGCTGGTAAAGTAGTCCACCGTCACGGGGTTTTCGAAGAGCGAATAGTCGCGGGTTACGACCGTGATGCCGCTATCGGTGACGAAGTAACGGGAGCGATCGGCTTCGGTGTCGTAGCCGATCGTCGTGCCTTCGGGAAGATGGACGTTGCGGTCGATGATGCAGCGGCGGATGCGGCAATGGCGTCCCACGGCGACGTGCGAGAACAGGATGGAGGAGTCGACTTCGGAATAAGAGTTGACGCGCACGTCGGGAGAGAGCACGGAGTTTCTGACGGTGCCGCCGGAGACGATGCACCCATTCGACACGATGGAGTCAAGCGCAGTGCCCATGCGTTCCTTTTCCGCGAACACAAATTTCGCCGGCGGGTACTGCCGCTGATGCGTGCGGATGGGCCAGTCGTGGTCGTAGAGGTTGAAGATGGGGGAGACGGAGACGATGTCCATGTTGGCATCGTAGTAGGCCTCGAGCGTGCCCACATCGCGCCAGTAGAGCGCCTCTTTCTTGTTTTCGTCGATGAAGTCGTAGGCGAACACGCGATAGTCGTCGACCATCTTGGGCAGGATGTCTTTGCCGAAGTCGTGGCTCGAGCCTTGGTCCTCGGCATCTTTGAGCAGGACTGGGATGAGCACGTCGGCATTGAAAAGGTAAACGCCCATGGAGCCGGCAACTTTCTCAGGGTTCCACGGAGAACGCAGTTGGGTTTCCTTGGGTTTCTCCTCGAAGCCATTGATGCGGCCGTCCTTATCGACGTCGACTACGCCGAAGCGGAAGGTCTCCGCCAGATCGATTTGGATGGTGGCAAGAGTGATGTCAGCAGCGGAATCGAGATGCTGCTTCATCATCTTGCCGTAATCCATTTTGTAAATGTGATCGCCGGAAAGGATGAGGACGTGCTTGGGCTGCTCGGAGCCGATGGAATAAATGTTCTGGTAAACGGCGTCGGCGGTACCTTGATACCACTGATCGCTGACCCGCTTCATGGGGGGGAGGACTTCGACGAACTCTCGGACTTCGCGGCCCAGGATGTTCCAGCCTTCGCGGATGTGGCGGTTCAGAGAAAGCGCTTTGTATTGGGTGAGAATGTAGATGCGGCGCAGGTCGGAGTTGAGGCAGTTGGAGAGAGTGATGTCGATGATGCGGTACATTCCTCCGAAAGTGACGGCGGGCTTGGCGCGATCGCGGGTAAGAGGATACAGGCGCTCTCCGGCGCCGCCGGCCAGAAGGACTCCGAGCGTGTCTTTCATGGAATCGCCTCAGAGAAACAGTAGATGGTAGCACAAGGGCTGGGGTTGCCGGTGGTGTGGCGGGAGCGGACTTTCCAGCCCTTCCTCATGGCTGAGTCGCGGGGCCGGCCGAGCCTTGCTCCTGTCGAGACAGCCAAGGCGGCTGTCGCCACATCTTTATTTCTATTTCTCTTTTTCCTCTTCGATCTTGATGCGTAGAGATTTGAGGAACTTCAAATCCTGGTCGTTGATTTTGAATTCGGGGTTGGTGGAGAGGGTGGTGACCAGGGAAGTCTTGTCGGAAGATTTTTCGCCCTGCTTGCTGACGCCGATGGTGGCTTCGAGGACCAGGAAAATGTCGTAACCCCCCTCCTTGATGCGGGAGACGACGTCGGCGATCTGTTCGGAGTCAGAGAGAGATTCGTTGATGGCTTCGCCGAGTTCCTTCATGAGCTGCTTGAGTTGTTGGTCCACGTGATCCCCCGATCGCCGTCCGCTCTGGCTCAAAACATACCACTGCCGAGTTAGATGCCCGCCGCCGCCGACGAGTTTCGGTCGACAACGCAGGTTTGCGTCATTGTAGCGCCAGAGGCTGATAAAATCGAGGCCGTGAGCAAGGTTTCTACTGTACGAAAGTTAGGGGTGGTGGCGCGCGTGGCGGCGCAGCAGGCCAAGCGCAGCCGGACGGTGCGGGCAGCGACTAGCGCCGTCGCCGCCACGGCCCGCGCCTTGGGGAAGGTGGCGCATCAGCTGTGGCTGGAGGTTACGGGGCTCGTTTTCCTGGTGATGGCGGCCGTCGGCGGAATCGAATTCGTGCACGAGTATGCAAAATATCAGGCCGGACGAGCCGGGTTACCGCGCCTGGTGGTGGCCATTTGTTTCACCGTGACGTTCGCCTGGTTTGGGGTGAGCTCGTTCTGGAGGGTTCGGCAGAAGGGGAAGGGCGGCACGCGGTGAGGTGGATCGGGTTCCGTGCTGCGGGATACGACCGAAGCTTGCTCTCCGGCTGAAGCCGGTTCGGGATGAGAAAACTTTCGAGTTCGGGTTCCGGGGTTTGGAAAGAGTGTTGATCATGGCGGACACAGTCAAGGCAGAGAATCAAAGCATGGTGGCAGAGTTCGAGAGCTCATCCCATATTCCGGTGAAGGCGCTCTACACTCCAGCGGATCTCAAAGGCTCCGACTATGAGGGTGAGGTTGGATATCCGGGGGAGTATCCATTCACGCGCGGCGTGCAGGCCACGATGTACCGCGGGCGGTTGTGGACCATGCGGCAGTATGCCGGCATGGGCGACGCCGAGGAGTCGAACAAGCGCTACAAGTATCTGCTGGCGAACGGGACGACGGGGCTTTCGGTAGCGTTCGATTTGCCGACGCAGATTGGGATGGATTCGGATCATGCACTGGCCGCGGGCGAAGTGGGCAAGGTGGGAGTGGCGATTGATTCGATCGAGGATATGGAGCGGTTGTTCGCGGACATCGAGCTGACCAAGATTTCCACCTCGATGACCATCAATGCGACGGGGTCGATTCTGCTGGCGTTGTACGTGGCGGTGGCGCGGCGGCAAGGTGGGGACATCCGCAAACTTTCGGGGACGGTGCAGAACGATGTGCTCAAGGAGTACATCGCGCGCGGGACCTATATTTATCCGCCGCAGCAGGCGATGCGTGTGATTACCGACATGTTTGCCTGGGCGAAGGAGAACCTGCCGGAGTGGAATACGATTTCGATTTCCGGCTACCACATGCGGGAGGCGGGATCGACGGCAGTGCAGGAAGTGGCGTTCACGCTGGGCAATGGCATGGCGTATGTGGAGGCGGCGATCAAAGCGGGGCTGGA
This sequence comes from uncultured Acidobacteriaceae bacterium, assembly GCA_963714225.1. Taxonomy (GTDB): domain Bacteria; phylum Acidobacteriota; class Terriglobia; order Terriglobales; family Acidobacteriaceae; genus Sulfotelmatobacter. The sequence goes on along the minus strand of CAVQNY010000027.1, from coordinate 76,123 downwards.
TGTGGATGAGTTCGCGCCGCGGCTCTCTTTCTTCTTTAATGCGCACAGCAATTTTCTGGAAGAGGTGGCAAAGTTTCGGGCGGCGCGGCGGATGTGGGCGCGGATCATGCGGGAGCATTTCAAGGCGAAGAATCCGAAGTCGTGGATGCTGCGGTTTCATACGCAGACGGCGGGGTCGACACTGACGGCGCAGCAGCCGGAAAACAATATTGTGCGGACGGCGATCCAGGCGCTGGCGGCGGTGATGGGCGGGACGCAGTCGCTGCACACGAATTCCTATGACGAGGCTTTGGCGCTGCCGACGGAGCAGGCGGCGCGGATTGCTCTGCGCACGCAGCAGGTGATTGCTTATGAATCGGGCGCGACGCAGACGGTGGATCCGCTGGCGGGGTCGTATTACGTGGAGGCCCTGACCAATGAGATTGAGAAACGCGCGGCGGAGTATCTGGGAAAGATTGAAGTGATGGGCGGGATGCTGAAGGCGATTGAGCGCGGATTCGTGCAGCAGGAGATCCAGAACGCGGCGTATGAATATCAGCAGGCGGTGGATCGCGGGGATGCGGTGGTGGTCGGGGTGAACCGGTTTGGAGTGGAAGAGGAGAAGCCGATTCCGACTCAGAAAATTGATTCGGCGCTGGAGTCGAAGCAGATCGCGCGGGTGCGGGCGCTGCGGGCGCGGCGGGATGCGAGGGCCGTGGAAGAGTGCGCTGGCGTCGGTGGAGACGGCCGCGCGGTCGGGCGAGAACGTTATGCCGAGAATTCTGGCGGCGGTTGAGGCCTACGCGACCGTGGGAGAGATTTCGGATGCGATGCGGAGGGTGTTTGGGGATTACCGGGAAGCGGTGGTCATCTGAGCCTCATGGGCGGTTGCTTTTCTTTCATTCTCTGGAGCGGTTTCCCTCTGAGGTTTTGTAGTCGCAGGCGCAACGGCAGGGTTCGCAGTACATGAGGCCGTCTTTGCAGATGCGGATGTCAAGTTGCGACTGGCAGAGAGCGCAGAACTTATCGCACTCGCACTGATCTTCGAGCATTTCGCACTGGCCGCAACGAAATTTGGTGGGGCCGGTTCCGGTGGACATGGCAGTAATGTAGCGCTGAACCGCGAGACGGGGAACGTGCCCTTAGTAACGCCAGGTTGGGCTTGAGGACGGTGCCGCAGCCTGCTGTGTGCTCCCTGGTCAATGTTTGATTCTCGATTGCCGATTGCTGAATGAAAAGCCTCCGCGCATGAGTCCGATTTCTCAATCAGCAATCACAAATGAACCATCGGCAATTTCTTCCACTCCCGTGCGGTCGTTTCAAGTTGTGACTTCCGAAGACAAGCCCGCAGTGCCCGTGCCATATAATTCTGAGCAATGACCTTCCAACAGGTGCTGGATGGAGCGGAAGTCCTCGCGCACAGCGGGAACCCGGATGTGAGAAGTGTGGAATATGACTCGCGGCGGGTGAAGCCGGGATGCGTGTTCGTGGCCATGCGCGGCGAGTCGAGCGATGGCAACCGGTTTATCGATCAGGCGATTGCAGCGGGCGCCGTGGCGATGGTGACGGATTCGGCGGCGGAGAAGCCGCGTCCAGGGGTGGCTTGGGCGGTGGTGCCGAATGGGCGGCGGGCGCTGGCGCGGATTAGCGCGAATTTTTATCAAAAACCAGCGGAACGGATTGCGATCACGGGAATCACAGGGACGAACGGGAAGAGCACGACGGCATTTCTGGTGGAATCGATTCTGAGGGCGGCGGGGCGGAAAAGCGCGCTGATCGGGACGATTGAGTATCACGTGGCTGGAAAAGTCTTGCCGGCGCCGCATACCACTCCGGAGGCACTGGAACTGAATCGCATCTTCAGCGAGGCGCTGGGGCAGGGGGCGACAGACGCGGTGATGGAAGTCTCCTCGCACGCGCTGGCGCAGGAGCGTGTGTTTGGCGTGCCGTTTGATGTAGCCGTGTTTACGAATCTGACGCGCGATCATCTCGATTATCACAAGACGATGGAAGAATACTTCGCGGCCAAGCGGGTGCTGTTTGAGGGTTGCGGCACGGATCCGCCGCGAGCCGTGGTGACGAATGTGGAGGATGAGAGCGGGGCGAAGCTGGCGGAGTTCAGCCGGAAGCGCAGCTCGCTGGTGCTGAAGTATGGATGGGAGCGCGGCGACCTGCACGCGGAGAAAGTGGAGATCACAACGCGCGGGACTCGTTTTGATCTGGTGATGCCGGAGGGGAAGATCGCGGTGTTCTCGGCGCTGATTGGGCGGGTGAATGTGTACAACATTCTGGCGGCGGCGGGAGCGGGCTACGCGCGCGGCTGTGCGGCGCAGGCCATTGCGGCTGGAATCGACAGGTTGGCGTGCGTTCCGGGAAGGTTTGAGCGCGTGGATTGCGGCCAGCCGTTCACGGTGGTGGTGGACTATGCGCACACCGACGACGCTCTGCGGAATCTGACGGCGCTGGCGCGGGAGTTGGTTTCCGGCGCGGGAGCGAAGGGAAGAGTGTTGACGGTTTTTGGGTGCGGCGGGGATCGCGACCGGAAGAAGCGTCCTTTGATGGGCGAGGCCGCGGGGCGGGGCAGCGATTTCGTGGTGCTGACGTCGGACAATCCGCGCAGTGAGGATCCACTGGCGATTATTAATGATGCTGTGGTGGGGTTGCAGAAGAGCGGTGTGAAGTACAGTGTCGAGCCCGACCGACGCAAGGCCATTGCTCTGGCCATGGGCGAGGCGCGGCCGGGAGACATCGTGCTGCTGGCGGGGAAGGGGCACGAGAAAGTGCAGATTACGCGGTCGGGGGCGGCTCCATTTGATGATCTCGAAGTGGCACGCGAGGCGCTGCGGAGGGCGGGATTTGAATGCGCGGCGGGCGGGGCTACGGGATGAAACTGACGCTTGCCAGGATCGCCGAATTTGTTTCCGCGGCGGGCGAGTTCGCGGCGGAGGAAGTGGCGCAGGGGTATTCGATCGACTCACGGACCGTCGGACCGGGCCAGCTTTTCTTTGCGGTGAAGGGTGAGCGGCTGGATGGGCACGACTTCGTGGAGTCAGGCGCTGGAGCGTGGAGCTGTCGCGGCGGTGGTGCGCAGGGATCAGTTGGGACGCTATCCGGGGCAGATGCGTTTGCTGGCCGTCGAAGACACGCTGGTCGCGTTGCAGACTCTGGCCATGGCGGTGCGGAAGCTGTGGGGCGAAGCCGCTGATCGCGGTGACGGGCTCGATGGGAAAGACGACTACCAAGGAAGCCATCGCGCACGTGCTGAGCACGCGGTTTCGGGTGCTGAAATCGGAAGGAAACTTCAATAATCATTTTGGTTTGCCGCTGATGCTGCTGAAGCTGGAGCCGGACTATGACGTGGCCGTGGTGGAGATGGGGATGTCGCACGCGGGAGAGATTCGTGCGCTGGCCAAGATTGCGCAGCCGGAGATGGGCGTGGTGACGAACGTCGCGCCGGTGCATTTGGAGTTCTTTGATTCGGTGGCCGGAATTGCGCAGGCTAAATATGAGCTGATCGAATCGCTGCCCGCCGGTGGAACGGCGGTGCTCAACGCGGACGATGACTATGTTGCGCAGTTTGGGCGCGACTTCAAAGGGAGGGTAGTGATGTACGGCACGCGGGCTACTGCCGAGGTGCGCGCGGAGCGTGTTCGGAATCGCGGGGCAGAGGGGTCGGAATTCGATGTGGTGATCGGGAGCGTGCGCGAACGCGCCAGGCTGCCGTTGGTGGGGGAACACAACGTCCTGAATGCGCTGGCAGCGGTGGCTGTGGGATTAGAGCGGGGGCTGAAGCCTGGGGAGGCGGTTGGGGCGCTGGCGAGTTTGGCTGCGGCGGATAAACGCGGAGAGGTTCTACGACTGGGCAACATCACGGTCATCAACGATTGTTACAATTGCAATCCGAAAGCGCTGGAGGCGATGGTGGATGCGCTGGCGGCGATGGCGGTGAGGCGTCGCATTGCAGTGGTGGGCGAGATGCTCGAGCTGGGTAGGCGGAAGAGCAGTTGCACCGGCAGGCCGGCCAGCATATTGCGGAGAAGAAGATCGACGTGCTGTTGGGTGTGAGCGGACCGGCACAGGCCATGGTGGAAGCAGCCCAGCAGGCGGGGATGCGAGCGGAGTTTGTGTCTACGCCGGAGGAAGCCGGTGAGTGGCTGGCGGGTGAGGCGCGCGACGGCGACGGGGTGCTGCTGAAGGCTTCGCGCGGCGTGAAACTGGAGAAAGCGCTGGAACTGTGGAAGACCCGCCGGGCCGGCGCAGTCAGTGGAAATTGAGATCACGGAGCAGGACGGAGGCTGATTGCTCTACTGGCTGTTGTTCCTGAAGCTGCAACGTTATTTTCCGCCGTTCCGCATCTTCCGCTATCTGACGTTCCGCACTGCATTCGCCAGTCTTACCGCATTGTTTACCGCGCTCATCGTGGGGCCGCTGGTGATCAACCGGCTGCGCGAATTCCAAATTGGACAATACATTCGGGAAGAAGGTCCGAAAGCTCATCAGAAAAAAGCCGGGACGCCGACCATGGGCGGTCTGCTGATTGCGATCGCCGTGGTGGTGCCTACGCTGCTGTGGGCGGACCTGAGCAACCGCTTCGTCTGGATTGCCGTGTTTGCCACGTGCGCGTTTGCGGCCATTGGATTCACGGACGATTACACCAAAGTGGCGCATCGCCGGAATCTGGGTCTGACCGCGCGGGCGAAGCTGGGACTGCAGGTTGCGACCAGCATTGTGATCGCCGTGATGCTGATCGCCATGCAGACCTATGGGATGTATTCGACCAAGCTGATTGTGCCGTTCCTCAAGCAGTTTCATCCCGATCTGGTGGTCGAGAGCCTGGAACGCTTTCCGCATCTTTGGCTGCTGGCGTTCCTGCCCTTTATTGGGTTTGTGGTGCTGGTGATCGTGGGTTCGAGCAACGCGGTGAATCTTACGGATGGACTGGATGGCCTGGCCATCGGGTGTACGGTGATTGCTGCGGGCGCACTGACTGTGCTGACCTATGTGAGCGGGCACGCGACTTTTGCCACCTACCTGGAAATTCCGCGCATGCCGCAGGTGGGCGAGCTGACGATTTTTTGCGGGGCGATGGTGGGATCGGCGATCGGGTTTTTGTGGTACAACGCGCATCCGGCGGAAGTGTTCATGGGCGACGTGGGATCGCTGGCGCTGGGCGGGGCCATTGGGACCGTCGCGGTGATCATCAAGCAGGAACTGCTGCTGCCCTTTATTGGCGGAGTATTTGTGATCGAGGCGGTGTCGGTGATCTTGCAGGTGGGATCATACAAACTGCGCAAGAAGCGTATTTTCAAGATGGCGCCCTTGCATCATCATTTTGAGTTGATGGGATGGTCGGAGTCGAAGATTATTGTACGGTTCTGGATTGCGTCGCTGGTGTTTGCGCTGTTCGCGCTGACGACGCTGAAGCTGAGGTAAAACAGAATCACCACGCAGGCACGGAGAGACACAGATCAGAAAAAACCATCATTGGTTTTCTCTGTGACTCTGTGACGGAGCCAGCCCCTGAGCGAAACCGAAGGGTCGGGAAATGGGGTGGGATGGAACTTAAAAACAAACGCGTGCTGGTGGTGGGACTGGGCAAGTCCGGAGTCGCGTCGGCGCTTTTCTTGAAGGCGCATGGGGCGCGGGTTACCGTGTCCGACACGAAGAGCGGAGATGAACTGCGCAACGAGATTCCCTCGCTGCTCGATCATGGGATCACGGTCGAGACTGGCGGGCATGGCGAGCGCACGTTTCGCGGGCAGGATTTGATTGTGGTGAGCCCCGGCGTTCCCGTGGATGCGCCGCTGCTGGCGCAGGCGCGGTCGTTGGGCGAGGCGGTGATCGGCGAGATTGAACTGGCGGCGCAATTTTTGCCGGGACCGATTGTGGCCATCACCGGTTCGAACGGGAAGACTACGACGACGACATTGACCGGCGAGATTTTGGCGGCGGGTGGATGGTCGACGTTAGTAGGCGGCAACATTGGCACACCCGCGATTTCACTGGCGGAGCGGGCGAAGCCGGAGAGCGTGATCGTGCTGGAGGTTTCGAGCTTTCAACTGGAGACGATTCAGACGTTCCGGCCGAAGGTTGCCGTGGTGCTGAATGTCACGCCGGATCATCTCGACCGGCACAGAACGTTTGAGGCTTACGTGGATGCGAAGGCGCGCATCTTCGAGAATCAGCGGGGCGACGACTTCGCCGTGCTGAACGAGGATGATCCGACTTGCGTGGCGATGGCGGCGCGGACACGGGCGCAGGTGTTCTGGTTTAGCCGGCAGAAAGAAGTGAAGCAGGGCGCGTGGGTGCGCGAGGGGAACATTTTGTTTCGTGACGGTCAGAGACAACGTGAGGTCATGCTGGTTTCCGAAATTCCGCTGAAGGGCGCGCATAATCTGGAGAATGTGCTGGCGGCGGTGTGCGCAGGCGCGCTGATGGGATGCGCTCCGGAGAAGATCCGCCAGGCGGTGCGCGACTTCAAGGCGGTCGAACACCGGCTGGAGTTTGTGGCGACGATCCGCGGCGTGGATTATTACAACGATTCGAAGGCCACGAACGTGGATGCGACCATCAAGGCGCTGGAGTCGTTTCCGGCGAACATCCACGTCATTCTTGGGGGCAAGGACAAGGGCAGCGACTACAGCGTGCTCAACGATCTGCTGCGGCAGCGGGTGAAGCGCGTGTACACCATCGGGGCGGCGGCGGGCAAGATTGAATCGCAGATCGTTTCTTCCTCCGGTACCCACGCGAAAAGCGGGGGCGTTGAAGTTGTGCATGCGGAGACCTTGGAGAATGCGGTGCGCAAGGCGAATGCCGTGGCGCAGCCAGGTGATGTGGTGCTGCTGGCGCCGGCTTGCGCGAGCTTCGATCAGTTCAAGAATTATGAGCAGCGCGGGCAGGTGTTTAAGGAGATTGTGCGCGGGCTGGGGTGAAGGGCTTTCCCCACAGAGTCACAGAGGCACAGAAAAAGACAGGAAAACTGCTGGTGACTCCGGGGTGAATTGAATCTCGCCCGGAATCAAGACAATTAACAAGGAAGAATCAACAATCAGCGATTCTTCCTCCTGACTCCGTGACTCCGTGGTGAAATGAACTTCCCATGGCAAAGCGGGTTAGCGTGGATCGCTGGCTGTTTACGGTCACCATGCTGCTGGTGTTTGTGGGGCTAGTGATGGTGTTTTCGGCGTCGGCAGTGATGGCGCGGGAACGGTTTGGCTCTCCGTATGCGTTCTTGTCGAAGCAGTTGATCTGGGCGGCGGCGGGCCTGCTGGCGATGGTGGTGGCGATGCGCGTGGATTACCGGCGATACAAGCATCCGGCGCTGGTGTTTTCGCTGCTGGGGTTGACTACGCTGCTGCTGATCTCCGTTTTCTTTCTCGACCGCTCGCACCACACGCATCGCTGGATCCACGCGGGCGGGTTTTCGTTCCAGCCTTCGGAGCTGGCCAAGCCGGTGCTGATTTTATTTCTCGCCTATTTCCTCGAAGGCCGCGCCCGGACGATGCCGGGTTCCATGCTGAACTACATTGATGACTGGCGCAGCACGCTGGTGCCGGCGGCGGCGCCGGTGGTGGTGCTGCTCGGTCTGATTGTGCTGGAGCCGGACCTGGGCACCGCGGTCGCTTGTGCCGGGATTGCGGCTTCGATCCTGTATGTGGCGGGCATGCGGGTGCGGTATTTCGGATACGCGTTAGGGGCGGCTCTGGGACCGCTGTATTTTCTGATCTTTCAGGTGAGCTGGCGGCGCGACCGGATTCTGGCGTTTTTCAATCCCTATGCCGACCGGCAGAAGACCGGGTTCCACATTATTCAGTCGCTGATTGCGGTGGGCACGGGCGGCGTGACCGGTACTGGGCTGATGGAGGGCAAGCAGAAACTGTTTTATCTGCCGGAGCCCCATACCGACTTTATTTTTGCCGTGACCGCGGAGGAACTTGGGACTGGTGGGAGCGATGTTTGTGGTGACGCTGTTTGCGGTCTTCCTATGGCGGGGGATGCGGGCATCGTGGCGGACGGATGACATTTTCGGTCGATATCTGGCGGTGGGGATTACGAGCATGGTGGTGCTGCAGGCGTTCATCAACATCAGCGTGGTTTTGGGGATGATGCCGACCAAGGGGATTCCGCTGCCGCTGGTGTCGTACGGAGGGTCGTCGTTGTTTGTGACGCTGGCTTGCGTGGGCGTGCTGCTGAATCTTACGAAGCAGGCGGAATGAAGCCGTTGAATCAATGAGTCATTGCATCTTTGATTCAACCTCCCAATGGCTGAATGATTCCATCGTTTATAGTCAGCTCATGCGGGCCATTCTGGCGGGCGGCGGAACCGGTGGGCATGTGATCCCTGCGCTGGCTATCGCAAACGAACTCAAGAAAAGTTATGGAGCTGAGGTGCTGTTCATCGGGACGGCGCGCGGGATAGAGAACCGTTTGGTGCCGGCGGCGGGGTATGCGCTGCAACTGGTGCGGGTGGGGGCGCTCAAGAACGTCAGCCTGATGACGCGAGCGAAGACGGCATTCGATTTGCCGCGGGCGGTCTGGGATGCCAGCCGCATGCTCGATGAGTTTGCGCCGGACGTAGTCGTTGGGGTGGGCGGATACGCCTCGGGTCCGGCGATGCTGGCGGCGGTGGTGAAGCATATTCCGACGCTGGCGTTTGAGCCGAATGTCGTGCCCGGATTCGCCAACCGGGTGGTGGCACGGTTTGTATCCGGTGCGGCAGTGCACTTCGAGGAGACCGGGAAGTATTTTAGTCATGCTGAAGTGACGGGCGTGCCGGTGCGGCAGGCTTTCTTTGAGATTCGAGCGAAGCGCGGCGGCGTTCCGACGCTTTTGGTTTTTGGTGGAAGCCAGGGGGCGCACGCCATCAATGAAGCGATGATTCGGTGCTTGCCCGAGTTGCGGCGGCAGGCACCGGGGATGCACATCATCCATCAGACGGGTGAGCGTGACTATAATGACGCGCTGGCTGCGTATCGTGATTTGGGCGAGTCGGCGGAGGTCTTTAAGTTTATTGAGGACATGCCGGCGGCGTTTGCCCGGGCGGATCTGATGGTTTGCCGGTCGGGGGCGAGCACGGTGGCCGAAATTACGGCAGCAGGGAAGCCCGCGATCTTTGTGCCGTTTCCGCGGGCGGCGGACGATCATCAGCGAGTGAACGCGGAGGCGCTGGCGCGGTCGGGAGCGGCCGTGGTGGTCGAGGAGTCGAAGCTGGAGGGAGTCTGGCTGGCGGAGACGATTGCGGCCCTGCTCGGGGATCCGAGGCGGTTGGAACAGATGAGCGCGGCGGCGCGGGAGTTGGCGCATCCTGACGCGGCGCGGGATATTGCGGCGATGGCGGCGCGGGTGGCGGGAGTCGAGGGTTAACTGAAGATTTCCGAAAAAACGCAGAAGCAGAAGCGACGAGGGAACGCCTCGACAAGTCTGCGGTGACGTCCGGGGAAAGGGCTCCCCTTCGGCTTCGCTCAGGATGACAGAGGCAGAAAGGCGCACTGTTCATCAATGTTTGCCAAGATTCAGCAGATACATTTCGTGGGCATTGGCGGGATCGGCATGAGCGGGATTGCCGAGGTGCTGCTGAATCTTGGGTACGGGGTTTCGGGGTCCGATCTGAGGAATTCGGCCGTCACCGAGCGACTGGCGGGCCTGGGTGCTGCGGTCTTCGAAGGACATCGCGCGGAGAATATTGCCGGAGCCGAGGTGGTGGTGACGAGTTCGGCGATCGCGGCGGAGAATCCTGAGGTTCTCGAAGCGCACAAGCGGCACGTGCCGGTGATTCAGCGGGCGGAGATGCTGGCCGAGCTGATGCGGTTGAAGTATGGCATCGCCGTGGCTGGGATGCACGGCAAGACGACCACGACTTCGATGGTGGCGGCGGTGCTGGCCGGGGGTGGGCTCGATCCAACCGTCGTGGTGGGCGGGCGCGTGGATGCGATGGGGTCGAATGCGCGGCTGGGGAAGTCGCAGTATCTGGTGGCCGAGGCGGATGAGAGTGACCGGTCGTTTCTGAAGCTGTCTCCAATTCTTGCGGTGGTGACGAATATTGATCGTGAGCACATGGATTGTTACCGAAACATGCGGGACGTGAAGAAAACGTTTCTGGAGTTCATGGACCGCGTGCCGTTCTATGGGATGGTGGTGGCGTGCAACGACGATCCGCCGCTGCGGCGGTTGCTGCCTGAAGTGCAGCGTCGCACTGTGACCTACGGAACCAAGCGTGGGTCGGATTTTCTGATCAAGTTAGGATCAAGTTCCGCCCCTGCCAGCGTGGGCGGTGGCGCGCCTTTGAGCCGCTTTCGCGTGAGTTATTCGAAGAAGGACTTGGGTGAGTTCACGCTGCATGTGCCGGGCGTACATAACGTTCTGAATGCGACGGCGGCGATTGCGGTGGGCGTGGGGCTGGATGTTGGCGTGGAAGCGATCTGCGGCGCGCTCGATCAGTTCCGCGGGGTTGAGCGGCGGTTTCAGTTGCGCGGGCGGGCGGCGGGGGTGAGCGTGATTGACGACTACGGGCACCATCCGACGGAGATCAAGGCGACGCTGGCGGCGGCACGGCAGTGTAGGTTCCGCAAAGTTCATGTGGTGTTCCAGCCCCACCGGTACACGCGCACGCGCGACCTGATCGAGGAGTTCACTACGGCGTTTGGCGACGCGGACTCGCTGTTTGTGCTCGACATTTACGCGGCCAGCGAGAGGCCGATTGAGGGAGTCAGCGGGGAAGCGCTGGCGTGGACGATACGCGAGAAGGGTGGACGGAGCGCTCAGTATGTGAGTTCGTTTGGCGACGCAGCGAGTGCGGCTGCTGCGGTGGCCGAGGAGGGGGACATGATCCTGACGCTGGGAGCGGGGAGCGTTTCGCAGTTGGGGCCGATGATCTTGGAGAAGCTCGCGGAGCGGGAAGCGGCGTAGGGGAACTAATTTCCTGCCGGCTGCGTATCTTCCATTGCTAACGGAGTTGTTCGAGGTGCGTCCAATCTGTCAGATGGATAAAAGGCGATGAAGACTACACAGGGCTGGGGATGGCTGGTGGCTGGGGTGCTGGCGCTGGCAGGGAACGGGTTTTATCACGACGGCGGCGCTGCCTGGGCGCATCGGGCTGTGGATGGCGTGGCCGCGCGGATTGCCGAGCGGTCGGAGGTCTTGGCCGATCTGGCCGCGCAGCGGGTTGACGGATTCATGGAACGAGCCAGCGTTGCGGCCGCGCGGGACAAGACTGTGTCCTGCCCTTTGGCTACCGCGATGGCGCGGTTCCAGACCAAGATGGCCCGGACGCAAAGGGGAATGTCACGGTTTGAAGCGATCTCGGCCCGGCAAGAAGCGGCTGTGGCGCGAGTGGAAGTGCAGCGGGCGCGGATTGAAGCGCGACTGGCCCGCGTGCGCCTGACTCCGGTGGCGTTTAATACGGAAGAAATTCCGGTTGTGGTTTGTCCGCGGGTGCGACTGAATGTTCCCCGCGGGAATGTTCCGCGGGTGCCTGTGCTTAGGATTCCAACTCCCGTGGTGCAGGTCGACCTGGGTGGCGGGCCGATTTAGGGTTGTCTCCTGGAAGGGTGGAAGCGGAGAAACTGCCGCGTCCGCTTTTTTTGTGCGCCGGACTACCCCAAGGTCCTGACTAGGGGTCGGCCGGGCTTCGCCCCGGCCGGACAGCCGAGGCGGCTGTCTTCAGAGTCGAAGTTCTCTCGGTGATGCCCAATGCGGTTCCTGCCTGTGCAAAAGAATCAACATTTTCTCTATCTCTGTCGGCGAAATAAAGTTATAGTTTGAAGGCTCGGCGATTCCTCGCGACAACTGACCTGAACTGATGGCGCGGAAATCGGGTCCCACCATCTTGCAGGAGGAGTTGTACCCACCCAGCGCTGAGGCTGCGCGCGCGGGGCTCCATGATTTGGAGATGGACGACGCGCGTCGGGTCGATCTGGATGTGGACGAGGAATCTCCGTTTCTGCGCGGGCAAAAGCGGGTCTCCGCCCGCCGAAGTTCTCTTCCGAAGAAAACTGCACATGGTTTGCTGTGGGCTGCCGGGACGGTTGCATTGTGTTGCGCCGCGGGATTGGCCGCGGCGGGGCTGTATCACTACGGCGAGCACTCGTGGCGCTTCCGCGTGGAATCGAGCGACAACATTGAAGTCACGGGCATGCAGAATGTGACCAAGGCGCAGATCATGGAAGTGATGGGCGCCGACATTGGGCGCAACATCTTTTTCATTCCGCTGGCGCAGCAGAAGACGCAATTGGAGCAGATTCCGTGGGTGGAATCGGCCAGCGTGATGCGGTTTGTTCCCAACCGCCTGAAGGTGGAAATTCACGAGCGCACGCCGGTGGCGTTCGCGCGGGTGGGGCCGCGGATGTTCTTGATTGACGCGGGCGGGACGCTGATGGAGTTGACGCCGAAGCACCGATATTCCTTCCCGGTGATTTTGGGAATGAATCCGGGCGAGCCGCTCTCAACGCGCAGGCCGCGGATGAAGTCCTATGCGGAGATGGTGCGGGACCTGGACGCAGGCGGGGCGCACTATTCGCAGGATCTGAGTGAAGTGGATCTTTCCGATCTGGAAGACGTGAAGGTGCGGGTGAACGATCCGGCGGGCGATGTGCTGGTGCATCTGGGATCGTCGGACTATCTGCGGCGCTACAAGATCTACGTAAGCCACGCGCAGGGTTGGCGGCAGCAGTTTCAGAAGCTGGAGTCGGTGGATCTGCGCTACGACAACCAGATCATCGTGAATCCGGATATGCAGCGAACGGCAAAGGAGGTGGCGTTGAGCCCGGCGGTTGCGAAAACGGCGGCAGCGGCGGGAGTGAAGCCGGCGGCGCTGGTCACTCGCCTGGGGCCGCGCGATCTTACCGTGTCCAGACCTGACGTGCCTAAGCCTGCATTCGAACTGACGGAGAAGAAGCTTGATCCGAAGGCTGCGGCGGGCGGAACGAAGAAGGCGGCCGCGAAAACCAGGGCGAAGAAGACAGTGACAAGGGGGAAAAGAAGTGCAGGCGCGAAGAAGACGGCGGCAACGGGCAGGCCGCTGCCTTCCGCAGCCCTGAAGAATACAAATCCACAGGCAAGCCAGGATGGGGCGGCTCCACGGAAGCCGGCGGAAGGGAAGCATTCCCAATCTCGATCTCCGGGGTCGACGACAACGCCTGCTGCGAAGAGCGCCGGCCAGAAGCCGAGTCCGGCGGTTGCTAAGAGTCAGACGAGTCAGGGGCCGAAGCCGTGAGAATTCAACTTGATCGTGGGGCGAGGAGTTCTTTGGGGATTGATGTAGAAGCGAATCCCATAACAAACCGAAGGAGGAAACCGCCAGATCCCTGAGGGCTAAAGCCCGCGTTCTTGTTGGCTCTTGGTGGCACGGCTGAAGCCGTGCCCTTCCCCAAACGATTTACGAGATAGGTTCTAGAGACTAATTAAGGAATGGCGAAGCAGCAGGGAAATTTCTTGACGGCGATTGACGTAGGCAGCGCCAAAACGTGCGCGCTCATGGCGGAGGTCACCGACAACGGCCTGCGCTATCGTGGGCACGGCGTGGCCGAGTCGCGGGGCTCGCGCAAGGGCGTGATTGTGGAGCTGGACAAGGCGGTGGCTGCGATTCAGAAGGCGGTGGAAGCAGCCGAGGATGTGGCGGGTGCGGCCGTGGAGCACGCCATCGTGGGCATTGGCGGAGCGCACGTGCGCGGCGTGAACAGCCATGGCGGTATCAGCCTGGGGACGCGTCCGCGGGAGATTGGGCGCGACGAGATCAAGCAGGCGGTGGAACGCGCGCGGGCGATTCCGCTGCCGCCGGATCGTGAGGTGCTGCACCTGCTGCCGCAGGAGTTCATTCTGGACGATCAAGCCGGTGTGCATGATCCCTTGGGCATGATGGCGGCGCGTCTGGAGGTGAGAGTTCATCTGGTGACGGCGGCGGCGAGCGCAGCGCAGAACGTGATTACGGCGGTGAATCGAGCGGGCGTCCACGTGGATGACACGGTGTTTGAGGCGCTGGCTGCGGCCGATTCGTTGCTGCGGGCCGACGAGCGCGAGATGGGTGTGTGTCTGGCTGATATCGGGGCGGGATCGACCGAGCTGATCGTTTTCCTGCAGGGCGCAGTGGCTTACACGGGAGTGATTCCGGTGGGAGGCGATCACTTCACCAGCGATTTGTCGGTGGGCATGTGCACGCCGCTGGCGGAGGCAGAAAAAATCAAGAAGGCGCACGGCAACGCGATCGTTACGTTGATTCCGGAAGGGAACGAAGTGGAGGTGCCGTCGGTGGGCGACCGGCCTTCGCGGTTGCTGCCGCAGCGGCTGGTGGCGGAAATTCTCGAGCCCCGGGCCCGCGAACTGTTCGAGATGATGCGCGAGACTCTGCGGCAGAGCGGCATGTTCGATGCATGCCTGGCGGGCATTGTGCTCAGCGGCGGAGGGTCGCGGCTGCCGGGAATCTTTGATGTGGCGGAGTCGGTGCTGCGGCGTCCAGTGCGGTTGTCGTGGCCCACGCCTGTGGCGAAGATGCCGGCTACGCTGGCCGAGCCGGAGTTTGCCACGGTGCTCGGCATGGTGGCTTACGGACAACGGGCGCGAATGGCGCGCGGGTTTCAGGGGGATCGATGGGGATCGAGATTGAAGGCGATGTTAGTCGGGTAAGGCCAGCTGTGACTACCGAGTACCGGGTACCGAGTAAGTTCGGTACTGGATGGGCTGAACGAACCGGTGAGTGATTGAGTCAATGGCAGAAGACAGAATCTACGCAGAGGGCAGGAAAAAATGAAAAACGATTCGAGCATTCGCATCAGCTTCAACGAAGAGCCTCTCAACGATGCCAAGATCAAGGTCATTGGCGTGGGTGGCGGCGGCGGCAACGCGGTCAACCGCATGATCGATGCCGGAGTGGAGGGCATTGAGTTCATCGTCGCCAATACGGACTTGCAGGCGCTGCGCTTGTCGCGCGCGCCAGTGAAGTTGCAGCTGGGCGTGAAGCTCACGAACGGACTGGGCGCGGGCGCGAATCCGGAAGTGGGGCGCAAGGCCGCGCTCGAAGACTCGGACAAAATCATCGAAGCGCTCGAGGGCGCCGATATGGTGTTTGTGACCACCGGCCTGGGCGGTGGCACGGGAACGGGGGCGGCTCCGATCATCGCGTCGCTGGCCAGCGAGATGGGCGCACTCACCGTCGCCGTGGTGACCAAGCCGTTTTCCTTTGAAGGCAAGCGGCGCATGACGCAGGCGGAAAAGGGCATCGCCGAGCTCATGGAATCTGTAGACACTACCATCGTGATTCCGAACGAAAAGCTGCTGGCGGTAGCGGAAAATGCAGGATTCTTTGAGTCGTTCCGTATTGCCGATGACATTCTGCGGCAAGGCGTGCAGGGGATTTCCGACATCATTACGATTCCCGGCATCATCAACCGCGACTTCGCCGACGTGAAGACGATCATGGCGCGCATGGGCTATGCGGTGATGGGCACGGCGACGGCTAGCGGCCAGAATCGCACCTCGGAAGCGGCGCGGCGGGCTATTGCGTCACCGCTGCTGGAAGCGGGGGCGATCGACGGGGCGCGCGGCATTCTGATCAACATCACAGGGTCGGCTTCGCTGAAGCTAGCCGAAGTGCAGCAGGCTTGCACCATTATCCAGAGCGCGGCGCATGAGGACGCCAATATCATTTTCGGCGCGGTGATGGAGGAGAAGATGAAGGACTCGGTAAAGATCACGGTAATCGCCACTGGGTTCCGGGAAGTGAGCCGGGCCCAACCCCGGTCGCAGGAAGCGCACCACTCGTTCGCGGCATCGCACGACGACGCCTTGGATTTTCCCGAGCCTGGGGGCCCGGCATCCACGCCGTCGCCGTTTCCGGAGGCGATGCCCGACCCAAGGATGGAAGAGTCGAGGATGGCGGAGTCGTCTCCCGTGGCGACGGCTCATCCGGGCGCCGAAGTGATATCGCTCGATGCCATGCGCAGCGCGATGGTGGCGAACTTCGAGCAGGACGACCTGGATGTTCCGGCCTTTCTGCGCAAGCGCGGCGAAGTCATGTGAGAGGCAAAAGCGCAAGGGCCGAAGGTGAAAGATTCGAGCGTAGAAGTGCAAGTTTCTGGGATGCGTCGTCATGCAGAGAGGAAGAGCTCTGCGGCACAGAGCCGTATCTTTTCAGAAAAGGGCAGGCGTTACGGGGGGCATTTCAGTAAAGGGTAAGCGTTACTGGGGGCACGGTACGAACGTAATCCCGTTTAAGTACTTGTTCCATAATGGGTTAGATCGAAATGAGAGTTTCTTGCGATAGCAACTTTGTTGTTGCTTGAAACGGTGTACCTCCCGTAGTATCGCTAAGATGGGCGAAGTTATCGGCCAGGGCTGGCCACTGGCAGGCTTCGTGCATCGGAACAGATAGGAAATCCGGGGAGTCGTATTTCCGAAGGGAACGAGGCGAGATGTCCAGGTTGGGAACGCGCTGTCTTCGTCTGCTGGCGATGGTGGGGGGGACTTTTGTTTGCGCCGGGAATATGGGCGGCGCACGTCAACCCGCACCCGCTGAATCCTCCCAAAAAATCCACGAAAGTGAGTGAGAGCCAGCGGACCCGGCGGCGCATGCGCCATCTGGCGAGCAGCCGCAGCACGGCCGTCCGCGGCACGACTGTCCGCAGCACTGCGGTTCACCGCACGGGCAGCCATGGCACTGCCGTCCACACTACGAGCAGCCAGAAAACGACCCTGACGCGAGCCTCAGCCAGCAGCCCCAGGCACAGATATCACGAGCGCTTTTTTGTGAGCTCGTTCGCTCGAGGGGATCACCGGCGGCGATGTCACCGAAGGCGAAGACCCAGTGGTTCGCCAGGCAGCGATTGATGCCTTGGGCAACATGAACGGCACGGTGGTGGCGATTGAGCCGACCAGCGGACGTGTGCTGGCCATGGTCAATCAGAAGCTGGCGCTGTCGAGCGGCGCGCAACCTTGCTCAACCATCAAACTTTCCGTGGCTCTGGCCGCGCTGAACGAAGGCCTGATCTCGAAGGACACGGAAGTTCCGCTCGGGGGCCGCAGCCGGATGAACCTCACGGAAGCTCTAGCCCGCTCCAATAACGCCTACTTCGAGGCGCTGGGACGCAAGCTGGGCTTTGAAAAGGTCGCTTATTACGCCCATGCATATGGTCTGGGCGAGTTAGCGGGCTACGATATTCCGGGCGAACAGTTGGGGACTTATCCCGAAGAGGTAATTCCGCAGAAGCTGGGCGGCGTGGGCAAAATGTGTTCGTTCGGCGAGGGCATTTCCATGACCCCGTTGCAGTTGGGAGCAATGGTATCGGCCATCGCCAACGGGGGCACACTTTATTACCTGCAGCATCCGGTGTTGCCGGAAGAAATCACGAATTTTCAGCCGCGCATTAAGCGGCAGCTGGATATCGCTCCGCTGATCCCGGAAATCTCCGACGGTATGGCCGGGGCCGTGCAATACGGCACGGCGCGGCGGCTCGGTCTGAACTTCAGCGAGGAAGAGATTCTGGGCAAGACCGGCACCTGCTCTCACGCCGGCACCCGCTTCGGCTGGTTCGCCTCCTACGCGAATACCAGCAGGGGACGCATCGTGGTGGTGGTTTTCCTGCAGGGCGGCCAGCCCACGTTTGGCCCGAAAGCGGCCGAGATTGCCGGGCTGATGTATCGCAATCTCTACGATCACAACTTTTTCATCGCTGGCACGCCCACGCCGGCGGACACTGCCGCATCGCGACCTGCAAGCCCGACGCCCTGATCGACGAACGCGATCCAATATCAATTCTTACAAAAGCCTCTCGCACAGAGGCTTTTTGCTGTGTGCCGCCAGTGGGAGTTAGTTGCCGGGACAGTCTCACTCTAGTCGAAGCACAACGAGCCGACCTGTCATCCCGAGAGAAGCGAGGGATGGCGGGGTTTGCGATAACACAAGCGCGGCCGCGAAGAACCAAGGTCCCTCGCTTGGCTGGGGATGATCAGTGGATGCAGCGGCCTGATTCTCTATTTCTTCCGCTCGTCGCGCTCGACGACTCCGTCCTTGATGTTGACCACGCGGTGAGCGTACTCGGCGATGTCGTGCTCGTGGGTGACCAGGACAATGGTGTTTCCCTCACCGTGCAGGCGGTCGAACAGGGCCATGATTTCGCCTCCGGTTTGCGAATCGAGGTTGCCGGTGGGTTCGTCGGCCAGAATGATGGAAGGCCGATTGACCAGAGCGCGGGCGACGGCAACGCGCTGGCGCTGGCCGCCGGAAAGCTCATTGGGCTTGTGGGTCATGCGCGATTCCATGCCTACGGCCGTCAATGCAGCCTTGGCACGTTCGATGCGCTCACCGGTCGGAACCCCGGCGTAGATCAAAGGCAGCTCCACGTTATGCAGGGCGGTGGCACGAGCCAGCAGGTTGAAGGTCTGGAACACGAAGCCGATTTCCTTGTTGCGGATGCGCGCCAGTTCATCGTCGTCGAGTTCGCTTACCAACTGGCCGTTGAGCCAGTATTCGCCTTTGGTGGGCGTGTCCAGACAACCGATAAGATTCATCAGCGTGGACTTGCCCGAACCGGAGGGTCCCATGATGGCAACATATTCTCCCCGCTCGATGCGGAGGTTGACGCCACGCAGGGCGTGCACCTGCTGCTCCGAGCCCATGTCGTATGTCTTCCAAAGATCCTCAGCCGCGATCATGCAGGACTGAGGCGGCGCTGCCACGGTATTGGCGGGCATGCTGATTATTTCTGCGGTTGCCATCTTTTTCTCCTGCTCCGGTGCCACTGGGTTCTCCGAGATTGGATTCGACTCCGGGAACTCCGGTTGCTTTCCGAGACTGCTGTTCGAAACCGCTGGTCCAGACCCAGACCGGCTTTCCCGTTGGACGGATGAAAGCGGTGAAGGTTAAGTCTCGTCTTCCTTCTTGGGGACGGAGTTATCGATTTTGACGCTGCTCCCAGAACGAAGCGTACGCAAAATCTTGTAACTGCCCGTGATGACCTCGTCCCCCTCCTTCAAGCCATTGACCACCTCAATGTCGCTGGTCCCGGCGATGCCGGTGGTCACGGGCACGAACCCCGCCTTCTTGTTGCGAATGACGAAGACGCCCTGCACGACCTCTTTCTGATCTTTGTCCTTAGATGCTTCTTTCGACACTGGAGCCGCAGCGTGCACGGAGCCAGGGGCAGCCTTTTCCTGCTCCAGCTGGGCCTTGCTGCGCACCGAGAGCGCCTGAATCGGAATGGCCAGCACGCTCGTGCGGGAGGCTGTCGTGATCTTGGCGGTGGTGGAGAGTCCGGGACGCAGATCCGGCGGAGGATCGGTCACCGTCACGACCACTTTGAAGTCTTTAGCTTCTTCGCTCGCCGTGGTCTGCTGGGAGGTGGCCACGCCGGTGGAGCGCACGATGGCGTTGTCTCCGATTTCGGAAACGGTGCCGTGGAAAATCTTTTTGGGAATAGCGTCGATGGTCACTTCGGCGGGCTGCCCCAGACGTACATTCACGATGTCCGTCTCATCCACTTTCACTTCGGCGGTGATCACCGACATGTCGGCGAGCGTCATCAGCGTGCTGCCCGGCGAATTCTGAATGCCCATCACCACGGTCTCGCCTTCGCGCACCGGCAGGTTGGTAATGACGCCGTCGTAGGGCGCGGTATAGGTGGCTTTCTGCAACACATCGGCGAAGCGAATGAGCGTGGCCTGGTTCTGGCTTACATGCTTATCGGCGGAATCCTTCTGCGCTTTAGCCTGAGCCACCCGGGCTTGCGCCTGCACCAGCCCAGAGTCGGCGGTCGCCCAGGCATTCCTGCGGCTGTCGAAATCGGACTTGGAGATCAAGCCGTCTTTGAACAGGCTCTGAGCGCGCTCCCAATCCAGCTTGTTGCGGTCATAGTCGGCTTGGGCGCGCAGCAGATCGGCCTCGGATGTCTTCAGAGCGGCATCGGCGGCGATGGCATCGGTCTCGGCGGCTTGCACAGAAGCCTGATTGGCGTTCACATCCGCCGACGACTGCACGTTCTCCAATTGCGCCAGCAATTGACCCTTCCTGACGTGATCCCCTTCTTTGACCAGCAGATGCGTAATCTTGCCGAAGGCATTGGCGCCGATGTTGACGTACGTCTTAGGCCTGATTTCGCCCGAGGCGCTCACCACTGCGGACAAGTCTTGGCGCTGTACCTTGCCGGTCTGTACCGTGACCACATTCTTACCGCTCTGATAGACCGTGAAACCGACGATGATGGCCAACAGGACCACCACGGCGCCGCCAATGGCAATTTTTTTCCAGGGTTTCATGACTCCCGTCACCGTCCAGTGCAGTTGCCCGATCAGGCCAGCAGCCGCTCGGATCTCGGGTGGTTACTCCCGAGGTACCTCGCTGATCACTACCGACCAATCCGCACAGTGACGGGCACACATTCTGGGATACGATCCTGCTGGCAGGAAAGTTCCAATCTGAATGGAGTGCCAGGACTCTGGGGAATCCGGAGAGTAGCGCTGTCCCGCGAATGCAGAATTATAGCAACCCAAAATTATAGCTTGGTCCCGGTCCCAGTTCTAAAATATTCGATGCTGGGTCGGGCAACTCGGCAGCAGTCTCGCCGCGTCCAACCGAACGGCTGGCTCCGGTGGTCAATCCATTCTTTTGATGTGACTTAGCCTTGCTTTCGCCCAACTGAGGGCCTAGAATAGACCGACCAAAGGCCGTCGTGGCAGGAGTCCTCTCATGGCTCGGGTTGGTTCACGTTTTTTCTCGTATCTTGTGATCTTGGCTGTGGCCGCAGGCCTTGCCGGCCCGGCTAGAGCCCAAAGTGACAAGCCGGCTCCCTCCGGCCAGCCCGAGTCGAGCGCACCGTCCTCCGGAGCACCATCCACCAGCGCGACTGGCTCTCAGGCGCAACCTACGGATGAGATCGATCCGCTCAAGCGCAGCCCATCGGACAAGCAGAAGAAACAGCAGAAACGAGCTCTGAACGTCGAACTCAGCAAGACCTACAAGAAGTGGCTGAACGAGGACGTAGTCTGGATTATCACCGACCAGGAAAGAGCTGCCTTTAAGCAGCTCTCCAACGACGAAGAACGCGACAACTTTATTGAGCAGTTCTGGCAGCGCCGCGACCCCACCCCTGACACCGAAGAGAACGAATACAAGGAAGAACACTACCGGCGCATCGCCTATGCCAACGAGCATTTTGCCGCCGGAATTCCGGGCTGGAAAACCGATCGAGGCCGCATCTATATCATGTACGGTCCTGCTGACGAAGTCGATTCGCATCCCTCAGGTGGCACCTATGAGCGGCCCATGGAAGAAGGCGGGGGCGAAACCTCGACCTTCCCCTTCGAAGATTGGCGCTACCGTTATCTCGAAAATATTGGGCAGGAAGTCATCATCGAATTCGTGGACACTTGCATGTGCGGCGACTTCCACATGACGCTGGACCGGTCGGAGAAGGACGCACTCAAAATGACGCCCAACGCCGGTTTGACGCTCTACGAGCAGATGGGCATGTCCAACAAGACAGCCCGTTTTACCGGAGGGGGTTTGGAACAGCTGGGCCCGGGCCCGGACAGCGCCAACCAAGCCAGCCAAGGAGTTCGACCGGTTGGAGCAGTTTGCCAAGCTGCAGGCGCCGCCGCCGGTTAAATATAAGGATCTGGAAGAAATCGTCAACACCAAGATCGTCACCAACCTGATGCCCTTCGATGTGCGCACGGATTTTGTGAAGGTCACCGGGGACACGGTGCTGGTGCCGATCACCATCCAGTTGAAATATCGCGATATTACCTTCGCCAACAAAGATGGTGTGCAGCGCGGCACAGTCAATATCTTTATGCGCGTGAGCACGTTGACCGGACGCATTGTGCAAACCCAGGAGGAACCTGTCCAGGTGGATGTACCGGCGGAACTGTTGCCCCGCACGGCGGAGAATTCGGCAGTATATTGGAAGGCGCTGCCGCTGCGTCCGGGACGGTACAAAGTCGAGATCGCGGTGAAAGACGTGAACGGCGATCGCAAGGGCCTGTGGAGCCGCGGGATCGTAGTACCCGAGTACTCCGATGACAAACTTTCGACCTCCTCGCTCATTGTGGCCGATGTGATGGAGCCGGTGCCTACCAAGGATGTGAGCACCGGCCAATTCGTAATTGGTCTGAATAAAGTTCGCCCGCGCGTGGCTCCGGCCGACGGCAAGCCCGCCCTCTTCAAACGGAGTCACGACCAGAAGGTGAACTTCTGGATGCAAGTCTATAATCTGGGCGTAGACGTGAAGACGCACAAGCCTTCGGCCACATTTGAGTATGACATCGTCAACATCGCAACCAACAAACCGGTGGTGCAGAAAACCGAAACCACCGAGACGATGGGGAATGTCGGTGAACAGGTGACGTTGCAGAAGTCAATCGCAGCCGCCAACCTGCAGCCAGGCGTGTATCGGATCGATATTAAGGTGAACGATAACATCTCCAAGCAGACGATTGATCCTTCAGCGACGTTTGCTGTAGAGTAACGGGCTGCTTGATCTCCCGGGGGTTGAAGTGAAGCTACGCCATCTCGGATCTTGGGCGGTGGTCGTTGCGCTGTCGATTCCGGCGTGCGCCGGAGAGCGGTCGGGCGCCATTTCGGGATACGTGCGCGATGCCTCGGGCATACCGCAGATGGGCGCGCTGGTAGAGATCGACGGCTCGGCGGCGCGGACTCTGACCGTCTTTACCGACGGCGCCGGATTCTATTCCGCTACGGATCTGCTGCCGGGGCTATATTCCATCAAAGTCTCGGCGCCTTCCTTTCTGCCTTCCCTCCGCGAAAAAGTTGGCTTGCAGCCCGGCTCCAGCCTTCACCTGAACATCACCCTGAACACGTTGCTCAATGCCATACGAGTGGGACCACTGCGTGGGACCGCCGATGATGACGACTGGAAGTGGACGCTGCGTTCGGTAGCGAATCGTCCCGTTTTACGCGTGTTTGACGATCCCCTTGCGGGTGCCGAACAGCAGGATCACGACCTGAAGGCGAGCCTTTCGTTCCTGGCCGGTTCGTCGGCCAGTGGGTATGGCAGCGGATCGGACATGAGCACGGGCTTCTCGTTGGAGCGCTCCATTTTCTCCGTGGACCGCGTCGGACTGAGTGGAAATGTTGGCTACGGAGATAGTCTTCCCGCCGTCGTTCTGCACGCCATGTACTCGCACCGTCTGCCCGACGGCTCCGGACCCTCCATGGCAGTTACAGTGCGCCGGTTCGCCCCCTCCGATCCCCGCCTCCACTATGCTGCGTTGCAGGCGCTGGCGCTCGGTGCGGGAGACGATTTCGCCGTCGGCGACGTGCTGGAATTGAAGTTTGGCAGCGAACTGGAGACCATCCAGTTTCTGGGGCGCGTGACTGCGTTCCGGCCCTACGGCTCCATCGACCTGCACGCCTCTCCCAACACCGTCGTGGCGTATGACTATGCCACCTCTTTGCCCAATACGCGCCCCGATGAGGGTCTCGATTCGGCGCCTGCGGAGCCGGGCGAAGCCGATCCTCGGGTGAGCATGGTGAACTTTGCGACTCGACTCGAACGCGACCACCACCAGGAACTGAGTCTCTCCCGGCGCATCGGCAAGAACAACATCCAAGTTGCGATGTTCAGCGATCGTGTGGCCAACACGGCATTGATCGGTACCGGCGAGGTCTCCGCTGCCGGCGGGTTCTTGCTGCCCGACGCCTACTCGGGCACGTTTAGTTATGCCGGCGACACTCTGAACGCGCATGGACTGCGGGTTGTGATCGAGCGAAAGCTCTCTTCGGATCTCACCGCGACTCTGGATTATGCCTGCGGCGACGTGCTGGACCTCGCCAAGCCTGACGTCGAACTCCAGGACGCGGGGCGGTGGATCACCACCCAGAGCCGTCACGCCTTGGCCGCCAAGTTCAGCGGTACCGTGCCGGCCACTCACACCCGCTGGATCGCGTCCTATCGCTGGGTCAATGGTTCGGCGTTGACTCCGGTGGACATGTTCAACGCCTCGCCGGGACAGAGCGATCCCTTCCTGAATCTTCTCGTCCGCCAGCCGATTCCAACCCTGGGCTTCCTGCCCGCCCACATGGAAGCGCTCATCGATCTGCGCAATCTGCTGGCACAAGGCTATGTGCCGGTCATGGGCCAAGACGGCCAGACCGTCTATCTGGTCCAGGCCGCCCGCTCCGTCCGCGGCGGCGTGATGATCACTTTCTAGGTCAAGGCTTCTGCCTCAGCCACTCTCTTTCTTCTGAAACTTGTTGCGCTATCTCTCTTGAACACTTGGCAATTCCTGCCGCTTGGGGCCGCTGATCAGTCGGAGAGGTGCCTCGTTCGTAAAATCTGTCGCTGGCATTCCTGAGTTCCGGCGTACTTCCATTCAGCTCATCCAGGACAATAACTTCCGCGGCGAGCTGGGCTTCGAATTCCTCAGTTCTTTCCTGCAAGGGACTCCCAACAGCGGGGGAATCTCGCTTGGCGATGCCTTGCGCCACACGGCGGAGAACAAGCACGGTCTCTACACTCAGGACGAATTTCGCTGGACGCCGCGGCTAACCGTCAACTACGGCATGCGCTGGGATTACTTCGGCGTGGTACACGAGAAGAACAACCTCTTCTACCAGATGTCGGCGGCAAACGGTGGCACTGAGGTCCAAATCGGCCGGCGGCCCCAGCAGCTTGTACAACTTTACCTGAAGCCTCGGCTACGAACTGCCCAAGCATGGCGGAAACCTGGCGAAGTGGAAGGACGGCTGGGGTGTGGACAGCATTGTGACTCTGCAGGATGGGCAGCCCTTCAGCTTCAATTACGCCTTTGAAGGTGACTACTCCGGCGGCGGTGAACTTTTCGATCGTCGTGACGTGGTCGGTCCCATCCAGCACGGAAGCGCTCCGTACAATTTTATAAACCTCACCTCCTTCCAAGTGCTGTGCACGTTTGGAAACACAACGGCGATCACGCCGTCTGGCGACAACAATTGCTGGCTGGGAGCCGTCACTGCGGGGACCTAGGTCGGGACGCCCTAGTTGCGTCGAGCTTCAAGGAGTGGAATTTCTCCGCATTCAAGAACACGGTTATCACCGAGCGCGTCCTATTGCAACTCCGGGCGGAGTTCTTCAATCTCTTGAACCACCCGAACTTCGCGAACCCAGAACTGCCGGCCTTCATCGCCGATCCTTCGGTTAACGGCATCTCCAATGCCGTCACCGCTCCCTGCCGGGGCGTACCATTTGGCCGCGGTTGTGGCAATCTGGCGCTGACCGCAACCGGCGACATAGGCATCGGCAATCCGTTCCTCGGCGGCGGCGGCCCAAGAGGCGTCCAGTTCGTGGCCAAGTTCACCTTCTAGCCGCGGCTCTCAGTTCAAGCCCTTGTCGCTTCGTCACCAGGGGGCCTTGTTCTTCGCTGCGCCATCCCTCCACCCGTCCTGTTACTTCCGTCACTAGGTAACCTGATTCCGGCGATGCTACGCTGCAGTCGTAATCCTTTTTCCTCAAAGCAGTTGTTGTGGAGATCTAGATGCGTCGCTCCATTTGCGCCGTCCTCATCATCGTTGGCGTATGTTTTTCCGCGCCACTCCATGCCCGCCACCTCAAGCAGGCTGACAAGGATTCGATGCCGGTGACGACCTCGTCGGCCGAAGCCCGCATGCTCTATGAAAAGGGCATGGCCGACTACGAGAATTTTTATCTTGATCGCAGTAACGACGACTGGCGCGCCGCCGTGAAGGCCGATCCCAATCTGGCCGTGGCCTGGGCCTGGATTGCCTTCAACAGCAGCGACCCCAAGGAAGTGAGCGCGGCCCGCGAGAAAGCCAAAGCACTCGCGCCCAATCTGACCCCCGCAGAGCAGTTGATGATCGCCTGGATCGCCAAGGTGCAGGAAGGCGACTTCATCGGCGGCATCTCCGCCATGAACGACCTACTGGAGGTCTATCCCAAGGACAAGCACCTGTTCTATCTCGCCGCCAACTGGCTGATGGGCGAGGACGGCAACGACCAGGCGCAGAGATTGCTCGAGAAAGCGCTGGCGCTCGACAAGAATTTTCCCGCCGCGCTGAACAACCTGGCTTACGTGGACGCCCAGAACCGGCAATTTGACAAGGCCTTTGCGATCATGGATCGCTACGTTGCCCTGCTGCCCAAGGAACCGAACCCACACGATTCCTACGGTGAACTGCTGCGCATGGCGGGAAACTTTGAGGGATCACTAAGGCATTACCGGGCCGCGTTAAAGATTGATCCTGACTTTATCACCTCTCAGGTCGGCTTGGGAGATACCTACGCCCTGATGGGAAACCAAGAGCAGGCGCGAATTGAGTACGACAAGGCTATCCGCTACGCTCAGAATGAGGCGGACCGGCTCACCTACAGCATGCAAAAGGCGATGACCTGGGTGCGCGATGGCAAGTTCGACGAGGCGGACAAGCTATTCCGGGAGATTGCCCAGACCGCCCAGGCCAAAGAGCAGGACCTGGTGGAAGCGCAGGCATACCGGCATTTGGCCGAGTATCAGACTGACGATAAAGTGGCGTTGAAGGATCTGCGGGACGCAGAGGAGTCACTGGGACAACACAACCTGATTTCCAAGGGCGATAAAGATGAGGAACTGTCCCGCATTCTGCGCAACCGCACCGTGCGCGCCTCCCATGCCGGCAACCGGGAATTGGCCGACAAATCTCTGAAGCAACTCGAGGCCATGCTGGCCGGTAGCCACAACCGCGTCATCCTGAGCTCCTACAACGGTGCAGCGGGAACTCTGCTCATGGATCAGAAGAAGTTTGACGAAGCCATCACCTATCTTGAAGAAGACCAGGACAATCCCTTCACCATGGAACTTCTCGTGCAGGCCTATTACGAGACCAATCAGTCCGACAAGCTGGCCGAGGCTGAGGCCAAACTGCGAGGCACTCATATTCCTACCATGGAGCAGGCTCTCGTGATAGCGCGCCTGCGCCGCCCGGGAATGTAAGCAGCTATAACGCATCCTTCTCAGTTGGTCTATACTAGCGAAAACTAGAAACCGGAAACTAGAAATTAGAGATGAATGACCTCTAAGATCGATCGCCGTTCCCGCCAAAGAGTCGTCGCCAACTTGCCGGTGCGCCTCCGCAGCACTGCCACGAATGTCGAGTTGAGTGCCCAGACTCGCGACGTCAGCACGAATGGCGTATTCCTCTACACCAATACCAGCATGATGCAAGGCTCGGAGGTAGAATTGGTTCTCATCCTCCCTCCCGAACTGACCTCGGGGGAGAAGTACTGGGTGTGCTGCCATGCCCGAGTGTTGCGCGTAGAGCAGGGCCCTGGCAAGGACTTCGGGGTTGCGGCCGAAATCCGGCGCATGGACATACTGCCGGAGATTCCCGCCTAGTCTTCTCGCTCTACGCCAGGGTTCGCGTCCCGAATGCGCCATCGTTGGTGCAGCCGAACCCGTGCCAGGGGCCGGTCCAACCAGGACGAGAAGCCGGAGACTCAACCAAATGTGCCGAGCTGTCAGGCAAGACTTGCCCGGGTTTTGACAGAATTCTCGGAATCTGTGAAAAACTCCTTCCCATAGCACCGACCTTGGTGCAATAATGGCGGCCCCGGAAATGCTCTGGCCAAACTCAGCACTCAGGTGGGCCTAGTTTATGTGGATTGAGAAACTGACGGACGGTGTGGTGCAAGTGCAAACCCCTATCGGGCCGCGTTATTTGATGCCATCTTTTCTTCAGCGCGTGTATTTTCTGTGGATGTTCCGTCACTTTCGCGTTCTTCCCCACGCCGTGCTCAGCGCGGGGCAACAGCGGATGGTCGATCGCTTGTGTTCCGAGCAGAGATTTGTCTCCATGGCTTACGCCGATGGAATGGACGACGCTCCGGTAATCGGCACGGTCGAGAGGCGCCCGAGGATGGGGCCGGATTCGTTGCCTCCATCTCACCCCGTGACCAGCGAAAGTTCCGAAGGACTGGCTGCGGAACGTCAGCGGTCGTAGAGGACGTTTCGCTCGCGGAACCACAGCGAAGTCCTCCGCATGAGGTGGGAATACGTTAACTGGGATTGGTTCTGCTACACCAACCCCAAAGGCAAAACGGAATCGGGATGGGTCTTCCCAACCTCCAGATCTAGGACCGGACCCTTGACGACGTTGTTACAAACAAATAACTTATGAACCGCCCGCCACTGGCGAGAAAACGGGCTTCGAGGAGATCAATGGCGATGTCCTTGAAGCCGACTTCTCGTGACTAATACTAATCCGGTCAGGATCCTCGAAGCGCCATGACTTTGGCACAACGGCGATGGCCGCCACCGGCGATCCAAAACTCGTGGGCACCCTTATGGGTCACCGCGACACCAAACCACGATGCGCTACAACCATCCGCCCAAGGAACAGGTCGAGCGCAAATGTAATGCCGACCACCCCGGTCAGAGGATTGCCGTTGAGATCCTTAACCGTGCCGCTGAAGCGGACCAGTCGGGGCAGGGCAGATGCAGTTTGATTGGGCTTCTGTGCAAAGGTCAGTTGCACCAAAGACAGAACCAGGGACAGGAATCCAACTACCACACAACCGATGCGGAGCTTCATGGGAGGTATATCCTTTGCGAGAATCGAACTTTGGTTCCAGATGTGGGTCGAACGCTATGTAAAAAGCCGGGACGGAGAGGTTCCGGGCATCGGAGAAAGGGTAGGGTAGACGTGCCCAAAACGTTGCGAAGGGATTATGTTTCGGTGGTTGTTGGCCTGTCAAGCCCCAAATAGCCGCAGTCGGAAAGCAGGGCTGGCTTATGAACCACACCCATCCCGCCTCGATGATGCCGTGCGCCCCGATGTAAGGACGGCAACGCAGAACGGATCACAGGGCTAGAATTCGCCTGAGGGAGATTCGCTATGCGCTCACTTCGTTACACCCTTTGCGTTCTCGCCACGGCTCTGGCTTTGCTATCCCAGCCGTTCGCTTTCCAGGTTCCCTCCACCTCACAATCGCAGCCTCCTTCGGCAACGAACAGTGATACCAAGCCGAATCAACCGAAACCCAACTGCACCAGCAATGGCACCTACGTGAACAGCAAAGGACAGACGGTGAAGCGACCAGAAAACTGCTCAAACCCACCGCAAGGGGCCACGGCACAATGCCGGGACGGCAGTTACAGCTTCAGCCAAAGCCGGCGCGGCACGTGTTCCCACCATGGCGGGGTGGCAAAGTGGTTATAAATGGCGACGGCCTGAAAGAACGAGGAAAGGCATGGCTGAAGGGGATTAGTTCCGGTTCACCCGTGGCTCGGGAAGGATCCAGGGAAGGACCACCGGCCGGCTGAGGACCGCGGTCACTTTTTGCCCGGCTTCGATGCGAGCAGCGCTGACATTTTGCGTTCTGTGCGGGCAAGTTCGCGCGGGGGGACGAACAGTGTCGAGATGATCGACACGCTGGCTTCGGGAAGTTCCCACAGCGACACGGTTTCCGTCACTGGTCGGCACACCGGATATTGGGGGGGCCTCGTAAATGACCACCTGATGTTCAGCGGGATAGGTTTTGCGGAGAACATCGGTCAGCACACGGAGACCGGCACGACTCCAAATGTCTTGGGTGCAGTACGTGGCTACGCCGATGCACCCAACTTGCCCAGAGAATCAGCGGAGTTCTGGGATCGAACTTGCGCCTTCGTAAGAGGAAATCGGTGGCCTCGTAGCTTTGGCATCCATCCTGTCCCGGGTCTACTCCCAAATCTGCAAACAAACAGTCTTCGGCGGAAATTCCGGGAAGCATCGTGGCATGGAAACCTTCCGCACGTGCGCGGCGCACGATTTCGTGGGAGGGGTCAACAAAGACACCGGGGTGACCATAGAATGCTACCGTCACACGGAGCCCCTTGCGTACTGTCTTAATCACTTGCTCGACGATCTCGTTATAGGAGTCCATCCGGTTTCGGCCAATACGGAAGCTGTTCGCCAAGGTCTCGGCGGTCGGATTCAGGGTCTCGACCCAGTGGGCGGTGGCTGGATCGCCGACTAGGTAGAACAGTTTCTTGGCCGTCTTCATAGACACCAGTGCCTCTGGTGTGACTTGCCCAGCGACCAAGTGTCCGGTCCCGACGACTGTGACTGAGCCCTTGCGCATAATTGGCACAGGTTATCCCTCGAGTCTCTATCATCAGTAAGTTGTGTCGTTCCTTCGGTGTCCAGCTAGTCGCTCAGCTTGATGATCTTTACTATTTTTATAATCTTGACGATCTTTACGATGAAAGGGTTCGGCCAGACGCTGCTCATGTATTTCCGGATTTTCTTTGGATCGCCGCTCTGAACAACTACTCTCTGCTCCTTGTTCAGGCCAGCTTTGGCCATGGTGCCGTCCGGACCTTTGAGAAACCTTTCTCTCAGCCGGGGGTCTCGCGAAAGGGAAACTAAAAATTTCACCAATCTCCAAGGGTCATTGCTTTTTCGTGTCCCGCGTGGGGCCCGAGTTTTTCGTGCCATAAAGGCCTCCGATGTAGGTTGAGAGCCCGGGAATTTGGAAAGTCCATCTTCTGCTTAAGACACCTCGATTCAAGCCTTCGCTAGTGGGCCAGCCCGACCTTTCTGACCACCTCAGCAAACCGTGGGTCGGAACGTACGGAGTCGAATTGGAAGTCAGTATTCAAGCCAATTATCCTATCACGCTCTTGGTAAGCAGTGTTGAGCCACCGGAAGGCCTCGTCTTTCTCTCCCAAGTCGGCATAGAGCAGAGCAATCTCGTACGCGGAATAGTATCCAGTCTTGCGTTGCTCCAGCCGGATTCCGATGCCTTTGGTGAGGGCGCCCTTCCAGCCACCGGAACGAAATCCGTGCTCCACGGCAAAAGCGAAATCAGATTCGTTTCGGTCGCCGGAGAGTCGGCCAACAGCCTTCCATGCTTCAATTACCTGCGAGTACATATGTTTTCCCCAGTACGTATAAGCTAAACAACTGTATGCTTGCGCGTATGTCGGGTCTTCATTTGCTACCTTCTTGCAGCTGACGATGGACTCGTCATACTGACGTGCCAAGAACTGGATGTATCCGACCTCGCTGCTTATGATCGCTGACAGAGGATCGAGCTGGCGAGCACGTTCAATTTCAGCAAGGGCCTCCTGCTCCCTGCCACCAATTGTGCCAATATCCAACGCGTGCCATTGACGTGCTGTGGCATCGTTTGGATCAAGTTCGAAAGCCTTCTTAAACTCAGCTTCTCCTCCGGCAAAATCCCAGTCGTACTCCATCTTGTTGGCGCCCAGAATGGCATGCGGATGGGCCAACGTCGCGTCCAGCTCCAATGCCTTGTAAGCAGCGGCATTCGACCTCGGAAAGTTCTCGCTGGGTGTGCCACCATAAGCAGGCACTAAGACATATGCATCGGCCAGACCCGAATACGCCAAAGCGAAGCCGGGGTCTTTGGCAATGGCGTGATTGAAATAGGAAATTGCCGCGGCATTGTCAGAGGGCGTTCGTCTGTTCCACGAGTAACGCCCCTTCAAATACAGCCCATAGGCCTCTGGATTTTGCGTGCCCTGTTTGGTAACTTGCCGCTTTTCTGAGCTGCTGAGCTTGGAACGTAACTTTTCCGCGATGTCGCCCGCAATCTCTTGTGGCAACGAGATGATCTCTGTGCTCTTCCGGCTGTAGTGCTGCCCCCAGATTTCCGTGTTGTCCCGAGCATCGGTCAGCTCGGCACTCACTTCGATGCTATCACCCCGCGGCGTCACTCGCCCGCTCACCAGCGCCGATACACCTAAGTCATGGCCGGCTTTCTGCGCGTCCACATCTTTCCCTTTGTAGCGAAAGACTGAGTTACGCGACTTTACCTTCAACTCGGATACATGGGCGAGACTGGCAATCAACGACTCCGTGATCCCGTCGCTCAGATAGTCTGTATTGGTGTCTGCACTCACGTTGGTGAATGGCAGCACGGCAAGAGAATCAATTGGGGCTGCTCTGCGGGATTGCAGGTACCAAGCCCCACCTGCTGCCAGTGCGAGGATGAGGATGAGGCAGGCGGCGAGTGCAATCCGGAGCGTGCGGCGTTTGAACGTTCTCACGGGCGATGCTTGTGTGGCAACTATTATGGCGGACTCGAGATCTCGCTTCAGCCGTTGCAGGTCGGCGCGAATATTCGGCGGCGTGCTGATAACGCAGGTTGCGATCTTTCTCCAGTGCCTTGTTGATGATCTCGTTCCAGCTTCGGCGGGCAAATCGGGATTCAGCCGCAGCGGCGGGACGGGAGCCCCGATTCAAGATTGCCTCGAAAATCACTCCGAGGCTTTCGCCGCGAAACGGCAATGTTCCGGTCGCCATTTCGTATAGCACCGCGCCAAAGGAAAACAGGTCCGTGCGGGCGTCCAGTTCCTTGCCACGCACCTGTTCGGGGACATGTAAGCGACCGTGCCCATGCTGCTCCCGGGACTGGTCAGGTGTTCGTCTCGCAGTGCCGGTCATGCGTGCTGGCTGCTGCTATCTGGTTCGAAGAACTGGCCGTGCGTAGTGACCTTGGCCAAACCGAAATCGAGAATCTTGGCGTGGCCGCGCTTGGTGACAAAGATGTTGGCGGGCTTGATGTCCCGGTGGACGATGCCTTCGGTGTGGGCGGCATCGAGTGCGTCGGCAATCTCGATGGCCAAGCGACAGAATCAGTTCGGTTTCCAGCGGACGCCCCGCAATACGATGCTTCAGCGTCACGCCCATCGAGAAACTCCATGGCGATGAAGGCTTCGCCATCTTGCTCGCCGATGTCGTGAATCGTGCAGATGTTGGGATGGTTCAGCGCCGACGCCGCCTTGGCCTCACGCCGGAAGCGTTCCAAAGCTTGAGGATCCTTGGCGACCTCTTCAGGCAGGAACTTGAAGGCGACAAAGCGGTCAGGCGTCAGTGTCCTCGGCCTTGTAGACCACGCCCATGCCGCCACCGCCGAGCTTCTCGACGATGCGGTAGTGCGAGATGGTTTGGCCGATCATTCGAGGATGCGGGCCTCCGGGTCGCTTCATCTTACGGAGGCGCCATCCGCTAGTCAAAGAATGCCGGCTTTCGTCAAGCTTGCCTGGGCGCAAAGGCTTGGGCGCGTAGCTCAATTGGCACAGCAACTGACTCTTAATTTTCTTAATTCCCGCATGAACGCGCGGCAATTTATCTTGTTGTTACAAACAATAACTTATGAACCACCCGCCACTGGCGAGAAAACGGGCTTCGAGGAGATCAATGGCGATGTCCTTAGAAGCCGACTTCTCGTGACTAATCCGGTCGGGATCCTCGAAGCCGGCTTCCTGGTTGCCGATCATCCGGGAGTGATCGCAGGGTGACTCGAATCGAAATGCCGAGTGCGGTCAATTCAGCGAGTTATGCCAGGTGACTCATGTACCTTCGCTTGGGGTGCTAAACTTAGCCTCGATTTGCATCTCCTTTCAGAGAGGAAGCGTGAGCGACCCGGCACCCAAGTCGACCCCGCCCAACGCAGTCGCCAGTCCGGATCCTAATGCCGTATTTGACCCAGACGCTGCTGCCGTAGAATCTCCTGCGCACGACTCGGGGTCGATTGGGCCCTATCGGCTGATCAGGAAATTGGGACAAGGTGGCATGGGAGAGGTGTGGCTGGCGCAACAGTCCACTCCCGTCAAACGGCAGGTTGCGCTGAAGATCATCAAAACCGCCCGCTATGACAAGTCCGCATTCATACGCTTCGATCTGGAGCGGCAGGCGCTGGCCATGATGGATCACCCGGCCATCGCCAAGGTTTTCGACGCCGGTTCCACTGCCGAAGGCCAACCATACTTCGCCATGGAGTATGTGCCGGGCCTGCCCATCACCGAATATTGCGACGAGAAGCACCTCTCGCCCAGCGAGCGCGTGCTTATTTTCACAAAAGTATGTGAAGGCGTGCAGCACGCGCATCAGAAAGCGATCATCCATCGCGACCTGAAACCCAGCAACATTCTGGTGGTTGAGGTGGATGGCAAGCCGGTGCCGCGCATTATCGACTTCGGACTGGCCAAAGCGATCTCTCAGCAACCGCAGGGCGGCACGCTAGTGACGCGTGCCGGAGGGTTGGTGGGCACGCCGGGATACATGAGTCCGGAGCAGATGAATCCCATGGTGGCCGATGTAGATACCCGAAGCGACGTCTATTCGCTCGGAGTGGTGCTCTACGAACTGCTTACAGGGGTGTTGGCCCTGGATGCGAAGCAGTGGGAGAGCAAACCCTTTCATGAAGTTCTTCGGCAGGTGCATGAAGAGGAGCCAACGAGTCCGAGCACAAGACTCAACAATGACCCGGCTGCTGCGGCCATCGCGGAAAAAAGGAGCACGGACCCACGGCAACTGGCGAACATGCTCCGCGGCGATCTGGACTGGATCACCTTGAAAGCTCTCGAGAGAGACCGCGCCCGCAGGTATGGCACGCCTGCGGAACTGGCGGCCGATCTCGGCCGCTATTTGCGCAACGAACCTGTCATTGCGCGGCCCGCAAGCCTGGTTTACCGGACAAAGAAATACGTTCAGCGCCACAGGTTCGGAGTGGCTGCGGCCACCGCTGCGGCGTTGCTGCTGATCGCGTTCGGAGTGATGCAGGCGATAGAGCTGCGGCGGATTACGCGGGAGCGCGACCGCGCCGACCGCGTCACGAAGTTTATGACCGGCATGTTCAAGGTATCGAACCCCAGCGAGGCGCGCGGCAACGCAGTCACAGCGCGCGAGATTCTGGATAAGTCCTCGAAAGATATCGACACCGGCCTACGCAAGGACCCGGAGCTGCAGGCCCAATTGATGAAAACCATGGCCCAGACGTATGCAGGGCTGGGCTTATATGGCCGCGCGCAGGATTTGACAGAACACGCGCTGGGAATTCAACGTTTACTGTTCGGAGAACGAAACCGGGAAACACTGGCAAGCGAAAGTTATCTGGCCCAGCTCCTCCGCGCCCAAGAGCATTTGCCAGAGGCGGAAAAGTTGTTGCAAAACACAATAGAGACCCAGCGCCAGGTTCTCGGCCCCAATGATCCCGACACTTTGGGGTCCATGGATCGCCTCGGTTATGTTTATGCCAATGAAGCACGTCCCGGCGACGCTGAAAACTTGTTCCGCCAAACACTGAACGCAGAGCGCAAAGTACTTGGCCCAGACGATCCTCAAACCCTGAGCACATCGAACGAGCTGGCGGAGGTTCTGACTCCGCAGGGCCGGTATGCGGAAGCAGATCAGATTTATGGCGAACTGGTCGCAGCACAGAAGCGAACTCTGGGGCCGGACCATCCCGCGACCCTGCTTTCAATGTCACACGCGGCTGAGAATCTCGAGGAAGAGGGCCGCTTCCCCGAAGCTGAAAAGCTGTATTCCGACGTGATTGCCGCTCAGCGTCGCGTGCTTGGGCCGGAACATCCCCAAACCCTCAGGGCAATGATGATGCTTGCAGTCACCATGATGAAGGAAGGCAATTACGCCGAAGCGGACAAACTCCAGAGTCAAGTTATCGAGATCAAGACCCGCGTCCTAGGTCCAACCCATACCTCCACCTTGCAGAGCATGGAAATGAAAGCGCTGGGCCTCAGCCGCGAGGGATATTATGCTGATTCAGAGAAAATGTTTCGCGACGTGATCGAGAAAGCGGAGAAAACCGATCAGCCGGCCACAGTGGCCGAGGCTTGGTATAACTTTGCCTGCGCTGAGGCTGCAAGAGGTCGGCCGGACGAAGCATTCGCCGACCTGAACCACGCCATCGAAACCGGTCTCATCTCACCGGGAGAACTTTCAGCTGATCCTGAATTGAAGTCTCTTCACAGTGACCCACGGTTCGACGCCTTGATCGCCAAGGCACGCGAAACGAGCAGCGTGAGGAAAAAGTAGGAGGTAAGAGGTGCTCGTTCCATTTTTCGCCAGAACGTGGGATCATCGGCAACTCCTTCTCACTCGTCCTGTCCGAATTGCCGACTAAAGGGGAGTGACGGGTTCGTAGTCACACTTGCCGCTCCAAGAGAGATAGACCGGTCGAATTTAGCTGTGGCGGGCCGGGGAAGAAAACGGTCAGAACAAGAGGATGCAGCAGCTCGTCAAAAAAAGCGTTCTTAAACTGCTGGTGCCGATGCAGAGCCTGGGTCATCAATGTCTGGAATTCTGGTGCGGCGGTGCACGAAAAAACGATCATGAAGATCGGCGGATGGAAGACAAGGTCGGTGTTTGACCGCTATAATATCGTGGATGAGAAAGACCTCGCTGATGCTGCTGCCAGACCTGATCGCAAAGCGCAACAGCGAAAGTTGCGGCACAGTAGTGGCACAGTGACCCCAAAATCCAGCGGGAAGGACGAAAGCAGCAGCGTTAATTAATCCAGCCAAATCAATAACTTATCCCCACCGTGGGCGCGTAGCTCAATTGGCAGAGCAACTGACTCTTAATCAGTAGGTTGGAGGTTCGATTCCTCCCGCGCTCACCATCTTTTCAATAACTTGGCAGCTCCGGCTCGATCCTCATTCCACCGATTGTGTCCTTTTTGTGTCCTTTTTACTGGACTCGATGGCTGGCCACCTCGGCCACCTCATCGATGTTTTGGTGCTGGTACTTCATGGTTGTGCTCACGGTCGTGTGTCCCATGACATTCATGACCGCGAACAAGTTTTTGGTCGCACGGTACATCTCAGTTCCAAAGCCATGACGCGCGCAGTAGAGAACGAGGTCAGTTTGGCAACCCGGCCTCCTTTCTGGCTTTCTCGAACTGCTTAGCGACCGTTGTCAGATGCCCATCACGGGCGCGCTTGGAGGGAAAGACCCATCCCTCCTTTTGCTCCGAGTATCGTGCCAGAAGTGCCTGGCGAACTCGTGGACTGATTGGCACGTATCTCCGTCCCTTGGGCGATTTGCTCTCGTAGACGAAATATCGTTTGTTGCCCCAGTCCAAGTGCTCCCATCGCATTCGGAACACTTCCTTCTGGTTGCGCATCCCGGAATCACGCATGATCATCAACACATCGCGAAGCGGCTGTTTGCAGAAAGGCAAAAGCTTGGCTTCTATGTCGGCGTCAATGACGCGCTCCCGTGCGTGCTCCTGCATGAGTTTGATCTTTGGAGAAGCCTTGATGATGGTCCATTCTTCGGCTTTTCCGAGCATCCGCCGCAGGGTACGCAAGGCGTTGTTGTGATTTGAAGGACCACCGGGGAAGGTGAGCCGATCAGCATCATCCTTGGTGATCGCATTGACCCTCCTGGCCACTATGTCAGTCTCTGCAAGCAACCGCCAGCCGTTCTCGTAATAGTCCTTAGTCTTTTGCTTGAGTGTCGTGTTGCCTTCTACCCATTCAAAAAACCGGATCTTGAAATCACGCAACAGCGGGCTGCGCTTTCTGAGAACCACATCTCCCTTTCTCTTCGGCTTGGGCGAGCAGCAGCGATTCCACTCGCCGGGCCGCCGCCAGGTTGGCTTTCTTGGTAGATCCACGGTAGCGCGTACCGTCGACCCAAAAATGGTAATGGTAGATCCCGCCTCGTTTGTGCAGAGCCATCGCTCTAGCCTCCATGTGCCCGCACGGACGGCATTCGCTTGTTGGCTCTGACGTAACGTTCTACGTCAGCAAGATCATACTTGATCCGTCCTCCCAATTTCACGTAGATAGGACCGATTTCCGCACAACGCCAGTAGCGCAACGTGCTTTCTGGGACACCCCAAATCCCTGAGAGCTCCTTCGTACTGACGAGCTGCCGGCGAATACGTTGACCGGCGGGTTCAACCTGGCCCACCGGCGATTGAAACGGAAGATCCGTTGCCGAAAGGTTGGCGTTGGAGGCCTCGCCACAACCACCCAGCGTTTCAGCATTTGCCTCGTGCTGAAGCAAAATAGCATTTCGCATGTTGTACCTTATTCACGGCTGCTGCCAAGTTTGCGCAGAGCTGGTGATGTTAAGCAATTTGCTTCAATCCCGCAGTCGTGTCCAACAACTTCTCGTGCGCGCGATATTCCTGCCGGGAATATCAGATAGCGCCAAGAACTGAAGTAAGCCGTTCGTGACGGTTCCTGTCAGGAGGGAAGATACGGGCCGCAAGAAGTCGGCCACGTCCATTGCTGTGGCCGGCTTGTGCAGACTTGGTATCAGGGGCGTGTAAGCACACGAGAGGGTCGTGTAGCCCGAGAATTCGCGTTGCTTCTGAGGATTCGACTTGATCTCAAATCGCAGGCCGCAGAGCCCGCGCGTGTTGACTAGGCTCTGGCCTTGCCAGATCCCCGGAAATTCCTGCAGTGCGGCTATCTCTTCGGCCGGAGTCGAATCGGGAGGGGGTACGCGGGTTTCTTGAGAAGTAGGTTCCGGAATGCCTCGCCCGAAGCGACAGGCACCAATTTGATTTATTCCTTCCCTCACGGGCGATGCGAATTCACGCTCCGTCCAAAGCTGCTCCCAGCGGCAGCAGAAAAATGAGTTATGGATGGGACATCGTTCGTTCTTGCGAAGGCTCATCGTCGCTTCCTTTGTTCTCATTGCGATTGAGGTGGGCTGATTTTTGCGCACCAGCCAAAATTTTTCTGTGGAAATCTCCTGATGGGCCCAGATCTGGGAACAATCCGTGGATTTAAAGAACTATGGAGCGGTGTTGCATTACTGGTGATCATGGAAGCGGTGGAAAAGGGGAAGTAACGGAGAGGCAAGAAACCGGGCCTCCTCAGAATTGTGCCGAGTTGTGCCCGGACGGGTCAGGTTTGGTTTGGGTTTTGAGAAACGCTGCTTCGCAGCGGCTGAAGGATGACACGTCACCCCAGAATGGGTGCTGCAGAGCGCTGGAAAGTACCGCAGGCGAACTTGCAGAAAGCAAAGCAGATCGGCGATTCGCGGCGCTGTACAGCGCTGGAAAAGTTACCCCACGTTAACTTCATGATTCTGCGGGAACTCGGAGAACTCGCAGGGGCGCCCATCGTTCAAACCGGAGTAGGGGGAGTCACAACGATGCCGGAGCTACGCACGCGATCTGCAGGGGCCAAAGTTACCGAGAAGGAATACGCCGAGATCGAGAAGCTGGCCGCATCGCGCGGCCTGAACGTGGGCGAGTGGTGTCGGGAAACCCTGCTGGCGAGGGTGAACGGCCAGGAGCCAGGGCCGCCACTGATTGCGCCGGCGCCGGACAGGTGGCGCTCATGGCGGAACTGGTCGCGTTGCGGGCGGTCCTGCTCAATGTAATGTGCTATTCAAGCTGGCCAAGGGCCAGACCCTCACGGCTCAGGAGATGCAACGGCTGATCGACCGGGCCGACTCGGACAAGTTGAGGAAGGCGCGGGAGCGGCTCTTGCAAGCACAAGAGTCGGAAAGGCAACGGAAAGAAAAATCCTGAATGTTTTTTCGTGGTTTCGGGTTCCATAAAGAGTAGGGGCATTCGGTGATCTGATGAGCCAGGTGTTGGGTCGCGGTGAGCATCAGCCTTGGGCAACGAAGTGGCCGGTGTCGAGTCTCGGGGCGATGCTAATCGCCGCCGTCGTGGGAATCGGAGTCTTCACGTACTGCAACATCGAGATGTGGACTCCGTTGCAGCAGTGGTACTGGGTCCAATATCTCAACACGAAATCCTTTCCCACCGCGCGGGGCGACTACAAGTTGCTGACGACGGTGGACGCCCACGGCAAGCAGCTCATGGCGGTCGATGCCGACGTGGTACCGGGACCGATGCAAGGATGGCCACCGTTTCCGTTGGCCCTCACGCCGAAAGCGCGGCAGAGGGGAGCGGTCACGCTAAAGGTGGACACTGTGCATTACACGAGTACGCAAATGAACCAGATGCTTTTGGAGCGGATTTACCAGGGTCAGACTCCGGATGATCTGATTCGGCCTGCTTGGGTTGGTGCACTGCTCGTGCTGGTGCTCGGGCTGATACCTGCCATCGCGCGAGACCGAGCCCGACGGCGCAGCCAAGAGGAAGGGCGCAGGCTCAAGGGTCCGCAGATGGTCACGGTGAGAGAATTCAATGAGTGGAGTGGAACGGACGGTATCAGCTTTCTGACCACTGAATCAAGCAAACTGCTCTCCATTCCCCGGTCGCTAGAGAGTAGCCACATCATGATCATGGGCGACACGGGTGCGGGGAAGAGCGTTCTTCAAAGGCGAGTGCTCACCCAGGTCTCCGAGCGTGGCGAAACGGCGATTGTCTACGATCCCGCACTCGAATACACACCTCAGTTTTTTGATGCCGCCCGCGGCGACCTTGTCCTGAATCCTCTTGACGCACGATGCCCTTACTGGTCGCCTGCCGATGAAGTCATCCATGAGGCAGAAGCCCTAACGCTGGCAAGGTCTCTGTTCCCGGATAAACCACACGAGAATACGTTCTTTGTGGAAGGTCCGCGGAAAATCTTTGCGCACTTGCTCACGCTCAAGCCCACGCCGGAAGAATTGGTCTGGTGGATGGGCCACGAGGAAGAACTGGATCGTCTGGTGAAAGGCACAGAGCTCGAAGCATTTGTCTATCGCGGTGCGGGTCCGCAGCGTGGCGGTGTCCTAGGCGCGCTCAACATGGTAGCGGACAGTTTGAAACTGCTACCGCGAGAGAGCGACGCAAAGCAACGTTGGACGACAGAGGAATGGGCAAGACAAAAGACGGGTTGGCTGTTCCTGACCTCAACCCCGAGATTTCGCGAGCGGCTGTTGCCTCTTACACATTTTGCACGACATTCGTCTCGCTGGGGATTGGATGTCCTCTTGTGCCAGCCAACCTTTCCGACAGCTTCCTTAACCAGCTTGAAGGGGCAGTGGTGCGGCTTGTCCTCGCTGCTTGCGAACAGAAAAACAGCGGACGCTTGCTCAATCTATTCGCCGCTCAAGACCCTCCATGCCTCTCGGCCGGTCACCAGCACGTGCTGCAGCCCCTTCACAGCTCTCATGTACTGAGCGCGCTCGAAGGCTCCCGGATCGGGGCAGTGGATCTGGCTCATGCTGCCTTGCATCTGGCGCACGGACTCATATTCGCGATCTTCCATCCACTCCCGAACGCCGTGTTCGACATGACGCAGATGGCTGATTCCATTGCGCAATAGACTAGAGCACAGCATGGTGACATCGGCGCCGACCAAGAGCAGCTTGATCACGTCTTCGGGGCCATGCACACCACTGGTCGCTGCCAGGTTTGCCTGGATGCGGCCATACAGAATGCCGATCCAGGTCAGGGGCAGCCGTAACTCCTGCGGGCTGCTGAGAAGCACGTTGGGTTTAATTTCTAATTCGTCCAGGTCGATATCGGGCTGGTAGAAGCGGTTGAACAGCACGAAGCCGTCTGCGCCGGTGTCGTCCAGCTGTTTGGCCATATGGGCCATATTGTTGAAAAATGGACTGAGCTTGACAGCTACCGGAATGTGAACCGAAATCTTTACTTC
Source organism: uncultured Acidobacteriaceae bacterium (assembly GCA_963714225.1). Taxonomy (GTDB): domain Bacteria; phylum Acidobacteriota; class Terriglobia; order Terriglobales; family Acidobacteriaceae; genus Sulfotelmatobacter. The sequence goes on along the minus strand of CAVQNY010000027.1, from coordinate 34,894 downwards.
CCGGAGAATGTCAATATAGATCTTCTCTACCTCGGAACCAGAGATGTCCATGCTTGTCGGAATGAAGTAGATATTGCACTCGATGGCATCGGCCCCGGCTTGCTCGATCTGCTTGGCATACTTAGCCCAGCCGCCCAAAGTCGCACCGTTGAGGCTGGCGATGATGGGAATGTCCACTGCGTCTTTGGCTTTCCGAATGTGATTCAGATAGCCCTCGGGTCCGGTGCGGAATTCGCTGGACTGGGGAAAGTAGGTGAGCGACTCGGCAAAGCTCTCAGTGCCGGCGTTGAGATGGTGTTCAAGCTCAAGGCCCTCCTGATGCAGTTGTTCTTCGAACAGAGAGTAGAGCACGACGGCCGAGGCACCGGCATCTTCGAGGCTACGGATTCCGCTGATTTCCTGCGAAATCGGGGATGCGGAGGCGACCAGCGGCGTGCGAAGCTGCATGCCAAGATATTTCGTGCTTAGATCCATGATGTTTCCTCCTCGTAGTGTGAGCCCTATTTTCCGGCTTCTACGGGCGCGGACTGATCGTGGTGCGTCTCCGATGGAGCCGTGGCCTGATCCGGTTTGCGCTGCGCCAGATACTCGTACAGGCGATAGCGAATCTCAGCATCGCGCTGCGCCTGTTGCCACAGCCGCTTGGCGTCTTCAGGTCTACTCTTGAGCAACATCTTGAAGCGCGTCTGCTGCTGCAAAAAGTCCCGGACTTTGCGCGTGGGGGTGCGGGAGTCAAGTGTCAGTGGATTTTCACTAGTAAGGGCGTTTTCCGGATTGTAGCGATAGAGCAGCCACTGACCCGACTCGACTGCAACTTTCTGGTCTGACATCGCCGTCGTCATGTTGATGCCGTGCGCGATGCAGTGTGAGTAAGCAATGATGAGACTGGGCCCGTCGTAGGCTTCCGCTTCAAGGAACGCCTTGAGTGTGTGTTCGTCCTTTGCGCCCATGGCAACGCTTGCCACATAGACATTGCCGTAGCTCATCGCCATCAGTCCCAGGTCCTTCTTCGGACCCGGTTTACCGCCAGCCGCAAACTTGGCGACGGCCCCGCGCGGCGTGGATTTGGAGGCCTGGCCGCCGGTGTTGGAATAAACCTCAGTGTCGAGCACCAGCAGGTTCACATTGCGTCCGCTGGCCAGTACGTGGTCCAGACCTCCGTAACCGATGTCGTAGGCCCAACCGTCGCCGCCGACGATCCAAACACTCTTCTTCACCAGCATGTCCGCAAGAACCAGCAGTTGTTTGGCTTCAGGGGAGTTCAAGCCTTGCAGCTTTTCCTTCAGCAGGTCGACACGCTGCCGCTGCTCGAAAATGTCCGCCTCGTCTTTCTGCGGTGCTGTCAGCAAAGCGGTAACGAGTTCTTCTCCGATTGACCCCGCCAGACGGCGCACCAACTCGCAGGCGAATTCGGTCTGCTTGTCAATCGAAACTCTGAACCCCAGGCCGAACTCAGCGTTGTCTTCAAACAGCGAGTTCGACCAAGTCGGCCCGCGGCCTTCGGCATTCTTGGACCAAGGGGTGGTCGGCAGGTTCCCGCCATAGATCGAAGAGCAACCGGTCGCATTAGCGATCACGGCCCGGTCCCCAAAGAGCTGAGAGACCAGCTTGAGATATGGCGTCTCGCCGCACCCGGAACAGGCCCCGGAAAATTCAAACAAAGGTTCTTGCACCTGTTGCTGGCGGATGCTCGTGATTTTGATCTTTCGGCGATCAAGCTCTGGAATCTTGAGGAAGAATTCCCAGTTCTCCCGCTCAGGGGCGCGCAGCGGCGGCTGCGGCACCATGTTGATGGCTTTCAGGCGGGTCTCGCTTTTGTTCTTTGCGGGACAGATATCGACGCAGATGCCACATCCGGTGCAGTCTTCTGGCGCCACCTGGATGGTGTATTTGAGGCCCTGCCATTCCTTATCGCGCACGCGAGTAGATTTGAAGGTTGCGGGGGCACCTTCTAGCTGCTTTGAGTCGTAGACCTTGATGCGGATGACGGCGTGTGGGCACACCATAGCGCACTTGCCACACTGAATACAGGTCCTCGTATCCCACACAGGAATGTCGAGCGCGATGTTGCGCTTTTCCCATTTGGCAGTGCCGGTAGGAAAGGTTCCATCGGCTGGGAAAGCGCTCACGGGTATCTCATCGCCGCGGCCGGCGTAGATCACGCCGAGCACATCGCGCTCAAACTTGGGTGCCTCCGGAGAGAACGGGGCTGGCATTTCGGTTTGGCTGGTGGCCTTCTCTGGCACGCTGACCTGGAATAGATGCGTCAGAGTCTCATCCACGGCGCGCAGGTTTTGCTGTACGACCTCTTCGCCCTTCTTGCCGTAGGTGTCACGGATCGATTTGCGAATGGCTTCAATTGCCTCTTCGCGCGGCAGAACCTTTGAGATGGCAAAGAAACACGTTTGCATGATCGTGTTCATGCGCGAGCCCATGCCGGTGTCCCGGGCCACCTGATAGGCGTCAATGACGTAGAACCTGGCCTTCTTCACGATCAGTTGTGTCTGTATTTCGCGAGGCAAGTGTTCCCAAACTTGGTTTGGGCCAAAAGGACTGTTGAGCAGAAACACGCCGCCCGGAACCAGCGCGCTGAGCATGTCGTAGCGCTCGAGGAAAATCCATTGATGGCAGGCCACGAGGTTGGCCTTGGAAATCAGGTAGCTCGATCGGATCGGCCGGGGACCAAAGCGCAGGTGCGACACTGTCATTGCGCCAGACTTCTTAGAGTCGTAGACGAAGTAGCCTTGCGCATAGTTTTCAGTGTTTTCGCCGATGATCTTGATAGAGTTCTTGTTCGCGCCAACGGTGCCATCAGCGCCCAAGCCATAGAACATGGCGCGAACCACGTTCTCGAGTTCGATAGAGAAATCAGAATCGTAGTTCAGGCTGGTATGACTCACGTCATCTCGAATGCCGACCGTAAAGTGGTCCTTTGGCGCCGCAGTCAGGTTGTCATAAACGGCTTTGACCATCGCAGGCGTGAATTCTTTTGAAGAGAGACCGTAACGTCCGCCGATGATTTCCGGCGCGACCCTCAGCTTCCCATGGCCCAGCTTGATTCCTTCTTGAATAGCGTTGACGACGTCAAGATAGAGCGGCTCTCTCGCGGCGCCAGCTTCCTTGGTCCGATCCAGGACGGCAATCTCGCGCACGGTTGCAGGGAGGGCCTCGATCAATTGCTTGATAGAAAACGGGCGGTACAGCCTGATTTTCAACAGGCCAACTCTCTCGCCGCTGCGGTTCAGATGCTCCACCATCTCGTGGGCGGTCTCTGTACCGGAGCCCATCATGACGATAACGCGCACGGCATCGGGCACGCCCACGTAGTCGAACAGGTGATACGAACGCCCCACCACCTGGAAAAACTTGTCCATTACCGCCTGCACCTTATCCGGGCACGCCTCGTAGTAAGGATTGCTGGCTTCACGTGCCTGAAAGTAGACGTCGGGATTCTGTGCGGTACCTCGCAACACCGGATGGTCTGGAGAAAGCGCGCGCTGCCGATGTTCGAAGACACGACTCATATTGATAAGTGCACGCATGTCGTCTTCGGTGAGCATGTCGATCTTGTTGACTTCATGCGAAGTGCGGAAGCCATCAAAGAAATGTAAGAAAGGAATGCGGGATTCGAGAGCGGCTGCATGCGCGATGAGCGCGAAGTCCATTGCCTCCTGGACAGAGTTGGAGCAGAGCATTGCGAATCCCGTAGTTCTGCAAGACATCACATCCGAGTGATCGCCGAAAATCGAGAGCGCGTGCGTCGCGACTGTGCGCGCAGTGACGTGAAATGCCGTGGGCGTGAGTTCACCTGCGATCTTGTTCATGTTGGGGATCATCAGCAGCAGGCCCTGCGACGCAGTGAAGGTGGTGGCCAGGGCTCCGGTCTGCAGCGCACCATGCACGGCTCCGGCGGCACCACCTTCGCTTTGCATTTCGACCACGTGGGGCACGGTGCCCCAGATGTTGGGCACGCCTTCCGACGACCATTGGTCCGCCCATTCGCCCATGGGAGACGACGGCGTGATTGGATAAATGGCAATGATCTCATTGAGGCGGTAAGCAATATTTGCGACTGCCTCGTTGGCGTCCATGGTCTTGAACTTACGCCCCATGACATCCCCTTCCGGACTTCTCCGTAACCCAGACGGACCGCTCTCAGGGAACGGTCATATAAAGCATGCCGGAACGAGGTGATATTGTCCGGAACCCGGCTCACAGATGCGTGTGATTCAAATCACAAACAGGAAGAACTGGAAGAAATGAGAATCGAGAAGTATCGGAATCGTCAGAATGCCGTTTTCTTGATCCACTTGCGTCATCCCCTGAGCCAGACTTGGAGGTAGACAGACAAAAGACCCCTCGTCACAATCACGAGGTCCCTCATAGGTCCAGGTAAGCCCTGATCGACATGGGATCCCCGCCTCTACGCAGACGAAAGCCACTGCGCTTAATGATGACCTGCATGGCGAGGTTGTCAGGCAACATCTCCGCCGAGACCCGGCTCAACTTCTCATCCCGCGCGACCTGGATCACCTGGCGGATCAATTCATTTCCGAGCCCACGGTTCTGATATTGATCGGAAACCAGCACGGCGACTTCAGCTTCATTCCCAGCGTGAAGTTTGCTCATACGCCCAACCGCGATGATCCGGCGCTCTCCCGTGACAGGATCGGTGCCCTCGGCGACCAGCACCATTTCGCGGTCGTAATCACCGAAACAGATGCGCAGCAGTCGCTCATGCGCCACCCGCCTACTCAGACTAAGGGAGCAGAAGTAGCGCAAATAGACGCTGCGGTCGGAGAGCGTTTCGTGAAACTTAACCATCAGCGATTCGTCTTCAGGACGGATCGGACGGATGGTCACCTGATTTCCATCCTTCATTGTCCAGGACGCGACATACTGCAAGGGATATGGACGGATGGCGGGCTTTGGCAACTGGTCGAGGGTTACAGCGGGACCATGCAACAGAATTCTGGCATCAAGGGCCAGCAGGCGCTCCGGTGAAGCCAGCAGAGGATTGATGTCAATTTCCGCAATCCACCGCTGTTCGAGCACGAGCTGACTGAAGCGGACCAGCAGGCGCTCCAAGTCGGCCATGTTGACCGGCTTGCGTCCGCGGACTCCCTTGAGGGCGGTGAAGATTCGCGTTTGCTCCATCATTCTCTGCGCAAGCGTTGTGTTCAGTGGTGGAAGCGCCAGGGCGCGGTCTCGATACACTTCGACCAGCTGGCCGCCGGAACCGAACAAGATGACCGGTCCAAACTGTGGATCCACGCTGCTGCCGAGGATCAATTCGTAGCCATCGAGCTTCACCATCGGCTGCACGGTAACCCCGGAGAACTGATCCGGACCAGCTTTCTCCGCCACCGACGACTTAATGGCGCGGTAGGCAGAGCGAACTGCTTCTTCGTTTTGCAAGTTCAGTTTGACTCCGCCAACATCCGTCTTGTGCGTGATGGTTTCGGAAAAGACTTTTAGCACAACCGGAAAGCCAATTTCCGAAGCCAGCTTTGCGGCCTCCTCTTCGTTCGCCGCGACGCGCGTTTCAACCGTGGGGATGCCGTAAAACGACAACAACTGCTTCGATTCAAGCTCCGAAAGCAGAATGCGGCCGTGGTCTCGCGCATTCTGAATGATTTGCTCGACCTGATTGCGGGACGTGCTCTCCAGTTCGGAGTGCTCCGTGAGTGTGGGAGTTTCGTATAGTCCGCGCAGGTTGTAGGTGTACCGCCACATGTAGGTGAAGGCCCGCGCTGCGGTATCCGGATAAGGAAAGGTGGGAATGCCCGCCGAATTCAGAACAGCTTCGCCGGCAGCAACGCTGTTCCCTCCCATCCAACTGGCGAGCACGGATTTGCCATGTTCTTTGGCGTAAGGCTTCAAACGTTCTGCAATCTGCGTGGGGTCGGTCATTCCTTGCGGGGCAAGGATGACCAGTAAGCCATCACTGTTTGGATCTTGGGAGGCAATTTCGAGGGCGCGAGCATAGCGCTCAGAGTCAGCATCGCCGAGAACGTCAATCGGATTGTTATGACTCCAGTGGGCGGGAAGGAACTCATCCAGGAGGTGCAGGCTCTCTGAGGAAAGCTCAGCCAGTTCTCCACCATTGGCCACCAGCGAATCCGTGGCCAGTACTGCGGGCCCGCCAGCATTGGTGAGGATCGTAAGCCGCGGACCCTTTTGGACGGGGTTGCCTGCCGAGCACTTCCGCCATATAAAAAAGGTCCGCGATACTGTGTACCCGCAAGACTCCCGACCGGCGGAAGACAGCGTCCAGCACTTCGTCGCTGCCCGTGAGCGCCCCGGTATGTGACGCCACAGCGCGTGAGGCCGCTTCCGAGCGGCCGGCTTTGATCACGATGATCGGCTTGGTGAGTGCGACTTCGCGAGCGGCGGACAAGAACGACCGCGCATCCCCCACGGATTCCATGTAGAGCAGGATGCTTTTGGTGTGCGGATCGTCGCCAAAGTGATAGATCAAATCGCCCCAACCAACATCCAGCATCGAGCCGGTCGAAACAATCGCGCTGAAGTCCACTTCTTCACGATGGCTCCAGTCGAGAATCGCGGTCAAAAGTGCTCCACTTTGACTCAGGAACGCGACGTTGCCCGCCTTGGGCGTGTCTTTGGCGAAGGTGGCATTCAACCCGATCGTCGGGTTCATGATGCCCAGGCAGTTCGGGCCAATCAAGCGCATGGAACTGTGCGGTAACTGTTCTTGAATCTGCTTTTCGAGTGCGGCGCCTTCCGCGCCACGTTCCTTGAATCCAGCGGAAATAATCACCGCTGACTTGGTGCTGGCATCGACGCACTCCGCAATGACCTGCGGGACGGTCGCTGCCGGTGTGGCAACTACAGCCAAGTCGACGGGACTAGAGATGTCGCGAATGCTCTTGTAGGCTTTAAGCCCCAGCACTTCCTCATACTTCGGGTTGACGACATACACTTTGCCTTGAAAGGCACCGTGCAGCAGATTCTCCAGAACGGTTCGGCCCACGGTCCCGGGACGACCGGTAGCGCCGATAACGGCCACCGAGCTTGGAGCGAACATTGCGTCCAGGCCGTACATCTCTGGTGTTGTCTGTTTCTTTGGATTCGGCGCCTGTTCCACGAGATCAGCATCGGTTGAACTCACAAAGACTCCTCATCCTCAATCCTGCGGAAGAAACCGCCACGTCAAGGATAGATTCTCTTCAAGTCTCCAAAGCTTCAAGTGCCGGAATACGGCTTAACCGCGCACCGTAAGCACGGGACACGTTGCATGCGCCACAATGTGCTGGGCCGTGGTGTGGGCCAAATGGGTAACCGTGCCCACTGCTCCATGCGTCGGACGCACACCCATTACGATTAAGTCTGTTCCGTGGGTTGCGGAGAATTGTAGAATCCGCTCCGCCGGAGGGCCAAACTCAACAAAGTAGTCCGGATGACACCACAGCTCAGCGTCCTTCGGCACCAGTTCTTGTAGCCGGCGGACTAGGAAATCTGAATTGGATTCGAGATCTACTGTCCCTGCATGAGGCCGTTCCAAAACGTGGAGCAATGACAAGCGTGCCTGGTGTTCCTGAGCAAGAGAGATAGCATAAGGAGCGGCTGCGACGGACTCCTCACCGAAATCGGTCGCGAGAAGAATCCGATTGAACTCGGCCTCACTCTTCTGCTGGCGCACGACATTGGGCCCAACCGTGAGGACAGGACAGGAAGCCTGCCGGAATACCTTCTCGGCGATGGAGCCCATTAACAGCTTCGAAGCGCCCGTACGGCCGTGGGTGCCAACCACTAGCAGATCAATGTCATGCTCGGCGATAAGCCGGCACAGCACATCCCAGACATCGCCTACTCCAGACAGTACTTCGTGTGGCACTCCTCGGAGCTGTTCCTCAAGACGCGCTACTGCTTCTTGCCGCACTTGTTCCTCTTGTTGAGCTAGAGTCGGCCAGGTTTCCGGTGCAACGAAGAGGTAATCACCCGAAGACAGGACGTGGGCACCGTATAACTTCGCCCCGTACTGATGGGTGATCGCCAACGCGTAAGGCAACGCCGCGTTGGAATGAGGCGAAAAATCGGTAGCAAACAATATATTGTTAAATGCGACTCGCTTTCCGGTTTCCAAGGTTTTCATAAAGCACCTCCTAGATTTGCTCCAATATCCCATTTTCGGCCGCAGGCCACTGTGCGCTGCATCATCAGTGCCTGTGATCCAGATCACAGTGGCAATTAGGAGCCCCTGACTCTGCGTACCGGCCTCGCCCTCCTCGAATGCCCGATTACGCGGCGGTGCTGGTGATGACCCTGGATCAAGGGAGGACGCCCGGCGCTGCTGGCCTTCGTTTCTACTGACCTCAGCCTTGCGGGTCACTTGCCTATTCCACCATCCTGCACCTTCAACTGGAGTGCCTGCCGTATCCCAGATCATCGATGGCCGTGAGTGGGATCACAGGCAAAGTCCATAGGCACGTCTATCAATAGAAACAGGGGACCGCAGAAATCGGGACTCCAGGAGGTAGGAAAGTGACCGAACGGATGCTCGTCATTCCCAGGAAAAAGCGGCGTATGAGGCGCTCCACGGAAAGCATGAGAACGCCATACGGCTTGGAAGTCATTGAGAATCAATTAACCTATGTGCTGCCCAAAGACTATCTCTTCCGCAGTCTGCCCCAAGCTGTAAGGGCGAAGCTGGGTGCCATATCGTCGTCTGCAGCTTATCGCAAAGGCGAGATCCTATTCGCCGAAGGTCAGACCGCCTGTGGTGTTTTTCTCATTCTCAAGGGCCGCGTGAAGCTGTCCGCCAATTCACCTGATGGCAAGTCATTGATTCTACGAATGGCAGCGGCAGGAGAAATTGTGGGCCTGCCGGCAACGATTTCTGGAAAACGTTGTGAGACCACAGCCGAAGCGCTTGAGCCGATTCAGGCCGACTTCATCCCTCGCGTGCCCTTTCGTGAATTTGTACGGGCTCATGGCGAAGTGGGTCTGACGATCGCGGAGATACTCAGCGATATCTATCATGCCACCTATCGCGAGGTTCGTTTTCTCGGGCTCTCGGGGACGGCGGAAGGAAAACTGGCTCGCTTCCTGTTGGACCTGTCTGCGACACAGGATCGTGATCATGGCCTCTCGCGAGCTACGGTGTTGACCCTTACTCACGAAGAAATTGCTGACGTAGTTGGCACCTCGCGCGAGACTGTGACACGCCTGCTTGCCGAGTTCAAGCGCAAAGGCTTCATAGAAGTTCAAGGCTCCAGGCTGCTCATCGCAAACAAGGCCGGCCTTCGAGCGTTGCTCGCATAGCCTTCTTCGATTCTGAAGTCTTTACCTTCCGGAATTCCGAGTGATCTCAGACACCTTTGTTTGTGACAAAGATCACAGAACTGCCAAACCCCGCAGGTAGATAATTCGGCGTCGGGTACTAACCCCGGCAAATCAATTATCTGCGGAAGGCAAAACGAATGCGGGAATTCAACGCAGGCAGCTTTCGTTTCCCCGCCATCGTCTGCTTGTTGACAGCGATTCTGTCTACAAGCTCGACAGCTCAGGAAAAACCCACCCAATCATTGGCCACGGCGCCTCCGTCTGAAACTTCCAAATACGTGGGTTCGGAGACCTGCAAAACTTGCCACGAGGAGATCTACAACGACTGGGAGAAAACGCCGCACTGGAAAACCACGCTAGACACGAAAGGTGGTCCATCGCATCAGGGATGCGAAGGCTGCCACGGGTCCGGGTGCCGACCATGTGGCAGGTGGCGGCGACAAAACTAAGATATTCCTGTTCGAGAACGCTTCTACGAAGGAAATCAACGACCGCTGCCTGACTTGCCACGCCAGTGGCACGCAGCACATGAATGCCATCAACTCGATACACACGCAAAACAACGTCAGTTGCACCTCCTGCCATTCGCCGCACCATTCGCAAACCAAAGAGTTCCTGTTAACCAAAGCACAGCCCGAGCTTTGTTACTCCTGCCATTTGCAGCAGAAGTCCCAATTCGAGATGCCCTTCCACCATCGCGTCAACGAAGGCCTAGTTCAGTGCTCGGACTGCCACAATCGTGCACGGTACGGTTGGGCCGAAGCAAGTGCGGACCTCGGCGACGCAGGATGCCATCTGCTTCACCTGCCACACCGACAAGCAGGGGCCGTTCGTCTTCGAACACGAGCCAGTGAAAATCGAAGGGTGCTCGTCCTGCCACATTCCCCATGGAGGAGCGAATGCTCACATGCTACGAGTGAGCAACGTCAACTTGCTGTGCTTGCAATGCCACACGAACTCCGCTCCCAATGCGAAAACCGGTACGGCGCCGGCAGCTCCTTCATTTCACAGCCAGGAGACCTTCTTCAAGTCGTGCACGCTGTGCCACAACCAGATCCACGGCTCCAACTTCGACCCGACCTTTTTCAAGTAGAGACCGCCATGAACCTCATCCTGATATCGCAGAACAAGCACCTTCCACCCACAGCCGGCAAAGGGAAACAAGCCTCAGAACGGAGGGAAAGATCATGAGATATCGTCCTGCGGCTAGGGGGATTAGCTTTCTAATTCTCGTCGTTGCGACTATTGGCTTCTTCGCCGTTGTCAGATGCACAGAACGGCCCAGCAGAAACTAAGGGAATCGATTCGGGAGACTACAACGTCCAGCAATCCGTCGAGGTCGGCTACCGTACTACCTACGATCAATGGGAACACCGACACATACGATACCTTCGTGAATCTCGGTCGGGCCCTCGTCTCTTCGACTACACGCTGGATATGCGCTCGCTCGACCACAACGGCTTTCTGTTCGACAATCTCAGCTTCAGCAACTTTGGCTACGGCGGTGATCCGAATGACGTGACCCGCCTGCGCCTCGACAAGAACAAATGGTACGACTTTCGAGTGCTTTTTCGCCGGGACAAGAATTTCTGGGACTACAACCTGTTAGCGAATCCCCTGAACCCTTCGACGTCGACACCTGCGGTGGGCATTGCAACTTCGCCGCATTCGCTGGATCTGGTTCGCCGGATGCAGGATTACAATTTGACGTTCCTGCCGCAATCGCGCGTGAAACTAAGGCTCGGGTTTTCGCACGATCGCGATGAGGGACCTGGCTTCTTTACCACGGACGGCGGCACGATCTCCGCGTTCAATGAAACCTACAGCTATACGACCAACTCCTATCGTGCCGGCGTCGACTTCCGGCTCCTGCCCAAGACGACAATTTCTTACGATCAGTTCCTGAACTATTACAAACAGGACAACGTGGTCACAGATAACCCGCAGAATTCTGGCTACCAACTCGCCAACGGCACACCCGTAGACCCAGGCATTATTTGGAGTACCAATGGGCCAGTTGAAGTCCTGCCGTGCGCTGCGCCCATCGTGACCGCACCAAACATATTCAATCCCAACTGCAACGGTTATTTATCCTACAGCCAGGCCGGCCAGCCACGAAATTTCATGCCCACGGAGCGTCCGCGCTTTCAGTCAAACTATTTCAAGAACTTTGAGACCTCAGGATCGCTGGGTTACAGCACGGCTAACAACTCGATCGCGAACTTCAATGAGATCGTGAACGATTACGTTACCCGAAACGGTTCGCGGGGAGGTACTACGGGAGGGCCGGCTGATGCAAAGCGGGTGTCTGTGAATGCTGACTGGTCGGGACTTTATTCAGTCACCGACAAGTTTCGCATCCTCGATTCGTTTCGCTACGACAACTGGCGCACTCCCGGCCTTTGGGATACATCTGAAACGAATATATTCGGGCAAATGCAGCCTGGGCTGCGTAGGTCTAGCGCAACCGCAGGCGGTGTTTACTTCAGCGACGTTTCTTTCCCTCTGCCCGGCGCCGTATACTGCGGCCACCTGTCCCAGTCATACCGCGAGTTCGTCCGCCGACATCGTCGACGGCCCCACGTCCAGTTTTCTGGGACAGAACATCCGCTCGAATACGTTCGAGTTCCAGTACGACTTCACGCCGCGTCTGACCGGCCGAATCGGTTATGAGTACACCAATCGCACGATTGCCGATTTCAGCGCGACTTTCTATTCAGCGGAAACCTACTTCCCAGGAGGGGCCGGCGGTACGGCTGCGAACGATTATTTCGCTGCGCGTGGAGCCTGCGCTACGCCTTCTGCCTGTACCGAGACCGTGGATCCCACGACCGGCCAGCTTATTGCGCTGACTTTTTCCGGTCCTGCGGCAGGCAACGATACGTCTCGCAACATCACCGGGATTAGCGAAAATACCCTGTTGGCGGGCATCACCGCGCGCCCCATGGACACGCTGCGCATCACGGCAGACTTCCAGTTCGGTTACAACGATTACTCCTTCACCCGGATCAGTCCGCGGCAGGTGCAGAGCTACAAGATCCATGCCAACTACAAAGCCCGTGCCTGGATCAACCTCGACGGCGCAGTCGACATTCATGAGAACCGAGACAACGTCTCTACGGTTAACGATATCGAACACGACCGGACCTATGGTTTCGTTGTCACCCTCATGCCGAAGTCAAAAGTATTCTTCGATCTTGGTTATACCTACACGGACATCTACACCCAAGCGCAGATTTGCTATTATGACAATGCTTTCGGCCCCCCGCCCGCCACGCAGTGCCCCGCCAGCTTGGGCTATACGCCACCCGCTATTCCCGGCCTGGGGACCTACTCCAGCAAGCAGCACTTCCTGTATGGCGACATCACATGGAAGCCCGCGCCGCGAGTTACCGCTAGCGTCGGATACGCGGGGACCTTTGTTGGGGGTAATACGCTCGAAATCGATCCGCTTCAGGTACCCGGGACTCTCGCTTTCAATTATCAGAAGCCCTATGTGAGGGCGATTTTCGACTTGGGCAAAGGTTTCAGTTACCGTATGACATGGAATTACTACGGCTATAACGGCAAGGGGCAGGCATCGAACGCAATACCGGGGCTGGCGGCGATTCCCATACAGGATTTCAACGGCAGCACAGCCGAATTCGCATTGCGCTATGCTTTCTAAATGGTGGACCGAGAATCGAGAGTCGCTATTTTTCGCTGAATGGAGCTCGAAATGAGAAATATGAATATCCAGTTTTCTACCCTCGCAACGGTCTTGGCAGTTGTCCTTATGGCGCCGTCGACAGTGCGCGCGCAGAGTGCGGCGGCAACCTACAAAGCCAAATGCGCCGGCTGCCATGGTGCGGATGGAAAGGGAAACACTGGTCCTGGCAAGGCACTTGGAGTGCATGATTTCAGTTCCGACGCAGTGACTAAAATGAGTGACACCGATCTTATCAATATCGTCACGACCGGCAAGAACAAAATGCCCAGCTATGGGAAAAACCTGAAAGATACGGAAATCAAGGATCTGGTCGCTTACATTCGGGAACTGGGCAAACAAGAATAGTTGTGGAACGGAAAGACTGACGGCGGCGAACCACAAAGGGCGCGTCGCATGACAAGCTGCGGAAGCACTCGTCGATGATAAGCACCCAGACTCTCGTGTTTCTTTTGATTGGCGCCAGCATCTTGCTGATCCTGGTCGTGGTGATTCGGCCCTCAATCACGGCTTCCGGCGAGGGCAAAATCATTGCGTTTCTTGCCCTCTTCATTGTGCCGGTAGTAGCGGCAGGTGTGGGCGCGTCAGAGCACTTGGAACGCTCGGAACAGACACAATTCTGCCTCTCTTGCCACATCATGGAGCCCTACGGCCGGAGTCTGGACGTGGACGATCCGTCCTATATACCGGCCGCTCATTTCCAGAATCACCGGATCCCCCCGAACAAGGCCTGTTACACCTGCCACACCGATTACGCTATGTTCGGCACGATTCACGCCAAGATCGAGGGCTTGCACCACGTCTACGTCTACTGGTTCGGAACCCCGATGCGTCCCATTCGTCTTTACCACCCTTACGGCAACCGGGAATGCTTGCACTGCCACGACGGGGCGCGCTCGTTTGAAGAGAGCCCCACGCACATGGCAATGATGGGTGAGTTGAAATCGAACAAGCTTTCCTGTACTACGAGTGGTTGCCATGACACTTTCCACAATGTCGACAAGCTCGACCAGGTAAAGTTTTGGAAGCCTTCGGAATGATGAGGAGAGTCGAGAAAGGAAAGCGATGCTACGTAAGTTGCGAATCTCTGGAATCCTACTGATCCTCGGCCTAGTTGTCGAGGCGCTGAGCCTCTGTTGGAACAATACGTTTTCTTTTATGTCCTTTGTGGTGGTTGGCGGCTTGTTTTTCGCGTCAGGCGTCCTGTTGTTCCTGTATTCGCTCGCTTCCTCTAAGACTTCCCCCTTCAACAACTAGAACTCCAGCTTCGGAAATGCGTGCTGTCGCGGTTTGGTTGCCGGCGTACGTCATGCGTCTTAAGAGGGTGCCGCGCAACCACAAGCCCACTTCGCCGCCCTAATAAAAGAAGCCGGAGCAGCCGCGCTGCTCCGGTCGGGTCCTTTTGGCCTATGCTTCAGGCCGTCAGGGCCTCCACGAAGTGCTGGCAAAGCGAGATTTCCACGTTGTAGTGCTTGAAGGTGACCGGGGTGGTCAGATAGGGCTTGAGGATTCCTTCCACCTTGGGATACACCTCGCGCTCATAGCGCTCTGCATCCCGCTTCTCGGTCCAGAGAGTGATGGTGATCATCTTTTCAGTCTTGGTCTCCGGGAAGAAGGGCAGGATCTCCAGAAATCCCGGTTGCTTTTTTAGGATCGGCAGTACCTCGTTGCGCAGAACCTTCACAAACTCTTCTTTCTCTTCCAGCTTCGAAATAGATTCAACAATGCGGGCAAACATGATGGATTCTCCTTTCCTTTCTTGAGGATTGTGCGACCCGCAAGCTGCCCCACCGGGGAGCGGATTGTTTACGAGTCAACATCATCCGACGATGTCAGAATAGATCATAAGAAATCAGAAGTCAGTGACGCAACGTACACCATGCTGTGATTCCAAACACACGATTCCTTTGCTTTGAATCTTGTAAGAGAGCCGGTTTCGGGCAGGAGCAACGAGTGCGGGTATTCGAGCATAAAATCCCTTCCGAAAAGGAATCCCGCCAATTCGCCAGAATTGCCAGAGTCCGCGAGTTAATTTTGGAAGTGGCCGGATGCGTGCGTGCCTCAAGATTTAGCGCACGACCTGCATGGTTCGGTGCCGCTGCAAGTTCCTTCCCAATGTTCGTCGTATTATTTGAAACTCTGAAGAAATTTGCGCAAGTCTACTTTTCTTCATTCAAGTTAGGCCGCCCTGCGTGCCCGGGACATAGCTGCAGCAGGGCTCTTCCGCCAGTGGATCCCCGGTAAGTGCAAAAGCGCGGGCTCGCGAGCCCCCGCACACCTCTTGGAACTCACAACGCCCACACTTGCCTTTTAATTGCGAGCTGTCGCGCAGGGACAAGAACAAAGGGCAGTTGTGGTAGATGTCAGCCAATGGCTCCCAGAGGATGTTCCCGGCTGAAAGCGGCAAGAAGCCGCTGGGATACACTTCGCCCGTGTGGCTGACAAAGACGAAGCCTTTTCCATCATTAACTCCTGGAGGAGCATGCTCGATCAGATCCGCAATTGCTGTGGTAGATTGCGCAGCTTTGGCACGTTGCTGGAGCAAATAACGCCGATAGTGTTGCCCTTCGGTGGTCTTGATGTGGAAGCGAACGCGCTTCGAGGCCGCATATAGTTTGGCGAAGACAGCCTCATGCTGTTCGGGTGAAAGCAAGTTGGAAATCTGTCCTCGCCCGGTGGGCACCAGAAAAAACACGCTCCAGAGGACCACTTTGACTGAAGTCAACAACTCGACCAGATTGTCGAGATCGTGAAGGTTGTGGCGCGTCACCGTGCTGTTTACCTGCACGGGCAGTTTGGCTTCATGAGACCATTCAACCGCGTCCAAAGTTCGTTTCCAAGACCCAGGGACGCCCCGGAAACCATCGTGCAGTTGCGCCGTGGAGCCATCCAAGCTCAGCGCCAGACGCATCAAGCCGCTCTCCTTCAGTTGGAAGACCGCCTCGCGGGTGAGCAGCGGAGTGGCACTTGGGGTCAATGAGGTCTTCACCGACCGATGGCGAGCATACTGGACTATCGCCTGCAAGTCGGGACGCTTGAGTGGATCGCCTCCAGTGAGCACGAACATTGGGACGCGCATGTTGGCTACCTGATCGACAAGATAGAACGCCTCAGCGGTGGAAAGTTCCAGAGCATGACGGTGCGGTTGGGCGCTAGCTCGGCAGTGCATGCATTTTAGATCGCACGCCTGCGTCATCTCCCAGATAACCAACAACGGGCGAACGTCAAAATCGCGGGATTTGAATAACGCCTTGCCAGTCTCTTTAACGCTGTTCGGGCGAATTTCGCCGCGCGAAGGGCTGCCGCTGGCAACCTCGCAAAGTGTTTGGCACGTAGATGTGTATTGCATGCCCGGAATAGTAAGTGGAAAACGACGGAAGCGCTGTGCGGGCTAGCACCGAACACTGTGACTGCAATCACATGAAAACGCTCGCACCCAGCGGTCCCGCCCACGTTTGTGATTCAGGTCACAGAACCACGTGACTGCAATCATCGCAGCCCAAAGCGGCGTTGTGCGAGGCTACCTCATATCGAGAGGTGACGTATGGCACAAGATGAGCGCGAACTGCTGGAACTGCTCAAGTTTGAGCTGAAATTCGTAGAAGATGGAGGCTACGGGCGCTGTCCCCGCACACCCTGGCGCCCTCCGTACATCTTCGAAGACTCGCCCAGTTGCCCGAACCTTGGCGACCCCGCTCGGCCGCATCCGTGCAGCGAGTGTCTATTGATGAAGTTCGTTCCCGATGAACAGCGGAATGAGAACTTCACGTGCCGCTTTATCCCACTCAATGAAAAAGGGCAAACCATTGATTATTTCTATCGCTGCGGCACGCAGCTGGAAATGGAAGAAGCCCTCGCCGGCTGGCTGCGTGACCAGATCAGCCGAATCGAACAACACCAAATGTCTGGAACAGAGCCGTCGGCGGAGGAGCACCATAAGGAGATTTCTTCGGAGATATCGGACCCAGATCGGAATGCTGAGCTTGACGCGGCGAAATGCGACTCGCCTCGCCAGTAAACAGTTGAGTTAGAGGACTCGCTGCAAGCAAAAGCAGGGGTTTGTGGAGCCGAGAGGCTGGCAGCAGCAAAGCGCCCCAACCATCCGGCCCCGCTGTTCCGTCAGATTCCAGCACACCATCGACGGCAGAAACGGGGCCCTTCTGGCCTGAGCACTCCAGGAGGGAACACCGCACGGGTGATCGTGCTCATGGCAGCCCAAGGGGGGAACTCTGCGAGGCTAGCTGCTCAAAGGTGGCATATGGGGCAAGATGAGGGCGACATACAGGACGTTGTGAAGATGAGCCGGGCGGCTGTTAAAAATCCGACTGCGGAAAGGCTGCCAGATGAGAAGCAAGCCGGCAGGCGGGTCCTCATCGTGGATCACCATGAGAATGTGCTCATCGCCCTGAAGCGACTCCTGGAAGAGGCGAGGTACGACACCACCACGGCTGAAAGCGGCATGAAGGCACTGCAGCTGTTGCGCCAGGGCTCGTTTGATCTGGTGCTGCTGGATGACCACTTGCCTGACGTGAGCGGCGAAGAGGTTGTGCGACAGGTCAGGAGTGCGGGCGCTGGGACGCCGGTCGTGGTGGTGCAGAGCGGGACGCCTTCGGACGACCTGACTGTGCAATACGCGCGTCTCGGTGCGTGCTTCTTCATCAACGGGCGCGATCCAGAAGCAATCGCAGAACTCGTACACGATTACCTCTCGCGGACACGGTTTCTGTGCGCTCACTTCTTAAAGGCCGAACCGGAGAGCTGGCGTTAACACTCCTTAGGCGACCGCGGTCCGGATTCATCTGTCCAGTGAGTGTCTATTGATGAAGTTCTTCCTGAACAACTGCGGAGGATGAGATCTCGCCATGCCGGTTTATTCCTGATTGTTTTCTATCGCTGCCGTACGCAGCTGGGAATGAAAGGATCCCTCGCCGGCTGGTTGTGCAGCCAGATCACACCGGTCGAACAGCCGCTTGCGGCATCGGCAGGGCCGTTGCCGGAGGAAAACCATTAACCTCCCGAAGCTCGCAGAGACCTTAAAGGGAAACTGGGTCACCTGCTAGTTCGTGCAGAGCGGCATGGGGTACACAGCAGGCTCAGGAATTTACCATTGTCTCCAAGGCACGTTTATTGCGAATGATCAGGGTGGAACCCTTCAATTGCAGCAACTGCTTCTTCTTGAAATCAGAGAACAGGCGGCTGACCGTTTCGCGCGTAGTGCCAATCATTTCCCCGATCTCTTCATGGGTCAGCGTCAATGTCAGATGCGAAGGCTCGTTCGCGTTCCCCGTATTGGGCGACCAAGAGAGCAGCAGCTTTGCGAACTTTTCTGAGGGTGAACTCGTAAGTCCGAGTGTGCGGATCTCTTCGTATGCCGCGTAGTAGTTGCGGCTGAGTTGCTCCGCAACTCGCAGTGCCACCTCTCCATATTCGCGCAGGAATTGCAATAGCGCGTCGCGGGCAATGAAGTTGGCCTGGCCTGGCTCCGTCATCTCGGCTGTTACCTCATAAGGCCGATTGGAAATGGTCGCGTTTAGACCCAGGACATCCCCAGCCTCCGAAATCTTCGTAATGATGGTCTTGCCCTCACTCGAAGAAGTAAAGAGTTTGGCCTTTCCCGCACAGAGCACAAACACCCCACGCGGCTGCTGGCCCTCGATAAACAGCGTCGTCGATTTCGGATATACCGCAGTGGACTTGATTTCATTAAGTTTCTTTAGCGAAGGCAGAGGCAGATTACAGAATAAATGCTCCTCACGCACGGGGCAGGACGAGCAATTATCGATGATATTTAAGCCGTAAGGGGCGCGCATTCACACCCTCCAGTTGGGCATATTCTAGCACCCGGACATGTGATTGGTATCACCAAGAGTTGTGATCTCGAGCACGGATTTGACGAGTCTGCTGGGACAGAATGACCAGGGACCAATTGCCGGTCATTCCTAACCAAATGGCGAAACGGCAACAAGGCAACATGCGTGCCCGTGACGTTCCCCATTCTGAGATGAATTGCTGGAGTTGCAAACGACCTGTGAAAACGAAATCAGGACTTGGAGTACGGAATGGAAAATGAACATAAATACCACGTCGTAGCGTGGTGGAGCTCTGGCCAGACGGGCATCGCCAAGTCCGATTCAGGTCCTAATGCGATTCATTTCGCCGCGCCCCCGCAGTTCGGAGGCCTCGAAGGCAGATGGACACCCGAAGACTTGTTGATGACTGCGCTCGCGAGTTGCTTTACGACGACGTTCCACGCAATTGCGGGATACTCGAAATTCGAATACACGGATTTAGAAGTGGAAGCTGAGGGGACCGTGAACAAGGCGGGCACCGGCTACAGCTTCAGGGAGATTGTCATTCGCCCTAGCCTTACGATTCCCAGTGAAGACAAACGAGAGTGGGCGATCAATCTTTTGCAAAAAGCAAAGGAGTTGTGTCTGGTCTCGCGTGCGCTAGCAACAGCACCGAAATTCGAAACCAGGGTCGAAATCAGGAAGCATTCACCAGTCTGAATACATTCTGAGATTGCGGGCTGATGTTCGGCTTTTACTGGGAGAGTCTTATGAATGAAGTCCAAGAAAGTCTGATTGTCCTAACGCAGAGCGCCGCGGAAAAGCCAGCGAACTCTGAATCGGATCTCACTGCCGGGTTGGTTTCAGAATTCACCATGAAAGATGGAACAGATGTTTCCCTTCGGCCGATCCGCCCCGCTGACGAACCTCTGATGGCACAATTCCATCAGAAGCTCTCTGGCCGCAGCGTCTACATGCGCTACTTTTGTTCCCCCAGCTTGGAGTCGCGCGTGGCGCACGAGCGCCTGGTTCGCGTTTGCCACGTTGATGGTGAGCGCGAGGTCGTTTTGGTGGTGGATTACACCAATAAAAGGACGGGGCAGCAGCAGATATTGGGAGTGGGCAGACTGATCAAACTCGGCGCACAGAATGAAACTGAAGTTGCCATCCTAGTGTCGGATCAGTACCAGAAGCAGGGTCTTGGAACCGAATTATTGCGCCGGTTGATCGAGATCGCGCGTGGCCAGAAACTGCACCGTGTATCCGGTAAATTGTTGCGCGACAATCTGGCCATGCAGACCATTGTCAAAAACCTTGGCTTTCGTTTTCGTCTTTGCGCCCACGGTGCGTCTATTCCCGCGGTTCTCGACTTGTGATTCCCCGTTTGTGATCAGTATCACAGGGAACGGTAACTACGGTCATACCGTCCTGCTCTCGGAAAGGAATACAAGTACGAACAGAAAGGAGTGAGCCATGTCCCAAACTTCTTACGCACTACTGACAGAGCGAGAGGAAACAAGCTCCACGATGAAAGCGCTGGTTTTTTACGGACCGGGTCAGATCGGCCTGGAAACAGTGCCGATCCCGAGGCCGCGAGCAGGTGAGGCAGTAATTCGTGTAACCCTCACCACGATTTGCGGTACCGACCTCCACATTCTGGGAGGCGAATACCCCGTCAAACCGGGCTTGATCATCGGCCATGAGCCCGTGGGCGTCATCCACGAGCTTGGAGAAGGCATAACCGGATATGAAGTTGGAGACCGCGTCTTGGTGGGCGCAATTACACCCTGCGGACAGTGCAACTTCTGTTTGGGTGGAAACTGGTCGCAGTGTGGCGAGCCACTCGGCGGCTGGAAGTTCGGCAACACGATCAACGGCGCTCAAGCGGAATATTTGCTGGTGCCGCACGCCCAGGCAAACCTGGCGAAAATTCCCGACGAACTGGCCGAGGAGCAGGTAGTACTCTTGGCCGATATCGCGTCGACGGGCATATCGGCGGCCGAGAGTGCCGACCTGCGAATCGGCGACACGGTGGCGATCTTTGCTCAAGGCCCAATTGGACTTTGCGCAACGGCTGGAGCAAAACTAAAGGGCGCGAGCTTAATCATCGCGGTCGAGTCCGACCCTGTCCGTACCGAAATGTCAAAACGCATGGGCGCGGATGTTGTGCTCGACTTCACCAAAGAAGAGGTGGTCAAGAGTATTAAACATCTCACTCGCGGCCGAGGCGTCGATGTGGCCATCGAGGCTCTGGGAACTCAACCAACCTTCGAGAGCGCACTCCGCGTTCTGAGACCGGGTGGTACGCTCTCAAGCCTGGGTGTGTATTCTGGAAAACTCTCCGTGCCAGTCGAGCCGTTTGCAGCCGGCCTCGGAGATCACAAAATTGTCACCACTCTTTGCCCGGGCGGCAAAGAGCGCATGCGTAGGCTGATGGAACTAGTTCGGCATGGGCGGCTCGATCTGACCCCGCTCCTGACGCATACTTTCACGCTCGATCAGATCAACGAGGCGTATAAGGTCTTCGATGAACGCCGCAACGGTGTCATCAAGGTTGCAATCAGACCCTAGTTGCAATCCGGGAGACCCCAGACTCGGCAAACGAGTTAGCGGTTCCCCAGTCTATTCATCCCGGATACATAGCGCTCGCCAATATTACTAGCTGAGCTTCGCCGCAGGTGCGGCGCGATTGCGTGAGCAGTATTGGTGGTTCATCCCCGCTTTCGTGCACCGATCACGGATGGTGGCGAGCGCCAATCGTAAATGAGAGTCGCTTGTAGCGGGTCAGTCTATTAGTGAGGATTCTAGTTCTTGGCGACGACGAACTTCGCCTCCAGCCTCTCGTACACTTCCTCAGCCCGGCGCAGGGCTTCCTGCACGTTGTCGCAGATGTTTTCTTCTCCGACTACCTCGGCGAACTCGGCCTGGTGGATCAACTGAGACGGCTGTTCGCGGGCACCGCACACGATCAGCGTCCGTTTGCTGGCATGCAGTTCTTTGGCGACTTCTTCCAGGGCGTAGAGGCCGGTAGCGTCGAGGGCTGTCATGTTGCGAAGGCGTAGGATCACGACTGGCGGCAGCTTGTGCAGGTTCTCGGTGACGACGGAGATTTTGTCCGTCGCGCCGAACAGGAACGGGCCGTGGATGCGGAAGATGGTGGCGTAGTACGGGATGTCTTTGTCCTGGAGAATATGCATGCGACCGTCTTCTATGTAGTCGTCTGTTACCTGAGAGATGGTAGTGGTAGCCGCGACTCGGCTGATGAAGAGCAGCGCGGCCAGAATCATTCCAGCTTCGACCGCCACGGTAAGATCGGCGAAGACGGTGAGGGCGAAAGTCACGAACCAAATGCTGATGTCGGTCTTGTTGATCTTGAGGAGATTGCCGTTGGAGCGAATAGCCCATGGTGTCGTCGCTGAGCGGTCCGATGCGCTGCCGCAGTGCCCCATGGTGACACTCGGCCTCGATCTGCAGCAGGCTGGGAATCTGCAGGGCGGCACCCAAGAAGACGGCGTCAAACACCTTTTTCCACGAGTGCTGGGGGAACTGCCGTCCCTCGGGCAGTGCGCTGACCAAATCCGAGAAGCCGAACACCTTGTCGAGATAGGCCTCGAACCGGTGCCGGCTCAAGCTTGCCGCTCTTCCTTTGTTCTTTGAGAAAGCGTTTCAGGTTGACGCGGCAGATGGTGGCGGCGGCGGCCTCAAAACGTTGGCGCATCTGGATTTTTTGGCGCACCGGCTCCACGAATTCCTTGGAATGTTGAGCGCTTTGGGCTTGCCGTCAATCAGTACGGAGATCTGATACTGCGAGTGCAGGTGTTTGCCGTCGGCGCAATGACAGGTGGGCCGCCCGCAGGCACGTTGGCGTTCGACAAAAGAGCCGGGCAGCATTTCGCGGAGAGCCCCGAGGCTGCGGATGAGTTTGCCGCGCAGTTCCAGGTCGGGTTCGTGGGGTGATTTCATATGACACTTATAATAGTGTCAGAAATGCATAAAGTCAAGTGCCTAGAAAAATTTGCAAGAATGCCGTCCAATTGCAACTGGAATGGAAAAGCCTGCCAACAAACGGGCTTATGCTAACCCCACCCCTACCTTAAGGAATCGCTGAGGACGGTGGCAGCGATTCCGTAAAGCGCCATCTGCCCTCGAGTACGCCGCTGATTTGACGCCAGTTGTGGCAGCCAAGGAAGCTAGCGCGAGTTGGAATGCTCGTGGGATGGCAGAAACCCGCTTGATTTTTCGAGTCGGAAGGAATGCGGCGGCATGGCGTCAGAGCGGACACCCGGAAAGATTGTTAGATACGCGAAGGCCAGGCGCCGCGGAGATCAACTGGTATTCGGGGAAAGAGCGACGAACCAGTAGGCTAAGCTCTTGGCGAACTCATGAAAGGTCTCGCATCTTCGGCGGGCATGGCTGCGGACTTGGCGCTGGTAGAAGACCAGTGACAAAGTATAGGCCAGAAACCGAATCATCGTCAGCACTACCAAGGCCGTAGTTTGGTGCACCGCCGGGTGTTTGAGGTGGCAGTCGGTGGTGATGGTCTGAAAAACTTCTGTATCGATTCGCCAACGGCTGCGACTGCACTGATGAATGAACAGCGGCGAGATGGAGCCGAGTTCGAAATTGGTGGCGTAGAAGTTGGTGCTCTCTTGCATCACCGCGGTCTTGCTCTTGATTCGATGACCGTCTTCATTGCTGACGGTGACGCGATGCTGGTGTTCGATGCGAACCGTTTTGACGACGCGCACTTGGCGATCGGCGACGGGCCAGTCGATCTCCGGCAAGTGCCAGTAGCGAATCTCCCGGCCCGGTTCGGCGTGAACGCCGCTGGGAGATTCTTGCGTGCAACGTTCGGCCTCGCGCAACAAATCGGGCTGGTTCTCTTTCAAGGTGAAGGCCCAGACCAGACCCAGACGTTCCACTTCTTGAACGAAGGGTGCTTGCAGATACAAAGCGTCCCCCACCAAAACATCCAGGAAGCGGCGGCCCAACTGCCCGACCAGATCCTGGAGCAGAGCCAGGGCGCAGGAGACCTCGGCTTCGCCGTTCTTCTGAAAGCGGACACCTAAGGGAATGGGGAAATCGGTGCTGACCAAGACCACTACGACGATGCGGTGATAATACTGAATATCGGTTTGCATCTCGCCGTTCACCTTGTGCTGAACCTCTCGCTCCATACAGGCATCGCAACACCGGGCAAACGAACTGCAGATTTCAATTCCATCGACCGCCCCTACCACCAATCCTCGGGACCAATCGGAGCGTAGAACTCCGTTCCGTTTCAGGCGGCGAGCAATTTCACAACTGAGGGCGAACACGGCTTCGGGAGATTGTCTTTCTAGCGAGTAGCCGATGGTGTCGTCGCTGAGCGGTCCGATGCGTTTAGCCAACGCCCCATGGTGACATTCTGCCTCGATCTGCAGCAGGCTGGGAATCTGCATAGCCGCACCCAAGAAGACGGCGTCAAACACCTTTTTCCAAGAGTGCTGTGGAAACTGCCGTCCCTCGGGCAGCGCGCTCACCAAATCGGAGAAGCCAAACACCTTGTCGAGATAAGCTTCGAATCGGTGCCGGGTCAAACTTGCCGATCTTCCTTCTTTTTCTTCTTCTCTTTTCCTGCTTTCTTTGAGAAACCGCTTCAGGTTGACCTTGCAGATGGTCGCGGCGGCAGCATCAAAGCGTCGGCGCATCTCGATCTTCTGGCGCACCATCGCAACCAATTCCGCCGGAATGTTGAGAGCTTTCGGCTTGCCGTCAATCAGCACGGAGATCTGATATTGCGAATGCAGGCGTTTGCCGTCGGCGCAATGACAGTTGGGCCGGCCGCAGGCGCGCGTGCGTTCGACAAACGAGCCGGGCAGCATTTCGCGGAGAGCACTGAGGCTGCGGATGAGTTTGCCGCGCAGTTGCAGGTCTGGTTCGTGTGGTGATTTCATATGACACTAATAATAGTGTCAGCAAAGCATAAAGTCAAGTACCCCGAAAGATTTGCAAGAATGCCGTCAAACTGAAACCGAGCGGAAACTCCTGCCAACAAACGGGCTGGCGCTGACGCCACTCCTACCTTAAGGAATCACTGAGGACGGTGGTAATGCCCTAAATGGTGAGTTGCTAAGCTTCGGGCGGGATCGTAGCCTGCTTCAACCGCATCTTGAGCACGTAGCACTCCTCGTGCACGGCCTTCGCGTTTTCATCAGTCTTGCTGGTTTCCAGCAGCACTGGCTTGTCGCACAGAGAGCACCGTGGAAGGTGAGGCGCGTCCTGCACAAGCTGGGGGCGACGTTGCTTGAAGCGTCCGGTCTTCACCTCTAAGAGGACGTTAATTTCCCGAACGATGACGAGGAATTTCGCCGGGTCTTGTTCGTTCACGGCCCGTTCGCACAACTCTCGCCAACATTCTTTGATTTGACCTTGCACGTTCTACCTCCAAACTTGCAAGAGGCTTGGGAGGAGCTGGGAACAATTATATACGTTGGCCGATAGAGTCTAATTACTAGCACGTTTACCGAGGATGGAGGCCCAAAGGGCCGTACAAAGAAACATCCACGCACGCCAAGGGAGGGTTAAGATTCATTCCTCGGTGCTCACCAGAACAAGTCCCAGTTCGCCGGAGTGTTCGAGCTGCGCCTCGGTCGGTTTCGACGACCCAATCGGACGAGAAAACGTTGGCCGTTTCCGAAAATGTGATTGTGATCACACGCATTCGTGACGCCGGACGCTGCAGTCGCCAGGAACTGCCCGGATAATACCCTCGAATTGGGGGCCCTTTAATCGAACAAGAAGAGCCCATAACTTGACCGCCAAGGAGGCGATCAGATGGATACGCCGCGTCGCATATATCTGCTTCTCGCTTTCGCAGTGATCATGGTGCTATTTTTCTGCGCACTGAATCCTCCGAAAGTGGAGGCGGTTCCAAGCTACGCCCGACAGACGGGCTTGGCGTGCAGTGGCTGCCACTACGCGCCTCCGGAACTCAACCCGGCCGGACGAAGGTTCAAGCTGCTGGGTTACGTCGATAGGGCGGATGAGACCAAAGTCATCAAGACGGATGGCGGCAAGAAGCGCGCAGCGCTTAATCTTTTGTCTTCACTGCCTCTTTCCGTAATGCTTGAGACCTCGTTTACCTCGACCAAGTCTCCGCTACCGACGAGCCAGAATGGCAGTTTCGAATTTCCGCAAGACGTTTCGCTCTTCCTTTCCGGGGCATGGACCAGCAACGTCGGCAGCTTTCTGCAGGTGACTTACGACACCCAGGACGACCACTTCACCAGCGATAACACCGATATCCGTTACGCGAATAAGAGGAAACTGGGCGGCAAAGAACTGGTGTATGGCCTGGACCTCAACAACAATCCAACCGTAGAGGATCTTTGGAACAGCACCCCGGCATGGGGTTTCCCGTGGATCGCCAGCGACTTTGCTCCGACGCCTGCTGCCAGCCCCATCATTAATGGGGGTTTGGCACAGGATGTTGCAGGATTCGGTGGCTTTGCCATGTGGGACAACCATCTTTATCTGGACGCAGCAATCTATCGCTCGGAACATGTGGGCGGTCCTCAGCCGAATCCGGGAGATGGCTCTACGAACAACATTCGCGGCGTTGCACCATACTGGCGCCTCGCTTTTCAGGAATTGACAGCGAAGACGCAGTATGAGGTCGGTACCTACGGCATCCACGTGCGGAACACCGCATTTTCCGGCCCCGGCCCTGAGGATGAGTACACTGACTTTGCCTTTGACACTCAGATCGATCGGACGCTCTTCCGGACGGATGTGCTTTCGTTCCGCGGTACGTATATCCACGAAAACTCTGATTTGTTGGCCAGCGGTTTTGGCTCAAATCATCTCAATACTTTCCTGGCCAATGCTGAATACCATATCGGCAACAAATATACGGGCACATTCGGAGTGTTCAATACCGGCGGCACGGTCAATCCGGGGCTGTATGCGCCAAATCCAGTGACCGGCAGCGCCAATGGAGATCCGAGAGGCGCAGGATATATTGCGAACGTCTCGTATTGGCCCTGGCAGAATCTGCAGCTGGCAGCGCAATATACGGCGTACACGCGCTTCAATGGCGGCACAACCAATTACGACGGTTCGGGTCGCAATGCTACTGCTAACAATACAATTTATCTGGATGCGAAGATCATTTTCTGACATGCAGTATTCACAGCTCAAAAGGAGAACAACTCAATGAAGTGCAAGCCATTCGTACTCATGGTACTGACAGTAGTCTCGTGCAGCGCGGCGTGGGCGGGAGATATCGAGGGTAAAGTCACCGGAATGAAGGGGCACTCGGTGGTTTACATCGAGGCCATTGCTGGCAAAACCTTTCCTGCTCCCACACAGCACCCGGTGATGGATCAAAAAGGGCTCGTCTTTGCGCCGCACATCATGGCTGTGCAACAAGGCACAACGGTTGAATTCCTGAATAGCGACACCGTGCAGCACAACGTCTTCTGGACTGCGATCGGCAGCGATAAGAAAGCAGGACACAATCTCGGGACGTGGCCCAAGGGGGAAAAGCGTTCGTTCACCTTCGATAAGGCGGGGGTGGCGCCGGTGCTCTGCAATGTGCACCCGGACATGGCGGGATACATCGTTGTCAGCCCAACTCCCTATTTTGCCGAAACCGACGACAGCGGCAATTACAAAATCAAAGATGTACCTGACGGCAGCTATACGGTGACGGCGTGGCACGAAGGTGCCAAGAACCAGTCCAAGCCGGTGACTGTGGCCGGCGGGGGCAAAGCGGATTTCACTCTGAGTAAGTAAGGAATAAGAAAACTACGGGGAGCGACAGAGCAATCGATCCTGCTCCCCGTATTTTTCAGCGCTCTTTTCATTGCCAATCGTAATCCACAGAAGCTAGTTGACGCTCAACCGTCCCAAGGACTACAAAGTGCCTTCATGCTGAAGCGATACAAGAACAAAAAGGTCGATGGGGACTGGCTGAACACGAACTTTCCTTGCATGATGGCGTGTCCAGCGCGAACCAATGCCGGGCGCTACGTCGGCCTGATTGCCGAGGGCCGCTTCGAAGAGGCCTATCGCATCGCGCGCGACCCCAATCCGTTGGCCAGCATCTGCGGACGAGTGTGCGCGCACCCTTGCGAGACCGCCTGCCGCCGCGGCGAGATTGACCGGCCCATTTCCATCCGTGCTCTCAAGCGTTTTCTCACCGAGCAGTTTGGCCCCGAGTCGAAATACCCCGTCCGCATCAATGAAGGACGTGGGCAAAAGAAGCTTCCATTCAAAGTAGCGGTCTTGGGTGGCGGACCAGTGGGACTCTCGGCCGCACACGATCTTGCTCTTATGGGGTACGCCGTCACAATTTTCGAAGCCGCGCCGGTGGCCGGCGGCATGCTCTATCTAGGCATCCCCGAATACCGCCTGCCGCGCGATGTGGTGGAAGCGCAAGTGCGCGAGATTCTCGAGACCGGCGACATCACGCTCAAGTTGAATCATGCGGCGGGTCGTGACTTCACGATTTCCGATCTGCGCCGCCAGGGATTCGACGCCGTGCTTATCGCCGTGGGAGCGCATCGCAGCCGCGATCTCAGCATCCCTGGAGTCGATCTCGATGGCGTGCACAAGGGCATCGACTTTCTGCTGAATGTGAACCTGGGCTACAAATTCACAATCGGAAAGAAAGTGATCGTGATCGGCGGCGGTAACGTGGCCATGGACGTGGCGCGCTCGGCTGCGCGCGAAGTGATTCGTCAACACGCAGGCGGCGTGCTGGATGCCGAGCCTTCCGCGGAAAACATGACTGCAGTCGCCACAAAGGAAATGGTCGACATTTCTCTTTCCGCTTTGCGTATGGGCGCACAGGAAGTGAATCTCGTCTGCCTGGAACGCCGCGAAGAAATGCCTGCCGCGCTGGAAGAAATTGAAGAAGCCGAAGAAGAAGGCATCCGAATGCACCCGGGCCTTGGACCTAAGCGAATGATCGGCAAAGATGGCAAGGTGGTGGCACTCGAGACGCTCAAAACCAAATGGGTCTTCGATCAGAACAATCGCTTCAATCCGGCATTTTTTGAGGGCAGTGAAAGCCAGATCGAGTGCGACACCATCATCATGGCCATCGGGCAGGCTCCGCGCCTCGACTTCCTCATGCCGAAGGATAAAGTTGAACTGTCTCCGCGGGGCCTGATCGCAGTTAATCCACAAACGCTAATGACTTCGGCTGCTGGAATCTTTGCCGGTGGCGATTGCGTCTTCGGCCCGCGCCTGATTATCGACAGCGTGGGCGATGGCAAACGCGCGTCAGTCGGAATCGACGAATACCTCCGCAAGAACAAACATCCCGAGCCCATCATCGAGGTCGAAGTCCTGAAGCGGCATAGCATGCCGCTCAATTATCTGGACATCAACCGCCAACCCGTGCCGATGCTTCCTCTCGAGCGTCGCACCGGCGTGACGGAGGTGGAGGTCGGCTACGATGCCCCCGAAGCGATTGCGGAAGCGCAACGCTGCCTGCACTGCTGGGTCAACACGATTTTTGAAGGTACGCCCGAAGACGGCAGCATGTGCATTCTGTGCGGTGGTTGCGTCGATGTTTGCCCGGAAGAATGTCTGGAACTGGTTTCGCTCAATCGTATCGAGCTCGAACCCGAGACGGTGCATCACATCCGCGACCATCAGGAATGTTTCGGCGTGGAATTCGACGAAGTGACAGCTGACGAACTGGGAATCGTCACTGGCTCCGCCATGTTGAAAGACGAAACACGCTGCATCCGCTGCGGTCTCTGTGCGATGCGTTGTCCGGTGGGCACGATCACCATGGAATCATACAACCTTATTCCCGTCGAACCGACAGGTTTGATCTCGGTGGCCGCAATTGGAGCTGGGCTGCAGTCGAAATAGGGGACAGAGACACACATGCCAGACGAAACCAAAACCGCAAACCCTGACAACGCGGTCGACCGCCGCCAATTTTTTGCGAAACTTGGTTTGGGATCGCTCGGCATCGCCGCTGCCGGCACGGCGGCCTTTGCGTATCAGTTCCTCGAGCCGAATGTACTGTACGAACCTTCGCCCGTCGTCAACGCCGGCAAGCCCGACCGCTATCCGCTCGATTCCGTCACGCTCGATGTGAACTCGGGAATCTACATCATTCACTCTCAGGAAGGCTACTTCTCGATCAGCGCCGTGTGCACACATCTTGGCTGCCTCACGGCTTGGAAACCGGAACTGGGCATCATTGCCTGTCCGTGCCACGGCAGCAAGTTCAAACAGAATGGCGAAAAAATTGAGGGCCCGGCGCCCAGGACGCTGCCGTGGAAGCGCATCTGGCTTAACGACGACGGAGATTTGCTGGTAGACCGGTCTACCGACGTTCCTCCTCTGCAGCGGGATTCCTTCGTGAGGGTCTAAGCAATGGCTAAGACAGTAGACCAATATTTCGACGACTTACGCGGCACGCGGGTGTGGCGTTCGATCTTTCGCAGCGGTACGGGCTCGAGCACACTGAAGCGCTCGCTGGCCATCCAGCAGAATGTTTTTCTGCACCTGTTCTCCACCAAGGTGCGCACCCGCATGCTGGGCTTTAATGCAACGTGGTATTTGGGCACGCTTACTCTGGGAACGTTTCTCATTCTGGTCGCGACCGGAATCCCTCTGATGCTCTACTACCACCCGTCTGCTCCGCAAGCGTATGCCGACACGAAGGACCTGCAATTCGTCGTCT
Organism: uncultured Acidobacteriaceae bacterium; assembly: GCA_963714225.1. Lineage (GTDB taxonomy): Bacteria > Acidobacteriota > Terriglobia > Terriglobales > Acidobacteriaceae > Sulfotelmatobacter. Next base: position 4,395 of record CAVQNY010000027.1, on the reverse strand, counting down.
CGTCTGGATTGTTTCTGCGCAACCTGCATCGCTGGTCGGCGCACGGCATGGTTTTTCTGGTCTTTGCGCACATGTTCAAAGTGTTTTACCGAGGCGCCTACCGGACCCCGCGCGAGTTCAATTGGGTTATCGGTGTAATTCTTTTGTTGATGACGCTGCTTCTCAGCTACACCGGCTACCTGCTTCCATGGGACCAGCTTGCCTACTGGGCAATTACCGTGGGATCGAACATCGCTTCTGCCGTGCCGCTCATGGGCAACAAGATTCGCTTCCTGATGCTCGGCGGGAATGCGGTCAACGCCAACGCGCTGCTGCGGTTCTATGTGCTGCATTGCATGATTCTGCCGTTGACGGCGATGTTCTTCGTCGCGATCCATTTTTGGCGTATCCGCAAAGACGGCGGTCTCTACTCCCACGCCAGCGAACCGGCGACACTGCGGGCAAATGCGGCCAGCAGCGACACCACCGCGAAGGAGGCGCAATAATCATGGCCGACTCCAAGGACTTCACGGCGGGCATCGATTCAAATGCGAAGAAATCTCCGCGCCGCATCGTCTTCATCACCCGCCGCACTTCGGCTCAGGTGAAGGCCGACACCGAGAATCAAATTCAGACATTTCCCGAGGTTCTATTCCGGGCGGCAGTTGCCATTCAAATCCTGGCCATTGCGTTGGTATGGACCGCACTCTTGTTCAACGCGCCGCTGGAAGGCCTGGCCGATCCTTCCCACACTCCTAATCCGGCAAAGGCTCCCTGGTACTTCCTCGGGCTGCAGGAGATGCTGCATTACTTTCCACCAGTCGTTGCAGGTGTGCTTGTGCCCGGCTTGGTGGTGATGGCGTTGATCGTCATTCCATACTTTAAGGTAAACATCGAAGCGGAAGGACTCTTCCTGAAGGATCGCCAACGGCGACTACGAATCTTCTATCTAGTCGCGGCCGCTCTGTCAGTGTTCCTTGCTGTTTTTCAAGGTGTATGCGGCCCTTGTCCCAACGTTAATCATGGCCGCGGCGATGCTTCTGGCGGCACAGAGCTCTTCGCAATCGTCCTCGGCCTTCCGGCGGTATCTGGCCGGGAGGCCGCTTTCCTATTGGGTTATGACTTGGTTCTTATTCGAACTGGTAGTGCTCACTGCCATTGGCACATTTTTCCGCGGGCCGGGATGGGCCTGGGTTTGGCCGTGGCAGGGTCTTAATGCCTCATGAAAGAAACACTCAAGTCGCTTTGGAAGAAGTTGTTCGGGGACAGCGTTCGCGCCTTCGGCGTGGTCAGCCTGGTGCTTCTGGTTTCGCTCGCGATCGCGCCCGCGAAAAACCACTTCAGCGAATGGCGTCATTATCAGCACGGCTATTTGAAGCTGATTCGCAACCGCAGCGATGCGGTCACGCTGCAACGCCACTTCCAGGGAGGGATTCAGCAAATCTGGCTGCCCGACCTCGGTGTGGTCGACCGATGTACGAGCTGCCATGTTGGTCTGAAAGAAGCCAGCCTAAACGACGTAAACGTGCAGCCCTTCCGTCCGCATCCCGCAATTCCGCATAAGCTCGACCAATTCGGATGCACAATGTGCCATCGCGGTCAGGGAGCAGCGACCACCGTAGGCGAAGCGCACAACAGCACGCTGGCATGGGAACAACCGATTCTGCCGGCGAAATACATCGAGTCCTCGTGCGGCGAGTGCCATCGCGAGCCCCTTGCGGGCGCGCCTCAACTGAATCAAGGCCGGCAGCTGCTTTCCCGCTATGGCTGCGTACATTGCCATACGGTAAAGCTGCCCGACGGAAAGATAGTGAAGCCGACCGACGATCCGCCATCTCTTGAGCACATCGCCGACAAGACCACACGCGAGTGGATTTATGCTTGGCTGAAAGATCCGCAAGCCTACGCGAGCACGGCAACAATGCCCAATTTCAAGCTGAGCGATGACGATGCACGCGACGTGTCCGCGTTTCTGATGGCGAACAGCACTCCTCTGCCCGGGGACACTACTGCCCTCTCGGCAAAGGCATCGTCCGATCCCGCCGCCGGCGCCACCTTGTACGGAGAATCCTTCTGCGCCTCATGCCACGCGGTACAGAATGCCGCCGGCAATCTGGTTGGTGGCGATGTTGGCCCAGAGTTGACGCGTGTAGGCAACAAGGTAAAACCCGAATGGCTGCAGGCGTGGCTGCGAAATCCGCGCTCCTACGATGCAGAGACCGCGATGCCGCACTACCGCTTCAGCGATCCTCAAGTCGCGACGCTCTCCGGATTCCTGCTGGCCAAGACTGATTCCGATCTGCTTGCCAATGTCCATCTCGAAGCTGCGACCCCCGAGCAGATCGCGCACGGCAAGCGCCTTGTTTCCGACTACGGTTGCGCTTCGTGTCATGAAATCGCTGGCATCAAGAAGCCGGAAAACTTTGCGCCCGAACTCAGCCGCATCGGAAACAAGCCCGTTACTCAACTGGTGTTCCTGCCCGGCATGCAGCACAGCCTTCCCGACTACATTGCGGGTAAAATCAAGCAGCCGCGTGCGTTTGGACAAGGTTTGAAGATGCCGCAGTACACCTTCACGCCCGCGCAGATTGATTCGCTCGCCACCGCTCTGCTAGCGCTCAACGACCGTTCCGCCACATTGCCTCCGTCACTGACAGTGGCCGCGACGCCCGAGTCGGACTACCAACCGGCGGGTAAGGCCGGAAAGCTGATGACCGACCTGGCCTGCTTCAGTTGCCATCGCATCAACGGCCACGGCGGCGACATGGCCCCCGATCTCACTTGGGAAGGCAGTTCCGTGCAGCGCCAGTGGCTGGTGGAGTTCCTGAAGAACCCGAACACGCTGCGGCCGGCGCTGATCCGCCGCATGCCAAGATTCAACCTCACCGATGGCGAGGTCAACGAACTGACGGATTACATCATGACCGTGTACCAGAGTCCGGCGGTCGACCGCGATTCCATGCCGCTGAGCGGCTACCCGCAAGGCCAGGTTGAGCTGGGCAAGCAGCTCTTCTACGGCAAGTACGCCTGCCAAGGCTGCCACATCGTGGATACCAAGACCGACAAGGGCTACATCGGCCCGACCCTGACGCAAGTCGGTTCGCGCCTCACCGCTGCCTGGATCTTTGAATGGATGAAGAATCCGCAGGCCCTGCGCCCCGGCACGGTAGAACCCAACCGCGCCATGAGCGACGAAGATGCCCGCGCTCTGACCGCGTTCCTCATCTCGCAGAAAGGCGGAGGCAAATCGGAGGTCGCAAAGGCAAAGAAATGATCCGTCACTCGCTGACCATTGTCACATTACTTGCTGCCGCGCTGGTCACGTCCTGTTCGCACAAGACCGCGTCTGCGCCCCTGCCCAAGCCGACTGCATTCGGTGCGGCCATCGTCGAATCGAGCGGGGGAAAGCAAATCGCGCAGGCAGGTACGGCGCTGCCGCAGCCCCTGGTCGTGCAGGTGAATGATGAGCAAGGCAATGCCGTCCCCGGCGCGCTCGTCGAATTCAGCGCCGCGCCAGGAGTGACCTTCGATCCGGCCAATGGCCTTACCGATTCCAGCGGCCAGGTCACGACCAACGTTACGCTCGGAGGCATGGCGGGCCGCTATCAACTCACCGCGTCCACCACCGACAAAGCGCGAAAGAAAGTCGCACTGACAATCGAAGAGATCGCTCTCGGTTATCAGCAGACTCTGGGGCGCCAGCTTAACGATCAATACTGCGAGCGCTGCCACAATCCCGAGTCGACCGTGGAGCGCGTTTCGAACTTCGATAACCTCGAAATCAAGCCGCATCCCTTCACCGAGGGCGATACGCTCAACAAGATCAGCGATGCCGATCTCACCGCCATCATCAGCCACGGCGGTCCCGCGCTCAACAAATCTGCGCTCATGCCGGCCTGGGGCAACACTCTCAGCAAATCCGACATTCAGGCGCTGATATCCTATATCCGTGCAATCTCCGATCCCCCCAACCGCAATGCTGGCCCGGTGTATGCGAAGAATTAGTCTGCTCTGGCTGTGCCTGAGCTTGATGCCGTTCGATTTCACCCAACTCTTTCAATGCTTTCCGAGCACTGTCCATGCGGGCCGTTTGATCGTTAACTGATTGTGATGGCTGCAGTTGGCAACATTGCAGCCGCATCGGGAACACAATTCTTAATCTTAATCAGTGAGTTCTCAGATCGCAGTACACAACACTTACACAACAATTGGGCGACCAACCATAGCCCTACATGCCTAAAACGCACAGCCAGTGCGCTGCATGTTCTTGAATTTACGTTCTAACGCGAATTTGAATCCCACTCTCTGGCCAGTGATTAGGTCGTTCAGGCAGAGGACGCGGATACGGGAGACGGGCAACGCTATCGAAACCAAGGCAGCCGCCGCATGGTGCTTCACTGTCGCCGTGCTTATCGC
>CAVQNY010000026.1:0-148839 GCA_963714225.1 uncultured Acidobacteriaceae bacterium | reverse complement strand
AGACACCAGCGATCTTCCAGCAGTGTCTAACGCTAGAGTCGTTCTAAGTTCCTGCGAAGCGTCGTCTGATTTGCGACGGTCGCGGTGTTCCTCTCGCTATTCAACTGACCGGAGCCAATCGTAACGATTCACAGCAAGCCCTCGCACTGGTGGATGCCATCCTTTTCCGTGTGCGCAACGCTCTCTGATGTAAGCGATCCAGACTCTTCCCCACAATCTTTTTCCTCGGTGCACTATTTCCGGTTTGCCAAAAATAACCGGTCCAAATCTGTTTGAACCTCATTTCAGCGTAAGCGCCTTAATAATCAAACAGTTTGGCCGGTTATTTTCGGCATAACTGGTCCAATCTGTGCACGCGCCCCTAAATCTTTCCATCCGTTTGAGTTACGTCCGCGCGGGCATCATGATTGGCCAGTTATGCCCGTGATCCGACCGGAATCGGCAGATTCTGGACCCATCATTTCGCCTATCTGAAGTTCGGCATAGCTGGGAGCACTGAACGTAGCCCCTATTTCGGCCTCGTTCGCTTGTCTTGGGCTCCGAGTGCGGCAACCCATGCTCTCGGTGTCATTCCAAGAGTCTGCCGGAAGAGTTCGACGAAGGCGCTTGGCTGTCGATAGCCGACCTCAGCCGCAATCGTTTTTACAGAACGTCCAGCAACCAGCAGCTCTATTCCTTTCATCAAACGCACCTGCCTTCGCCAAAACTCGAAACTCGTACCAACTTCTTTGCGGAAAGTTCTTTGAATTGTTCTGACGCTTACACCGACTTTTCTACACAGCGCATCGAGTGAGGGAGCATCTGCTTGGTTTGTGATGAAAGCTTCAGCGACTCCAAGCGCTCTCGAATCCTCGGGGAGCCTGACAAACGTAGGAACTGGCGAGGCGTTCCGTAATTGGGACAAGATGAGATCCCGGAGCGCACAGTGAAGATGATTTGTCGTCCGCAACTGCCCGATTCGTACCGCCTCTACCACGAGTTCGCGGAAAAACGCGGAGACGTGCAGAACGGTGCAGATCTCTGGGGCGCGTGGGAGAAGGCCTCGTCTTAGATAGAGTGTCCGCATCGAGACTGCACTTGGCATCCGAATTCCGTGTCGAGTTCCTGCGGGAATCCAAACGGCGAGATTAGGAGGAGTCAGCCAGAGGCATTGACCTGCCGAGATCTCCATTACCCCCCGTGTTGCGTAGATTAGTTGGTCAGACCCGTGAGCGTGTTCAGGAACGTTGTGTCCGGCAGGATATTCATAGGCGAGGGTTGAAATCGAAACGCCGGTCTTGGGGTCATATTGCCTTAAAGTCCTGTGTCGCATGAGAGATATATTACGTCGTAGCAGCGGTGCAGCGACAGCGACAGATTCGGTAGATACTGTCGATATGGCAAAACAGACATCCAGCAGTACTCCGCAGAAAGCGAGTTTCGCGAGGCAAAGAGGGTCCATTCTGGGCTCTCAAGAGCTTGTGGCTTTTGTGGCTACACGAGACCCGATTCGCGCCAAAGAGTTCTATCGTGACACGCTTGGTTTGCCGCTGTTTAGCGAGGACGAATTTGCGATCGTGTTCGATGCGACTGGAGCGATGTTGCGAGTTACGCGAGTTCAAGAATTGGCAGCGGCGAAATACACTGTCTTAGGCTGGCAGGTCCGGGACATCGTTCAGACAGCAAAGGACCTCCAGAGAGCTCAAGTCACCTTGGAACGCTATCCAGGAATGCAGCAAGATGAGCTCGGTATTTGGAACTCGCCTAGCGGCGCGCGGGTCGCGTGGTTCAAAGACCCGGATGGAAACACGTTGAGCATTACGCAGTTTTGAACAGAAAGGATTCGATGCCATGAACCTTGCTCATCGCTGGCTCTGCCGCTCCGCATATTGGAGAAAAGCGGTCGAGACCTACATCCTTCCTTGGGTGCTTGACGGACTCGACATAGGCGCGAATGTCCTCGAAGTTGGCCCCGGCCCTGGCGTAACAACGGATCTTCTTCGCGGACGCGTTGAGCGCCTCACCTGCGTGGAAATCGATCGCGCATTCGCCGATTCTCTCTCACGCCGTATGAGCGGCCACAATGTCACCGTGGTCCGCCAAGATGCCACGGCCATGTCCTTTCCCGACGCGGCATTCGATGGAGCGGTGAGTTTCACTATGCTTCATCATGTCTCTTCCGAAGCAATGCAGAATCGACTGCTGGCCGAAGTCGCTCGCGTCCTGCGCCCCGGCGGCGTTTTTGCGGGCACGGACAGCCTCTACAGCCGTTCGTTTCGTCTACTTCACCTCTTCGACACAATGGTGGTAGTGGATCCATGTACATTTCCAGAGCGCCTCAGGAAAGCGGGTTTTGATGATGTGCGAGTCGATGTCTTGAAACCATACGCGTTCCGATTTCGCGCACGGAAGGCCACTGTCACGTTTTCGGCAAGAGAAGAGGTTTTAGGTGTGTAGTCGGCTATCCGGTAGTTTACCGGCCAATCTTTGGTAGCCAGGCAATGAGAGTTATCCTTCTGTAGCTGAGACCGAGCAGGAAGGAGAAAGGCTCTCTTCTGAGCGTACATCCTCGCAAGATTCCGCTCAGTGAGAGAGCCTCGCAGAACAGTACGATCTACGTTATCCCACTTTTGGCCAACCATTGCAAGTCAGGATTCGACTGGGCGGCCGGTGCAGGATTGATTGTTCGATGGTGTCCGTTCTGCTTACTCTAGATCTTTGGAAAGCAGCTCAAATCCCAGGATGGCATCGACAGCAAACACGAGTGAAACGCTCTCATCATATCGGTGGCTGAGTTTGCTCGCATCGGAAGAGAAAACTGCTGCAGAGCGCCACGAAGGGTTACTTCCAACTCCGGCGTCATAGGAAGAATTTTGCTCATTTCATCGAGTGTCACGTCCAGAGCGTTGAGCTGATGTCTAATTTCGAAAAGATCGGACAGTGCTGGTGGAAGTAAATTTCCAGGGTAAGGGAGCGTAGGCGGCGAGGATTCTTCGGACTTATTGTTCAGGTGCCAGTGAAATCGGGACGTCGGCGGTGACTACCGTAGACGGGTCATCCCGCAGCTTCAGGTAGAGAGTCTTCCCTTTGGGCTGTGGAATCGTCAGCGTGACTTGGACAAAGCCGTCGGGGACGGTCACAGAGTTGGTAAAGTCAGGATCGCTGCTGACGGCGTCGATCAGAAAGAGCTTGTCTCCATTCAGAGTGCATTGTTTTTCCGCGTCGCGCGCGCAACGAATTCCCTCGAGAACTGGGATTCGCACCAAGGTGACCAAGGGTTGCCAGGCCCCATCAATCCCATCCCCATCCACAGGACGAAACTTCAACGGCCCGAACGCCGAGGGACCGAGCAACTTCATGGGATCAAGCATGGCAAAAATGGTTTTGGAATCCTGCAGGGTGACGTTGCCATCTTTCTCGCTGAGCATCACGCTGAAGGACTCGTCAGCCGTGGCCACCTCGATCTTCTCGGTAGAGGGAAAATTCTCTGGCACCTGCGTCTTCAGAAAGAAATTCAGGCGCGCGTCCTGAGGAAGCTCATCCTGATCCAGCCTGACCGTGGATGGAGGGCCTGATGAATCCAGCAGGACACTCTTGCTGAGCACGTTGACGCGCGGCCGAGGAGCTTCCACGGCGGTTTTCAAATCCATCGAGCGGCCGTCCTGCAGCGCCACGTGCACCACGATAGAGTCTCCGGGCTGCAGCCGCTTGGTTACCGACGCGTCGTGGCAAACCAGCTTCAACTCGTCGCGCTGGTTGGCACGCGATAAACCGTCTGGCGCGAAACGCAAGCCGGCAACGTCGATCGCTGTGACTTGATCGAGTCTGGTGCCTTTGAGCACGCCGTCGGTGTCACCGGAGTGGATATCGAAGGCATCCAGCCGTCCCGCCTCGGAGTATGTATGGAGCGGAATCTCATCCGCCTGGCGAGTCCCCATCTTGTAGATCATCACGGTCAGCATTCCTGCCGTCGCGTTCTGCAGAGGAACCTTCACTTCCAGTTCTTCGGGCTTGGCAATCTTCCATCCCGCTTCGGTGATCTTGCCTTTTTCATCGCGCAGGCCGACGGAACGGACACAACAAGCATCCGGAGACTCGAGATGCAAAGTGTCTTCGCGCCCGACGATAAGGGCGCTGGCGTCTTTGGATGCAACCACCCACTGCTCAGGGCTGGATCCGCGCAACCGGAAGCGAGGGCCCTCAAAGGGACGAAAGCCCCAAACGCCCCGCAGGATTCCGCTGACCTCCCCCTGCAGTTCAACCGACTGCATGGCCTTGGTATCGATCACAAAGCCGCCCTGGGCGGGATCCGGCACGGCCGGAAGATCGATCCCTGGTCCGGACTTCGTTTCTACGTGCAAGACGAAGTTGTGCGCCAACTCCGTGGCAAATGCCAAGGGAGCCCCGTCTGCAGGCAAGAGGAGGGAAGGCTTATCGATGCAGAAGACTTGCGCAGCATCGATGGCGCGCAGAGGTGGATTGGCCGCCGGCAGAACCAGCGGAAGAGCGATCACGATAACGGATTTTGGGTTCCGGAAAGAAGGTGGAGTGTTCAGACGAAGATTAAGATTGTCCTTCCTCGGCAGGGCTAGGGCCGGAATGTACTGATATTGCGCCGTGTGCGCTGTGCCCAGGATTCGAACCACGTCCACGACTGCGCCCACATAAGCGCTGTAGTATCCAGCGCCCGCGGTCGGAGTGGCGCTAACCTGCATCAGCAGGTCGCTGGATGGCCCAGAAGTAAGAGTTGCGACCATGGTCTGACTGTGAGCGTCGTCGAGGACCAACTGATCCGTGTTCTGGGTAAGGCAGGGAGCCTGCTGGGCGCTGGGCTTGTCAAAACACTGCTGGTCGAGGCGCATGTTAAGGCTGCGCGCCAGCAGAGTGCTGCGCGCCTTCATCTGTTCGGGATCAGACGATGCAGCTTCACGAACGGAATCTAGATATTTCTCCAGGCGCTGGCGATCGAGGCTCGCCTGTTCCAGATCCTGCGCGGCACGAACGAAGGCTCCGGGCTTCCCTCGAACTGCGCTGCGCAGGGTGCTGAACGCGCCCCCGGTTTCGGGCGCCAGAAACACGATCGCTTCTTCGGCTCCGTCCGGAACGGTGACGTAGACACCTTCGTCATGAACCGACTTGCTCCACGCGTCGATGCGAGTGAACCATGAGTCCGGCGGAGGATTGGTCGATCCTCGCAGAAAGGAAATAACCATCAAGTAACGCACCGATTGAGTATCCGGCAGATCGGGATGCACCCAAAGCCGATCTCCCAACTGCAGATTGGGAACTTCGGAGATGGGAAGCGTATGCCCGCCGCGTTGTACGCGGACGTCGACCTTCGGTCCGGTCAGGTCAAAAGCGGCGGCATCGGCTCGCAGATTCGCCGGGCAGAAAACCACGAACGATAGAGCGCAAAGAGTGAAACAGAACATCCGAAAACGCTGGCCCGAATAAATCAAAACACACGTCTCCCTTTTCAGAATTCAGGACAGTCATGATGCGCGCCAACTCGAAGCGGAAAAGCGAAAGACGCGCAAACCGGGCAAGTCGACGGAAACATCGTTGCTTCATCGTACCGCGGGTTCAGCCATGAGAGCAATGGATTCGCCCTACCGACCCTACCGATAGTGCACGATCACACTTGGACCGTGGTGCTCGGTCGCGCCGTTAAATCTCCTGCAAAAATACGCAGCGGACAACTGGATAAAGCACTGCGGGCACTGGCGCGGGAACTCCACAGTCAGGGGCTGCTGCCGCTGGAGGAAGGCTTGTTGGACGGCACTTTCGCGAGCGCGAAAAAGGGGGTCTAGCTTAGCAGTGGGGCCGACCAAGCGCGGCAAGGGGACGAAAATCATGGCCATCGCCGCTGTTACCAGTCTTCCTCTGGCCGTCACCGTCGATAGTGCCTCACCGCACGAGACAAAACTCGTCGAGGAACCCTGGCCGGAAGCTTTCTCGACGAACTCCCGGCACGGCTGATCGGCGACCGGGCCTATGACTCGGATCCTCTGGATCGGCGATTGGAGCGATTACGGCATCGAGTTGATCGCGCCTAACCGGGAGAACCGCAGTCAGACCCAGGACGGGCGCAAGCTCCGACGATACAAGCGACGTTGGTGTGTCGAACGGTTGTTTGCCTGGTTGCAATGGTTCCGGCGATTGGTCACGCGCTATGAGTATCACGTCGAGAACTTTCTCGGCATGGTCCGCCTCGGCTGCATGAGAATCATGCTGAGGTATTTGTGAGCGATTACTCGTGTCGCAGTGCCACCATGGGATCGACCTTCGCTGCACGGCGCGCGGGGATATATGTGGCCAGTAGCGCGACACAAATCAGCAACGCAGCGGCGCAGCAAAAAATCGTCGGATCGTTCACGCCGACGCCATACAACAAGGCCGCCATTGCGCGGGTTAACAGCAGCCCTGCGACCGCCCCGCACGACACCCCCATAATCGCGAGCTTTGTGCCGCCTAGAACCACCATGCTCAGAACTTCTCGCCTCTGCGCACCCAGTGCGATGCGGACACCAATCTCTTTCGTGCGCTGTACTACCATGTGAGCGAGGACGCCATAAAACCCAATTGCGGCGAGCAGCAGGGTCAACCACGCCAGAACTCCCATAAGAGCGGCACGAAACCTCGGATACGCAAGAAATTCGGAATAGCGTTGGCTCATGGTCTTGATTTCGAAGACGGGAACGTTCCAGTCCAGTGCCGACATTTCACGCTGCAGCAGTGGACTTAACGCCAGAGGATTGCGCAAGGCCCTCACCACCAACCCCATCGACGTGCCGGACGTCTGGTCGATCGGCAGATAGACGAGAGCGGGCTCAACGTAGCCCATCTCCTGATAGACCGTGTAGCGCTCTTCGCTACCAACCACCCCAACAACGGTAAGCCACGGCATTTCGTCGCCTGGATTGCCCAGCTTGATTTGTGTCCCCAGCGGGTCTTGTTGTGGGAAATACATGCGTACGAATTGCTCATTCACGATCGCGACTGGCTGCGATCCAGCACGGTCATGGCTATCAAATCTGCGCCCGCGTAGCCAACGCATGCCCAGAACAGAAAAATAGTCATCGCTGATTTCAACCCTGTTGATTGCTTCTAGGTTCTCGACCGGAGCCTTTCCCTTGATTGTTAGTGGACTGGACGGACCATCGTTGTACGGGCCGAGAGCCGAACACAAAGCTACGTTCTCTACGCCGGGAAGGGCACGAACGGACATCAGAACCTTCGAGTAGAACGTCGCTCGTTTCTCAACGGTCGAGTACGAGGCAGCGGGCAGAGCGATCTGCGCAGCCAATACTTGATCGGGCTGCAGCCCAAGGGGTACAGCATCCAGCTTTACTATGCTTTCGATGATCAAGCCGGCGGCAGCCAACATGATCATCGACAACGCCGCCTGGCCAACCACAAACCCGCGAGCAGTGCGAGCGCTCCCACCGAGGGAAGTTCGAGTCGACTGTTTTAATACTTCGTTGAGGTCAACGCGCAACACGCGCCGGACGGGTACACACCCGCAGAGGAAACCAGAGAGCATCGTGACGATTACAGAAAAGCCCAGCACGTCCAAATTCACTCCGACCTGATTTCCTGGGGGCAGTTCAATTGGACTCGTGGAGTTGAAATACCGCAAGCCATCACTGCCACGAATATCCCTAGCGTTGCTCCGGCGAAAGAGATCGATAGGGTCTCAGTCAGAAGGTAACGGATCAGGCGCGACCGGCCTGAGCCGAGCGCACTGCGGACCGCCAACTCTCGTCGTCGCTGGTCGCATCGCACCAGCAAAAGGTTGGCGACATTGAGGCAGGCGATCACCAGAAGAAGCACAACTGCATTGGTCACCCGCTCCGTCGCCGGATATAGCTACCGTGGCAACTGGGCAAGTTCCACGGGCGGGATTCTCACCCGCTAGACTGACAGCTAGCATCGCTGCACTATGAGACCGGTTGTAACCTCCTCAGGGAGATTTCTGCTAGTACTCCCAAGCAGGCTGCCCAACTCCACCTGCTTTACAATTCCACTGTGTCAGAAACCACCACTATCCGTCTCGATCGCGTCCTGGCTCAACTGCGCCTTTACGAACATCCTCTGCTGAACTTCTCTGCGCGCTCCAAGGGTGACGGCGTGGAGATCATCATCCAATTCAAAGACGCATCCGTTCCCGTGCACACGTATTATTTTGATCTGCATCCGCGCGACCTCGACCATCCGCAGTTCGAATGGAGCTTCCAGCGCCAGCTCTACGACGCGCTGCACGACTACTTCGTAGAAATGTTCATCCGCACTCCGCAGGACCGAGCCGACCGCCGCCGGAAGGAATTGTGAATCCGCTTCGCCAAAGAATCGAGCAGGAAGTCCGCGAACGCGGCCCCATTCCCTTCTCCCGCTACATGGAACTCTGCCTCTACGATCCCGAGCTTGGCTACTACTCGCGCAACGCGGAACAATTCGGCAAGGCCGGCGATTTCTATACATCGAGCGATGTCCATGCTGTCTTCGGCCGCCTCCTAGCCCGCCAGTTCGACGAAATGTGGCGCTGTCTCGGCTCACCGAAGCGCATCGACCTGGTCGAACTCGGCCCCGGACGAGGCTTGTTCGCGCAAGACGTGCTCGCCTGGTCGGAGAAGAAGTTTCCGGATTTCTACCGCGCTCTGCGCTATGTCCTCGTCGAAAGCTCACCGGCCTTGCGCCAGCGAATCCAACAGACTCTGGGGCCTCACTTTGAATCCGGAAAGACCGAACTCGCTGCGCTCTATCCGCGGAACGGAGCTTCGACCACCAACACCATCGTCTTCGCCAACGAATTCTTCGATGCCCTGCCGGTCGAAATCCTAAGCACGAAGGGCTCCCTGCGCATCGAGGCGTGCGACGGCCGCTTCCTGGAAGCTTGGACAAAGCCTTCGCCCGAGGAAGTGGAATTCCTTGACCGTTACTCAGTCCATCCCGAGCCGAACCAACGCGTCGAAGCTGCTCTCGCTGCACAACAATTCATGGAGCTGATCGCGACCAGCATCCAGCGCGGATTCTTCCTCGCCATCGACTATGGCTACACCCGCGAAGAGCAGCTCGCCGGCCGCCATCGCGGAACGGTGAAAGCCCTTCGCCAGCATTCCATCAGCGCGAATTCCTATGAAGCCCCCGGCGAGCAGGACATCACCGCCGACGTGAACTTCACCGCACTCGCTGCCGCCACCGAGAAACACGGTATGCAGACACGCCCACTCGTCACGCAATCCCAATTCCTGATGGGCATCGGAGAGGCCAACCAGTTTGCCGACGCCTTCGAGGAATGCCGCCTGCCGCAGGAACGCGCGAAAGTCACGCTGCAACTCAAGCATCTGGTAACACCCGCAGGCATGGGCGAGAGCTTTCACGTGCTTCTAGCCAGCAAGGGAGTCGAGCAGGAAAGAATCGAGTCTTTATCCGGCCTGAACTTTGGCCGTAGGCCAATCGCGCGTTGAACGTCGCACGGTTACCGCTTGACCTCGGCGAGGGTCGCCTTCCCGTCCGCCGCCGACGAGCCAGCCTTTGTTTCCGTTGCCGCGACCTCGGGATACTCATACACCCCGCGCCCCGACTTGCGCCCCAATCGACCTGCCTTCACGTACTGCACCAGCAGCGGCGCTGGACGGTATTTCTCTCCCAGCGATTTGTGCAGATACTCCAGAATATTCAGCCGCGTATCTAGTCCCACCAGATCCACCAGCTCGAACGGCCCCATGGGATGGTTGAGCCCCAACTTCAGCGCCTTGTCGATGTCTGCTGCCGAGGCAACACCTTCCTGCAGCATATAGAACGCCTCATTGCCGATCATCGCGTTGATGCGGCTGGTGATGAAGCCCGGCGCTTCCTTGATCACCACCACTTCCTTCCCCATTCGTCTGCCCACTGCAACCGCGGTGGCGAGCGTGTCCTCGTCCGTCTCCAAAGCCCGCACCACTTCCAGCAGCTTCATCTTGTGCACGGGATTGAAGAAGTGCATGCCCACGCACTTCTTAGCGCGGTAGGTGACGCTGGCAATTTCCGTGATACTCAGAGAGGACGTGTTGGACGCCAGAATCGTCGTCGGACGGCAGATCTTGTCGAGCAGAGTGAAAATCTCAATCTTCGACTCCATCTCTTCCGGAACAGCTTCAATCACTAAATCAGCCTCGCGCGCGGCATCTTCCACCGATCCCGCATATTCCAGCCGCTGGAAGGCTGCATCGGCATCGGGGGCCGCGACCTTTCCCAATTCAACCGCCTGGTCGAGATTCGCCCGGATTTCGCTTTCAGCTCGCCGCAGGGCCGTGGGCAGCAGGTCTTCCAGAATGGTGCGGTAGCCGCCAATCGCCGCGGCCTGGGCAATGCCCCGGCCCATAATGCCCGCGCCAATGACCGTGACGGTTTTCACTGGCCCCACTACGGGCCGACCTTTTCGAGATCCGCAATCGCGGCATTGATTGCGCCGCCGGTGGCACGCAGAACCTCCGCCAGGCGCAGGCGTTCCTCGGTGCTCATGTTGGGAATGTAAATACAGATGCGGCGCAGCGTGGCCGTTATATCTTCCACGTAATTCATCGCACGGATCAGTTCACCAGTTACTGGCATGAGTACTCCTGTAAATTTGTCAGCTTTTCCGCCTGACTCCGGCGGCTGCTCGTCCGTTCCAGTGTCGACCAAAATATCGCGAGCCGACCTCCTATTCTGGACGTCTCCGCGAATTTAGTAAAGGCAGGCGGCTTCGGCGGTTGCACCTTGCGACTGTTAGCAAGCCCCTTGCACCCTCGTTTATTAACAATGGCTTAACGGGAACGGCATATAATCTCTATTGATTCTTTTAATGGGCCCTCCAAGCTCACCGCGAATCTAACGCAATATGGCAGATAAGCCCTTAAAACGCTATATTTTCGCAAGCGACTTTGATCAGACACTCACCTTCAACGATTCCGGCTATGTGCTCGCTGAGTTGGTCGGCATTCCCACGGCGGAGTTCGAGCGCAAAGCCAAAGGCATGGCCAAGATCAACCTGGTGCAGCAGGGAGCGGAGCTCGCCTACCTCCTGCTCCACGACCCGGAGTTCAAAGCCAAGGTGCGGAAAGAGCATCTCTACGAAGTAGGCAAACGCATCCGGCTCAAAGGCGATATCAAGCTTCTTTACCAGATTCTTGAAAAGGGCATGGACGGATACATCTTCGATTTCTACGTTCTATCGGCCGCGCCCGTCGAGGTGATTCACTCGGCTCTAGAAGGGATCGTTCCCCAGGATCACATTTACGGCACGGAGTTTCGCTACAAGCCTTCCGGCGAGATCGACTCCATCATTCGCGCCACCGCGGGCTACGGCAAGGTCGCGGTCCTCAACCAGTTGCTCGCCGAGCACGTCACCGGCCCCGATCACGTAATCTACTCGGGAGATGGCAGCTCCGATATTCACGTGATGTTGCAGCTCAACGCACGCGACGGCCTCACCATCGCGGTGTCGGAGTCGCCACACGTTTCGCAAATCGCGAAGCGGACGGTGCTGAGCACGAGCGCTCTGGCGGTGCTGGCGCCGATTCTCGAAGAAGTTGCCGGATGGGAGCGTTCGCTCATTCGCAGCTTCTTCGAAGCCAACGGCATGCTCATTCAGGAGTGGGAGCGCGTTCGCACGGACTGGCTGACGGTGCGTCCCGCCATCCCCGAGGTGGAAGAACCAGTAAGCGTGGCGTAATGCTTTTCGCGCTTGGTCGAGCCGCGGAGCGGGGCAAGAATGCAGCCCACGGCGTAAGTCGTGGGTAGAAGGTGGAACAGGAGCCAGCCCCGGAGGGGCGCAAGACCAGCCCGGACACAGAATCGGTTAAGACGGCAACTCCATGCTGCGCGATAAAAGCCTGATTCCGCTCTCTCACCAACATCAGCGCGCATTAGCTCTATGCGTGCGCATCGATCGCGCCCAGCCCATCCCTGTCCCGGATCTGCAAGCTTGGCAGGCGGAGATCGAGCAGCACTTCGAACAGGAAATCGAGATCCATTTCCGTGCCGAAGAACGAGTGCTATTTCCGGCGGCTCGCCAGTTCCCCGAACTGCTCCCGCTCGTGGAAGAACTAATCGCCGATCATACCTCGCTGCGTGAATGCTTCTTGCAATCGAAGGCGCGCGGCATGTCCGGGGAAGGTTTGTCTTCTTTTGCCCAACAATTCTCCGCTCACATCCGCAAAGAAGAACGCCAACTCTTCGAGCGACTGCAGCAGTTGATGAATGCAAAAGATCTCGCAGCTCTTGGAATTCACCTGGAAGAAGCGCTCAAAGACGCCACCCAGTCCTGCATCCTGACGAACCAGGCGACTCAGCTGCGGCCAAGAAGATAGCCCGCGCTTTATTTCCCAGGCTCACAACCCGTGGCGCGTTCTGAATTGTATTGCCGCTTCGCGTCCCATGTAGCGCTCCAGTACGGCAGGTGCGGTTTTTCTCAGATCGACCACCACGAGTCCGTCGAGCACGTTAGAGAACTTGCGGTCCACATTGAAGCCCAGCAGTTTGCCGCCGATCTTCGCATATTGCCGCAGCAAGATGGGCAATCCCTTGCCGTCCGTTTCCACGTCTGTGATCGGCTGCGAGAGTTCTTCCAGATCGCGCAGAGCGTGGCACATGGCGCGGCAATCCCACGGCCGCAACCCCGCCGGACGAAACGGCCGCCGCGGTTCGATCAGCCCCGCCAACTCGTCTTCCTGCGCGCGCGCTTCGAAGAAGCGGTAGATCATCTCGCGCGAGGCTTTGCTGTAATCGTTGCTGATGCTCACCGCGCCAAACAACACCGGAGTTTCCGCAAGGGTCGCCAGCAAACGCGCGATTCCTTTCCACAACCAAAGCAGCGGGGCGTACTGGCGCTGGTATTCCAGCCTTACGAAGGAACGCCCCAGTTCCAGCGCCGGACCGATCTTCTCGAACACGCGCGCATCATAACGGAACAGCGTGCTGGTATAGAGCCCGTCCACTCCCCGCTCCGCCAGAATCTCAACCGTATTGCCGGCGCGGTAAGCGCCCACCAGTTCTCGCTTGCCCTTGTGCCACAACAACACATGCCAGTAGTAGCTATCGAAACGGTCGAGGTCACGAGTCTTGCCTGTGCCTTCGCCCGCCAGGCGAAACGTCACTTCACGCAACCGTCCCAACTCCCGCAACATTCGTGGCGCCTCGTTCGCCTTCGCCAAATAGACCGCCAGATCGCCGCTTCCCGCCAAGCAGCGCGCGTCGGCAAGCCGGCTCAATTCTGCCGCCAGCAAGTCCGCCGGTTCCGCAGGAGCAACCGGCTCCCGCACTTTCTGTGAAATCTTCGAACGCACCGCCACGGGCCAGGACTTCTCCGGCCGGCTCCGCCGCGCCAGCAGGTAGGTGCGCCAGCGCAAATACTCAATGGCTTCTCGATCATTCGCGATGTCAGCGATGGCATCACCAGGAATCTCGGTGCCCACGCGCACTTCCACCGTTCGTCCCGCTTGATGCAGGAATTCCTGCAACAAGAAGGCGGTTCGGAGCCGTGGATGAATCATCCCGAAGAGATGAAAACTCACGCTGTTTCGGCCGCAAAAATAAACCGGCAGTGCAGCCGCTCCCGTCCGCCGGATCAGCCGCGCCGCCGTGTCATTCCACGCCGGGTCGGCGATTTGCGCCTGCGGAAATTGCCAGTGCGAGACCTCGCCCGCAGGAAAGATGACTAGCATCCCGCCTTCCTGCAGCCACCCCAGCGCCTCGCGGACCGCGCGCCGATTGACGTCAATGCTGTGAGTGTTAGCCGCCCGGTTCGTCTGGAACGGATCTACGAATATGCAATGCCGCGCCAGCTCAGGCACATCGCGCAGCAGGTAATTGCTCATCACCTTCACGTCTGGACGCACCCGCGTCAACAGCACAGCGAGGGCAGCCCCATCCAGCATTCCAAAGGGATGGTTGGCCACAACCACAACCGGGCCGCTGACGGGAATTCGCGCCGTATCCGCCGCATCCACGCGCAGCCTTACCCGCATCTCCGCCAGCAGGTTCTCCAGCCCGAAACCCTCGCGAGACTTCTGTACCCGTCGGTATAGCTCCCGCACTTTCTCGACCGGAACAAACTGTTCTGTCAGGGCCGGTGTGCCGGGAAATCCGGCAATCTGCGGCAACACTTCCGCCCGCGTATCTTCCCCGTGCGAATGGTGGGATGGCATGTTAGAGGAATAACGCAGGCACTTTGCGGCAGAATGAAGCAGAGATTAAAAGCTAATGAAATTCGATCGATCCGAAACTAGAAAGTAACCAGAAGAAACAAAGCCGTGGTCCGTGTCCAGTGGTCAGCCGTTCGCAATGCAAAATATTGTTCGTCTTACCCTCGACATCGGCCACTGGTCACTGCCCACTGACCACCGCTTTCTTCAGGTTTCCAGCCGGAAGCGTGTTTCCGCGAGCGCGTAGAGCCTGCGCCAGACCAGCCGATTGACCGTCACCACGGTGGCCGCCATCATGATGGTCGCCGCCAGCAGCAGATGGAAATCGCCGCGGTCGGTGGCTTGGCTGATGGTCGCGCCCAACCCCGTCGTGGTATAAATCTGCCCTTTGAAATGAAAATACTCGGCCACGATGCTGGCATTCCACGCTCCGCCAGAGGCCGTCACCAGTCCCGTCACGAGATAAGGGAAAATCCCCGGCAGGATTAGCTTCTTCCAGCGCGCGACGCCCGTCAACCGAAAGACAGAACAGCATTCTTTCAGATCGGTAGGGATCGCCATCGCACCCGCGATCACGTTGAACAACACATACCACTGCGTACCCAGCAGCAATACCACAATCGACGCCAGCCCCAGTCCTCCTCCCAAACGAATGAGCACCAACAGAATCACGGGCAGCAACGCCGTCGCCGGCACCGAAGCTGCAATCTGCGCCAGCGGTTGCGCGATGCGGGCCAGTCGAGGATTGAGGCCAATCGCCACTCCCGCCGGAATCGTCCACAGAGCGCCGAGCAGCAAGGCAAGATTCACGCGCAAGAAAGTCGCACCCAGGCCGAGGGCTGTCTCATGCAATTCAGCCTTCTGCAGTCCGCCGAGAACGATTGCGACGCGAACCACGCCGTAGCCAATGCCAACCAGTGCCAACACCGCCAGCGCGCGCACCAGCCACTCCCGCCATGCAACCGCCCGAGGCTCCGGACTTTCTTCCGTGCGCTTCCGGGCAAAATACAGAAGCAGACGCTCTCCCAGCGGCCGCAGCGTCTTCTGCCGAATCCGGGCCAGACCGCCGGAATGCTCCACCAGGTTGAGCACCCACGATCGCGGCGCGTCAGTGCTTTCCACCTGCTCAACTTTGAACTTCTCCGCCCACGCAATCACCGGCCGCCACACAAACTGATCTAGCAGCACAATCAGCAGAACCATAGTGGCAACGCCCCAGAAGATCGAAGCCATGTCGCCCGCGCTCGCCGCAGTCTGCAGATAGGAGCCCAGTCCGGGCAGGCGAAAATCGCGCTGTCCCAGCACGAACATTTCACACACCATCAGCGCGAACCATCCCCCCGCCACCGACATCATCGAGTTCCACACCAAACCGATGGCCGAAGACGGCAACTCCATTTGCGTGAAGCGCTGCCACCAGCTAAAACGGTAGATCGTTGCGGCTTCCCGCATCTCGTTCGGAATGCCCTTCAGCGAACCGTAAAAGCTGAAAGTCATGTTCCATACCTGGCTGGTGAAGATGAGAAGGATGGCCCCCATCTCCACGCCGAGTTGCCGGCTGGGAAAAAGCGCCACCATGGCCAGCATCACGGGGGGAAGAAAGCTGAGCACCGGGATCGACTGCAGCACGTCCAGCAGCGGAATCATAAAGCGTTCGGCGCGCGCGTTATACGCCGCCACATAGCCGTACATCAGCGCGAATCCCAGGCTCAACCCGTAAGCGATGGTGATGCGCAACAGCGAATACCCCGCATAGGCCGGCAGCGCCCGCACGCTGCGCGAAATCTCGACCGTTGGCGTGAAGGGCCCAAGCCAGGAGCGGCCCACGCTCGCCACCCCATAAAAGATCGCAATCCCCGCGGCGAACATGATGACATCGGGCAGGCGCGAAACTTCGATGCTCGGCAATTGCGACCACAGGCGATACGCCGAGAATCCCCGCAGATTGATGCTTTTCTTCATGCCACGGTTTGTCCCCTCAGCTTGTCATCCTGAGCAAGCGTTGTTTTGCGCGGCCTTGGATCTGCAACCCTCGGTCAGGCCTTCGGCGTGGGAGTTGAATTCTGGTCTTCCACTGGGGGTTGCACTGGCGCCGCCTCCGCGGGCGCCGCTTCGACGGATGCTGCTTCGTTTGGCGCGGCCTCGTTTTGCGCGGCCTCGGTTTGAACCAGCCGGCCGCTTTCACGCTCATAGTCGAAAATCTCTGCGTAGCGGCCCCAGTTCATGGCCGTGTCGAACTGCCGCTGCACTTCATCGTCGGAGAAGTGATCGTCGAGAATGTCGCGAAAGAATTCGTCGGCGATGGAGTGGTCCGACTTCCGCTTCAGAATGCTGTCGATCTGCTTCAGGATGGTGACGTGTTCCAGCGCCGCCTGCCGGAACAACACTTTGCGCGTCTGAATGTCGGCATCGGCGAACTCCGCTCCTTGCTTCGAGAGTTGCACATCGCCCTCCTTCAACCAGGCGAATCCCAGCAACTGGCAACTCTCCAGGATGGGCAACAGGTCCTCGACGTCCATCACCAGTTCTTCGCTGAGGCGAAAGAGGTCTTCGCGTCCGCCGCGATCGTGCAGCAGTTCGACCAGGCCGGCGATTCCGCCCACGCGGGCGTGCGGCAGTATCTGGTATTTGCTCGTCCGCACTGGCGCCTGCCCTCTCTTCAAGCCTCCGGGCGGCACCACGATTTCCCCCGTGCTCTCCGGATCGGGCAGCGCATGTTCGACGTCCGGTTCGGTCATCACTTTGTAGATGTAGTCCACCAGTTCCACAAAACGCTCAGACTTGCGGTCGCGGGGATGCGAAAGACGCACATTGAAATCCGAGCGGATGCGCGCCGGGTTTCTGCCCAGCACCACGATGCGGTCCGCCAGTATCACCGCTTCCTCGATGTTATGCGTGACAATGAACATGGCGCTGGTAGGCATCTTCTTACTGAGCCAGAGCTCCAGCAGTTCGCCGCGCAGGTTTTCCGCCGTGAGTACGTCGAGCGCGGAGAACGGTTCGTCCATAAAGAGCACTTCCGGCTCCACGACCAGCGCGCGAGCAAAGCCTACGCGCTGCTTCATGCCGCCGGAAAGTTCCTTGGGATACGCCGTCTCGAAACCGTCGAGACCCACCGTATCCAGCATGCGCAGCGCGCGTTTGCGCCGCTCCACGGCGGCCACGCCCCGCGCTTCCAGCGGGGCCTCCACGTTCTCCAGCACGGTAAGCCAGGGAAACAGCGCGAAGCTCTGGAAGACGATCGCCACGTTGGGCGCTTGACCGTTCAGCGGCTTGCCGTGCCAGAACAGCGCGCCCGACGAAGGTTGCGAAAGACCGCTCAGAATGCGCAGCAGTGTGGACTTGCCGCAACCGGAGGCGCCCAGCAGAGCAATAATCTTCCCCGGCTCGATGTTGAAGTCCGTCAGTCCCACCACCTGAATACGCGTCCCGTCCGGCTGGGGATACGACTTCTCAATCGCCCGCGCTTCGACAATGGGTTCGTTCGCCAAGAAAACTCTCCGTCACTTCTATACACGATCCGGGCCAAGCCGCAAAGTTTCCGCAGCCCTGTAACCCTCCACTCCCAATGAGCCGTGGGCGGGCCGTCTCAAGCCGCGAAGTTTTCATCCGCCAGGACTGGCAAGGGCTGTGGCAGACGGTCCGTCACTTCGGCGAGATGCGCAAGCTTGGCAGCCAATTCAGCCGTAAACTGCCCCGGAGCAAAACGCCACTTCCAATTCCCGCCGTGCAGGCTCGGCGTGTTCATGCGGGCCCCACTACCCAGGCCCAGCACATCCTGCAGCGGGATCAAGGCAAACTCGGCCGGCGAGGTCTGCGCCGCCCGGATGAACGCCCAATGAATCCCATCGTCGCAGCGGCCGAGAAAGGCTTCCGCGCTGCGGCGCTCGTGCTCGGCGGCTCCGGAGTGGAACCAGCCCACCGTCGTGTCATTGTCGTGCGTTCCCGTATAAATGACCTTGCCGGAAGTGCGATGTGGCAAGTACATGTGCGCGCCGGCATCGCCAAACCCGAACTGTATCACGGCCATTCCTGGAATCTTCAGCCTCTCGCGCAGCGCGTTCACTTCCGGCGTGATGTAGCCGAGATCTTCGGCGAAGAATGGCAAGCCTCCAAGAGCATCGCGCAGTTTGTGAAACAGGTCGTCTCGCGGACCATCCACCCAGCGGCCATTAATCGCGGTGGGATCGGCCGCCGGAATCTCCCAGAACTGGTCGAACCCGCGAAAATGATCGAGCCGGATGTAGTCGCAATGCTGCGTCGCCCAGCGCAACCGCTGCACCCACCACTCATAGCCTTGCGCCTTCATCACATCCCAGCGGTAAAGAGGATTGCCCCAGCGCTGTCCCGTCTTGCTGAAGGAATCAGGCGGCACGCCGGAGACCACTTCAGGCTCGAGATCCTCATTCAGCCGGAAGAGTTCGCGGTGCATCCACACGTCGGCGCTATCATAGTTCACGAAGATCGCGACGTCGCCCACGATGCGAATCGAGCGCTCCGAGCAATACCGTCGCAACGCCTGCCACTGTTCGTAGAAGGCAAACTGTAGGGCGCTGCGGATCTTCAGGTCGATCGCGAGATCCGTCCGTGCCCGCTCCAGTGCGCCCGGTTCACGATGGGCCAATTCTGCCGGCCATTCATTCCAGCTCGCCAGCTTGTGCTTGGCGCGCAGCGCATCAAACAAAACGAACTCGTGCAGCCACCACGCGTTCTTTGAGCAGAACTGCTGAAAGCGTTGCCGTGCGCCCTCCGAAGCTGAAGTAACAAACCTGCGCCCGGCCTCAAATAGCAGCGGCACCTTCGCGGCAAAGACCTGATCGTACTCCACCGCACCACAGTCGGAAGAGTCTGTCGAGGACGTTGCGGAAGCAAGTCTGGAAAGCTTGGCCGCATCGATCCAACCGTGGCTGGCCAACCGTTCCAGACTAATCAGGAGCGGGTTGCCGGCAAACGCTGAGATGGAAGAGTAAGGCGAATTGCCATAACCCAGCGGCCCCAGCGGCAGAACCTGCCACAGTCCCTGGCGGGCCGAGGCGAGAGAGTCGACGAATTGGTAAGCGGCCGGACCAAAATCACCGATGCCGCCGCGCGAAGGCAACGACGTGGGATGCAACAAAATGCCGGCGGCGCGCGGAAACGACATGCAACTCGGTCAATACCTATATCCTTAGATTTGCCTAAACGTACCTGTTATCCCATCCTGGAGACTTGTCGTCCTGAGCGAAGCAAGGCATCTCGGTTCTTGCGTGCGCCGCGAAACTGGTCTAGATTCCGGATTCGCTTTCTACTCGGGTCAGCGCCTTTAATTCTTCCTGGTTGATCTTGATCTTGCCCGACTTCTCCATCTGTTCGCGCACGTTGTTCACAAACAGCCCGAAAAGTTCCTGCCGCTGGCTTTGCAGCAATTGCTCTTGAATCTGGTCGCGCTTGGCGGCGAAGTCCGCGTCCGAAGGAGCCTGCACTTCGAGTAATGAAAGCACAGCCCCGTTCCCTGCGCTGTCGATCGGCCCGCTGATGTCTCCCGGCTTCATGCTGAACGCAACCGAGGCCTGTCCGGTCATGGAGCCGATATCCGGAACCTGACCATCGGGTAAGACGAAGTCGCTTGTCTTCACCGTCGCGCCCAGCTCTTTTGCGGCTTTCTTCAGATCATGTTCGGTCTTGGCGCGGTCGGAAAGCTCCTGAGTCTTCTGTGACAGGAGAGTGCTGGAGCGCTCGTTCTCGAATTCCGCTTCCACTCGAGCGCGAATCTCCTCGAACGTGGGTGTCGACGGCGGCTTCACCGCCAGCAGTTGGAACACCGCGAAGCCCTGCGACGTCGAAGCCATCTCCGGCGGCGACTTTTCCTCCGCCGTGAAGACTGCGTCCATGAGTTGCGGCGCAGACCCCAATCCCGGCACCAGGTCCTTGCGGGTGAAGAAGTCTGAAGTAACCACGGACACGCCCTTCGCCGCCGCCGCAGCCTCCAACCCCTGCGTCTTTGCCTGCTGCAGCAATTCTTCCGCCTGCTTTTGCGCGATCTCCTGCGTCTTCTGCTGCTTCAGGATGGGCTCGATCTCGCTTTTCACCTCGTCGAGCGTCTTCAGGTGCGCATCCTGCTTGTCATCCACGCGGATAATGTGGAAGCCATAACTGCTCTTTACGAGGTCGCTGATCTGCCCCTTGGGCAGCGAAAACGCGGCCTTCTCAAACTCCGGAACCGTCCGCCCCTTGCCGATCCATCCCAAAGATCCGCCCTCCTTGGCGCTGCCTGGATCTTCGGAATACTTCTTGGCCAAGTCCTCAAATTTTGCTCCGGCCTTGAGTTGCTTGAGCAAATCCTCCGCACGCCGCTGGGCCTCGGCCACGCCTTTCTCGTCCACTTTGCCGTCGGACCCGGCAAGCGGCGTCTTGATCAGAATATGGCTGACCTTCACCTGCTCGGCCACGCGATACTGATCGCGATGCTGATTGTAATAAGCCTGCAAGTCGTCGGGTGTGACCTGCACTCCACTCTGAATTTTCCCCGTGTCCAGCACCACATACTTGATCTTGCGCTTCTCGGGAACGGAATTCGCGTAGCTTTTCTGGTGGCTGTCGTAATAAGCCTTGAGTTCCTCCGTTGTGGGATGCAGCCCTTTCTTGATGTCGTCCTGGTTCAGGACGGCATACTCAAACTTCACCTTCGTATTCTCTTTGGTGAACTCCTGCCGGATGGCCGCATCGCTCACCGACGCGCTGCTAGTAATCAGCGCCTGCACCTTGCCGATCAAAACTTCCTTGCGCACGTTCTCTTCGAACGTCGCAGGCGTAAGGTTGTGCTGCTGCAGCAACCCTTGGTACTCGGCCTCGCCGATGAAGGTTCCCCCCGGAAAGAAGACCGAGGCATAGTGGCCGTGCTGCAGTTCGTCCTTCACTTCTTCCGGAGTAGCCTTGAACCCCAGGTGCTGCGCCATGGTCAGCAACGCCTCCCGGCCAATTAATTGATCGACCGCCCGCTGAGTATCCTGTTGGATCAGAAAAGGCAACAGCATGGACGCGTTCTTACCGTATTGCTGGGCCTGTTGTTCCGCCATCTCTCGCGCCGTCTCGCGAACTTGCTCCACGGTAATGTCCTGGCCACTCACCTTGGCAATAATTCCCTTGCCGGGCGTACCCATCAGGTCACTGCCCAAACCGCCAGGGATCAGGGTGATCGCCATGGCCGCACAGATGAGCAGCAGCAGCCCGCTAAGCACTATTTTCTTGAACGGTCCTTCAGTTTGCAGAAATCGAATCATCTTCTTTTCACT
Source organism: uncultured Acidobacteriaceae bacterium (assembly GCA_963714225.1). Classification (GTDB taxonomy): domain Bacteria; phylum Acidobacteriota; class Terriglobia; order Terriglobales; family Acidobacteriaceae; genus Sulfotelmatobacter. Next base: position 127,421 of record CAVQNY010000026.1, on the reverse strand, counting down.
CCGGAAGTATGCCGCGGAAGCACTCATTATAAACTAATCGATCGCTCCTCAAGCTCCGCAATTCCCCATTTGCGCTGTCATCCTGAGCGGCGGTTGTGCTTCGCGAACGCGAAGCACAACTGCCGCTGATTTTCACCTGCCAATCTCAGTGACTTTTCAACACCCACGCCTGATTTCGCCAATCATCTGATATCGTTTCTCGCAAGACCGCTCGCTTGGGGGCCGACGCCATGAGTTATAGACCGTTGGGGTCCCACTTGCCGAAGATGTACTGCGTGGTCAAGCCGATGGGCAACTTGTCACTTAGCCAAGTTGCATCCTTGTAGATTCGCCCTTAGAAGGCGGAGCGCCAAACGCGAGGGGTCGAGTTCGAGTCGCCGAATTGGTGAGTCGATGCCGTCATGGGGCGAGTTGGAGGCCAATCTTCCTGACTAGGGCCTGATAGCGCGGGTCGGAGTGAATAAAGTCGAAGATGGGTTCACTTTGGATGTTGATGAGGCTGGGATCGTGTTTCCCGAAGGCTTCATTGAGATACTTCAGGGCTTCTTCTGTGTCGCCTGTGTAAGAAACGGCTTGAGCCAGGTCATAGGCTGAAACGTATTGCTTGCGGGCCCGGGCCTTGATGTCTTCGACTCCCCATTGCCCGACGGCCTTTGCTCCTCCTCGTTCCCAGGCTTTGTGGACGGCGATAACGGCGTCTGACCTGCCCTGCAGCTGCAATAATGTTTCGAGCTCCTGCTCAGCCTCTTTGTGCATGCCTTTCAACGCATAGGCCGACGACAAGCCCCCGTGCACGCCCCAATCGCCTGGGCGGAAGCGGGATTGCATTTGCAACTCGTTGATGGCTGAGTCGAACTGCCGCTCCCCCAGATAGAAAGCACCCAATGCCCAGGCGCGGGCGAAGGGATCGAGCTCGACGGCGCGCTTGATTTCCTGCGCGGCTTCGTCGTGACGGCCCATTGCCAGGAGGACCCAGTGATGCAGGTAATGGAGTTCGCCATAGCTGGGACTCAGTTCGATGGCGCGGCGACATTCGGCGTCGGCACGTGGGAGGTCCCAGGCGAAGAAGGCGTACCAGCCACACATGGCGTTGTGGGCGTCGGGCAGAGAGTCGTCTAATTCGAGGGCCTTGCGCGCGGCTGATTCGGCCTGGGCACTGACTTCGCTGGCGGGGCGCGAACCCGCGACCGCTTCAAGCTCGTAAGTTCCGCTGAGCCAACTCCATGCGGCGGCATAGTCGGGCTGAAGCTGGATCGCCTTTTCGAAGTTCGTCATGGCCTCGGGAAAGTCCCAGGCGACCCAGAGGAAGCGGCCGCGGAGGTAGGCGTCATGGGCTTCGGGGTTGATGTAGCGCGGCGCCGGAGCGGGCGAGGTGGCGGCTTTCACTTCTTTGGCGACGGTCTGGGAAAGTTCTTCGGGCAGCGAGAACGCCTGGTTGAGGTCGCGGTCGTAGCTTTCGGCCCAGACGTGCGAATCGGCGGGGGCGTAGATCAACTGCACGGTCATGTGGACGCGGTTGGTGGTGCGGGAAACGGAACCTTCGAGGACGCCGTCGACTCCAAGTTCGCGGGCGATATCGCGAACCGGACGCTGCACTCCTTTGTATTGCATGGCCGAGGTGCGGGAGACGACCCGCAGCGAGTGATTTTTGGCGAGCGCGGTGATGAGTTCGTCGGTCATGCCGTCGGCGAAATACTCCTGGGAGGAATCACCGGAGAGATTAGCGAGTGGAAGTACGGCGATGGAGTGGATCTGAGCGGCACGATTGGGTCGAAAAATGCGATCTCGAACTCCGCCGGCATTCACGGAAAACAATCCCGCGGCGCAAAGGAACAAGACGAGAGTTGCGATCGTGAACATCCATCGCCGCGATCCAGAACTAAGGAGCCGTACAGGTGAAGTCTGGCTGGGGGAATTGGCAGAGGTCTCGCCTACGACCGGGGCAATCGCTCCCTTTTCGGGCAGCGTCATGGCGGCGTCAGCAATTTCTGCGCTCCGAGCGGGAATTTGTCGATCTTCTGCCCTTTCCGCGATGAAACGATAGCCCTTGCCAGTCACGGTCCGGACAAAGCGGGGCTGCTCGCGATCATCCCGCAGCGCCTGGCGGATCTTGCGAACGGCTGTGTTGATGCCGTGCTCGGTGTCGATGAAAACGTCTTTGCCCCAAAGCCGCTCGATGATCTCCTGACGGGTCGCGACATCGCCCTGCTTTTCGGCCAGCAGGATCAGTAACTCCACGGGGATGAGTTCCAGCCTCTGGACGCGGCCGTTTCTTCTTAACTCGAAGCGGGAGGGATCGAGTTCAAAATCGCCGAACTGGTAGATACGGACAGGCACACAACCCCAAGCTAATTGCCCAAACTATAGCATTGATGCCCGAGATTTGCATCGAAGTTCTCTTGTCTGCAACGACTTACGAATCCACCTCTCCTTCACCAAATCTTCATTCGCTCTGCATTGTGCCAGAACCGCGTTCCGGGGCAGGATGCCGTTCGCAAGGCCAAAAACTCCGAAAGAAAAAGGACATTAAAATGACATTCAAGAAGCTCGGTTCAATTCCAGAAACACGATTCCATTCTGAGGAGGAGACAGCAATGCGAACAAATTCCAAGTTTGCCTCGTGGGTGGTCGCATTAGCGCTTGCCTTAGTTATTGTTCTTGGCGCTGCGGCGCAGTGTGGTCTCTCAATGAAGGCGATTAAGCCATCGGGCTGGCAGCCCGAGTATGGGGAGGCGTACCAGAGGATGGTTCTGGTCGATAAGCACGACGGTCAGGAGGCTTCTATTGTCGGTATGTGGCACGTGATCTTCACTGCTCAAACGATGAATGGTCGCCGTTTTCCGGAGTAATCGACAACTCTGTTGTGGTGTGGCACAGAGACGGAACGGAGATTGAATTCCGCGCGCCCGGCGCAGGACGGTAATTTCTGCCTGGGCGTCTGGACCCGTACTGGAAAACTCAAATATTACCTCAATCACATCCCCTGGCAGGCCCTTCGCCTGGTTGAATCCGTTCTGGCGGCTTCGGGTGCGCTGCGAAAAGCGGGCGGATATTCATGAGGCATTTCTATCTCTTGCATGCACTCTGATCTGCTGGCGTTTCCTCAGAACCAGGTGGGTGGCGAGTTGAGACCTCGACTTCGCCCGCACTGCATTGACTTGCCGCAGTTTGGCCCTCTAATATGGTCGCTCACTGCGCGGCCACTTCATTGATCGGCCAGACCATCTCGCACTACCGCATCATCGAGAAGCTGGGTGGCGGCGGGATGGGTGTGGTGTACAAGGCGGAGGACACTGAGCTTGGCCGCTTCGTCGCTCTGAAATTCCTGCCGGACGACCTTGCGAAAGACCCACAGGCGTTAGAGCGATTCCGTCGCGAGGCGCGGGCTGCCTCTGCGCTGAACCATCCCAACATCTGCACCATCTACGAAATTGGCAGGCACGAGGAACACTCGTTCATTGCGATGGAGTACCTCGAGGGCGTGACGCTGCGCAATCGGATCGGCGGGAAGGCACTCGACGTGGAAACCGTTCTGTCGCTGGGGATCGAGATTGCGGACGCACTCGATGCCGCACACTGCAAGGGGATTGTGCATCGTGACATCAAGCCCGCCAATATTTTTGTCACGGAGCGCGGGCACGCCAAAGTTCTGGATTTCGGGTTGGCCAAGGTTACGGCCGCGAGCCTGGGTTCTGGAGCCATCAGTGATGAGGCGCAAACCCAGACGCTGGGCGAGGCGTACCTGACCAGTCCGGGAATGGTGGTAGGCACGGTGGCTTACATGTCGCCAGAGCAGATCCGGGCGAAAGATCTTGATCGGCGCACGGATCTTTTTTCTCTTGGCGCGGTGTTCTATGAGATGGCGACGGGAATGCTGCCGTTTCGCGGCGAGAGCTCGGGGGTGATCATCAATTCGATTTTGGAGCGCGACCCCGTTCCGGTGGTGCGGCTGAACCCCGACTTGCCCGCGGAGTTGGAGCGCATCATTCACAAGGCGTTGGAGAAAGACCGCGATTTGCGTTATCAGAGTGCGGTGGAGCTACGCGCGGATTTGCAGCGGTTGAACCGCGACACAAGTTCGGGGCGAGTACGAAGAGTGGCCCAGACGGCTGAGGTGGCGGTCGGGGAAAGTTCCGCGATTTCTTCAACACCGGTGGCTGCCAGTGAGCCGATGCCGGCGGCGCGAGCCAAGACGCGCCGCCTCTGGATCGGTGCGACAGCCGCGTTGCTCGCGATTACTGCGCTGCTTTACAACCTGCTGCTTCAAAAAAAGCCCGCTGCTCCGTTCCAGGCGATGCGCATGGAGCGTTTTACGGAAATCGGCAACGTGCAAAGGGCAGCCATCTCTCCAGATGGCAAATACCTGGCTTACGCCTCCGGAAGTCGGGAGCGGCAGAGCTTGTGGTTACGTCAGATGGCAACCCACACCGATATTCGAATCTCCCAGCCGGAAGGCGGGATGCTCCTCGGCGTTACCTTCTCCCACGACAGCAACTACGTTTACTACGTTCGACGGCAAATCTCCATGTCCGGCGACGTCTATCGCGTGCCCAGTTTGGGGGGAGAGCCGCAAAAGCTGGCAGAGAACGTCTTCTACACTGGCGTAACTCTTTCTCCGGACGACAAGCAAATGGCACTCGTACACACTGGTGCGGGCGGAGAAAGCTCGGTGGTGGTGATCGACTCTGACGGCAGCGCTGAACGGAAGTTGGCCACGCGACTCCCACCCGCGTTTTATAGCGGGAGCATAGCCTGGTCTCCCAATGGCCAGCTCCTGGCCGTAACCGTGGCCGACACCAAGACGAACCAATACGGGGTGGTTGTGCTGCCCGTCGCGGGAGGGTCGGAGGCGCCCGTGCCGATGGAGGGCGCCGGATCGCACTTCGTCGCCGAAGTCACATGGCTGCCAGATTCCAGGGGACTGGTTCTGGTGGCGGGCGCTACGTCGGCTTCCACTCCTCAGCTTTGGCAACTCTCCTATCCAGGCGGTCAGCTGAGCAAGATCACAAATGATCTGGATGCTTATTCCAGTCTGAGCTTGACCGCCGATGGGCACACGCTAGCTGTCGTACAGAATGACTTGCTCTCGAACCTCTGCGTTCTGCCCCGCGGCCAAACGAGCGGGTCGCTGCAGATCACTTCCGGGCGAGGCAAACAGGAAGGATTTGGCGGCCTCACGTGGCTCTCGAATGACCACCTGGCCTATTCGTCCTTAGCCGGCGGCAGCCCGCAGGTCTGGGCCGTGGATGCCGACGGCGGCCATCCGAAACAAATCACTCAAGGCGGAGACTTCGGAGGGTTCACCGACGTTCGAGCTTGTGCCAGTGGTCGATATTTCTTAACCGTGACGAGTCGTCCCGGTATCTGGCGGTTTGATGCCGACGGCAATCATGCAAAACAGCTGACCACATTCGATGAGGACTTTTATCCCTCTTGTTCGCCGGATGGGAATTGGATCGTTTTTGCATCGCTGCGATTAGGTAGTGCTCCTACGCTCTGGAAGGTGCCGGTCGACGGTGGTGAAGCGGAAGCGCTCAACGATCATCCGCCGGGGTTGCCGGACGTTTCGCCCGACGGCAAATGGATCGCTACCAGCGACGAACCTGAGCTGGGCAAACCGAGATTGCTCATCATTCCGTTCCGAGGCGGCTCGTCGGTCAAGACTTTCAATGTTGCCAGCGCCACGCCGGCCGGAGACTACCTTCAAGTCTTGTGGACCAGAGACGGACGGGAGTTGACCTACGTCGATACCCGTAACGGCGTCTCAAACCTGTGGAGCCAGCCCGTTGATGGCGGCCCTCCTCGGCAACTGACAGATTTCAAGTCTGGCCAGATCTTTCGATTTGCGTGGTCCCCGGACGGCAAGCGCGCGGCCCTGGCCTGCGGGAGTCAAACCAGTGACGTGGTGCTGCTCAAGGATCAGGGTAAATAGATACGCACAACACAGAAGGTTCTCCATGATCATGGCTTGGTTTGAAAAATGTGCCGGAGGCGCTTTCGAAGTATGCGAAGTTGCGGTGGTAACCGGACATTAGAATTCAGCAATTACGCAGGGTCAAAGTGGAAAGAAGCGGTAAGGCATTCAAAACACTCTTCGATTGAACGGAAATTGGGTAATTCGTTCATTGGGCAAGGTTGAAACCTAGGGACATTGGGATCTGGCATGTAGGCTTTTCAACAATTAACAAATTGCCCAATTATCCGATGCTGTCACACGTGCTGTGAGACCGACAAAACATTCCCGTCGGGATCCTTGAACCACGCCACCTTGTCCCCACTCGGCGCGGTCCAGATTCCAAGCTCATCCTGCTCGAAAAACCCAAACCTCTCGAACTGCACGCCTTTGCCCTGCAGTCCCGTCACCACTTTCTTAATGTCGCTGACCTTCCATCCCAGAATTGTGAACGGAGCAGGCGTGAATTGTGCCTTCGCCACCCGCACCATGATTCCATTGGCATCAAGCACGAGCGCAAACCCATCATCCTTCACAAAACGCAGCCCCAAAACACCTTCATAAAAAGCTCTCGCCTTCTCCGTGTCTTTGGTGGGAACGAAAGCAACAATGTCGATTGAGCCCAGCATACACTCCTCCTTCGAGAATATCTGCCCACCCTACTCTTCCGGCGGCACATCGAAATTCACCAGATTCCCCTGGAAGCCGCGGGTCTTCCACACCCCGTAGGCGATGCCGACGCCCATCCAGATGGAACCCACGATCAAGGCCAGATTCGACAGATGAATCCAGATGAACAGGCAAATGAAGAACCCAAGCAGCGGCGGAATCAATTGCCACAGAGTACGATCCGCACCCCGGATGTAGTAGTGAGTCAGCGACGCCAGATTGACGCCCATAAATGCGATCAGCGCGCCGAAGTTGAGCAGCTCCGCCCCATTGTCGTAGCTGACCAGGAAGGCTCCAATCAGCGCAATCACTCCCACGAACACCACGTTGTTGGCGGGAATCCGCGTCCTCGGATGGATCGCGCCAAAGAACTTCCTAGGAATCGCGTTGCTGCGTCCCATGCCATAAAGCAGACGTGCCGCGCCCAGTTGCGATCCCATACCGGAGCCGACGGTCGCAATCAGCAGCGTGATGCTGATCGCCTTCGTCATGAGAACACCGCCTGCAATCCCAGCGACGTGGCTGAATACGTTCTCATCTCCAAATTGCGAGAAGACACCGTAGTCTTTACCGAAATGCTGGAGGCTCAGCAACTGCGCGCCGTAGACCTCGGCCGCAGCGAGAAATCCCGTGATCACACAGACCAGCACGGTTGCCAGAAAAATGTTGCGCTTGGGATTCTCCACTTCTTCCGACAGCGTCGAGATGCCATCGAATCCAATATAGGTGAGCACGGCCACCGACGTGCCGTGGAACACCCGGTTGATCGTGAAGGTTTCCGGGTTGTAGAACGGACGCAGAAAATACGCCTCTGGATACTGAGGCAGATGAAAGATGTAGCGGATGGTGTACCAGAAGAACACCAGGATTACGGCGCCCATGATCGCGCACAGAGTCTTATTGATGCGGGCGGAGGTCTGCACCCCGCGCAGGTTCAGCGCCGTGAACAATCCGGCAAAGAATAACGGCCACAGCAGGCCGGGATAAGGAATCTGATACCGGGTTCCACTCAGCAGATCGGCCATCGCCTTGGCCGACCAGATGGTGCAGATCAGCGGATTGAGGATGTAATCCATGGTCATGCTCCACCCGGTGACGTAGCCGAGCGAGGGATGCAGCTCCCGCCCCACATAGGTATAGGCCGAACCGGCGCTCGGATACACCCGCGCCATTCGCCCATAGCTCATCGCCGTGAAAACCATGGCAATCATAGCGATCAGGATGGAGGTGACCACGTGCCCCTGGCCAGCGTTGCTGAAAACCCCGTAAGCCGGCATGGGCGCCGTGGGCTGAATGACAATAATCCCGTAAAGGATGAGATCCCAAAGCGTGAGGGTGCGCCGCAAGCGCGGGGCGGACACGGAGACAGTCGAGCTAGTTTCCATGAGTCCGCCTATTGGATTATGGAGGAGTCAAAATGTCAATATTAAAACGATTCCATAAGAACATCGCTGCGGGATTCACGGGGAAGTGTAGTCGAACCAATACCCGCGCGGCTCATGGCCTGACATGTGCCGCGTGTTGTATTCGAGAAGATAGTTCAGGTGCGCGTCGTCGAGCGGGAACGAAGTGCCCGGCGGATACGGATAGTCGCCCATCCTGAGGAATGGCAGAGGCGCGACGAAGTTGCCTTCCGCGGCGTAGAAATCCATGTCTTTCTCATAGCCGTAGGCCGCGAAGAAATAGTCGCGCACCCAGCCCGCAGACAGCGCAGGCAATTGCGAGGGATCAAAGTCGAGGCGTACCTCGTCGCCCGAGCCGAATACGACAAGCTGATCGTCCAGCGCGGTCAGCAGCGGCAACACATCACCATAGCGCGTGTAGGTTCCCGCCGGACGCGTGTACGGCCCGGTTGCACTCACCTTTTTGTAGAGGTACTGCACATTCCCCGGCGGCGTGCCTTCGATCTTCAGCGGGAACCCGTGGAAGCCAAGATCGGCGCGAACCAGCGGAATCGGCGTTAGGCGCACGCTTCGGGCATTGTCTTTAGAATCTTGCGGCGTCCGGCTCACTAGAATGTTATCCCAATAAATCTGCAGATTGGTGGTGACGCGAATCTTCTGCGTTCCCCTTGGCAGCTTGCCCGTGAGATCGGCAGTCATAGTGCGCGGCCCGCCAGCGGGGAAGCCCATGTCCTCGACCACTCGCACCCACTTGCCGTTCGCGCCGAGTGCTTCCACATAAGGAGAGATCGCCTGCACGCCGGCTTGCGACGCCGCGTACATGCTGTTCGCCGAAAAATATTCGACCTCGCCATGCAGCAGCAGCCACAAGGGCCCGCCGCGGTATGCCTCGCCCAGATCGAGCATCAGGCTATGCGGCTGGGCGAAGCCCTGGAACTGCGTCAACCCAAAATCGCCAAAGTAGCGATGCGCCAGCAGCTCGGGCAGCACATTGTGGCCGTGCTCATCCCAGGCGCCCGCGGGCGGACGCGCGTCGCGGCTCACCACCACCTTGAACTCTGGATATGGCGGGTTCGACGCGAAATACTCATTGGGATAGACCTCGAGATCGGCCGGATGATCGACCGCCAGCACGCGCACCTGGTCGAGATAGACGGCCTCCTCCAGCGGCTCCATGAAGCGGAAGCTGAGCCTGCTATCTTTCTCGCGAATGGCGTTGCGATCGATCTTGATGTATTCGACCGGACGCGGAATGTCCCGCTGTCCGGGCCCAACCCAGTGGCCGACCACGCCCGCACCCAGCATGTCGGCGACCAGTTCGTAGCGCTCGCCATTCCACACAAACAGCGTAGGGCAGGAACTGCCGCGGCGGTCGATCTCGGTGAAGTTCTGCTCCCGGTCGCCCGCGACATTAATTTCATCTTGCAAGACGCCGGTGGGCCACAGCATGCGAACGATGTCAGCCTCTTTCGCATCGCCGAGTCCAACCACGATGTCGGTGGAGTTCTGCCCCAGGTATCCCGACGATCCGGCGATCTCAAACTTCTGCCGGTTTCCGCCCGCGAACACTTCGACTTTGGTGCCGATGGCGCTCTTGTTGTCGGCCAATCCCTTAAACGAGAGGCGCAGCCAGTGATTCTGATTGCCGCCTTCGTTGCGCAGCAGCACGGCAGGACCATGATTCTGCGTGATCAGCAGGTCGGTCGCGCCGTCGCCATCGTAATCGCCGGTAATGATGGCGCGCGGCTCTTTGAGTTGAATCTTGTCGAGACCAACGTCGGCGGTGACGTCCTGGAAGCCATCCGCCCCGCGATTGCGGAACAGCCGCACCTCACCCTTGCCCTCTTTGGTTTCGCCGACGGCGACCAGATCGACCCAGCCATCGTTGTCGTAGTCGATGGCGGCAACACCGAATGCGTGAACCCAGTTGGTTTCTGGCAGCGGAACACGGTCGAAGCTCTTACCATGATTGTTGCGCCACAGCGTGATGCCCGGCGCTCCCCTGTGTGTGAAAGCCAAGTCCATCCATCCGTCGTGATCGAAATCAAGAACGGCGACGCCCACGGTCTCGGCAGGCATTGGCGCAGACCAAGGCCTTCGCGCTAGAAACTTGCCTTCGCGCGGGTTCTCATAGATGGTAGGTCCGGCGTCAGGCACCACGAGGTCAACCGCGCGGTCGTTGTTATAGTCCGTCCCGATTGCCCCCATTGCGCCGTTGGAGGGACCGCCATGTCCCACGCCAACCGATTCTGTGACCTCCGTAAATGAACCATTGCCGTTGTTGCGCCACATCGCATCGTATCCGATGTAGCCGCTGGATTCTTGGGCCACGTAGCGGGCGGCATACAGATCCAGATCACCATCGTGATCGTAATCGACGAAGGTTAGACCGAAGTTGGCGCCGGAGCTCTCAAGGCCGGCGGCGGACGCTACGTCTTTGAAGGTGCCGTTCTTTTCGTTGTGCAGCAGCATGATTCGGCCGTCGAAACTCACAGCTAGATCTGAGGCGCCGTCGTTATCGTAGTCACCTGCCGTACAGCCAATTCCATGCAAGCCCGGATCAAGACCGGCCTTCTTGGTGACGTCTTCAAACTTGCCGTTGCCCAAGTTGTGATAGAGACCCAAGCCGCCTTGCGGTCCGCCATCCGTCACAAACAGGTCCGGCCGACCGGCACCGTCGTAATCGAAGAAGCACGCACCCGGGCCGACAGATTCTATCCAATCCTTGGGGTCGCGCTCCCGACCGCTGAGGTGTGCCGGCAGTGCAACCCCGCTGAGTCCCGCCCGCGCCGTCACATCGACAAAGCGCACCTTGATCGGCGCGGGCGCTTGCGACCTTGCCGAAGGCGAATCGACTGCTCGTGAGTACCGTCCCTGCTCGCCGTAGGCCAGGCTCATGGGCGCGCCGATTTTGTTCTGTGTGATGTATTGGAATTTCTTCAGGTGCTCGCGGGCGTGGTCGAGATCGGCGGACTGCTGATAGGCGCGCGACAGTCCAAACTCCGCGGAGGCGTGCAGCGGATTGAGTTGCAGCGCGTGCTGAAAGGCCTCGATAGCCTGCGGAAATTGTTTGGCTTGCACATAGACGGTGCCCAGGAAATACCATGTGTCGGCGTCGTTCGCATCAAGCTCGACCACGTGGTGAAAGGCATCAATCGCGGCCGGAGCGTCTCCGGTGTTCTTCGCAAGCAGACCGAGGTTGTACCACGCGTATGGATTTTTGGGATCCTGCTTGAGCGCGTCTTCCAGTGCGGCCTTGGCTTCGTCGATCTTCTGCAGGTTCAGGAAGGCGATGCCTTCATTCAGGCGCGCAATCGTGAGTTTGGGATCGAGCTCGGACGCCTGCTGGAAGGCCTTGAGTCCTTTTTCGAAAAGCTGCTGGTTCATGTAGGCGGCGCCGAGATTGTTCAGGCGCGAGGCCTCCGCTGGGTTCGCTTTCGGATGGGTTTGAGGTGGGGTTGCAAACAGGCCAAATGCAGCCAGGAGTATGCCAGCGAGAGCAACTGAAATTCGGGGAGTCATCGGATCCAAAGATTTAACCACAGAGGGCACAGGGAGCACAGGGGTAAATCGCTGGGCGCGGGCTTCGTGTCAGTTCGCTGACTTCGATGGAGGCCCATAGGAGCGTGCTCCCACAATGCCCTTGCCTTCCTCGATCGTAACGGTTTGTCCAGCATTCACGTTCGAGAGCTTATCTACCTGGCCGCTGGGCCATTGGATCTCAACGGCGTCGGCTTTCGCTTGCGTGCCCAGGCCGAAGGTGAGCACCAGCTCGCTCTGCGAAAGGTAACTCGATCCCGAGCGCAGCATTTTCGATTGTTTGCCTTGACCATTTCCCGAGGCCACGTGCACCACCGCTCCGATGCCGTCGCGGTTCGACTTTGTCCCCACGAGCTTCAGGCGCAGGCTGTGATTCGACCCGCCCTCGTTGTGGAACAGGAAAGCCGGGCCGGCGTTGGTGGTGACGAGAACATCGAGAAAGCCGTCGTTATCGATATCGGCGTAAGCCGCGCCCCGCCCCACTCTCGGAGCGGCGAAGGCCGGCCCCATCTGCGCCGTCACTTCCTGGAATTTGCCTCCGCCAAGGTTGCGAAAAAGGTGCGCAGGCTCGGCGTAGCTGACGCGCTTCTGCACGCGCTCGATCTGGTCCTCGATGTGGCCGTCGGCCACGAAAATGTCAGGCCAGCCGTCGTTGTCGTAGTCGAAAAAGAAACAGCCAAATCCGAGCGTGACCAGGGTGGCGCGTCCCACTTCGGATTGCGGAGCCTCGTCCACGAACAAACCGTTGCCTTCGTTGTGATAGAGCGAGACCATCTGGTTGGCGAAGTTGCTGATAATCACGCTGGGGTGGCCGCTGCGGTCGTAGTCGGCGGCGTCCACGCCCATGCCGGCGCGCGCCACGCCATCTTCGCTGAACGCTATCCCTGAGGTTACCCCCCGCTCTTCAAAGGTTCCGTCTTTCTTATTCAGATAGAGCTTGTTGGGCTGTGTGTCGTTGGCGATCAGAATGTCGGGCCAGCCATCGGCGTTGTAATCGAGGATGGCGATGCCGAGGCTTTTCGAGGTGGGATCGCCGAGGCCAGCCTTGCGCGTAGCATCTTCAAACTTACCGTCGCCCAGGTTGTGCCACAGGCGCACCGAGGTTCCCTTGTACGACTCCGGCGTGCAATACGACTTGCGCGCACCGTCCAGCGTGCAGTAGAGGTCGGTCTGCTCGGTCCACTGCACGTAGTTTGCGACCACGAGATCGAGTTTGCCGTCGCGGTCGTAATCTACCCAGGCGGCGCTGGTCGAGAACTCATTCGGCCCCCACAGGCCGGCGGACCTGGTGACATCCGTGAACGTGCCGTTGCCGTTGTTGTGGAAGAGATGGCTTTGTCCTAACGCGGTAATGAAGAGATCGTCGAATCCGTCGTTGTCGTAGTCTCCGACCGCCACTCCGAGTCCAAACATGGGCATGGCCAACCCGGCCTGGCGGGTTACATCGGTAAAGGTGCCGTCGCGATTGTTGTGGTATAGCTTCGGAGTTGACGGTCCGGCATGGGGATGCCCGGGCCAGTCTTCGCCATTGACCAGGAGAATGTCGGGATAGCCGTCGTTGTCGTAATCGATGAAAGCGCAGCCCGGACCCATCGTCTCCGGCAGCCATTTTTTTCCGAACGCGCCGTTGTTGTGCGTGAAATGTATACCGGCTTGCGCGGTAATGTCACGGAAGTGGATTTGCTGGGCTGGGCTTATCATCGCCAGCGAAAGAACGAATAACCACGGAGACACCGAGGCACGGAGAAATCTCCTTGAGAGCATGTGCGTCACCTGGAACCTCCGGCGGCCGCGGCGGTAGCTCCGAGCTGGGTTTTGCCCGGCGGGCCAGCCGAGAGCCCGCCCTGACCTTGTCGAAGGGTTGCGGTCCCCACATGGCTCGAGGTGAGCGCCGGCAGCGGCACGGAGACATGCTCGTGAATCGCCTGTCTTTCATTGTTGTCTTCGGGATGCAACCGGCGATAGGGCCCAGTGATCGCCTGGGACGACTCATCGGCCTTGAATCGCATGTACCGCGCCTGGTGCTCTTTCGCAAGCTTTTCGTCTCCCAAGCCGCTGTAACATAGCATTAAGTTATAGTGCGCCTGCAGGTCTTCGGGATCAATCGCAAACACGGACTGCAGGACGCTCACCGCCTCGGCATACTTGCGCTCGAGGAAGAGAATCCGTCCCAGATCATTGAGCGCAACGCGGTCGCGCGGATACTGGGCCAGAACGATGCGCAAGCGGGTGGCAGCGCCTTCATAGTCGCCGTCTGCGCGCAGCACCCGGGCATAGAAGAAGTTGGCCCTCGCCAGATTCGGAGACAAGGCCAACGCTTTCTCGAGCACGGTGCGGGCGCGTTCCATGTCGCCTTCCTGCACGGCGCAGCGCCCAATGTTGACCCAGCCATCGGGATTATTGGGATCGGCCTCGGTCACCTTCTGGAATGCCGCGGCCGCAGCCTTCAAGTCGCCTTGCAGGAACAGGCCGATTCCATAATCGTTCCAGCGCTGCCATTCCTCTTTGCGCGCGATGGTCTTCGGCTCGGGAACGGGGGCGCTATGCGCGATGACCGGCAGCGTCACTTCGTCCTCAGCCACCGCCACAATGGGCAGGTCGGGAATCTTTTCTTGCTTGGCCGAAACTCCTTTGATTGACTTGGTGAATACGAACGGACGGTCGTCGTAATCGGGAGTCACGTCGCGGCCTGAGCTCTCGTCGGGCTCGCCCACGAAAGAAAATTGCGTGCCCCACCACGAAAACTTGCGGTAGCACAGGCGCGCGTGGAGCGTGATCCTGTTGCCAGCGTTTTCAGGAATCAACATGCGGTAATGCACGGTGTCGGCCGCGCCGGGAGGAATGAGCCGCACATACACCACAGCCCGCGTAGCCCAGGCGTTGCGCTTGTTGATGGGGTTGCCGTGGGCGTCGATCTGCAGCGAGCGATAGAAGTGCGCGCCTTTTTCGACCGGACCTCTGCCATCGCCCTCGAGCATGCCGCTCCAGAACATGGTCTGGCTCTTGTCGTCCGTGCCTTTCAGTTCGAGCCACGTGTCGTAGGCGTCGACGGTGCCGCCGGGGAAAAAGTGTCCAACCTTCTTGGTGCGCACGACCACATCCACGCGCACGGTATCGCCACGACGGAGCGCCGGCTGCACGCGGTTCAACGGAGCGGTCACTGGAGCCACTTCTCCGCCAGCCCCGGGAGTTATTTTGGTTTCCGCTTCTTCTCCTACAGCAAACGTTGTGGCCAGTTCTGACTGGCTGGTCGCGCCCGACTTCAGTGCGGCCTTGAGCGGCGCCTGCGCGGGGGAAAGCGCAAAGATATCCACCGTAAGAGCGCCGCTCTTCAGGAATGCTTCGGTAAGTTTCAGTTGCGCGGCATCCTCATTCGCCGTCGGTAACGCGGTGTTGGCGCCGGGGAAACGATGGGAGTGTACGAACCCGTTCACGTTGCCCGCGTCCTTCGAAGGCTCCGCCGGCATATGGCAATCGGCGCACTGCTGCGGCTTGGGCGGGTAGTAGAACGAGCGCGCGCCTTGCCCGGAAACTCCGCTCGCCTGCCAGTTGTCGTACTCGTTGAAGCCGCGGAACCAGCGGTAGTGGTTCACCGGCACGTCGAGGTGCACCTTGTGGCAAGTGGAGCAGAACTCCGCCGTCTGCGTGCGCATGAACGGCTTGAGGAATACGCGGCGGTGCGGCTCGGGATTCAGCCGGATCAGGAAATCGTGCAGGGCGCGCGTCACCGGATTTTGCGTGGCCGCGAGTTCGTGCAGCCGGGGATACTCGAGATAAAAATCGCCTTGGCCCATGGTGCTCTTCACGTCGGCGATGGAGTGGCACATCATGCAGCCCAGTCCGGCCTGGGATTCCGGACGGTGCACGATCTGTCTGATGGGGGTATCCATGAGGCCGCTGTAGAGCACAGCCGGATCGTGACATCCGCCACACCATTTCGAAGGCTGGGTGCCGATCGTATCTTGCATGTACTCGATCGACTTGCGGTACCACTGATTATTGAAGGAAGAGAAATGGTGCGCCGAACTGAACCACTGGTTGTAGATATCTTCGTGGCAGCGCTTGCAGGAGTCGGACTCCATGAAGAACTTGCTGGGAATTTTCTGCTTGCCGTAAATCTGCGCGGAGCTGGGGAAGAACGCGCCTTCGGGCCCGTCGCCCTCGCTGTTCATGTTGTCGGGTGGCATGCTTGGATTCTGGATGCGGCCGTGCGTCTGCCAACTGTCGCGCATATAGCGCGCGCCGTAGGCGATTAGGGCGAGCACGACCAAGCAGAAAGCCGTTCGCAGAATAGAAGTAGCGGCGGTCGAGGCCAACCATCCACGCTGTCCCAGATTGTCGGCGATCAGAAGTCCGACTCCGATGAGCGAGATCACGATGTGGAGGGCAAACCACTTCCACTCGGTGCGCGGCGTGCCGGTCTTAATCAGAATGAGGCCAAAGACAGCGCCAGCCGCCACCAGCAACCATCCCGCGCGCGCAAGAAACTTTCCATTGCGAAGCAGCCGGATCAGCTTGGGAACGAGCAGAATCGCAGTCACCACTCCACCCAGCGCGTGAAACAGTACTACACCCGCATAGAAAATGTTTGCCTGCGGGAACGTGTAAAGGTAGGCCGCAGAAATCACCAGAAATGGGAGGAGCCAGGACAATGCGCGGCCGACGAAGCCCTGGGATGGTGAGTTTTCTCGCATCGGAAACAGTCAGACGTTCACCGTGTCAGACCTCAGTCCCACAGGAACTGAAATCGTTGCGAACCAAGGTAGTCAGATGGGTGCGCGGGGGGAATAGTGCAAACATACTATTCGAGATCAAGGTGCTTTCGCGTTCGGTGGGATCCTCCACGCACCGCATTCCTGTTCGAGCGCGGCAGCGGCGGAGAGCACCTGCTCTTCCTCCCACGGCCGTCCGACGATCTGCACGCCGATTGGAAGGCCTTCTGACGAGCGGCCAACGGGAACCACCACAGCAGGATTGCCCAACAGGTTGAAGAATTCCGTATAGCTCCAAGCGTCGAGATAGTGGACTGTTTTGCCTTCAACCTGCCAACGGCGCTCCCCGTGCCGGAAAGCTGGGATCGCCGCCGCCGGGCACAACAGGATGGGATATTGCTGCATCTGCGCGAAGAACCGCGCGCGGAGCAAATCACGCTGGATCCAGGCGTCGAGCAAGGTCTGTCCAGTGTGGGCTGGCTCGGCCGATTCTAGAAACTGCTTGAGGATCGGACTAAGATCCGCGTCTCCTTCTTTGAACATCGGACGTAGCAGCATTGCGCCGGCAACCACGAAGAACTTGTGCCACAGTTGCCGCGCTTCTTCGAGTCCTTCCGGCTGAAGGCGATCGAGTTGAAATCCCGCGCCGCGCAAGGCTTCCGCCGCAGTGCGAACCGCAGCGCGGGTTTCCGGCGTGACCGGCGTTCGGCCATCGTCTTCGAAATAACCGATCTTTAGTCTCTTGACTTCCAGTTTCTTAACTTCATCATCACCCGCCCAGCGCAACGGAACCGGCGCTGCACAGGTGTCGCCAATGTCTGGACCTTGCATCACCTCGAACAAAACTTTCAAGTCGGCAACAGTGCGCGCCATCGGTCCGACGGCGCCGATCAATGCGAACGGCCCGGCAGACACGGGAAAGTGCCCGGTCGCGGGAATTCGTCCCGGCGTCGGTTTGAGACCGCAGATGCCGCTGAAGTGCGCGGGCACGCGAATGGAACCTCCGCCGTCGCTGCCCACCCCAACCGCGGACATACCCGCGGCAATCGCTGCCGCTTCACCGCCGCTCGAGCCACCGGGCGTGCGCTCCAGGTCCCATGGGTTATTCGTGCGGCCATAGAGCAGGTTGTCGGTTTCCCACGCCATCAGAAGTTCGGGAGTGTTGGTCACACCCAGCACGATCGCTCCCGCCTTCTTCAGCCGCGTCACCAGCGGGGCATCTTGCGTTGCCACAAGTCCAGCGCGCAGCCGGGTTCCGGCTTCGCAACGCATTCCCGCTACTTCCAAAGAACTCTTGATGCTCAACGGAACACCGTGCAGGGGTCCAAGCGTCTTTTCATGCATGACAGCGATCTCTGCATCCCGAGCGGCGCGGCGCCCCCGCTCCGCCTCCACCTGTACAAACGCATTTAACTTCGGATTCAGTCTTTCGATCTGCGCCAAATGCGCTTCTACGAGTTCGACCGGAGAGATTCTCTTCTTCCGTATTTGCTCGGCCATGGAAACGGCAGGCAGGAAGGTTACGTCGTTCATGAAGTCCCTCGCCCGGCCTGATCGAGCATTCGCTTCTCATCCGGGGTGAGGGGGCGGTGTTCACCCTTCGGGAGGTCGCCCAACCGCAGCGGTCCGATGGCCACGCGCACCAACCGTAAGACCTCGACGCGCATAGCCTCCATCATGCGCCGGATCTGGCGGTTCTTGCCCTCATTGAGAACCAGTTCGAGCCAGCAGTTTTTTTGCCCCGCACGCAAACGGCGAGCCTGCTTGGCTCGCAGCACCTCTCCGTCTTTCGCTTTCACTCCCCGAAGCAACGACTGGATAAACTCTTCATTCGCGACCGTTCCAACTTGTACGTGGTACGTCTTTTCCAAATGCGTTTCGGGCAGAGCGATGCGCGCGCCCCATTTGGAGTCGTTCGTCAGCAGCAACAAACCCTCGCTGGCCTTGTCCAGACGACCGACCGGGGCTACCCATGGCGGATTTTCTTCCTGGTCAAATGTTGTTCCTGTAGAACAGCCGTTCAGCACCGCATACACTGTCTCCCGGCCCTTTTCGTCCGATGCCGTCGTCACCACGCCGCGAGGCTTGTTCATCATGAAGTAGATCTTGCTTTGGGGCTCAACCGCTTTCCCATCGACCGCAATCCGATCCTGCTTCCTGGAAACGGGCGTCTCCGGATCGCGCCGGATCTTTCCGTTCAGACTCACGCGCCCGGCGCGAATCAGTTTTGTTGCGCGCGAGCGCGAACAGTAGCCAAGCTTCGACAAGGCGCGCGCCAGACCGATGCTTCGGGTTGCGTTGTTCTCTCTCACCCATTCATGCTAACCGAGAATTCGCATGCGGGCCCCGGGCTTTGAACGCCCGCCTTTGCGCTGCCAACCACCAACTCAGTCTTCCGAGCATAAGGCAGCCAAAACTCCCTCCTTAACAGAAACAGTCGCGGGGATCGGAAAGCTGTTCCCGTCAGTGCTAGTGATGCTCAATCCATGAGCACTCCTTTGCTTCCCAATGCTTTGCGGAGTCTGATTCAACCGTTGTTGCCGCCCTCACCGCGTAGACCCAAGGGAGGCAGACCTCGCTTGCCAGACCGTGATTGCCTCACGGGTTCTGTTCGTCCTGCGTAGCGGAATTCCTTGGGAGCAACATTTCGGATATTCTTCGAGAGCTTGAGACTTTTCTGAAAAAGCTTGCCGCCGACATCAATTTCGGCCTCGCAGCGGCCGAGTGCTATACCACAAACATTGACTGACGATCATAGGCGGTAACTGTTATGTGTAACGGACATGTTATACCGCCGTGTGCGAGCAGGTTCGCCTTATATTCTCCCTTAAGGAAGACCTACCGCGATACCGATCCGGTCGGACCTTACACAATTCTTAACATCAAGGGAAACGCGTATCGATTGATTGTGAAAATCGAATATAGATTTGAACTCATTTTCATCAAGCGAGTTCAGACACACGCTGAGTACGATAACGGAGACTGGGGAAAATGATCGCAACCGCTGCTGGAACATACAAGGCACTGCTCGCGGAAACCGCACCAGAGGCCATTCATACCGAAGCACAGAACGAAGCCGCTATTCGGAAAATTGAGGAATTGGTGAAGAAGGGAAGGGTGAGTGTCCCTGAGAGAAAGTTGATGGACCTTCTTACGGTGCTCGTTGAGGCGTTTGAGGAAGAGCATTATCCCTTGTCGCGGAACGTGACCCCTCTTGAAGCCCTGAAAGAATTGATCGAAGCCAACGGTCTGAAACAGAAAGATTTAATGGATGTATTCGGTACCCCCAGCATTGTTTCCGAAGTCCTTCACGGTAAACGCAATCTGACAACCGAGCACATAAGGAGACTGTCCGAACGCTTCAATGTCTCCACAGACTTGTTCTTTTAAGATGTCTCGGTAAATCGGCTTGAATCAACATGCCGCCCTGCAAGCGGCGTGTTCGGCACCTTTCGTGTACTTATTGATCCCACCGAAAACTGGGCGCACATTGGCCGGTCAATTGCTGCTCTAAGCTAAAACCCGACCGCCAAAGCCCGAAGCCCGCTTCATCGATGCACAAATCCAGCGGCACTTGATAGGATGTGTATCGGCGACTGACAGGGAAAGGAGATCTCATGGCCCACCAACATCCTCCCCGCTTTTTGAAGATCGTAGACGACGCTAAAACGCGCGTGCGCGAAACCAACGTCGAGGAAGTGAAGAAGAAAATGGATCACGGCGGGAAGTTCATATTGGTGGATGTGCGCGAAGAGAGCGAATTTGCCAAGGACCACCTGCCGGGCGCGATTCACCTGGGCAAAGGAGTGATCGAGCGCGACATCGAATCCCGCGTACCCGATCTTAGTGCCGAGATTGTGCTTTACTGCGGCGGCGGTTTCCGATCGGCACTGGCGGCCGACAATCTGCAGAAGATGGGCTACACGAATGTGATTTCGATGGACGGGGGCATTCGCGACTGGCGGGAAAAGGGATATCCGTTGACGAAGGGGTGAAGGCGCGGACGATATCTTCAAACTTGATGGCGGCCGAATCGCACCACTTTCTTGGTAAGCACCGCTCTACCCAATTATGAACAGGAGAGCGAACGCAATCCCAGACTTTAGTCTGGGTGAGTGAGCGGACTAAGACGTAATCCTCCCTTGGTTCCACATACCGTCGAAGGATGTAGATAGTCATTCCACCGTTGAGGCAGCGAAGTAGCCCGAGTTCCAAAGCGTTCGGGAATGGTTCGACCAGAACTGAGAACCATTTTTCTGTGAGGATATCGAACAGCCGATTCAGTCGCAACCCTGGGATGAAACAACTTGGATGGAGCACCTGCGCCCGACCGCTGAGCTGTTTGGCTTAGACGGGTGCCGGATACCGAGGTAAGCAACCAGGGCTTGAACCGCGTAATGGTTTCCAAGGGGTTTCCAAGTCTCCGCTTGCTGCTTGACAATCTCAGCCGTCGGGTGCAGAATCCTTAAAGGCGAACATAAGGCGAATCTACCTCCGAGGCTTTCCAGCCAGCGATGCTCTCGACCCGCAGTCTGTCGCCGCCGCGAGGGTCGAGTGGGGAGCGGCTGCTGTGGGTGCGTTGCGGAGAAAATTCATGCCCTGCCGAGCATCGTTTGGAACAAGTTCTGCGCGTTTCGGATCTGCTGCTCGAAAGCGGAGGCTTCGGATTGATCGCCCTCGATCTGGGCGATCTGCCGGAGCCAGCAGCGCGCCGCATCCCGCTGACCACATGGTTCCGTTTTCGCCGGGCCGTGGAACATACGCCCACCGTGCTGCTGACAGTCGAGCGGCAACCCATCGCCGGAAGTTGTTCTTCTTTATTGATAAGGCTGGGGTCGACAAAGATGGGAGCGCCAGAAAATCGAGTAAGCGAGCCGTCGATAGATTCTGAATTCCCGGCACCCAGCCATGCGCAATTGCTGACCGAACTGAAAATAACAGCGGAGATGGTGCGATCGCGACTGGATCGCAAGCCGGTTCGTTCTGCCGAGATCAGGTTTCGCCAGCAAAACCGTCTGGGCGGGATGAACACGAGAGCGAACGTAATCCCGGAGTTTAGTCTGGGTAAGTGAGCGAAGTCTAAAGAGAGGAGGGACAATGATTCAATATCAACTCAAGTTGCGAATGACGAAAGCCCAAGTGAAGATAGCCGAATCATGGCTCCCTATTCTCGGGTCTGTGTACAACTTCGCGGTCAGGAAGATGGAACTCAATGCCAAGGACAAGATTTATTTCTCCAAGCAAGAGTTTCAGAATCTGCTGGCCAATCACGGAGAGCGATTAGGGATACCGAGTCATACGTTGCAGGGCGTGCTATGCACGGTTCACGATGCGTGGACAAGATGCTTCCAGAAGATCGGGGGAAAGCCACGGCTCAAGGGAAGGAGAAACAAGTTAACCAGTATTCCGTTCCCAGACCCGATCAAAGCACCGAAGGGTAATCGCATCCACGTACCCGGGCTCGGTTCTGTTAAATTCCACAAGATGGAACTGCCGGAAGGTCGAATCAAGTGCGGGCGCATGGTTAAGCGTGCTTCGGGTTGGTATCTCTGCTTGTTTATAGACGCCGAGCCAAAGGCCATTGAGAGAGTGGCATTTGGTCAGATTGGTATTGATGCAGGATTCTCCAATCTGCTCACTACTTCAGACGGGGAAACTATCGAGCATCCGCGTGAGTTGGAAGCCTCAGCCGAACGATTGGCCCAAGCCCAACGTGGACATAACAAACAGTTAGCTGCGCGTATTCAGGAGCGGGTTGCCAATCGTAAGAGATACAGGAACCACAAGTTGTCGCGTCGGTTGGTATCAGAGAACATTCTAATCGCATTCAGCAAAGACAATATCAAGGGAATGGCCAAGAGATTTGGTAAGAGTGCGGCTTCGTCAGCGCACTATCAGTTGCGACAAATGCTGTCCTACAAGATGCCCAAAAGCGGTGGGACGTATGTCGAGCCTGAGAGTAAGTTTTCCACCAGGACCTGTAACGAATGTGGGAGCCAATCCGGACCTACAGGACTCACAGGCTTGTCGGTAAGGCAGTGGAGCTGTAGCGACTGTGGATTCGTACACGACCGTGATGTGAATGCGGCTCGTAACGCTCTATCTGCTGCGGCAGGGTGTGCCGTCGAGGGTTATGTCTATGCATAACGTCAGGAATCCCCGAGTTTACTCGGGGAGCATCAACGGCCGCATTTTCTTCTGGTCGCTTACGTCGGCACTCGCGGGATTTCTTTTCGGTTTCGACACGGTCGTTATTTCCGGCGCCGAAAAAACGATTCAGACGCTTTGGGGTCTGAGTCCCGGACTGCACGGCATTGCCATGGCTTCGGCCCTTTACGGCACCGTCGTTGGTTCACTGCTTGGTGGTTGGCCTGCCGACCGATTCGGACGCAAAGCCACGCTGCTTTGGATCGGCATTCTGTACTTTGCCGGTGCGGTGGGTTCAGCTTTGGCGCCAAACGTAACTGTTTTCATTGTCGCACGCGTCATCGGCGGGTTGGGCATCGGCATCTCTACGGTGGTTGCCCCAATGTACATCGCGGAGATCGCACCGCCCAAGCATCGTGGACGACTTGCCGGAATGTTCCAGTTCAACATTGTTTTTGGCATCTTGATGGCTTTCGTCTCGAACGCGCTGCTCGCGGGCATCGGCGAGAACGCCTGGCGCTGGATGCTGGGTGTGGCCGCGTTTCCCTCGTTGCTCTACGCTGTGTTCTGCTTCGGCCTTCCCGAAAGTCCACGTTGGCTGCTGGGCAAGAAGGGCGATCGCGAGGCAGGTCTACAAGTGCTGCAACGAATTGAACCTGACGCTTCCAAAGCCGAAGTGGCAGCCGAGGCGGATGCGATTCTAGCTGCATCGTCGGAGCAAGCGTCGTCGGGACATTTCTGGACGAGACGTCTTCGCAAACCGATCATGCTCGCCATTTTGATTGCCTTCTTCAACCAACTCTCGGGCATCAATGCGATTCTGTACTTCGCACCCCGCATATTTGAGCTTACCGGCCTCGCCGCAAAGGCGGCTCTGTTGCAATCGATCGGCATTGGCGTCACCAATCTGGTTTTCACCTTTGTCGGCCTCTGGCTGATTGACCGGCTGGGCCGGCGCACTCTTCTTTATATTGGCTCGTTCGGCTACATCATCTCGCTCGGCCTGGTCGCCTGGGCGTTCTTTACAGATCATTTCTCGATCGTGCCGATTTGCATCTTTGGTTTCATCGCTGCCCACGCGATCGGCCAGGGAGCGGTGATTTGGGTTCTTATCTCCGAGATATTTCCCAATCGCCATCGGGCGGAGGGTCAGACCCTTGGCAGTTTCACACACTGGAGTTTCGCCGCCATCCTCACAACTTTCTTTCCGAAGATGGTCACTGCCTTCCCGCCCGGTTACGTTTTCTCGTTTTTTACCGGCATGATGGTTCTGCAACTCATTTGGGTGAAAGCCATGGTTCCAGAAACGAAGGGTGTGCCGCTGGAGCAGATCCAGAAACAACTGGGCATCGAATGAGCGGTCAAACCGCCGGGTTGCTGAGGATGACTGTCCACGGAACGAGCAAGGGGCGGGTGGGTAAACCTAGAGTAGGGCCTTAACTGGTCCGGACATGGAAGGGGGAAACCGTCGAAGTCCAGGGTATGGCATCTGAAGACGCCTGCTCCGCCGAAATGCTAGTGCTGATCCGCTGGCACGGGCGCAGGCCCGCCGGACAAAACGGCGAAAGTGCGACGGACCCTGCGCCCGTCGTGCGACACCCGGAGGACCAGTAACGAAAAGCCTGTTCCAGATCTTCTTTGGCATCGTCCTGTCCATCGTTTATTGCGGAGCGATATAGTGCTGCCTATGGCGAAGAACATCATCCACATCTCGGAAGCGGAAGCCGCCAGCAACTTTGCGGGCGTGCTGGCGCGGGTGCGCGCTGGGGCCGAGATCGTCATCGAGGGGCGCGAACCCATTGTGGTGGTGCGTGCCGAGCCGGCGCGTGGCCGTTTTCTCTCCGAGTGCATCGCCCTGGCGAAAGCACATGAGGAAGAAACCGGGAAGGCCCCGGTCCTCGATCCCGACTTCGCCGCCGACGTGGAAGAGATCGTCAAAAACCGCAAAGCGTGGAACCCGCCCGCGCGGGAATAATCCTAGATTCCAGCGTCATCATCACTGCCGAGCGGACTTGATGGGA
The DNA here is from genome assembly GCA_963714225.1 of uncultured Acidobacteriaceae bacterium. Lineage (GTDB taxonomy): Bacteria > Acidobacteriota > Terriglobia > Terriglobales > Acidobacteriaceae > Sulfotelmatobacter. The sequence goes on along the minus strand of CAVQNY010000026.1, from coordinate 102,976 downwards.
GTGTGCGAGTATTCGGGCACCTACGATGACTTTAGCCCGCTTGTCGCCGGGCCGTATTATGCTCGCGCCTATTTGCGCGTCCGCACGCGCGCGCACGAATCCTGAAACTACGCGCCTTTCCGCGGTGTCCAACACATAGAGGCGCCGAAAACTTCGGTTCCCGTTCGTGGTACCTCGTAATTGGTCTCCTCCTCCCCACGAGACGTAGCCTGCTATTGGGAGCGCTCGATGACCATGCGAAAGCTGTTCGTGTGCTCGATTGTGGTGGCGTCTCTCTCGGCCGCGGCCCAAGACCCGGTCTCGTCGGTGATCGAACCTGCCCATGCCGCCTTAGTCATCGGACAATCCCAAGCTTTTCAGCTGCTCGGCCGTGATGGTCAGGAGATCAGCGCCAGCAACTGGACCGTGAGTGATCCCGACATCGCCGATCTGCAGGTTGATGGTGCGCATGCCATTCTCACTTCCAAAGAGAAGGGTCACGTCGCATTACGCAGCGTCGACGGCGTCCAGGCTGAGATCGATGCGGTCGACCCCGAGGCAGTCGAGGGCTGGCCTCCAACCCATGCCAAATGGACTTTACAGCCGATCGACGGAGAATTTACATCCGTGCTCTGGGCGACCGGGGCGTGGGGCGGCTCTGCAACCGACGCCGATCCAGCGACCGAGAATGATCCAGCTTATTTCTATGAGGATCACGGCGCCAGCGGTTCGCATCTGCGCGCCATCGGCAAAAACGGACTGCAAGTGTGGCAATGGCCCGCCGACGAACCCGCTCTGGCCATGCATTTGATTTGCGGTGACATCTACAACGGAGTACTTCTCCGCCTCGGCGACGGTGTCTCCACCACGCTTCTCGATCTCGACTCCAATGGACAGGAACGCTGGCGCATTCCGGCTCCCGGCTTCGGCGGAAAAGAATTTGCCTACAACATGTCGGGAGCGTTGTACTTCGTCGAACAAGAAAGCGATGCCACATCCGTCCATCTCATCGGAGTAGACGCCCGCACGGGCAGCCAGCTCTTCTCTTTCGCGCTGCCCGCCTCATTCGAGCGCGATCGCAACTTCACGGTTCGCAATGGCAAACTGATTTGCTCGCCGGGTGCAGACGCTTCGACGCCCGTCCCCATTCACTACAGCCACATGATGAGCGACTTCGACAACGTTTCTCACCTTATCTATACGGAATTTACGCTCACTGCTGATGCCGGCCGCTGCACGCCGGGCAGCACGCTCGATGCTGCCAAGATTCAGATAGACGCCCTGCAGAAGGTGGCTGCGGCCCAAGTTTATAAAAACCACGCGGTGTCTACTCACGTCTTCGAAGAGAACAAGGCGCGCGGCGCGGCGTCTGCTGTGCAGGTAAAGTCCGCAGTCCCCACAGGAGATATTACGTTTGACGAGGGAGGAGGAGTTGCCACCTTCTTTGCCGCGCGTACGACCACGCAACGCTGGCGCGAGAATAGCTCTGCTAAAATCGAAAACTTTCAATACCGAATCACTGCCAATGCCGGAGTCACCTACCGTTTCCTGGTGCCCGGCAGCGGACAGCACAACATCATGATCCTTGGCCGCCAAGGTCGTGGAGTCGTTACTTTCGGCAACACTGTCACGGCATTTGAACCTGAGACCGGACGCGAACTGTGGCGCTGGCAATCGAAGAACACGGACCTGGTCCCCTATGAGGCCCTCCAAGATGGCGCAGTTGCGATCCGCGACGGCGACAAGTACACCGTCCTCAAAGACGGAAAGGTACAGACCCAGCTAGACGAAACCTACGCCCGCTTCGTCAGGATGTTTCGTCCCCCCGAACTGAATTTCTGAAGTGGGAGACTTTTACTTTGCTCGTGGTGCGGGTCCCCCATCCGCGTGCTCGTGACTTGAATCGCTTTGCTCATTCGAACCAGGCCCTCTAGCGAGGACACCTCCCGGCAAGGTAACTCGTCGGCGTCATCGCATTAGAGTTTCCCTCTTTGACGTGTCTATCCCCTTCAGTCGTAATCACCAGAAATTCATAATGTGAAGGAGCGTTGAGCGGGCTCGGTCGGGCAAGGAAAAGGCCGAGCAATCACAGTGGTTTGCTGCACCTTTCGGCATGTCATCGTGTGCTCAGCCGATCATTGTTCTGGTTTTTTGTGGAGTCAAGCAGTCAAGCTGCCGGACTCGCCATAATTATCTATACTGCGAGGTGGGCTGTCGCTCTTCGCCTCTGGCCTTGCTTCGCGGAGGAGAATTGGCTGACTCAGTCCGTGAGTCAAATGGCGATTTTTCAACAGCGATCCTCTTGAGCAACCGCCATCTCCATGGCTTTCATTGACTTGCCGGTTTCGCCCACGTAAGATTTGCCCCTGATGATCGGCCAGACCATCTCGCATTACCGCATCACGGGCCAGCTCGGCAGCGGGGGAATGGGCATTGTTTATGAGGCGCAAGACCTCGATCTGGGGCGCAAGGTTGCGCTGAAGTTTCTGCCGCCGCAACTCTCGGGCGATCAAACTGCGCTCGACCGTTTTCTGCTCGAGGCGCGCACGGCGTCGGCGCTGAACCATCCCAATATCTGCACCATTTATGCGGTCGAGAAAGTTCAGACTGAAGGCGGTGAAGCGCAGTCGTTCATCGCGATGGAATTGCTGGAAGGCGAGACCCTGGATCGCCGCCTGGGCGCCGGTGCGCTGCCACTGGATCGCTTGCTGGACTGGAGCATTCAGCTGGCCGATGCGCTTGACGCCGCCCATGCGAAAGGGATTATTCATCGTGACATCAAGCCAGCCAATGTTTTTATTACCCCGCGCGGGCAGGTGAAGGTTCTCGACTTCGGACTGGCGAAGCTGGCGCATCGCGAGATGGAGATGGAAACCATCGGAGCTACGCAGGACTCGCCGGCGCCGCTACACCTTACGAGTCCGGGATCGACCGTGGGCACGATTGCGTACATGTCGCCGGAGCAGGCGCGCGGGGAAGAACTCGATACGCGGACCGATTTGTTCTCGCTGGGCGCGGTGATTTACCAGATGGCCACTGGGCACTTTCCGTTTTCCGGTGCCACGTCTGCCGTGGTGTTCCATGCCATTCTTGAACTTGATCCGATTCCAGCGATTCAACTGAATCCCACCCTGCCGCCGAAGTTCGAGGAAATCATCGAGAAGGCTCTGGAGAAAGATCGCGACTTGCGTTACCAGTCGGCTGCCGACCTGCGCGGCGACCTCAAGCGCCTGAAGCGGGATACAGAGTCGGGAAGGAAGGGGGCAGGGACGATAAGTTCCAGCGCGGTCGCGGTAACGCCGACCTCCTCGAAGGTTTCTACTCCGGTGGCGCAAACTGCGGGGCAGAGTTCGGCTGTCGTCCCTGCTGTGAGGCGGAATAAAGCGGGGGCGGGCATCGCGGCAGTGGTAGCGTTGACGGTGCTGGCAGCGGCAGGTTATGGAGTCTATTCGCTGGCCCGCCGCGGCAAGTACCAGGCATTTGAGAACTATACGATCACGAAAGTGACTGACAGCGGCGACGCGGTGCTGGCCGCGATTTCACCTGACGGCAACTATATTTTGTCGCTGGTGCGCAACAATGGCCTGAGCAGTCTGCAATTGCGCAACGTACCCACCAACAGCACCACGCAGGTGCAACCGCCCGCCAACGTGGAATACAACGGGCTCCGTTTCTCGCCGGATGGGAACTATTTTTATTTCGTGCGCAGCGATCCGGGGAACAATGAGCTCAAGTTTCTGTACCGCGCGCCGCTGCTGGGCGGAGGGGCCGAGAAACTCGCGGAGGACGTGGACTCGAATGTAACGTTCTCCCCCGATGGCAGCAAACTGGCGTTCATGCGCTACGACAACCCGAAGGCGGGTGAGTACCAGCTGATCGTCAAAGACCTTCATAGCGGAGCGGAGACGCCGCTGGTGAGCGGACCGAACAAGGAGCGACTGCAAGGTCCGGCGTGGTCGCCCGATGGAAAGGTGATTGTGTGCAATATCCTCCAACCGCAGGGCGCGCTTACAGGCCTGGAGGTAGTGGACGCATACTCCGGGCAGCGAAAGGCGCTGGTGCGAAGTGAAAACGGAATCGTGTGGCGCTCTGAGTGGCTGCCCGACGGCAGTGGATTGCTGGCGACCTACGAGGAGGCGAGTTCAAATTACGCACGAAACCAGGTGGTCCGCATTTCCTATCCCGGTGGCGCATTGACGCCGTTCACGCGCGATGCCAGCAACTACGAAATGATCAGCGCGGCGCGTAGCGTCCCCGTGCTGGCGGCAGTGGCCAAAGAAGAACATTGGAATATTGAGCTTATCGCTGAGGGAGCAGGAGCTTCTGACTCCAAGGTGCTGGGCAAAGCCAACGAAGATTTCAGCTTTGCGTGGATGCCTGATGGAAAGTTGATCACGGACAAGGACTATCGCCTGCATGCGATTGACCCAGAAACCGGAACACAGGCGATGTTTGGGGCTGATCCCGGCGTCCCTGAGTTCCTGCAGCGAGCATGCCGGGATGGCCGCATCGTGTATATGCAGCTCACTACCGAAAACAAGCAGATCAATATCTGGAGCAAGGATGCCTCGGGCCAGAACCCCAGAAGACTGACCAATGGGTCTTATGAGGCATTCCCCCACTGTTCACCGGACATGCAGTGGGTCTATTTCTTCGACGACGCCTCAGGCGTCGTGATGAGGGCGCCGCTGCAGGGCGGCACGCCGCAGAAAATTTCCGACCTGCATACGGTCGACTTTGATGTTTCCGTGGATGGAACGACGCTCCTGTTCGTCACCGTGAATCACGCCAAGCAGTACAAGGAACAGGTGGTGGAAGTGGCGGTGGACACCGGGCAGGTGCGGCGCGAGATCACGATGCAGAAGCCGTGGACCGGGCCGATCCACTACTCGGTAGATGGCAAGGCGCTGGAATATGTAGTGCGCGAAAACGGAGTGGACAACATCTGGCGGCAGCCGCTGGACGGCTCGGCGGGAAAATGGGAGACGGCATTTAAGTCGGAACATATCAGCCACTTTGAGTGGTCGCCGGATGGCAAGCGGCTGGCGATGTCGCGAGGGCATACGGATTCGGATGTGGTGCTGATCCGAGACTCGAAAAATTGAGCGATTGAGCGATCGGGTCATCGGGCAATTGAAAATCGCAAGGTTGCAGGGATTTCAGATTTTCAATCACTCAATGACCCGACAACCGCGAGCCCGCAATGTTGAGCTTCAATCAGTCGGCTCGGACGCTCTAACTGTTGTAACCAGGCGTTAGCACGTTTCCAGGATCGCGCCGCCTGCAGGTGTGCATTGGCGATCTTGTGCTCCTGGGAACTCAACATGCACATTTAGGCTGAAGGCGCTAGACTGGCGCCATGCCAGACGATCTTCTGGAGAATACGCGGCGACAAGCTGAGAAGGCCGATCCCTCCATGCGTGCAGCCGCCCTGGATTTCCCGCGCTGAATCCGCCGCGGATGTCTCTCGGGCGAGGAGGACGCTGCTCGAAGGTCTGGAAGTTATCCGTAGCCTTCCAAGCTCCGTACGGGAGCATCTTCTCGAAGAAGCGCGCGGGGTCGCAGCGGCGGTATCCCCTGAACTGTTGGCCGAAATCCCAATCACCCGGCATGGCGGGCGCGCACGATTTGCATCCATCAACATTGTCCAGATCATGCTAGCCCATGGTCATGTTGACGCCGCGTTCGACTACCTGCTACGCGACGATGACGAAGCCTCTTTTCCATTCCCCTCGGTCGGAGGTGTTCTTCAGCGACTCGATCCGCACAGTCCGGAATGTGCCGCACGGCGGATGATGCTCCTCCGGCATGCGGTCGAGGTATGGCACCGGAGCACTTCTGGTCGTGATCATCTCGAGCGCGATCATTTCGTGCGGCTTTTCGGGCATTTCTGGAAAGAGTTCCCGTCAGAGGAAGCTCTCGCAGTAGCTCGTATGATCGTAGCTCAAGCCGCCGAGGAGCCAGACACTGGAACCTCCGCCGGTTACGCGAACGAAATCCACTTCACCTCGCCCCGTCAGAATACTCTGTTTCAAATTCTCCACGTCCTGCGCCACCTCGACCCCGCACTCGCTCAATCGCTGATCGGCTCCCACGATCAGCTTGCCGCAGGCGTTCGCCGATATCCGAACGGGCTGGAGACGGTGAACGAGGAGGCGGAAACGGAGGCGAAACGTCGGAAAGCCGACGGCGCAACTTGCGGAGCGGTTACATACTCGCGGGCGATCCCAGAGATTTTGACCGCCAGCGCAGACTCATTGACGCTACTCGAAGCGGGGACTTTGAGCGGTCGATCGAAGACGCAATCGAGAAGTATCGGGAAGACACGTCAGCCGCCACCCGCAACTACGCACCTAAGGAATACTGGCCATCCACAGGCGCATTCCGCACGGTCTTTTATCAGGCCGGGAGGCGCCTGGGGCCTGAGGCCGCCAAGTTATTGAAGCAAATCCCAGACGACGATGTTCGTCTCTTCGCAACCATCGAACTTGCTGCCTCCTTGGCTGGCTTGCCGGGATCGTCGATTACGCAAATGAAGCAAAAGCACCCACCGGACTCTCCGCGGTCCCGGGGCGGGCGGATCGTAAACGTGCGTTCGTTGCGGGAAATGCACCGCGAAAATACGAACGGCCCCACACTGCGAAGTTCCGAGGGCCGCCTTATCCGTTGTCCGAAGTGCCTATTCCAGCCCTCTGCAGATCTTCGTTGGAATTGCAAGTGCGGTCATGTTTGGAATACGTTTTGGAGCGCAGGGCGTTGCCCTGCATGCCACTTCCAGTGGGAAGTTACCCAGTGCCCGCAGTGCGGCGAAATGTCTGCACACCGGGCCTGGTATGCCTCTGAGCCCTAGCTTTGCTGAGAAAGACAGAGGAATAGTTCGCCCATTTTTCATATTAGACCACGAGACCACCCCGGCGCGCTGACGCTGCCTACGACTCAGCCCGTCCAACCGAGCGCTTCCTCTGACGTTCACGTTGAAAGCGAGAATGCAGTGGAGTTCCGTTTGCTCTACAGGGGCCAGCTGCACATTGCCGGATCAGAAGTCCAGCGCAACGAGAAGCACGCGATCCGCAAGGTGCTCCACTCACAGTTACGACACTTGTGGAAGTCTCACCCGAACTTGGTAATGTTTGGGGAAGGAAATGGCGAGGCAGGGGTCACTCAGGAAGAGGCTGAGGCGATGCCGAAGCCAGAGCTCTTTCAAAGAGGCGCACAGCTAAAGCTGACTCAGTCGGCTCTGCATAAACCGGTGCGCTAGTGCGGCAAAACTTCAGGTCGGAGCCCCGGCTAATGGAAGCCAGACCTGAAAGCGTGTGTCTCCGGGTTTGGAATTGACCTGAACATTTCCGCGGTGCTTCTTCACGATTCGCTGAACGGTGTCCAGGCCGAGTCCCGTGCCTTCCCCGACCCCCTTGGTGGTGAAAAAAGGCTCGAAGATGTGAGGCTGCACCTCGTCGGGAATTCCGGGACCATTATCGGCGATCTCAACCACAACGCAACCGTCGTCGCGATAGGTGCGGACGCGCAGCTCACCTTTTCCATGCATCGCGTCAATCGCGTTGTCAATAATGTTGGTCCAGACCTGGTTGAGCTCGCTGCCAAATGAATTCACGAGGAGGGGAACGCGTTGATAATCGCGCCGCACCACCACTCCTTGTTTCAGCTTGTGATTCAAGATCGTAAGCGTGGTTTCCAAGCTTTTTATGACGTCCACGTTTTGCACTGGCGACTGATCCATGTGGGTGTATTCCTTGATCGCGCCGACCAGATCCGAGATCCGTGAGGCGCTGCTCTCGATCTCGTGCAACAGGCTCGCGACCTCCACCGAAGCGGCGATCCTCACCAGAGCGGCTCGAGCCGTGTCACGGTCGAGGTTTGCGAACAACGATTCGACCACCTCGGGCTTGATGTTTCTTCGTGCAAGGCCAGCTGCCAGCATCCACAAGTCGTTCTGTCCATGACTGCGCAGTAAAGAATCAATCTGGTCTTCGAGGTCGTTGATGGTCAGCGCATCTGGCGGAACTACATCCTCTTGCGTGAACGAAGCTTCCAGTTTTTCGATCTCGGATTTCTGGGCGGGCGAGAGAACACGCTTTCCGAGTTCGAGACTCGCGTCCCTGATTTTCTTCAGAATCTGCCGCAATTGGCTAGCGGCGCGTTTCGCAGCAGAAGCTGGATTGTTGAGTTCATGCGCCAGTCCTGCCGAAAGTTTTCCCAAGGAGACCAATCGATCTCGCTGTTGTTCGAGGCGGGTGGTTTCACGAATCCGGTCGGACATCAACCCCACGAGACGCTGGGTCAGCACCGGCATCTTCTGCACCAGTTCCGGAAACAGCGAAGCGGGAAATCGCAGGGCGCGAGTGTCCGCCTCGGCTCGCAGACTCACCTTAAACTGCTTCATCCTCGAAAACGGCAGCACTCCCGTAACGTCGCCGGGCTCTATATCGAAAACAAAGGGTTCTCCCCCACGATCGGCTCGACCCTGCAAGTGACCCTCAAGGATCACAAACATCGTATCCGCGGGGTCGCCTTGGCGCGTATAAACACCGCCCGCCTTGAGATTCATCTCTTGGGATTGGCTAAGGAACCAGGCGATCTGATCGTCTGGCAAACCTGCAAAAACTGGGACGCGAAGTAGTTCGGATTTGTCGACCATTTAAACCTTGCTCAGATACTGATGGATGAACTGCACTGCCACCGAGCCTTCGCCGACTCCGGAAGCCACGCGTTTGATGGAACCGTGGCGCACATCGCCCACGGCAAAGATGCCGGGAACATTGGTCTCAAGCAAGAACGGATCCCGATCAGGGGCCCATCCTTTGGGACGTTGCCCGTCACGAATTAGCTCAGGACCGGTCAACAGAAAGCCGCGCTCGTCCCGTTCGACGAGTCCTGCCAGCCAATCCGTGCGCGGCAAGGCTCCGATGAAAATAAACATCGCACTGCCGGGCACGCGCTCAATCTTATTGGTATCGGTGCAGAGCACCGAGATTTCTTCCAGATGAGTTTCGCCATGAACCTCGGCCACGGCGGCATGTGTCCACAGCTGAATGTTAGGCGTTTCTTTAATCTGATCGATCAAGTATTGCGACATGGTGCTGGAAAGCGACTCAGCACGCACAAGAATAACGACACGCTCCGCGTATCTCGCGAAGTTCATCGCGGCCTGACCTGCGGAGTTTGCGCCCCCAACCACGTAGACGATCTCACCCTTGCAGGACAGAGCCTCTGTCGCGCCGCCACCATAGTAAATCCCAGCGCCCTGCAACCTGTCTATGCCCGGAGCTGCCAGACGACGCCACTGCACACCGGTCGCGATCATCAGGGCGTGACACGAAATCTCGTTTCCGTCCGCCAGCTTGATGATTCGGTAGGGCCCTTCCGCTCGGGCTGCGACAGCTTCCTGGGATAAGATTTCCACTCCGAAGCGCTGGGCCTGCACCACCGCGCGCCGCGCCAGGTCGGCGCCGCTGAGGCCGGTCGGAAATCCAAGATAGTTCTCGATGCGAGAGCTCATGCCAGCCTGACCGCCGGGTGCTTCACGCTCGATTATCACTGTATGTAGACCTTCGGAGGCTCCATAAACGGCGGCGGCCAATCCAGCCGGCCCTCCGCCGACAATTGCCAAATCGTAGAAGCTGGTTTGGGCACGCGTGCGCAACCCGACTTTTTGTGCGACGTCCGCGGGTATACCCTCGAGCAACTTCGTGCCGTCGGGGAAGAGCACCACCGGCAGATTGGCGGCCTCCGGACCCAGCGCATCGATCAGGCGCCTGGTTTCTGGATCGTTGGCGGAAGCCTCGACGTCAATCCATTGGTAGGGGACATGGTTACGCGCCAGGAAGTCCCGCAACTCGTAGGATCGTGGCGACCAGCGCGTGCCGAGCAAGCGGATCCCTTCAAAAGTCGGATGGAAGGAAGCTTGCCAATCGTAGAGCAAATCATCCAATTGCGGATACAGATGCTCGGTGGGAGGATCCCATGGCTTTAAGAAAAAATAGTTGATGCTGGCATGATTGATGGCGCTGATCGCGGCATCGGTATCGGCGTACGCAGTGAGCAATGCGCGCTTCGCGGCGGGAAAGATTTCCATCGCCTGCTGCAGGAACTCAACCCCATCCATACGCGGCATGCGCTGGTCGGCCAGCAGCAAAGCCACGCTGTCATTCCGCACCTTCAACTGCTTTAGCAGATCAAGCGCACTCTCGGGTGAATCGCTTCCGATCACACGGTAGTCCGCGCCGTATTGCGAGCGAAGATCGCGCTCGATCGCCCGCAAAACATCGGAGTCGTCATCCACGCTTAGCAAAATCGGTTTCGGCATGTTCAGGTAAAGCCCCAGGCGAGGACATGATGACACATTTTCCTCAATCCCTCGTTGGCTTCGTTAGATACAGAAAAAGACATTCGGTTGCGAAATTCCTCTGAGTGAGTGCTTTCGAATTTCCATGCCTTAGCAGAATTGCAAGAAGGTAGCTTTTTTCACCGTTGTGAGATCCGCCGACAAGTTTCTCTCGTAATTAATCATAGAACAGGGCAAAGTGGGCTCGGGTTGTTGGAACGTCCTTTGTAGATGATTGAATGGGCCCGCCACGAAATAGGCCCACAGCGCCTGCTGATCCAGCTTTTCGCAAGTTGCGCAAAGCCGCCAAGAGCGATGCCAGGCTTTCGGGAGGCGGGTGTGGGAATCGATCCTAGATCATTGAATAGGAGACTTGCTGGCGCGTGTATTGTCGAACTATCAGAAAATGTTGGCCGGATTCTTAATGACCAAATCCCCCGCGTGCGCTTTTTATGCTTTCCGGCGACCTTCATGTGGAGAACCATGTCATGGGCGCCGGTGACTACTGCCGGGCTGACTCCGGTTCGATCCACGGGGAAACCTTCACTGAAGCCGGATGTCGGTTCCTGATGATGGCTTCACCGGAGAATCAGCTCATCGAGAACCGGGTCATTTGACAGACCGCCTCAAGACCCCCCGCTGACTCCAGCGGACTCAGAAATCCTACTGACAACCTGCATGAAGAATCTATCGCAGTGAAACAAATAAGCTTATTGACAGAATGCCCAGTAGGGATGCCTTACACACCTATTACACATTTTCGGGTTCTCGCGGCGCCTCAAACGAGGAACGAACATGCCGGAAACAACACACCATCCTGGGCGGCAAGGTTCACCTCTATTAAGCGTCCAATACGACTATGACGAGATGTTTTGTTTGGCTACTGACACCATAAATGTCGCCTTTTAGCTATGAATTGCACGAATGTGGTACAATTAGTACCATAAATGTCTATTGTCGCCGATGACTCTTGCTGAGCGTTTGAAAAACTTCGAAGACCGAGGGTTTCGAGCTGAAACAGCCGCTGTGTTGGTGCTCATCGAGGAGGCACTGCATAGCCTTTTCACCAGTTTTGCGGACAGGTTTGTGCTTTTCGGTGGGGCGACTCTCGTCTTGTTTTATGGAAGTCAGAGGCATTCCGGTGACATCGATCTCTTGCCCAATTGTGATGAAACCCCGAATGCCGAGAGGATCATTGATTCCATATCGCCCGCACTTGGCGAAGTGGCACAGGCGTTAGGACTCGCTCCCTTGGCAATCAGCGTAATTGCCGATAGCGAATATCTTCTCAAAATTGAGGTGGAATCTAAAGATCAACGAACCTTGTTCACGATTGATGTCTCGCGGACTTCGGCAGTCATAAAAAGCGAACTTGTTGAGCAGCCGATCCTCACGGACGACGCCATCGTTAAATACCCAACCCGAAATCTGCTTCTGCTGCACAAAGCCGAAGCCTTCCTGGGCAGGAAGAACGTTAAGTGTAGAGACGCTTTTGATATTAAGGTCCTGAAGGACTCAGGGGCAGAATTGGATGGGAACCTCAAATTCCATCTAGAAGACGGGGTTGTCTCGGACCGGCTTGAAGATCCAAACTTCATCAATGAACGAATTGCCGCAGTGACGCCTAAACGCTGCGAGGCTGAACTGCGCGAATCTCTTCCCGAAGAGGTGTATCGACGGCTTGCGGGAAACGAATTCGAACCACTGCGGCAATCCCTGCGCGATCTATTCGCGGAGTGGCTAAAACAATGAAAACATCACGCATCGACTGGGCGAAATTCGTATCGGAAGAAGCTAAGGTCTCTCCACTATTGAAGTCGGAAGAGATCGCCCGGCGTTTGGGAATGTCTGAGCTGATTGTCCGAAGATCGTTTCTTAGACTTGTGAAGAGAGGCATGATCGAACACTTTGCGAAGAAGTGGTTTATCAACTTGCTTGCGCGAGACCTCTCGGGTCGTGAGCTTGTGAATCTTCTTCGGCCTCGATCATATGTTTCGCTTCAAACGGTCCTTAGAGAGGCGGGCATAAGCTCGCAGACGCCGGTTTCGATCACCGGCGTTACTACCGGCGAACCGGCATCGTTCAGTTCGCGCACGGTGTCGATAACGTTCAGACATATCAAACCTAGTCTCTATTGGGGGTTCCAAGCACGTAGAACCCTATACGGGACGTACAACATTGCAGAACCAGAGAAGGCTCTGTTGGACTGGTTTTACTTGGCGCGAAAGCGGGGAACTGAGGCAATCACCGACGAGTTCGACCTCCGCAAGCTTGATCGCGACAAGCTTCTGTTGTACGCGCAAAAATATCCACGACCTGTAAAGTTCGAACTGCTTGAGTCGTTGGCTCGTACTGGTGCTGTTCTTTCGAATGGGAAGTCGTCCGCTTCGCATGAAATCCCAAGTTAGCAGCGCTAGCGCTAATGAGCGGTAGAATCTCTTACGGGTGCCCTCTTAGGACTTGGTCCAGGGACATCTCAGCCCCAGGTCCTCAGGAAAGTCCTTGAGCAGCGCCAATTTGTGGTTGGGATGGAGGATTCCCATGAGCGATAAAGAACTTGCTATCGCTCACTCATGACTATAAAAATGAGCGATAGCAGGTGAAGTCGAAGTTATTGAGGTTTTTTGCGGATCACGAAACTGAACTTGCTTTCGCCGACGCTCCAGCAAACGGTCGCCACGACGGGTGAGTTCGTCGGGGACCAGGCAGGAGATCAGATCTAGGTCTAGGCGCCATGGATTCGACCTGAGCCGGGTCTATGGCCGCCACCAAGCACGAACCAGCCTAAGCCTCAACGCCCTATGTGCATCGGACGCTTAAGAATGAGCGACGATTTCTACTCTTTCGCAGCGCCCAGCTGTGCGCTGGGTTGGCTGATCGGGGGCAGAGCCGGAAGCGCCACCTTGTGCTGAATCCCTGCGCCCTCGACGACCGTGTAAATGAAATCCGCCGGCACATCCCGCAGAACTTCGGTTTCTCCATTCGGCCAGCGAACGCTTACTTCGGTCATCTTGTCGTTGGTCGCTAAGCCGAAATGCAATCGCAAATCGTTCTGCGAGAGGTAACTCGCCCCGCCGCGCACTTCGTCGAACTGTATCAGCGTGCCGGCTTTCACCGTCACTCGCGCGCCAATTGCGGCCTTGTTGCTTTTCGTTCCCACCAGCTTGAACAACACGCGATGATTCCCGCTGTCGTTGTGGTTCATGAGCAGCGAGGGCGGCTCACCCACGTTGAGCACCACAATATCGACATTGCCATCGTTTTTGATGTCGCCAAATGCCGCGCCCCGCCTGGATTGCGGAGGCATGTTCGCGAACACCGAAGAAATATCGTCAAAGGTTCCGTCGCGATGGTTGCGGAAAAGCAGCATCGGTTGCCGGTAGGGCGTGCCGCCAAGAATCGAATCCACCTGGGGATAGACGTGGCCATTTGCGATGAAGAGATCGAGCCAGCCATCGTTATCCATATCGAAAAACGCCGTACCCCAACTCACCAAGGGATAGGTCGGCTTCATCAGCTTAGCGCGCACGCTGACATCGGCGAAGGAATCGTTCCCGAGGTTGTGGTAGAGGGTCGATCCCTGCTCAACAAAGTTCGTCACGATCATCGACAGGCGGCCTTCGTGAAGATAATCGCCCCAGTCCACTCCCATCGATCCTTGCTCCATGCCGTCGCCACTGAGCGCGACACCATCGAGCAATCCGACATCCTCAAACGTTCCATCATGCTTGTTGCGGTACAGAAAATTAGGCCCGGCATCGTTCGCCACATAAAGATCGGGCCAGCCGTCGTTATCGTAGTCGCCCCAGGTCGCGCCCAGGCCGTAGTAGTGATGGGGATCGTCGACGCCGGCCTTCTTCGAGACTTCCTCGAACGTGCCGTCGCCTTTGTTGTGAAACAGCAGATCCGATTCGCCGGGCATGCCCCACGGACCGCACTGCACCAGCACTCCCTTGAAACGGCAGAATCGCGGATCGTTGCCGAACTGCGGCAGGTTGTCGATATCGACGTGGACATAGCGCGAGACAAAAAGGTCCACGCGGCCGTCGCGATCATAGTCGGCCCAAGCCGCTCCGGTGCTGAATCCGCCCCCGCCTACGCCGGCCTTCTCGGTTACATCTTCAAACTTGCAGTTGCCCAGATTGTGATAGAGCGCGTTGCCGCCGTAGCCGGTGACGTAAATATCCTCGAGACCGTCGTTGTCGTAATCGGCCACGGCCACCCCCATGCCCCAGCCCTTGTGGGTGAGGCCTGCGGACTTCGTAATGTCGGTGAAGTGGAGGTCCTCCAGAGGGTCAGTATCCTGATGATAGAGCGTAATCATCAGATCGCCACCCTGCCGGTAGCGCTGCACCGTGGAGCCGTTGACGGTGATGATGTCGAGCTTGCCGTCGTTGTCGCAGTCGATCAGACCTACGCCGCCGCTCATGGATTCGACAATGTACTTCTTATCGGGAGAAGAAATGTGCGCGACGGTAAGGCCTGCCTTCTGCGCGACGTCTTCGAACTGCGGGAGGGATGCTTGCAAGCCTGATTCTTGCGTCTTTTGGGGGCTCGTTGGAGGCTTGCCGGGCGCAGCCTGTGCCGGCAGCAATCCCGTCCACAACAAAAGCATCCACACGGGAAGCAAGGCTCGCATAAGCAGGACATCGATTATACAGTCGCCAGCGATCGGCCTCCGCGGTTGGAAGGAGCTTACTAATGCAAGAGTCCCCTGAGCTTGGTTGCGACGGCCAGCATCTCTTGCAAGTCAGCTTCCAGCGATTCGGCGCTGGAAATCGGCATGGCCCCGTATCCCCGGATCCGAGCGGGCCGGCTGTCTTCCAAAGCGATCCATATCTGGGATACGTCGGAGGCCAAGATGCGGCGCAGATTCTTCTTCGAGGGCTGAAGGTCATACTTCTGCGCGAAGGACCGGATCATCGCCTGAAGCTGCTTCAGCAACCCCTCGATCCGCTCCTTCTCGGCCTCGGTTACCGAGCCCTCGACGACATTCATTGCCGCCGGCGAGCTCCGGCCTTCGAGCCGGTTGAGCATGCGAACGGCTGCGGCATCGATGATCAGCATGCCGCTCCCAATCACTCGACGATGACTGTCAGTGAGACCTTCATCCATGACTAAGCACTCCACCTCAGCCTGAAATCGATATACAAGGGCGAGAGCTTGACGTGCTTCTCGGCAACGTAGTTCGGGTTCGCTGCCATTTGAAGCATGGCAATGATCGCGCCCGGACTTCCCTTGCTGTAGCGCACGATTTTCTCAATCGCCTCGTCCCGGTTAACCGCTTCTAGCTGCATTTCTTCCGCAGCTCGGAAAGCGAACTTTTTCGCTGTCTCGGTTTGGAGATTCCGCAGCAGGTATCGGCTAGAGCGGTCAGGGAACATGGGCAACAGGAAACCAGCATCCTCCATGTGCGCGGAGCGGGCAACAGCGATCAGAGGGGTCTCGGCTCGACTGCACATATCTTTAATCGTGGCAGCAAATGATTGCGACGGAGATCGCAAGTGGTCAAGCACGATCCAGTAGCGCTCTTCCCGCAAGGCCTCAGTGACGATTCCCCGGATCGAGACGGCGGACTTTTCATTAATGGCGTTTGGCTTACAGGCTCTAAGGACATGACAATTATTGATCGCAAGAAGTGCTGCGGCGAGTGTCCGAAAAACAAGTTGGCTGCGGGAGGAGTCGCCACAATAGAGCAGTTCGGGGATTTCGTCAATCAGACGCTCGAGGAGCAGCGTCTTCCCCGCGCCAGCCGGGCCATGCAGCAGAAAGGAGTGGCGACGAGACACCAGCTTGCGCAATTGCTCGATCTCAACCTCCCTCCCGAAGATGGCGGGCGCGTTCAAGAACGCTCCATGAGGGCGGCATGGACTCCGGTCAGAGGAGCCAGTTCGGTTTCCACGTCCGCCAGCTTTTTCAAGGATGATTCGACGGCGACCGTGCCGGTTGCGTGTGCGCTGCGAGCGCGAGTGAGAGCTCGCTCCGCGACTCCGTTCAATTCCCGGAGCATACTGCGGATCTCGGCTTCCAGACGGCGTCGGCTCTCCGTTACCCGCTGCTCAAGGTCGTTGCGCACGCGCTCGCTGTTAGTCTCCAAAAGGAGGTCGAGGAATTCGCTGGCATCGGCATCAATTGCGGCGTGAGCCCGAATCGAGCCGAGCACAAGGTCAGCCACGTAGCGCACCGGAGATGCGGGCATAGCTACCTCGATAAATTCGTAGAACTGGAATGCAGAGCGCGTCCGAAAATTCTGTGCGGCGTTTACTTGCTTTGGTAGATAGGCTAGTTCGATACCGAAGCTGCAGACTCTCGACAGAAAATCGTTGGCCGAATCAGCAAACCTCTTCGCGATCCTGCGGTACGCCTCTTCCGCATGTCCCTTTTCGCTTTCGAGCCATGGCATCACGGAGTGGCGGCCTACATCTTGAGCCGCCCTCATTGCGGATCGCCGATACCGGGGGCCCGCGGTTCGCGGCAAGGATTTGAGGGCCGCGCCAAGCTCGCCCTGCGCCGCCTCGCGCACAGACTTGAGGAAGACATGGCGGCGATCGGCAAATGTGTTCGAGAGCCGCTGCTGTTCCCCAGAGAACAGGTAGGCGAGGTCGTTGAGGCACTGCTCGGCGTGAGCAACCATCTCTCGGAGTTGGCCGATCCGCCTCTCGGACTCTTCGAAGGGTCGGGTAAGAGCGTCGCGCTCCTCTTTCACCACCCTGAGGAGTTGACTCGACAGACGCCGCACGCAACGATCCGCAGCATCCCGGACAAGTTGACGACCGGATTGCTGCGCCAAGTGCGCCAGAGAATCTACCAACTGAGCCCACTCTCTTTGATTACTGCTCCTGTCGAGTTGTTCAAGAGCACTGATTTCGAAGATAGAGGGGATGGGCCGCCGGAGCCTGTCTTCGAGCACCTGTCTGGCAAAGGAAATTGCCGCAGTCCGTTCAGCTTCCGTGACCCGATCTGCTTTGTTCAAGACGAACAGGAGGTCGGGAACTTGTTTGGAAACGGTCTCGACTAAGGCCAGTTCGTCTCCGGCGATCGGAGGATCAGCACCGATTACGACGATGGCCGCGTCTATGTGCGGGATGAATGCATGCGTAGCGGCAGTGTTACCCGCAAATACGGAGCCGAGACCCGGCGTATCCACGAAGCACATGCCCTCCGCAAGCAGCGGGCTCGGCACAAATACCTCCAACCCGGCGACTCCCTTGCTGTTCTCCGGGTTCCGCGTCTCGGAGACGTACAGTCCAATTTCGGCGATTGCAATATCTGTCCATTCGCCACTGTCCAGGCGAACCCGCGCCCCGTAGTTCTCTCCAAATCTCAATATGGTGGGAACGGAGGTTACGGGAACGACGCCGCTGGGCAAGATGGACTCGCCGATCAAAGCATTCAACAAGGTGGACTTGCCCCGCTTGAACTGGCCCACGCACGCGACGTAGAAGCGGCCTTCGGCAATACGTTCTGCGGCTGAGCGGGCATCGTCCCTGATTTGGTTGTCGTTGACCTGCTCGGCCAGACTGGCAATGTGGAGTAGCCTGGCCGCTTCCTTACCCGCAATGCTGCGTGAACCCGAGTCGAGCCGAGACCCCGAGGCTCGCGAGCCGTCAGATACCGCGAGGTGCGCCGTATCACTTCTCTGGGGATCTGAACTCATTACTGCTCCGAGCGAAGACCGTCCTGATGTACATATCTGATCACTTCCACTTCCGACATCGCGATTAACCCCTCAGCCACCATCTGATCCAGCGCGGGCAGCAGCTTGTTGATGTTCTGTTCGGTGTCCACTACCGAGACCATGATGGGGCGATCGGAAGACCACAACAGATGGGCGCGATGAATCAGGGTGCTTGCGCCGTAGCCTTCAACGCCACGAAACACGGTTGCGCCCGCGATATCGAGTTCGCGGCACTTCTCCACAATGGCCTGGTAGAGCGGCTTGTCGTGCCATTTGTCGTCCTCGCCGAAATGGATGCGTAACATGCGGGCTTTGCCTTCGAGTTTCATGGTCGTGCCTCCTGGCGCCGATCGGCATCTTTGTAGTCGTGCGTGTACTTGATGACATCCACGTCGGAGAGGACCACGAGTCCTTGCTGCACCATCTGGTCGAGAATCGGCATGAATGCTCTGAGTTTTTCCTCCGCATCCACAATGGAGAGCAGGATGGGACGATCGTGGGAAAGGCTCAAGGCAGCATCTTTGTGAATTCTTCGGTTGGCGCCGTATCCGAGGATGCCACGGTAAACCGTTACCCCGGCAACATTGTGAGCCCGCAAGCCGTTGACGATGCCTTCATACAAGGGCTTGCCATTCCATTTGTCGTTTTCTCCGATGTAGATGCGCATCAGCTTGGCCTTGCCTTCCCGTTTTAGCGCGGGACCATCCATTGGGGCGCCGCGTTTGGTTTTCTTCTCCGCCGGTTTCACCACGGTGGTGTCGTGCATTTCAATCAGGCCGGAACCGGCCATCTCGTGCAGTTTGGGCAGCAGTGCTTCCACTTTCTCCGCCTTTTCGATGAACTCAACCTTGATCGGCAGCCGGGTCGCCAGGTCGAGCAGTCGAGTGGTGTGGAGGTGATGATCGGAGCCAAAACCAGCGATGCCGCGGGTCACGGTTGCGCCGGAAACTCCGTGGAAGAAGAGAAAATCCAGAATGGCGGCATAGGCGGAGTTCCCGTGATACTGCTGATCCTCCGCGACGTAGATGCCGACTTTCTTACCAGGTCCCGCTGTGAGCACGTTGTCCTCCTGAGGGTACCGTCCCCTCCGGCCTGCCAGAAATCCCGCCGCGCGTCTGCCTAATTGCATGAGTTGAAGTATCGGATCTCATGGCAGCGCTCTCCCCGCAATAAGCCCTCCCCATACCGCGGCAAGCCCAAGCACCACGCTCGACGTCACGTACAGAAGTCCGATTGCGAACTGACCCTCTTGCATGGTGCGCAGCGTTTCAAACTCGAAGCTGGAAAACGTCGTGTACCCGCCGATGAAGCCGATCGGGATCAGATACCTCCAGTATGGGCTCCACTGGCTCCTCTCCGTCAAGAAGGCGAAGACCAAGCCGATCAGAAACGAGCCGGTAATATTGATGACGAAGGTTCCGTAGGGAAAGCGCGTTCCCATCTTGCTGCCAACATAGTTGCCCAGCCAGAAACGCAGGATCGATCCCAGACAACCCCCGATTCCAACCATCACATATTTAAGCAAGCTGCTTCTCCATCCAAACGGCATATCTGCATTCAGTTTTTGTTAGCGGGATTGTCGCCGGTGCCATGACTCCGCGACAAGAACCGCTTGTCAGGAGTCATCAGCTGTTCCAGCTTAAATGGAGGGACAGCGGTTAACGGTGAACTCCTTCACCGTGTGACAACCATTATGATGCGATTCAGAGTCTGGTGGCGTCAAGAAGTTTTCCGGCAATTCGGTGTCGCTGGTAATGGTTCTTGGAGCGGGTGGTCTGGTCCGACGCGCGGCGGGAACTCTCAGCTTCTGAGCCACGGATCCGGGCACGAGCGCTGACGCAAAACAGACACAAAACAAAACGCCCCAGACTCAGTTTGAGTCTTGAGGCGTATGTTGATCAGCCCTCCCCCAAGTGCTGCTCAAGAACGAGACTACCGTAGGGCGACAAAAACGTATATGGCCCGAGCGTGCCATTACTGGCACGAATGGGGGGTGTCTTCTGCGCGCCCCTAAGCCCTTTTACACCATAAGGATTACGCGATCACCGGAACGTTGGTAACTCCCGCGGTGCCGAACACACGCCGGTAGCGTTCGATTTCCGAGGGCAGGCCGAGCGCTTTCGCGTAGTTATCGGAGAGCTTCACTGCCGGACGGCCTTCGACGCTGGATACCTTGCTGATCAGGCTGATCGGGTCGAACCCGCGATTACCGGTGGGATCGCAGTCGCGAAAATCGTTGGTCAGCAGCGTGCCCCAACCTGCACTGAAACGAATGCGACGGTGCGGGGTCCACTTGCGTCGATCATAGAAATCGGCTGCACTGCTGAAATCTCTGACACTGGTTCCGCTGGCCAGAGTTCCACCAAAATAGGCGTGCAGGCTGAGGATGTCGTCGATGTCGAGTGCATCGGAGGCAATGATGAGCTTGTCGCGTGGATCGCGGCCGCGGGCCCGCAGCCATTCGATATATTCATCTCCGGCTATGTAAGGATCCTTGCTGTCAATGCGCTGTCCGGTCCAATCGGCGGCCCAGTCCGGCGCACCCTCGAGGAATTGCGTGGTTCCAAAAGTATCCGGCAGCATGATGCGGAGCGCGCCTTCGTACGTGCTCTGCCACATCTCGAGGACGTGATACTGGGAAGCTTTCAGGGCTTCGTCATCTGGCGCCATGGCGGCGAGGACCATGGGGATCTCATGCGCATTGGTTCCGATCGCCTCCAGGTCATGCTTGTGGGCGAGGAAGGCGTTGGAGGTTCCGATAAAACCGCTGCCCAGATTCGCCGCCATGGCCTCGACAATGTACTCCTGCCAGAGGAAGCTGTGACGGCGCCGGGTTCCGAAGTCTGCAACGCTGAGTTGGGGAACTTCGCGCAGGCGCTCGATTTTGTCCCACAGCTTGGTCTTCGCCTTGGCGTACAGGATGTCGAGACCGAACTCGCTCAGCTTTTTCAGATTGGCTCTGGTGCGCAGTTCGTTGATGATGGAGAGCGAATACAGTTCCCACATGGTGGTATCGGTCCAGAGACCGTCGAAGGATAGATGAAAGTGGCCGTCCTCGACCGACAGCGTGTAGTCCGACAATCTGAAATCGCGTTCCAGCCACTCCAGAAAGGCTGGCTCAAAGATTCCGCGGCGGCCATAGAACGTGTTGCCGGCCAGCCAGACCAGTTCCGACCTTCGAAAGCGGACGTTGCGAGCGTGATCCAGTTGCTCGATGAGTTCTTCGTGCGCGAAAGTGTCCACGGGACTGCTGGAAGAGCGATTGAACAGGGTGAACTGCACATGCGTCTTCGGGTAATGCTTCCAGATAAACTGCAGCATCAGCAGTTTGTAGAAATCAGTGTCGAGCAGGGATCGGGTAACCGGGTCGAGTTCCCAGTTGTGATTGTGCGCCCGCTCCGCGAAGTTCACGATCATGCTCTGATATCCTCATATGCCTTCGCAACAAAAGCAAATCTCGGGCATTTATTGGTAGTGGTGCAGTGTTTCACCAGGAAGCAAGCCAAACACTCGATTACTGCGTCGCAAAGCACGCGAGCCGGTACTGTCCTAAACTTGCGTTGTTAATCAACGTCGTCGTCGCTAGATTTGACGACGAACTTGCTCTCGTCTATTTCCTCTTGGCAATTCGGGCATGTAATCGGCTCCAAAAACGGAGCTCTTGGCAGGTTTCGGAGCACTCTGTTCTTCAATCCCATCATTGCCTGAGGCCTCGGACGGGGAGCCAGTCCTCCAGCGTGGTGCCGTAATCAGCCTTCAGGCGCGCCCTGGTTACCGCCGCATCCTGAGCATTCCCGCTCGCCGCCTGCAATTCCGCTAGCTTGGCCATGGAGAAGGGATCCTCCGAATCCTCCTGCAGTTCTTCGATGGCCGCAGCGATTTTCGACTGCGCAGCCAACAGCACCCCATTGGCTCCGTGGTATGGGCGCTCGACTCCGTTACTCCCTGAGGATCGAGTCCCAACCACACGATGTAAGCCCACGCCTGAGCAAAATTCGGATCTTTCGTGGTGGCTTCCCGCCACTTCACTAAAGCCTGGTCCGTGTGATAGTCGTATCTAAGGTGGAATCCTTCATCGAACAAGTTGGCAGCTTCAGGCAAACTTCAACAGGAGATGATTAGAGAACTGCAGAATTAACGAACTGGATTCCGACAAGCAGAAGACACTGCTATGGCCACTATTGACTCCAAGATCGGAAGCCTGCCAACGAACGCAGAAGCCGAGCGCGCCATCCTGGGCGCGATTCTGCTCGACAACGCCGCGTTCAACGAAGCAGCTCAACACCTAAGGTCGACCGACTTCTCCCTAGACTCTCACCGCCGAATCTATGAGCGAATGGCAGATCTCGCTGAATCTTCACCACCCATTGACATCATCACATTGGTCGAGGAGCTAAGCCAGCACAAGGAGCTGGAAGCAGTTGGGGACGTAGGGTATGTTTCCTCCCTGCTAGATGGTGTCCCCGACAGACCCAGCATCGCGCACTACATCAAGATCGTTCGAGAGAAGGCGCTGCTCCGCGGTTTAATCCACACCGCCACCGCGGCTATTGCAAGAGCCGCCGACCAGTCCGAGCCTGCTGAGAGAATTTTGGATGAAGCGGAGTCAGCCATCTTTCAGCGATCGGAACAGCGTATTGGGCGCGGGTTCTTCCGCGTCGAGGAAATTGTCAACACCTCGTTCGGGTCAGTTGATGCGCTGCTTCAGCGCGGAAAAAAGATCACCGGACTCGAAACACACTATGGCCGCCTCGATGACATGACCAGCGGCCTACAGCCATCCGAGTTGATAATAATTGCCGGACGGCCCTCAATGGGAAAGACCGCTTTCGCCATGAATATTGCTGAAAATGCTTCGATCGAGGATGGAAAGACTGTGGCTGTATTTTCGCTTGAAATGGCCAAACAGGCACTCTTACAGAGAATGCTCTGTTCTCGTGCCCGAGTCGATTCGCACCGAATGCGAACAGGAACGTTGTGGCGTGAAGATACGCCAAAGATTCTAGCTGCGATGGAACAACTGGTGCGAGCGCCACTCTACATCGACGACACGGGAGGAATCTCACTCAGCGAACTCCGAGCGAAGTCGCGGCGCTTGCAGCAAACCGCCGGAAAGCTGGACCTCGTAATCGTCGATTATCTGCAACTGATGTCGCCGGGAGCTAGACGGTATGAAAATCGAACGCAGGAGGTTTCTGCAATTTCGCGCGGCCTCAAAAGCCTTGCGAAGGAGTTGCAAGTTCCTGTGATTGCACTTTCGCAGTTGAGCCGAGCTACCGAGGGCCGCGGCGGAGATCACCGTCCCCAGCTATCCGACCTACGGGAGTCAGGGTCCATCGAGCAAGACGCAGATGTGGTGATGTTCGTCTACCGCGAAGAAGTGTACAAGCCGGATGATCTCGAACTGGCCGGCGTCGCCGATATAATGGTGGCCAAGCAGCGCAATGGACCTACCGGCAAGGTGAAATTGACGTTCCTGAAAGACTCGACTCGGTTTGAATCATTTGCCGAATCATAAACGTGAAAGGGAAGCGGCTCCGCAGAAGGGAAGCGATAGCTGTACTCGTAGCGTCTATCGTTAGCCCGCATTATTCATGAAATGTGTAGCACGAGAAGCTCTGTGCGCTCATTTACAAAAGATTCTTGCAGTTAAGACTTTTTAGAGATGCTGCCTGACTCGAAAAATCTCTCCACATCTTCGCGTACGTCCGGCGTGCTTTGGAGCACCGCTTTGCGAGCCAGAATGTGAGCTTCCTGATTCCTGCGGCGCGGTATCCATGCGAACTTCATCTGATCAAACTTTCGCGCTAAACGCACAATCATCCCCCCCGAAGGTTGTGCTCCTCCTGAACAACACCAGCCTGATAATCACCTTTCAGCACGATTCGCATCTTGTTGTAGTCGGATCTTACCCTAAGCGACCGATAGCCTCTTTCGAAAGCAATTTCCAAGGCGCGAAGCACGGCAAATTGTTCACCTGCTTGGATCGGCAGCCCAATATATGATTCAGAGAATCTGGCCACGACTGCACCATCTCGACCGGCCTTATTGGTTGCTCGTAGGATCAGTCCAATACCTGTAATGCCTTGTTGTTTGTCGAAGGAGGCATCGACTCGAAAGGTGTGCCAAACCGGTCGAAGTGTAGCGTCGCCGTGCATGTCCTTGCTTCCTGCTTGAGAGTCAAATTTGCCTTTCGCATCTGACGACTCAGAGTTGCTGAATTCAGATGAATAATGAATAGTGTAGAGGGGCTATTCGCAACTTACTGCCTGCGGTTTTTAACCCGTCATTGAAGTCCACGAAAGTGTCAGCCGACCAGAGCCGTTCGCATTCGCGAAATAGGTGCGCGCTATACCTTGCACGTCGACCAGCAAGCCACAATTTCCAGCTTCTCAACACCTTGCCATCATACCGTCTGTTAGGAATTGGCGTCATATCGCGATTGCGCTCAAGACCCCAGGCTACCGGCGAACAGAAGGCGCAAGCTTGCGACATCGCTTGGTTTCGTCAACTATCGGTAATGAAAAGCGACGAGGAAGGTCTTTTTCCCCCCTACTGCAGCTTCGAGTATTCCGCCTTGGCTTCTTTCAGGATGGGGATGTCGGGGTCGGCGTCTTTCCAGATGGTGAGGAAGTCCTGATAGGTCGCCTTGGCTTTGGCAGTGTCGCCGGAGAGGGCATAGGCGCGGGCCAGTCCCAGATGAGCGAGCGAGGCGAGCGGATAGTTAACGACCAGCCCCCGGTGATCGAGGAACTTTTGGAATTCGCGAGCGGCGGCAGCTCCGTCGTGCTTGGCGAGATAGGCTTCGCCCTGGATGTAGGCCGCGTAAATGGTGCCGTACTGGAATGGGGGAGGCTCGCCGAATTCGTAGGGGGCGACCGCTTCCAGAGCCACCACGGCATCGCCGGGCTTCTGGTTGCCCAGAGCGATGGCGGCGCGGACAATCGGGAACCAGTAGAGCTTCAGGGTGGTGTTGGTGGTATAGGT
The DNA here is from genome assembly GCA_963714225.1 of uncultured Acidobacteriaceae bacterium. Taxonomy (GTDB): domain Bacteria; phylum Acidobacteriota; class Terriglobia; order Terriglobales; family Acidobacteriaceae; genus Sulfotelmatobacter. The sequence goes on along the minus strand of CAVQNY010000026.1, from coordinate 77,990 downwards.
CTTCTCCAGTTCGTCGGCGAGCGCGCGGGCATGCGGGATGTCGCCAGCGCGGGCGAAAGCGACGGCGGCGAGGACTTTGACATCGCGTCCCGGCGAGAGGCTGAGAGCTGCGTTGGCTGCCTGGCGCGCCTGGGCGGTGTTGCCGAACTCGGCTTCGCGGAGAGCGCCGTTGGCTTGCCAGAGTGCGGCGGTTTCCTTGGAGTCCGCGCGGACCGCAGAATCGGCGGCGCGGCGGGCGAAGTCACGCGCAGCGGCGAGATGGCCGTAGTACCCCTCGGTATCGGACTGTGCCGCCAATAGAGGATCTTCATCGCCCGGTTTGCCCGCACCCCAGGCAACGTGCTGGGCCATGGCCGCCGTGTCGTTCTGAAGAAAGGCGAGGTAGTAGGCCATTTCATGCAGGGAGCCGGCGTCAAGCTTAAGGGCGGCAGCGCTATCGAGTGCGGCCTTGGCCTTGTCGAGCTGGCCGAGCGCCAAGTAGACGAGGCTGATGTTCTGGTAGCCAACAACAGTGTCAGGGGCTAGTGCAATGCCCTTCTTGAGCTCAGGCATGGCCTGGTCGTACTGGCCGAGAGCCGAGTAGTTTGCGCCGAGGTTGCCGTGAGGAACGGAGTCGTTGGGATAGCTTTGCATCCAGAGCTGGTAGGTCTGGGCTTCTTTTTCGAGTTCGCCGGTGACGATGAAGTAGTAGTTGGCGGAGATGCGCAATTTCTCGCGCTCGCTCACGCGATCACGCATCTGGTAGGCCTTCTCGAGAACCTCCGCAGCGCGGGTGGGTTGCCCCAGGTTCGAGTAGTTCAAGCCAAGCAACGCATAAGCGGTCGCGAAATTGGGGTCGAGCTCGATGGCGCGCTTGTAGAACGAAATGGCCTCGGCTGGCCCCTTCTCGCGAGCGACGCGGACCCCCATGCTGAAGGCCTTGAGGGCTTCGAGCGAGTTAGTGGTGGCTTCGATGGGGACATCGAACTTCTGCACGGAGACGAGAGATTCTCCGAGCTTGGTGCGCATGGAGGTGGCGACCTGATCGAGGGTCCTGAGTACGTTCTCCTTGCTGGCGGCTTCGCCTTGCTCCTTGGCAAGGACATCGCCGGTGTTGCAGTTGACGGCCTCAAGACCGATGACGTACTGGGTGCCCAGGTTGGAGATGGATCCCTTGAGCAGGGCCTTGGTTCCCGTGCGGAGACAGATTTCGCGGGCAACCTCGGAGGTGACTCTGTCGCCGGACTTGCGGCCCATGAGCTGCATGGTTTCGCCGACGCGGCGGTCCGAGAGGATGTTGAGGAATGGCGACTGTCCGAGATCGACGGCCAAGGCCTGCTTGAGCGCATCATCGAAGACAGCATCCCCGGTCTTGTTGTCGAAGTCGGCGAGGACGACGGCGTCTTTTTCCGTGAGCGGCGCAGTGGCAACAGAAGAGGTCGAACGCGAGCGCCAATAAAGGCCAGTGGCGATCAGAGCCACAACTACGACGGCGGCGGGAACCAGAACTTTCCAAAGTTTCCTGCCTACGACGGGAACCTCGGCGACTTTCACCGCGCCCGATGAGAGAGATGAAGCAAGTGCAGGGGCGGAACCAGAGGTTGGCGGCGACTGGACCGATGGAGGGCCGCTGTCTCGTGCTATGGGCACTGTCCCCGATGTAGCCGCCGCAGGTCGCCCTGTTGCGGTGTCCCGTTTCAGTCGCATCAGTTCAGAACGCATCTCCGCCGCGCTCTGATAGCGGAGCTCGCGGTCTTTCTCCAGCGCCCGGTTGATGATCTCTTCCAGCTTGGGCGGAAGATCAGGATTCAGCCGTATTGCGGGAACCGGGTCATGATCCAGAATCTCGCGGAAGATGACCGCAGAGCTGTCGCCGCGGAAAGGCAACTGCCCTGTCGCCATCTCATAGAGGACGGCTCCAAACGAGAACAGGTCGCTGCGGGCATCCAGTTCTTTCGCCCGCGCCTGTTCCGGCGACATGTAGGCGACCGTGCCCAGCGTTGAACCGGGGCTGGTCAGGTGCGCTCCCACGATTTCGGTTCGCGTATCCTCACTCTGCCCACTCGCATTCGTCATGACCTTGGCCAGGCCGAAATCGAGTACTTTGGCGTGGCCGCGCTTGGTCACAAAGATGTTGGCGGGCTTGATGTCGCGGTGAATGATCCCTTCGGCGTGGGCTGAGTCCAGCGCATCCGCAATCTCAATCGCCAGCGACAGAATCAGCTCGCTTTCCATCGGACGGCCGGCAATGCGGTGCTTCAGGGTCAGCCCGTCCAGAAACTCCATAGCGATGAACGACTGCCCATCTTGCTGCGCGATTTCGTAGATGGTGCAGATGTTGGGATGATTGAGAGCCGAGGCCGCCTGCGCCTCACGCTGGAAGCGGGCCAACGTTTGGGGATCTTTGGCCAGTTGATCGGGCAGAAACTTCAGCGCCACGAATCGGTGCAGGGTTACGTCCTCAGCCTTATAGACCACGCCCATGCCGCCGCCGCCGAGTTTTTCGACGATGCGGTAGTGAGAGATAGTTTGGCCGATCACTGGCGAGAATCTTACGTGTGCGAATCCGGCAAGTCAATGAAAGCTGAAGAGTTGGTGGTTGCTCAGAGGATTGTTGGCGATAAATCTTAGATGGGATGAGAAGGTGGCTCCTATCGGCGAACGCACCCTCTCCCCTAATCAAACCCGCCACATGAGCTGAACCGCCATGCAGGTCAGCAAGAGTCAGACCGACAAGGGCAGCACCCGAGCTTTCAGAAGCTCGAAGCCAGCACGCCCGTACATCTGACGCTTGATAACTTTGAGTCGTTTGATCTGGCCCTCGATCGGTCCGTTGTTCCAGGGGCGTTTCGATGGCCAGCTCCACCGCACCAAGATCGCGGCGCAGGGTTCTGGCAAACTGCGCCAGGAAAAAGAATTCCGAGCTGGGCCGGATGCAAACCCCGCTCCTGGTCCCGGAGAAAACGTGCTCGATCTCGCTGCCGGTCGCTCCGGATTCCGTATGTTGCTGGGCATGGCAGAGGCCTCGATGGGAGGTTCAGAACAGCGCCGCGAAGTCGCGGGCTGAAATTATCCTGGCGGCTGCATGCTTCTCAAGCGCGAGCAAGCCGCTCTTGTCGCCGGTCACGAGATAGTCGGCCTGGCCGGCTTCGCACATGGCGAGCAAAAAATCATCCTTGGGATCAGCGGAGCGTTCCACGAAAGGCAAGTTGCCCACATCGTCGGCGAGCTCCTTGATCTGATTGATAAGGCGGCCGGCTTTGTGGGGCTTGATGAGCGCGGCGAGGTTCGGTTTGCTCAGCGTTGCGCGCAGCTCGTCGACATGCTCCTCACAGGTGAGGAACGTAAATTTTCCGTCCAGCCAGGCTCTTATGATAACGGCGGGCTTTCCGGCCGGGGCGATGAGGGCGGACACGAGGATATTGGTGTCGATGACAACGCGCATCAGCGCTGATCGACCTTCTTTTTGGCGTGGCGTTCCGCGCGGACTTCGCTCACGGCCTCGTCGACGATGCGCTGGATCTCGTCGGGATCGGCGCCGGCGTTGCGATCCCAGATGTCCTGAATGGTGAGCTGCAGCACACGCCTGCGGACGGCGTCCTCGATGAACTTCGCGAGATCGCCTTTCTTCATGCCTTGCGAGCCGAGATAGGTGCGCAGGTCGAGGTCGGTGTCCTTCGAGACCTTGAGGCTCCAGCGGACGGCTTCTTTTTCCATGGTTGCACCTTTGTGTTTAGACGTTTAGCTACTTTAGTGTCTATATGTCTATTGTAGGTCGGTTTGTGGTTTCTGGCAACCTTGGGGTGTGCTCTGATCTGCTGGCGCCTCCTGCGAGCCGATTAGGTGGCGGGTTGAAAGTTAGCTTTGCCGGCAACGCATTGACTTGCTGGACCGGCACGGCTGGATGTTCCATGCCGGTCCCGAACCTGTTTGTGAGATAGCGGCTAGTTGACCGTGAAGCTGGTCGCACTCGTGGCGTTGCCTCCCTTGGTGTTGACCGCAATCTTACCGGTCGTCGCGCCCGTGGGCACATCGGCTTTGACTTCCGTATCGGAGATCAGATGAAGCCACCTTGCTGTCGAACGTCACCTTCGTCGTCTGCTTCAGGCCCCCACGTTCGAAGGGGGTACAGGTCATGAGCAGATTCGTTCTTCGTAGATTTCTCCTTCCGTTTGCTGCTTCCCTCGGTCTTCTTCTAACGCCATATCCAGCATTCGCCCAGCACGGCGATCTCAACCCCTGGCTCGGACCAAGGCAACATCGACTCAGTCCAGAACGGCCAGACGCAGCAGCTCGAAGCTGCGCCGAACAGTCCGGCTCCGGCGGCCCGGCCGCAACCCTGAATTTGTGCGGCTCTTCCGGAGGTCCGCGATTTGTCCCGAGAGCGTGTTTCACAAATAGGGTTCTTGAAGCTGCCGGGGCTGAATTTCTTCCGATCACGAGTTGGTGTGGCGGGTTCGGGGTACGAACAGCTCAGCGGTCTTGTCAACATGTGGTCGCGCCCGGTGAGGGGTGTGAGGTTCCGGCGTTCGGAGCCGGGTTGCTGTGGAGTATCGGGGGGGTCAAAAGCGCGCCGCCTACCAGCGTCGGGTTTACGGGTGACACGTCATCCCCAAACGGGAGCTGTGAGGATACCCGAACGAGCCCGCGCGCTTACCTGCGTCAACCTGTTCCGTATCAGCAATTTAGATTTTTCGTGAAACTGGTATGTGCTTGACTCAGGTAACCACTAGCCCTTGTAGCGAGGTGGTTTTGGGTTGCGGGGGACCCGGCCGACTATTTCGTCGTAGGTGGAGGGTTCGACGGCTACCGCTTGCTGGATCAGGCGATAAAACAATTTCCCACGACTGGCTGACTTTCGGCGGTTGAATCGAAACGTGAACTCGTCGAGGTAGTACGCGAGGTGCTTGTGGCTGACTGCGCCCTGATGAGTTCCCATAAGCCACCGTTTCAGGAGTGAGATAACGAGATGCACTCGGGGGAGCAGTTCGGAGGCAGGCTCCTTCCTGCCCTTCAACACGGTTATCTGTCGGAGGTAGCCTTTGGTCTCGATGCCGCTATAGCCCCTCCACCCATCCGTATGGATCACGCTGCCGGCGGTAACTGAGTCGAGGATGAAGGGGTGAAGACTTTCTGCCGAAGCATCCGGGATCTGGCGAAGGCGGATTCGCCCAATACCCCGGCCATTCTCCTGAGCGGCCACTACAATCAGCGCATTGGACTCTATCAGGCGACCGCGTAAACCTTCTTCCAGAGCGCCCAGATAACACTCGTCAACTTCAATCCGTCCGGTCAACAGATCGCGTCCCGGACGCACCATCGCGCTCCGCAACTTGTGGAGCCACGTCCATGCGGTCTGATATTGCTTCAGACCCAGCACACGCTGTAGACCGAGAGCACTAGCTCCGTTCTTCTGGGTCGTCATCCACCACATCGCCTGAAACCATAACCGCAGGGGTGTCCGGGTGTCCTGGAAGATCGTGCCCGCCGTGACTGAGCACTGGTATCCACAAGCGGCGCATTCCCGCAAGATACCGCGACCTGGCCACGACTTGTTGCCGCCGCACCGGGGACAAGAAAACCCATCCGGCCAGCGCAGCTTGAACAAGTACTCTCGACACGCCTCCTCACTCCAGAACCGCGTGTCAAACTCCCTCAGGTTCCGTGGGTAATCCTCCACCGCCAAAGGCTACCCATTGTGGTTACCGGAGTCAAGCACATACCCAGTTTCGTGATTCTCGCGTTTACATTCGTAAACAAATATCATTATCAGCCGATAGTCTTGTAAACACATTGATTCTGCGGTGGTTGTTGCTTCCGTCGGACACGGGGGCCTGATTTCGAAGTGGTCCGAGTGGGGAATGTTTTGGAGGGCTGGATCTCCCCTTGAGCGTTACCCGCATCCCGGCCCCGAATTCTCCGATGTCCGAACGAAGCAGCGCGACCGGCTCTGCGCGCCAAAACCATGGCCACCAGGCTTACTCCCGAGGAGCTGCAGGAGGTCGAAGCCGCCGCGGTCGGACGCGACGAAAAACCCCTCGCCGAGTGGCTGCGTGACCTAGCCCTAGCCCCGTGGTCGGCCCGCGGGCGGCCGGCGGACCAGATCGAGCTGCTCTTGGCCGAACTGATGGCGACCCCGTTACCGTTACTAATGTGGAATGGAACCCGATCGAGGATATTTCGGGGAGCCTGTGAACGGCCGTTGTTGCCGACCTTACTGTCCCCGCAGACGTACAGCCCCGTCGGATCGGTGTAAATGTATTAGTATTATGTCAATGAGTTTCAACGATACGCATACACTGCGCCCTATAGCGAGGAAAGCAGCGGTTACGAAACCGCCCTTGGATTTTGGTGGGGAAATGCTCGGCGAGCGTTTAACCTGCCTTCGCAAGCAGACGTGGGTTCACGCAAGTGGAACTGGCGGGGGAGGTCGGAATCACCCTAGTCCTGATTTCCGCCTATTAAACGGATCGGTGTTATTTCTCTGTCGAGATGGTCGTGCACTTCGCCCTCGTGCTGGGAATCAGCTTGGACGAGTTGCTGCATCCCAAGGACAAGAAGTTCTCCGACAAAAAGCCCAGCCGACGGGTGCTGCGTCGTCTGGAGCAGATCGAGAAACTACCCGCTCGCCAACAGAACTACCTGCTGAGAACCATCGACGGATTTCTCAGAGGCGCGGGTGTCGCGGGCTAAAATAGCTGGAAGGAACCTATGGAAACCGACACCACACAAGAACGCAGGCAGGCCCACGCGCTCCTCGATCAGTTACCGAACGAGAAGCTCACCGCCGTCGTTCATCTCCTTCAGGCGATCAGCGATCCCGTCGCTCGCAGTCTCGCCAACGCTCCCATTGAGGACGAACCGATCAGCGCAGAAGAGATTCGCGCCGTCGAAGCCTCCAAGGAATGGCTCAAGGATCATGCACCCATTCCCCACGAAGAACTGCTCGCCGAGTTTGGTCTTACCCTCGAAGATTTCGAGCGTATGGGCCGCACCCCGCTTGACCCTCACGGTAAGGGCCAGTAACGATGGGAAGAAGATCGCCTGGACTGACGAAGCCAAAGCCAACCTCCGCGCTATCGACCAAGCCACAGCACTCCGCATTTTGCATGTGGTGGCTCGTTATCTCGCCACCGGCGAAGGCGATGTCAAGCGCCTCCAAGATGTCGAACCTCCCGAACTGCGGCTGCGCGTCGGCGACTACCGCGTCCGCTTTCACGATCTCGGCGATTCCATCCTGGTGCTCGCCGTAAAACACCGCCGTGAAGCCTACCGCTGAACGCATGCGGGCAACACCGAACAGACACCGGATGCACACACCGGACTAAGGCCGGACGCTCACCGGACGCGACGCGCTTTCCGATTGTGCGCCTCTCGTTGCGCCGAAGGCGCAAGGGATGGTGTCTTCCCCCAACTTGCATTCCCCGCCCCATTTTTCAATCACATTTTCCCTAGCGGGACGCAACACAGGAGCGGAGAGGGAGACGGGTCAACGGCGCGCGTCTTTCGCGTTTATCGGAGCGGAGCGCAGACCCTTGACTCGGCTCCCGCGCTCCGTACACTCTTCAGCGAAAAAATGAGAGTCGCCGCTTCCCCTCGCCGGCGTTTTCTGGCTGCGGTTTCTTCCTGGCGCCTGCTGCAACTTGGCGGCCAGCCGGTGTTTCACTTCGCTGGTTTGGTCCAGCATTTTGTCAAACGCTTCAGGGGCCAGCTTCTCGCCTGCGGCCAGAGGCGGCAACACGTTTACCAGCAGCAAGCGAACCCCTTACAATCTCGGCCAGCGCCGGATCGTGCCTCTCTGAATCGCTGGCCGACCCTCCCCGCAGGATCACCTCGCGGCACCACTTGCCTAGCGTCCGACCGTCGGCCTCCGCCGCCGTTTCCAGTAGCGCGTACTCTTCCTGGCTGACTTTGAAACCGATGGATTTCGTGCGCAGCGGCGGCTTCACCATGTCCGGCCTTCCTCTCTCGCCATCACAGCCGAGACCGGTAGCCGCGCTTAAGAATCAACAAGTTCGCCTGCGTTAACTTCAGGTTGCTGGACAGCAACCGGATCGGCAGGAATTTTCCTCTAGCTGTTCTGGTTTCAACAAGTTCGCGCACGGTAACCGGAAGTTGCTGTGCAGCACCCATTCTGGGGTGACCTGTCTCTCTCTCTCTCACTCCCTCCTCCCGACGCCGTAGGCGGCGCGGCTCTTGACCCTCCCCGACACTCCGCAGCAACCCGGCTCCGAACGCCAGAACCTCACACCCCTCACCGTCCCCGAACCGCCACATCGCCCGGATCAGCGGCGGGATCGGGTATCAGGAAGGGGCAGCTAAACAGGTCGGGATCGGGCAGCGAATCGGGGAAGGAATCGGCCAAAGAAAGGCCCCGGAATCTGCGGCTAAGGAAAGAACCCGGCCCCAGGATGCCGAGCGTAAAACCTGGCCCACGCACGGGTGAGGCTGCCCCACCCTTGCTTACTCTGCAAGGTGGGCATCCGTCATGATGGCATCAGGAGACTTTCCGGCATGAAACCCGGACCGGCTAAAGAATGCTGCGGGGATGCACTGCGGTGAGACCGCTGAAACGTACGAAGTCAGGTATCTTCTCAATAAATCGGGGGAATCTTCTCAGTCAACGGCCTAACCCACTCGGGCTGGACAAAACTTGGGTACGGAGTTAGTTTGAGGTGGATGAGTGGCCCAGAATCTATCCCGAGTGCGGTTGATAAGATTCTCGAGAAGCTCGATTGGGCGAATATTTCAGACGAGCGTACGCGCCAGTGCATTCGACTGCTGTTGAATTTGGTAGAGACGCTGAATGCAGAGTTGCAGAAAGCCCGGGCCGAGAACCAATGCTTGCGGGAACAAGGGCAGGGCCGCAAAGGCGGCGGGGGCCCTGGCTCGGGCGATGCCTCGGGAGCGGCGGGGCGGTCTTCGGAAAAGGAGCGCCGGGAGCGCAGCGAGGCTGGGGAACGCAGCCCGCGCCGGAAGCGCAGCAAGTTGGACCGCATTCCGATCGGCCGGGAAGAAGTGCTGAAGGTGGACCGGGCCACCCTTCCGCCGGACGCAGAGTTCAAGGGCTATGAAGATGTGGTCGTGCAAGAGCTGCGCATCGCCACCGACAACGTGAAGTTTCGCAAGGAAAAGTATTACTCGGCCTCCACCGGCAAGACCTACCTGGCGCCCCTGCCGGTCGGCTACGACGGGGAATACGGACCGACCCTGAAAAGCCTCTGTCTGCTGTTTTCCCACCTGGGCAACATGACGGAGCCGAAGATCGCTGATGTGCTGGCGAATACGGGGATTATTATTTCCGCCGGTCAGATCTCGCGAATCCTGCGCCAGGCCCAGGAGCGGTTGCAGGCGGAAAAGGAGGCCATCGTAGAAGCCGGGCTGAGCAGCAGTCCGTGGCAACACATCGATGACACCGGTACGCGGGTGAACGGGCAAAACCAGCACTGTCACGTGCTGTGCAATCCTCTCTACACGGCCTATAGCACCACGGCGCGGAAGGACCGGATGAGCGTGATCGATGTGCTGCGCAATCAGCGCGAGCGCGTCTTCCGGCTCAACGACGAAGCCTACCAGTTGTTGCGCCAGTTTGGCGTGTCGCAAGCGGTGCAGGCGGCCGTGCAACAGCTGCCTGCGAATCAGGATTGGACGGAGGCAGAGTTGAATCGGCGCTTGGCGGAGCAGATGCCGAATCTGGGCGCCGCGGCGCGGGAGCAGGTGGGGGAAGCGGCGGCGATCGCTGCCTATCACGCCGAGACCGAGCATCCGGTGGTGCGGCTATTGGTGTGTGATGATGCCAAGCAGTTTAAGCTGGTCACCGAGGAACTGGCCTTATGCTGGGTGCATGACGGACGCCATTATCAGAGTCTAGAGCCGTGTATCGGGCAGCATCGCGCGGGGCTGGAAGTCTTTCGGGAGAAGTATTGGGAGTACTACCGAGCCCTGCGGGCCTATCAACGAGCCCCGGTGCCGGAACGGGCCCTAGAGTTGGGCCGGCAATTCGACCTGTTGTTCTCTACCCTCACCGGCTACGCCGCCCTGGATGAGCGCATCGCCAAAACCAAGGCCAAGAAGGAGTCCTTGTTGAAGGTGCTGGAGCATCCGGAGATTCCGTTGCACAACAACCCGGCGGAGTTGGGAGCGCGGTTGCGGGTGCGCAAGCGAGTGGTGAGTTACGGGCCACGCTCTCCGGCAGGGGTCAAAGCTTGGGACACCATGGAAACCTTATTGGGAACCGCCAAGAAACTGGGCGTGAATTTCTTTCAATACATTCGGGATCGCGTCAGTGGTGCTAAGCAGATGTCCTCGCTGGCGGTGCGGATCGAAGAAAAAGCCAGATCGCTCGACCTGGGTAGCTTCGTCCAGTTCAGAGGGGCACCCGGGTTGGCTGACAGGATACCCGTTCAAGGTTAACCGCGGTATAGGAATTGCGAAGGGCACACCATGACCCATAGCGTCGTAGATCCTTCTACTACATTCTTCGAGAGCACCGAAGTGCAATGCGCGCGCTGTGGCCAGCGGAACGACTTCGGCTCGAGTGAACGGCTCTATTTCGCGGATGGGTCTCACCGATGTATTCATTGTGGGTTTCTCTTGATCCAGCACCTCCTCCGGAAGATGGGCAAAATGTGGGAGATGGTCGAAACCGACCCTGAGTGGCGAGCCTTGCTCCGCGCTGGCCGGGTCGCCGAAGTTACGCGTCGCCTGGACGCTCTGGTACCCATCGAACCTGACGCAGCCTTCTCCCCCACAGCCAGGCGATCGTCGAAGCCCAGCTGAGCAGCAGCCCGTGGTAACCACGATGACAACGGTATCCCCAGGAGGCACTTCTCTGGCGGACCTGATTCAGGAAAAAGCCAAAACCCTCGACCGTATAGTAGCTCGTGCTCACGAGATGCCAGTTCCCCGATTTATTGAGAAGATACGAAGTCAGTGATGTTCAATGTGAAGTATATGGCTCACCCGATGAATACGCATGGCAGCGGCCAATCGCGCATCATGCACCTGAACACCCAATACTCCGTACTGTACGACAATCCTGCGCCACTCTCGATAAACGGCTTCACTATCTGGTAAAAAACTCATGCCGGCTTCGATTGCCGACACCTGGCGTTCTGCCTCTGCCACCGTCAAACCAAGACCATTGCGCTCCTGAGGGCGCGTCATTACGTTCCAAAGTTCAGCGATGTTCTGGTGTGTATAGTGAAGAACTGTGCCCTCGAAAGCGAGTCGGGCTAGCGCTGTGTCTACGAGCTGGTGCTGAGGATCTGAGCGGCGTGTCGTGCGTAGCAGGATGTTGGTATCCACGAGACACGACGCAATAGCCATTTAGTCGTGATCCTGGTAAAGCCACTCGCGCGAAATTGTTCCAGGCAACGGGGGAATTTTGTCCGAGAATTGGGCCAGAGAGTCGAGCCAGCCACGAATCTCTTCTTGTGTACGGGGCTGCCGAGTCTCCACAGGACGCGCTAGCTGTTGGGCCAAAATTTCTTGGACGTAGGCTTCGAGAGACAAACCACGCGCCTTGGCCTGCGCCGCGAGTTCATCGGGAATGTTGACTGTGACTACCATGTCAAAACTTTAGCACGAATTCAATCAAAAGGCTGCCCCGCCAGCTTTTTGCCCTTCCCTGACTTCCTGGCAAACATTCAATACCCATCAAAAGGACCGCGCAGCGGTTTACTCCATCCATTTTTAGGCCACCGCCGCGGCCCTCAAGTTTCATCACTACCCGCAAGTCTTTCTTGCCGCGGCGCTGGCCTAAAAATGCTCTGCATTTTACGTCAATCATTCACCACTGGGCAGGGTGGGCGTTTGTGTTCAGCACTGTAGGGCCGTGCGCCGCTGTATTCCATTGGCTCATTTTGCAGTCTGTTCGAGAGTTGCTCCCTCTTTTCCTTCGAGAATTTTGTGGAGCGGTAAAGAACACCGTCGATTTCGATCCCGTTGGACTTCACCTCCACCGGAAAGCTCGTGACTCTGCTGTACGGTTCACAGCCCCCAGTCGGGAAAATGATGTAATCGCTGTCAAAAGGGCGCAAGGATATGAATAATTGGCTGTCTCGGCGGAAGAACCGCCCACGATAAGTAATGAAACCACCATCTGAAGCGGAGTACTGCTTCCTGCCCTTCACGATTTTCAAAGGCACTTTGTCCAAGACTGTTTCATTGTCCTTGATCAACAAGCTGTCTTCGTGAAACCACTTCTTCCCCGGCTCATAATCCTTAATTTCCTCCATCCCGACAAATTCGCCACTCAGCACTTTGTCCATCACGTTCGCCAGCCGCTGGGAATCGGTGACAGTCTGTCCAGAGAGACAGCCCTGAAAGAGAATCCACACGAGGGCGCTACGGGCAGCGGATTTCATCTGAGACACAGTACACTTTGTGCAGAGCATTTTCCAAGATGTCGCTATCAGGCCATAGCACTCACAATCACTCACAACCTCGGTCAATGAGTTGCAAGGGCTGCTCGGCCCTTGGGGTAAGGTCAACGCTTACGCCTAGCGCCCAAATATATTCCGATGACAGGCAGGGTGATGCCCAGAACGACGGACCAGTACAGCGCTGCAGCGTAGTCCCAATTCTGTGCCGCGCGAAAATATCGCGGGGCGAGACCAAATGGGTCGCGCAGCTGCACAATGGTTGCGGCGACAATGGTGAGGACGGCTAACACCGGAACGACAGCTGCCCAATTTCGTTTGTAAGCCAACACAAGCCCCAGAACACCGAGACCTGCGGAAATTGTGAACAACCAACCTGGAAGCAGCATGTCCTCATCCTTGCCTGCAAAGGAGTTTTTCACAAGCAAATTCGTCAGGCGCTGTCTGCGCGGATTCCTTAACTGCTGAGAACAGGTTCCGATTCTATCGCTAGTGCTCAGGCGTGAAGATCTGCGCAATCCCTCACGGCATCGTGGCCTGAGCCTGCTTAATTCATATATTTGAAGACAACAAAGGCCTCCTCTGTTACAAACATGTTGTCAAGACAATGTTTGCAGCAACAAAAGAGGCCTCTGAATGTCTGAAGATAGCACAACACAGTGTTTGTTGTTCCCAGGAATTTTTCGCAAGCCTGTCGTAGCCCAATTTGATCAGCGAGAGGGGAGTTCCGATGGCGGAGCTCTGCTGCTGAAGGCCGCCGATCGGCACTATGACTTGGTGGCCGGACTGAGGGCTCGACCACTTTCCATTGAATATCAACTTGACTTTAAACCCGCGCAAGCGACCGGCCTATGCGGCACACGAAATTCGACCCGGAATTCATGGTCGCTGCCGCTCGCCCTCTCACCTTAGCTTGAGATTGAGACTCGTTGCGAGGGAGTACGGAATCTTTCGTCCGGGGCCTCCCTCAGGCATCAGAAAATCCGGGTCGTCTGGTGGTGGATGACCAGGTTCTCCTAATAAGAAGTGTCCCGCCTCGTGGGCCATTGTCCTGTCCGAGCGATCATCACTGATCCAGGAGAGCCCAGCTCCCAGCCTGGTGGTGCCCTTCACCGGCTCGCCCCCATGGAACACTCGACGCACGAGGAACATCGTGAGATCCGCTGCGGGATCTTTGCTGTTCGCGAACGACTTGAACCATGGTGGTGGCTCTGTGTTTTCCTTGAGGGCTTTGTCGACCATTGAAAGGTCGAACTTGGCTTCCGGCGAGAGGCCGTCGATGGAGGCCGGATCTGTTCTGGCAAGCTCGGGTAGCTTAAAGACAATATTTGCCTGGGGTCCCCAGATTGAGTTCATCTGCTCGAGCAAGCTCTGCGGGTCAACCGGAGCATTGAAACTCACCCAGTTCCCGTGATCGTCACGGACTTGGGTGGGGCGAATCGAAATCGTTACCACCTTCTGTTTAAGGACGGCGACCGTAAGCCTCACCACGTTGTGCGGGCTCATATTGGTCGCTGTCACCTCTCTGTTGTCAATACCTGAAGAATCGCTCGTAATATTGATGATTCTGATGGCTCCCGTCTTCAGCTTATGGAAGAGGGGCAAGAGGTTGGCCCAATTTGGATGGCGGGCAGGATCGGTGATCTCATCCCACTGAACGTTTTTAGAGTCTACTTGAAGACCAGGGCCATCGGCCAGGATGACAGCATTGCCCCAGGGCCCCACGGGCACGATGATCCCCGTGCCTCCGGAGGGGGTATGCTCGTCCATGCCTGCGTAGGGCATCACTTGCTGAAATTTAGGCGGCATAGCAATTTCTCCTTCAACGGTTGGATGTGCCGACGGATTCTTGAACCCTGTGTCTCCACTCAGCCCGCTGTCGGCGCTCGGGCCGAATTACTGCACCTACTACTAATATCGGAATCGAAGGCAAAAAGACGACAAGTCACCGCGAAAAAAGTGAAGGTGGGATCGTCGACGCGAGGTCAGTTGACGTTAGCAGGCGTTTACAGTCAGTGTGAATTTTGCCATCGACCGTGTAAATCACAAGCTGTCCTCTTATAATCCTACTTTGGCGGCAGCGTTTTCCCGAAACAGGGAACCTTGCCGGATATAGCGGCGCAATGTCGTCACTCGGGCCATCGTTGGGTTTAGCGTTTCCTTGGAAGCCCCTTCGGCCTTGTCGATCTGCCTGGTGCTTTCCCATGCGGTCTTGCGCAAAGCCACCTGGCTCGCCGACCGGGAATTGCACGATCTCGACTGGCCCATGGCGGGACTGCCGCGCATGATCCACGTCAACAATGCCAAGGAGTTTCATTGCGAAGCTCTCGTGCGCGGTTGCCAGGAATATGGAATCGCGATCAATCATCGTTTACCGGGACAGCCACACCTCGGTGGGCACATCGAACGTCTGATCGGAACGATGATGGGAGCAGTCCATCTTCTTCCAGGCACCACATTTTCCAACGTGATCGAAAAGAAGTCCTATGATTCCGAAGGCCGCGCAGTTCTGACCGTGACGGAGTTAGAACGATGGCTGGCGCTGCAAATTGCGGGGGTCTACCACCTGTCGGTGCACTCGGCGCTGGGCAAGACTCCGCTAGCCGCATGGCAGGAAGCCGTGGCGCAAGGAAGGCGGCCACTTCGGCACCCGGCAGATGCCGAAGAATTCTTTCTGGATTTCTTGCCGGCGGTTCCGCGCATAATTCAGAGAGATGGCATTCATTTCCATAGAATCCGTTACTGGGACAACGTGTTGAGCCCTTGGGCGGGCAGACTCAAGGAGTCGCTGTCGGTCAAGTACGATCCACGGAATCTATCCCGACTGTACGTCCTCGATCCCAAGGGAAAACATTGGCCCGTTCCCTACGCTGACCTCAGACAGCCTCCCATTGCGTTATGGGAACTACTGGAGTCCAGGAAACGATTGCGCCAAAGCGGGAGTGCGGAACCCACTGAGCGTGCCCTCTTCGCCAATATCCTTGAGCAACGCGGCATCGTGAAAGAAGCGGCTGACCGTTCGCAACAAAGGCGCCGGAAAGAAAGAACTCCTTCGGAGGCCAACATTCCGCGCACGCTCCGCGAGCCCTCGAAGAATTCAGGCAAAGAAGCGGAGGTATTGAAACCCTACCCCGTCGAAATCTGGGAGGACGAGTGAATTCCGAGTTCGCACACTTACAGGCTTCGTCTCGAGCCGTGGCTCCGTTGAATGATGAAGAACGCATCACTTGGATTCGGCAGGAGCGATGGATCCAGTACCCTCGCGCCCAGCGCATTCTGGAGCGCTTGGTGGATCTGGTCGATTACCCACCTCGCGACCGCATGCCATGCCTGGTCGTCTACGGCGCCACCTGCATGGGCAAGACGCACATCATTCAGAAATTTCTGCGCGATAACCACGCTCACTTTGACAAGCGGTTGGGCAAGACGCGCGCCCCCGTCGTTTTCATTCAAATGCCCCCGACACGGGAATCAGGGCAAGGATCAATGGCCGCCAAGCGGATCGCTCCCGAGGAGTTCCGTTGCGCTTGCCCGCTTCCTCGGGGTGTCGAGCAGCCCGCTCTGTTTATCCTTGATCACTCAGTCCGGGTGATGATCATGGCGGCTATCGCCAGATTTCTGCTCGGCCGCCAAAGTCATACTTTCTTCCCGTCACAAGCGCGGATTCCATGCGAACCGCTCGCGATGCTCCCGCCATCTTGTTATCGATTGACGGACAGCGAACTCCGATTCGTGCAGACTCGCTTCGGAGAATGGCCCAAAGAGCTCCAGGTCAGACTTTCAGCCTTTTTCCCAAAGCGCTAGCGCGACTCCAGCGCTACCAGCGGCGTCCCCTTCTTAACCACAATTCTCTCCAGTTTTTAAGTACAAACCTGTCCAGTTATTAAGTACAATCCGTCCGGTGTTAAAGTACAACTTGGAATCGTTTTCCGGTCTTTAAGTACACGGAATTTACATCGAACGGAGCTCGTCCGGCCTTTAAGTGCAGCTCGACAGCAGCTCGACACCATGGGCGACAAGCAATATTGGGGATCGCAGGAGGCGGAAATCGCGCACTGGGGGGCGGTTCCGGCGGCACAAATCGTCGGTTTTGACCGCGCGGCACAAATGGCGAGACCGGAGGGCCCCATTTTCATCCGCCGCTCCTTCCGCAAGAGTGAGCCCGAGGCGTTTGAATACATGTTCAATGTCATGAGTGGGATGATTCCCTGATAGTGTGGTGTCCGAGAATTAACTGGACAAAGTCTTCCGGCTCTTTCTGCTGCGAGGCAGCGTACAACCGGGTTGAATCTGTTCCAGAGTCTGGCGGCAGCGGGCGAGTTTCGCTTTGATCGCTTCCAGCGTGGCGGTCCAGACAAAAGGTTTGGGATGTTCATTCGATGCACTCGATGAAACGCGGAGGAGGGGGAGACTGAATGATCAACTATAACGAACTGGGCCCGAACAAGTGTCTCAACGAGATCGTCGTGGCCGGAAGCCACGATGCCGGCATCACGAGCGGAAAGGATAATGTTCAGACCCAGGGCTTAAACATCTTCCTGCAAGCCTCGGTGGGAGTGCGATTTTTCGACCTCCGGATTGCGGCGGCAGCCGCGGGTGGCGCACCCGGTGAAAAACGCGTAGAACTGAAGGCCTTTCACGCGGATGGTATGGTAAAGAAGGACGAGGTCAAGATCAGGCAGGTGGGGGGGATCGGGCCCATGCCCGTGGTTCGCACGAAACTGCGAGCCGGGGCCTTTGGCATCGGACTGGAAAAGATGCTCGAGGAGGCAAAGGATTTCGTCCAGAGCCCGGGGGGCAACACGGAGTTCCTGATCCTCAAGTTCGACAAGTGCCAGAACTGGATGCTGATTGCTGAAGCATGCACCTACGTGCTGCACGACGTGCTGTACAAGGCAGGAGGCAACCTGAACACCACGAAGCTCAGGGATCTCCAGCGCAAGGTCGTAGTGCTGTTCTCACCAAAGGGGGTGAAGGAGGTCGCTGGCCTGTTCGGCCCGCAGGACGGGATCCTCGGTTTCAAGAATCTTAACGACAAGGATGGCGCGGCGACATACGAGGACAATTTCCAGGGGCTGCAGTATTTCGGCAAGGGAGGCACATCGGTATTTAAACCTTTTAAGAAGCTGTCTCAGAACGTGTCCAAGCAGGGGAAGGTGCTGCAGGAGGCGAAGGCGTCGGCCATCCTCCAATCTCCGCACCTGATGGCGATGATGTATTGGACCACCACTGGCATGTTTGAAAGCATCAAGAGCCGGAACAAGAAGATGTGGGACCCGCCGAACGTCGAGAAGATGAAGAAGCTCTGGGCGAGGGGATTGAGCGACATCATCGAATACCGCAACCCCCTTACTCTTCCCTCGGGCTCCCCTCTTGTCGGACCGCATTGCAAGCGATTCATGCCGAATATCGTGATGATCGACTTTGCGGACCAACAGAGGTGTCAAACAATTCGTGACCTGAATAACTTGTCCCCTCACGATCTTGCGATGTTGGGGGCGGAGGTTTAGGGGCAACACAAGGGAAGCTGCGATATGACCCAACAAGAGGGCTCCATCGGATAGGGAATGAGCGCATCGCCTCTTCGGGTTTGCCGGAAACCCCGCAAATCAACACGATTCATCGCCTGCACTGGGCTGAGCACCTGGTCCGTGCGCAAGATCGCCCGTCATCTCCACCTGGGACGGAGAACGATCTCGCGCGACCTGGCCACACCGGCACGCACTGCGGCTCGCCGGCAACGCGCCAGCAAACTGGATCCGTTCAAAGCCACCATCGCCGAGTGGCTGGAGCAAGACCCGAACGCCAGTGCCATGGTGATGGCACAACGGCGCCGCCCGCTCGGCTTCACCGGTGGTCTGAGTATGTCCGCGCTGACGAGGGATTCTGGATTGCGGTGCTGCCGTTCAAACACGGCGGCAGCTACGCCGAACTCACCGCGCTCGGCGAAGGGCTGAGTCTAACGACACGATGCAAAACTGCGGTTGCGAAAGAGCCCTTTGGGGCGTATGTTGTCTTCGCCGGATGCTAAAACGAATATCGTGCCTAAGTGCGGGAGGATATCGTGGATGTCTCAGGCGTCGTCGAGATCTGTAGTTACATCGCCGAGTTCGCCGGCTCGATGGGCGAGTTGCGCGAGTCCGCTAAGAAAAAGGTGCTGTTTGCAAACCCCTATTTCACCTGGAACGGCATCGACTGTGGCCCCAGCCCCAAGACCGAGCGCAACCTCTTGCAGCGCAAGGTGAAGGGTTTTGCCAGCGTCGGCGTCTCGGCTGTCGGCATGATCCAGCAGGCTGCCACCAGTGCGCACGGCGTCGCAGTTGATTTTTTGGGCATCGGCAAGCAGGCCGCGGCGGTGGGGTCGACCACGATCCACCTCTACAATCTTGCTCAGATGGCGGCAAAGGTGAAAGATGGCGGATCGCTGAAGCGCCATGTCGACCTTTTGATCGAGGTGAAGTCGGTCAAGCTCGCTAGCCGCGGCACTCAGCTCGCCGTGGCCTGCGTTCCCGTCCCCGGGGTCGCGCTGGTGGGCGCCGGCATTGCGGCCGCGCACAAATACGGCTACCTCACCATCTACCGCAAAGCGGTGATGGTGTCGGCGGCGTTTCGGATCCACTGGCAGGCGTATCGCGAGCTTAAGCTGCTGGGCCGCTTCGGCGGCCCCACAGGCACAGGCCTGGCGCTTTCCTTGGTGCGGGAGCTCACCGGCGTCGGGGTAGACGTGCTAGGTGACCTTCACTCCAAGGCTGCGTACGACGAGATCATGCTCGAGCCGGCCGGACACCTCGTGATTCTATTCAAGCTGATGCAAGCTTGATGCGCAGTCCGCCTGCCCGGCCAGCGGCGCCCTGCCTAGAAATCCGTCCGGGAACCTGCGTCTTTCAACCGAAGGTTCGGGTGACTTGATTCGCGTTGTGGTGTGCGCACCCCACGCGCTACGCCCAAGCTGGCTCGGGGCGAGTGAAGAATCAGCTCCAAAGATCTCGGCCCTTGCCGTCTGCTTCAATCGCGCCCCAGCTGCAGCGAGCTCGCGTTCCCAGAGCTTCAACCCAGCATCGCCATCAGCCGTAACCGTATGTATGTAACTCGCCTCGGCAGTTGCCACTGCATTGCGAAGCACGTCAGCAGTTGCAAGGGAATTGCCTTCGGTCAAACGTTTCAGCTCGCTCCCAGTCGAGTGACGCCCGTTGTACAGCCTGCAATAGCGCGGACAAACCGACTTTGCGAATCCGCTGATTTGGTGGCGAGCGAAGACGTTGTGATTGACGGGCAGGCCCCCTGGCTTCGCGAAAATGAACTCGTCCGCCTCGTCTTTCACGCGCTCAGCTCGCAGTTTGGTCAGCAGCGAGCGTACGGGCTGCTAGCTCGGGCAAACTGTCCGCCGAGCATCCCAAACCCTACTCGATGTGCTGGCAAGCGAAACTGGGATATCTGCCGAACGCCTGAAACAAGCATTGATGATGATGATTTCGGACGAATACTTCGGACAGACTTTTCCTCGACACCGAGGCTGGACAAGAGAGTTACGCTACTGTTCCAGCTGCTTCCGAGATGATCGCGAACCTTACTATCGACGAGCATGGCGGAGTCCATCCGTCTTTCTCTGTCCGCAACACGCGACCTGGTTACGGAACCGATGCCTGCACTGTCGCGCGTCTCTACGAGTTGAAACTCTGCCTTTCGAAGTCCCTACTCTGGCAACTTGCAGCCAATGCGGCGGGGCCCTCGGTCGAACCGCAGAACCAATTCCTCCACCGCCATCGGCTGAACGCATTCGCTTGCTTGTCCTCCAGGAACGAATGCTCCGACTGACAGATTTTGAACATGGGGTCTGAATCGCAATTGGCCAGAAGACCGGGTTAAGTGCGGCGGGACTGCCCCAGCATGTCGCGCGAGCTTACTGGGTAGCGGGAGGGAAGCTGAGATAACGCCCAACAAGGACTGGCTAACCAATGCGTCGCACTCGCCGTCCACGCATCGTTTCACGCCGCTTTCACGAACGGGGGGGCTTTCCAGTGGAATATCTGTTCTGCTCGATGCGCCACTGCATTGGTCTTGACTGGCGAAATCAGATTTCGCTTTTTGACCACGGTGAGCACCACGATTTTTCGCCCACCATCCTCTTGAGGTCTTGGCAACCCCATCCCATTCATTGACTTGCCCTCGCATCCCGCCTACCATTTGTGCGACTCCCATGATCGGCCAAACCATCTCCCACTACCGCATCGTCGAGAAACTCGGCGGCGGCGGGATGGGTGTGGTGTACAAGGCCGAGGACGTAAAGCTGCACCGCTTTGTCGCCCTCAAGTTCCTGCCGGACGAGATTGCCAAAGATCCACAAGCTCTCGCCCGCTTCCAGCGCGAAGCGCAGGCTGCGTCTGCCCTGAACCATCCGAACATCTGCACCATCTACGAAATTGACGACCAGCACGGCGAAGCTTTCATCGCCATGGAGTTTCTGGATGGCCTGACGCTGAAGCATCGCATCGGCGGGCGACCGATGGAAACCGAGTTGATTCTGTCGCTCGCGATCGAGATCGCCGACGCGCTGGACGCCGCTCACGCCGAAGGCATCGTCCACCGCGACATCAAGCCTGCGAACATCTTTGTCACCAAGCGCGGACACGCCAAGATTCTGGACTTCGGGCTGGCGAAGGTCATGGTCACAACCAGTTCTTCGAGCAAGATTGGGTCTCTTAACACGCAGACGGGTTCGGTGGACGCGGATCATCTCACCAGTCCGGGCACCATGGTGGGAACGGTGGCCTATATGTCGCCGGAGCAGGTGCGGGCGAAAGAGTTGGATGCGCGTACCGATCTGTTTTCTTTTGGTTCAGTGCTGTACGAGATGGCGACAGGCGATTTGCCGTTTCACGGAGAAAGCTCGGCGATGATCTGTGAAGCCATCGTGAACCGAGCCCCGGTGGCCGTGGTGCGGCTGAATCACGACGTGCCAGCCGAACTGGAACGAATTATCGGCAAGGCGCTAGAGAAGGATCGCAACCTGCGCTATCAGCACGCCTCGGAGATGCGAACCGACCTGCAACGGTTGAAGCGAGATACAGAGACGGGACGAGCCATAGCTGCGAGTTCTGGGACGGTAGCTGTGGCGCAGGAAAGCGGCTCTCAGGTCGCAGCCCAACCGCCGTCGCCAGCATCCGGTTCCTCCCCTGCGCTTGCTCCGTCTCCGTCATCGAGCGCCGTGAAGGTCGCGGAGGCTCCCGTTGCGGGCGGGAAATTCTGGAAGGTTCTGCTTCCCGCAGCCGTGCTGCTTGTCGTGGTGGCAATCGCGGGAACGTTCTACTTCCGCTCGCACTCGACGAAGCGAGCAACTGCACTCACCGAGAAAGACACTATCGTTCTCGCCGATTTTTCGAACAGCACGGGTGACGCAGTGTTCGACGACGCGCTCAAGACAGCACTCAGCGTTGCTCTGAACCAGTCGCCGTTTCTGAATGTGCTTTCCGAGAACAAGGTCGCAGCGACCTTGAAGATGATGTCCCGTCCGGCGGGCACGAAACTCACACCCGAAGTCACCCGCGAGCTTTGTCAGCGGGCGGGCAGCAAGGCTTAGGCGCCGCAAATAAATAAGGGTATCAATTTGTGCTCCGCTGTCGAGCGATGTTAGGCTTCATCACATAATTCCATTCGCCGTGGAATTTCGCGGGCTACCGTCAACGACATAAAACGGGCCGTTTTTCGGCTCGCCAAGTTGCCCCTCAAAACTAACTAAAACCTATACTTATCAGGACGCTTAAGAATTGATCTTCGGAAGGTCCCACCGCATTCTTTCCCGGTCGTTTGGGATTCACGGAACATGGGCAGAAAATTTTGCCCTGTGGTTTGCCAGTGCCATGCGGACTTGAGCAAGGTTGCTGCTCAATGTTCCCATGGGTTGAACACGGCGACGCCGATGGGCTGAAAATGGCTCACATTCCTGGTCACCACCGTCATGTCATGGACCAGGGCCGTGGCGGCGATGAGCGCGTCTCGGTCGGAACGGGGATCCGGGACATGGAGCGCCGCGCAGCGCTGTGCCACTCGAGTATCCACCGCCAGAATACGATCTGAAAACGTCGGCAAGACGTGCCCATCCATCCAAGCCCGGAGAACCGCACCCTGTCTCCGGTCGCGGCGCTCGAGCAGCAGAATGCCAATCTCGAGTTCCAAAATCGAGACGACCGAGAGGTAGAGGCTTTCGGCGGGGAGGGCATCGGCCCAAGCTCGGACGCCGTGGCGTTCTTCGCTTTTCGTAATTCCGAAACTACGTTCGTATCGACGAGGTACATCAGGACAAATCCAGGGGCTCGTGCCAATGGCCTTTCAGGCGAGGTGGCTCAAATTCAATGCGAGACGCTTCCGGCATCGCCAACAGTTCGGCAATGCTTTTCTGCCCGCCGGTAATCCTCTGGTAATCCGCGACTGTGAGCAGTACGTGCGAGGGCCGCCCTCGATCCGTGATAAAAACCGGACCCCGTTTCGCCGCTCGTTTCGCCCGGCTCGTGTCTTGATTGAACTCTCGGCTCGACAGTTTGGTAATTGTCACGTCGGTAGCTCCCATGTAGCAACGTAGCTACATTATAACACAGTGCGAGGGCTAAGCCGATCCTCGGCGGGTTGCATGGTTGCATGGGTTGCATCGGGTTGCATCACAAATACCACCTGGCCAAGATTGCCGCCTGAGGCCTCGCCGATGAGAAGACACCGTACACTGATTTGCATCGCCGTCGAAATGGCAGATGTCAGCAGTGCCTACGCCACACCCTGCGATCCGGTTCTCGAAGCTCGCCGGGCCAAAGGTTCCGTTCCTGTGCAACGAGAACCAGGAACTGGGAAAGGAACTTGTTGCCTCCCACGTCGATCAGGTCCGTCCCTGCCATTGGCTTGAGACTAACGATTACGGATGATTCCTCGCCGACAACGATTTTTGAGAAACGCGTGAGCCGCGCGAGTGGGAACGATCCATAATTTCGCGCGGACGAAATATCTGCGGAGCACTCGCCCCTCGATTGACGAACCGACGAACCTCCTACTTCGTTGGGTACCCGCCATGGGAGGCGAGATTCGTTCGAGAGAGGACTTCTCTCGATGAATAATCACTTCAACAGCTTTCAGTTCGCAGCTATGTGATCAAGCCTAACCCCGCTCGACAGCGGAGCACAAATTGATACCCTTATTTATTTGCGGCGCCTTACCTTGCTGGCTCGATTGCCAGTCTGGGCAGCCAATACGTGCTGGGATTGAAGGCGATGAATTGCCAGAGTGGAGATCCGCTGGCCGAGCAGCAGGTGACGGCAGCGTCCAAGGAGAAGGTGCTCGACGCGTTGGGCGAGGCGGCATCGAAGCTGCGCACGCGAGTTGGGCGAATCGCTGGCGACGGTCCAGAAGTTAGATGTTCCGCTTGTCCGAGGCCACCACGTCCTCGCTCGAAGCTCTGAAAGCGTACAGCCTTGGCAGAAAGGCCACTAACGAGAAAGGCCCCGCCGCAGCCCTGCCTTACCATCAACGTGCCATCGAGCTTGATCCGAATTTTGCCATGGGCTACTGGGCAGTGGGCCAGGACTACCTCAGTCTCGCCGAGCTAGGGCGGGCCAGCGAGTACTTCACCAAGGCATTCCAGTTGCGGGAGCATGCCAGCGAGCGGGAAAAGCTGGATATCGCCGCCGACTACTACCAGAATGTAACCGGAGAACTGGATAAAGCGGCCCAGACGTATCAGGAGGAGATTGAGAGCTACCCGCGATACTACCCGAGCGTACAACGATTTGGGCATCGTGTACGCTTGAGCAGGGACAGTTTGAGAAGGCTACGGAGTCGTATCGCCAAAGCCTCCGCCTAGCCCCGGATAATGTCGCCCCCTACACAGACCTTGGCAACAGCCTGCTCTCCTTGCAGCGCTTCGACGAAGCGCGGCAGATCATCCACGAAGC
This sequence comes from uncultured Acidobacteriaceae bacterium, assembly GCA_963714225.1. GTDB lineage: Bacteria > Acidobacteriota > Terriglobia > Terriglobales > Acidobacteriaceae > Sulfotelmatobacter. The sequence continues at coordinate 53,695 of CAVQNY010000026.1, read as the reverse complement.
GCAAGCGCGAAAACTGGATAATTTCGTACTCCACAATGCTCTCTACGCTCTTGCCTTTCTCGGCTCCGACTCGGCGGCGATGGCGGAACAGCAACAGTGGTTTGCGGGCAAGCCCGATTATGAGAACTCTGGGCTGGCGCTCGCATCCGACACCGAGGCGTATGGCGGTCATCTGGCAAGGCGCGGGAACTGACCAAGCGGGCTGTGGACTCGGCCATCCGCGCTGACAGCAAGGAAAATGGGGCGATCTGGCAGGCGAATGCCGCTATCGAACAAGCCGCTTACGGCAATGCTGCGGAAGCGCGGCAGGCAACGGCAGAGGCTTTGAAGCTGGCTCCCACGAGTCAGGGCGTCGAGAGTCGAAGCCGCGCTTGCCTTTGCCATGGCGGGCGATACGGCACGAGCCGAATCCTTGGCACAAGACTTGGGGAAACGCTTCCCGCTGGACACGCAGATGCAGTCGCTTTGGCTGCCCGCGATTCAGGCGCAATTGGCGCTGGACAAGAAGAACCCGGCTTCCGCCCTGAGCGCTCTGCAAGCTGCTTCCCCCATCGAGTTGGGGGAAATTCTGTTCGTCGCCAATATTTCCTGCCTCTATCCGACGTATGTGCGCGGAGAGGCATACCTGGCGGCGGGACAGGGCAATGACGCCGCCGCCGAGTTCCAGAAGATCATCGACCACAGCGGCATCGTCTGGAACTGCTGGACGGGAGCGTTGGCGCATCTGGGCGTGGCTCGTGCCAATGCCTTGCAGTCGAGAACTTCGCAAGGACGCGGATGCCGATCTCGCCCGCAGTCGGGCGCTCGCCGCTTACAAAGATTTCCTTACGCTCTGGAAAGACGCCGACCCCGACATCCCCATCCTGAAGGAAGCCAAAGCGGAGTACGCCAAGCTGCAATAGCGGGAAAAAGCCTAGTCTCGTCGCTCGCGGTTTGCCGATGGTTTACGAAAACAGGCGTCACTTTCGCTCCGTGTGCATTTTGCCATCGAGTGGTAAATCACAAGCTGTGCTCTCATAATCCCACTTTGGCGGCAGCGTTTTCCCGAAACAGGGAACCTTGCCGGATATAGCGGCGCAAGGTCGCGACCGAGCGATGCCGGGTTTGGCGCATGATGAGCCGCTCGGGGACGCCGTTGGCCGCGGCTTGGGTTGCGAGTCCTGCCCGCAGGCTGTGCCCGGCAAATTCTTTCGGGTTGTAGCCCGCGCTGCGACAGGCGCGCTTCACGATGGCTGCAATCGAATTCCCATGCAGGCCTTCGGCCGAGACTCGCCCATGGCGGTCGACCGCGCGCAACAGCGGCCCACGCTCGAGGCGCGCCTCCTCGAGCCATTGCTTGAGGGCGCGCACCGGACAAGTGGCGTGGTGGGAGCCGAACGGAATTGCCACCGTCTCGCCCTTCCCTTCCGGATCGGTCTTCGAAAAATCGAGCAGGAGGACCAAACCATCGGAGTTGAACTCGACCTGGTCCACCTCCAGCGCGGCCAGTTCGGAACGGCGCAAGGCGCCGGCGAAGCCGACGAGCAACAGCGCCCGATCGCGTACGCCAGCGAGAGTGTCGGGAAGGTGGGCGAGCAGCTTCTGCAAATCCGCCGTCACGAGCGGCAGCTTTCCTTTCTGGGCGGTGCCCAGGGTGCGGCGGATGCCCTTCAGAGTTTCGCTGACCACGGCGTGGCGCATGGTCGCAGGCGAGGGGTGTCCCGCCATCTCATGAACTCGGGCGATTGAGGTCAGGTGACGGTGGATGGTCGATGCCTTACAGCGGGCGGCGAGATCGGTGATGTAGAGGGCCACAGTCGCGGGCGTTGCGGGTAAGGACAGGGGCCCGTGTTCGCGGCACCAGCGAGCGAAGCCGGCCCAGTCGGACTGATAGGCGCGGCGGGTGTTTTTGGCCTTGGCCGCCTGGATGAGGGTCGAGACCTGGTCGGCGAGCGAAACCAGGGAGTTGGAAACCAGGGAGTTGGATCCCGAGGGTTCGGGCTGGGTTGCAGGGTCGATCGGTGCAGCAATGGATATATGATGATAATGATAATAAGGATGAGGAGGCCATAGTGGGGGAGGCTCGGGAAGTCGTCGAAAGCGAGTGTACAAGGGTTTGGGAGGTCTGGGGGGTGATAATGCCGGCTTATCAACGCTCAGAACCAAACCCGTTAACGGCACACTCGTGCCTTCACGCCTCCACTCTGCTATCCTCCCTCCGAGGTTCACTCGGATATCGTTCGCTCCCACCTGGCACGCCCGCGCCGCGGAAATTCGCCGCCTAGTCGAGCGCTTGCCATCGCCGGTGATTGATCGGGCCACGATCGAGGAGATCCTCGGCCTTCGCCGGCGCCAGGCCATCCGTCTCATGGCGTCTCTCCAGGGTTATAAAGTCGGCGGTCATAAAGTCGGCTGCGCCTACATCGTCGAGCGCGCCCATCTGCTTTCCCAGCTCTCGGAACTTGTCGGTTCCCGAGGCGTACGCCGCGAGCAACACCGCAAGCGCCAGGTTCTCGACGTTCTTTCTGAACTCCAGCAGGAAGCCACCGCCCGAACCACCCGGATTCCCAGGCTAGCTCCGGTTCTCCATGATTTGCCAGACGGGGATTTGCCGGAAGGCATTCTGCTGGCCCGACCGGGGGAGATTTCCATAGCATTTCGCTCCCCAGAAGAGCTTCTCTCTCGCGTTTTGGCTCTGAGCCAAGCGGCTGTGAGCGATTATCCCAAGTTCCGGCGCACGCTCAGCCGAGGCCAGGCATGAGTGATCTGGCCATCCAGCTTCCTCTTTATGAGGGCCCCTTCGAGCCGCTCGTCGCGCTCATCCGGCGCGACCAGTACTCCGTCGCCGACATTCCCATCGCCGAGATCGTGCGCCAATTCGGGACCTATATCGAAAGGGCGGAAGAACTGGACATCGACCTGGGAGCCGAGTTCGTCGAAGCGGCTAGCTGGCTGATCTACCTGAAATCCTTGCTCCTGCTGCCCAAAACCGATGTTGGCAAGGAAAAACCCAAGGCCGAAACACCGTTAAGCCGCGATCAATTGGAGCTAGCATTGAAGTTTCTTCGGACCCAGCTGGCGCAACTGGGATGGCACCAGCAGATCTCCGAAGTCGATGGTAATCGGAAATCGATCGGGATTGTTCGCCGGGCTAGGTGATGAGGGTGAAGTTTGTCCGAGCGCAGGCATCGAACCAGAGACGAGCAGCACACCGAGAACTACCGCTCCCAGTAAGAACGTGCGGCCCCCAAAATAGGGCTTGCCAAAGCCAAGAAGAACCCCCATGTTCTTACTGTAGTGCTGGAGCAATCCACCCTCAAATTACGGAGGTGTAGGTTCCCGGCAACATGCGGGCGAGTGAGCCAACTCTGCTCGCCCATTTTTGCCGAAGCCCCCAGCGGAGCCGGAAAGCGCAGCTGAAACGGACGAGAACCTGCGGCTCAACCCAAGATCGGCCAACTGCCCTCAGCTTTTTTGTGCGAACTGCTTTGCTAGGCATGGAACCGAACATCTCTGGAATAAACCTTTCTTCGAAGGCGCTGAAAACGTGCTGATAGCTGACCGACACGATAACCACAAGCCAATGTTAACCCCGAAGCGTTCGGCCTTCAACGACACGAATCACGCGCCCAGCGGCCTAGCAGCAACCCATCTTCACTTCGCCGGCAGCGGTGAGCGGAGGGCCGAAGGCCTCCTGCGGCGCGGGAGCGCCGTTCAGCACCGCGATCCAACGCCGTACCGCACTGAATACGACGACAACTACGCCCACGATAAAGATGGCCATAAGCACTGAATCCAGATAGCCGGTAAATACCTGACCGGGGGTGGAGGTCAATGGCCAGAAAATGTTCTTGATCGACAGCACTCCCGCCGTAAGCGTAGTAACACCCACGAAGCACATCGGAACCGCCGTAATCCACGCATATTTCTGCTTGCCCATGTTAATGAGGAAGGTGGTCGTCACCGCCAGCGCGATGGTTGCCAGCAACTGGTTCCCGGTTCCGAACAACGGCCATATCGTGGAAATACTTCCCGTATAGATCAGGTATCCCCAGCCCAGAACCACCAGGGAACTGGTGATCAAATTTCCCCACAGCCAGGCGCTGTTGCCAAATGGCTTGTGCACTTTGCCCATGAGTTCCTGCAGGACGTAGCGGGCCACGCGGGTCCCGGTGTCCACCGTAGTCAGGATGAAAAGCGCTTCAAACATGATGGCGTAGTGATACCAGTACCCCATCAGGCGATCCATCCCAGGCAGGCCGCGGAAAATTTGTGCCATGCCGACAGCGAGTGAAACCGCACCTCCCGTCCGCCCCGCCAGTTTCTCCCCAACTTCGCGGGAGAACATATCCAGATTGACTGTGCTCAAGCCCAGGTGGCTGAAGACCGCCGGCGTGGTGTTGATGGCAAAGTAGTCGCCCGGATACATGGAGCAGGCCGCAATGAGGGCCAGCAAACCCACCAGCGACTCGCAAATCATGGCTCCGTATCCGATGAAGCGAGCGTCTGTTTCCTTGTCCAGCATCTTGGGCGTGGTGCCGGAAGCCACCAGCGAGTGAAAGCCCGAGATCGCACCGCAAGCGATGGTCACAAAAAGGAACGGGTAGAGATTTCCCTTGATGATCGGTCCGCCGCCGTGAACGAACTGCGTGAAGTTTGGGAATTTGATGTTGGGATGAACCACGAAGACGCCGACGATCAAGACGGCGATCGTGCCCAACTTGACGTAGGTCGAGAGATAGTCGCGCGGTTCCAGTACCAGCCAGACCGGAAGAACCGACGCCACCAGACCGTAGATGGCCATGAGGTACGTGATCTGGTGAGGAGTAAAGGTAAGCGCTCTGGCAAATCCGGTCTGAGCGACCCAGTGCCCGGCGATCACGCTGCCGATCAAAAGGACGACGCCAAAAATGCTGGGGCCGGTGACGGTTATCTTCCCGGCATGGCTTTTGAACATCCACCATCCCATGACGACGGCGATGGGGATGGTCATGCCGATGGTGAAGACGCCCCAGGGACTATTCGAAAGCGCGTTGACCACTACGATGCCGAGGCCGGCGAGCGTGACCAGCAGAATAAAGAGGACGGCGACCATCGCCACCAAGCCGGCGAAGGGACTGATCTCAGTGCGGGCAACATCCGCTAACGAGCGGCCGCGATGACGCACAGACGCCACCAGCACGGTGAAGTCCTGCACACATCCAGCCAGAACCGCGCCCACCAGCAGCCAAAGAAAGCCCGGCGCAAACCCGAACTGCGCCGCCAGTGTCGGCCCCACCAGCGGACCTGCTCCCGCGATGGCCGCGAAGTGATGTCCGAAGAGCACCCATCGTGGCGACGCAACATAGTTATGCCCGTCTGCGTAGGTGTGCGCCGCAGTGATGCGGCGATCGTCGAGCGCCAGAGCCTTCGCGGCAATGAACGCGCTGTAATAACGGTAGGCAAGGGCGTACAGGCACAGCGCAGCCAATAAAACTGGGAAGGTACTCATGCTCGCTCCGGATCTAGCAGGTAGCAGCCAATCCTGGCAGCCCAATCGCAGGCATCCTACACCCATCGTGGAATCCTGCACAATGGCTTGCGTGGCCCGAAATACACGCTACAATGTCGGGCACCGACCGCTGCCGGAACCGAAAGGATCAAGCATGCACATGCCACCAGAGAAGCAGGCGGCAGTTCAGGAACAAGGCCTAGTCCGTTTTGGACTGGGGCTCGCCAACTGGAGTGAACGCTGGTTCCCGGATCCGCTGATTTTTGCGCTGCTGGGAATCGTGGTGATCTTTGTTGCCGGCCTTTTGCTTCATCAAAGTCCGGCCAAACTGGCCATTCAGGGTGGGAAGAACTTCTGGACTCTGGTCCCTTTCACCATGCAGATGGTGATGATCATCGTCGGTGGATATGTGGTTGCCTCGACGCCAATCGTATATCGCGCAATTCGCGCCTTGGCTGGGATCCCGCAGACGCCGAGGGGAGCAGTTGCCATGGTGGCGCTTTTTTCCATGCTGACGTCGCTGATCTCCTGGGGCTTGAGCCTGATTTTCAGCGGACTCTTTGTCCGGGAACTGGCTCATCGCGTCCGGGGACTGGACTACCGCGCTGCTGGCGGTGCTGCGTATCTTGGTCTGGGAGCCGTCTGGGCGATGGGGCTGTCTTCTTCCGCCGCGATGCTGATGGCGACCAAGTCCGCCATGCCTCCGTCACTGTTCAGCATTAGTGGTCTGATCCCACTCACGCAAACCCTGTTCTTGTGGCAAAGCATCGCGACCACGGTGATCCTGATCGTGCTTTCGGTGCTGATCGCCTACTTGTCCACGCCCTCGCCGGAGAATGCCAGAACTGCCGAGTCGTATGGCATCCAATACGAGCCGATTCGCTCCAGCATCGAGGTCAGGAGCAAACCCGGCGAATGGCTGGAATACAGTCCGCTGCTGACGGTTCTGGTTGCGGCGTTGCTGTTTTATTACCTGGCGGATGTCTTCCGCACCTCCCCGCAAGGCGCCCTGGCAGCGCTGGACCTTAATACTTACAACCTCATGTTCATCACAGTTGGGCTTTTATTGCACTGGCGCCCAAAGCGCTTTATGCGTGCCGTAGTGGAGTGCATTCCAGCCACCGGCGGCGTGCTGATCCAGTTCCCATTTTACGCAGTGATCTTCGGGATGATTGTGGGAACGGGCATTGCAGATTCGCTGGCAAAACTTTTCGCCTCTGTCAGCACCCACGGCACCTATCCTTTGCTGGTAGCGATGTATTCGGCGGTGCTCGGCATTTTCATTCCTTCCGGCGGTAGCAAATGGGTCATCGAAGCGCCGTATGTTCTGCAGGCCGCGAATCTGCACCAGGTACATCTGGGCTGGGTGGTGCAGATCTACAACGCGTCGGAAGCGCTGCCCAATCTGGTGAATCCCTTCTGGATGCTGCCTCTGCTGGGCATATTGAAATTGAAGGCGCGCGATATTGTGGGATATGGAGTGCTGCAGTTGCTGGTTCATATCCCGGTCGTGTTCTTCCTGTGCTGGTTGTTTGCCCGCTACATGCCGTACCTGCCGCCCATGAAATAGCAGGCGGAACCAGCGACTCCCGCGGGGGTTCCCGGCAACGGTTCCGCGAGACCCCGAAAGACAGATTTGAACGCTCCCGATCGAAGAGAGCACGGCAGCCGGGGCCTCGGTGAACCAAGCCTTCGACTGTTTCGGCCGAGCGCTCGCCGAGGCCCGTGCTGGCCTGAATTCTGCGGCGTTGATCTGGGCTGCCTTCGGAGGTTATCCAGATCGGTTTTGCTGACCAGTTCCTTTTATGCAGCCTCCAAGCGTCGGTCTCGATGCGGCGCGGTGCGGGGCTGGCCAGTGCTGAGCTCACATTTCTCTCCAGGTTTGGCGCCACAAGTGGGGCAACGAACGGAGAGGGCTTGGTCTTTTTTGGCCTTCATCGCCGCATGATGAACCGCTGCGCGGAAAATAGCTGATCAATTTTGACCAGTTCGCACGTCCACTTTCGTTGAATACTCAAGAGGGGAACCAGTTCAATTCATCGTGATTGCTTGCGGCCCTCCTTGGAAGGGGTCTCTTGCAGCAATTGTTCTCACCAGAGGTTAGGGAAAATGGCAATGCCCATCACCGTGTTTCCAAATCGGGCCTTGGAAGTCGTCAGTTCTCGCCCGCGGATGCGGAGAGAGAACATCAGCGACCCGTGCGGGGTTGCAACCGAAGCCATCGCTGCCCAGTCGAATCGCGGTAATCGGGAATTATCTTCCGCGGCAATGCGGAATCGCTACGTTCACCACGGACCTATGCACAGCCATCGCAGCAGAATACGGCACAGCTCGACTGATGGCGCTCCCGGTCAACGACACAGAGCCAGGATATGACTATCCCGCACGTGTGCGATGGTCGCTGGCCCAGGACGACTTGAAAGCCTATCAAGAAGCGGCTGACTTTTTGAACTTCAACAATATCGACATGGTGTGCCTGCAGCACGAGTATGGAATCTTCGGCGGTCCGGCCGGAAGCCATATTCTGCATCTGCTACGTGGCCTGAAAATGCCTGTGGTGACCACGCTGCACACTGTTCTCCGCGAGCCAGACCCGAACCAACTGATGGTGATGGAAGAGATCGCAGAACTCTCGGATCGCCTCATTGTCATGAGCCAGCTCTCATCCCAGATATTGCAAGAAACCTTCAAGGTTCCCGGCAGCAAGATCGACATGGTTCCACACGGTGTTCCGGACCTGCCATTCCTGGATCCCAATTTCTACAAAGACAGATTCGGTGTAGAAGGGAAGGCGGTTTTGCTCACGTTCGGCCTACTCTCGCCTAACAAGGGAATCGAAAACGTGATTAAGGCGCTGCCGCAGATTCTGTCCAAACACAAGAATGTCGTTTACATCGTTGCCGGAGCGACCCATCCTCATGTACTCCGCCGCGAGGGTGATCAGTATCGAACCAGCTTGCAAGCTTTGGCGAAGGAAGTGGGAGTGGAGTCGCAGGTGATGTTCCACAACCGCTTTGTCAGTCCGGAAGAGATGGTCGAGTTCATTGGCGCCGCAGACATTTACATCACTCCTTACCGGCATGAAGCGCAAGTAGTTTCCGGAACGCTGGCGTATGCACTCGGTGCGGGCAAAGCGATCATCTCGACTCCCTATTGGTACGCGACCGAGCTGTTAGACGACCGGCGGGGCGCGCTGGTCCCCTTCCAAAATCCCGATGCGATTGCACAAAAGACGATCGAGCTCCTGGATACTCCCGCGATACGCCATGCCATGCGTAAACGCGCTTATCTGTTCGCGCGGCAGATGACCTGGAAAAGAGTCGCGCAAGGTTACATGGAAAGTTTTGCCCGCGTGCGCAGCGACCGTATGGAAAATCCACAAGCTCAGTTCTTGGCCCGCGTTACTCACAAATCGCTGAATCAGCTGCCCGAATTAAACCTCAATCACGTAAACGCGCTGACCGATGACACGGGGATGCTGCAGCACGCGATCTTCACCGTCCCTAATCGGGGAGAAGGCTATACTACCGACGACAATGCGCGCGCACTCATCTTTACGGTACTGCTGGACCAACTCGGTCGCGACCGACCCAGAATGGACTGTCTCGGAAAAGCCGAGTCAGTCAACCCAGACTGGGCTTTCCGTTATTTAGCATTCCTGGAACACGGCTTCGATGCAAAGAAGAAGCGGTTCCGAAACTTCCTCGGTTACGACCATCGCTGGATGGAAGATCAGGGATCGGAGGATTCTCACGGCCGCGCGTTGTGGGCTCTGGGGACGGTATTAGCCAGGTCCGCAAATCCAGGATTGAGGGGCGCTGCCGGGCGTTTGTTCGAGTTCTCCCTGCCAGCAGCGGTCGAATTCCACAGTCCTCGGGCCTGCGCCTACACCATGCTCGGAATTCAGGAGTACCTCCATTCGTACCCTGGAGACCGGGATGCGCAGCGCGTACGATTCGCATTGGCTCAAAGATTGCTTGATATGTATGAGTCGATCCGGCGTGCGGGCTGGAACTGGTTTGAAGATAGTCTTGCCTACGGAAACGCGAGGCTGCCCCAGGCGATGCTGCTGGTGGGATCGGCGTGCTCGGATGAACCTATGCTGTCGGCCGGACTTGATTCGCTGGATTGGCTTATGAAGACGCAGTGCTGTCAGACCAACGGCCACTTCGTACCCATCGGCTCGCAAGGGTTTTACCGCCAGGGCGGTGAACCGGCTCGATTCGATCAACAACCGATTGAAGCTGCTGGCGCGGTTGCTGCGTGTCTCGAAGCGTACCGCGTAACAGGCGACGGCCGCTGGCGCAGTGACGCCTGGTCGGCTTTCAACTGGTTCCTCGGCGAAAACGATCTGCAAGTGCCACTTTATGATTCTGTCACCGGCGGCTGCCGGGATGGCCTGCATCCTGACCGCGCCAATGAGAACCAGGGCGCAGAATCGACGCTCTCGTTCCTGATGTCGCTGCTGGAGATGCACGCTCTCGAAAAGTCTGGACAAAAGGAAATCCCATCATGACTATACCCGCTCAGGAGCCTATGAGCCCTCTGAGTACGCGCTACGAACCACTTCTTGTTCGACATCCTGGCAACCCGATCCTGACCAGTAAGGATTGGCCATACTCCATTAATAGTGTGTTCAATCCCGGCGCGACGCTGCTCGCGGATGGTTCTACCCTGCTGCTTTGCCGCGTCGAGGATCGACGCGGCTTGTCGCATTTTTGCGCCGCGCGCTCTCGAAACGGTGTCGATGGGTGGGAAATTGATAGCGAGCCGACATTGATGCCTAGCCCCACGGACTATCCGGAGGAAATCTGGGGTATCGAGGATCCTCGCATCACTTTCGTGCCCGAACTGCAACAGTACGTAGTCACCTACACTTCCTATTCGCGCGGTGGCCCCGGAGTGTCTCTGGCTCTGACTAAAGACTTCCGAAGCTTCGAGCGTTACGGCGTGATTATGCCACCGGATGACAAAGACTCGGCGCTTCTACCTCGCCGGATCGATGGGTACTGGGCGCTGATCCATCGCCCCGCAACCAATCTCGGAGCGCATATGTGGATTTCCTACTCTCCAGACTTGCGGCATTGGGGAAGACACCGGCTTATGCTGGAGGCACGCCGCGGCGCCTGGTGGGACGCGAACAAGATTGGCATGTCGCCGCCGCCCATTGAAACTTCCGGGGGATGGCTCGTGCTCAGTACTGTCCGGCTATAAGTCGAACAGCAAGAATTGGTTAGCGTGATCGAGTAAATCGGATTGGGAGTCGTCGGTCTGAAGTGCCCGTAAAATGGGGGTTTTCTCAAAAAGGGTCACGCTGAGAATCTGTAGAATTTGGTAAAGGCTAGTCTCCAGTCCCAATCGCTTGCGTATGATCGCCACGAGCACGTAGACCGACACCGCGATCCAGATTTGAGTCTTCACTGCATTCTCGCTGGTGCCGTAGAAGGCCTTAATTCTGAGATGCTGTTTGATCCACTTAAAAAATAATTCGATTTGCCACCGCGACTTGTATATCTGGGCGATGGTAAGTGCAAGGAAGAGTGAAGTTGTTGGTGAGAAACTGGAACCGTTTTCTAGTTGTCACATCGAGATAACTCACGCGTCGCAGCGCATCGGGATAGACCTTGGCGGAGTCGATCGCGGTGAGGATGACCGTGTGGTCAGAGCGAACACCAGTACTCTTATCCACCGGATGCGAGTAGCGCCGCTGCAGCAACACATTCGACTTGGTGCGCACGACAAAGAAGGCTGCGCTCAGCGTGAACACGAACAGTCGTTGGAAATCGATATAGCCGCGGTCGAACACGTAGAAGGCTCCAGCCTCGGGAAGTATTTCGTCGAGGAGGTTCACGTCATGCACGGCTCCGCTGGTGATGCGGATAAACGTGGGGATGTTGCCGTGCAGGTCCAGCAATGCGTGCATCTTAATCGCGGCTTTGTGCTTGCGAAACTTCGCCCACGGAAACAGCGACAGACAGAGATCGATGGTGGTCGAGTCCAAAGCGTAGAGGCTTTGATCTAGATCCACACCGATCGGATCGTGCAGGTACAGCGGTCGCGCGATCCCGATTAAGATCTGCGCGAAATCGGCGAAGATCCGCCAGTCGTGCGATTCGTTAGCGTCGGCGAGAGTCGTGCGCGATACCTTGCCGCGCAACCCCATGTGGTATAGCTTTCCACCGACAGAACGCAGACAGGCTTCGATGTCGCGCAAACTTTCCCGATAAGTCAATTGCGCGAAGGCCATTGCCAGATACTGATCCAAGCATGAAAAGCCGCGGAAGTGAGAATCACCACGATAGCGGTCCACGCACTTTTGAAATTCGTATGCGGGCAGGTGCTCCGTGATCTGAGAGAAGACGGTGCGGCCAAGGTTCATTCACCATTCTGCGCCCGTTCTCGTTCCGCCAAACCGCCAATTAGGCTGCTTCGCATTCAAATCGAAAAACTCTCTCCGTCCGCTATCACTATGATTCCAGGAGGTCTATGCGCCCACCTGGAAATTTATTGCTCGCTTACCACGGCGTCCGACAAACGCCTTCGGGTTGTTTGTACCGGTTGGGTTTGGCCCTCTTCGACCTAGAGAATCCGGCAAAATGCCTGCTGCGGGGAGATTCGTGGATCTTTGGGCCGGAGGCGGAGTACGAGGTCCACGGCGACGTCGACGATGTTGTGTTCCCTTGCGGTTATACGATGGATCCCGACGGCGACACCCTCAACATCTATTACGGAGCCGCAGACTGCGCAATAGCCCTGGCTCGGGCGAGCGTACGTTCTTTACTAGCTTGGCTGGATGCCAATGGAAGTTGCGCGCGCCGGCAGCGAGCGCAGGATCATCTATGAACAGGAGAGCGAACGCAATCCCAGCTTTAGTCTGGGCAAGTGAGCGGACATAGCGCATCCGGTGTGGTCTAGGACGCAACCAGCTTGATTGTGATTGGCGCGGGTCGGCTGTTTGGGCTCGCGCCCTTTTCTTTCCGGTAGGAGCAAGGTGATCTCGGAAAAATCGATTTACCAACCTTAATCTGGGACATTCCACGAAAAGTGAGCCATATTGCACAGACTTGGCAGTGCATCCGTGGAATCCTCGTCGTGAGCCATCGCCCTTCAATCCACGCAGCCCGCAGCAGCAAGGTTCAACCGGGCAATCGAAGGATGATCCGGCAAGGTGATTAAAATGCGTATCTCCCGTTTACTGTTGCTAGCAGTTCTAACAATGGCCGTTCCGTACGCCTTGTTCGCGCAGTTCGGCGTGGGCGTCTCGATCACGATCGCTCCGCCGGCCCTGCCGGTCTATACGCAACCCATGGTCCCTGCCGCGGGTTTTTTGTGGACTCCCGGTTACTGGTCTTACGGCGATGAAGGCTACTTCTGGGTGCCGGGTACGTGGGTCGAGCCGCCCACCGTTGGCTTGCTCTGGACTCCTGGTTATTGGGGTTGGGGCAGCAGCGCCTTCGCCTGGAATGAAGGCTACTGGGGTGCGCAGGTCGGCTTCTACGGTGGCGTCAACTACGGCTTCGGCTATGGTGGTGTCGGCTATGGAGGCGGATATTGGAACAACGGAGCCTTTAGCTACAACACCAGCGTGAATAACGTGAACGTCACGAACATTACCAATGTTTACAGCAAGACCGTCATCAACGAAACCACGGTGAACCATGTCAGCTATAACGGCGGCCAGGGTGGAGTGACCGCCCGACCGACCGCCGCAGAAGAGACTGCGGCACATGGGCAACACACGCCGCCAACGGCGCTGCAAACCCAGCATGTACACGCTGCCAGTACGAACCACGCACTCCTGGCGTCCGTGAACCAGGGGCGGCCGGCAATCGCTGCAACGGCGAAGCCTGGCGAGTTTAGCGGTTCTGGGGTGGTAGCGGCCAAAGAGGCGGGAGCACCTTACAAGGCTCCTGCCACCGAGAACAAGGCTGCTGAGAGCAAGGCTGCCGAGAGCAAGGCCGCCGAGAGCAAGGCCGCTGAGAGCAAAGCCGCTGAGAGCAAGGCTGCCGAGAACAAGGCAGCTGCAACCCGCACGAGTGAGAACAAGGCAGCCGAGAACAAAGCAGCTGCAACCCGCTCGAACGAGAATAAAGCCGCGAAGCCTACGGAGACGCGTCCGCCGACTGAGTCTAGTAAGCCGACTACAGCTCATGCGCAGCCTGCCCCTAAGCCCGCCCCTAAGCCGGCGGCAGCCCATGCGCAGCCCGCTTCTAAGCCCGCCCCTAAGCCGGCGGCAGCCCATGCGCAGCCTGCTCCTAAGCCCGCCCCTAAGCCGGCGGCAGCCCATGCGCAGCCTGCTCTAAGCCCGCCCCTAAGCCGGCGGCAGCCCATGCGCAGCCCGCTCCTAAGCCCGCCCCTAAGCCGGCGGCAGCCCATGCGCAGCCTGCTCCTAAGCCCGCCCCCAAGCCGGCGGCAGCCCATGCGCAGCCCGCTCTAAGCCCGCCCCTAAGCCGGCGGCAGCCCATGCGCAGCCCGCTTCTAAGCCCGCCCCTAAGCCGGCGGCAGCCCATGCGCAGCCCGCTCCTAAGCCCGCCCCTAAGCCGGCGGCAGCCCATGCGCAGCCTGCTCCTAAGCCGGCGCAACAGAAGGCCCCTCCGAGTAAGGAAGAGCCTCACAAGTAGCGAACTGACTGCGACGTATTTGCATCAGTCTGCTCGAAGTGTAAAGAAGAAGCGCGGGTCCGCTGCTTGGGCTCGCGCCTTTCTTTTCTAGCTATGTCCGGAAGATCGAGAGGCCATGTTCTATTCGGCTTATTCGAGCATCTAGGCGCTCCTGATCGGCGTGTCCAGTTGATGCCTGCTCTGGAACGATTGCCGACATCCCCAGCTCCGAGCAGGGCGAAGGAGGACCAGAGCTTCACAATCAAAAGAGAGTTTCGCACGCCGGAATGATAAACGCTGTAATGGGAAAACGGATGAACGGTTGCGAACACTGCTTTAAAGCCGAATCGTCTGGGTATGTTGGAAAAGACATGGCGATTCTTACCATACATAGAGTCAACAAGGACGACCCGACCAAAGGAGTGCAATTCTTATTTCAGCATGAAATTTCCAAAATCAAGGCAATATGGGCAGCTGAAGTACAATGGCAGGCGAGGTCCCGAGTGGTCCATTCTTAAATCAGCACGGGACGGAGGCTGCTTCGCAGCGTTATTGCTCGCTCAGCACGATTGCTGGATCAACTTGCATTGCGCGTCGCGCAGGCATGACACAGGCGACTAGCGCAACCAGTGCAAATATGATTGCGACGCAGCCTAGAACCAGTGGATCGAGGGGAGCAACTCCATAGATCTCGTTCCGAACAATTGAGCGCAATGAGATCGAACTAACGATACCTAATATCAATCCAGTCCCAACCAAGGCGAGTCCTTCTCGCAACACTAGCTTGACGATCCCAGAATGTGTGCTGCCCAACGCAACTCGAATCCCGATCTCCTTCCGCCGTTGCGCTACCAAGTAAGCCAACACTCCATAAATACCCAAAGCAGCTAGGAAAAGCGCGAGAATGCCGAAGGCCAGCCCCAGCAACATCGATGTCCGCCGTGACGACAACGAAAGTTCCTCGCGCTGCGTCATCGTCCTGACGTCAAACAAGGGCATCTCGGGGTCGATCGCTGCAATGTGGGCTCGGATCGCCGGTACTACGGCAGCGCTGTTCCTTTCGGTCCTCACCGCGATCGTGTAATTGTTCGAGGTACGCTGCGAATAGGGAAAGTAATAAGCACCCTCTGTATTCCCTCTACCGGAAAGGTCTTCCAGCCGCACTGAGCGCACCACGCCTACGACTGTATACCGAACTGTTCGATCGCTGATGGCCAACCCGTTCTCATCCGGCTCGTACATCTTTTGTCCAACCGGATCGCGATCATGCCAAAAGCGTCTCGCCAGTTTTTCATCGACGATCACCACAAGCGGCGAATGAGCATCATCGCTGTCCCGAAAATACCGTCCTCGAACCAAGGCGATCCCCATCGTCTCCAGATAGCCCGGCGTGACCGACAGACGAATCGGAGAGATGACCGATTCGCCTTGTTTCATGACATATCCCTCGGCCAGAATCACGCTATTATTGTAGTCAACTCCTAGCGGAACGCCTGTGCTTGCTCCCACCGAGACGATGCCGGTGATTCCTCGGAGAGCCTCCAGCGATCGACGCATCAGAAGTTCCCGCTGAGCGTCAGTGTTGTATTCGTTGTTCGGAGCACTGAGAGATGCGGTCACGATGTTATCCGTCCTGTATCCAGGATCGACCCTCAGAAGCTGACGAAAACTTTCCAGCAACAAACCCGCGCCCACCAGTAGCGCGAAGGCGAATCCGATTTGAGCGACAACCAGGCCCTGACGGACGGAGCGAGCCTTTGCGGCGGTTCCCGTCCTTTCGCCATCGTGCAGAAAATTGTGGAGTCCTCTGATCGAAATTCCCAGGACGGAAAGGCTGCTGAGCAGCGCACTCGCGCCGATCGCCATCAGCGTCGCAACCCAGACGACGTGGGAATCGATTCGCACCTCAGATGCCCGTGGAAAGTGGTTCAGCCCAGTTCTTGCTATCACGCGTAAAACTAGTGCGCCTACCGTCACCCCGGCCACGCAACTCACCGAGGCCAGAAGCAGATTCTCCGTCATGAATTGCCGCAACAGTTGCGCTCGTCCCGCGCCCAACGCCATACGTGTCGCAAATTCCTTTTTCCGTAACGTTAAACGAGCAAATGCCAAATTCGCCACGTTCAATACGCCGATGAGCAGCACGAATATCGACCCGGACCACAACAGATGCAAAATCGATCTCACATCCCTGACAACCATCTCCTGCAACGATTCCACAGAGGTATAGAAACCGGCATTGACCAGAAGCTCTTTGAACTGGGGGAACTTTTCGAGGTTGGAAGCATTCAGTGCATCAATTTGTGCCTGTACCTGTTGAATCGTTGCTCCTCGCCTCAGACGGCCGATGTTGTACCAATTGTTGTTGTGATGAACAGTCTTCTCCTCGTTCGTGAAGGCTGTCGGAATCCACATCCGCACTTCCGGGTCGATGAAGACAAAGTTCGGAGGCATCACTCCCACGACAGTGAACGGGCGCCCGTCCAATCGTACTTCGCGTCCGAGTGGCGCAGGATTGCCGCCGAAGATCTGTTGCCACAGCCCATAACTCAAGATTATTTTCTGCTCGGCCCCGATCTCTCCCTCCTCGGCGCCAAACGTCCGGCCGAGCAATGGTTCCACACGGAGCAGGTTGAAGAGCGACGGTGTGGCCGTCATCGCCATCTCCCGCTCCGCTGTGCCGTTGATGTCGATGGTCTCGTTGGAGAAGCGGAAAGCTGCCTGTTCCGCTAGCGCCGTGACCTTTTCCCGCCGATCAAAGTAGTCCCCAGAGCTACTGATAAATTGTTCGTCGACTCCGGCCTTAGGATACCGATTCGACATCAGGACGATGTCCTGTGAGTCGGGAACGGGCAGAGGTCTCAACAGAACCGAGTTGACAATCGCGAAAATGGCAACGTTGACCCCGATGCATGCCGACAGCGTGAGGATCACTGCTACGGCAAAACCTTTACTTCGGATCAGAAATCTGATGCCGTACTTGAGATCACGAATCATCTCGATCCTCCGCTCAGCACAAACGGGTAAAAGTCAGTAACTTGCATTCCGTCTGCCAAAACCGGAATCTCTACATAATTGATGCATTTCCCCCACGGTCAGGACGCTGTCCGGTAGTTCGCCTTTGGCTGTCCGCAATTGGAAATTGAGCGTTCGGAAGTGGACAATGGGTGGAGGCTCGTGGCGCCGACCGTCGGCCCATTTACGGCTGGAAATTTCCCCTATCCATATTCGAACGAATTCCCCTAACTTATTAATTAAAAGGTAGCCTCGACAGCGGCAGCAACATCATCGCTCAACGCTGCGAGCCTCCGCAACTCTCCCTAGCCCTCTCTAGATGTTTGAGCAACCGGCCCGAACTTAACAAGGCGTTCGCCAGTAAATACACCACAATCAGTGTGCCAGTCTTCAAGTGAAAGGCTCTCACGGTGATCCCACTCCTCGGCCCGTCATGTTTTCGCTTTTCGTGGAGACAAACCAGAAAATCTCCAGCAGGAAAATTCCAACAATCGGACATCACTTACCGGAAGGTTTCCATTCCTTCGCCAATCGTTGCCCTCCGCAATTTCCTGGGCAGTCATCTTCGCGGCCAGCGCTGTAAGCTTCGCGGCAGCATCGTCGCGATCCGCCTCGACTCCGGACGCAGTGTCGTTTTTCGTTAATGCGTAGACTTTGGCCTGTCTATCCCACATTTGCCGTTAATGGGTAGACCGCTTTTCCAGTAACGAGTAGACTGCAGGCCAGTCAAGAGGTTAGAGGAGAGAGACCGGAATGCAGGGTGCCAAAGATCGAGCCTTTGGCGGAGTTCTTGTTGGTCCTCCAGCGCCAGCAGGCGGTCCAGGGCTCTGATGCCCGGCATGAGCAGGCGACGTGGCTCGTGCGCTCTACCAAGCTCGCGCTTTTAGCCGCCCGGGAAAATGGGGTTGAGCGGGCTTTGCTCACGCTGTCCGAACTGGAGGAATGGCTCATCCTGCAGAATTGTGGAATCTACCTTCGAACTCCCCACAGTGAAACCCAAGTACGGCCCGTGTGGCAACATTGATGGCGAGCGTGACCCACGGACGCCCGATCGGCTTTCTGGCCAGTTCGTCGACAACAACGACATCGACTAAAGTGTGATCAATCTGAACCAGTTCTAACGGCCTCGATATTGGCGGCGGCATGCGAAGAGGTCGAAACTGCTCTCTGGCCATGGCTGAGGTCCCTCCCGCTCATTTCTTCTTCACTGAGCAGTTTTGACCATTAAGAAAGCGGCGGAACGCCTATAACCAAAGCTGAATCGCTGGAAGAAGGAGCTAACATGCTTGGAACTGTATTGATCGTGATCCTGGTCTTGGCCCTGATTGGTGCGTTGCCACGCTGGTCGCACAGCCGGGAGTGGGGGTATGCCCCGACCGGAGGCTTAGGGCTGGTCCTTTTCATCGTTGTCGTTCTGCTGGTTCTCGGCCGCATTTGAACCATGCGCCAACCGGCTATCTCGCCAGGCGCCAGCGCTAAAGGTTGGCGCCTGCTTTGTGTCCGTGGAGTAACCCTGCTGCTCGTCGTGGTCATGTGCAGCGGCGGTTTGTCTGCCTACTCCGTTCTGACGCATGAGGAAATTGTCGACCTGCTATGGATCGACGAGATCCGACCGCTGCTGCTCAAGCGGTATCCGGGACTGTCGGAAGACCAACTCAAAGAGGCGCACGCTTATGCCTATGGCGGCGCGGTCATTCAGGATCTCGGCTACTACCCATTTGGCAGCAAAGAATTCAGCAACCTGGTGCATTACGTTCGCAGCGGAGATTTCGTTCGGCAGCTGCTGGTTGAAAGCCAGGATGTCAACGAGTACGCCTTTGCGCTGGGCGCACTGTCGCACTACGCAGCGGATATCGCCGGTCACCCGGCGGTCAACCAGTCCGTCGCGATCGAGTATCCGAAGCTGCGGGCGAAATTTGGCAAGTCCGTCCGGTACGCTCAGGACAAGACGGCGCATTTGAAGACGGAGTTTGGGTTCGACACGGTGCAGGTTGCGAAGAATCGTTATGCGTCGCAGCAATATCACGATTTCATCGGATTCCAAGTTTCCAAGCCACTGCTGGAGCGGGTCTTTCCCGTTGTGTACGGAGTGGAGTTGAAAGACGTGCTTACCCACGAGGATCTGGCGATAGGGTCGTATCGTTTCGCGGTCAGCCGGCTGATTCCGCATATGACCCAGGTCGCGCTGCAAGTTCACAAGAAGGACTTGATACACGAAACACCGGATTTCGCGAAACAGAAGTTTTTGTACCGTCTTTCGCGCTCCGATTACGAAAGGCAGTGGGGAAAGGACTATGTGAAGCCGGGCGTGGGGACCCGGATTATGTCAACGCTCTTGCGTTACATGCCGAGAATTGGTCCCTTCAAAGGGTTATCATTCAAGAGCCCGACTCCCCAAACCGAGGACTTGTATTTCAAAAGCATTAACACGACCGTCGATCAATACCGGGCGTTTCTCGAAGCAGTGCGCACCGATTCGCTGGTTGTTCCCAATTGTGATTTGGATAGCGGAAATGTAACTAAAGCAGCGGAATATTCGCTGACCGATGACACCTACGCAATTTTGCTGGCTCAGTTGTCCGAGCGGAAGTTCGATCGGACGTCGCCAGAGCTGCGCGATAACATCCTTCAGTTTTATTCCGATCTCTCGGCTCCAATCGAGACGAAGAAAGACCAGATTCACTGGCAAGGCGTGCTGACTGCGCTGGACCAGTTAAGGTCTGTTGCGCCATTGCCGAACGTCGCGGACAATCCTGCACCGTGATCCCTCGTGCGGTTACTCCACTTCAAGAACCCGTGCGTTAATGTGGTTCGCGACATGGAAAAAGAATCACACCTTTCACAATCCCACAAACAGAGCTTCCAGACAAGATCAGCAAATCAGGCATCTGCCGGATCTAATCCGGAGAGCGCCGCTATTTTTGTAGCCACCAACACCTCCAACAAGGTGGCAGTGTTACGCAAGCTTCCTGAGATGGTGATGAGTGCTTCTGAGACGAGAGGATGTTGCTCTGCCAGCGTGTCAAGACGGTCACTCACGTTGTAAAGTTGCTGAACTTCGTGCAGGATCGCATTCGCATGCATGGGGTACGCGGCTTTCTTGAAAGCCTAAGAAGAGAAAACTTCAGATGGGCTGACTTAGTTCAGGGAACCTGAAAGAGGAGAAGGTGGTAACCACCTCAACTGCATGATATCACGTGAGGAGTCCCGGGATGTTGCGAACCGCGTCATGGGCCTGCTCGCGGCACACAGGATAAACACCGAGAGTCAAGACTTTGACAGTGCTCTTAGTCCGAAGGATCTCTCTGACGCGTCGCCTTTACCCCCGACAGGATCCAACGCCCAGGAGAACGATAGCGCCCACGACAATCCAGTGCGTGGGTACATGCATCAGGTGCGCGCCGTAAATTAGTCCACCGATCATGATTGCGAACCCAATCGCGTAAAGTCCGAACGGTCCGAACGACATGGCATCTCCTTTTCGAGGTTAGGTCCCGATTGAAATCGGGCGAGTGAGCAACTTCTGCCCCCGTGGAGCCAGTCCATGGATTCACTCACTTGCTTGGGCATTGCTGTGCAGAATCGCTCACTTTGTGAGGAAGTAGGTGTTTCCTGGTCCTTCGCGCGACTGTCTCTGCACTTCCGGCCATAGCTCTAATCCAAAAGACGATCAATTCTGACCAGTTTTCCCAGGCCTAAAGTTTGATACTGGCGATACACGAGGTTCTGTCGACGAAAGGAATCGCGTGGAGGAAAGGAAAGAATAAAGAATGATGAACCCAAGTACCCAAGATCGGACCGAGGGCAAGCTCCACGAAGTGAAGGGGAAAATCAAGGAGGCAGTCGGAAAGGCGACGAACGACCCCGATCTGGAAGTCTCAGGAAACGCGGAAAAGAACGCTGGCAAAGTTCAAAAATGGATTGGCCTTGCTGAAAAGGCTATCGGCGAATAAAGGGCTTATAACAACGGCTCGCAAAGAGCAACAGGAGGGCAGCGTGTCACAAACCCTAGTGGAAAGAACAGCAGAACAAATCGGCGAATCAGCTCGCCAGGCTTCTCGCGCAACCAGTGCGATAGCCGACGCGATCAAGGATGGCGTGGAAGTAGGAAGGCGTGCGGCAAAGCAGGGCGGTGATGCTGCCGAGGAATTCTTGGATGACACAACTCAGCGCCTCCAGCGACACCTTGTGCTGACGGTTGCGACGACCTTTGCTGTAGGGGTTACCGCAGGAGCACTGATCGGCTGGATGATGAAACGAAAATAGAGCCGACGAAGATTTGCAGGGAGCGGTGGGAATAAGTGTCTGACCGCCAAGCGGTAAGACGAAGGCCGGAAAAGAAGAACTTGGAAAAGGAGGACCGATGATGACGACGAATGAGCAGCTGGTTAAGTGTGCGCACCTACCATGCCGGTGCTTGGTGCAAGCTGGCGATAAATACTGCGGTCAAGCCTGTAAGGAAGCGGGGTCCAAGGAGGTCGAGATTGCGTGCCAGTGTGACCACCCAGCTTGCCCACTTACCACATAAAGAACAGTCCCGTTATTGGTGTGCAGGATGGGTCGTAGATTAAGCCGGGGAGGTATCGCCATCAAGATGCGAAGATTTATGCTTTTAAGGTTGGCAATTGCGGGCCTCGCGGTCCTCCCAGTGCTGGCAAAGGCGCAGGCACTGGCCGATTCGGCAAACTCCTCTGGCACGGTTGCAAGCACAACTCCCGCGCTACCAGATCTGACCTACACTCGTCCGCACAGAAACAACGAAGATCGAGAACTACCTCTTCGACGCGTTCGGCCCGTATCCAGCCACAGGCGCAGCGATTGCGGCTGGCATTGGCCAGGCGTATAACACCCCGCCGGAGTGGAAGCAAGGCGCTGAGGGCTTATGGCAAGCGATTCGGATCGGACTTTGGCATCGCAGCGATCAGCACGACGACGCGCTATGGGCTGGCGGAAGCCTTCAGGGAAGACACGCTGTACTACCGCTGCGAGTGCAAAGGCGTTTTTCCGCGGCTGCGCCATGCCGTGATCTCCACCTTGACAGCACGCCGCGGCCAAGACGGCCACCGCGTCTTTTCTTTCCCGGCGCTGATTGCGCCGTATGCCGGCACGATGACTGCCGTCTACGCGTGGTATCCCAGCCGCTACGGCGCCAAGGATGCGCTCCGGATGGGCAATTACGCCATGCTGGGATATGTGGGCGGGAACATCGCCCTGGAATTCCTGTATAGCGGACCCCACTCCTTGCTTCCTCGCATGCACCTGAACAATACGCACGGCGCGCCAGATCCGGGATCGAACCCGTGAGCGACCGGAAACTAAATGCGGTTGCAGTCATCAACCCTCTACTTCCGGAGCAACGGCTCGTATCTGTGTCTCCCTAGGGTGAGCTCTTCGAAGGGTCTGATCAACCAGTTTCTCGAATGGTTCGGCGATCTTGGCATATTCTTCTGGCGAGTGGTGCGGGCTGCAGTGACGCCGCCATTTCGAATTCCGCGAATTGTTTCGGCAACTCGACGAGATCGGATCAAAGTCCCTGCCGCTGGTAGCTTTGGCCGGCGCCGCAACCGGCGTTGTGCTCTCCATGGAAGCTCGTTACAGCCTGACTCGATTTGGGGCCAAATCACTGCTTCCCGCCGCCATCGTGTTCTCCATTATCCACGAGACTGGCCCGATCATCACTGGTCTGGTGGTGAGTGGCCGGGTGGGCGCTGGCATTGGCGCGGAGTTGGCGTCGATGAAAGTGACCGAGCAGATCGATGCCATCGAGGCATCTGCGGTAAACCCTTATCGGCTGCTGGCGGCGACCCGCATTCTGGCTTGCATCCTGATGCTGCCTTTGCTGACCCTCGCTGCCGACTTATGCGGCTTGGTCATGGGCTGGGTTGCGCAGGCGCTGGTGGAGCCGCTCTCGTTCCACCAGTTCATCAATAGTGGTTTTAAGGGCGCCGATTTCAACGATTTTCTGCCCCCCACGTTTAAGACCATGGTGTTTGGCCTGATCATTGGGCTGATCGCGTGTTTTCAGGGAATGCGGACCCAGGGAGGCGCCGCGGGCGTGGGCCGTGCGGCCACCAGTTCGGTGGTCTTGTCTTCGCTGTTCGTGATCCTGGCCGATGTCGTGCTGGTGAAACTCATTCTCATATTTTTCCCGTGAGTGTTTTCTCGTGAACATTGATTAAACGATCTCGGATTAAACAGCTCCGAAACAAGTATGGAAACAATCGATCAAGTCGCGATGAAGCAAGATGAAGCCGAGAAAGACGGCAGTGCGCCAGTTCTCGCCGTCGAGGGCTTGCATAAATCCTTCGGAAGTCAAAACGTTTTGAACGGGATTAGCCTGGCCGTGAGCCGCGGCGAAACCCTGGCGGTGCTGGGGCGCAGTGGCACCGGCAAGAGCGTATTGCTGAGGCTCATCATTGGCCTGGAGAAGCCCGACTCGGGATCGGTTCGCATCCACGGTCAAGACATCGCCGGCCTGGCTCTCGACCAACTGGGCGAAATCAGGAAGAAGATGGGTTTTCTGTTTCAGCACGCCGCGCTTTACGATTCGCTGACCGTCGAGCAGAACGTGGCTTTTCCGCTGCAGCACCATAAGAAGGAGATGTCGAAGTCTGAGCGGAGCGACCGGGTCAAGCAACTACTGGCGGAAGTGGGCATGGAGGGCGCTCTCGAGAAGATGCCTTCGGATATCTCGGGCGGCATGCAGAAACGAGTAGGGCTGGCGCGTGCGCTGGCTTTGGAGCCGGATATTCTGCTGCTCGACGAGCCCACCGCTGGTCTCGACCCCATCAGTTCCGGCGGAGATCGATGATTTGGTTCTCAAGCTCCAGGAGGAACATCACATGGCATCCATCGTAGTGACTCACGATCTGCACAGCGCGAAGACGATTGCGGACCGTCTGGCCCTGCTCAATGAGGGAGATGTGGTGATCGAAGGCAACTTTGAAGAACTTCAGAAAAGTGACGATCGAGTTTGTTCAGGAATTTCTAAAGCATTCGTAGGAGGACATATGTCGAGAGCGGCGCGGTTAGGAGCTTTCATCGTTGCGACACTGGCAATTCTGGTGGCTCGGTATTTTCGTCATCGGAGGCAAGCAGTATCTTTTCAGCTCCACCTACCAATTGAAGGCGCAATTCGACAATGTGGTGGGCCTGGATGCTGGCGGCGATGTGCGGGTGGGCGGGGTTCACAGTGGAACCGTGCACAGCATCGTGTTGCCCCACAAACCGGGCGAAAAGGTCACGGTGATCATGGATCTCGACAAGTCGACGCACGAGATCATCAAGCAAGACTCCGTGGCCACAATCGAAACCGAGGGATTGTTGGGCAACCAATTTCTGGCGATCTCGTTTGGATCGGCTGGGACAGCCGACGTGCGGGATGGCGATACCATCGCCAGCCTGCCGCCACTCGAAATGTCGGACCTGCTCAAGAAGACGAGCGGCATTCTGGATAGCAGCCAGCAAGCCATCCACAACGCCACTCGGGCGACGGCGAATCTGGACTCGATCAGCGCCAAGATCGACGGAGGGCAAGGAACCGCAGGAGCGCTGGTGAACGACAAACAGCTCTATAGCAACCTCGAACAGACCACTAGCGCGATGCATGACACGATGGTCCAGGCGCAAGCCGGCGTCACCGACTTCCAGGAGAATATGGAAGCCATGAAGCACAACTTCTTCCTGCGCGGGTATTTCAAGAACCGCGGCTACGAAGATTCCGCCGAGCTGGCAAAAAATGAGATTGAACGGCTGCCGCAAGGCACACCGACAAAGGAGTTTACTTACTCGGCGAAACAGCTCTTCGATAAGCAGGATTCGGCCAAGCTGAAGAATCAGAAATCTCTCAACGCTGGCGGCGAGTTCCTGGCCAATAACCAGTTCGGTTTTGCGGTGGTCGTGGCGTCCACTGGCATGGAAGGCGATACCCAGAAGGATTTGGTGCTAACCGAAGCCCGGGCCATGGTTGTGCGCGAGTATCTGGTCGAGAACTTCGGATTCGACGATAGTCAGCTCAAGACTCTGGGAATGGGCAAGCAGACGGACGCGAATACGGATGCCGGCTGGGGTACGGTGCAGATTTTCATCTATCCAGCCGGGACCGAAATTCCACCGAACAAGCAAACGGAGGCGGCTGTCACCTCCAAAGCGACTCCAGACCAACCGGTCCAGGCTTCTGCAGCCGCAACCCCGAAACCACAGTAGAGCGGAGTCGGCCCGTTCATTCCCTTTTTAGCAAGGACCATGGGATGGATGCTCGAAACTGAGCTTTTTTGAACAGATTTTTACCCCTCCGGAATGAGAAAGTTCTGCCCAGAATCATTTTCGTGACGGATCTTCAATCATGTTTCGTCCGGAACCGGCCCTCAATCCACGCAGCTCGTGTCAGCAGAGCATCACCGAGCAAGCGAGGGATGATGGGCCAGAGGAATCGCCATGCAGTGTTCATTTCATTCGTACCCTGTTGTTCGGGCTCGTCGTGCTGTCCTTTTCGGCAGCATCGTTTGCGCAAATTGGCGTGGCCATTAGCATCGGCCCGCCCCCGCTGCCTGTCTATGAGCAGCCGCTCTGTCCAGGCGATGGTTATCTGTGGACACCTGGCTACTGGGCCTACGACTACGACGTCACCGACTACTACTGGGTGCCGGGCACCTGGGTAATGGGGCCGGAAATCGGTTTCCTGTGGACTCCAGCCTATTGGGGTTGGGGCGGCGACGGATTTGTTTTCTATGACGGCTATTGGGGGCCGTCGGTAGGTTTCTATGGCGGGATCAATTACGGCTTCGGCTACTTCGGTTTGGGTTTTGCAGGCGGGCGCTGGGACGGCGGACACTTTTTCTACAACCGTTCCGTGACCAACGTGAACATCACCGTAATTCACAACGTTTACAACACAACCGTTATCAACAACAACGGGAGCCACGTCAGTTACAACGGCGGCAATGGTGGAATCAGCGCGCGTCCGACACCGGAAGAAGAGGCTGCAGCGCGTCAGAGACATGTCCCGCCGGTAGCGGCTCAAACTCAACATGCGCAGGCGGCCCGAGCCAACCCGCAGCAACGCGCGTCGGTGAACATGGGCAAGCCAGGCGTGGCAGCCACACCCCGACCCGGAGATTTTAATGACCGTGGCGCTGTACCGACCAAAGAGGCAGGAGCGCCTTATACTCCAGGCAATCGGGGAGGAAATCAGGAAAGCTCAGAGAACAACCCAGCACGAACCAGTACGGCAGTCCATCCTCACGACCTTCCGACCTTGGCACGGAGCGTTCCAAATACGGGCAACCGCAAGCTCGACAAGAAGTACCAGCAGCAGCAGGACAAGCAAATCACGAAGCAGCAAGGGGAACGAGACAAACTCCAGCAACAGCAGGACCAGGAGCACCTGAATCTTGACAAGCAGAAGGCGAATGACGCGCAAAAACAGCAGGTGGAGCAGAAGCACCAGCAACAGACGCAGCAATTGCAGCAACAACACCAACAGCAACAACAGCAATTGCAGCAGAGACAACAGCCAGCGAGCCGGGAGCCGTCTAAGGGGTAAGAACGTTTCTTCGACAGGAAAGTCATGGTCACACATTGCAACAGCCCATGACTTTCCGGCTGAACTTTCACATGGATGAAGGTCTCGCGTGGTACCGTGCGCAACTCTAATCGGCCGACTACATTGAGCCAGCGTGTTTGAGAGGCCGGCTCAGTTTTTCGACCGGCCGGTGCGCGCGCCGGCAATAGTCAGCGCGATCGAGACTGCAAGATAGAGTTAAACCTGATGAAAGGGGAGGGCTGCCATCAAGCTGCCGGGCGCAGGGGTTTTGTTTTTTGTTGGACGCTCTTAATACCCTGCGTCTTGCTGTAGGGAATCGGTACGACTAGGGATGCGATGCCGAGCACAACCAGGAGCAAGCCTGCAAATAGCAAGACTTTCACAAACCGCTCCTCGGCAGTCATGCGTCGTACGAAGGTGGAGAGATCGATCCGCATCCGCGCAATTGTGCGATCGTGGGCAACAACTGGCTAGCCAAACGATCCTTGATCACAAGGGCGTCGACGAGGTTCAACGCCTGCACCGGAACATTCACTGCTCCGGTGAGCAGGATGATTGGGGCTAGAGGCCTGAGCCGCCTGATTTCGACGGCAAGCTCTTGCCTCTTCATTTCGGGCATGAGGTAGTCGACAATGACAACGTCAACCGAGTGCACAGAGGCCAGTTCTAGTCCCTCGCTACCGCTTGGAGCCGTCAGAACGGTATAACCGAAGCTCTCCAGAAACGATTTCTCGCATTCGAGCACGTCCTCGTTATCGTCGATGCAGAGGACGACTGCGTTTTGGAGTGCCGGATAAGCCTCTAGGGGCATGGTTCACCTAGCAATACATTCTTAACACTCGGGCTCCGAAAAACTGTTCAAAATTGCTCAGCCATGCTCTTTTTGCAACGCTGTTTGCCGATCACTTCCAATCGGCACCCGCCGGCTGACTTGCGGTGGAACGCACTGACAATTTTCACCAGAACCGCAGCAAGCCCTCCGGTG
Organism: uncultured Acidobacteriaceae bacterium; assembly: GCA_963714225.1. Lineage (GTDB taxonomy): Bacteria > Acidobacteriota > Terriglobia > Terriglobales > Acidobacteriaceae > Sulfotelmatobacter. The sequence continues at coordinate 26,081 of CAVQNY010000026.1, read as the reverse complement.
CAATGCGACACCGACGACATGTAGTTGCAATTCCGCTTCTGACGATCTAAAGTCAAACTACGATGAGCCGCCGAGTCACAATCGAAACACCCTTCCCAAGTCTCGCAGAGACCGCACACGCTCTTGGTGTTTCGCCGGCTGAGGCGGAGCGCGTACAACGAATGCTGTCGGGCGCAGGCCTCGGAGACGAGCACGGGCTAACGGACATCGACCCACCTTGAAAATGCCCGAAGAACGCCTTGACCGCTGAGCTGTTTGGCGTAGACGGGTGCCGGATACCGAGGTAAACAACCAGGGCTTGAACCGCGTAATTCTCCGCTTGACAATCGCAGCCGCCGGGTGCAGAATCCTTAAAGGCGAACAGAAAGCGAATACGCCTCCGAGGCTTTCCCGCCCCGGCGTTCCCTGAAATTTCCCGAGGAATCTATGTCTTCCGCAGTGGTTTCCACTTCGGCGGCCCAGAGCCGCCCTTTTGTTTTTGATTTTGAAGAATATGGGGCCGAAGTCGGCCCGCCGCCTCCCGGGGCGGAGTTTTTTGCCCAGGCCCGCCCCCCGCAACGAGTGGTCCCCACCCTTGGTTCTGGAGCTTTTTCTGCCGATTCGAGACTCGCCGGCATTACCCCGGCTTCGCGGTTGGGGGCGCGTCCCACGCCAGAAATGGTTTCCAGCGGTATCGCCGCGATGGACGCGCTTACCGGAGGCCTGCCGCGGGGTTGCCTGACGGAAATTTGCGGTCCCGCCTCCTCCGGCCGCACCACCTTGTTGCTGGCCGCACTGGCCGCTGCCACCCGGCGCGGGGAATTTTGTGCGGTGGTGGATGCCAGCGATGCTCTCGACCCGCAGTCTGTGGCCGCCGCGAGGGTCGAGTGGGAGCGGCTGCTGTGGGTGCGTTGCGGAGAAAATTCATGCCCTGCCTCGCTTGGAACAAGTTCTGCGCGCTTCGGATCTGCTGCTGGAAAGCGGAGGCTTCGGATTGATCGCCCTCGATCTGGGCGATCTGCCGGAGCCAGCAGCGCGCCGCATCCCGCTGACCACATGGTTCCGTTTTCGCCGGGCCGTGGAACATACGCCCACCGTCCTGCTGGCAGTCGAGCGGCAACCCATCGCCGGAAGTTGCTCTTCTTTATTGATAAGGCTGGGGTCGACCAAGAAGGGAGCGCCAGGAAATCGAGTAAGCGAGCCATCGATAGATTCTCCATTCCCGGCACCCAGCCATGTGCAATTGCTGACCGAACTGAAAATCACAGCGGAGATGGTGCGATCGCGACTGGATCGCAAGCCGGTTCGTTCCGCCGAGATCAGGTTCGCCGGCAAAACCGTCTGGGCGGGATGAACAGGTGAGCGAACGCAATCCCAGACTGTAGTCTGGGTAAGTGAGCGAAGTCTAAAGAGAGGAGGAACCATGATTCAATATCAACTCAAGTTGCGAATGACGAAAACCCAAGAGAAGATAGCCGAATCATGGCTCCCCATTCTCGGGTCTGTGTACAACTTCGCGGTCAGGAAGATAGAACTCAATGCCAAGGACAAGATTTATTTCTGCAAGCAAGAGTTTCAGAATCTGCTGGCCAATCACGGAGAGCGATTAGGGATACCGAGTCATACGTTGCAGGGCGTGCTATGCACGGTTCACGATGCGTGGACGAGATGCTTCAAGAAGATCGGGGGAAAGCCACGGCTGAAGGGAATGAGAAACAAGTTAACCAGTATTCCGTTCCCAGACCCGATCAAAGCACCGAAGGGTAATCGCATCACCTTACCCGCGCTCGGTTCGGTGAAATTCCACAAGATGGAACTGCCCGAAGGTCGAATCAAGTGCGGGCGCATGGTTGAGCGTGCTTCCGGTTGGTATCTCTGCTTGTTTATAGACGCCGAGCCAAAGGCCATTGAGAGAGTGGCATATGGTCAGATTGGTATTGATGCAGGATTCTCCAATCTGCTCACTACTTCAGACGGGGAAACTATCGAGCATCCGCGTGAGTTGGAAGCCTCAGCCGAACGATTGGCCCAAGCCCAACGTGGACACGACAAACAGTTAGCCGCGCGTATTCAGGAACGGGTTGCCAATCGTAGGAGATACAGGAATCACAAGTTGTCGCGTCGGTTGGTATCAGAGAACATTCTGATCGCATTCAGCAAAGACAATATCCAGGGAATGGCCAAGAGATTTGGTAAGAGTGCGGCTTCGTCGGCGCACTATCAGTTGAGACAAATGCTGTCCTACAAGATGCCCAAAAGCGGTGGGACGTATGTCGAGCCTGAGAGTAAGTTTTCCACCAAGACCTGTAACGAATGTGGGAGCCAATCCGGGCCTACAGGACTGACAGGCTTGTCGGTAAGGCAGTGGAGTTGTAGCGACTGTGGATTCGTACACGACCGTGATGTGAATGCGGCTCGTAACGCTCTATCTGCTGCGGCAGGGTGTGCCGTCGAGGGTTATGTCTATGCATAACGTCAGGAATCCCCGAGTTTACTCGGGGAGCATCAAGCATATAGGAAATGTTGAGCAGGGGTTGCAGGTGCAATATCAAATCTGAATATGTTAGACGTGCCACCCCCGGGCGTGGGTTTGAAACGCTGATTTGCACAATGCCACTCGCCGCAACGTCGTTGGATGAAATCTCTGCCGTCAGCTGATTGTTATTCAGAAACGTGGTCGCGCGCGGGCTGCCATTCCACAGCACAGTGGCGCTCGAAGAAAAACTCGACCCGCTAACGGTCAGCGAAAAACCGTTGCCGCCGGACGTCGCACCGGATGGAGAAAAAGAAATCAGGATCGGCTGGGCATTGTCGATGTTTAAACTGAGAGCACTCGACGCGCCACCACCAGGAGGCGGATTTGACAAGTGGTGCGAACGCCGGAAGTGCTCAAATCCGAGTGTAGTGATGGTGTTCATCGAACAACTGTTTGTCGCAAGAAATGGCGCCCTATTGGTGAGGAGGAGCTTTCGGAATACAGATAGAGGAACAAACTACTCACTGCTTGGCAAAAACTCCCATGAACAGGCTTGACTGCCAAGTTTCACATCTATTTGAAAACCAACGCATTATCCTTTTGGCAAACCAACTGCATGATGTAGGGGCATCACGAAAACACGAAAGGACGCCGATGTCCCTCGTTCCCTGGTTACAAATGACCGAGAAAGCGCGGGTTCGCAAAGACCGCGATTCCCAAGATTTTGTCTCCCCAAACTGTTCGGTATGTGAAAGACCTGTGCAGCTTGAGACTAGCAAGGCGGATGAATTCGGGAAGGCCATTCACGAAGAATGCCACGTGCTCAAGGTCAAGCAGCGGACTGCGGATTTTCTCCCACTCTGTCTGCGGACGGGAGTCACAAGAGAATGCTAGACCCCACCAGACTTTCTCACATAAAACTGCGCGGCAGATTGGAACTCCAGCATTACGAGCAGAGGTTGCAGGAGATCCGCAAGGAACGGAGAGCGGAAACGAAGCAGGTAGAACGGTTGTCCTCAATCCTCGTGAAGAAAGCGAGTTCCGCCGAAGTCAAGAAACTTCCACGCAGGGTTGCCTGAAATCCTTAATCCGCTGGAGTTCCTACAACGTCTGTAATTATGCGAGGATGACGAGGTTCGTTTTTCTTGGATGCTTTCAAGTCTCGCAAAGCATGGCTTGAGGAGAGATTGTTTCTGAGGGCGCACGACATGAGCCATTCTGCACAGTATTGCTAGAGAAAATAAGCGAACCTATTACTGGTGTCCAAATCGAGGACAAAGAATGCTCTTAGCCGGTAAAGCCGTTTCCGCTGGGATTACCTTCATATTGCTGACGATCGGGACCTCGGGACCACGCCCGACGACGACGCTACCTTCGGGATCCAGCCTCAGCAAAGAAGTGCCAGGGTGGGCGCATCCAAACGATGTAACCAAGATGCAGCAAACTCTGCGGGACAAAGGTCACTACCGAGGCGAGGTCGATGGTGTGTACGGTCTGAGAACGCGGGCGAGCATTCGCGGATTTCAGAAGGCAGAGCATCTGCCAGTCACAGGGCAGCTTGATCCCTCGACAGCCGTTAAACTCGGAGTCAGACTTGAGGTTCGCGAGGAGACGGGCTACGAGACTACACAAGGTAAACCTTCGGCAGGCATAAAGTGGGGCCAAGGTTCGGGGCAAACAAGCAAAGCACTACGGAAGAGAACTGCCGCTCCTGAAAGCGGCCGGGGACACCGCGAGAAAACACTTCAAGCTGAGACCGACAACCCCGCACAATAGTTTGAGTTCTTCCCAGTGGAGGAGCAGAGCCAAGAAAGCGAATCTCCACTCGCGGACCTATTTCAGGCCCAGCTCGCCATCGTAGTGTCGGATAACGCCGTAGCACTCGCAGGCGGAGTCCTCAAGTTTCTTGCGGTTCACGATCTTCACCGCGCCGCGGGTGTACTCGATGACCTTTTTCTTCTGCAAGACACCAGCTGCCAGGCTCACGCTGGGCCTATCTGTCCCTAGCATCGTTGCGAGAAAATCATGGGTGATGGGCAGCGACCCTGAACCCACTCTATCCTGAGTCAGTAACAACCACCGCGCCAGGCGCTGCCCAATATCGTGCAGCCGATTGCACGCGGCTGTCTGTGCAACCTGCATACCCCGGATTACGGCATAGCGGTTCAACATCATGTGCAAGCGTGGAGTGGATTCCAAGGTATCTTGCAAGGCTCCAACTTTTACCCGAAACCCATCCCCCGTGATTTGTACTACCGCCCGCAGCGGTCCCCTGCTCAGGCCAACCACCGCCGGTGTTCCTGTGAAGCCCTCATTGCCAACTACGCCAGCTTCGGCGGTCTTTCCATCTTTCATTACGACTACAAGAGAAATCAAACCTCGATTCAGGAAATATGCAAACTCCAGCCTTACACCTGACTCGTGAAGCACTAGATGGTTTGGCAAGCGGACGTATTCGAGGTGAGGGCGAACTGTGTTGTACTCGTTATCGGAGATCGATAGAAGTATTTTGTTGCTGACTGGCTTTCCTGCGGGATTCGTCCGCTCGCCAGACTGCACGATTTGGGGGTCTTGGCGCGCCACAAGCGAGAACCGAAAAGCCTCCGGGACGCGGGGAAGAACCCACCCGCCGTGATGTACAAACAGGAACTCTGCCTGTTCGCTGGAAGATTGTACAGGGTCCAACACGACGCTTCTGTAGGGTATCTTACATTGGCTCACCGCTGCCACCGGCAAGCAACACGACGCACGAAACGGGACCAACACTCAAAGCGATTCCGCTTTACCCCAAACCGCTTCCGAAATCGGACGTTCGCACGAAAAAAACCTTTCCATCTATGTAGGATCCCCGACAGACGATCCAAAATGGCGTGTGTAAGCTTCGCCCAGCACTTTATGCATCTTTCGCCAGGCCAAGACTGGCTGACGGTTTTCTGCTGCATTGAGGCAGTACGCCGCTGCAAAAGGACGACGCTTCGTCCCTTGACGGCGGCCAGGTATTAGCAAGCAGTCAGACAACGTTGGGGAGCAGCGACATAGGCGGCCATGAGCCGGAAGCTGGTATGGATTGAGCAACGGCGTTTTGTGGGTTTTGGTTGCTCCGAATGTGGCTGGCGGTTCGAACCTTCTGGTCCGCCCGCAGGCGCATCTTTCGACGAAATGATGCGCAACTTCGAGTTGAAGCGCGACAAAGAGTTTACATCCCATGTTTGCGCCAATTACCCAAAAGCCAAGAGCACAAGGAGCGAGAACGATGAATAATTCACATTGCCGTACGTGCTGGCGCGGAGCCCAGTATGTGCCCTGTTGAAGCAGGTACTGCCAGCTACAACTGCGCGGCAGGAAACGGGCCGCGCCGGTGTAGCATTATCCTGCTGTGGACTGGTCCGGATCAATGGCAACCCAGCCGAAAATCAACCCGAACACAATAAGTCCCGTGCTAGAAGCCGCCGCGGATGGTAGTTCCGGGACAACACTTTGCCGTTCCCGTTGCACGGACAGGTTTGAAAAAGAAGTTCTGGTGTTGGCTAATCCTGCCACCGTCTCCGTCGATGATATTCGCCGCCACTAAGGCCGCCGAGGTCAATCACGACGGTGACAATCAGAATCACTAAATTAATGCCAGCTATCGGCTGTCGTGTATTCGCCATCCACGCATACACTAACGTGGTTAGGGGTAAGAACAGAAATCCGAGCAAGGGCAATATCAGACCGTGGTACGCTCGTTCTAAATAATTCGAGAACAGGAACAACAATGCGAGTGCGATTCGAGGAAAGGCGAGAAAGACAACTAGCAGTAGGCAACCCACAAGATTCTCTTCATCGTACGCTTTTTCTGCACGCGACACAATGCTCGAAGTTGTGGGCGGGTCTATCGCTATATTATGCGAGATTCAAGGGGGTATTCCCTATTAAAGGATCACGTTTAATCCCCCGTTCTGGCTCCGGCACCGACCGCCATTCTTTCCACCAGAGCTGGTAACACGTGTTGATACACGGATGACGAGAATCGGCGCGCATATTCCAGGAGCTTGGGCCTATTCACGTTGGTGAAGTCAAGCTCGTCGAGAGCGGGCGCCGTTCCGTTGCGAATGCCAAGATAAATCCAGTCGAGAATTGTCTTTTCTGGCTCTGCTATCAGATAGCTGCCGTATCGAGTTGTCTTTCGCACGAAACCCCAATAGAGACGCGGACTTATACTGCGGTAGCTGATTGTGATGGTTCTTGACCTGAACTCGTCTGGGCGTTCTGTAGTCACACAAGTGAGCGTGTAAGGAGACTGGGTGCTAATACCGTAATCGCGGAGAGCGGACTCAAGCGAGACATACGCATCACCGCGCAAAACATTCACGAGATCACGTGGCGATCCATCCAGCGCCAGCCAGTTGTAGTAGGTCTTATCGTTGACATGCTCGACGAAGCCTTTTCGCTCCAAGCGCGAGAGCGCCTGTGTAACAGACGGCGGACCAATGTCGTACTTACGAGCCAGTTCATCCGTGCGGAGGATAGAACTGATCTGCGCCTCTTTACGAATTGTGGTTACCCAATCCATTATTCGTCCTCCAACCAGCGTCGGTACAACTCATGAAGTGCTTTGCGCAGAGGGCGGAATTGTTCCCGTGCCAGCGCATCGAATACCTCTGGGGGCAATAGAGAGCGCAGCGCACTCAGACTAACGCTTCTGTTCAACTTGAGCAATTCTCCTAGAGATATCTTCTGCTTCAATTTCATGGTTCATCAGGGTGTCGTGCAAATGATTCTCAAGCTGCTCATTGAGAACGACGCCCACCTGTCTCAACCGATAAATGTCAAAGGCATCACGCACTTTCATGATGCCCCGCAACAGAAAGCACTCAGCCTTCTGGAGCAGGAGCAAGTCGCGAGAAGCGGCCTTCACGGTGACGACATTCTTTTCATCAATTTCAACCGTGTGCTCCTCAATCTCCCTTTCGAGTACGGACCCAATCCGAGTGATGTCTACCTTGAACAAAAGGCTACTGTCGCGCTTCTTGACTAGAACATGGTCACCTGAGGCCTCGACTCGAAGCGGGCCTAGGTCTAGGGCCTCCGCCGCCGAGGCGAGTCCAGTCGCGAGCGAGGCACAAAGATCCGCCGCTGTTGGTAGCTCTTCCGCCCTCCCTAGCAAGTCCAAGTCGGCGGAGAGACGAAGGCTGTCGTGAAAAAGCAGCAACGTTGCGCCGCCGAAAAGCAAGAAGGATTCTGGGAAATCTCGGAAGAGAACGCCAGAAGCAACTCGCATTAATGCGATGACTTCGGCTTGCTCGCCGCTGAATCCCTTGTCTGTATACGCGGCGATCTGGGCTGCCAAGTTCACAACCATAACATAGCATAATCGCTATTATTAGGCAATTATTGTTAACATATGAAACCTATATAATGCCTATCCGCTATTAATGGGTCGCGATCAACTATTGAGGCGAACGAAAGGCGCAAGCCAAAGCTGGTGTAGAACCATGCTTCGGGTGAGCGAACGAGAAAAGCTCAACATCGAAGCATTCTATTATCAACTGGTCACCGGCGACCTGGAAAGGGTCTATGAGCTGTGGGGCCAGACCTATCCGCGAGATTTTATTCCGCCAACCAACTTGAGCAACCTTGACTGGGCGCTTGGACGCTACGAAAAAAGCCTTGATGAGGCCCTCGAAGCCCTGGGTCTCGAGCCAACAAGCGGTAACAATTATGAGAACCTGGCGTGGGCCTATTTCCTTTTGAATCGTTTGGAGGAGGCCCCGATCGACGATCGAAGCGGCGGACGAGAAAGCTCGACACTCCAAACCTGCATTTGATTCTGTATTTGCTGGCCTTCCTTAGAAACGATACGGCAACGATGGCGCAACAAGCGGCCTGGGCCACCAGTAGGGCGGGAATCGAAGACACGTTCCTCTCTACCGAGGCGGAAACCGCGGCCTACTCCGGAAAGCTTGACAAGGCTGGGGAGCTTTCGCGCCGCGCGGTGGCGTCGGCTCAACGTGCCGGAGAAAAGGAAGTGGCAGCGAGCGATGAAGCCTCACTGGCATTGTGCGAAGCCGTCTTTGGCTATCCAACCGAGACGCGGCGAGCGAGCACAACGGCGCTCGGTCTGTCGAAGGGCCGGGATGGCCAGTACAAGCGCATGGCATTGGCGATGATTAGTGATGCAACGCAGGCTCAGACGTTGGCGGATGATTTGAGGAAGCGATATCCGGAGGATACGATCGTCCAATTCCAAATACTGCCGATTCTCAATGCACAGCTTGCTCTAAACCGCCGCGACGCTGGGAAGGCCATCGAGGCTCTTCAGGCCGCTGCGCCTTACGAACTGGGATTCGCCGCAGGCATGTATGCCGTGTATTTGCGGGGCGAGGCGTACTTGGCAATGCATGAAGGCAGCAAGGCCGCAGGCGAATTCCAAAAGATTATTGACCATCGGGTCGTAGTGTTAATCCGGTCGGTTCGCTCGCCCTACTGGGTCTGGCCCGCGCTTATGCCTTGCAGGACGACAGGGTCAACACCCGGAAATCGTACCAAGATTTCCTCACGCTCTGGAAAGACGCCGACCCCGACATCCCATCTGAAAGAAGCTAAAGCCGAGTACTCGAAGCTACAATGAGGGCACTGAATCAAGGACGGCACATCCCGATCCTGCTAACGTTCGTAGCTTTCCTAGCTGTCTCGCTTCAGCAACGCGACAGCCAGATCTTTGCTCAAGAGGCCGCGGGAACGCAAGCTAGATCTGACACCGGCACAATCGTCGCTGGAATGTTCCAGTTGCGGTATCGTATCGAGGGTACCGGCGCGCCCACGATCGTGATCGGGAGCGCAATTTACCACCCTCGTGTCTTTTCCCAGAACCTCCGCCAGCACCTGCGTTTGGTTTTCCTGGACCACAGGGGCTTTGCACCTTCGCCTGGTCGCGTAGACACGACGGAGTTCGCCTTGGACGCGATTGTTGATGACATCGAGCGTGCCCGTAAAGAGCTCGGGCTTGGGCGCGTCGCAATCGCGCTAAAAGGCGCTCGAATATGCCAAAAAGTATCCAGCCAATGTATCGCAGGTGATGATGATCGGTATGGCGCCGAACCTGAGCGCGGCATTTGCAGAGGCCAACAACCGGTATTGGGAAGAATCGGTATCTCCGGAACGCAAGGCCGTCATGAAGGAGAACCTGCAGCGTCTTCCCGACGAGAAGATACACTCATTACCTCCGGAAGAGCGATTCGCCAAATGGTACATCCGAGAAGGTCCGCGCCTTTGGTATGATCTGCGGTTCGATTCGTCACCGCTGTGGGAGGATGTTCGACGGAACCTGGACATGTATGACTATATGTGGGGACGCGTTTTCCGGGATATCGACATCACCCAGGGACTCGCCGCCTTTGATCGGCCGATATTCCTCGCGCTCGGACGTTATGACTTCGCTTGTGGCCGCCATCTCTGTGGGACCCCATCAGGCCGAAATTCCGGGATTTAACAGTGCGGGTGTTCGAGCGCAGTGGTCATACGCCCCCGTACAAGGAACCGGGCCTGTTCGATGCAGAACTTTTGCGCTGGATGAAGGATCACCGCTGTACAGTTTTGGGACAAGAATCATCTGGTGGCACAAGAACTAACGCAGCAGAAGGACAGAAGGACATCCAGTGGGGTTCTTCTCCTCCCGTATTCTTCGGAGGAGCGGTCGTAGACGTAGCGGATAGCGTTCATCAAAAGCTCTCACAATTCGAGCGGCCTCAATCGCTGACCAATGATGGCCCCGCCGTGGATGTCGCACCAGACGCGGCAAGACAACTCTCGGAACTCTCACGAGGATCCCGATGAAGAACTGTTGAGCGCTCGATGTCGTGCTCTCCGCATTTGGGCTGGTCGTCTTGCACCCCGATCTGTTTCTCATCGTCGTGCTGGTAGTCTCATGCCTGCCTAGTGTGTGGGGAGATTCCGTTGGGGAGGTACCCGAAGAGAGCATAAACGCATTCAAGCTACTGCCTTGCTCTGAACCGAACAATAAAAGGCCAGCAAAATAGCTGGCCTCGGTAGACGAGATAACGCTGGTCGTTCACTTCTGCATGCTGTCGTTCTTCATGCTGTCCGCCGCCATCTTGAGCGACATGACATGAACCTCTTTCTTATCGGCATAGACGTGCGCATTGAGTGTGACGTGGTGTCCTTCATGGCCTTTCACCGCATCTGGGTTGGTGATGGTCCAACTCTTGCCGTCTTTGTCGCTTACAAACATCTTTCCGTCTTTGCTGATTTTGCCCGTAACGTCGACGGCCTTTGCGGACGTGTCGGCCTTCATGTTGTCCTGCTTCATGGTGTCTTGAGCCACTGTGACGCCACACATCAGCAGGCTAAGCGCGAAGCAAACGGTTATTAGCTTTTTCATCTTGGTCTCCTTCTTGAACGTACACAGAAGCCGTACAACATTATACGCCTGACAGCTCGCGCTCGGATCGCCCCGATGCCAAGCAACGCAGAGGGAATCATGACTGGAGGAGGCATCCGTTTTCCAGCACTTGCGGGATCTCATTCTTCAATTCGAGAGCAGCAGCAACCCGGGGGTCACGCAGCTTGAGCGTGAACGCGGAACAACGGGTACTATCTTCGAAACGCTCCTTCCAATTCGTTGTTGAGGACTTTGGTCCGGGTCCGTAGCAGTAGATGCGCACTAACGAGTTTAGCCACGTCTGAAGAGCAACTCCAGAGTCTTTTTCGAGGTACAAGAAGCGCAAGCCCACTCCGTAGCAGTCACTCGAAACTACATCCACTTTCGCATAAACCGTCTGTGGCTCGACGCTTGAAAGTCGAACTCCACTTACAACGACTCCTTCGAGTTTTACTGAATCAACCAGCTTGATGGCCAACCCGCCCTCACTCACGTTCTTCATGCTGGCGGTGAAAGATTGCCCCCGAGAGAATTCCGAAACCGCACGGGCAAATCAACGTCGCATCGGAAATACCTACGATGCTCGAGTTCCATCTTCGTAATGGCGATATCGAGGACGCTACGCAGTCGAATCTGCTGAATCAGTTTGCTGAGTACGAAGTTTGCTCCTAAATCGAGAGCTCCTTCGGCGCTCGTCGAACCGTTTACGATAGCTAAATTCTTGGAAACAGCCGTTAAGGTCATCCCGCCGAGTCGGTCTCGGACGATGGCTGCCCGGTCAAGATTCATTGGTGCACGCCCGATCCGCACACCGTCCAGCCTCGCCCTGCGCATTCCGGCGAGGACTCGTTCGCGTATCAAGTCCGATTCGAGTTCGGCAATTGAGCCGATGAGGGTCAAGAAAAGTCGTCCCATCGGGCCGCTCGTGTCTACGTTCTCTCGCCGGGATATGAAAACCACGCCCAGACTGTCGAACTCGTCCATGACTTGCAGGAAGTGCTTCACGCTTCTCGCGACCCGGTCGAACGCAGCGACGAGCACGACAGAGAATTTCTTGCGCCGCGCATCCGCGATGAGTGCGTCCAGCCCCGGACGTCTCGCTCTTTCCCCGGAGATTCCGCTGTCTCGATACTCTTGCACGACTTCCGGGTCTATAGCACAACGTGTGGGTGATCCACTAGAACAAACAGCGAACTGCGAAAAGGACGCCGGGCAAAAAACGCCCGGCATCGTCGTGTTCTTGGACCCAGGGCCTCCGCTCTGAAGGTTCACCAAAGCATCGGTGTAAGAGCAAAACCAACCCCAACAGCAAAACCCTCAGTACGACGTCGGCAATCGTGCCAGCGGTACTGAGGGCTTTGCATGAGCCGATGATGCTTCGGAGCCACCCCCGTCGCCTCGGCCCTGGATCCTTCCTCTGGGCACGACCCCCGAGGAAGATTTTCAGCCTATCACAATCGAGCTGCGAGAAGACGCCAGGAGTCGCCCAAGAGGAGAGAAAGGAGAGGAAAGAAGCGAGGAAACGTTGAGGAAAAGATCGAGATCGTGCAGGCGCCGGTCTCCTCTGAGTTCGTTAGTCTGAAGTTGCGACACACCAAATCCAACGAGCCAGAAAGAGACCGGCGTGCAACTTCAGCTTAAGACCATTTTGAACCAGGTGCAACACCTGGTCGGATTTATTTACCAAGAGATCGAGCTGTTCGCGAAGAAGGATGAGCCCTTGGCCATCAAGGTCAAGATCACGGCGCATGAGGGTCGCCCACGCCGGTGCTCGAAGTGCCTGAAACCGGCGCCGGGCTACGACCGGCTGCGCGCCCGGCGCTGGCTGCATGAGCCGGTGTGGGGCATACCGGTGTATTTCTACTACACCCCGCGCCGGGTGAAGTGTTCGGAGCACGGCGTGGTGGTCGAGCACATGCCCTGGAATGTGGGCAAGCGTCCCTACACGCGGACCATGATGTGCTTTCTGGCGCGCTGGGCGCGGCGGCTAAGCTGGGGCGAAACGGCCAAGTGCTTCCAGACCAGCTGGGAAGCGGTCTATCGCTCCGTGCAATGGTTCGTCAAATGGGGCCTGGAGCACCGGAAACTGGAAGGGGTGAGCGCCATCGGCATCGATGAGATCCATTGGGGCAAGGGCAAGGGGGCGGCCGCTTTTCTCACGGTGATCTACCAGATCGACAGTGGCTGTCGGCGTCTGCTGTGGGTGGGGCCGAAGCGCACCCAGGCCACGCTGCAGCGAGGCTTGCAGGCGCTGGGACCGGAGGTGGTTAAAGGCCTCAAGTTCGTCTGCTCGGACATGTGGAAGCCGTACTTGCAGGTGATTGCCAAGCAGGCGAATCAGGCCTTGCATGTGCTGGATCGCTTTCACATCACGCAGCATTTGAATAAGGCCGTGGATGAGGTCCGTCGTGGGGAAAGCTCCCGTTTGCGGGCGGCCGGCAAGGCAAAAGCCGAGCAGCTGAAACGCATGCGTTGGAAACTGCTGCGCCGTGGCGCTTCCGTGCGGGGGCGTGCACGGGAGAAACTCCAGCGTCTAGTTTGGAGCAAGCTGGCCACCGGCCGAGCTTGGCAGTTGAAGGAGAGCTTCGAGGGTTTCTGGCGTTACCGGCATGTGACCTACGCGCGAACCTATCTCCAGGTTTGGTGTGCGCGCGCCATGCGCAGCCGACTTGAGCCTATGCAGAAAGTCGCCCGCATGTTGCGCGCACACGAGGAACTCATCTTGAACTGGATGCGCGCCAAAGGCGAGCTTTCGAGCGGCGCCGTGGAAGGCTTGAACAACAAAATCCGAGTGATGACCAGACGATCTTACGGTTTTCGTACGTACAGAGCCATGGAGATCGCGCTATATCACACACTTGGCCGACTTCCCGAACCAGCGCCTATCCACAATTCCTGCTGAGGAGGCCGACTTCCAAGCCACGCTGTGCCGGCAAGCTCGCGCAGATCGTAAAGCTGCGATTCGACGTGCTGATCGGCGGTGCTCACTCGAACGTAGATGGCTGCTGGCTTCATTCTCTGGAGTCCTTTCTTGGTTGTTAGCTATTCCTGTGTCGAATCCCGAATGTCTTGTCCTCTGGCGTTCCTTTAACGCGTCGGCGCAGCCGATCCCGCAGCCGCAAGGCAGATCGTTGACTCCGGTGCAAGAACGTTCAACCGTGCCCCGACCTCATCATCCAGCAGCTCTCCGATTTCGCAGTCGTTCAGCCTGCTGAGGCGCTTTGTCAATTCGTGTGGAATCAGCAGCGCGGCTGCCGGCCGTTCCAAGGGATTGCTGGAGTTCATACGCCTCCGCTGCTCCCGTATGAGTTGCCGGATCGTCAGGTTCCGTCTTCCTGTTCTTGGTATACGGAGCCTTTGGAAAATCGTCCAGAAAAGGGAGCGCGTGTTACCGAAGATTTTCGTATAAAACCAGAAAGTGATTCAGCAGCCGGACGACCAGTTATTGCAACTTCGCGTATTCGGCTTTTGCCTTGTTTCAGGATGGGGATGTCGGGGTCGGCGTCTTTCGACTCAAAGGTAACGAATGAGCACGATTGACAGGTGTTTTCGTCAGCGACAAATTTCCGCTTCTCATTTCCGGCTGCGATTGAAAAAACATCCCCGACGTAAGGAGTTGGACCAAATCTTCCGGCGTGACTTGACTTCTGTGGCCCTTGGACTATGGTGGAAGTAGAAGACCTCTACCTACCAAACAGCAGGCAAGCCCTCAGTTTACGTTCCTTCTATTCGGAGGTCGTTATGACCACGGCATTTCCCCCATGCCAGAAGCGTACCAATTGGAAATCTCTGTACACGGCCGCCATGCTGGAAACCAACAAAGGGGTTCTCCCACAGCGAGTCTCAGAAGCTGAAGCAGCCGTGATCGCGAGAAGACGAGAAATCTTTTGCGCTGACGGAACCCCCGAAGAAAAAGAAGCCTTGGAAGACGCACTATATGCCCTACATGCGTTTAGAACGGCTTGGCAGCACAGCGAAGCTGCGTGATTCCGTATCCGGATCATCGTCGGCACACCGGAATCACGCAAATACCTGATTTTTTGGGTGGCTGTGACTGCTGGTCAAGAAAGGGCTGCGCCACAGAAGCGCAATGACGAGAGTCGCTATTTCAGCTTTGCGTACTCGGCTCTGCTTGCTTCAGGATGGGATGTCCGGGTTGGCGTCTTTCCAGCGGGTGAGGAAGTCTTTGTAGGCGGCGAGCGCCCGGATGCTGGGGGCGTAGGCATCCGCGCCCTGCGAGGTTCTCGATTGCAACGCATTCGAACGCGCCACACAGCGATCAGAGTTTGGTGAGGAATTCTACGATTTCGGGCTGGCTCCAGTCGACCGGGCCGATGAACTTGCGCCGAACGACTCCATTGCGGTCGATGATATAGGTTTCCGGCCAACCGTGGGTTCCATAAAGGGTGGCGCTCTTTTGCTCAGGATCGCGCACGGTGACAAAGCCAACTTTATAGTCCTTTAGGAACCTGTGATAGGCATCGGCGTCGACGTCGATGCTAACGCCGAGAACGGCAATGTCTTTGCCCTTCAACCGCTGATCCATTTGCACCAGAGAAGGCATCTCTTCAACGCAAGGTGGACACCAAGTAGCCCAGAAGTTTAAGACCACAATCTTCCCGCGAAAATCACGGAGGCTAATTTTGTGGTCGGAATCTTGAACGCTGAAATCGGGAGCCACTTTGCCAACGTGGGGTGGGCGCGTACCACTATAGCAGCCGCTCAGAATCAGTATGAGAAGCGGAAAGATGGCAATCAGTCGTACAAAAATAGAACGATGGACCTGACACATGGCGGTGGCAGATTCAGTGTCCGCGATGCGGCAGTGGGAGATGGTCCGCCCCACCAACTGAAAGGATGTACCCATTGGCAGGAATGTTATGACGCAATCACGGGCGGGTCAATCAGGGTGACAGGCAAGAGCCTGTGAACCCACCCTTTCATTGTTTTCTTGGTTAAAAAGGGGTTCCCCGCAGCAGCGCCAAACGGTATGGAGACGCGCTGGTTCACTCCGCCGCGATGGTACGCCCATTCCCTCCGATCTAGGCGGACGTCGGTGTCCTGAGTAGACCGATTCCCAGCGTGACGACCCCAACTGCGAGGATCAGTGCCCCGGCGTAGATCAGAGAGACGGCCCCGCCGGCTTGGGTAGCGGTCGGCGGCAGCACCGAGAAAAAGAACCCCGCCGAAATGAGGATCGCCGAGAGGGGGATTCCGATTCGAACGAACCAAAGCAAGGGCGTCGGAAGGGCTGCTGCGTCCGCGAGCATCTGACAAATCAGAGACAGGATCACGATCACCCCCGCATGGGCGTGTCCGGCACGGAAGAAATTTTGACGGAGAGGATTCTCCATGTAACCGCTGCTCTTGTTCATCAGAGAAGTCAGCAGAAAATATCCGCCGTATTGGATCGTCGGAACTGTGATGAGGATGATCCCTGACATCATTCTGGCTTGGTGAGTCATAAATCTCTCCTTCAACGCACTAGGCTCAGATGGCTCCCGGCTCTTCTCTTTCTCAACACTCAACCTCGCGATCCAAAACAGTGTTGTCCGCGACGGGACTCATGCCCGCTTATCATGACCTAGTTCGATTCACGCAGGATCGCTCCCATCATCAGTCGCGGGCACCTTTGTGAGTGAGAGAGCTAAGCCGCTTTTTGTGCATCGCCAAAAAACTGCTGAGCTATCGCTTTTCGGAATGCCTCATCACCGAGCTGCAAGCGCATTGCATACATCGCTCTTGCATCTGCGCCAGCAATATAGCGGAGTTGGTCTTTTCCGTCTGTGGCAGCTTCGTAGACTACCTCGGCGATCTGCTCAGGGGAAGAGTAGGTCGCCATCTGCTTGGGATCGGTGATGATTCCCATGACCTTGTTAACGAGTGCGTCATAGGCAGGATGCCGACCAGTATCGAAAGATCGTGTGAAGAAATCCGTTTTCATGCCACCCGGTTCTATGGTCTTGATGCCGATTCCGAATTGGTTCAGCTCAAAAGCCATGCTTTCGCTCCAGCCTTCAAGCGCCCATTTCGTCGCGTGATAGATGGAGTTGAAAGGAACCGTCAGGAGTCCGCCAATCGACGTGGTATTGATGAACAATCCGGCCCGCTTTTGTCTGAAATATGGGGTGAAAGCCTTCGTTGTGCGGATCGCCCCCAACACGTTGGTGTTTACCATGCGAAGAATTTGCTCGTCCGTAAGCCCTTCAAGCGGACCCGCGAGACCATAGCAGCATTGTTGAAGACCACATCGACGCCCCCCGATCCAACGACCTGTTCCGCCACGCTCTCGATTTCCTGAGGATCAGTTACATCCAGCGCGATCAATGTAACGCTAGAAATGTTACCTAGTTCTTTTTCCTTCTTTGGGTCGCGCATGGAGGCGATGACTTTCCACTCCTTCGCCGCGAACAATTTGGCGGTAGCTCGACCCAAGCCTGAAGAACTGCCAGTGATAAAGATTGCTTTCTGGTCTTGATTGCTCATAGGGCCTCCAATCAAGCTACGAATGTGTCTCGCTCATATCTCGCCTGAGCGGATAGTCAACGATGATGGCGCGACCATCCGTCAGAGCTTTGACTGAGTGGCGCACATTGCTCGGCACAATCCCCACCATGCCCGGTCGAGCAACTTGCTTGACGCCATCGATGGTCAATTCGAGTTCACCTTCGATAACCTCGTAGACTTCTTCCTGAGAGTGGAAATGCTCGTGGATGGACGAACCGCGTTTGAAATCGTAGTGGGCAAACGTCATGCTGGGTGAATGAAAATAGCGTCCATACCAGCCCGGTAGACGCTCGATGACTTCGAGGGCGCTGGTGTCAATGAATGGCACGGGAGTGCTCCGGTGAGCGATTGTAGCACTGCCTCCCGATGCGGGGGGTTCAATTGAACTGGGGCGATAGCGTTCACTGGATCGTGCCTTCTTCGCCGAGCGTGCTTCGATTTTTCCCGATCACCCGCACTTCTTTTCCACGGAGACCTGCGTACTTGATCGCCATGCCGAGGAGCATGTATTCGTCCTCTTGGTAGTCGCAGCAAAGGCGTCTTGGTGAAGTAGCACCAATTCGGTCCCATCCGCGCAGGCTTTCGCGAATTCGGGAAGCTCTTTTCTGAAGGTCGCGATCAGGCTGGACTCTCGCTGGATGCATTCGTCATTGGTCATCGTGCTAAGAGAATAGCCGATCCTGAGTAGGTGCGAATTCCACGGGCTTCGAGCATTCCTCGTCGTCGTTAGCGACGTGATTGATCCGCGAGCCTACAGGGTAGCTCCGCTTGATCTAACAGGCGAGGCGCTGTGTCAGTTCGTCCTTTCGAGCTGGCATGCGGCACCTGAAAAAAAGAGCGAGAACAAGCCCGCTCCCGCTCTCATATAGATTATGGAACTGTCCGAACCTACCGCTTCAACTCGACTTGGATGACCTCGAAGCGCTTTTTGGTCTTGTTCTCCGGCAGGTGAGTAAAGGCGTCCATGTGCTGCACCGACCCGGCGCTCGCGTTGATGTCCTCCGTTTTGCCATCCGGGTAGGTGAATTTGGCGCGGGCGTCCGTCAGGAACACGGCGATGGATTCCGGGTGGGAGTGCATCACCGATTTCTCGCCCGGTCCGTACTTGATGCGCACCACGCGGACATGGTCGTTTTCAAACTCGACCTTGTAATGCTTAGGATCGACTTTCACTGGGTCATCGGCGGTTGGTTGAGGCATTCTTGCGGTTGCCATATTCCCCCTCCTCTTGGATTTGACAGATGGGCAAAAGTCTAGTCCCCAGCGCTTTGAAAGTACACAGCATGTCACGACGGTGGGTTTCAAGCGGGCTGTGTACCAGATCAGCAACAGCCGCAGCGTTTTCCCCGCAAGGCTTCTCGACCTTCCCAGACGATCAGAGGGAGAACGGCTAGAGCCGCAATCGGGTCTGCCCACTTGACGTGCCAGATCGCGTTGATAGCGAGTCCCGCCAATGCGATCAGCGACAAGTAAGCGCATAACGTCGACTGTGCGGCGTCCGCCCTCAACGCTGCACTGCCCGTGGCTCCTGACAGCCGCCGCTTTTCCTTCGCAAGCCACGGCATGATAGTAGCGGCTGCGACCAAAATTGCTATCCCCAGAAACGTAGGTTTGGGTTCGCTATAGCCCAACAGACTCGCGACCGACGTGATCGCGACATAAGCAGTCAGCACGAACAACAAGCCTCCCGCGACACGTGCAGCCCGTCTCTCGTCTCCGTGTGCAGCGGTTGCGCGAAATCTCCACAGCACTATTACCGCCGAGAAAAGTTCGATTGCGCTGTCTCCACCGAAGGCTAGCAGCGCGGGGCTCCGCGCCCGCCAAGCTGCAAAGAGGGATACCGCAGCCTCCGCACTCATCCATGCGATTGTGACGGTCTGCACCCGTTGGATTCGTCGGATAGCGTCTGGAGAAGCTGTTTGCAGCAGCGAAGCCATTCAAGACATTATGGCACTGCACTGGCATACTTCGCGGTCAAAGACCTCCCGCCCATGCCGTGTGCCGCTAACCGATCCCCAAGCTCATCGGCCACGG
This sequence comes from uncultured Acidobacteriaceae bacterium, assembly GCA_963714225.1. Classification (GTDB taxonomy): domain Bacteria; phylum Acidobacteriota; class Terriglobia; order Terriglobales; family Acidobacteriaceae; genus Sulfotelmatobacter. Next base: position 6,705 of record CAVQNY010000026.1, on the reverse strand, counting down.
ATGCGGCAGCAGCAAGAACATCAATAGCGCCCCCACAAGCGCCATGTTCTTCGTGAAGTTGATCCTGTCGATCTGCTTCATTTGCGCGTCGTCCATTTTCCAGTAGGCGTGCATCTGGAACGACACACCCAGCAGAAAGACAATCAGCAGAATGATCCCAACCACAGGATAGACGCCGAGCAACATGCTGAGACCACCCAGCAGCAGGATGACCCCGGTTCCTGCCACCGCAACCTTGGGAGACGGTGTTCCTCTCGCCTTCGCGTACTCGCTAATGTAATTCAGGTTCTTGAAGTGGTTGAAACTTCCCACCAACCAAAACGTAGCAAAGATAATCCTTCCGATCAGAAAAGCGATGTTCATCTCGGCTCCTTCCTTTCGCTTGACTCTGGACTGCACTCCAGATTGTATGATTCCGTTATGGCGACCAACCACCAAGCAGCGAGCGCGACGATGCAGATCGGCGAGGTCGCGAAACGCACTTCCCTAACCGTAGACGCGATCCGATTCTACGAGAAGCGCAGGCTCGTGCCCAAGGCGGTTCGCAGCGCGGGACGGTTCCGACTGTACGGAGCGAGCACCGTCGAGCGACTTCACTTCATCCGGCTGATGCAGGGACTCGGCTTCTCCTTGAGCGAAGTTGGGGAATTGATCCAGCTTCGCGAGCGGAAGGTGGATGCCTGCGAGTCGGTAAAGGAGTTGCTAAAGGCAAAGCTGACCCACGTCCGAGCAAAGCTGCAAGAACTACGGCATCTGGAGTCGGAGCTAGAAATGGATTTGCGAAAGTGTAACCGCGAACTGAACCATCGGCGTCGGCACGCAGCCTGCGGTTGCCCGGTGCTCGAAGAGGTAGCAGGGATGAGTCAATGAAGATTGAGCTTTTGTACGTCCCCGGCTGCCAGAACTACCAGCCTACGTTCGAGAGACTTCAAGCGGTCTTGGCATCCGAAGCGGTCAAGGTTGGAATTCAGGGGATACCTGTGACCACCGAAGTTGAGGCGAAGGCACTGTCATTCCCCGGTTCTCCCACCGTTCGCGTCAACGGTGAGGATGTCGAACCACTTCAGACGGGGGTACCCAGCTTAGCCTGTCGCCTCTATGAAAATCGGAGCGGCATTCCGTCAGAGGAGTTGTTGCGGGTAGCAATTTCAGGCTCGAAGCGGAGGAAGTGAAAATTCGCATGCGCGTAGCAGAACGAGCAACGCCTGTGGCAGCAGCGATCGCCGTGCTATCGACCCTGTCTTGCTGCTTACCGCTCACGTTTCTGGGAGCGCTGGGGCTGGCGGGAGCGAGCGTCCGGTTGCAGTCATTGCGTCCTTGGTTGCTGATCAGTGCAGTCATCCTCCTCGGCGTCGGTTTCATTCAGTTGTACGTTCGGCGCAATCGATGTCAAAAGCGAAGTCCGTTGAGCATCGCCCTCTTTTGGGGCGCTGCTGTAATCGTCCTTCTTGTGATCCTTTTCCCCCAAGTGATAGCCAGCTTGATTGCCGGGTAAGACATGCCAACGCGAAGAGTCAAATACGTGTTTTGGCTGGTCGGGATCGTTGCTGCGGTCTTGATCGTCTGGTATCTCTGGCTGTCGAAAGGAACGCCACAGGGACAACCGCCGCTCACTTCACTGCCACAAAATAACCTCGACCAGTTTAAGCATGATTTCAATGGCGCGGGTGATGAAGCCCGGTTGGTGCTGTTGCTGTCGCCGACTTGACCGACCTGCTTGCGGGGGGCGTCCGCAATCGAAAAATTGCTGGAACAGACGCGTTCACTGCCGATCCGTGTCTTTGTCGTGTGGGAGCCAATCCTGCCGACAGATTGGTCGCGACCGAGTGGGATGGTTCAATCCCGAATTTCGGACGCGCGGGTTATCCAATACTGGGACAGTGACCATCTCGTGGCACGAGAGTTGCAGCACCGACTTTCCTCGGAGCCAAGCTGCTGCCAGCGCAGGGGCATACTTTGGGACTTGGCCGTACTCTATGGGAAGCAAGCACAATGGGACAATTCCCCGCCTGTCTTCGCTGGCGGCCCGGTCGTGGACGCAGCACCCCACCTTGAAAAAGCGCTGGCTGGACTCTCGCGCACTTCCGCTCCTCAATTAGAATAATGAGCACTCAGTCCAATGGAAGGGGGACAAATGCAAGGAACACAGTTTAAATACGCGATCAAGTTTGTCAACGACATGGATAAAGCCGTCAAGTTCTATCGTGAGGTGCTCGGTCTAAAGGTGAAGTTCGAGTCGCCCGGCTGGAGCGAGTTCGTGACGGGCGAAACCACTCTCGCGCTGCACCCGGCTTCCGACAAGAATCCAGCCGGAAAAGTCGAATTGGGCTTCACTGTCGCCGACGTGGAGGCTTTCTACCGGGACATGAGCGCCAAAGGCGTGCTCTTCAGCATGCCCCCAAAGAAGCAGGATTTCGGCGGCGTACTTGCCCAGTTCGTCGATTCCGAAGGCGCTCATTGCAGCGTGGGCGCTGAGGCGGCGTAGTAGGGATCACAATGACAGACGAAATCGTGTTTCATCACGGAACCACGATGGTGCGTCTGCGTTTGCCAGTCCGTTCAACGTTCCAGAGGCAACAGGTATGACGGGTTGCTCTCGAACGCGCTGCCAAAGACTTGCCTATCTGCTTCGCGCATATCCCAAGCGATGACCGAGGTCGGTGTGATCTGGATTGTCACATCATCCCACGATGCGAACACTGGACCAACTCGGGGGTCCGCGAGTGCGGCGTCGCTCAGATATTTGGCATGAACCCGCCCATTCCATTTCCGTGACACTTCACCCGTCAAGATTTGTGCAGTGCCCACGATGTTTATGCCGCATGATGCTGCGGGGTCGCGGGAGTCGATCATTAACGAGATTTTGGGCGTCGACCGCAGATTTCGAGCCTTGCGGGTGCGCGTGGACGTGGCTATATAAACATGCGCACCATCAAACCAGTACCACACCGCAACCATGTGGGTGGAGCCGTCTGGGTTGTTCGTTGCGAGCGACGCGATGTAACGGCTTTCCAACAAGTGCCGAACCAGAGAATCGGAAAGAGAAGCCATAGCTAGAACCCTCACTAAACCCGAGCCACGTAAATGCCTTCCAGAGTGAATCCACAGAGGCATTGATTGTCGCGAACCAAAATCTTATCTTTTCGGGGCAATTTTGAAAACGGGCGTTTGCGTGAACACGCCGAGTCACTTCGCATACCACTCCGAATGCGGCGACCATCCGCTGCGCGAGAGGAATTGCTGGCAACCGGCTTACTGACTGGCTAAGGCAAGTTTGTGGTGCTGCACGATCCACCCAATCTGGACAGCAGTCTCTCGATCTGGATTCGACTCGATCAACTTCGGTGGCGTGCCAACTCCTGCGCCGAACCGATGCCGCGAATAGCTTATGAATGAGTGTATCCCGGCGAACTCGTGACAGCTAGAATCCCGCTGAATCGGTAAAACGGTTCCGGCCTGTTCCTGCCAGTGGATGTCAACGTTGTCGGTAGCGCTTTCTGGCGCGCGGCTTTTGCAATCGAGAGCGGGATTTGACAGGACGCTGCCGCAACCTGCAGACTGCGAACGTGCGCTTCGAACCATGAGCAGATGCACACCGCGACCGCGCGGCTGCGGTTTCGCTCACGACAGCCCCCGCCGGGGATGTCCGCTGGCCGTTGCCGGTCACAGAGCGCTTAAACAAACGCGATCCTCGTCGAAAGGATACGTCATGATGCGTCGACCTCTGCTCTCTCTGCTCCTCGTATTCTCGTCTCTGCCGGCTCTTGCTCAGAATGAACGCCATTTCACGTTTCATTACGCATTCACGGTGAAGAATGTCAGCCCCGGCGAGCGCTTGCGTGTCTGGATTCCTCTGGCCCACTCCGATGCCTTCCAGGAGGTGAAAGTTACTTCCAAGAGTGGAGACTTACCGCTGAAGCAGGTTCGGCAGCCGGAATACGGGAACGAGGTGCTATACGCAGAAGCTTCGAAGCCCGATAAGGACGAGTACAAGTTTTCGGTGGACTATGACGTTGTTCGAAAAGAGCACGTCGTGCTGGTCAACGGGAAGCCAGCGGGTGCTGTGCCGTCCGCGAAGGTGCCTGGCGTCGAGTTGGCGCGGTTTCTGGGACCGGACCACTTAGTGCCGGTCACCGGCGTTCCTGCGCAGCTAGCCGAACAGGAAACAAACGGCGCAACCACACCCCTCGAAAAGGCGAAGGACATCTACGACTACGTTTTTCGCACGATGAAGTATGACAAGAGCGGCACTGGCTGGGGACACGGCGACACGCTCTGGGCTTGCAATGCGAAGCACGGCAACTGCACGGATTTCCACTCCGTGTTTATCTCGATGGCGCGCGCGGAGAAGATTCCAGCGCGCTTTCAGATAGGCTTCCCGCTCCCGGCCGACAAGCATTCCGCCGAGATTCCCGGATACCACTGCTGGGCCGAGTTTTATCTTGATTCAGTGGGATGGGTGCCGGTCGATATTTCGGAGGCGTGGAAGCACCAGGAGAAACACGATTACTTTTTTGGCGCACATGACGTGAACCGGGTGCAGTTCACGCAAGGACGGGATCTCAAACTCGCCCCCGCTCAAGAAGGCCCCCCGCTAAACTATTTTGTCTATCCATACGTGGAGATCCGCGGAAAAGAACATCCCAATGTGGCGATCGCATTTTCTTTTGAGGACGCAGGCACGACGCCCACAAAGGTCAGCGCCTTACGTTAGAGATTTGTACCGAATCGTTCGAGAATTTCGCTCCCTATGGCTATCCCGAATGCGGTCAGCTTCACCACGGATGGCGGAGAGTTGGAAGTTCTTCATGGGACGCCCCTCAGGAACTGTCCCTATTTCTTACCTTTTTTCATTTGCTCGCCGAGGCGTTGGTTTTGTTCCTGCGCCTGTGCGTACTCCTCTGCATGCCGCAGAAAGTCCTGAGCCATCGCAGTCTCCTGCGGAGAACTGGACAGGTGCATGGCATTGTGAATCACGTTTACAGCATCCTTGCCGCGCTCCATCTGCAGCAGGACATTTGCTGTTTGCATCCGGTAATTAAGTTTTCCGGCTCCAGTTGGACCGCGCTCAATGCCATCAGGCGGGCTTCGTCCAGGTTACGGCGGCGCATCGCCAGGAACGCCGCCAGCCGGTCATAACTCGGCGCGAATTTGGGATTCAGCTTGATGCTGGCTCGCAAGCTGCTCTCTACTTGACTCTCCGCCGACGCATCGAGAGTGCCGATCCATCGAAATCGCGGCAAAATAGTAGTGAGCCAAGTAACTCTGCGAATCCAGCTTTACCGCCTGGGCATACCAGTTCCGCGCCTGTTCGAGATGCTGCGCACGAAATTCCAGAAGGCCCATGGTTTCATGCGCCAACACGTTATTCGGATCTTCCCGTAATACCTGGTCGAGCAGCGCATGGGCGTCTGCAGTTCTCTGGTTATAGGCGAGAAAATCCGCGCGAATCGCAGTCGACCTGCGAAGCGGATAACGCATGAGACTGGAAGGCGGTGTCATCTACCTCCGTAACCCCGGGCATTTTGAGATATGAAAAACTTGCTTGCCGTACATACGATTCCAGCGTCGACTGCAGTTGCTTCAGGTCTCCGAACGCTCGCGTGGCCGCGGTCACGGAGTCAACGTTCTGGGCCAGCAGTTGCGCGTAGTCGCTTACGCGATGAGACTTGTCGCGATAATCCTTCAGTTCGAGATAGTGAGTCAGCGCCCACGACTCACCGTAGAAAATCGAGCCTTTGTTTTCCTCGTGGTAATACGGCGATGTATGGTCTATCGCAAAGAGCGTTGCCAGAGGGAGCAGCCGATTTTCCCGCAACAACTGCACGTTCTCCGGGCTCGGCTCCCCGAGTTCGACATCCTTGTCGCGGATCTCGGTGTTTTGGTAAAACTCCGCCAGCCCTTCGTTGAGCCATAGCGGCATCCACTCCGCCTTGCTCATAAGCAGATGCGTGTATTCGTGATAGACCACCGCATACGGATGCTCTCCGTCGGCATCGAGCCGCAGCAGAATGTAGTTCTTGTCCGGCCCGCGCAAGGAATAGTCCGCCCAACTTGAGTTGTCCCTTTGCCAGATACTCCGCCGGTTCCAGCGCGCGAAAATCCTTTCGTCCTTAATGGCCAGTACGGTGATGGAACCCAGGTATCGATCTGTATCTTCGGGAAGAGTGTGTGAAAGACAGCCCGCATGCGCTCGAACTGATCGGCGACGCGGCGCGCCTCTTTCTGGTTCGCGTTGCAGATCACCGAGAAGTGCGGGCTGCGCACTTCGACCCAGTTTTCCGGCTTATCTCGGGCTGGTGCCAGCAGGGGCAAGAGGAGGGTTACGAGCAAGAAAAGACGTTTACACATATTGGCTAACCCGGGTGTCGGCTTCCGTGCAGCCGTGCAGAAGTTTACATGCTAATCGCCGCTGCCACAATCCCTCGAATAAACTGCATGTCGCCCACAGGCCCGGAGCGCTCGCGGGAAAATACGTCGGGGCGCCTGTAATGCCTTGTTGTTTGTCGAAGGAGGCATCGACTCGAAAGGTGTGCCAAACCGGTCGACGTGTAGCGTTGAGAAGGTGGAAATTGTGGCTTGCTGGCCGACGTGCAAGGTATAGCACGCACCTATTTCGCGAATGCGAACGGCTCTGGTCGGCTGACACTTTCGTGGACTTCAATGACGGGTTAAAAACCGCAGGCAGTAAGTTGCGAATAGCCC
>CAVQNY010000025.1:0-107066 GCA_963714225.1 uncultured Acidobacteriaceae bacterium | reverse complement strand
TCGCCCAATACCCCGGCCATTCTCCTGAGCGGCCACTACAATCAGCGCATTGGACTCTATCAGGCGACCGCGTAAACCTTCTTCCAGAGCGCCCAGATAACACTCGTCAACTTCAATCCGTCCGGTCAACAGATCGCGTCCCGGACGCACCATCGCGCTCCGCAACTTGTGGAGCCACGTCCATGCGGTCTGATATTGCTTCAGACCCAGCACACGCTGTAGACCGAGAGCACTAGCTCCGTTCTTCTGGGTCGTCATCCACCACATCGCCTGAAACCATAACCGCAGGGGTGTCCGGGTGTCCTGGAAGATCGTGCCCGCCGTGACTGAGCACTGGTATCCACAAGCGGCGCATTCCCGCAAGATACCGCGACCTGGCCACGACTTGTTGCCGCCGCACCGGGGACAAGAAAACCCATCCGGCCAGCGCAGCTTGAACAAGTACTCTCGACACGCCTCCTCACTCCAGAACCGCGTGTCAAACTCCCTCAGGTTCCGTGGGTAATCCTCCACCGCCAAAGGCTACCCATTGTGGTTACCGGAGTCAAGCACATACCCAGTTAAGTTTAATACTCAAGTCTTTCGCACAGACGGTCGTATTCTTCCATTCTTCCTGACAATCGCTGAGATTCCTCCCGAACGACGGGCCAACCTGACCTTATCCCTAGGGTAAGGTTTGCCGACAATCCAGCTTTTGAATTTATGAAGCCAAAGAAAAGAGCTGAGGACGCTCCTTAATTAGGGTATTGCATTTGGGCCTCCTCAGCAGGAATTGTGGATAGGCGCTGGTTCGGGAAGTCGGCCAAGTGTGTGATATAGCGCGATCTCCATGGCTCTGTACGTACGAAAACCGTAAGATCGTCTGGTCATCACTCGGATTTTGTTGTTCAAGCCTTCCACGGCGCCGCTCGAAAGCTCGCCTTTGGCGCGCATCCAGTTCAAGATGAGTTCCTCGTGTGCGCGCAACATGCGGGCGACTTTCTGCATAGGCTCAAGTCGGCTGCGCATGGCGCGCGCACACCAAACCTGGAGATAGGTTCGCGCGTAGGTCACATGCCGGTAACGCCAGAAACCCTCGAAGCTCTCCTTCAACTGCCAAGCTCGGCCGGTGGCCAGCTTGCTCCAAACTAGACGCTGGAGTTTCTCCCGTGCACGCCCCCGCACGGAAGCGCCACGGCGCAGCAGTTTCCAACGCATGCGTTTCAGCTGCTCGGCTTTTGCCTTGCCGGCCGCCCGCAAACGGGAGCTTTCCCCACGACGGACCTCATCCACGGCCTTATTCAAATGCTGCGTGATGTGAAAGCGATCCAGCACATGCAAGGCCTGATTCGCCTGCTTGGCAATCACCTGCAAGTACGGCTTCCACATGTCCGAGCAGACGAACTTGAGGCCTTTAACCACCTCCGGTCCCAGCGCCTGCAAGCCTCGCTGCAGCGTGGCCTGGGTGCGCTTCGGCCCCACCCACAGCAGACGCCGACAGCCACTGTCGATCTGGTAGATCACCGTGAGAAAAGCGGCCGCCCCCTTGCCCTTGCCCCAATGGATCTCATCGATGCCGATGGCGCTCACCCCTTCCAGTTTCCGGTGCTCCAGGCCCCATTTGACGAACCATTGCACGGAGCGATAGACCGCTTCCCAGCTGGTCTGGAAGCACTTGGCCGTTTCGCCCCAGCTTAGCCGCCGCGCCCAGCGCGCCAGAAAGCACATCATGGTCCGCGTGTAGGGACGCTTGCCCACATTCCAGGGCATGTGCTCGACCACCACGCCGTGCTCCGAACACTTCACCCGGCGCGGGGTGTAGTAGAAATACACCGGTATGCCCCACACCGGCTCATGCAGCCAGCGCCGGGCGCGCAGCCGGTCGTAGCCCGGCGCCGGTTTCAGGCACTTCGAGCACCGGCGTGGGCGACCCTCATGCGCCGTGATCTTGACCTTGATGGCCAAGGGCTCATCCTTCTTCGCGAACAGCTCGATCTCTTGGTAAATAAATCCGACCAGGTGTTGCACCTGGTTCAAAATGGTCTTAAGCTGAAGTTGCACGCCGGTCTCTTTCTGGCTCGTTGGATTTGGTGTGTCGCAACTTCAGACTAACGAACTCAGAGGAGACCGGCGCCTGCACGATCTCGATCTTTTCCTCAACGTTTCCTCGCTTCTTTCCTCTCCTTTCTCTCCTCTTTGGCGACTCGGCGTCTTCTCGCAGCTCGATTGTGATAGGCTGAAAATCTTCCTCGGGGGTCGTGCCCAGAGGAAGGACCCAGGCCGAGGCGACGGGGGTGGCTCCGAAGCATCATCGGCTCATGCAAAGCCCTCAGTACCGCTGGCACGATTGCCGACGTCGTACTGAGGGTTTTGCTGTTGGGGTTGGTTTTGCTCTTACGCAGATGCTTTGGTGAACCTTCAGAGCGGAGGCCCTGGGTCCAAGAACACGACGATGCCGGGCGTTTTTTGCCCGGCGTCCTTTTCGCAGTTCGCTGTTTGTTCTAGTGGATCACCCACACGTTGTGCTATAGACCCGCATTTGGAAGTGCAGATCGTCAGCATAGCCTCAGCTTAGGCCGCGGAAGAAGGCGGTCAGGTCCCCTGCGACCGCCGCTGGTTCCTCAGCCGGGGCGAAGTGTCCGCCGCGCGGAAAGACTGTCCAGCGCTGGATGTTGTATAGGCGCTCCAAATACGAGCGCGGCAGTTCGCCCTCGGGAACGATCTGGTGCGCGAAAACACCAAACGCCGTGGGCGTGCTGACGTAGCTGGGATTAACCGGGTGCCAGCGATTGTCCCAATAGTCGCGCATCGACGAGGTGATGCTCTGCGTGATCCAGTACAGGGTGAACGTGGCGCAGAGGAAGTCGTCGGTCGGCGTAACGTCGCTCCACGAGTGCCACTTCTCACCCATGTATGCCGCGAGCCCTGCCGGGGAGTCGTTGAGTCCATAGCCGACCGTCTGCGGCTTGGTGGACTGGATCGCGCTGTAGCCCCGCTCCGTCGTATCCCAGCCCCGGCTCACCGCAAGGTACGAACGCTCGGCATCGGACAGCTCCGTATCGTCCAGGACGGGGGCGAGATCCGACTCCAGTGTGGTGAGATGGATCCCGATCACCGACTTGGGATGGTCTAGCGCTAGGATCGTCGTCACCCCGGCCCCAAAGTCATAACCGCTCGCACCATAGCGGGAATATCCAAGCTCAGACATGAGCCGGTGCCAGCGCTGCGAGACGTACCGGTAGTTGATGCCGACCCTGGGTGGGCGCGGCGAGAAACCATACCCGGGCAGGGAGGGTATGACCACGTCAAAGTGCTCGAGCATGGGCAGCATGTCCATGTAATCGAGGAAACTGCTGGGCCAGCCGTGCGTGAGAATGAGCGGCACACCCCGACCTGATGCTGCACGCTGGTACACAAAGTGGATGCCCTCCCAGGTGAAGTGGTTGAACGCGTTGAGCCTTCGCTCCCAGCCACGCCAGTCGAACTCGTCGGCCCAGTAGGATACGAGGCGTCGTAACCAGTTCAACTCGGTGCCCTGTTCCCAACCTATACCAGGTATCTGGTCGGGCCATCTTGCATTGCGCAACCGTGCCCGCAAATCATTGAGCATCTCATCTGCGACGTGAATCCGAAATGGTTCCACCACAATTATCCCCGCTTGGCCATAGCCAGTGGCCAACTGAACGCGCAGGCAAATGTCTCACGGTACTGTCGATCACTGTCGACAGATAGATATGGGCGTTGCGGCCCGGATCGATCCCGTTACGACGTAGTTTAGATCATGCCCCTTTTCTCAGGGACGATAGTGTCCTCTACCGCGGGTGAATGAGTCCAAGAAACTGCCGACAGCAGTCTTAATTGAACCACTCTTCGGTCCGTAGATGATGCGTCTGGATCAAGGGGCAACCGGAATGTTATGCCTGAAGACGGACTCTCAAACGGACATTACCCCGAAGTCGGCTTCGAGGAGATCTTTCGAAAACGGGTCAGGCGCAAAGGGAGCCGTTGGAGCGACTTCCCCGAAAGCTCGTTTCTGGACTTCCGGTTGGCCGACATGCCCAGAACCTCAATGAGTGCTTTACCCTCAAGTCATCATTCGAGAACTGAGCAAGATGCTTGACAATCGACAGTCGAATATCTACCATCGTGTTCCATCGAGGGTCGAATATCTACCATGACTATAGAACAGGCACGACAACGCGCGAATCTGCTGCAGGGCACGCTGGACATGCTGATCCTGCGCACGCTGCTGTATGGGCCGATGCACGGGCACCAGATCGGCAAGAATATCCAGCGGACGACGAACGATTTTCTCCAGATGCAGCACGGCTCTCTCTACCCTGCGCTGCACCGGTTAGAGCGAAGAGGATGGGTCACCTCCAAATGGGAGATGGCTCCAGATCGCAACCGGGAATTCAAGTACTACCGGCTTACGGACAAGGGAAGAAAACAACTCGTGGTCGAAGAATCGCAATGGAAGCGAATGGCGGAAGCAGTGGCGCGCATAATGTGGCCCGCCGCTGAGGAGAGCTGAGATGAGATGGTGGCGCAAGCGGGATGCGGAGCTGGAGCGCGAGCTTGAGAGCGATCTTGAGCTCGAAGAAGAGGAGCAGCGGGAGAACGGGCTGTCCGCGGAAGAGGCTCGCTACGCGGCGCGCCGTGCATTTGGCAACGAGATGCTGATCCGGGAGCAGACGCACGAGGCGTGGGGATGGACACGGCTCGAGCGGCTGATGCAGGATCTGCGCTATGCGATGCGGCTGCTGATGCGAGCACCGGGCTTTACGATCACCGGCGTGCTGATTCTGGCAATCGGAATTGGCGCGACGACGGCGATCTTCAGCCTAGTGAATACGGTCCTGCTGCGGTCGCTGCCCTTTCCGGAGTCGGAGCGGTTGGTGTGGGTGAGCCAACAGGACCACTCGCTGCCCGGCGTTGCGCCCGAGTCGCTGAGCTACCCGGATTACTTTGACTGGCGCGTGCAGAACCACACGCTGGATGGGATTGCGTCCTATGTGGGCGCCACGGTGACGATGGAGCTAAAGGGCGAATCGCAGCGGCTGGATATCCAGACGGTCTCGTCGAATTTCTTTCGGGTGCTGGGCGCGGCTCCCATGCTGGGCCGCGACCTTAGCTGGGAGGATGAGAAGCCGGGTAATCGCGCGGTGATGCTCAGCTACTCGTTCTGGCAGTCGCAGTTTGGAGCCGAGCCGGAGATTGTGGGCAAGTCGATCACGATGAACGGCCACAGCTACACGGTTGCGGGCGTGATGCCGAAGGGATTCGAGTTTCCCATTGAGAATCCGGCGCCTGTATTTTGGAAGTCGATTGCCGACGAAGCGGAGGGCAAGAGTCCGGCATCGCAACAACGGGGATTCAACACGCTAGGCGTGATCGCGCGGCTGCGGGCGGGCGTGACGGTGGAGCAGGCGAAGGCCGATCTGAGCGTGATTGCCGGCAATCTCGCTCGCCAGTATCCCGACAACAACAAGCAGTACAGCTCGGCGCTTGTGGAGCCGGAACTTGCGCACATGACGGGCGACACGCGGCCTGCGCTGAGGGTTCTGTTTGGCGCCGTTTCGCTGGTGCTGCTGCTGGTGTGCGCGAATGTGGCCGGGCTCCTGCTGGCGCGCGGGTCGAGGCGCAGCGCGGAGTTTGCCTTGCGGGCGGCGATTGGCGCGAGCCCTGCGGCGATCATCCGGCAACTGCTGCTTGAGTCGCTCTTGCTCTCGCTTTGCGGCGGAATTGCGGGGATTGCGCTGGCCTTCGGGCTGATCCGGGCAATGCTGACGCTGATGCCGGTTGAGATTCCGCGCATGGAAAGCGCGTCGATCGATGGGCGTGTGCTGGTCTTTGTTCTTATTGTTTCCGTGGCGACGGGGTTGCTCTTTGGCGCGTTTCCCGCGTGGCGGCTGTCGGGCTCCGCGCCGGCACGCGCTCTGTGCGAGGGAGGGCGCAGCCTGGCCGGCGGCAGGGCGCAGCACCGGCTGCACAACGGCCTGGTGGTGGGGCAGACGGCGATCGGGATGGTGCTGCTGATCGGCGCAGGGCTGCTGATGCGGAGTTTTGTCCGCATTCTCGACGTGAATCCGGGCTTCGATTCAAAGCATGTGCTGACCAGCCGCGTGGGAGTGCCCTTCGACGAGACGAACCACGATCGGCACTACATTTTTTACCAGCAGCTGCTCGAGCGGATCTCGGCATTGCCCGGGGTGCAGGCGGTTTCCGCGGGATGGCCGCTGCCGATGAGCAGGTTTAACGCGACGGTGAGCTTCAACATTCAAGGAAGGCCGGTGGCCGAGGGAGACCAGCCAAGCGAATCGCTGGGCTTGGCCATGCCCGGGTACTTTGAGACGATGAAAATCCCGCTGATTGCGGGCCGCGACTTCGGGGAGCAGGACGGCCTCACCGGACAGCCGACGATCATCGTCAATCGGGCTTTTGCGAAGAAGTACTTTCCGCATGAGAATCCGATCGGGCAGCACATTCAGGTCGGCGTGGGTGACGACCTCTTCGACCATCCGGTGCGCGAGGTTGTGGGAGTGATTGGCGACATCAAGCGCAAAGGCCTGACCGCGGATGCCGATCCGCAGTATTATCTGCCTTACGCGCAGGCGCTCATCACGAATCCGTACCTGGTGGTGAAGACGAACGGAGAGCCGGCGGCGATGCAGGCCGCGATTGGCGCGGCGATTCACGAGCTCGACAGGAGCGTGCCGGTCTACCAGGTATCGACGATGGAGGACTATCTTTACAAGTCTGCCGCGCAGCCGCGGTTTCAGACATTTCTGCTCAGCTGCTTTGCGGTGATTGCACTGGCGCTGGCGGCAATCGGGCTGTACGGATTGCTCTCGTACATGGTGGTGCAGAGGACGCTGGAGATCGGGCTGCGGATGGCGCTGGGGGCGCAGCGAGGGGATGCGCTGCGCATGATTGTGCTGCGCGGCCTGACGCTGGCGCTGGCGGGAGTGGTTCTGGGGATGGCGGCATCGGCGGGGTTGACACGGCTGATTTCGGGGATGCTGTTCGGGGTACGGCCGACCGATCCGGTAACCTTGGCTGCGACTGCGGCGCTGCTTCTCGCGGTGAGCGTGGCGGCGAGCTCCGTGCCAGCATTCCGCGCCTCGCGGCTGGACCCGATGAAGACGCTGCGGGAGCAGTGAGCCGCCTCGTAACAGAGCATGCGTCGCTATCGATGGATGCGTAATCGCCGCCAAGTCACTTATCGAGCCATATCTATGTGAATCGTCGTTCTTAGCGGTTGACGGGCAACCCTTCCATAATCCCGGCAAGGGAGGGTTTGCCGACGTCGGCGGCTCGAACCGTCATCCCCGTCTGACAGTTGTCAGGCACGGCTACTTCAGGTACTGATCCGGCCAATCCAGCCATCGACGGTACACATCTTGATCACGTACGGGGTCGTCGGAAGGGTTCGCGATCCGCCCGGAACCCGATCATTTGCTTCCCCTAAGCCCGGCTCTGGAACGCCTGCAGGAAGCAACTGGAGGTTCCCGGATTACTTCTTCATTGCCAACAAACCTCCCGCAATCACCACCGCCAGTGTGAGAGACCGGGATGAGAGAGAGGGATTGTCGAGAAGGGAAAGACATGGCTAGAATTGCCTAGACTTTGGCGGGTCCAACGTATCCTTCGAGAAGTTCGAGTGCCGGGCTACCGTGAGCGCCGGGCGCGCGACTGGAGGAGTTTTGTGTGAAGGACGGGAAAATGCATCCTTTGACACGTCGCAAGTTCATGCGGATCGGCGCAGGCTCCGTTGCTGCGGGGGCCGTAGCGAAGATCACCTTGCTGGAGCCTGCTTCAATGTGGGGCGCAGACCGTGCGGTGGCGGCGAGCGATCGGGTGCGATTTGCCGCGATCGGAACGGGTACGCGCGGATGCCAACTGCTGGAAGCGTCACTGCTGGTGCCGGGCATCGAGTGTGTCGCCGTGTGCGATCTCTACGACAGCCGGCGCGAGGCGGCTCAGGAGTCCGTGCAGAAACAGGTTCTGGCGACGCGGAATTATCGCGAGATCCTGGCCCGCAATGATGTAGATGCGGTGATTGTCGCCGTCCCCGACCATCAACATCGCAGGATTGTGGTGGATGCTTGTGCGGCGGGGAAGGACGTGTACTGCGAGAAGCCCATGTCGCACACGGTGGAAGACGGCTTTGCCATGGTGGACGCGGTGCGCAAGGCGAATCGCATCCTGCAGGTGGGCAGCCAGCGCGTAAGTTCCATCGTCTACGAGAAGGCGCGCGAGATCTACGCCTCGGAAGCGCTCGGCGAAGTGTTCTTCATCGAAGGTTCGTCGGACCGCAACTCGCCGAGCGGAGCGTGGGTGTATCCGATTCCGCCGGATGCGAGCGAGCAGACTATCGATTGGAATGCGTTTCTGGAGGACGCGCCCAAGCGGCCGTTTGACGCGGCGCGATTCTTCCGCTGGCGCTGCTTCTCCGACTATGGCGAGGGTCTGGCAGGTGACCTGTTTGTGCACCTGCTCTCGGGGATTCATTTCATCTCCGGAACGAATGAAGTCGCGAAGCGGGCGCAGTCGAGCGGCGGGCTGTTTCGCTGGAAGGATGGACGGGACTTTCCGGACCTGATCGAGACGCTTTATGACTATCCGAAATTTCGCGTCGCGCTGCGCTGCAATCTGAATAATGCCGGCGGTGAGCCGATCAGGTTTCACGGTACCAAAGGCACCATGGAAATCATTGGCCAGACGCTGACCTTCACGCCGCAGGACATAAGCCCGAAGCCGGAGAGATATTCGACGCTGGGATGGCCGGCGCGGCTGCGCCAGGAGTATCTGGCGCAGTGGAAGGCGGAACATCCGGAGCCCGAGCCGCTCGACTATCAGGCCGACGAAGCTATGATTTTTTCTGCGCCCGAAGGCTACAGTGATATAGCGGCCCACGAAGCAAAGTTCTTCGACGCGGTTCGAACCCGCAAGCCCACCGTGGAAAACGAAGAGTTTGGCAACCATGCGGCGATCGGCTGCCACCTCGCCAACTACGCCTATTTCAAGAACAAGATTGCGACTTGGGATGCGGCGGCGAAGACGATTCGGGGATGAGTGCAGCCTCTCGCTGATTTGTAATGGATGACTTGGCTAACGGAAAATGATTCATAATTTTGGACACTTTAGGCATCGGATTTCACGAAGAACATTCTTAGCGACCGCTTTGAAGACCGCCTCCGCTTCGGCGGCCGGGGCGGCGCTATGGGGCAACGTACCCCCGCTGATGGCCAATCCGCTAGGACTGCCGATCGGGTTGCAGCTCTATTCGGTGCGAGATCTGCTGCCCAAGGACTATGAGGGAACGCTGCGGCAACTCGCTGGGCTGGGCTATCGCGAAGTGGAGGCCGCCGGCTTTTTCGGCCGCAGCCCTCGAGAGGTGAAGCAGGCAATGGATCAGGCGGGCCTGCACTGCGTGAGTGCCCATTATTCCTTGAGAGATCTGTTGCCGAAGGTGGATGAAACGATTCAGTTCGGCAAGGATCTGGGACTCAACTACATCGTCTGCGCGTCGCCATGGCTGAAAGATCCGTTGCGTGTGAAAGACCCTGGCTCGCGCGCGGCCAGAGACGCGATGACGCTCGACGATTGGCGGTGGAATGCCGAACAATTTAATCGCATCGGAGAGTCCGTCAATGCCGCAGGCATCCGGTTCGCTTACCACAACCACACGGCGGAGTTCCGGGCTGAAAATGGCGTGGTGTTCTACGATGAATTATTGCGCGCGACCGATCCGGCGAAAGTAACGATGGAGATGGATTGCGGCTGGGTCGTGGTCGGAGGCAAGAACCCCGCAGACTACCTCACTCGTTACCCCATGCGGTTTTCCATGCTGCACGTCAAAGATTTCAAGATGAACGGCACTGCGGTGGGCTCTACGCCTCCACCTTCAACGGAGATGGGTCGCGGCTCGATTGACTATCATCCCATTTTCGAAGCGGCAAAGAAGACCCACATCGAGCACGCCTTTGTGGAGCAGGAAGAGTTTGACATGCCGCCGATAGAAGCGCTGAAGATCGACGCCGATTTTATGCGCGCATTGACGGTGTAGTGTGATGGCTCGGAAGTTGAACTCAACGTCATTTGGTGAGTGGCAAACTTACTGTCTTGCCGGTCTTCGCGGACTGGCGGGCTGCGTCCAGGATTTCCGAGACGGTCATATTGTTACTTAATGAAGAGAGGCTGTTTCCTTCCCGGATATCTCCTTTCAGGAGAGCGGTCATGTAGTGCAGGGGATCGTCGTAGGGTGCGGTGAGCATCTCTCCCTGCAGGATCCGGCCTTCGGGCTCATTCTCTTTTCGGACCTCGATCCGTTCGGAGTCGATTGACTTGGCATAGCCGGTGCGCCCATAGACATCCATTTGCTTAACGTTGAACGGCCAATTCCAGGATGCCTGAACGATGGCGACAGCGTTTTTATAGGTCAGGACGATCTCCGCCTCATCGTCAACCTCGGGATACAGGCTCGGCTGCAATTGCGTGGTGACTGCGGTCACCGATAGCGGGGTCTCGCCGTCCATCAGCCAGGTCATGAGATTCGCCCCATAGCAGCCAAAGTCGAAGAGAGCTCCCGCACCGTTCTGCCGAGGGTCGGCCAGGAAGCTGAGGAACTCCCGTTGGACTCCGATGAGTTTGGGTCCCGGATGGCCGTCACGAAACACAGTTTTCACGATCGGTCCCAAAGCGCCCTGTTTCAGCAACTGGAACGCGGCCGTATTGCTTGCATACCAGGACGTTTCCAGGTTGACGAGCACATGAATGTTGCCGCGCTGCGCCGCGTCCTGAATGGCGATTGCATCTTTGTAGCTGATGGTCAGAGGCTTCTCCACCATCACGTGGACGCCCAATGCGGCGCATTCCTCGATCACTCGCCGGTGTTCGCTGGGAGCGGTAAAGACCAGCACTGCCTGGGGACGCGCTTGCGAAACCATTTCCTGTATAGTGCGGAACTGCAAGCTTCCGGAGAGATGATAGCGCTGTGCATAGGAATCGAAAAGTTTCTGGTCGGGTTCAACAATTCCAACCAGCTGAACGTCGGAGCGATTCAGAATTCCGCCGGCTGGCGTGAGCCCGCCGCCCTTCAGAAAGCCCTCGACATGACCATGCACCATGCCGACTATGCCGACTTTCATGGGCGAGCCGGGCGTGGTGTTGGCAGCGCCGTCAGCGTCAACGACAGCAAGAGTAAGCATCAGCATAAGAATCAGTTTCATGACATCCCTCCTCAACCAAGCTCTAGTTAGAACGCTTAAGAGCCTCTAACCAAACCGCTGCTGCTGCTGTGCAGAATTGCGCTGCAAATCTCGCCGGAACTCGCGCCCGGAGTACAGGCTTAACAGAACCTTCACCCTCGACCGCAAGAAGGCGATCCCCAAAAACTTCATTGCAGCTTCGCGTACTCCGCCTTGGCTTCCTTCAGGATCGGGATGTCAGGATCGGCGTCTTTCCAGAGGGTGAGGAAATCCTGATACGCCGCCTTGGCTTTGGCGGTGTCGCCTTGCAACCCATAGGCGTGGGCGAGGCCGAGATGCGCGAGTGCTCCGATGGGCTCGTTCACCGCAACCCCGCGGTGGTCGAGGATCTTCTGGAACTCGGCTGCGGCTTCGCTGCCCTGATGCGCGGCCAGATAGGCTTCTCCTCGCACAAAAACGGGGTACAGGCCGTTCCAAGTGTAAAAACCGGACTGCCCTAGCTCATACGGAGCGGCGGCTCTGAGACTCTCAATGGCCTCAGAAGCATTTCCCTTGTTCACCGCAAGCTTCGCACGGAGGGTTGGCAGGTAGTTGAACTGCACGATTGTATCTTCCGGGAACCTCCTGCCCAAATCGTCGGTCAGCGCGTGCGCTTGCCCGTCGCCGCCCACATACGCTAAGGCGAGCGCAGCGCCGTACTGCACATCGCGGCCTGCCGAACGCTGAATCGCTAAAGTGGATCGCCGTCGAGCTTCGTCTGCGTTTCCGAATAAAGCTTCCTTCAGACCAGACAGCGCAGAGTACGTTGCCGCCGCTTCTTTGTTTCCTGACCGTTCGGCGGAATCCATCGCCCGGCGGGAAAACTCTCGGGCCTCCCTGAGCCGCCCGAAGTAGGCCGCTGAATCGGCCTCCAAGCCGAGCAGTTCGTCCTCTACTCCCGGCTTGCCCGCCGACCATGCTGCCTGTTGCTCCATCCCTGCCACATCTTCCCGCAAGAAGGCAATCTCATACAGAGCAATATGGAAGAAAGGGTGATCCAGTTTGCGTTCGAGAGCTTGCCCGAAGTTGGCCTTCGCCTCATCGAGGCGATTCAGAGCGATGTAGTCGAACATGGGGAGGGCGTAGGAGATTGGAAGATTCGGACTCAAACGGACTGCCTCTCTGCCTTCTTCAACCCCTTTCTCATATTGTCCAATGACCGGATAGATTCCCCCCGTCAAGAAAAGATGGGGCGGCACCGAGCGCGGATAGGCCTGTATCCAAAGCTCGCAGGTTTGTTCGGCCTTTTCCATGTTCCCTGTAACCACGATATCGATGTTAGCGGTGATGAAATACTTCTCCAGCTCACTCGTTCGGTTACGCAGTTCGTACGCCTTTCGGGTGTACTCGGCAGCGATACCGGATTCCCCAATATCACCGTACACGCGGCCCAACCATGCGTAGGCAATTGCGAAATTCGGGTCGATTTCGGTGGCTTGCTTGAAAAACGGAATCGCGCCCGGCCCTGCTGTGGTCAAAACTCTAATGCCCGAGCTGAATGCCTTAAGGGCGTCAAGCGACGGCGTAGTGGCCTGTTCAAGAGGCGTATCGAACTTCTGCACGGTACCCAGCGACTCGCCCAGTTTGTTCCGAATTTCCGAAGCTGTCTTTCCCAGAGCATCAAGCACATGGTTTTTGTCACTCGCCTGAGCTTCCGTGCTCGCCAGCAATTCCCCGTTTGAACAGTTGACAGCCTTGAGAGTCAGAAGGTACTGCGATCCAATCTGCGCTATCGAGCCGTCGAGGACGGCTGTACCTCCCGCCCGTTGGCAGAGGTCTTGAGCAAGCTCTGGCGTGAGCTTCGCATCGGCTGGCTGACCCATCAAGCGCAGTCCTTGTTGAATGCCCGCTTCAGACACAAGGCTGAAAAATGGGGATTGTTCAAGCTGCACAGACAAGCCCTGCCGCAGAGTGCCGTCGAACACCGCGTCGCCAGTCGTGTTGGTGAAGTCTGCTAAAAGAATGGTGTCCTTGTCGGTGAGTTTGGGGGTGCGGTGGAAATAGAGGTAACCACCGACTGACAACGCTAGTACGGCCGCGGCGGCAGGAACAATCAGCTTCCACCGTAATCCGATGCCAGTTGCGGCTCCAATCTTCGAACCTATTGTCACCTGCGCCGAATCCGTGTCCCGCTTCAGCCGTTGCAGGTCAGTCCGAACATCAGAAGCGTGTTGGTAGCGCAGGTTCCGGTCTTTCTCCAGACACTTCGTGACGATACGTTCCAACTCCAGTGGTAGATCGGGATTCAGTCGAACGGGAGGAACGGGTGCCCGGTTGAGAATGGAGTCGAAAATGACTCCTGAGCTTTCTCCACGGAAGGGCAATGTCCCAGTCGCCATTTCGTAGAGGACGGCACCGAACGAGAACAAATCCGTTCGGGTGTCCAGTTCCTTGGCACGGACTTGCTCGGGTGACATATAGGCGACGGTACCCAGCATCGAACCGGGGCTGGTGAGTTTCGCTTCCGAGTCAATGGTCGCGGCGTTTGCGTCCGCACTGGCTCCCGGTCTCGCAGAAAGTTTCGCCAACCCGAAATCCAGAATCTTGGCATGCCCGTGCTCGGTTACAAAAATGTTCGCAGGCTTGATGTCGCGATGAACAATTCCTTTGGAGTGGGCCGCATCGAGCGCGTTGGCGATCTCGATGGCGAGCAGGAGAAGCGCCTCCATTTCTATCGGTCGCCCCGCGATGCGGTGCTTCAGCGTCATGCCGTCGAGAAACTCCATGGCGATGAACGCTTCGCCGTGCTGGTCGTCAATTTCGTAGATGGTGCAGATGTTCGGATGATTCAGTGCAGAGGCAGCCTTGGCTTCCCGCTGGAAGCGGCTGAGGGCTTGCGGGTCCTTGGCTACCTCGTCGGGCAGGAACTTGAGGGCGACAAAGCGACCGAGTTTGACATCCTCGGCCTTGTAAACCACTCCCATCCCGCCGCCACCGAGCTTCTCGATGATCCGGTAGTGCGAGATGGTTTGGCCGATCAATGAAGTGGCCGCTCCGTGAGCGACCATATTAGAGGGCTAAACTGTGGCGAGTCAATGCATTGCGGGCAAAGCTAACTTCAACCCTGAACCCGCCACCCCATCGGCTCGCAGGAAGCGCCCGCAGATCAGAGCGCACCCCAACGACAAGAACGCCTCGTGAATGTCCGCCCGCTTTTCGTAGCGCACGCGCAACCGCCGGAACTGGTTCAGCCAAGCGAAGGCCCGCTCCACCACACCCTAGCGCCATCGCCCCAGTCCGCTGCCATCTCGGTGTTGCGCTTCGCTAGAAACGGGATGATGCGCCTGTCACGCAGACCTTGCCGGATTGACTCCGCGTCATAGCCACGGTCGCCCAATACGCAGTCGGGACGATGCCGTGAAGCCCAGCGCTGTGCCAACGTGGACCGCGAGACAGCGCAGGCGATTGTCGTAATCATTCTCGGTCGGGATAAGCATGATGACCGATCGCAGAGGCGGTATTCACCGTGGGTGAATTGCCCAGTCAGCACCTCTCCATATAGAATTGTGCCCGAACCTCGGGCTCTCATTTCGATTTGAGGAGGCCTCATGCGCGCTCTGTCTCGGCTCTTCGGATCCTTCTTCTTTTTTCTTCTGTCTTGTCTTCCTTTTTGCTCGCTCAAATCAACCCTCCGCCACGCGACCCGCACGAACTGGTGACGCACGATCCGCGGACGCTCACCAAGCCTGACGACCGCTCTGCAGCCATAGATCAGCTTGACCGCGCGCGCAAGAATTTCGAAATCCACGATGCCAAAGCACCGTATTCGCTGAAAGTTTCATTTGAAACGAATGGCGCGACGCAGTTGGAAGGCAGGGGCACCATGGAGGAGTTTTACGACGGCCTCGGCCAGTTCCGCTGGACGGCGCAATTGGGGGACGTGCGCGTGACCCGCGTCGGGGCCGATCACCGTGTCTACGGCTCGGATGCGTCGGAGCCGATTCCGCTGCGCATCCAGTTGGTCCGCACGGTGCTGTTGAAGCCGGTGCAGTACGACATAGCGACCTTCGTAATTCGCGGCGCCGATGTGGAGTTGGACGGCAAGCAGTTGACCTGCTTCCTGCTCATCCGTTCGCAGCCTTCTGGTCCCGGGCCGCGCGATTGGAGGGAACGCGAAAATTGCGTCGATCCAGCGACCGGCTTGCTGCGCATGTGGTCGGAAGCGCCGGGAATCTACGCCATGTATGATTACTACGGTGGCGATTTTCACGGCCACGTTCTGCCCCGGCAGATTTCCGTTTACGAAGAAGGGCGACTCGCTGTGCAGATTCGCCTGGAGAGCCTGGAAGACGCGCCTAACCTGGATGTCAACCTATTCAAGCCCTCGCCGCAACTGGGCGAGGCGCAGGAAACGTTTGGCTTATCGGGGGCAAGCCGTCCGTCATCGCTGCGTGTCGATCCTTCAGACGCGCCCACCTCCCATTTCTATCAGCCTGTGATTGTGCACGCCATCCTCAGCGCAGAGGATGGCGCGGTGCTCGATGCCGAGGCCCTGCAGGATTCCTCCGACGAACTGGGCCGCGCGGCGCTTGATCTGGTGCGGAGTACGGCATTTGACCCCACAGGATTCCAGCAGGAAGTCTTCGTCAGTGTCCATTTTCATTTGCCCGCGACTCGAATCGGCGGCCCGCCCATTGCCGTTTTCCGCTCCGCCCGAGTGCGCTGGGTACCGGTCGGCTGGCACCCCAAAGCCCCACCAGCGCGGCCGCATAGTGGCAAGTAGAAAAGCAACCCGCCGTGTCTCGAAGTGCAATAAAGGCGGGGCTTTTGCTTAGCAAACTAAACGCACTTTACGTGATTGAGCATCCTAGCACCGACGGGAACAGCTTTCCGATGGTAAGGAGTGAGTTTTGCTTGTCTAAGGAAGCATGTTTCTGATTGCCACATCCAGGCCCACCATCAGTACAGCGGAAGCGGGGATCACCAGAAGCGCCCTTTTCAGCCGCGTCAGTTCGCCGCCGGCGATCAGGCCGATGATGCGAGAGCTGACGGCGAGGCCAGTCCATCCGCACGTAATCACGAAGCCGATGGCGGTGCCAGTCATGCGCGGGAAGGCATCGCCCACAATTGCCAGCGTGGTGGGAAAGACCGGCGCCATGGAGAGACCGGCAAGAAATACGAGCACGGCGGCCACCACAGGCCGGTTGGTCCGGAGCATAAGAAACGTCGTAACCGCCATCGCGATCGATCCGACGAGCGTAACGGTAACGGCGGGTATGTGGATGAGAATCGGCAAGACGGCGGCGCGGCCGATCAGCAGGCCGAGCGCGAATCCCAGCGAAAGAATATTGAGCGCACCTGATTCGGAAATGCCCTGCGCGATGAGGTGGCGGGGCAACCAATTCCACACGCCGACCTCACAAGTGATGTAAAGAAAGACGAAGAGTCCGATCAGAAAAAGCAGCGGGCGCTCGAGCACGGGGCCCGCGTCCGCGAACACGAAACGCCCGGCGCCGGTTGGTCCGGGCATTTTCGTGAGGGCATGAATCAGCAACGTCACTACGGTCAGAGACGCGATGGTATAGCAAAGGCGAACCCAGTTACGCCGAAAGAGATTGGCGGAGACGAACGGTGTGGCGAAAGCACCAATTCCGAAGAAAAGGTTGGTCATGTTCAGCGCAGCGGCGCGATGCGTCTCACTTACATCGCTGACCAGAGCATTCGCGGCGGTCACGATCGTGCCGCCGCCGGCTCCAAGCAGAAACAGCAGAAGCAGAATGCTACGGAAGCCCTGCGCACGCGGCAAGGCGAAGAGTGCGATCGAGATTAAGGCAAGGCCGAGGATGAGGCCGACTTTCTTGCCTTCGTTGTCCAGCAGCGGCCCAACTCCAAGCGAGGCAAGGATGAGCCCCAGTGCTTGCACAAAGGCGATGGTCCCGTTCTGGCTGGGTGACAGGTGAAAGCGATCGGACAGGTCAGGCAGGATGGTACCCAACATGGCTGCGATCATCCCATAAATGAAAAAGGCGAGAATGGCGGCGAATATCAACACGCGCTCCTTTCGCTTGCCGATTTCAGGTTGCCGGCCGCAAGCGTGGGAACATCGATCCAGCCCCGCATCCGATGACTCTCGAGCGCAGCGTTAAGGATTGTAAGTTGCCGCAGGCCATCGCTGAACTGCGGGTACTCGGCTGCTGCGCCTGCTACGCCAATCGCCGCATAAAACCGCCGGAAGACTTGCTTGAATGTGTCGTCGTAACCTTCGCTGTGGCCACCGGGCAGATCGGCATAGCTGCGCGCCGTGGGTTTGAGCAGAGACGGATCCTTAACGAAGATGTGATTGGCGGTATCGCGGTAGCCTACCCAGAGTTCGTCGGGACGCTCCTGGTCCCACGCGACCGAAGACTTTGTGCCGTGGATCTCGATGCTGAGCCGATTCTTGCGTCCGGCGGAACACTGGCTGGCGACGAAGCTGCCGCGCGTGTGTGGCCCCATTCGGCCGCCCATTCGAAAAATTACCGCGCCAAAGTCTTCTGTTTCCACGGCGGTTTCAATATAGTCTGCCGGGCCGATAAACTTATTGCCAAAAGTCTCGACCGATTGCTTCGGCTGCTTGCGCGTGGGGTGGAAGGTTTGGAGATCGGCACAGAGAGAGGTCACGCGCAGTCCGGTGACATGCTCGGCCATGTCAAACCAGTGCGAGCCAATGTCGGCCATGCAACGCGAAGGGCCACCGGCTTTGGCCTCGACGCGCCAGTTCCAGTCGGTGTCGTAGAGCAGCCGGTCCTGGGAATACGTGCCCTGCACGACTAGGATTTTGCCCAGGTCACCGTCTTCGCAGAGGCGGCGCATCTGCTGCTCCATGGGGTAGTGGCGCAGATTGTGACAGACGCAGTTGTGCAACCCCTGGCGCGCAGCGAGCGCGACAAGTTCCTCGCCTTCCTCCCCGGTTGTGGCCAGTGGCTTTTCGCAGAGCACATGCTGGCCGGCCTGGAGCGCGTCCTTGGCCATGGGAAAATGCTGCGCATTGGGCGTGCAAATGTGGACGGCATCGATCGCTGGATCGCGCAAGACGTCGTGATAGTCGGTCGCAATCGTGGGCAGGCAGAAGCCGGCAGCGAGGCGTTGCGCCGCCTCTGCGGTTCTGCCTGCTAGGGCGGCCGCTTCGACGAACTCCACGCGCCGTAGGGCTTCTAGATGTACCCGGCCCATGAAGCCGGTGCCGAAGATTGCCGTTCTTATTGGTTTCATCGTATTTCCCGTCCACGCATGTTCGACTCCCCGGCTAGACCCACCAGGCAGCGCCAGGCTGCTCGCGGATCACGATGCAGTTGAGGAAGTTCGCGGCCTTCGTCAGGCCCTCTTCCGGCGAGAGCAGACTGTCTTCGTGCTCGATGGAGAGCACAGAATCGTAACCAAACATGCGCAAAGTGGAGATGAACTCACTCCACCATTCGGCTCCGTGACCGTAGCCGCAGGTGCGGAAGATCCAGGCGCGTTCGCGCTCGTCATTGTAGGGTTTGGTATCGAGCACGCCGGTGCGCGGAAGGTTGATCGGGTAAAGCTGGCTGTCTTTGGCGTGGACGTGGAAAATTGCGCCCTCGAGTAGGCGGACGGCGGCGATGGGATCGATGCTCTGCCAGAAGAGATGGCTCGGATCGAAGTTGCAACCCACGCTGGGTCCTGCGATGGAGCGCAGCCGGAGCATCGTCTCCGGGCTATAGACTACGAACCCCGGATGCATTTCGACGGCAATCTTCACACCATGGTCAGTGGCGAACTTTGCGTGCTCGGTCCAATAGGGCGCGACGACCTCGTTCCATTGCCAGTCAAGGACCTTGAGGTAGTCGGGAGGCCAGGGGCAGGTGACCCAGTTGGGAGCGGTGGCATGCGCCGAATCGCCGGGGCATCCGGAGAAGTCGACTACCACAGGGATGCCCAACATTTCGGCGAGCCGGATGGTCTTGCGGCTCACCTCCCGGTCCCGCTGCGCGCGGGCTCGATCGGGATGCAGCGCGTTGCCGTGACAACTTAAGGCGCTGACGGTGGCGCCGTGATCGGCCAGAACCCTCTGCAACTCGGCCAGCGCCGCCCTATCTTCCAGCATGGAGAGCTTGCAGTGGGCATCGCCGGGATAGTTTCCCGTGCCGAGCTCGACCGTATCGATATGGAGCGCCGCGAGTTTCTTGAGGACCGCCGGCAGTGCAAGCTGCGACAGCAGGGGCGTAAAGACTCCGACACGCATAAACGATTCCTATCTCCTGGGGATCACAGGCATTGAATCATTGCCGCTGCCTCATTTTATTTCAGCTTCCTCGGCAGGCAGCAATTGATAACTTACGAAGGCGACCTTCAGGCTGTCGGGGACCACGAGGGCACGTTGATCGTGCCCTGCCCGCCAAAAAGCTTCGCCAGGACCGTGATCTTGCCTTCGATTTTGCCCCCAGTAAGATTCATGACGCGCAGCTCTACATCCTTATTGGGTGGATGGCCGGTCACGTCGCTCCCGTAAGAGAGGAAGACCATCCACTTACCGCCGGGAGAGAAGCGCGTTGCGGAGCGCCGACGTCAGCCTGATCCTGAAAGAGGCCGAGGGCGGGCGGGGCGGTGTGCGCATGGAGGCGGCTTGGGGAAACAAGAAGCAGGAGAACGACGCAGCCTAATCGGGATGTATATCCGAAGATGCCTTTGCTCACCACAAGAAGCCTCGAGGACAGTCCGACGGAACTTTAGGACGGTGGATGCGAATTGTCAATTCGCTCGCGGGTCGCGAGTAAGTGCGTATAGCCCGAAGCGGTCCGCTCGTTGCATTTGAGGGGGACGTAATCGATGAGGCTAAGCCGGATTCCTGGCGCGCAACCCGGAAGTTGGGAGCGGTGCCTTAACCTACGGTTGGCCGACCACTCGGGAGTTGAGCGGTTCGGACGCCAGATGACCCACGACCAACATACAGGTGGTCAGCGGTACGCGGCAGCCTGGATGCTGTAGAGCTCCGAGTACTGACCACTAGCGGCCATCAGCTCATCGTGGGTGCCGACCTCCACGAGCCGGGCCCCATCGAGCACGACGATGAGATCCGCCATTCGGACCGTCGAGAAACGGTGAGAGACGAGGATCGTGAGGCGTCCGCTATCGCTCGCGCCAGCGCTGCGCGCCGCTGCGGCGTAGTGTTCGAAGAGCGCGTGTTCAGTCTCCGCGTCCAGCGCGGCGGTGGGTTCGTCGAGAATCAGCAGTAGAGGCTGATCACGCATGAAGCCACGCGCCAGCGCAAGTTTCTGCCACTGTCCGAACGATAACTCGACTCCACCCGGCCAAGTCGGACCAAGCTGCGTGTCGAGGCCTTTCGTCAGACGGGCGATGACGTCACCCGCTCCGGCGCGGTCGACCGCCGCGACTACGGCGGGCTCGTCGTCCAGTCGGGAGAGGTCGCCCAACCCAACCGTGTGTCCCGCCCGGAACTCGAAGCGGAAAAAATCCTGGAAGGCTCCAGCGAGACGCGCCCGCCACTCTCCGGCCGGCATGCGCGCCAGCGGCGTGTCGTCCACAAAGATCGAACCTGAGGACGGCTCATACATCTTCGAGAGCAGCTTGACCAGGGTGGTCTTGCCGGCGCCGTTCTCGCCGACGATCGCGACCACCGCACCCGCAGGCAGCGTTACCGACACATCGTCCAGCACAATGCGTGATGTGCCGGGGTAGGCGAACGATACGTGGTCGAGCCGGATCCACCGGTGCAACGCGTCGGGAACCGGCAGCTCGCCCGACGCCGCCACAGAAGCAGCGTAGTCCTCCAGCCATGCCAGCCTTCGCGAGCCGTCCATCCAGAATCCGCGCAGAAATCCAATCTCGCCGACAGTGGCCCCGATGTATGCCGACAGCCGTGCTCCAGCGGCCAGAACCAGCAATACTGCACTGGCTGGCGCGCGCAGGCCGGACGAGACGAACACGATTGCGCCCACATAGGCCACACCGAATATCGCCCAAGCCAGCGCATGCCATAACGCCGAGCCCCAGCGAGCAGCCGCCATAGGTTTGTACCCGCGCTCCCACGCCGCCCGGCGTTCTGTAATGAGGCGCTCTGCGATGCCGGTGACCCGCACTTCTTTCCCGGGCGGCGCGGTCGTGGCAATGGTAAACAGGTGACGCGCCAGCCGATTGCTTTGCGCCCCACGCTCCTGCGCAGATTTCTCGACTTCCGGCCGCCACGTCGACGTCAATACGGTCGGAACCGCGAACACCGCCAGCAGGATGAGCGCCGGGTGGATCGACACCAACAGCGCCATGGTCACCGCCAGCCGCAGGATCCAGCCAAGCGTGGAAAACAGCGACACGTACATGTGGTCAAGCACGAACACCTGATTGCGGAGAATCGACAGCCGGTCAAGATACTCCGGGCGCTCCTGATGCGCGATCGTCGCGATCGATGCCTGCAGTCGCGCAACATGCGCCTCGAGCGCAATCGTAACTCTGTCACGGAAACGGCGCTGCACGCGCGTGCTGATCGTGCGGAGAAACCAGGTCGCGGCGGCCGTCACCCCTAGGCCAATCGCCGCGCCTTGCACCAAGCCCGGTCTGTGCTCGAGGACGCCCTTGCCGAGCAGCATCAGCCACAATGCGAGGAGCGCATCGGGCAGTGCAGCGAGCTGCGACAGCACGAACGCCGCGATCATCAAGCGCGGCTCGTGGCGATATCCCAACTTGCACAGCCGCCACATCGACGACATTGCGGGAGGCAGCGGCTGGATCGTCTGCTCGACTGCCCGCTTTCGATCAGGAGAGGACGTCATATGTCGTGCCCTCCTCGTCGGGAACATTGAATCGCTGCGCCTGCAGTTCGAACATGGTTCGGTAGCGGCCGCCGAGCGCCATCAGTTCATCGTGCGTGCCGAGTTCGATCACTCGGCCGTGCTCAAGCACGCAGATACGATCGGCATGGCGGACGGTGGAGAAGCGATGGGAGATCAGGATGGTCGTGCAATGCCGTGTCGCGGCGAGCAGGCGATCGAAAATCTCCGCTTCACCCCGCACGTCGAGCTGCGCGGTCGGCTCGTCGAGCAGCACCATGCCTGCGCCGAGCTTGACGGCGGCCAGCGCGCGGGCGAGCGCGATCCGTTGCCATTGTCCCCCCGACAGGTCGGTGCCCCCGTCGTATCCGCGGGCAAGCACGGTGTCCAGTGATGCCAGACTTGCCGCTCCCGCCGACTCGAGCGCGGCGCGCACCACGTCGTCCGGCGCGCCTACCGGCGCCACATTGTCGCGCAATGGCAGCTCGAGGCGGATGAAGTCTTGGAACACGGCCGCGACGCGCGAGCGCCACGAAGCGAGATCGAGCTCGCGAATGTCGACTCCGTCGATCTCGATCGTGCCCGACTTGCGGATCGTACAACCGGCACAGCAGCTTGGCGATCGTCGTCTTGCCGGCACCATTCTGTCCAACAATGGCAAGCGAGGAGCCGGCGGGAATCGTGAGATCGAAGTGTTCCAGCACGGGCACGCCCGCAGGATACCGGAACGTGACATCACGGAGACGAATCTCGCGCGCTGGTGTCGCATCCGCAGAACGATTGCCAGAGCGCAGTCCTCCCGCGGGACGCATCGCCGGCTCGAGTCGCAGCACCGCGGCGACCGGGGCAGCAGCACCGTCGAGCGCCCAACTGAATCCGCCGAACGCAATCATCGAAACGCCGATGGCACACTGTATGTAGACGACGACTTCCCCAAGGCTGATGCGGCCAGCGGCAGCGGCACTCGCCAGCAACCAGAACACCAGGACGTTCGCGGAGACGACGAGGAGCACGCTCCAGATGACCGGGCGCTCGCGCAGACGCGTGGCCGCGTACTGCAGCTCGTGCAAGCGAGTACGTCGGGCGATGAAACGGTCGATCGTCCAGCTGCTGAGGCCGAACAGCCGCAACTCCTTACTTGCGGGCGGGTCCACCGCCAGCCGGTAGGCGTAGTCGGCATCCCGTTGCGCACCGCGCACCTCCTCGGTATTGCGGTCGTGCCAGATCGCGCTGTCGCTTAGTATCCAGTGCGTCGCCAGCCACGCGCCCGCGAGCAGGATCGCGGCCCACCATGCATATCGGGCGAGGATCAACGCGGACGCGACGCCTCCAATCATCTCGACCATGCCGGTCGCGATGAAATCCATGGAGATGGACAGCGGCGGCCCAGTCATCCCGAGATCGAAGTCGCGCGCGACGGTGAGGTCGCCGGTGAGCGTCGGATCCTCAAGGTGTCCCATACCGGGCGGGCGCACGCAGGCCTCGGTGAGCCGGTCATAGAGCCATGCGGCAGTACGGTCGCCCAGATTGGCGCTGACCGCTTGATGAATCGGGCTGAGTACCTGAAGCAGCACGAAGATCACGCCAACAAACGCAAGCGGGCCGGCGAGAGGTTTGCCGCGCTGCACGGCGCCCACGAGCACACCCATCGCGATCGCGAACGCCGCCGGCAGAATCCCTCTCAGGAGGAGGGATGCCCACCAAGCGGCGGCCAAGCCACGGGCCGCCTTCGGAAGAACGGCGAAGAACTTCCATTCTTTGCGCTCGGTCAGTCGTTGAAGCACCACCGCATTTTGCCACAGAACCGGCGCGGGCATCGGCGAGAAGACGTCCGCCAACCTTCTCATTCGAGCAAACTTGCTGGCACAAACTAAGAACCTCTAACAAAACCGCTGCTTCAGCAGCTGAACCAAAAAAGAACAAAAGAACAAGGCTTCACCGCAGCTTTGCATACTCCGCCTTGGCTTCTTTCAGATGGGGATGTCGGGATCGGCGTCTTTCGGCGGAGGCGGCCTGCGCTTCGCGTTGGAAGCGGGCGAGAGCTTGCGCATCTTTGGCAATCTCGTCAGGCAGGAACTTCAAGGCGACAAAGCGGTGCAGCTTTACATCCTCGGCCTTGTACACCACTCCCATACCGCCGCCGCCCAATTTCTCGACGATCCGGTAGTGCGAGATGGTTTGGCCGATCATGGAGTCACCCAATCGTAAGCTGGACGTGAGGACGGGTCAATGTATATTGCGGGCAAGGCTGAGTTTCAACCCGCTGCCCAATCCCCTCGCAGGAAGCACCAACTGATCAGAGCGCAGCCCAAGGACAAGAATGCCTCGTGAATGTCCGCCCGCTTTTCGTATCGAACCCGCAGCCGCCGGAACTGATTCCCCCAAGCGAAAGTCCGTTCGACTACCCAGCGCCAGCGCCCAGCCCGCTGCCATGCTCGGTGATCGCCGACAACCCGGAGTTGGCTAATCAACGCAAGCGCTTTATCAGGAGTTACGAGCGGCGCACATCAACCGCTTTCGATAAGTCTGAGATTTGAGGTTCGAGTGCCACGTGTTAGCTTTCCGTAACGCAGATCCTTACTTGGATATCGCTATGCGGTACGCCTACCTTGTCGAATGCTGACAGGAGAACCGACATGTCGAACGATACCAGGAAAGCGGTCGCTGAAGTGCTTGCACCGATGTTGAAGAAGACGCTGTTCGTCGCGATCAACCGCGTCGCCGCGCCGGCCAGCGCAATCGAGCCCTTCGTTGCCGAGCACCTCGCCTACATGAACGCCCTGGAAGCGGAGGGGCGCCTCTGGGCGTCCGGGCCGTTCCTCGAGGAGGGCGTCCTCGTCGGCGACGGTCTGACGATCCTATCGACGAGCACAATCGAAGAGGCGCGGCAGGCTATGGAAGAGGAGCCGCTCATTAAGCGAGGGCTGCGCACCTTCGAGCTCAGAAAATGGGAGCTGCGCGAGGGCCGGATCGATATCTCGCTGTGCGCGTCGGTCAGCCGATATTCGCTTTGAAAGGCGATTCCACCAACCATCCCCATGAAGAGGAAGCACTCAGGATGACTTATAATAGTGCTTCGACTTGATGTGCGGAGAGTCGCGAGAGGAATGGAGATGCAGCGACATGCTGAGAATCGGGCTGAGAATAGGGTCGGATCTCCCCCGCCGGTCTCCTTGACGGCACCCCCTCCGCCGCATACCATCAATCGCCCAATATGAACCAAGATGATCCCCTCATCTCGCAGTCCCTTTTGCATTACACGATTGTGCGCAAACTGGGCTCGGGTGGC
This sequence comes from uncultured Acidobacteriaceae bacterium, assembly GCA_963714225.1. Lineage (GTDB taxonomy): Bacteria > Acidobacteriota > Terriglobia > Terriglobales > Acidobacteriaceae > Sulfotelmatobacter. Next base: position 81,822 of record CAVQNY010000025.1, on the reverse strand, counting down.
ATGGGTGTGGTCTACGAAGCTCAGGATTCCCATCTCGGCCGCCGTGTGGCCTTGAAGTTTCTTCCTCTGGAAATGGCCAAGGACAGCCAGTTGCTCGAGCGCTTCCAGCGCGAGGCGCGCGCCGCTTCTTCCCTGAATCACCCGAACATCTGCACCATCCACGCGATTGAACACCACGAACGCCGGCACTTCATCGTCATGGAACTGCTTGAGGGGGAGACCCTGGCGCAGAAGATGAGCCGGCAGCCCATGGAAATGGACAAGCTGCTGGTGCTAGGCATGCAGATCGCCGATGCGCTCGAATCGGCCCACTCCAAGGGGATCGTGCACCGCGACATAAAGCCGGCGAATCTGTTTCTCACCGAGCGCGGACCGGTGAAGATTCTGGACTTCGGTCTAGCGAAGATGAGCCGTGGCGATATCGCCCAGGGAGCCGCGGTGGAGGACGAGACCCAAGCTTTCAACAACGAACTCACTTCGCCAGGTTCGGCCGTGGGTACCGTTTCCTACATGTCGCCGGAGCAGGCCCGCGGGCAACTGGTGGACGCGCGGACGGACCTGTTTTCCACCGGTACGGTGCTCTACCAGATGGCAACGGGAACGCTCCCGTTTCAGGGAGACACCTCGGCGGTGATCTTCGACGCCATCCTGAACCGCGACCCTAGGCCGGCTGCCGAGTTGAATCCCCTGCTGCCCGCTGATTTTGTGCGCATCCTGGAGAAGGCCTTGGAGAAGGACCGAAATCTGCGCTGCCAGACGGCCACCGAGCTCAAGACCGACCTCAGCCGCCTCAAGCGTGACTTCGAATCCAGCACACGGCGGTCGAGGGAGAAGAACGATTCGGATGCCGGCGTCCACAAGCAAACGAAAAAATCCGTGGCCGTTCTCTACTTTGAAAACCTAAGCGGCGCCAAGGAAGACGAATACCTGCGTGATGGCATCACCGAGGATGTCATCACTGAACTTTCCAAGATTCGGGGATTGAACATCTTTTCGCGCCCCACTGTCCTTGCCTTCCGGGACAAGCCGGTGACTCCGGCGCAGGTCGGCCAGCAGCTTGGTGCGGCCTATGTCCTCACCGGCACCTTGCGCCGCGCCGGCGCTCGCCTTCGCATCAACGTGCAGCTCGTGGATACGCACACTGATTTCCAGCTCTGGTCTGATCGTTTCGATCGCGAGATGAAAGATGTTTTCGAAGTTCAGGACGAAATCGCTCGCAGGATCGCCGAGGCCCTGCGCGTGACGCTTTCCCCGGAGGAACTTGAAGCTCTGGCAGTGAAGCCCACAGAAAACCTGCGAGCCTACGACCTCTACTTGCGCGGCAAGCGCTACGCGCGGCGCCAGACCCGCCAGGATCTCGAGTTCGCCCTGCAAATGTTCGAGAATGCGGTGGCCATTGACCCGAGCTTCGCCCTGGCCTACGCCGCCAGCGCCAATGCCTGCGCCATGTTCTTCTGCAACTACAGCCGCGACCAGGTGTGGGTGGAACGCGCGCGGGATACCTCCGGCAAGGCCGTGGCTCTGCGCTGGGATCTCCCGGAAGTGCAGGTCAGCCAGGCCTGGGTGCTTTACGCAGCCGAACTGCATGACGAAGCCGTGCGCATGGCCAAGAAGGCCATCGAACGCAAACACGACTGTGAGGGCGCCCATTACCTGCTTTGCCGCGCCCTGTTCGCCGCGGGGCGCTACCAGGAGGTTTTGGACATTGCGGAAACCGCTGTGGAAGCGAGCGGGGAAGACTACAACGTCTATGTGCCCATCCTGAACTGTCTGGGTGCGATGGGCAAAGAAGAAGGGCTTCGCAACATGCGCCAGCGCAGGATGGCGGCGCTTGAAAACCATTTGAAACAAGTGCCCGAAGACGCGCGGGCGCGCGTCCTGCTGGGTTCCGACTACGCTTATTTGGGACGGTCGGACGATGCCTTACGCGAGCTCAACCTGGCAGTTACTTTACGCGCCAATGAAGCGTCGATTCTTTACAATGCAGCTTGTCTGTACTGCAAACTGAACAGAAAGTCGGATGCCCTGGATGCCCTGCGTAAATCCTGGGAAGCGGGTTTCAAGGACTCCGCGTGGGCTCGCCGCGATCCGGATCTCATCCCTTTGCACGACGAGGCGGAGTTTCACCGCCTGTACCCGGAGAAACCTGCGCCACCGCCCACCTCCGGTTCCCATTAGTTCGACGTCTTTCGAACTCTATTTCCACTCAACCTCTCGTCCTGGGGCGAGTCACGGCCAAGCCGGAACTAACCGAATCAGTTCCTGTTTGCCAAAAATAACCGGTCCAAATCTGTTTGAACCTCAGCGTAAGCGCCTTAATAATCAAACAGTTTGGCCGGTTATTTTCGGCATAACTGGTCCAATCTGTGCACGCGCCCCTAAATCTTTCCATCCGTTTGAGTTACGTCCGCGCGGGCATCATGATTGGCCAGTTATGCCGACTATCCAGGAGTTATCGCGGTGCGGCTCGGACCGAGATGCGGAGCGCCGCCACCCTACCGCTCCGAGTGCTTGTCGAGCAAGTCATGGCCACGTGGCCTGTATATGCCTGTGTATCGGGAGTGGGTCAGTTTCCGATTCCCGGACAAACCAAGCACTAACCGCAGTGTTGCCCCAGGAGATTACCCAGACCAAGTGCAACATGATCACCGCTCGAATTGAGACTACAGCTGGGTGACGCAGCAACTGAACTGATCTACGAAGCCATTCGCCGACATGTACGAATATCTTCGTACATCCTCCTAGACGGCTTATCCTGATGGGAGCGTGAACTCGAATGATGGCGGATCAAAATTGTGGCCGCATTTGGACATTCACTCGGAATTTGGTCGAGCAAAAGACGCTGGCGAAGCGACAAGTCCTGGTAAACGCGGTTGCCGGAAACTGACCCACTACCTGTCCATCTGTGTATCGGGCAGTTTGACTTTCGACATCTAATCGTGAAACGATTATTTTGTTGGGGGGAATCGCAGCATGTGCCTCCCGGCTCGACCCTGTTTTCACCCTTCTTGCGCATTTTTTCCTTAAATAATAGGAAATTTCCTTCTGCCCATTCGGAACTCTTGAGAGGGGCCGATTATGACACCCGTGGTAGCGGCCAAGAAAGTCAGCAGGTTCGACCCCAAGACATTCCTTTCGACCATCAATGACGGTCGAAGGATCGAACCTTTTCTAAAGAAGCGGACCATCTTTGCTCAAGGCGACTCGTCCGATGCTGTTTTTTATATAAAAGAAGGAAAGGTAATACTCACCGTTGTGTCCCAGATCGGGAAGGAAGCCACAATCGGCATTCTGAACAAGGGCGATTTCTTTGGAGAAGGTTGCCTTACCGGGCAGCTTCTCCGCCTGTGCTCCGCAACCGCTATGACCGATTGCTCGGTGATGAAAATCGACAAGAAGTCGATGATGGAAGTGCTTCACCGGGAGCACGCGTTTTCCGATATGTTCGTGGCATATTTGCTGACCCGGAACATCCGCTACGAAGAGGATTTGGTTGACCAGCTTTTCAATTCCAGCGAAAAAAGACTGGCCCGGATATTGCTATTGCTAGCTCAGTTCGGCAAGGACGGTAAGCCTGAGACCCTAATCCCCAAGATGAGTCAAGAGACGCTCGCAGAGATGATAGGCACAACGCGGTCGCGGGTCAGTTTTTTCATGAACCGGTTCAGGAAATTGGGGTTCATTGATTATCATGCTGGCGATGCATTGCAAGTTCACAGTTCACTCCTCAACGTCGTTCTCCACGACTAGAACTTCGTTCCGAAAAAACGGAGGTCTACTCTGAAACCAGCGAGAATAGCGGTCGTGCTGCATATCTTTAGCCGTTGTGATGGCACCTTACAGTGCGTTGATCACCGGTAGCTTAAAGCCATCCGTGATCGGAGGTCGATCTTCTCATCCCATCTACAGGGATATTACGCCAAGAGCGCAGACTTGGGGCTTCGTGCGGTCACGTCGGACCTTGTCCAGCGCGCTTCCGGTGCTAGCACCGTTGTGCCATCGATCTGGCGGATCGAAGATTCATAGTGGCTCAGGAGATTCAGAACGCTAAAAGCCAAGAGCCTTGCTTATTGAGCCCGTGAGTGGCCGGCTTCGACTCCGATGCGGAGTGTCGTTCAGGGTGCTGTTGCCTGTGGCGCAGGCGGCGTTCACCATCACGCTAGTGTTAACGAACTCTGGAGCACCGCGGTGGCGGCAAACCGGGTGAAAATTGTTTCACATTGACACGAACAGCGAGGGAGGGGGACAATGGCGGCCGTTGTTTCGGGGTCAAAAAGAAGATCCCAGTTCACACGTGTGGGGCAGGCGATGCAAGGGTAGAATTGCGCCGCTCTTGAGGTCAAGAAACAAATGTCGCAAGATGCAATTACTTTAGTAAAAGGAGAAGTCTATGACACCCAGGAAAACCCGCTACTCGCATTATGCAATGCAGATCGCGGCCGCAGCCCTTATCAGCACCTGCTGCCTTCAGCCCGTTTCCTCCGGACAGACCACAGACGTAGCGGTCGACGCGGAGGCGGCAGCGCGCGACAATTGGCGCACGGTTATGGCTGACAATACCGAGTTGTGGGAGGGGTGCTTTCGGGCATCTTATCCCAGCATCGTCTGGGAGCCGGTGGAGTGCAAAGAATTGCATCCACGCGTCCATCCAGTCTTCCACAAGCCTGGCGAGGGGCAGGTGACGGGCAACGGTCACGACTATGTAGCTCAAGCGCCGGGGCTGATCAGCGGGACACTTGGAACCTTCCCGACGGTCACGGGCGTGAAATCCGAGAAAAGTGTCGGGGTGGCCGCGTTCGGGGACGGAGGCATCCTCGGGCCGAATGAATACACACTTCAGCTCAATACGAACCTCACGGGCACCACATCGGCGTGTGACGATCATAGCGATTGTGTCGTCTGGCAACAATTCATTTACGCGACGGACTACGTAACCGATGGGGAAGCGGCTGTTTTCATGCAGTATTGGCTGATCAGCTGGGGCGACTCGGCTTGTCCGAGCGGTTTCGGCAGTGACGGCGAGGGTGATTGCTACGGGAACAGCCATTACGTGGCGGCACCCGATGTGAAGCCTACATCCCTTGGCAAGCTGTCGCTCTCGGGCGCCGCGGAAGCGGGTTCCAAGGATACGGTGGTATTCACCGATGGAACCACTGCCTACTCCGTTAGCGGCTCCGACAGCGTGCTTGATATCTCGAAGGTTTGGCACCAGTCCGAATTCAACGTCGTCGGTGACGCCGGCGGTTCGCGAGCGGATTTCAATGAACCTGTCTCGATCACCGTGAAAGTAGCGCTGACGGATGGTTCCACCTCGGCCCCAACCTGTGTCGCGAATGCTGGCTCAACCGGAGAGACCAATAACTTGGATCTGGGCAAGTGCAGCACCGCGAGTGGCTCGTCACCCTCGATTCAGTTCACCGAATCGAACTGAAAATTCACTATCCGATGAAAACGAATCCCAGCGAGCAAGTCTTCGAACCCTTACTGAATTCCAGAGAAGCTGGAAAGCTCTTAGGAGTGCACCCAGCAACGATGAAGAGACTGGCCAGAGCCGGCAAGCCTCCATGTGTGAAGGTCGGGAAGTTGTGGCGGTTCAGTGTGAGTCAGTCAAATGCGTCGGTCGCGTCAGGCACGACTTCTAGTGGTGGGTCGCGCTAGGAGGGATCGCAGAAGGAACCTCAGAAGCGCGGAGTCCCTCTCCGTGGGCTCCGCGCTTTCTTTTTATGTGACCAGTGGGTTTCAAGTGAAAGCGGAGTCAGGGTGGCCCATCATCCCGCGGGTTTTCGTAGCCTCAATGCCCGCGCGACATGGGAAGATTTCAGCATCGACAGACGAAATCGAAGATGTAGTTTACTTTCGTCCTTCGTGTATGCGACTCCACCAACCGTCGCTCAAGAAGGTTTAGCCCGCAACCAGACTGGGTCTAATCTGCCGAGTCTGTGGTCAATCCAGCACGTCTCAGAGACTTGCTTTGAGCGAACTCCCGGACATCAGCTGCTGTTGACAGGATCGTGGTCCGCTTTCGCCTTTCTAAAGCATGCGCGTTATATTTGAACCACTGGTTGGATAGGCAAACAGCATGTGCTTTAAATCGGTGGCTCGCATACCAGAACGGATAGCAAGCGTGAAGAGATTGATGACTTCAGCGGCCTCGCTCCCCAGAATGTGAGCGCCCAGAATGCGGCCTGTGCCTTCTTCCACCAGCACTTTGTAGCCGGAACATGTTTCCCCGACCCGCCGAGATGAATACCAGGTCGAGGTCATCTCCTTCTTGACCCTGAACTTAAGGTTTTGCTCACTTGCCCCGCGTTCACTGAGACCGACAGCAGCCAGCGGGGGGACCGTGAAGACGACCGACGGAATGCCGATGTAGTTTGGTTTCTGATGGTTCCCCTTCAAGAGGTTTGCTGTCACGATCAACCCTTCATAACTCGCCACCGGAGCAAGCGGTGGGCCTCCACTGGCGGCGGCATCTCCGGCCGCATACACCGCTGGAATGGACACACTTTGCAAGAATTCGTTGACTCGCACCCCCCGTTTCTCCCATTCGATCCCCGCAGCATCCAGATCCAGGTCCTTGATCTCGGGCACGCGACCCGCAGCATGCACAACCATATCCGTCTGAAACACGCCCGTCTTCCCAGAAGCCACTGCCCGGACAGTCCACTGAGCGGAGCTCTTTTTGATCCCTATCGCTTCGGTTCCCAGATGAAGGTCAATGCCAAGTTCGCGAGTCCGCTCAACGAGCTGATCAACGAGATCCGGGTCAAAGAGGGCCAGTGGGCGCAGGCCACGGTGTAGGATTGTAACCTGCGATCCCACACGCGCCGCCACATGCGCAAACTCAAAGGCAATATAGCCGCCTCCGATAAACAGAATCCTCTTCGGGAGCTCGTCCAGCTCCAAGAACTGATCACTTGTCGTAAGGTGCTCAGCGCCGGGAATCTCCAAATCTGCCGGGGCCTGTCCGGTCGCAATAACGACGTAGCGTCCCACCAATGTCTCTTCCCCTACCTGTACCGTGGTTGGACCGGTGAAGCGTGCCCGACCCTGGAACGCTGCGATGCCGGCTTTCGCAAACTCGTCTTCCCGCCGTTTTGGAACCGGCTCAGTGAAAGAACGCTTGAAACGCATTAACTCGGGCCAATCAATCCGAAGCTTCGCGGCCTGAATTCCTTTTCCCTTCATTCGATGAATCCAGTCAACCGATTCGGCAGCGCCGACGAGCACTTTCTTTGGGTCGCATCCCCGCAGAGCACAGGTTCCTCCGTACGGTCTCGAATCCACGATCGCAACCTGCCATCCTGCTTTGCGAGAGCGCGACGCCACCGCCGAGGCGGCTGATCCGGTTCCAAGTGCGATCACATCAAATCTTCGAGTCATAGTTCTCTCAAGGCATTTGCTTTCGGGCACGAACTCGGAAGTTGCAGCCAATCACTGCCGGCAACGTCAAAATAAGTATTGAAAAAGCTACCCTTCCATAAATACACGCACAATGCGCCCTGGGTGGAATCTGGGGTGCGGAGTTGGGAAACTCGATACCGGCTTACTCATCTGGTCGCGTATTTCACGTGCGACTTGTCCTTGTGGGAAGGGGTTACCTCCACTGCGGGTTTCAATACCGGCACAAGGTAACTGGCGAAGCCGATGCCCACAAGAATGGTCCCGAACGATCTTTCCGGCGTGTACGTCCGAACGACCGATTTCCCAATCTCGAGTCTGTAGAACCTTGTTTGATAACGCCGCGCAAAAAGCTGCCGCATCGCTTCCCGTAGATTGGCTTCCGCCTCTTCGACCGATCCGTTGCCGGCATACTCGCACGCAAAACCGCCCAGGTAAGAGCCGTCTGAATTGCGATAGACTTTGGCCAAAAGGAGACCAGATGTGATCCGTGTTCCAGGTTTATTGGTATGCTGAACAGCGATGATTCCCTCGAGCACGGACCCATGGTGGATGTCAGGCAAGTGTGAGAGCTCGACCGCTTCGGGCGGCAGCACGGAGGTGTAAAGCATTACGTTGTAATTCTCGATGCCGGCCATGTGCAGGGCGGCGTCATGGGATCCGATCTCGATTCCGACATCGCTCTCTCCCCAGCCGATCACCCAGAAATATTCCTTGGGAATCCGGCAGCCAATTTCGAAGTAGCGAGCAGGAAGATGATTCGGCATTTTGAGATCACCCGGCGCAGCTTAACGTGGTTCCGGCCGGACGTCAATGGAGCTCCTATAATGGAGCTCCTATAATGTGGAGCTCCTATAATGGAGCTGATAAGCGCGCCGGTCGAGGATCTCGGGGGCTGACGCCTTGGCGGATAGCGTTTTGGTAGTTAAGGCCAAGAAGATCATGCTGAGCGATCCGATCATCCGTCCACGCCTTTTGCGATTGCGAGTCTCCCCTTCTTCACCGCACTCGTAAACAGCTCGTAGTCGGCCGTACTCTGGTCGGCATAGGCGACGGCGAATTCGGCTATGGCGTTGTCGAGCTTTGCGTCGTCACCACAATAGCCATCCAACACGCAGGCATCACCCGAGCGCGCGTGTCCCTTGCCCAGCACCTCGCCGCACATCTTAGCGTATTCGCTCAAACCGTAACCCTTGAGACTTTCGGCGTCGATGGCGGCCTTGTGATCGGCGAGTTGGCGCACAAGATAGTCGCGTCCGTCCATTCTGGTCCAGCCAAGAAAAATGTCCGACTGCGCCTGCATCAGCCGCTGTCCCTGCACGACGCGCTCCCCGTGGTTGCGCGGCATCTGAGCCTTGAGATACTGCGAGTAAGCGGAAGCAGGCTCTTCTTTCATTTGCAAGAAAAGCGGGTCTTCGCTCCCGTTGCCAAAGCACAGGATGACATAGTCGCGCGTGCCAACGCTGCCCGTCCCTACAACCTTAAAGGCGACGTCCACGGGCTGGTAGCGTGCAAGAAAGTGGCGCCGGTCCTGCGAAAGCGTGTCGTGATAGCTCTCCAGCGCGGTCAGCACGTCGCGGCGAGTTTTGTCGGAAACCGCGGTCAACAGCGGCTTTGCTTCCTTGAACCGCCGCCCACCATCGCGGTTCTGGGTGAGCTTCTCCAGAGTGTGCAGCGGTGTTGCACGCTCCGCCTTCTTGAGCAGTTCTAGGAGGGTTCCCGCCTCCGTGTGCCGATGCACGGTGTAGCGCGCAAGCTCCAGTACCGTCAGCTTGGAACAGTAGTTGACCGACTTACGATATTCAGCCGCGAAACTTTCGACGGCCTCCTTGCATGCGCCGGCGGACTGGCCGGCTTCGCGGCCACTGAGGACGAGGCTGGTGGCCAGCCGCTTGACGTCCCACTCCCAGGGACCGGGCATGGTTTCATCGAAGTCGTTGATGTCAAACACCAAAGCGCCCGTGGGCGAGGCGAAAGCGCCAAGATTGCGCACGTGTGCATCCCCACAAATCTGAACGGTTATGCCGGTGGTGGGGAGCGAGGCCAAGTCGGCCGCCATCAGCGGCACCGCGCCGCGGAAAAAGCCGAAGGGGGAAACTGCCATGCGTGCCCACTTAATGGGCAGAAGGTCTGGCAGCCGGTCGCGGCAAGCATCGACCAGCAGCTCGACTGGATCGTGCCGGGTGCTCGGCGGCTTCCAGTGAGATTGGTCAACACGACGGAGAACCTGCCGGCAGGATTTGCCGGAGTCCCTACGCTGTGCAACATCGGCCAAAGGCGCAACCATCGGAGACATATATGATAGCAAGCAACGGCGCGCGAAGTAACGGACAGTCGCCTCCGCGTGCAAGTGACCTCCGTCGCGCGCGATTGGCGGCACTTCTGGGGATGGTTCTCACAGGGCCACTGGGACGCGACCTTGGGTTTGCGATGTGGCCGGAATGGTTTGATAATGGCCTGATCGTCGGGCACCTAGCAATGAAGAGAATTCCGCGAAAGACTCGCAGCCGTGCGCGAAAGCCGGATCGGGTTTCGGCGCACGAAGACCGGCGCCGGCCTCGTTTCTCCCGGGCGATTTCCGTGCTTTACGAAGACGATGCCGTGGTCGTTCTCGACAAACCGGCCGGACTTCTGGCTGTGCCGATTAAGGGCTCCGATACTCCGTCCGCTTTGTCTCTGCTTGTCGCAGAACTCAAGCTGCAGAGACAACGAGCCTTGGTTGTGCATCGCATCGATCGTTTTGCCTCCGGGGCTCTGCTGTTTGCGAAGACCGGTCGGGATCGAGATGCGCTGGTGCGACAGTTTCTCGACCATACTCCCATAAGGCAGTATCTCGCGGTAGTCCGCGGCCGTCTCGATCTTGAGGCAGGGACGCTCGTGCACTATTTTCGACGTGAAGGAATGTTTCAACAGTTGCGCACGGCGAGAGACCCCCAGGCGGCTCGTGCCGAACTTCGATATTCGGTCGAACGCCTTTTTGCGGATGCCTCGCTAGTCCGGGTTGAACTGGTAACAGGATTGCAGAACCAGATCCGAGCGCAATTTTCGGCGATGGGCCATCCGGTTATCGGAGATAGAAAATACCACCGGGCGGAATCGTCGGAGCGGCTAATTGCTCGCGTGGCTCTCCATGCCGCGTATCTTCAGTTTGTCCATCCGCGCTCGGGAGAGAGTGTCTCGGTTGACTGCAAACTGCCCCCCGATTTCCAGCATTTGGTTCGAGAATTGTCGCGAACAAGCCGTGTGCGCCGGTGAGTCCGGGATCCGTCTGGTGACCGAGACGAGGATTGCATCCGAGTGACGGCTAACCGGAAGTCCAGTGGCGTTACTTGCCGCAAGTCTTGCTGACCATCTTCAAGCTCGCAACGCGCAGATCGCCGGACTCATCGTTGCCGGGTGCCCTCTCCGTGTTCCCCTTTTTCGTATCTCCCGCCTTCGATTCGTGGGTTATGAGGCCGCTGACAGTCACCTTATGCCCGAGGTGCCCGTCAAGCCTAACGGCGCTGCTGCGTAGACCCCAGAGCTTGCCATCTTCGCCTGTAATTGAAAACTCGCCTGGCTCGTAGCCTTTTTGCAAGCAACCGGTTATGGTTTTTGTTTGAGTCGCGAGTTTCCGCGCTTGCTTTTCCTGTGCGCCCGAGCTATCGGCTTGGTCGGGTGAAGACTGGGCGGCAAGGGACGCAGCATGAAAGGTGTAGGTAACGAACAACAGAACGGAGCACAGTATCGCGCGCGAAGCGCTAGTAGCGACTCTTCGATCCCACCTCACGAGTTTCATGATGACTGTCCGAGTGCAAAGTGGATTGTAGTGGCAATGATACGTCTGTGGACGCCTGATCCGCTTGCCGGGCGAGGATCGAGAAGTTCGCGTGCAGCCTATGCGATGGTTGAACGTAACCAAGCCTTAGCACTCAGAACGCCTGTCAATGAGCGCTTCTATCGCGATTTAACGCCAACGGACAAGCGAACAATCAGAGTCGGGGCTTGAGTGCCGTGAGTACACGTGTGACATACGGGTGAGCCTTAGCCTGTTGACCGATTCGTAGAATGATGGAGTCAGCCCATGGGATGCCGTGCCCATAGTGCTCCGGGTTCCCAACGCCCCAGGTCGTCTCATGAGGTACCCTGCCGGCGGGAGCAAACGTCCACCGCTTGCTCGGAGTGGTGCCAATAAGGTAGTTCTCTTTGCCCCACAATTCGGCTGTTCTTGTGGCTGGGTACAGCGCGGCTTTGGTATCGGCAGGCAGACGATAGTAGCCTGGATAGTGAGGGAAGAATCTCATCCACGAGTCGGTCTGGCCCTGATTTTGCTCGAAGGTCAGGGGCAAGCTTCCGTAGGTGAGATGCAGACGTGTTTGGGCTTCTGAAGCTCTCGCAAACAGAGCGGGGGTAGCAAGAAGCTGGATGGGGATCTTCTCTAGCGACAAAGTTCTCTGCGACCACAAGAAGTGTGTGGAAAGCACCAGCAATCCTGACAACAGAATCGTAGATGGGTGCGAGAATGAGAGAAATAAGCTACGCATCGAACTCCCTTTTGTAAGTATCTGCAGTCGGCCGCGGCTTTCTTTCAATCGCAAGTTCACTTCTCAACATTGTTCTCCACGACTCGAACTTCCCTTCGAGTGACGTGGCAATCCTCTCTCGCAGACATAGCCACCCTCGGCTTCGCCATTTCCTTGATGACTTCGGCAAGTGTCGCTTTGGCGGATTGCTTCTGTGTTCTTCTTTTCGGCATTAAAGCCATGATTTCAGAAGTCCGGGAAGTTTACTGGTCAATTTGGATCAATTGGCCTTGTGTCTTGAAAGCCGGATGGTCGGAGACGAAAGGTGGATTGTTGACGCTAGCAGGCGTCTCTCCGAGTAGGCGCCCTTGATTTCGCGAACCAGGGCGAAATAGGGAGCGGACAGGGAGGGAGATGGTACCGCGCCGTTTCTCACTCATGCTTTCAACATCGCTAGGGGGATACGATGTGGGTACCAAATTGAGTTTGGGCTTGGCTTGATGGGGCACTTTTTGCTACTCTTGGGCGCTCCAGACATGGCGCGGGGCGGGCGCTGGCTTCTACCTCACCTAGGCTAGACACCGGGAATCCCATGAAACGTCTTCTTGTTCTAGCTCCGCTGGCCACGACTCTCAGCCTGGGCCTGGCAGGTTTGACCGGCTGCGGCGGTAGGTCGTCGAGCGCCCAAACCCCGCCTCCGTCGCCCTCAATTACCAGTTTCACCGCGAATCCCACTTCCATTACAGATGGATCAAGCGCGACTCTGACCGGCATCTTCGCGAACGGCACAGGCGTCATCACCCCCGGCGATCTTCCAGCCAGCAGCGGCGTAGCAGTACCCGTGAGTCCCACGGCGACCAGCACCTATACGCTGACCGTTACCCCCACGAGTGGGACAGCGGTGACCGCGACGGCCATCATCACCGTGAACCCTTCGCCGACGATCACCAGCTTCACCGCAAGTCCGCCAACGATCACGCCCGGATCTAGCGCGACTCTGACCGGCGTCTTCGCGAAGGGCACAGGCGTCATCACCCCCGGCAATCTTCCAGCCACCAGCGGCGTAGCCGTAACAGTGAGTCCCACGGCGACCACCACCTATATGCTGACCGTTACTCCCACGAGCGGGATAGCCGTGACCGCGACGGCCACTGTAATGGTGGCCTCGGCCGTGGCCAGCTTGGTGACGGTGGACCTGGCAAGCAGCGGCCCGGCCGTGACGGACAAGCTGCTGGGAATGAACATGGGCGTCTGGTACGATCTGGTCACCAACCAGAGCGCAATTGTGGACGCTTTCCAGGCCGCGGGCATCACCCAGGTGCGTTGGCCGGGCGGATCGGATTCCGACTTCTACCACTGGGCGACCGATACCGAATGCGATAACCAATATGCCGATGAGAATGACACGTTTTCGAATTTCGTCAATGACATGGCCGTTCCCGCTAACCTCGATGTGGCGTTGACGGCGAATTACGGCTCGAACGCAGCCTGCAACGGGGGCGGGGAACCAAGCGAAGCTGCCGCCTGGGTCACAGCCGCGCTGGCCGACGGCGTTACCGTAAGCCATATGACGGTGGGCAACGAGGAGTACGGGAGCTGGGAGTACGACCTGCACTCCACTCCGCACGACCCCACAACCTACGCCGCTGCGGTGGTGGGAACGAACGGCTACTACCAGTCGATTAAGACGGCTAGCCCAACCACGCTGGTCGGCATCGATGTGGACGCGGATAACACGTCCGGCGGATGGGATAACACCGTGCTGGCCAACGCCAAGGGATCCTATGACTTCGTGGAATATCATTATTATCCGGAGACGCCGGGCCAAGAAAGCGACACCTTCCTGGTGCAGCAGGCAGCGCAGGAGTTGACCACGAACATCAACACACTCCGATCGGAGCTGACCAATTGGGGAACTCCGAATACCCCCATTTACGTGGGCGAGATCGGAGGGGCGTATAGCAACCCGGGCAAGCAGAGCTGGTCAATTACCCAGGGATTGTATGCCGGCCAGGTGTTGGGCGAGATGATGAATGACGGAGTCTCGCGCCTGACTTGGTGGATTGGCTTCGGCAATTGCAACGGCACCAACGGAAACGATAGTACGTCGCTCTATGGATGGCAGGATTTCGGAGCCTACAACGTCTTTTCGGATGGACCCTCCGATACCACCTGTCCGGGTGCAGGACCCATCGGCACCATGTCTCCCACGGCGCGCGCGTTCCAGCTGTTCAGCCAGATGGACGTCAACGGCCAAACGGTGCTGACTGCGACAGTCGCCGGCGACACGACCGACGTGCGCGCCTATGCGGCCACCAACCCCAACGGCACGGCGCTGCTGTTGTTCAACGACAACGAAAACCTCGCCCAGTCGGTGTCGATCACGCTTTCAGGCAAGACCTCGTCTTCCGGCGTGAACGTCAACACTTACGACAAGGCCTTCTACGACCTGTCGGGGTCGCCGACCGGCACTCCGCCGGACCCGGCAGGGACGAGCACCTGGGCTCCGCCGACAACCACGAGCTTGGGCGCGCAGAGCCTGCCTCTGAACCTGACTCTCACTCCCTGGAGCATGAACGTGGTCATAATCCAATAACCGAGCCGGAAGCAGATCTTGATTGCGACTGAGTAAGCGGCTGTCCGGCAGTAACTGCTGTTAACAGGCGTGGCTGATGAAAGACTCCTTTCCACGAAATTCGCAAAAACAAAATCGCGTCACGATGCAAACGACTTATTCGGTCTTCGTAGACACTTTCTATCCCCCGAATCTTCGCTGTTTTGGGGAAACTGGACATTTTCAACACCTACAGGCGCTCAAAACTCTCTAACCCGTACGTAGTGCCAAATGCTTGCATCGCCCGTATGGTCTGGCATAGTTCCAATGCATGGGAGGCCGTCGCCATGGGCCAACATAGAATTAAGCCGAATTACCGTCGCCGAGTGCTTCGCTTACCGGATCTGGATCATTGCAAATTGGCCGTGCTCAACAGCCTCGGCTCGGCAGGCTCGCGCCGCGCTTACGAGTACGCCATCGATCAATTGTAAGTGTCAGAGGAAACACACGGTCAGATTGAATCCGCAGCCGGCGTGACTTCGCCACTTCCAGGCGTCGGAGCCACTGATTTCGCCATTCAAATGCTCGATGGCTTCAACGAAGGCTGAATTGAATTCGAGAGCGGTGAAGCTGGCTCTCGAAAGGGAAAAGTTCGAACTGCGAACCGTACTGCAACGGCTCATCGAATGCGAGAGCACTTCGTGAGCGTTCTCGAGAGATCTTGCCGATTACGAGTCGATAAACTTCACGAGCCCTGCTCTCGCGAAAAAGCCAGCAGTCGATTGGTGTCGTCTCTCTGGATTGTGTCCGGATGAGGCAATCCGGAAGTTGACCGCAGGGAAAGTATTGGCAATCGTGCCCGCTACGGTGACTCCGAAGCAAAGAAGTTTCAGGCAGATGTCGCCTTACGCCGCAGGGCCCGGTGGATCTCGGTAACGAACTGCTGCTGCCAAGAGCCGTTCTTCTGAAACCAAGCCTGGGTTTCGCGGCCAAGAAGAGTCAATTCCTCGGGGGTAAGCGTCTTCCCTGTCATCACGAAGATCGGCAGATCCCTGAGCGTTTCCTGGCCTCGTATGTGACGGATGACCTGGAAGCCATCCATTCCCGGCATCAATAGATCGAGCATGACGGCCCCGATCAATTGGGAAGAGAGCACCTCCAGAGCGCGAGCGCCGCTGCGGACACTTTGAGTTTCGTATCCCACCGCCCGCAAGGTCTCTTCCAAAAACTCCAGCGTCCTGGGGTCGTCGTCCACGAGCAGGATGGCAGCATCATCGTCGATCCGAGACGGGACATGCTTGTTGAAGGTCTCTAGAAGCACCGATTTGCGGATCGGCTTAACTAGGTAATCAGTAGCGCCTAAAGCAAAACCCACGCGTTTCCGATCGACGATGGAAAGGATGATGACCGGAAGATCGCAGGTTTCCGGGTCCTTGCGAAGCACAGTCAAGACATCACAACCATCGCCGTTATCCATCAGCACATCCAGAGCGACGGCGTCGGGGCGTAGTTCTTTTGCCTTGGCGAGAGCTTCAACTCCAGATTGGGCCATGGCAACCTGATACTCACTTCCCAGATAGCTCGCCAACAGTTCGCGGGCGGAAGCCTCATTGTCAACAATCAGGACCATTGGTTTGCGCGGGCTCACACCCTCGACAACACTGGGTCGGGAAGGTTCAGAAGAAACCGCGCCCGATCCTGCCGGCAGAGTGAAGCTAAAGCAGCTGCCCTTCCCAAGCTCACTTTGGAGATTGATAGCGCCTCCTTGTTGCTCTACAAGGCGCTTGGTGATGGCCAATCCTAAGCCGGTGCCCCGGTTGGCCGGATCCTGACTGATGCCCTCAATTTGTCGGAACTCTTCGAAGACGAGCTTTTGGTCTTCCGGCCGAATTCCAACGCCAGTGTCGGTTACCGAAATGCGTATCTGACCGCCGTCATCGACGCAATCGATGACGATTCGTCCCTCTTGCGGCGTGAACTTAACCGCGTTGCTGAGTAAGTTGTACAGCACCTGCTTGAAACGGACGCGATCGGCGTAGACCGGCTGTTGCGAGAGAGTGTGATGCTGAACTTCAATTTTCTTTGCCATGGCCAGGGGACCTATTATGGAAAGAACCTCTGGCATGGCGTCCTGGGTGCGGAAATTTTCACAGTGGATTTCGAGTTGTCCGGCCTCGATCTTGGAGAGGTCCAGAATATCGTTGATCAATTGCAGCAAGTGGTCCGCACCCTGTTTGATGTGATTTACGAAGCGCTTTTGCTTATCGTTGAGCTCGCCTGCGGTTTGGTCCTCCAAGAGTCCGGAGAAACCAACGATTGCGTTCAAGGGGGTACGCAGATCGTGGCTCATGTTAGCCAGGAATTTGCTTTTCATCTGAGTGGACCGCTCGATCTCGCGCCCTCGAACCTCCAGTTCCTTGTTAGCAGCAGCAAGCTCTTCGAGCTTTTTCTCCAGTTCGCCCGCCACCTGCAAAAGCTGGCTTTGCTTCTCCTCAAGATCCGCATTCATCCGCACGGCATCCATGAAGGTGGAGAAAAGCAAATCCAGAATCTGCTGCCGCTCGGAAGTGATGAAGTATTTCTTGCCGGCCAGGTAGATTTCGGCGCCCAATTTCATGCCCGAGGTGCGGCGTAATGTAAGGTTCGCCAGAATATGTTCGGTTCGCGACAGCAGATACTCGGCATCGTATGGCTTACGAATGAAGCTGTCAGCGCCGCATTCCAGCGCCTTAAGCACCTCTTCGGCGGCGGTCAATGAAGTGAGAAGAAC
The DNA here is from genome assembly GCA_963714225.1 of uncultured Acidobacteriaceae bacterium. Taxonomy (GTDB): domain Bacteria; phylum Acidobacteriota; class Terriglobia; order Terriglobales; family Acidobacteriaceae; genus Sulfotelmatobacter. The sequence continues at coordinate 64,595 of CAVQNY010000025.1, read as the reverse complement.
CACCGGAACGTCTTTCAGTTTCTCGTCGGCCTTGATCTGCTTGCACAAGGTATAGCCGTCCATCTCCGGCATCACGATGTCGCTGATTAGAATGGTCGGCGGTTTTTCCCGGGCCGCCGCGAGCGCCTTCTGGCCGCTGTCGGCAATTCTGACGTCATATCCCTGCCCTCGCAGCACGTGCTCGAGTCGCGCCGCCTGCGTAACGCTGTCTTCGGCGATAAGGATGTCTACTTGTTTGCCTATTTCTGGCGATTTCATAACTTCACTCTTCTCTCGGGCATACCAGATTAATCACCGCTTCCGCAATTTGGTCTGGAGAAAGTACGTAACTGGCCGCGTCCAGGCTTAAGGCTTCGCCGGGCATTCCGTGTACAACTGAGCTCGCCTTATCTTGCACCAAGGTGACGGCGCCTTCATCTCGCATCAGCTTTAGTTCTTTCGCTCCATCTTTTCCCATGCCCGTGAGCAGTACGCCGATGGCGTTTCTTCCGTACACGTTGGCAACCGAACGGAAAAGGTGCGAAACCGAAGGGCGGAGGCCGTTTTCAGGATCCTCTTTGGTAAGCCACAACCGGCCACCCATGCCCACGTTCATGTGCGCGCCGTCGGGAGCCAGATACACTTGCCCAGGAAGGATAAGATCACCATGGGCCGCAACCTGGACGCGAACAGCACACGCTCGCGCCAGCCAGTCCACAAACCACTGGATAAAGCCATCGGCCATGTGCTGCACAACCAGTACTGGAAGCGGGAAGTCTTTGGGCAGGCGGGAGAGGATAGTTTGCAGAATTGGCGGACCTCCCGTCGATGCTCCAATGGCGACCACCTGGAATTCCGCAGTCGAATGTGCCCGTTCTACTTGCACGACGGGGGACTCTTCGCGAACCGTGTTTGCGCGTAGTGGCCGGGCCCAGCGCGTGAGCACTTTCACTTCTGACATCAGTTTCACAGCCTGAATCAGCTTTGCCGCTCCGTCTTCATGTCCCACTAGACCCTGACCCGCCGGTTTCGGTACCACTGCCAAAGCGCCGGCTTGGGTTGCGCGCGTAGTGGTGGTCGCTTCCCTGGTATTGGCGCTGCCGCTGACAATCACCACCGGCGTAGGACAGGTTTCCATGATCCTGCAAGTGGCATCGAAGCCGTTCATTTTGGGCAAGTGGATGTCCATGGTAATGACATCGGGCTTGATCTCTTTTACCGCTTCGACGGCTTCCTCTCCCGACCTGGAAACACCGACCACTGTGATCTCGGGGTCGGAGCTAAGGATGTGAATTAATAATTCTCGAACTGCCGGTGAATCCTCGACCACCAAAACTCTGACGATTCGCCCTTGCGCGGTTGTCATATCAGCCTTTGGATGATCTGCAACAAATCTCCGTGGTCGAAGCTGCTTTTCACGATGTAGGCATTGGCACCGACATCGATGCCGCGCTCCCGGTCCTCGCGCGAGTCCAGCGCGGTGACAAGCACAACCGGCGTTTCTGAGAGTTTTTTGTCGGCGCGGATTTTCGCCGTCAGATCGAATCCCGTCATGCGCGGCATCTCAACGTCTGAGACCACCAGATCAAAATCGAAAGCCTTGAGCGTGGTGTAAGCGTCGAGTCCGTCTACGGCAGTTTTTACTTCGTATCCCGCCGATTCCACAATGTTTTTCAGTAGTGTACGAGCGGTGATCGAATCCTCCGCAATCAAGATGGACTTCCTGACCGCTTGCGCCGACGGTGTGGCTGGGACCGCTGCGCCTCCAGACTTGACTGCGGACTTGATCAAATCATGCACATTCACAATCGGCACGGTCTTGCCCGTGCCGAGAACCGTGGCTCCCGCCAGGTTGCGCACCCGGGAAAGCTGTTGTCCGAAGGGCTTCGCCAGGACTTCCTGTTCGCTGAGTATTTCGTCGACCTGAAACGCGATGCGCTCGCCGGCCGCACGCAGAACGAGGACGTGAAGTTGCTCCGCCGGGTCGCCGGCGGTGCCGTTCAATTCGAGGATGTTGCGAAAACGTGCGAGAGAAAGCGCCTCGCCGCCGTAGCGGATCGTTTCCCGGTTCTCGACGGTCTTGATGTCTCCGAGGTTTACTCTGGTGACGCGCTCGACGTAGGTGGTCGGAATGATGAAGAGAAGTTCGCCGGAGCGAACCAAGACTCCTCGAAAAGTGGCCAGGGTCAGGGGCAAAACAATACGAAAGGTAGTACCCACGGAGTGGCGGGTTTCCACGGTTAACGTGCCGCCGAGCCTTTCTACTTTCTCTCGTGCGATGGCAAGACCGAGACCGCGGCCGGACAAGTTGGTGATGATCGGGCTGGTCGAGACTCCTGACTGAAAAATGAAGGGCAGGACATCTTCATCGCTAAGCGACGCGATTTGCTCCTTGGGCCCGCCGGCTGTGGTGACGACTGCTGAGCGAATCTTTGCCACATCGATTCCTGAACCGTCGTCGGAAAGCAACACCTCAACCTTGTCTCCGTCCTTCGGCGTAATGGAGACCGTAATCGTGCCTTGCGGAGCTTTGCCCTTGCGTTCCCGTTCGACGGGAGTCTCGATGCCATGATCGACGCAGTTGCGCAACAGATGAATCAGAGGATCCTTTATCTCTTCCAGGATTCGTCGGTCGGTTTCGATCTCGCCTCCTGCAACTATCAGTTCTGCGTCTTTGCCGCGGTCGCGACAAAGGTCGCGCACAAGTTTTGGGAAGCCTTCCAAAAGCGAGGAAAATGGAACCAGTGACAATTTCCTGGCGTCTTCCAACAGAGATGCCATCATGGCGGCCAAGACTCGATGGTCCTGCTCGGACAGACGCAGAAGCGCGCCGAAATTGCTGTTGAGCGCGTCCGCGATGCCGCTGTTTCGTTCCAGCAGGCCAGACAGCCGGGTAATCTGTGAGATTGCCTTCTGCCGGGTCTCCTCGCCATCAGCGACCTTCTGAGTTTTGCCTCGCCTGTCGAGCGTCTCTCGCAGCGCGCGCAACTCCGAACGGACCGCGGCCCTCTCTTGCGTCCACGTGACCAGGTTGCCGCCGAGTTCGCGCAGTTCGGTAAGGTGTTGGCTCAATGCCATTTTCGGAGCGCGCAGTTCTTCTACCTGGAGCAAAAGCGAATTCAGCTTAGCCGTGGATACTCTGACTACCCCTGCGGGACCGGAATCCTCTATCGCCGGGCTCATGGCCGCCTCCGCCTTTTCTCTCGGTTCAAGTGTAGCCTTAGACGTGCGAGCGGGCGGTTTCCGGGTCTCTTTCGATCCTGCTTTCGTGGCTGGAGGAAGTGCGCCTTTTAGGATCTTCTCAAGGGTTTGTATCAGTTCAGTGGTCTGCGAGGTTTGAGTGGGGGCGCGGTCGCCTTCGCCGGACAGAACGATCGTTCCGATGGTGTCCACGCAGTTGTGGAGCACGTCAAACAGGGCCGCCGAGAAAGACAGACCCTTGTGCTTCAGGACCGAAAAGACGCTCTCCAGCGACTGGCAAATGCTCTCGATCTCGCTGGCGTTGACCGCCCGGGCCGCGCCTTTCAGGCTGTGGGCTTCCCGAAAAATGGTCTCCACCAGGCTCGCCCGTTCCTCGTCGGGCGAGCTTTTCTCCAGCTCGACCAACCGGGATGACATGGCACGGATGTGTTCGTCCGCCTCCACCCGAAACGTGGCGAGCAATTTTTTCTCGAATTCCTCATCTCTCGTGCTCATCCGGTTTGCTCCGCCCTAGCGCGTCAGTTTCCCGTCGCCGCCCGCCTGGCCAGGGGTTTACTTTCGCTTGCCGGCAACTTATAGTGGCCCACCAAGTGTTTCAGTTTGTGTCCCAATTCTTGCAAGTTCTGCGCCGCCGCCTCCGATTGCTGCGCCCCGGCAATGTTCTGCGTGGTCGCAATCTTGATGTTCTCCATCGCCGAGGCCACCTGGTCCATCCCCAGCAACTGCTGCTGGCTGGAAGCGGCGATCTGGGTCGCGGCTTGCGACGCTTCCGTAACGCTTTCCGCCAGTGCCTTCACCGAATCCCCGGACTGGGTCGCTTGTTTCACCCCGGCTTCCACCGCCTTGGTGCCTTGCTCCGTGGCCAAGACCGCTCCATTGGTCGCCTTCTGAATGTCGCTCAGAATGGTGCGCACCTGTACGGTGGCCTTCTTCGACTGTTCCGCCAAGCTCCGGACCTCCTGTGCCACTACCGCAAATCCCTTGCCTTGTTCCCCCGCTTTGGCCGCTTCGATCGCCGCATTCACCGCCAGTAGATTCGACTGATCGGCCAAATCGTTCACCGTGGCCACAATCTCCCCGATGGCCTGACTCTGTTCGCTCAGCCGGACGATACTGTCCGCGATCAGGTCCATCTGGCTGCGCATACGCGTCATTTCCTCAATGGTCCCGTCCACCGATTTCCTGCCCGCTTGCGCGATTTGCGCGACGTTTTGAGCGTTCTCGGAAACCCGTTTCGCTTTCTGGCTGGAAACCACCGCCATCTGCTTCACTTCCTCCACTGTGGTTGTGGTTTCGGTCACCGAGGTGGCCGTCTCCGCCGCGCCGGTGGTGACTTGTTTGGTGGTAGCCAAGATTTCGCTGGTGGAGGCGCCCAGCACGTCCACGCCCTCGCCAATCTCCCGCATGGCCTTGCGCAGATCGCCCACCATGGCCACAAAAGCATTTCCCAGGACGTCTTTCTGAGATTGTGGCGTGGGCTCAACCGTCAAATCGCCCTTGGCAATTTGTTTCGCCAGTTCCGACATTTGCTTCAAGGACTCCGTCATGCGTAAGAAAGTCTGAGTGAGGACGCCTACTTCATCTCGCCGGCTGGTGGCGGGTAAATCCAACAGCAGATCCCCAGCCGCGATGCGTTGTGCCGCCCGCGAAACCTCCTTCAGCGGCGTCGCGATATTACGCGTGATCGCAAAGCCGGCTGCCATCACGAAGATGAGCGCTATCAGACTCCCGAAAATGATGGTTGACTTGGTGCCTTGGGCGCGCGCTTTTTCCTCTTGCGCGCGCTCCTTCAACAACCCGTTCTCCTCCTCCTGCATTTCCCCGCTCAACTGCCGGATCCGGTCCATGGCCTCTTTGCCTCGGTCGGTAAGGACCACATTGGCCGCAGCCTCAAACCCCTTGTCCCTTCGCAAGGCGATGGTTTCCTGAAGTTCCGCAAACTTGGACGTAACCAACGGCGCCAGAGCATCCAGCCGCCGTTGCTGCACGGGGTTGTCGGCCGTCAATCGGCGGAGATTCTCCAGATCTTGACCCGCCGCGGCCGCCGCGTTGCGATATGGTTCCAAGTATCGGTCCTGTCCGGTGATCACGTAACCTCGTTGTCCGGTCTCGGCATCCTTCATCGCGGACAGGAACCCGGCGACGTTATCGAGGACCTCGTAGGTGTGTGCTACCCAGCCGGCCGAGTCCATGAACTTGGCTGTGCTGCTGTATGACACGGCTCCGATCACGATAAGAATCGCCAGCGCCAGCCCAAAACCGCTTCCAATCTTCGCTCCAATGGATGATGTCATCCTGATTCTCCTAAAGAAAGTCTCAAGCTACTTCGGTTCTTCCTGTACTACGATCTTCGAATCGGAGAGTAGTTTGTCGGCATCAAGCACGATAAGCCGCTCTCCCGTAATGCCTTTCAGGTATTCCGCGCGGATGCCGGTCAACGTTGGTAGGGAGGGCTGAAGCTCTCGCCGTGGAATCCTACGTACTCCATGGATGGTGTCGGCGAGAATGCCCACTTCCATGCCATCTTTGCGAACCACGATGACGCGGTTGAGATCAGTCAAAGCGTTGTTGGGAAGATCGAAAAACCGCTTAAGATCCACCACCGACAGCACCCGCCCGTGGACGTTGATGATGCCGAGAACAAATGCCGGAGTACATGGCACCGGCGTCAGTTCTTTCAAGAGGCTGACCTCTCCGGCATGGCGCAGCTCAATGCCATAAGTTTCGGTGGCCAATTGGAACTCTATGATCTCCAGATATTCTTCTGCGGCTTCGCTCTGCGGCAGAGCTGCCAAAGATGTTGCCCGCGCTTTGAGAAGAGATTTCTTGTCCTGCTCCGACAACAAGAGCTGCCGCTCTACCGCCGCTCCGGCCGCCTCCAGACGGTGATGGACCGCTTGCCAGTCCACGGCCGCTTGCGGCCGATTCGTGGCACCTGTATTCGTTCGGGTTCTCACTGAAGCACCTTTCTAGCCGTAGTCCGCAAAATGATTTCCGTGAGCCTGCCGGCGGTAATTCCACCCGACTCGGGCAGGATTTCTTCCGGCGGATAAGTAGCCAACAGCGCCCTGGCGTTTTCGAAATGTTTGTCCGAGGCTTCGAGTCGTCCGAGTTGCAGTGCGATCGTTCCCAAAGTGAAGCGGGCCAGCGCGAAGTTTGGATCGAGATACAGGATCCGCTGCAACGAGCGCCCGGCTTCGTCAAGCGCGCCTTGCTCCTGAAGGATCGTGGCCCGCAGATAATGAACGCCCGGATTCATTTTCTGCCTGGCGATGGCTTTGTCGCACCAGACGAGCGCCTCAGCGAGATTGCCCTGGTTCGCATGAACGCGGGCCAACAATGTCATAGCTTCTGCATCTTCCGGATTTGTGGACAATTGTGCTGCCAGCCGGTCCGCGGCGGCTGCGTAGTGTCCTTGCTCATATAGAGTGAGGGCCTCATCGGGAACGGCGGCTGCGCAGGGAGTGCCTGTCGGCTCGCCTGCTGCGAAGGGCTGTTCGAGTTCTTCGGGCGGAACACAAGGAGGTGTTTCCGGCTCAGTAAGGTTAGCAACGCTCGCCGCCCATGAGATCGGGGACTCCGCTGGCTCGGCCACCGGGAGAACGAGGTCCTCTTCCACGGATGGAGTACCTTTCCGGTAGAGAATGGCGCCGGGGCGATGAACGATCGCGAGTTGCAAAGACAACTCCTGTGACGCGTCGCTGGGGCTCACCACCAGCCAGCCGCTCTCGATCAAGCACCGGTAAAAATTTCGTGCGATGGTTCTGACATGTCTCGGGGCAAGATACATGAGGACATTTCGGCAAAAGATAATGTCCATGGCGTTGGTGTTGTTGGTGAGCGACGGAAAAGCATCTTCCGCAAGATTTAGATAAGCGAAGGTCACCAGGTTCTTGACCTGAGGAATAAGTTCGAACTTACCGCCCCTTGCCTTATGGAAGTACTTGCTGCGTATCCATTCCGGCGTATCTCGAAAGGACCAGTCGCTGTACACGCCCGCTGATGCCTTCGACAAGAAACGCGGATTAATGTCCGTGGCCAGCAGAGTAATGTTCCAGCGCTCCAGGTCCGGAATCATCCCCGCAAGGATGATTGCAATGGTGTAAGGCTCTTCGCCGGTACAGCAGCCTGCGCTCCAGATTCTTAATCGGCGGTCGTTCCCGCGTGACTTGATCAGGGTGGGCAAGATGCTTTGTTCCACGATCTCCAGGCTTTTCTTCTCCCGGAAGAAATAGGTTTCTCCCACCGTGAGATGGCTGGCCAGAACTTCGATCTGGTTCTTGGTTAACGGAGAAGAAGACAGCCAATGCAGGCAGGATTCGACGTTGTCAAAGTCGAAATCGGAAGCGGCAGCGCTTAAGCCGCGCTCGAGATCCCCTCGGCGCTCCGGCGAGAAGTGCAGACCAATGCGCTCGGCAACCAAGTCTGCGACCTCATCCAGCAGTTGGTTGTCGATTTTGGTACTCATGTGCCGCCTTATTGGATTGAATTCAGCGCATCGTCCAGGACCCTCTCCTCATCCAGGGAGAGAAAAGTATCCAAATCATGGATGAGGAGTATATTTTCGTCGAGGTTGGTAACCCCTTCGAGGTATTCCGTCCGGGGAACAATTGCGTCAGCGGGCACCACATCATCTTTGGAGCGCTCGATCACACCAGTCACGGAATCCACTAACAAGGCGACGCGGCGTAGAGCGGTTTTGGCAATGATCAGGCGGTCAGTGGGCTCCATTTCTCGCTCCATCAGCCGAAACCGCCGTCGGACATTTACAACCGGAAGGATGTTTCCTTGCGCATTGATCACTCCGAGTACAATGTTCGGACTTCTGGGCAAGGGAGTGACTTCTACCGCGCGCACAACTCGTTCCACATTGCGGAGGTGCAATGCATATTGGCCATCAAGCGTAAACACGACGAGTGACCAGGGTGCCGTTTCTCGCCCGGAATCGCGCGTGGGGTTGAGCGTGCTCATATGATCCCAATTTCCTCGCTGGTGTGAGACTCGCCCAGGATATTGCTCGTAGTTGCCAAAACAAGATCGTTCTCATTGGGGAATTCTAATTTGACCACGTCCGCCCTTATTTGCGGACGCTGAGTACTAGAGTGCCAAATGTATTTTGCGCTTACCTCGCCTCGATCTGCGAGTGCCGCCAGTTCATGCACTTTTGCCTGTCAATTCGGCATAGGTCAGGCGCTTCCCGATGATCTGCCTGACCGCAAGATCAAAGCGGTTCGGAGTCGGTCAACGGGTTGTCTTTCGTGGCGCGATTGTTATAACGGACATCGCTTCGTCCAAGTAACGATGCAGGTGGAACGGCTCAAAGGCCAATTCGCTCGGAATTAACACAGGTCGTCGATTCAAGAGCGCTGCAATCCGAGCTGGCGGCGTCCGACACACCCCGCGATAGCACGACAATCTCACATCATTGGGCTGGTTAGCTCTACTATTACCGGCGAATCCCGCACACTGAAAGGGACCGCTCAGTCCGCGCTTTCCGTCACGGTGAGCACCTGATCCGCTTTGACACCTTTCAGAACCTGCTTGATACCGCTCGGCCATGTGAGTTCAATGCTATCCATCCCTATCTGCTAAAATGACCCTCCGTCTGATCCGCTTGTGGCTCTGAGAATCGCCTTTGCCGTTGAAGTGACAAGCCCTGGCCGCAATCACTGAAGGGTTCGTGGGACCTCCACTTAGTTAAGACCCGAGGTGTCGAATCGTCTGTCTCGCGACAGTGTGGACACTCTGCCACTGAGATCCCGAGGCCGTGTTTTCTATGATTTAGCTATTACTCGGAGATGGACCGGTACATGCAATGTCTGACAGTAGCGGCTGTGCTTAGGGTTGCTTAGAAGGGTCGTGCCGATAATGGACGAAAAAGACCGAACAGAGTACCAAGTATTGGTTTTTCCGCAGGAAACGAGGTCCATAATGGAACGGAAAGAAAGCCTGGAACAGGCGGGGGGGACTGCAAAGGCCTACCTCGGTTGGCATGCACAGCAAGACCTTGATAGCCGTCAGCGCCTACGACCACGTGACCACGCCCTTCCTCGTGGACAAAGGGAGACGGCTGGAGCGCGGTGCCCGCCATTTGAAGCTGAACTGTCTGGTGCGGGAGAAGGTGGGTCTAAACAAGGACCCGGCGGCGGTCGAGCTCTCGAAATGCAGAAGCTCTACCGCATCATCGCGAGAGCAGCTAACAGCACGCACCCGGTTCTGATCCTGGGCGAAAGTGGCACTGGCAAGGGGATGGTCGCGCGCTCCATCCACTATTCCGGTCCTTTCCGCGACAAGCCCTTTATTCCGATCGATTGCGGATCCTTGGTGCCCGCCCTGATCGAGTGTGCGCTTTTCGGCTACGTTAAAGGTGCCTTCACCGGCGCCACCGAGTCTCAGGAGGGCCTGACGGCCATCGCCGAAGGCGGAACCGTGTTCCTCGTTCGATGATTTTCTTGCAGATCGACAGGCCGATCCCATTGCCTGCATATTCGCTACGACAGTGCAGACGCCGGAAGATGACAAAGATATCCTGCCAGCTCTCCACCGGGATGCCGATGCCGTTATCAGAAACCGTGACCACCCATTCGTGGTCTTTCTTTTCCGCATCGATTTGAACTACAGGAGCTTCCGCTCTGTGAAACTTGATGGCGTTTGCGATCAGGTTCTGAAATACCTGAGTGAGCTGTGAGGGGTCGGCCATTACCATAGGCAGACCAGTCCAGTTCACTGTCGCTCCGCTCTCCTGGACGGCGGCCTGCAGGTTCTTGAGAGCTTGTTCCACAACCGCGTGACACTCGGTGGCGCTAAGGTCAATTTCGGCCGTACCGACCCGGGAGAAGTTCAGCAAGTCGCGAATCAGAGTCTGCATGCGCACCGCACCGTCCACCGAGTAAGCGATATACTTGTCGGCCTGGTCGTCCAGCTTGCCGCGATATCGTTCAGCCAGCAGTTGGGTATAGTTGGCAATCATCCGCAATGGCTCCTGCAGGTCATGTGAGGCCACGTACGCAAACTGCTCTAGCTCGGCGTTGGAGCGGGCCAACGCTTCTTCAGACCGGCAGCGTTGCTGTCGAAGTCGCTTTTCCTGCAACGCCCTGGCCACCGAGAACGGCAGTCGCGCGAGATGATCCTTCAAAACACAATCGGTAGCGCCTCGCTTGATGCACACTCTACCGCCTTCTCCTCGCCGAGGTAGCCCGTCACTACGATCAACGGGACATCCAGGTTTTCATGGTTCAGAATTTCAACCGCCTCCATCCCGCTCCATTGCGGCAAGTTGTAATCCGCAAGGATGAGGTCGTAATCGGTCGTGTGTATCCGCAACCTGAAGTCCTCGACGGTTTGAACCACGTCGCTTGAGACGTCGAACCCATCCTTGCGTAGCGCGCATAACACGAGCTCGACGTCGGACGGATTGTCCTCTACCAGCAATACTCGCAACTTGGTGCTGGCCTTCCGCAAAGCACCGGCCAAGATGCAACTCTGAGCACCGACTGACCGTTTATCCAGCCCATCCGGGACGCACTCGCCGACCGCGGTTCCCGCTTCGAAGCAGTCAGCCATGGAGGAAAGGGAACTTCGAACCGGCGATAGCTCTTCAGTCATACAAACCTCCGTCCTTTCGAAGGAGATTTCAAGCGGAACAAACCCGGTTGGCTGTTAGGTGAGACCAGGCAGCAACGGCAGTGCCCCAGCCACTTAAGTTGGTTGGCACCGACAGTCCGCAAATGGCAATGAGAAAGTGTGCTGATTTAACGCTGCCGCCGCTCGCAGTAAGGTGCATTTGAATATGCGGCTGTCGTACACCGGTTTGTTCGTGTCATATTTCATACTTTCACTGTAGTCCTTCGTTCTGGGCTCGCTTGGAACGAAAGGTGCGCAACCATAGCGCAGGAAATGCCTGTCGTAACGCTCACGAGCTTCGTTCACCGCTGACCGAGGTCCGTCAGTTCGTGAGCATTCTCCTGGATGGATTGGCGGGCGAGTGGAATCCAGAACAGTGTCAGTACCTGGAGATCGGGCTGCGGAATGTTAAGCAGCTGCACTCGATGATTAATGACTTATTCGAAGTGTCCGGCATGCAGGCAGGCAAATTGAAGATCGAGTTGCAATGTAGTTCGGTTGCCGGTGCCATCGCCCACACCGTCAATACACTCAAGGGGGCCGCTGCGGCCAAAGCAATCATCATGCTCCCTTCAGATATCGAGCGAAAGTTGTTGCAGGAGGGCGCAGACGCCGACATTGTTGTGTTCGACGCCGCGACCATCAGCGACCGCTCCACCTTCGCGAAGCCGATGGAGCCGAGCGTAGGAGTCCGCTATTTGTTGGTCGCAGGAACCGTGGTTGTCGACGAAAGGCAAGATCGTACCGGATGTGTTTCCGGGCCGTGCTTTGCTGGGGCCTGGAAGGCACTCAGCTTTACATGACGAGCTGCGGTCTCTCCACGCTTGTGACCGGGCATCCGATAGGCGTGCTGGCGATCACTCCAGGATTGTCGGCAAGCGGGAAGTCGGTTACTTCCGGCTTGCCAAAAATAACCGGTCCAAATCTGTTTGAACCTCATTTCAGCGTAAGCGCCTTAATAATCAAACAGTTTGGCCGGTTATTTTCGGCATAACTGGTCCAATCTGTGCACGCGCCCCTAAATCTTTCCATCCGTTTGAGTTACGTTCGCGCGGGCATCATGATTGGCCAGTTATGCCCGTCACTCCGGGAGAACCGCGATCGATTCTCAGCAATGCCGGCGAGCGGAGCCCATTATTGCCCCGCCGCGGCTGCATCAAAGACCAGCCTGCCGCCGACAAACGTCTTCAGCACTCGAACATCGCGGATCTTCTCTGGCACAATTGAGAATATGTCATCGCTGAGAAGGACCATATCGGCCAACTTCCCGGGAATAATGGAACCCTTCTCTTTCTCCTGAAACTCGGCGTAAGCGGAGCCCATGGTGTAGGCCTCGATCGCCTCGGCAACCGAAAGTTTCTGCTCGGGGAACCAGCCGTTGGGGTTTTTTCCATCGAGAGTGGCGCGGGTGACGGCAGCATAGACCGTCAGAAGCGGGTCAAGGGGCGCCACTTCCCAGTCGGTGCCGAACGCCAGGCGCACACCGTGGTTCAGGAACGTACGGAAAGCATAGGTGCGGCTGGCGCGATCGTGACCGATGTGCGCCTCTGCAAAGCGGCCGTCGTCGATCGCGTGGTAGGGCTGGACCGATGCAATCACATGCAGTTGAGCGAAACGCTCGAAGTCCTTGGCTGCCATGTGTTGTGCGTGCTCGATGCGCAGCCGGCGATCGGCGTCGCCGTGCGCTTTGATTACCTCGGAATACAGGTCAAGGATGGTGGAAATACCTTCGTCGCCAATGGCGTGGGTGCAGATCTGTAATCCAGCGGCATCGGCCTTCATGTAGCGATCGCGCATGAGGGAAACCGGATGCATTTCATCCGACAGCAGTCCGCGATTCTTGCCCTGATTCAGGAAAGGTTCGTAAAAGTAGGCCGTTCCGGAACCGAGCGAACCATCGGCAAAGGCTTTGAGGGCGCCAATGCGGAGATAGGGTCCGCCGAAAGCATGGCCGATGCCGAGCTTCGCCTGGTCGTCGACTTGGGTAATAAGAGGAGCTGCATAAATCCGCGAGGTCAACTCTCCGCGGCGCTCCAGTTCGGAGTAGACGGCAAGGTCCGCATAGTCGGGGTCCATATGTTGGACGCTGGTTACCCCCACGGACGCTGCGTAAGCGAGCGCTCGCTTCACGATCTTCAATCTCTGGTCGTGCGTAAGTGGCGGAATGACTTTGTCGATGTAGTCGGTTGCGGCATCCTTCAGGGCACCCGTAGGATTTCCTTGGGCGTCGCGAACCACCGTTCCCCCAGGGGGATCGGGAGTATCTCTCGTAATGCCTGCAAGGCGTAACGCTACCGAGTTGGCCAGGCCCATGTGCCCGTCATAGCGGCTTACGAACACAGGCGTATCGGGGGTGGGAGCGTCAATCAGCTCCTTAGTCGGCATATTGGGCGGGTTCCATTTGGTTTCGTCCCAGTTGCCGCCAAGAATCCACTCGCCCTTTGCGGTAACCTTCGCGCGTTCGCCAATGCGGCGAGCGAATTCCTGTGGACTCGAGGCATCGTTGAGCTGGACGTTAGTCAACTGCATTCCCCCTGAAACGAAATGGACGTGGGCGTCATTGAAACCAGGCAGGAGTAGCTTTCCACCAGCGTCGACGACGTGAGTGTCGGGGCCGCGCCAGGCATCAACCTCGGCGCTTGGGCCAACGGCGACAATGCGGTCTCCGAGGATCGCGACGGCCTGCGCCATCGGACAAGACTTATCTACCGTCCAGATTTTGGCGTTGGTAATAATGAGATCAGCAGCCGGCCTGGATTGTGCCTGGTTCCGTTCGGGCAACACGAGGCAGCACACGAGGACTAAGAGAAACAAAGGGCGATTTCGATGATTCATGAATTGACCTTGGAAACGAAAGCGTTGCACAAGCTCGACGACAAGCGCCCTCCTCCGCGCTCCAACGGAGGGCCCGAAGAGCTTGAAACTCAGAATTCGTAGCGCAAAGCGAACTGCATCACCCGCGGGTTGGTCATCAGGTGTGTGTAATTGCCGAAGTTCGGAACCGCGATGGAGTTGTTGCTTTCGCTCGCGCTGCCGGAATTCTGGTCGTTGAAGTCGAAGCGGGTCGAGTTGGTCACGTTGAACACTTCCCAGCGCAAGGCCAGACTGTGCTTTTCATTCCAAGGCATGTTCCAGCGTTTCGACAGCCCGAGGTCTAGGCCGAAGAAGCCGTCGCCACGTACGAAATTACGGACGCCCACCTGACCCGGCAGATCCGGAGAGAATAAATTCTCGGCTATGGCCGGATCGGGAAAGAGGTTCACGTTGCCGTTCGCCATGTGGTACGCCCCACTTTTTACTTGCGACACGTTCGGCATTGCGGCACCTTCCCAATACCAGTCTGTTGGGTAGTCGGACGGGTTGTTGTAGATGGTGTAGGGGAAGCCGCTCGTCCACCGGAACAGGCCGGAAAGCTGCCAGCCTCCGATGACGGCATCGACACCCCGATTGACATGAGCGGCGATAGAGCGTTTTCGGCCGAAGGGCAAATCGACGATCCAGTTCGCATTCACTTGATGAGTGGTATCAAAATCGGAAACGGCGCGGAAAAGATTCGGCGACCAGGCATTGAACATCTGACAGCCGCCACTGAAGTTGAGATAGCCGGAATTTCCCAGGCGCTCGGCGTCCGAACAAAGGTCGATCGACTTCGAATATGTGTAATTCAAATCGAACTGAACGCCATGGCTCATTTGATGCCTAAGCGTGGCTTGCAGAGCGTTGTAATTCGAGAATCCGATCGAGCGCAAGGCGAACAGAGACGTATATTGCTGGTTGTAGAAGGCGTTCGGCCCTCCAACCGGATAATATTGGCAAAGTGGGTGTCCAGACTGGCCACAGTTTGGATCACCGGTAGCGTCCGGGATTCCACCGTTTCCGAATCCGGATACGAAAGGTACATCGAGAGCCTGAAGGGCAGTGGTCTCAACACCTGCTACTCCGCAGAAAAGATCGAAGATAGCCAGAACGGGGTTGGTGGTCGAGGCAGGGAAGTTTGGACCACAACCTCCCGTCTGCGCTCCCAGCGCATAGGCGCCGCCATGGATGGGCGCCTGCAGCATGTCGGTCCAATACTGAACAACCGCCGGGCTGACCATGGAATCACTGAAGGTGGCGTCGGTCACGCCCTGCAGTTCGTAGAGTCTGGCGAGCGGCTGGATGGCGGAGAAGTAATCCAGGCCGGATTTTTTGTCCCTAAGATCGAGCGGCTGAGCGACATCCTGTGAACTCAGAAGGCGATGCGAGAGTCTGCCCACGTACGCAAGATCCAGTGAAAATCCTGCGCCGAGATCGCGCTCCAAGGAAAAGTCCAAGTCGTAGGAATAGGGAGTCTTCAGCGACGTATCGAGGCTGGTGCCGAAGTCGGACGCTCCGAGCGACTGCATGGTTGGTATTGTCTCGGGGAAGCTCGGAGCCCCAGGAGTGGGCTGGAGAAGGCTTGGCGGAATGACATTGACGCTCGTCAACCGAGGCAAACTGTCGAGCGGCGATATTGGGTTGGAGAGACTGGTCGTCAGACCGAAAGAATTCCCACTGAACTCATCTACAATGCCCTGCCCGAAACGGTCATACACCATCCCGAATCCGCCACGGATGGACGACTTATTGCCGCTGCCCAAGAGCTTGCCCAGGAAACCTTCGGTCTTATTGGGCGCCCAGGCAAAGGCGACGCGGGGACCAAGGTTGCCATAATCCCAGTTCCAATACCCCTTTTTCCCGTTGGTTGGCCCGCACCAGTCGACTTGCAGTAAGGGATCCTGGTTTGAAGGGATGCCATTGGCGCCTTCGCTTGCCCGGGTGGAGAACCATTGCCCCAGACTGGGGCTGGGACAAACCTGCAAACCATTGGGCTCCCATAACGGAGAGAAAAGCGAGTAGCGCAGGCCCAGTGTCAGCGTGAGGTTGGGGCTGACCTTCCAAATGTCTTGCACGTAGGGCTCGAAGCTGTTTTGCGCGTATCGGCGCGAGACAGGGGAGTTGGGCGGCAGCAACTGGAGTTGCCGGTTGTAATTGAAAACCGTAGTGGCTTGCGTAACCATTCCCAACAGATCCGTGATCGGATAGTCATAACTCACAGCGAAACTCGGATCGACACTGGGATAACCACTGTTCGCCGGGTTCAAGGGGCTGTTTTTGTCGGCAAATCCGGAGGTAGTGGTGAATGACGAATTCGTGCTTCCGCTGTCAAACGAAGAGGTAAGGTTTGACCGAGGGTTGCGCATGAACAAAACATATCCCCCGAACTGCACCGTGTGCTTCCCGTGAATCCAGGACAAATCCTCTGAAAAATTGTGCATCGGGCGCTGGAAATTTTGGGTTCGAGTGATGCTTTGGCTGAAATTGAAGGTAATCCACGGCTGGTTCGAGTTGCCGATAGCTCCGAAACTCTCTCGAACAAACCCGTAGTGGAAATTGCTCATCAGGTTTGGACGAATGACTGCCGAGTAGCCTGCGACGAGCCCTTTGTTGTAGTAGACAGTCTGTCCTTGCGGAAGCTCACCGGGGAAATATGGCTGGCAGCCCCCGCATGCATCACTGGAATCATTTCTCAGGGCTCCCATGAGGGAAAGACGCTGCTTGCCGTCTTGCGTGATGTTGTAGTCGGCGCGGGCAATGTAGACGTTCTGCGTCTCATGGGTCGGCGCCGCGAAAATGAATCCCTGGTAGTTGAAGCCATCGCCCGTGGCATTGCTGTTCGGCACAGGCAAAGTCCGGAAGTATGTCAACGCGGCCGGGTCGGGCCCCGCCTTTATGGGATCGATCTGTTTCAGTTGCTGAAAGCCGAGGGCGATGTATCCCGGCGCTGGAGTGTACGTCTGACCACTCGTGCCTTGCACAGCGAAACCAGACCCGCCAGGACATTGCGCCGTATTGATGCTGCCGTCCGGATTGAGAGTGCACAGATACTGAAGCACACCGTCGCGCATCGCCAAGCTGGGAACCTCCTCCCCGGAACTTACGGTTTGCTCCGCACGCCGCGTCCCCTCATAATTCATGAAAAGAAACACGCGATCTTTTTTTATGGGTCCGCCGATGGAACCGCCAAAGATATTGCGGATCAGCTTGGGAGGCGTGTTGCAGTCATTCGGATCGGGGAGTGTGCAAGTTTGCAGTTGTGTCAGTTTGTTGAAGTAATCGTTCGCGTTGGTGTAGGTGTTGCGCAGGTACTCGTAGACCGAGCCATGAAAGTTGTTGGTGCCGCTTTTGGTCACCAGAGCCACCTGGGCGCCGCTTGTTCCTCCCTCGTCTGCGTTAGCATTGGAGGTGGTGACGCGAAACTCCTGTACGGAATCGAGCGTCACCGGCAAAACGGATGTAAAAGCGTGTCCGCCTTCGTCGTTCACGCGAATACCATCGAGAATGATGTTGCCCTGGTCGCTGCGCGCGCCATTCACCGCGCCGCTGCGCGTATCGTCGGTGCTCGTGTCGGCTCGATTGCCCGTATAGGCAACTCCGGGCTGCAGCGTGAGCAGGTCCGGCACGTTGCGCCCCTCCAGCGGCAGTTCCTTTACCTGATTCTCGCCAAACGCTATACCCATGGTCGCGTCTTCGGTGTTGATGACTGGGGCCTGCCCGGAAACTTCGATCTGGGTGGTGGACGCGCCGACCTCAAGGACAACGTTCGCGCTAGTCGGCACGTTGACAAGAAGCTGGAGATTGGTCTGCTCGTATTTTTTGAAACCAGCCTTTTCCACGGTCAGTACATAGGTACCCGGGGGAAGCGCGAGAAATTCGAACTCACCTGTGGACGGAGTAGTAGCCCTGCGGCTGAACCCCTGCGTCTGGTTGGCAAGCGTTACGCTGGCCCCCTCCACCACCGCGCGAGTACTATCAAGAACTCTGCCGTGCAACGACGTTGTGCCGGTCTGCGCCCAAGCGGAGGACATGGACAGCAGCAAGAAGACCGGGAACAAGAAGAGCCGATTCTGGATGGAAGACTTCATCATTGCCCCTTAAAGTCTGTACTATGTTTTGCGCAGGAATTAAATGGGCGGAAGCCCTGGTCCGAAGTAGAACTCTGACGTCGATTCTTCGGCAAAGACCGACAAGCTCCCAGACCACTTTTGTGTTGAAAGCATTATTGTGATTGTGCGCGCAAAGTCAAGAGCGCGAAGCGCGCCGCGGTCCGCGCACGATAGCGGATACTCTGATCGCACAGACTGGAGGAACCTCGATGCCTAAGTCCGACCTCAATAACGTTAATGTCTTTTTTGTTTGTCTGGTCCTCACGGGTTTGGTATGCGCTCAAACCAAGCCTCGGGCACGGGACCTGGGCGTTCCTTTCGATGGCGTACCCGGACCGCTGAACGCCATAACCGACGTCCAAGGTGTGGAAGTTGGCCATACTACCCTGATTTCCGGTGATGCGGCGTCATCTGCGGGCGTCGGGCCGGTGCGAACCGGCGTGACCGCGATCCTGCCCCGCGGCAAAGACTCCAACGACCCGGTCTTTGCCGGATGGTTCACACAAAACGGCAACGGCGAGATGACCGGGACAACCTGGGTCGAGGAGTCGGGTTTTCTCGAGGGCCCCGTCATGATCACGAATACGCACAGCGTCGGGATCGTACGGGATGCGGTGATCGCCTGGCGCCTGAAGCACCGGGGGGCTGACAAAGAAGGGTACGCGTGGTCCTTGCCGATTGTGGCTGAGACCTGGGACGGTTATTTGAATGACATCAACGGATTCCACGTGAAGGCCGAGGATGCTTTTCACGCTCTCGACAGCGCGCACGGTGGGCCGGTGGAAGAAGGAAACGTGGGTGGCGGCACCGGAATGATCTGTAACGAGTTCAAAGGCGGAATCGGCACGGCGTCGCGCGTACTCGACGCCAAGTACGGAGGTTACACGGTCGGCGTGCTGGTGCAATGCAACTATGGGCAGCGGGATCAGTTACGGATTGCCGGCGTGCCGGTCGGCCGTGAGATTGCTGGACCGAAAGTCTGGGATGACGATGTTGGTTCCATTATCGTGGTAGTCGCCACGGATGCTCCGTTGATTCCAACCCAATTGAAGCGCATCGCAAAGCGTGTGACCCTGGGCCTGGGACGAGACGGAAGCTACTCAGGCGATGGCTCAGGCGACATCTTCATTGCCTTTTCCACAGCGAATCCGGGAGCAGCTTCTTCCAGGGGTATTCGCCCACTTAGCATGCTGCCCAACGATCAGATAAACCCCATTTTCCTAGCCACTGTGCAAGCCACTGAAGAAGCAGTCGTCAGCGCTATGATCGCCGCTGAGACGATGACCGGGGTAAAGGGTCATAAAGTGATCGCGCTACCTCATGACCGATTGCGGGAGCTTCTGAAGAAATACAACCGGCTTGCACACTAACTCTCTCCTTGCTGAAAGGGGCCGAACCGGAGCTGCAGGTTCTGACCAAGGTGCCGATAGGGATTGACGGCTGGCCGACGGCGGAACTGAGGTACGTGGCGACCGACAACCGATACGCGTAGATGACAAGGCGATCCGGAAGCTATAGGTTCCTCTGGCGGATTAGTACCGACAAACGCCTAACAGTGATTGACCGATTGCTGGCGAGAGGCGTCCAGTCAACCAGCATGGCTCGGGCGGTTGGTGTCAGCGGGCAGTTCTATCCTTGGCAACGATTCTGGGCGGGCGACGGATTTAACCAGAAACTATTCCGGGCCCTAAGTCCTAGCGGCATCGTCTGGAACTGCTGGACGAGAGCGTTGGCGCATCTGGGAGTGGCACGTGCCAACGCCTTGCAGTCGAACCTCGCAGCGAGCGGATGCCGATGCCGCCCAGGTCGGTGCACTTGCCGCCTACAAAGATTTCCTCACCCCTGGAAAGACGCCCACCCCGACATCCGATCCTGAAGGAAGCCAAGCCAGAGTACGCGAAGCTGCACTGGCCCGTGCATTGTGAACCCATTAAGCCGACAGCACTCGAAACATCTTCCGGCGTTTGTGCGCTTCCCATTCCTCACGCGTGAGTTCAATCAGGTTCGAATTGCCCCCGGAGCCTCGCGGTTGACGGTATCTTGCGATTTCTCCCATCGTCCAGAATGGACTGTTCCTGGATAACGTGCCAGCCGCTTTTCGATTTTCCACTTCCTCCCAGAACTCCTGTAGACGCTCCTCCCGGTGATCAAGGAGGAGCCGCCACAGATCATCATCGGTCATGATTCTCAACTTCAGACGAAGACGGTCGGTTCCGAGTTCTGTGGTATTCATGGCTGCACTCCGAAAAGACGGACAGCCTTGGAGAAGCACGATTGCGACGGCAGGCTCTCCCACCCGAGTGCCTTACTGGATCGCACTCGCTACGGCAGAAAACGCGTTGTTCGCATTGCTTCCGATCAGGCGCACCGTACCGACTACCAATATCAGAATAACGGCCAACATCACCGCATATTCCGCGATGTCTTGCCCTTTATCCTCCAGCCAAAGTTCACGCAGCGGAGCAAACATGTAGCACCTCCTCAAGCATTTGTAAACCGATAACGACGATTTACGAGAGCGATAAATCAGTACATCAGCCCATAGGGGTGCGTGACAGCCTGCGTGCAGAATCCTGAGTTGCCGTGAGCGAGATCGCTGGCGCTCACCGTGAGTGAACCGCATTCTGCGCTCATCGCAGGAGCTTGTCAAGGGGCTACAACTCTCGCTACAACTCTCGCTGAACTCTCGCTGACTTCGCGGCTGCAACACCCCTAATATTGAGCCGAACATTTTAATTTAGAACCGCCCTCATCTCGCACCGGCGGGGAGCCCTTAAGCAATGCATCCCGCGTCCTTTTAGCATCCATCCCCTGTTCTGCTAAGCTGTCCTCTCCGGAAATGGCCGGATCTTGCATTTCGATTGCATCCAAAACGGTGGCAATCACGCCCGCACCTCGATAGGGTCAATAAAGCCACACACTCGGATCGCGCTGGAGACGATTTCACTGAGTTCTGGTTCCGGCAATGCTTCCAGTCCTTCCGCGGATTCATTGAGTTGTTGCAGCAGACCAGCAACCGGGTCTCTTATCGTCGATATGCAAGTCGGAATCAGAAAAAGTTTCGTCGAAGGTACGGTTTGTACACATGTGTTCAACGGAGGAATGAAGAAGTGCCGCATCTACATCTATCCATCGTTGCCTCTCTGATTTCTGGGTCTGGACGGTTCCGATCCCGTGTACAATCGTCGCCTGATTACCAGGCCGAATGTCAGCGTCGTTTCAACTTTCAGCGGCGAGGGTAGAAGGAAAAGGGGACGGATGGCTATCCCGCCGGGACGGTATTTTGAGGTTCAAATTTAGCTATGCGGTTGAAGTTTCCACAGGCGCGCGATCGATAAAACGAACAATCCGGCAATTTGCCGTGGAGGGCGATGCATCTGCGCGCTTGCGACAGCGGCAGTGTGTTGGACACCGGGGCTGCATCAGCGCGCTAGCGCTCTGGCTGCCTAATCAAAAGGTTGGTCGTGAAATAGTACTGGGTATCCGGAGCATGCGAAGCAGGGAAGCGGATCCCGATCTCAATAATCCCATGGGCTCGAAACAAACGAGGACGACTACCGTCTGATCGCAGGTCCCGCCTGTGACCGCGTAGTCTCCCTTAATCTCACCTGTGGTTGGGTTAGCCGCCTCTCGGAAGGTGACGTTGATGTTGCCAGTCTCAATTTCAAGAGCGACAGACGTGACCATGATGAAGCTGCCAGAGGGGAAGGTTCCCGACGCGATCGTCCCGGAACCAGAGCAGGACCTATTGAAGGTAGCTGTTCTGGTCATGCCAAAGCTATCTCCACGAGGAGCATTCCCGGAGTACCGACGGGAGGTTAATACTCCGAGGGCGACAGATATACCGTGCCGGTAGATTCGCAGGGGCCGCCGCTGACCGTGTAGTTCCCTTCAGTCAAACCATACGGTTCCATCGTCCCAAGGAAAGCCAGGGTGCCATTGTCAGTCTTGATTTCAAGGTTCACAGACGTGCCCATGATGAAGCTGGCAGAGGGAAACGTCCCCGATGTGATCGTCCCCGACTTAAAGCAGACATCGTCGAGAGTGAAAGCTCCGGTGAGACCAAAGCTGCCCTCAGAGGAGGCGCTGCCCTGAGCTAGCTGGGTATCCCAGTGGATATTTTATCCCCCCGCAGTCGTTAAGTTACCGGCCCAGTAACCTGTGAGTGAATCCACACTGTAGCCGGTAATGTTTCCTTGCTCGCCGTTGGCACAGCCACCATTGATGGCATACGTCCCGGTGAGGGTATACGGGAAGCCAGTTTTGTTGCTAATACTTCCGGAGAGAGTAATGACCTGTGCATCAACAGATGTGGAGGTCAGGAAGACATTGCCGTCAGTCAGGGTGCCAGTTAGGCCGATGGTAGTCCGGCTGATCAAAACAACTCCAACCGTCCACATACACTGCGCCGTTTACCGAACTGCCTGATTGGCTGATACTTCCGGCGATCGTCAAGTGGGGCATTGCCGCCGTGGATGTTGTGCTGAATTGCCAATTGCCTGCAATGTTCAGGCCCTGCGCTGTTGGATCTGGAGATGGACCGGAAAGAGGACGAGAAGTTCTTACTCCGCCTCCGCACCTGAGCGGGAACTCGTCAACCTGAGGCACAGGCAATCCCGAGGTGCGCTCGACCTTCACTCTGCGCATCGTGCCCGACTAACAGGCGATCCTGAAGTTACGCCAAAGGAAGGATTCTCAAACGATGCTGGCCAGAAGTATTAGGGCTGTATTGGAAGCACCCCCGGGAAGACCGCGGGCTGATCTGAGTGGGTGTGGGGGTGCAATTAGGAATGAGCCAAATCAAATCTAGTTCCGGATCGCATACGTCCACCGAATACACTCACCGTTGCGAGTGTGATTTCTTCTGAAGGGCTATTGAGGAGACCCAGAACAAGACCAGGCTGACCACCAAGATCACGAAAAACAGCTTTAATTTTAGAGTTATGGCATAAGCGATAAGCGCGGCCGCGAATCCCCAGTACCAAGATTCTGCCTTGATTCCGTCCCTCCACCTGGCTTGGCGTCCAGCGGAAGCAACACGCGGCCACAGGGAGGGGCACAAACGCGGCACCGCTTTGCAGTATGCGTCGTACGGTTGGCCGTGGCTCGCCTGAAGTTCGGCCTCCTCACGCAGGATCAGCCGGTAACAGAACACTACCATGGCGATCACCGCCACTAAGAACCCCAACCGGCTCATCAGGGCGCCCATGGCAATGATCATTAACACATTGGCGAAATAGAGCGGATTGCGTACTCGCCGGTAGGGCCCGTCGGCAACCAACGACTCGCTCTTCACCTCGGACGCATACACCACTGAGGCCTGAAGGTAGGAGGAGGCCCAGGTGCGGATGAGAGCGGCTACAACGAGCAAGAAAGCGGCGAAAGCAAATAAGAGACGTGCCACAAGATCTGTATCCATTCGCAGCCCGGCCCCGAGCCAGTTGGCCAGCGCGACGGTCGAATTCTGATGATCCAAAGCGTATAGGGGAAACGTGAAGCCAAAAATCAGCCCGAAGACGGTCGCTCTGTTCCGGAACTCCCAAGTGCTAGCTTTCATAGATCGAAAACTATCGCCTGCGGTCATGAATGTAAAGCCCTGTTCTTGCTCCGCAGACTTGCCGATCCTGATTAACGGGCAACTCTGACGTAACACGATTAGGTTAGGCTTGCCCACTGTGCGACCGGAATCGAGGATGTTGGAAAGAACGCGTCTCGGCTTTCTCACTGCGCATTCAGCGACGCGTGTCGCGCAATGAGGTCGGCCACGGTCTGGGGTTGATCCTCGACTACGTAATGCACGGCGCCCCGGATTAAGCTGGTCTCGACATGAGCGCATCCGTTTGAGCGGAGACCCTCTACCATTTTGGGAACCAGTTGTGCAAATGGTGACCCATCCCCAGCACCCAAGAGCAACGGCACGCCGTTTGGACCGCGTTGCGTTGCATTGAATTGCGCATTGGCGGGAAACGCGCGGTACATTTCAAACATCGCGTGAAGCTGCGCAAGGGTGGCGTAAGCCTTCACGTAATGGGCCTCGTCGCTCGGCGTAAATTTAGCGAACTGGAAAAAATAGCCGAAATAGTCAGCCTGTCGTCCCGCGACAAGTTTCTCTGCGAGGCCCGGAGCCTGCATAAACCGAACATGCCACATGGCAGGATGCCCTTGAATCTCATCCCAGCCCGCAATTCCTGGAATTGGCGTATCGAGGATCATTGCCCCGCGGGTCCCCTCCGGATAACGCCGAACGAATGCGTAGGCTACATGCCCTCCGATGTCGTGACCGACGACGTAGACGCGATCCAACTTGAGCGCCGCCACGAGCTGATGAACGTCCTCGGCCATATTAGCGGCGTCGTACCCACCAGGCTTCGCTGTCGAGGCGCCCACTCCCCGTAGATCCAAAGCGATGACCGTGAACTGTTTCGCCAACTGCGGCATGATGGCGTGGTACTCGAACCAGTCTTGAGGGAAACCGTGAATTAGGATGACGGCGGGCCCATTGCCTCCGCGAACATAATGAAGCATGATCCCATTCACCGTCGCGCTCGCGGACGCGAATTCGTTGCCTAACCCCGTTGCGAGTGGACTCATATCTCGTCGTACCTGTGCCTGGGAACAAAGGATAGCGCACCCAAGCAGAAGGGGCACGGGGAAGAAAATTAAGCGACGAAGAAGCCGGTTGATACGCAGCTGTGTAACGGCGTGGGCTTTTTGCATGGCATTTCCTCTCACCAAACAGTTCACTGGATTTCCCCTATCCTTGCATCCCAACATGAAGCGACATTGTGATCGTACCGTAGTCTCCGCCCAAGGCTGTTGACGCCACATGCCATTCACTCATCCCTGGTCACCTCTTTGACTTGCTAAATGTGGATGGATTACGGGCTACTCTTACCGAACTCGATAAGGCAGAGGAGTTGCCAATGATCCTACCTTGCTGGCGAAAAATGGAACCGGTCAGGTAGAGCGCACCGGCCGACCGCAGATAGTCTCCGACCCCTATCTTTCCTTGCGAATCAGCCTCCCCAACGCCTCCTGATCCGGCGCCAAAAGGTCGGAGATCCGCTGATGGTCGACGTCGGCGACGATGATTTGGCCAACCTCGGTGTTGACCTCGCGGAAGATGCCGTGAGACCTCATCTTTTCGACCTGGTACTGGTTGTCCTCGGTGGGGGTGACGTAGTGCACTGAGTCGGCCTTGAAGCGGTGCACCAGGAAGAGGTGGACGAGGCTCATCAGGCGCTTCTTGCGCAGCGACTCCGCAAAGGTGTTCTGGTCGCGCACCGAGAGGATGCTGCGGCCACGCCGGTCGTGGATGGGGGCGAACACGACATTGGCGAGCTTCTCCTCCCCCTTGTCGTAGATTCCGAGCTCGAGCAACTCCGAGCCGGCGCGGTGGGGCCGCAGCTGGACGTGGAGCGCGCCGGGGATCTCATAGTGCTGCGTCCACATCGCCAGCCACTCCTCGAGCAGCTTCTTGGGCACCTCGGTCTGTATCAGGTGCTGGTGCTGGGTCGAGCCCTTGCCCATCGCCATGGTCGTCGCCGTGCGCCCCGACGTAGCGGCCAATGAGGCGTCCGCGCGCGGTCCGCCGACGAGGGTCTGGGGCGTGCGGTAGGGAGACTCGACCATGCGGAGTTTTCGTTGCAGGCGGGCGAGGGCGAGCATGCCATCCTGTTTGAGGGCGGTGGCGAACTCCTCGGCGGCGAGGCCGTCGATCTGGTGACCGCCGTAGGTGATGAAGTTGAAGACGAAGCCCAGTTTGCCGAGTTCCTCGGGGAAGCGTCGCATTTCCTCGTCGCTCATGCCAGTGGTGTCCCAGCTGAACGATGGCGAGAGGTTGTAGGCGAGCATCTTGTCGGGGAAGGCGGCGTGAATGGCCTCGGCGAACTCTCGCGCGTCGTCGAGGTTGGCGGTCTTGGTCTCCATCCAGAGCAGGTCGGCGAAGGGTGCCGCCGCAAGCGACTTGGCGATGGCGTACGGAATGCCGCCGCGCACCTGGTAGTACCCTTCGGTCGTTTTGGCCGCCTCGCAGTCCCAGTCCACGTCGATCCCGAGTTCACGCGCCTTCTCGCGGGCGGCATAGAGCGAGGCTCGCGCGGCGAAGCTCCGCCAGTCGTCGACACCTATCTCGACCGGTTCACCTTCGCTTGCCCGGAATTCGATTACTTCGGCAACCGCCTCGCAGAAGGTTTCCAGTCGGGCCTCGTCCTCCCACGCGTCGAGGAAACGGGCGGCGATCCGGTCGAACATCGCTTCGATCGAGGACTCTTTCCCTCCCCGCGACGACGCCACGGCTTCGGTGGCCTGCACTAGAATGCCCTGGCGCTCCAGCCATTTCCGGGCGACGGCGTACTCTCCGGTGGGTCTGGCGTACAGCAGATGTCCGTTGAGTTCGGCGACTCCCAACTCGTGGAAATGCTGGATCAGCGCCAGGAAACACGGCTTATAGGCCGGCACATCGGGGTTGGTCGCCCCAACCAGGAAGGGTTGATCGCGCTCGTCGCCGCGACCATCGATCAGGTTGGCGGCTTCGGCGTCGGTGCGGGCGACGATGATGCCGGGAACTCCCATGACGTCGAGCTGGAAGCGGGCCGCGTTCAGGCGCTTGTTCTGCTCGTCCTGTGCCACAAGTACTTTGCCGCCCTGATGGCCGCACTTCTTGGTGCCCGGACGCTGGTCCTCGATGTGGTAGCCCGGAACGCCGACTTCCACGAAGCGGCGGATCAGGTTGCGAACGTGCGGATCGCCGCCGTGGCCGGTGTCGGCGTCAGCGATGATGAACGGTCGGAAGTCGTGAGCCGGCGCCGCGGCGCGCTGTGCCTCGGTCATCCGCGAGCGCAGATACTGCTGGTTGCGATCCGCCGTGAGCAAGGCGCGCACGAGCGTCGCCGCTTCGTCGGGCACCTGGCTGAGCGGGTAGCTCGCGAGATCGGGTCCCGGGTCCTCGCTCGTTCCGCCTTTGGCGGACGTCGCCCAGCCCCCGAGGTAGATCCCCTCGATCCCCATCCGCTTCATCGCCACCGCCTGCCCTGGCGAGTACGGGCCAAAGGTGGTGATGCACTTGCGCTCTGCGAAGAGCTGGCGCAGGCGGTCATGGAATGCCGCCGCGGCCTCGCGCGCCACGGTGTAGTCGGTGGCTATAGTGCCGCGCTGCTCGACCACCTGGCGCGCGGTATAGAGGCGAACGATCCCCGCGAATCTGGGACTGTCGAACCAGTGCTGGGTGGCCGCTATTTCCTGCTCGAACGATCTCATGACAATGCTCCTTCATGCTCTAAACGACTAAAAGTCGAGGTTCTTCGGTGATCCGCGTTCCGTCCGGCTCGAACGTCTCGATGTAGGCCTGGATGCGCGCCCTGGCGGTGGCCAGGCCGTGCTTGTTGAGGTTGGTGACATAAGTCGCGACGAGCGATGGGCAGCGTGATTCATGCGCGACGCTTCTCTACTCTAAAAGCAAATCGGTTGTGGGGCAACCGCGCGCCCTAACCAAGCCTAACAAGCGGCTGGCTATCTTCTACGTTGTCGAGCGTTGTAATCCCTTAGTGCTCAGAACCGGGTCAATGCCGTGGCCACCAGCGGACCCACGCAGGGATCCGCTGCAGCCGTGCCTGATTGCGAAAGTTGAAAGGCTAAGCGTCCGGATCACCAAGCTCGATACCTTTCCATCTGATCGTAGTCGCGACGGTTCTGGTCCAGAGACGACTGAATAGCCATTTTCAGCCTTTGCTGGTCGTCGCTGTAGAGTCCTACAAACTTGAATGGCTGAAGACTCCAAGAGATGGGACTCAACATTTCCGCCACGCCAAACACTGATCCTCTTCCGGTCAGAAACATTAGCTTTACCTGGCAGCCGTGATCCAGAGGCCTCGACAAGCAGAGCAGGCCACCGGTGAGAGAGATGACCTGCAATTTGCCCGATACACGACGACCGTTGGGGCATCGAAGGACAGCAGGAGTGGTTTCCGCGAAGCATGTCCGCGGGGCGCGCAGTGAAGCCCGCTGTGGGGAGAGGTGCACCGGTCCGTCTTACCCGTGGCGGGCATCTGCCGCCAGCAACCGATCAGTCCGTCGCATCAGTCGCCAGTCATATTCGTATGCCGTTCCACAAAGCAGGCATATCTGATAGTTGCGGCCATTGGTGTCGATGCGTGG
Organism: uncultured Acidobacteriaceae bacterium; assembly: GCA_963714225.1. Taxonomy (GTDB): domain Bacteria; phylum Acidobacteriota; class Terriglobia; order Terriglobales; family Acidobacteriaceae; genus Sulfotelmatobacter. The sequence continues at coordinate 36,672 of CAVQNY010000025.1, read as the reverse complement.
CCAAGTGAACCTATGCGAACAACCTCCTCCGAAAAACCGCTTCAAAAAGTTCATTGCCTCACTCCTTCATTGCGACTTCTCCAGGTATCGAGCCAACGGTTGAAGAACGGTTGGGGCCGCTTGTCCAGCAGATCCTGCAGTGTGGACAGGAGAATCGTTGGCGGTTGGGACTTAGCCAGGAAGGTGTCTACCGTCGCTAGTTTGCTGTTCGGCAATGGTCCGTAGGCGGATAACAGCATGATCGGGACGTGTGACTTGGCGTGCTTCATCTTTGCGGCAACCACTTCGCCGTTCATACCGGGCATCTGGTAGTCGAGGACCACGGCATCCACAGAGTGCGAGAGGAACAACTTCAGCCCCTCATCCCCGCCGGTTGCCTCCAGGACTTCATAGCCATTGTTTTCGAGAAAAATCTTGCGGCCGAGGAGCCCATTCCAGTGGTCGTCGATGCAGAGAATTGTTGCTTTCCGCTGAGACATAACCGTTTCCACACTTCCAGTTCCGACCAGGTTGTTGTTTCGCAGACGCCTGCTTCTGTCCGTGGATGGACCAAAGTTGCCAAGTAAAGTGGCGGGCAAACTGATTTGACTACGACGGAAACATACTTTCAAATTACGAACGTCCAGTCGGGTGAAAGTTACCAAGGCCGGAATCGGGGAAGCCTGACGACTCACAGGCGGTATCTCGTGACCGATTCTCAATTGGTGTAATCGCCTGTGGACGGTGGTTCTACTAACGCCAGCGACAGGCAATGCAGCAACTCTTCAGTGGATGGTTTTAAGACTGGTGTTACCACCAAAATGTGTTGAAAAAGTCATTGTGATTAGCACGCGGAGTAGTGGGAAAAATGAGCGGCGTGAGCTGTTGATTCCTCGGGCGGGGATTTTGGCGAGTCAATAGATTCATAGGGTTACACTGTGGAAGAAATGTCTACTTTCGAGGACGTCGGATGCCTACTCAAGTGCCGACTTGACGATTCGGTTCACACTGGGAACCCTTCACCCGTCCGGGGTGAAACGGTATGAAGAGGAGGACTTATTAAGACTGATCAGCGGGAGTGCAGGTGCGGCGGTATTTTGCCGTGAGCTGTCCGAACCCGCCAGCGTCATAAACATCCGTGCGGCCTACGACAAGGCCGGGATCACCCCTCGGGGTTCTCACCGCCTGCGCCTCTTGTGCTCTGGGCGATGCACACATACCTCTGGGAGATTTGCCGCTTCGAGCGGCATGATGCAGGACTTGGCACGGCTCCTGGGACCCACTTCACAGCCACGCCCTTCGAGTTCCCGCTGGATACGCGCCTTCCCAGATTTGCGCTCCGAAATCCCCCAGTATCCTCGCCTATAACCAGAGCTTCCTCGCCGTCACAAGCTGCCATGGTCCTTTCTTCTGCAACAGACCTTGTGTCTCGCGACTCAGAAGGCCCATTTCCTCCTGGGTCAGGTTCTTAGCGATCATCACAAGAATGGGCAACTTCTTTAAGGTTGGTTCTTGCCGGACATGACGAATCACCTGGAAACCATCCATCCCCGGCATCAACAAATCGAGCAAGACGGCCCCGACGACTTTGGACGACAGCACTTCCAGTGCCCGGGCACCGCTCCGAACGCCCTGCGTCTCGTAGCCGGCGGCGGGCAGAGTCTCTGCCACCAGTTCCAAGTTTTGGGAATCATCATCGACGAGAAGGATGGCGGCATCATCCGTTGCAGAAGGAACGTACTTACGGATGCTCTTGAGGAGCACCGGCTTTGGGATGGCTTGATGAGATAGGCGGTCGCTCCCAGAGCAAATCCTACCTTCTGCTGGTCCACGATAGAGACCATGATGATTGGAATACTAGCCGTTGCTCTGAGCGCTACGAGGGACTCGAACCCGCCCCCGCCTGGCATCAAGATATCGAGGGTGATGGCTTCCGGAAGGAGTTGCTGGGCCTTCTGCACCGCCTCCGCTCCTGATTCAGCCAAGGCAACTCGATAATGGGGCTCCAGATAGCTCGCCATGAGCTCGCGTGCGGCAACTTCGTCATCTACGATCAAGATGAGCGGCTTGCGGGCACTTTCAACAGCCTTGCCGATGGGCATCGTACGCGTCACACCAGAAGTGATTTGGGAAGACGGTTGCCGCCTGAGGAAGAGTGAAGCTAAATCGGCTGCCAGCGGTGCACGAAGCGAGGTAGAGGAGCTGATTACAGAAGTGATAACTACTAAAACGTACGCATTGAGTACGTAACATTCCTCAACGCTTCGAGATTACTAACGTTATCTGTCACGTGGTTACCCTCCACGTTAGATTTCTCCAAAAGACCCTCAAAGCGTCTGGATCGCTCGCATCCCGCAATGGAGGATGCGACCAAGCACACACACGATCTAACATGGCCAAGAAAAGCATCGTTATCGGCGAGGATGACCAGGCCATTCGTGGTGCGCTCAGCGAGTTTCTCGAGTCGATCGATTATGAAGTCATTCCAGCCATGAACTGTGCAGGCATCAGGGAAGCATTCAGGAATTCGTCTCCCGATGCGGCCATCCTGGATTACTCATTGCCCGATGGGACGGCACTGGATCTCTTGCCGCAACTCAAACAATCTCACCCATCTGTGCCGCTGATTTTGCTTACTGGAAACGGCAGTGTTCCGCTGGCCGTGCAGGCGATTAAGGAAGGCGCCGAACAATTCTTGACCAAACCGGTGGAAATGGCTGCGATCGCAGTGGTGCTGGAACGCGCCCTGAAGAACCAACGCAACCTCCAGAAGCAGCTCGCAGGGAAAGCGCGGGAAAAAAGGGAGAGCGTTGATCCCTTTCTGGGCACGAGCTCTGCTATCTGCGAGGTAGCGGAACAGGCGGAAAGAGTGTGTCTGAGCCACTGTCCGATCCTGATCTCAGGAGAAACCGGTTCCGGCAAGGGCGTGCTGGCCAAATGGGTGCATGATCAAAGTCCGAGAGCAGAGGAGCCTTTTGTCGATCTGAACTGCGCCGGCTTCGGACGAGAGCTTCTTGAGACAGAGCTCTTCGGCCACGAAGCTGGCGCATTTACGGGAGCGGTTCAACGCAAGATGGGCCTGCTCGAGGTTGCCCAGCGGGGAACTGTGTTTCTCGATGAAATCGGAGACATGGACTTGCAAATCCAGCCTAAGTTGCTAAAGATCCTGGAGGAGAAACGGTTCCGGCGCTTGGGTGACGTCCAGGAGCGCCAACTGGACGTGCGCCTTATTGCCGCCAGTCACGAAGATCTGGCACAGCTAGTTCAGCAGAAGAAATTCCGAAGCGATCTCTACTTTCGCGTCAACACAGTCGTCATTCGCATGCCTCCGCTTCGAGAAAGACTTGAGGACATCCCAATCCTGGCTCAGCATTTTTTCGAGCGTGTCGCCGTCGATCTGGGACGGCTGCACCTTACCCTCTCCGATCAAACCATCGAAACCATGACCACATACTCCTGGCCCGGCAACATCCGCGAACTGAAGAATGTGATCGAGAGAGCAGTCTTACTCGCCACTGGCGAAACCATCCGGCCTAAAGATCTGCATCTGGAGTTTAAGAGAGAAGTTGCGGTTGGCGGAGAATCCCAGCTTACTCTCCGCGAAATTCAGCGCCTGCACATCCAAAAAGCATTAGACGCGGAGCGCGGCAACGTTGCGCGGGCCGCAGCTCGCCTGGGTCTGACCCGGAGCACGCTTTACAACAAGATGAAGACTTTCGGGATCAACACCCTCCGCATTCACAACTAGCACGCGCTTCACTCAGGGACCGGCCCGAGATTCAATCTTTGCGTCGTGTACCCGAAGGGATGTCTGGTATAGGCCGCCGGGAACAGAGGATTTCGCTAAGGCTGCCAGGAATGCGGTGGGGTGTGTCTCATGTGTAGAAGGACTGACCCACCGCCAGGCTCAAAGATTCCCGGCGCTGATCGAAACTGTGCACCTTCTGCCTGCCCTTTCCCGGCCGGGCCGGCGCACCGAAAGCCGGGTCGTCCAAGTAACCGGTTGCCAGCAATTCTTCTAACGGAATGGCTGGGCACAACAGGTTCGCCTGGGCAAAATCAACCCCCATCGCCTCTAACTGCAAGAGGTCATCGTTCGACTCCACCCCTTCCGCTACCACGGCGCTTTCCAGAGCGTTTGTCAGTGTGACCAGCGACTCCACCACGGCTCGCCGTTTCGAGTCTGTGCTCAAACCATGCACAAAGTAGGCGTCTAACTTGAAGTACTCGGGCTGGTAATCCAGCATCATGCGGTAGTTGGATTGCCCTAACCCCACGTCGTCCAGGGCGACACGCGCGCCAGAGCTTCGCAACTTCGCGATGCTGTTCGTGAGTTCAGGGATGTTGCAAGCAGGAGCATATTCCACAAGTTCTATGGTGAACCGTTCCGCTGTCAGGGACTTTTTTTGCACAAGCCGTCGAAAGAAGTCAACAAATCCGGAGTCGTGGCCGAGGGTTGCGGCATGCACATTGAGGTTGACGCGAACTCTGGAAGGCAAGCCTTTGGCTGCATCGCAAATCGCGGTGAGGCAACTTTGATCGACGGCTGCCTCGGCCCTCTTGCGCCGGACATAATCAAATAGAATGTCTGCCCTTTCAAAGTTTGTTCCTCGAGGTCCGCGAATCAAGGCTTCGACGCTATCCACGCGTTTTGCTCCGCCTTGGATCTGGAAAATAGGCTGAAAGCGAACGGACAGTGCATGCGGATCGAGAATGGTTTCGAGAATGGACGTTTTCATGCCGTACCTCCTGCTAACTGCACGATTGTCTTCCCTAACTCTTTCAAGCGCATCGGCTTTCGAAGAAATGCGTCCGCTCCAGATGCCGTTGCCTCCGCCTTGAGTTCCGGCCAGCCATAGGCGGTCAACACAATGATGCGCGCTTGTGCGGAACTCTCGCGGACGTGCTTGATCACATCTAATCCGCCGAACGCGAGTCTGCTCAGCCGGAGATCGGTGATTACGACGGAATAGGAAAAATGCGCAAGCAAAGTTTCCGCCTCTTCCAGCTCTTGAGCGCAATCTACTTCATAGCCACTTTCCACGAGATATTCGCGGTAAGCATCCACTAGCTGTTCGTCATCGTCGATGATAAGAATTCTGTCTAGCATGCCGCTATACAGGCACGCCGGGGTCCAAAGCTGTAGAACTCGAAAGCGTTGATAGCAAATAACATCCCACACTGTGGCCGTCGTGGTTGTTCAACAATGAGTTCACAATTTCTGGAAAACGAACAAATGACAGGGCGTGACAAGAAAAACTCCCTAAAGACGATACTTGCAGTCCTACCTTCAGATTCCTTGTTCATTGCAGACTTTGGTAGCGATCGAACCGATCTAGATCAGCACCCAACGGTTCCCCTACAAATGCCGTAACACTTACCTCCGTAATTTGTGAGTCCTCTTGCGGACTGGATATCGTAATGGGAATCGGTCGAAGAAGAACCAAAATGGGAAGTATGCTCTGATGTCGGACCTTTTGACCGGCAGACCAAAAAGCGGCCACCGCGAGTTGCACGCTGACCTGCGGACTCTCTTACTTTCACAGAAGACCGAGCTGATCAGTGAGCTTACGCGGGCAACGGCCAACCAGTTTAATAACATCATGATGGCGATCACCACGAACTGCTGGGTGAGTAGAAGCACCACGTTTAAAACGCCGGGCGGATCAGGCACGAAGATCGCCCGAAGGATCTGCAAAGGCCAGGCCAACCATGAGATCCAACACAAACTCCGGCGATCTTGCGCGAGTGCGGAAAGCGCTCCAAGAGAGTGAGGCGCGTCGCCAGGCTCTGCTGGATTTTGCTCTCGACTGTGTCATTTGCGCCGATGCGAAGACCTGCATAACCGACTTCAATCCGGCGGCAGAGAGAACCTTTCGCATCCCACGATCGGAAACTCTGGGCAAGGATCTTGCGGATACCATCCTGCCTCCCGGGTCGCGGGACCGCCTTCGTGGGCAGCTATTCGTCTCAGCTGAGCCGAGGATCGTTGATGTTATTGGCAATCGTCTCGAGACCAGATGTTCGCGGGCCGATGGCGACCAGTTTCCCGCCGAAATCACGGTCACCCGGATCGTCGTCGAGAAACGGACTTCCTATACGGTGCATGTCCGCGACATTACGGCACGACGGATTGCAGAGGAGACGATGGTTCGCCTGGCGGCAATAGTCGAATCCTCGCAGGATGCAATCATTGGCAAGGACCTGGAGAGCCGGATCACGAGTTGGAACAAAGGTGCCGAGCTGATGTATGGCTATTCTGCGAGCGAGGCCATTGGCAAGAAGGTCTCCATCCTCGCTCCTGCTGGGCGTTCCCATGAGATTCGCGAGATTATCGAAGAGTTGAAGGCCGGCCACCCTATAAAGAACTTCGAGACCATTAGGATGGCCAAAAACGGCAAGCTTATCCATGTATCCCTAACCGTATCGCCACTTTTAGATTCAGACGGAACCATCATTGGCGCATCTACGATTGCACGGGATATCACCGCACGGAAGCGTGCGGAAGAGGCTCTCCGCAGGGCTAACGAGACGAGCATCTATGCCTCTCCCGTGCCCATCATTGCGGGGGACACAGAGAGCCGCGTGACCATGTGGAACCCAGCGGCGGAAGCGCTGTTTGGTTGGAGTGAAGAGGAGGTCATCGGCAAACCTAATCCCATCATCCCTAAGGATGTGCTGACCCAAGCTGCCGACCTTCACGCCAGATTGTTGTCGGGTGAGACCCTCAGGGGAATCGAAGTGCTCCGCCAAAAACGGAACGGTTCTTTAGTGACTGTCAGCCTGTCCGCGGCTCCAATCCGAGACGGGAGCCGCAAAGTGAAAGGAATTCTTGGATTCCTGGCTGACATCACCGAGCAAAAACGTTCTGAAGAGGCCCTCCGGCACGCGGAAGAGAAGTATCGGACGATTTTTGAAAACGCGGTCGAGGGAATCTTTCAGACGACTCCGGATGGAAGGTACATATCCGCCAACCCAGCTCTCGCGCGCATGCTCGGCTTTGATTCACCGGAAGAACTCATCAACGCTCGCAAAGACATACGAACCCAGGAATACGTGAAACCCGAGATGCGCGATGAATTTGCCAAAAACCTGGCAGGGCGTGGTGTCGTGCAGAATTTTGAATACCAAGCCTATCGCAAGGATGGTAATGTCATCTGGGTTTCGGAGAATGCCCGCGTCGTACGCGACTCGGAAGGCCGTATCCTCCATTTCGAAGGGACAGTCGAGGACACTACGCGTCGCCGCGAGTTGGAACAGCAACTGCGGCAGATGCAGAAGATCGAGGCCATCGGTCGACTTGCAGGCGGCGTGGCTCATGACTTCAACAACATCTTGATGGCAATCAGCAGTTATGCCGAACTGCTCGATAAGAAGCTGACAGATGAGGCCACCCGCCGCTACGCCAGCGAAATCGTGAAAGCGACGGATCGGGGTTCGTCCCTGACTGAGGGCCTGTTGACGGTCAGCCGCAAGCAGGTAGTTTCTCCCAAAGTACTCGACCTGAACCTGCTGATCGCAGAACAGATCAGAATGCTGAAGCGTCTCATCCCAGAGAACATTGACATACAGTTCAGTGCCGCAGACCACATTGGACGCGTGAAACTGGATCCGAGTCAGGTGCAACAAGTACTCATGAACTTGATCATCAATGCCCGGGACGCTATGCCGAACGGCGGGCGACTTGTAATTGAGACTGCGAACGCTGAGCTGGACGGCGCTGACGGTCCTCTTGCCAGTGAAGCTCAGGCGGGAAAGTACGTCATGGTGGCGGTGAGTGACAACGGTTGCGGCATGACCGCAGAGGTCAAGTCCCAGATCTTTGAGCCCTTCTTCACAACCAAGGAGCAGGCCAAGGGTACCGGACTTGGGCTCGCCATTGTGTTCGGCATCGTAAAGCAGACCGGAGGCCAAATCTTCGTTCATAGCGAACCCGATATGGGTACAACTTTCAAGATTTACTTTCCATTCGTCGAGGCAGAAGTCCAGATGCAAGATGAAGAGGAGCATCAGCAGCCGATCAAAGGAGCGGAAACCATTCTTCTGGTGGAAGATGAGGAGGGTGTCCGCGATTCCGCGGCCGAGTATCTCCGGGACAGTGGCTACACCGTGCTGACGGCCAAAGGCGGGCCAGAAGCTCTCCAAGCGGCAGAACAGTACGGCCGGCCGATCCAGCTCTTATTGACAGACTTGATCATGCCGCTGATGAGCGGACGCGAGTTGTCAGAAAGGATTGCGAGCATTCGTCCGGAGATCCGCGTGGTATTCATGTCGGCGTATTCGAATAATTTGCTTTCGAACCAGCAGGGTCTCGATCCCAAGCATGTGTTCCTACAGAAACCTTTCCGGTTGGCGACTCTGGGTCGACAGGTACGGGATGTGTTAGGCCGCAGCCAGGCAGCGGCGGCCGCCGGAAAATAGGCGACAGTGCGCTTCTACGTTGATGGTTCGTGCGCCTTCACCGGCAGTTAAATTCGACACGGGGGCTCCCGTATGAGTTGATTGGGCTAGGACACACTCGACAAACTTTAGTTCGGATTTCGTAACAAAGCAAACAGGGCCCGCTGCATAATCCCGCTGATCAATGGGAACTGGCGAGTGAAATCCCATCCGCTCCTCTGCTCGTGATGATCGTCATGCAATCCGCGCCTCGCCGCGGGCCTCGGTCAAGGGGGAGGGCCCGTCCCACCGTACCCTCACGCGGTTGCCTGAGTTTTCGCACTGTTTGTGTTTGACTCCGCAATTTAGGGGCGCTTAAATAGGGAACAGCGGGAGCATTCTTGATTCTCTCGCGAAGGCGGGGCTATGCGGACAGACACAACGATACGGGCAGCGATTCTGTTGTTGTGCACTTCAATGTGCGCCTTGATGTGCGGATGCGGCGGCGGGAGCGGAGGAACCAGTGGTGGCGGGGGCGGTGGAGGCGGTGCGAATCCGCCCGCGGCGCCGGCAATCTCCACCAGCACGCAGAATGGCGCACAGAATGGCGCCGTGATCGTGAGCCTGGCCTCGACGACCGCGGGCGCAGGCATCTATTACACCATCGATGGCAGCACGCCCACGGCGTCTTCTCAGCCCTATCTTGCGCCATTTCTGGTGGCGTCCAACCTCACGCTGAACGCGATTGCCAGCAATGCAAACGGCTCGAGCACGGTCACCAGCCAGACGTTCGCGCCCAACATTCCGTCAGGGACGCTGGTGTGGAGCGACGAGTTCACCAACTCCTCGGGCGCTCCGGCGCAGCCGAATCCTGCGATCTGGACCTACGACACGGGCAACGGCGGATTCGGCAACGACGAACTGGAGACCTATTGTGCGTGGGGATCGAACACTTCGCCCTGCAGCACGGCGAATCCCAGCGAGTACGTCGGCACCGACGGCAATCTGTATATTGTGGCGCAGCAACCGTCGACCGGTGTGTACACCTCGGCGCGGTTGAAGACGCAAGGTCTGTTCAGCTTTCAGTATGGCCGGATTGAGTTTAGCGCCCAAGTGCCGGAGGCGCAGGGTTTTTGGCCGGCGAACTGGCTGCTGGGCAACACCTTTGCCACCGTGAACTGGCCAGCCTGCGGCGAACAGGACGTGCTGGAGCGAGTCAACGCGGCAACCACCCCGGATTGGAATCAGGGCTCCATTCACGGGACGGGCTTCATCGGAGCGACACTCGGCACCACCTACTACTTTCCCAACGGGGAGACGGCATCGACGTTTCATGCTTACGGCATGATCTGGTCGCCGGGCAGCGTGTCTTATTACGTCGATGACCCAACCCAGCCGTATGTTACTTACACGCCCGCGAGCCTTAGCAGCGGGATGGTCTGGCCGTTCGATGCCGGACAGAGCAATTTCATCCTCTTGAACCTGGCGATCGGCGGGAATTATCCGGGACCGCCCAATTCAACCACTCCGTTCCCGTCGGAAATGCTGGTGGATTACGTGCGGATCTATACGAACTAGGCGGGGCCGGCGATTTTGCGGTTTCGCACTAGGATACGCGGCAAGAAAGTGATCCCGACTCTCAAGAATTTCTGCCGCCTTCGCCTGTTCAAGAACCTGGTCGAGCGGCGGCACGGGCCTGAACAGCGGTCTGTTGCAACCACTGGGGAAATAGTCGCCCTCGTTCTTTTGCCAGTCGCGTGCACCATCCATGATTTCGATTTGGTGAAGCTCCGGTGCTCGTACCTCCCTCTTCCATTGCGTCGGCGATGCCCACCAGATTTCAACCTCGCCCCTGCGGCCAGACTCCTTGTCTCGCTCAAAGCTTGGCGCCACGGTCGCTCTCAGATGGAATGCCGTTGTTCCGGACTGGTCGAGCGTGCTACGCTCAACAGCCTTCTTGACTTCTTTGGCTAGGTTTTCGGCGTGACCGGGTGCTGGCCATACCGTCATCGCTGCAAACACCTGGATCCACGATTGCCGACGCATACGCGAAACTGTACACAAAGGAAAGGAAGAAAAGGAAAAAGACGACCAAAAGTGGTGCGGGAGGGAATATGCATGAGAATGACACCACAGCGACGAGGAAGGTATGGGCAACATAATTCGGGTCGGCAAGGAGGTATTCGGCGAAACCGCCGTTCCTGGTGTAGCCGCCGAACTGCGCCTGAGCACACACCGTTTCCCAGTCAGTCAAGCAATACTCAGTGACCGCAAGCCGAGTAAAGCCACGGCACCCCGACCCAATCACCCTCCTTCACAGTTGTTACGCCCGATCCAACGGAAGTGACCAAACCGATAGCCTCGTGGCCAGGAACGGGAGTGTAGGCTTCACCGGCCAGTCGCCGTGGGCCGCATGCAGATCGGTGTGACATACTCCGCAGGCCTCGGTCTTCACCAGGATTTGGCCTGCTCTCAGACAGGGTATGTCCAATTCCAGAAGTGATAAAGGTTTTCCGAATTGCTCGACAACAGCTGCGTGCATCTTGGGCGCCATATTTGATTCCTCTTTTATTCTTTGCCCGACCAGGAAATTCGAGCGTATCAACGGCATGGTCCGGAGGAGAGGGTTTATGGATCACAATGAGTCAACGCGGAAATTTGAACAACTGATGGTGAAAGACGCGAACCATGCGCACGCTACGTTTTTCTGAGTAAGAGTGATCAGTCTCGCCCGCCGAATCGCCTGTATGTTGCAACCGAACTGGAGGCTCTGGCTCTGCTCCTACCTGAGAAATCTCGACAGCTCGCCCAGTTGCAGATAAAGGCAAGTCACAAACTGGCCAAGGAATTTCGCGAGCTAGCGCAGAAGGCCAAAGAAAGCTGATCTCACACCGGAGCAGATGCTCCACAAACTCCGGAGAGAGGCATTTGAGAACCACATTTGGTATTGGTTCGCATCGGACCCCCCTACTTCAACCCCAAGTCGGTCAAGATTTTGGGATTTTCTTCGCCCGAGGCCAGGATTTGATGACACGCGGAGCAGTCATTGGTAATGGTCTGGCCATCGGCGCTAGTGTGAGTGCCATCATGGCAGCGGAAACAGCCCGGAAAGTCACTGTGCCCAAGATTGTTCGGGTGTGTGCCCCAGGTCACACGCATGTCTGGAAAGATGTTTCGCAGGTAGATATTCGCCACTTCTTGGGCAGCCTGCTTCACCGCGGCCCCCCGCGCTCCATCGATTTCAGGATAGTTGCTCTGATAAAACTTGGTGATCTCGCTGGTGATGCTCTGCTCGGCCACTTCGCGAGTGGTGTAATTCACCTTAAGTACCTCGACCGCTTTTTTCCTGATGTACGGAAGATCGGGGCTGATGCGCCCAATCGACATTTGCTTGTCCACAGCGTTTTCCGGCAGGTCCGCAACATGCGCGGGCCGGTTGTGACAATCCAGGCAATCCATCACGCGATGCTCTCCCTGGTCCAACTGCTTTTGAGTTGGCTTGGCATCACTGGAAATGAATTCAGTGGTCTTTCCTTTATCGTCGGTGTAGTACACGGCCGGGATCGTCTGCCGCTGGGGGTCCGTCGAAATGTAGCGGATGCGTACCGCGTCGGCGAGATGGTGCCCGTGGATTCCGCTCGCTCCCTGCCCGTTGCTTCCTCCCACTTTCAGCATCACAACGTCCGTCTGCGGCGTGTTTTTTTCATCTTCCGTGTAGCTGGTTCGAACTAGCAATTTATCGCCGGCAAAACGGCCGGGCCAGTGACATTGTTCGCAAGTTTGGCTCGCCGGACGGAGGTCCTTTACCGGCGAAGGGATGGGGCGCGGAAAGGTGTGGGTTGCTACCATAAAAACCTGCCGCAAGCCGTTCACTTTGGCTCGCACCATCCAAGGCAGTCCAGGGCCAATGTGGCAGTCCACGCAAGCCACGTGCGCGTGCGGGGAAGCGTGGTACGCGGTATTCTCCGGAAGCATGACGTGACAAGTCGTTCCGCAGAAATTCGTCGAATCCAGGTACCCCACGCCGCGGTAGGATGCGGTTCCAATGATGAGAAGATTAAGCCCGGTGGCCACGACTACCCACTCCAAAGTGCGCCGCACCACGGGCAGGCGCAGGTCCATGGCGGGGAAAATCGCCGGCAGTTGCCCACTTTCGCGCAAACTTCGACGCCTGCGCCAGATGCCGAGTGGAATCAGCAGCAGGCCCAGTACGAAAATGGCAGGGAGGGTGAGAAAGACCAGGATGCCAATGTAGGGATGCGGCGGTCCCGGTAGGAAGATCTCATAGAACCAGAAGGCGATCGTGGTAAGCGCCGTGCTCGTCGTGATCACCGCACCCGTCAGCGAGACGGGATTCTGCCCTAGAAAATAGATGGGTTTCGACCAGTCTCGGATGCGTTCTCGCAGACTCATCGGAAAGCGCGTCTGTCCTTCTTTCTGGGTCGATGCGGCTCGGCGCACGCACTCTCTACCTAGCGGCGGCTCCCCTCCACCGCCTTGAACGAATTCTTCACAATCTGGATGCCAGTAACCGGCCAATGACTACTTTTTCAGTATGCGGATATAAGCCACCAGCCCCTCAATGTCATCCGCTTTCAAAGACTTTCCGTACGCGGGCATCTTGTTCTTGCCGTTCGTGATGATAGTAGAGAGCTCCGCGTCCGACATTCCCTGTACGTCGGCCGTTGTGAAATCGTGAGCGCCCATTGTCTTCCCCGTCGCCGAACCGGTTCCGTCGGCGCCATGGCAGCCGGCACATTTTGATTTGTAGAGCGTCTGCGACGCGTTTTGTGCGTGCGCCGACAAGGAGAAAAACAGGACAGCGATTGCTGTCACAGTGGCAGAAACTCGGATATTCGTTTTCTTCATCGTTAAGCTCCGTTGGATTTACAAATAGGGTCGCGCCACCTTCCAAACATACAACCTCTGGGCGTCAATAATGGCGATTCTCGATCTCTCCGCCACCTTTCAGAAAGCGTAGCGGAGTGCAATATCTTTTCTCGCGTCGTCATATTGTCACCACCTCTTACACGCGATCCTTCCACTCCGCTCCATTTGGTAGTTCCTCAGCGGCAAACTCCAAATGAACTACTCGACGACTGCTCGGAACCTTCGCCGGAGGAGAACTGTGCAGCAGAAGCGGTCGCATGAGAATCGCATCACCCCTGCTGGCTGCACACGTCACGGCTGCATTCTTCGGCCATTCTTGTATCTGCCTGTCCGACAGGAACCCATGCTTGTGTGAACGGGAATCACTCGCAAAGGACCGTTCTCGGCTCCGCACTCGTCCAAATGGATGCGAATCGCATTCGCGAGACAATATCGGAACTCGGACGAACGTGGTTGACGCCAGCCTTGATCGACCATGGCCCCCAGCCCGGAATTTCCTTTCGCTCCATGACTGAGATTACGCAATCCTGATGCCACGTTACCTTCCAGTTCGCTCCATCTGTCTTGTTGAAGAGAATGCCCCGAACAGCAAAGCAATCATCCCCTAGCACCGACCGTGCCAATTTGCGTATTGCCTCCGAACAAGCGAGTTGCCTAATTGCTAGAACATCGAGTAGGTTGCGCTCGCCCGGATGCTTTGTATTGAGCAAAGTACCAAGTTCGAATAAGGCCTCGGAATCGAGACCAGCATCAACGACCGCGTATCCGTCGTCTTGGAACTTCGATACGCCCTCTGTCACGCGATCCGTCATGGATAAGACGGTCATTGAAATGTTAAGTGTCGTCCGGCTTCGGCAGAGTCCCAAATTCCTCCGGATGTCGGCAAACATAGGCAAAAAGCAAATCCGTGAGATTGTGAGGATAAGAAAAGAATTCTTGGTCTATAGGTTCTAGCTTCTCCAGCACGTCGTCCGAGAAATCGGCAGCAGCCGAACGAATGGCTTCCTCGGATTTGGGTAATCCAGCAGGAAATGCGGCGGCTATTGCACGCTGGCAAATATCAGCGGTCTTAGGAGCACCAATCGCCCGCAGGGCGTCCACGACAAAATGCGCCGATTCTGCACTGCTGTTGACGAAATACTGAGAGAAGCCGCCGTTGTTGACTTCCGATTCGACTTCCCAGAGCGCGGAGAACACTTTTTGCGGTACGGATTGGCTTGCGAAGTCTTCTTTCCCAAATTTCGTCCGCTCAGATTCTGACAAACCGATCAAGACGTGGTTTTTGGTTGGACTCATCCGATTATCTACCTCTTGGGGCTGCCGATGAATCGCGGCTTCCATTCAGCCCATCGCAATTTTAGTCCAGGGAAGGGTCGAGTCGAAATTCTTACGGGCATTCTCATGGCTGTCCATCGGCAGAGCAAACCCAACGCCCCACACCCCGCTCCTGTCAGCTTCGATAGGAATCGGTCTTCCGCTCGCTCAAGAGTGAACTCGGCATACGCCCCATCTATCATCAACTGGAGCATCGCGCGGACGCTCACATTCTGATTGCCTTTCTCGCCTATTGCTTACAGATCACCCTGAAGCAGCGCCTACTGCTGCACGCCCCAGGGTTGACGCCCTCGGCGGTGCTGGAGAAGCTGGCCGAAATCCAAATGATCGACGTCTGGATTCCCACGGTCGATCAACCATGGTTGATTCTGCCGCGCTACACGCAACCTTCCTCCGACACCAAGCTGCTCATCGAAAAGCTGAGATTGGAGTTGCCGAACCAGTCGCCACCGCGGCTTACTGCGCCAACAGAGGGAAACGAGATCGAGCTACAAACCGTCCGGTAGCTGGGCCGTTTGTGGTGGAGACCTTTCAATAACCTCGACTGATTCCAAAGCGCTTAACTCGATCAGGAGTGCCCAACTGCGAAAGTTCGGCTAGTCCCCGAGTAAAGTAAGCCGACGACACCGACGAGGCAAATGCAAAGAGTGGCCGTGCGCCGAGTGTGGTTTGGGAAGGTCAGAAGTGCGGCAAAACCTGTACGGAAGCGAAATAAACAACGGTGGGCGTAAGGTACAAGCGAATCCTACCGTTGTCTCCTAGCCTTCGCTCAGCGGCGAGCGTGATTACGACAAACAACAGACCGATCAGGGTCGCGGCTGCCGCCGACGTGAGGAGATAAAAATTCGCCCATCGCTCAAGTAGCGGCTCTATTTCATTCCATTTCATTCATAAGCTTGTGAGCATACTATTGCTTTCGACGCGACAATCGGTAGCGCACGTACATGAGGACACATTATGGCAGAGTTAGAGCCTCGGATCGACAGGTTCGCTCTCTAGCGCGAGTACACCGAAAACGCACTCATGCACTCGTCTCAACGGCTCCCGCTCCACGAACCGCTGGAGGGCTTCCATGCCTAAAGCGAACTCACGCAGCGCCAGCGACCGCTTCGTGCCGAGACCTCTGGATTTAAGGCGTTCGAGATGCTCCGGTGCGGTGTACTCAGGTCCGTAGATGATGCGAAGATACTCTCTGCCCCTGCACTTCACCGCAGGCTGCACGAGCCCGCGTCGGCTCTTCGTGACGAATTGGAGAGGCTTCACGACCATTCCCTCTCCCCCGGACGCCGTCAGTGCTTCCCACCAGTCAGTCCCCTCTTTCTGACTAGCCTCGTCTCGTAGGTCGACTACCTTGTACGGTGTGGCCAGCAGGATCGCCTGATCGGAGGCGCAAAGGCGAGCCAGCGTCGTCATGTGCCAGACGTGCTCTTTATCCGAATACACCACGCCCTCGCTTGCCAGCAGATGAAAGGGCGCAAGCTTCAGGTCTTCCAACGAATGAACCGTCCAGCAGTAGCGGCGGTAAGACTCGATGTAGTCTTCTGCCATTGTTCGGCGTTCGTCGAATCGTCCCATCAGTTCGGAGGCTTCTGGCACATGCCTGCTGGTCGCCCGCAACGCTGCTATCGATGCTGCCAGACCAGCCCTCGCAGCCGCCCCGGTAGGCGCGTACTGCTGGCGCAGCAAGTCCTGAGCCTTCGACGACCACGGCATCAATTCGCAATCGAGGGCCACCCAATCGCTCGCAAGCTCGTCCCACAGGCCTGATTTCGTTACCGCGGCCTGAACGCGACCGAGGAATTCTCTTTCCAACACGCTGTCATTGAAAAACCGCCTGCCAGTTCTCGTATAACAGACCCCAATCTCGTCCTGCACGATGCCGAATCTACGCAACGCCGCATCGCGGTCACGGCAGACGATTACTACCGCACGCGAGCCCATGTGCTTCTTCTCGCAGATCACCTTTTCCACATGCTCTTTGCGATAGTACGCAAATGCCTCGGCGGGGTGCTCCAACAGTCCCGGCTGCTTGGTGGTTTCGCTCGGGGACATGGTTGGGGGCAGGTAGATCAGCGACTTGGGATTGCTGGCGAATCGGCTCATCACCTCAAGTGCGGCGATTGCATTCTCTTCCCGGACAGTAAGATTCCCGTGGAGCCGCGTTTCGACGATCCTTTTTCCGATGACATCGTCAATGTCCAGAACGTTGTCCTGCTCGTGTTGTTGTGACAAAGCGGTTGCGGCTTCCGTGCTCACCAAGGGCTTCATAGGCTCGTAATAGGTCCGGTGGGCGGCCACCGACACGAACTCTTTCTCAGGGTAACGAACCGCAGTCAGCCTGCCGCCGAATACACAGCCAGTGTCAATATTGACGGTGCGGTTCAACCACTGCGGCTCCGCCAGTGGAGTGTGCCCGTACACCACCATAGCCTTGCCCCGATAGTCCGCTGCCCAGTTATAGCGCACCGGAAGCCCGAACTCATCCGTCTCCCCAGTTGTCTCCCCGAAGAGAGCGAACGACCGGATCGCGGCGGAACCGCGCCCCTGCATTTCCTCTTTCATGCCCGCGTGAGCCACAACCAGCTTGCCGTCGTCAAGGACATAGTGGCTAATAAGACCGTCGATGAACTCGACGACTTTGCTCTTGAATTCCGGTGGTTCTGCTTCAAGTTGCGCCACGGAATCAGCAAGTCCGTGCGCCATTTTCACATCCTTGCCGCGCAATTTCTGGAGCAACTTCATGTCATGGTTGCCGGGAACACACAATGCCTGTCCCGCTTCCACCATGCTCATAGTTAGTCTCAACACCTCGGGAATCTTCGGCCCCCGATCTACGAGATCACCGAGGAAGATCGCCTTCCGTCCTTCAGGCGTTCCGACCCGATAGCCGTCACCGTTCTTGTCGACCGAATAGCCGAGGGTCGTCATCAGTTCCCGCAGTTCATCGAAGCAACCATGAACATCGCCGATGATGTCGAATGGCCCATGCTCGTTTCGCCGATTCGTCCACATCGGCTGCCGCACGACTTCCAGTCCTTCCAATTCCTCGGGCGACTTGAAGACGTGGACGCCCCGGAATCCCTCACGTTCGAGTCCTCGGAGTGACCGCCTCAACTGTTGCGCCTGATTGCGGACGACGTGCGGGCCGAAGTCGCGATTCGGTCGGGTTCGATTTCGCTCTTGGCAAATCTTCTCTGGGAAATCGAGGACAATGGCAATAGGAAGCACATGAAATTCGCGTGCCAGAGCAACCAGCGGTTTCCGAGAGTCCGGCTGCACGTTAGTGGCATCGACAACGGTTAGTCGTCCGGCAGCCAGTCGCTTCCGGGCGATGAAGTGCAGAACTTCGAAAGCCTCCTTGGTTGAGGTCTGGTCGTTTTCATCGTCCGACACCAATCCGCGACAATAGTCAGACGACAGGACTTCCGTTGGCTTGAAATGCTGGCGAGCAAACGTAGATTTTCCGCAGCCAGACGGGCCTACCAGCAACACGAGGGAGAGTTCCGGAACCGTGATCTTCATTGCCGGAACACTCCCATCTGAGTCGGTGCCCCGACCTGCTGATCCTCTTCGCCCACAGGTTTGAACTCCACCCCGTATCCAAACCTTTCACCGATTCCATTCGCCCACTTCTGGAATTGCTCACGAGTCCACTCGAAGCGGTGGTCACGATGGCGGAACTGACCAGCAGGAAGCGTCTCGAATTTCACGTTGTACTCGGAATTCGGAGTTGTCATTACAACTGTCTGAGGTCGGGCAAACTCGAAGAGCACCCGCTCGAACGCCGCTAGGCGGGGCTCATCAAGATGCTCAATGACCTCGACAACGGCGGCAGCGTCAAATCCCGCTAGCCGCTTGTCTCGATACATGAGCGAGCCCTGCATCAGTTTCAGCCGTTCCTTCTGCTTAGGCGGCAGAGTGTCTAAGTAGAGACGTTGGGCGGCTACTTCGAGGCTCCGATACGACACGTCCATTCCGACGATTTCTTCAAACTGTTTGTCTTTCAGGAGTTCGCGGACAAGTTTGCCCTCTCCACAACCGAGATCGAGAACCCGCTTAGCACTGCTGGCTTTGAGTTCCGATGCGACCTGCTGGACCCGGGCATCATGAAGGCGAATGGGAGCCTCAATCGCTTGTTCCTGCTCCTCCTTTGTTTCCTGTTCCGCGTCGGGATCAAGGGATTCATCTTCGGTCAGCCGCGCCAGTGCTTCGCGCGTTAGATTTCGAAATCCACGCAGATAGCGATTAACAATTGCCTCGCGCTCTGGATGAGCTTGTAGCCAACCTTCACCGTGCCGAAGAAGCTTTTCGATTTCGTCTTTTCCCACCCAGTAATGCTTGTCTCCGTCGAGCACCGGAATCAAAACGTAGAGATGGGTTAGCAAGTCTTGCAAAGTGACGTTCTTGCTGATCTCCACGGTGTAGTACGGGCCTTCGCCCCACTCGGGAAACTTCTCATCCAGCGGGTGGTGCTTCGCAGCGACCTGATATCCCAGCGGTTCGAACAGGCGGCGCAGAAAATCCTCCCCGCCACGGCAGGGCAGGACGGCGATCCGCGCAGTAAGAGGTAGGAGGGCGGCTACGAGTTCCGGGCGATCTTTGCTGTTCCCAGCCAACGCAGAGTTGAAAACCCTAGCAATGGCGACACTCATGAAGGACGACGAGACGTAGGGGCGGTCGTTAACGTATTGATCCAGCATCCCGCCCTCGCCAGACGGCCCCCGGCGAGTGCGCACAAGACCCACCGGGTCTATGTCGAGCAGGAGCGCAGCGGTGCAACGGTCGACTGATGCCTCGGGGTAGAATACATGAACTTTTCCGAACGAAAGTTCGGACGACTGTAAGCGATTCGGGTTCTTGTGCAGCAGATAGCCCAAGTCCGTCGCGGGACGCTTCGTGTTGGTGATCGTCAGGAGCATGGCTGAACAGCCATTATGCCTGAGTGGACTTGCCTCGTCGCAAATCTCGCTGGCGTGAACAGCAACATGACGCGGCAGGGCATCTACCGGAGCGTCACGATTATGGGGGTGTGGTCAGACGGCTTTTCCTGCGCTCGCGGTCCTTTATCGATCTCGCAGCCTTCGAGTCGATTTGCCAGGGTTGGGGATAATAAGAAGTGATCGATTCTTATGCCTCGATTGTTTTGGAACGCCTGCCGAAAGTACTCCCAAAACGTGAAGTGTCCAATTTCACCCACGTGCAACGACCGGAACGCATCCATATAGCCCATACCCAACATCGCACGATATCGGGCTCGTGGCTCCGGCTGAAACAAAGCATCGTGCTCCCACGATGACGGCTTGTGACAGTCGATGTCCTCAGGAATCACGTTGAAGTCGCCGCCGATTAGCGTCGGCACATCGTCCTGCTTCCATCTAATCATTTGCTGATTCAATCGACCCATCCAAGCTAACTTGTACGTAAACTTGTCACTCCCTACCGGATTGCCATTGGGAAGATAAATATTGACGATGCGGATGCCCTTGATGATAACCTCCAAGAACCGCGCATGGCTGTCAGTCTCATCGCCGATTAGAGTCTTACTCACCGTTTCTATCGCGTGGCGCGACAGAATGGCAACTCCGTTATAGGCCTTCTGTGTCACCGCGACACTCTCATAGCCGAGCGACTTGAAGGCTTTGGACGGGAATTCCGTTCCCTTCAATTCTTGTAGCAACAACACATCCGGTTCGCGAGCTTTCAGCCATGAGGTGACATGGGTCAGTCGAGAGCGAACAGAATTCAAATTCCAGCTAGCGACTTTAAACATCAATCCACATTCTAGCGTCGGAGTGCGGCGACCACCGGACTAGCAGTGCTGGGCGGTCGCTGGCGAATTGATTGGCCGCGCACGAATCGCGGGATACGACGCGGTGAGAATTGGAATATCGCCCTTAAGTTGCCCTATCCTGACGCGACCCACGAGTTCGTGTCAGGGTTTTATTGCAGCAAAGCGCAGGCGAGTGTAATCCGCTGTCCACTTCCCGTTTGCATCGCAGAGAACAGGCTTGAGCAGCGCGGTGACTTCATCGAGAAAGCCGCCGCGCTCCTTATACGGCAATGCGGCCGAGAACGGATTGGCGAATGTGTCCAGCCACCCGCGCATTCCGGTTGGCAGCGGGGTGGGGCGCGGAATCAGTTGTACGCTTTGCGGCACAAAACCAGCCTGCCGCAGCCGCCGTTCATAGTCTCCGACTGTCGGGAAATACCACGGAATCCACGAAGGCGCGTCTCGGATGCCCCGGCGCTCCAGCGTGGCCACTAACGCTACGGTAATAGCGCCCACGCACGCATGCCCGCCCAACTCGCCCACGAATCTTCCTCCGACCCCAAGGCGCGGAATGCACCTGCAATCGGCGCGTCCGGATCGTCCTCGATCCAGTGCAGGACGGCATTGGAAAAGACAGCGTCGAATTCGTTCTCAAAGACCAGCGCACGGGCATCCATGACTCTCGCGTCGAGGCCGCGCCGAAGAGCGGCTGCGATCATGTCCGGAGAATTGTCGATACCCAGCACCTGCGCACCCAGAGCAACCAGCTTTTCAGTCAGTGCCCCGTCGCCGCAACCCAAATCGAGGATGCGCTCGCCCGACTGGGGCTGGAGCAAATCCACCACTGGTTGCCCGAGCGCGGGCACGAAATGGGCATTATCGGCATAAGCAGCCGCATTCCAATGCTGGGAGGATGTTGATGGGGCGGAAAGAGCCACTAAGAAACTCCTTTCCGATAGGGTAACCGATTCGGGAGGTGTCGGAAGTCGGGAGTGGAGTCCGTCACGATTGCACCCGGCAGGTTCCAGTCAGCACTCGGACCCACGGATTAGCGGCTCGGAGCGCGGGGCCAGGGCGGACGGAGACGCCCTTCCGCCAGTGGGCGCACTCTTCGCATTTTTTATTTTTTCGGCGGCCTCGTGAGTAACGTGACGGCAGGGATTCGGCGGACCGCGTTGACATGTCAACGATTGGCGCTCACAATCTTGGTTTCTATGAGGAAGATAGCTGTTTGGGCACTCGTGATTTTCATCCTAGCCGCTGGCGGGCTCAAGGCGCGCGAGATATTGGACGGACTCGGCTGGATTCCGCATCACGAGGTCACAGCCACATGCATCGGACGAAACGGCTGGATGCCATGCGAATACCGCGACTGCATTGCTGTCCCAACACGGGAGGGTAGACTCAGCCCTTACGTCGGAGTCTTCTGGGGATATTTGTCCTGTGACGCGGAAGGCCACGCGAAAGAAGAACTCAGCCTAATGTAGTCCAGGACAGATACCGCAGGTAAAAGAGGACTCTATGGCGATTGCTGCGCAGGTTGTGGGAAGTGGTAAGACAGAGTACAGCATCTGGCGCGTGATTATGGCCTCGTCCGTTGGCACCATGATCGAGTGGTACGACTTCTACATTTTCGGCAGTTTGGCGGCCATCTTGGGCCCGAAGTTTTATCCTCCAGGCAACGACACCTTCGCCTACATCGCTTATCTTGCGACGTTCGCGGTCGGCTTCCTGGTGCGCCCGTTTGGCGCGCTGTTCTTCGGCCGCATCGGCGACCTGGCCGGGCGCAAGTACGCTTTTATCGTAACCCTCTCCATCATGGGCTTTTCGACGTTCGCCATTGGCCTGTTGCCCTCCTACATGACGGCCGGCTGGTTCGCACCGATCGTGCTGCTCGGAATCCGCGTCCTGCAGGGATTGGCCTTGGGAGGAGAGTACGGCGGCGCTGCGGTTTACGTGGGCGAACATGCCCCGGACAACAAGCGAGGCTTCTACACCAGCTTCATCCAGATCACGGCCACGCTGGGTCTTTTCGTCTCCCTGATCGTGATTCTGGTCACGCAAAACTCGATGTCGAAAGAAGACTTCTCCGCTTACGGCTGGCGCATTCCCTTCCTGGTCTCCATCTTCCTGGTGCTGATCTCGCTCTACATCCGGCTAAAGATGAAGGAGTCGCCCATCTTCGCGCAACTCAAGGCCACAGGAATGACCTCCACGGAACCGCTGAAGGATGCATTCATCAAATGGGCGAATCTGAAACTCGTCTTGATTTCTCTTCTCGGAGCGATGGCGGGAGTGAGCGTCGTCTGGTATACGGGGCAGTTCTACGCTCTGTTCTACATGCAGACCATTCTGAAAGTGAATGTGAGAACCGCCAACATCGTAGTCGCGATCGCCCTGCTGATGGGGATGCCGTTCTTCACCGTAGTGGGCGCGCTCTCCGACCGGATTGGACGGAAGAAGCTCATGATGGCGGGTTGCCTCCTCGCAGTGCTTACCTATATCCCCATCTACAAGGCCATGGAACGGGCCGCTGGCAACAATGTGGTCACGGTAAAATCCACGCGCAGCAAACTAACCGGCGCGATCGGGCTCACGGCGATGACCACGGATGCGACCGGCGCATTGGTGCCAGCCAAGGAAGCTCCGAATCCGAATGTCACCATGTTGGTGCTGCTGATTTTCATTCAGGTTATTTATGCGTGCCTGGTTTACGGCCCCGTCGCCGCTTACCTGATTGAGGCTTTCCCGGCGAAGATTCGTTACACTTCGCTTTCCCTGCCGTATCACATAGGGGCTGGCGTGTTTGGCGGATTGTTGCCGTTGATAGGCCTCTCCTCCGTCGCGGCTACCGGCAATATTTATGCCGGGCTCTATTACCCGATGACTGTGGCGGGCATTACGTTTGTCGTGGGGAGTCTGCTGCTGCGCGAGACGCACGGCGTACGTATTTGGGATGAAGCTGGAGGGCGGGTCCCGGCGGCGGACTGATGGGATCTGTACTCCCCACGCCCGAAGGCAATTCCAACGGCCTTTATGTCATCAACAAGAACAAGACGGGTTTTGAGGTGCGGGAACAGCAAAACGGAAAGAGTGGTATCAAATTTAGTTATCAAGTTGTGGCGCGCCGGAAGCCTCCAGATCCGCTTGAATGTTGATTTCACCGTGGCTTGCGCGAGGGGAACACGCTTTGAGAGTGGTCCTCCGTCAGAAAGAGTGGAACCGCACCGTCGAAGCTATGGCGCGCAAAATGAGAGAGTGCCGAACGCGCTGGGTCCAACCGGGTCTGAAACTGGCTTGGGGCGGCTTGCGAATTCTGCGTCTCACCCATCGCGGGTCGCCCTGGGGAGCGAGTCAACCGGCAGCGCCCCGTTTCATTTCCTGTGGGCTGGGCGGCGCCCATGTGGCGACGAGTGAGCGTGCTGAAGTAATCAATGTTCGCGACAAAAAAATACGGCGTCACCCCCGTTCCAAGAAAAAGCGGTTCATACTGGTGCGGCCGCGCAACACGGAGAAGACCAGCGCCGTGCTGGGAAAATCGGAAAGCTCAGAAGCTGGCGCCGGTATCATCGCCGCCAGGGCATGCAATGCCTCCTTGAGCTTCTCGTAATCGTCCTCGCTCAACGGCGCGACGGCACCGCTAGAAATCTCTGCTTTGGCACGGAACCAGTTCAGCAGTAACTCCTCGTGCGCCCGTAGCATGCGAGCCACTTTCTTCATAGGTTCCAGGCGACTGCGCATAGCATGGACGCATCAGTAGTCGAGAAAGGTTCTGGCCATCCTTCAGGTCTCAAGCCCGTGCCGTCGCCAGTTTGCTGACCAGCAGCGCCTGCAGTTTTTGCCGGGCTTGCCGCCGCACCCGACTGCCACGGCGCAACAATGTCCAACGAACGTGCTTGAGTCGCTGCGCCGCTGCCTTGCCCTCGGCCCGCAACCGTGTACTTTCCCCCCGCCGCACTTGATCCACCTCTGGTTCAGGTGCGTCGTGTGAATCTGAGCGTACTAGGTTTTTCAACGACTTACCAGACCGCGGGGACTGCCAAAGTTCGCGGAAGTCGTGAAAGATATCAGATTTTGTGGGTGTAGAGGAATATTTGAAGCAAGATGCAGAGCTGGCTCAGCCCATTCGAGCTCAGTGGGCGGACAGCTTTGCCAAGGCTGTTCCATCCGCTCTCCCCCCGGATTTGGAGTTGCGATCCCTTCGCCGCACCCGACGCCTGCTTGGCTGGCAGAGGTCGCTATTTGGGTTTGGGATTTTCTTCTCGGCCATGCCACTTAGCAATGAATTCTCGTTTGAAAGCGGCCACTTCAAGGAATTTCGTTTCCTGTTGCGTGATTATCCGGCAGAGTTCGGAGCCTGCGTGGTGCTTGGCGTCGCCTGCTGGATCGCATATTTCTCTATCCGCCGCCACCTGCGTACCGGCACAATGTGGATTTGTGGTCTAGGAACAAAAACACGATTCCAGCCCAACTTGGTCTAGCGGCTATCTAGTCGGCTTCTGCTTATCTGGTTGACTCAGCAAACCCCAATAGGTTGTGGTTGAGATCCTTCGCTCCGCGGATCTGCTCGTACATGGTTGATTTCCGACCGGTTCCGAGTCCGAGGAGGGTCTGGAAGGCGGCCGCCGGTGTTTTGCGGCGGTTGTGCCGGAACACGAATTCGTCGAGGTAAACCTGGAGTTGAGGCTTGCTCACTCCGTGGTAGGTTCCGATCAGCCATTGCTGCAGGTTTCCAATAGCGCGATCGGCAAGCGGGACAGCCGACTGCGCGCCCTTACGGAGGTCAGAACGCAGTGGTTGAGTGCGGGCGATATGTTTGAACCCCGCATTCGTGAGACCTTCAAAGCTTTTGAGGCCATCCGTGTAGACGGTCGAGCCGGGAGAAATGGTCTGGTTGAGGAATGAGATGATGGTCTTGCCTTTGAAATCTGGGATCACTTTCATTCTGAGGCGGCCCGAGCCCCTGCCGCGCTTTTCCACCGCAACCAGAACCAGTGCCGCCCGTCGCCCCTTGAGCTGCCGGCTTCCGCGAAGACCGGCCTGCTCGCCGCCAATCCATGTTTCATCAACTTCTACCTCGCCGTACAGCGGCTCCCGAGCTCCATTGACCATCGCCCGGCGGAGCTTGTGCAGCAGCATCCAAGCAGTCTCATAACAGGACAGACCGAGTTGCCGCTGCACGAGCAAGGCAGAAACCCCACGCTTGTCGGTGGTCATCAGATAAGCGGCCCAGAACCAGTGAGTCAGCGGGGTCTTGGTCCTGTGCAGAACCGTCCCGGCTGTCAGCGAGACTTGGTGACGGCAGCCAGCACACTGCCACCGACGTTGATGCACCAGGTCGTACGCTCGCCGATCTCCGCATCGGGGGCAGACGAAGCCCTCGGGCCAGCGGCAGGCCGCAAGATACCTTTCGCAGGCTTCCTCGGTGGCAAAGTTGCTTTGAAATTGGCGCAGGGTCTTGGGGAACGACGGTTTGGGCACTCCCCCACACTACCTGTGGGGTCTTGCTGAGTCAACCAGATAAGCAGAAGTCGGCTTGTCGTAGAAGTCCACCAAAACAGGCAGCAAGGGGGTCGACCAAGAGTCGATGTAGAATGTGCAGAGGGGTCTGCATCGGTCCTCGACGTTCCGGCCAGATGACGGGCAACTCTTCCCTAATCTTGTAAGGGAAGGTTTGCCGACGAGCCTGGAAGTAGGGGAAGTCGGTCGAGATGGAATGTTTGTGGTTGGCGTGAGCACAATGGATTATCCCTCCGCCTTCATCACGGGCCCCCGCAAGATGGTCTTGAGTTTGGACGCCGCTACCCGCCGGGGATCTGACAAGTAGATCTCATGATGTGTGCCAGCGGTGCGCAACCCCTGCCTTTCGGTAAAAGCCCGCATCGTTGCCATCGTCTTGCCTTCGTCCTCGTACGGTCCCACGTGCAATGCCTGCACGCACAGCCCTTCGCTGAGCGACCGCAATTCGGCCCGCTGGACGTCAGCTCTTTTCCCGCGCTTCATCAACGTTTCGATCGCCTGGCTGATGTCCTTCGCAGCTACGAACTTCGGCGTCCGAATCATCAATTGCCAGACCCACTGTTCTCTGTCAGGCGTAGCGTCATCCCAGTTTAGATTCGGCCAAAGAGCTTCGAGTTTGCAGACAGCGTAGTCTCGTTTGCCGGCAAACTTGCGGGTCATCTTGACCGTGAAGGCTACTCCGTACAGTGCGCCAATAGCCTCACTGAACGCGTTCCCGCCGGGCGCACCTCGCCCGCTGATGCTGAGATAAACAGCCGGGCCGATCTCGACTAGCGCGGGCTTCGGAGTCGCCGCATACTCCTTCTTGTTGTCTTTGTAGAGATCGACTTTTTCTGTCGTAGCCATGGTCACTCCCTTGCTCCCTTCGCCGCCTCCTGCAATGGAGCGTAAATGTCCGTCAGCAATTCCTCCGGATCCATGTCGTGTGGATCATTGACATAAACCTCAAAGCACGGAGCGTTGCGCAGTTCGCATCCGCTGCGTGGCATCCATTGCCCTAGGAACTCCGCGTATGTGCGCCCGAGCTGGTTGTATGGGCCGGTGTGCGTAGTCACCGCATATGCGCCGCCGGCCACGGTTTGTGCTCCGATGTCACCGCTCGGCCCGAAGTCCTCGCCTACGCTCAAGAAGGCGTCATAGCGAAGCTTGGGGGGCGGCGTTACCTCCGGGTCGTCGTGGCAAATTCCCAGCATCATTGGATTGCCTCCGAGGTAACCCTCCTTCCCCATGACGGTGAGGAACTGCTCCCAGGTCTTGCCCACCTCCGCGTACGGTCCCACGTGGCGCATGAATGCCACGCGCATCGGTTTCAACTGCTTGATCTCGACCTTCATATTTCCTCCTCGACGTAGCGTTCGAAAGCGCACCGTTATCGGCTCGTGGAAATGCACGCCTGACGGGGCTCTAGCCAATTCCACCCGGCGAGCCAAACGGTACTGCGAAGGTGCCGTGCCAAAAACGGTTTTGAACGTACGGGTAAATGCCTCGTGGCTGTCGTAGCCGGCTCCGAGCGCGATGTCCACTACCGAAGCCGAACCCAGCTTGAGTTGGCTCGCGGCCCGCTCCAAACGCAACCGGCGCACGTATTCCTTCAACGATTCGCCCACCATCCCTTTGAAAACTCTGTGAAAGTGGTACGGAGAGAAGCAGGCCAGCCCAGCCAGCTCCTCTAGCTGCAGCGATTCATCCAGATGCTGCTGGATGTGAACCAGAACACGCAGCATTCGCCGCTTGTAGTCGTGTAGGGTTACCGTTCTCATCGCGCAGTCACATCCTAGACCGGAAGGAAGGGATCAGCTTGACGATTCTTGCTGATTTGCGGCCAATATGCACGTCGTGCTGCTAATGGCAGAAAGACTGCCGACAGGCCAACTGTCCTTATCATCGTTCGTTCTCGGACGGATGACGGGCAAACAGGAACGTATGGTCCGCCGCCTCGTCGCAAGCGAAAAATGAAAGTGACAGGATGGTCTGCGCAAATGTATTCGGCCTTCGTTGGAGCACAAAGCTCCTGGCCTTGATGGATTGCGCTGCGCGCTCGTCCTATTTTAGTAATGCAGCCTCGGAAGGGCCTTTCCTGTTTACCATGATTCGCAGCGCCAAAGACCCCTCGCCCGACCAGAAGACCGTTCTCGAAAGCCTGCTAGGCTAGGACGCCGCATACTGGCAGATGAGGCTATCAGCGTCCGTGCTATTGAGCCCCCTGCCCTCTCTGAACATCGGCGGCAAGAGCAATTCGAGCAACTGAGGAAGTATTTCGCCGAAGTGGACTCCCGCCGCAAACCGGGCTCCGCAGAGGAAGCCGACGGAATCCTCACCGAGGCCATCAGAAGCACACGTCCCGGCTATCGCCCGCACCAGTGAAAATCGTCCTCGATACGACGATCTTGGTTCGAGCCAATGAGCGCTCGCACGGTCTCGCCCGTGAATTGCTATTAAACGTCGTTGAGAGCAAACATACTCCATTGCTTTCAAACGAGATGCTGCATGAACTCGCTAGGGTTGGTTTTGCGTTATCCCCGCTTACAAGCGTTCTATGACCTGACCGAAAACCTTGTTTTCGACTACGTCAATTTTCTCCACCAAGCCGCGGAACTTGTGGAACTGAATCCTCTCGTAGCTTCGCCCATCCGTGATGTGAACGACATTATCGTTATGCAGACGGCCATCATCGGCGAGGCAGACATATTGTGCACGAAGGACAGTGATTTCTTCGAGGACCCCGCCAGGGAATATCTGAGCAAGCTGGGAATTGTCGTTCTCGACGACATCTCTCTGATTCATCGCCTGACAATCAATTTCTCTCCAGAAACTCGTGCTTCCGCCAGTTGCGCTTCGGTCACTTCAACCTTTCATTTACCGGACGCGGAACGGCTGGTGGCAGGCCGGAAGCGAATCTAGTTTGACAGGATTTGGAATAACTTTACAGACGATCAAGGGATCAAGGTAAGCCAGACGGGGCCACCAGGAATTTCTTTGTAGCAACTTACGCGCAACTCGGTGATATGCGGGCCGGGTTCGCGCAGTTTGCTGCGCGGAAACGGACGACGGGAGCTAGCTGGTCGAAGGGTCCCCCCGATCCCGATTGAACAGGGTGCCTGACTGTTGGTCGGGGATGCCCAGACGGGCAGGTTTGGTTTGGGTTTTGAGAAACGCTGCTTCGCAGCGGCTGAAGGATGGTACACTCCCCGTGGAACGGGATCACCGCTCCCCATCGCTGCTGGGTTTTTCTCGCTGGCGTCGCGAAAGGTTACGGCGTGTGCAAACTGCGCCGATCCCGTGTACCAGCGACTTCCCGGCTTCGCAATGTATGACCCAAACGCTTCTCCCGGGTTGACTATCCGCGATCTTACGGTTGCATGCGAAAGTGCTTTGAAATAAGAGGTCTCGCGGACTGGTCACTGAGTTTTGTTCTACATCCCGACAGACTTTACACTTGCGAGAATCTGTGCCATTATAGTTCGTTAGTTAGCTAACTGTAATATTTATAGTTTGTTTAAGCGGACTGGGCGAGAACAACGCTGTATCGGCCGACACGGCCTCGCGGCTCGTGAGCCTCCAAGGCGCCCGGATGGGCCGCACAAGTCGTATTCACATTGCGCTCTCGGGCCGTGTCGGAGTTCTTGAGGAAGTTCGGGTCGGTGGCGAGGCGGTGCTTGTCGGCGAAGGAACCGTCCGCGCATAGCCGGCTGCTGATCATCCGCACCATCATTTACTAAGAGGCACACGCCACGTATTCAGGTCTGATCAGCGCCGCCGGTAGGCGCGAACAATTTGTGCGTGACTTGGTCATAACATGGGCCTGTGCGGGAATTGCGAATGAATCTCCCCCGAACTTTTCTCTCGCCCAATTGGCCCGAGAATTGTACCTAACGGGATGGAGTCTGAACACACTGCAATAAGGAGCGAACATGGCCACAACTCAACCTGTAACTGACTGGAAGGAGGAGTGGTTCGAGATTGAAGATGCAGCATACTTGAACACCGCAGCCCACGCAGCCATGCCCCGCGTTTCCCTGCGCGCGGTGCAAGCCTCTCTCGAAGCCAAGACGTTTCCACATCACGTAGACGATTCCGCTTTCTTTGAAGTGCCAAACCGCCTTCGCGCCTCAATCGCCAGACTTATCGGCAGCAAGCCGGAAGAGGTAGCGCTGACGACGGGCGCAAGCACTGGCCTCGCGGCCGTGGCGCATGGCCTGACATGGAAGCCGGGCGACGAGATCATCACTGCCAAGGGAGAGTTCCCGGTGCAGTACGCCACCTGGAAGCCAATGGAAGAACGCGAGGACGTGAAACTGAAAATCGTGGCGCCGCGAGACCGCTTTATTACGGCAGACGACCTGATTGCCGCGATGACGCCGAGAACGCGCGTCGTCTCCGTAAGTCATGTGCGCTTTGACGACGGCTCTCTGTTAGATGCGTCTCGCGTGGCTGCGGTCTGTCACGCGCAAGGAGCGATGCTTGTGCTTGATGTGAGCCAGTCTTGCGGGGCCGTACCGATGGATGTAAACCAACTTGGCGCTGACTTTCTGGTGTGCGCCGGATATAAATGGCTCCTCAGCCCCTGGGGCACAGGATTTTTTTGGGCCAAAAGGGAACAACTGGATACATTGCGTCCCGGGCCGTTGTATTGGCTGGCCCAGGGCAAAGACAGTTTTTCTGCATTGAATTATGTCGATCCCACACCGTCCCGCAGTGCGGACCGTTGGGACGCGGCGGAAGCGTCCACTTATTTCAATTTCAACCTGAGGGCCATGGACGCCTCGGTGCATTTTGTGTTGCGTGTCGGACCTGGGTTCGTGCTCGAACATAACCGGAAATTGATCGAACTCTTGTTCGAGCGCCTCCCCAAAGACTGCGTTCCGGCCAGTCCGCTAGACTCCGCGCAGCGCGGGCCATTCGGCTGCTTCACGGCGCAAACCACGGAGAACACTGCCGAGCTTTATAAGAGGTTGCGAAAGGAAAATGTTGTCGTGAGCATGCGCGAGGGGAGGATTCGCGTCTCGCCTCATCTGTTCAACTCCGAGCGGGACATTGACCGACTCATCGGCGTGGTGACCGCATGACTCGGGCGCGGGATTTGTCACTGTCGAAAATCGACCGCGCCCTGGACTATCTCGAGTCCACAACGAAGGATGTGCTGGACGCAACAAAAGGCTTGTCGGATGTACTGGCAGTTCAAACCCGCGACGTCAAGGCTGATGAACCTTATTTACCCAAGGAACGAAAGGAATAAGTTATGACAGCAGTATATGAGCGCCTGAAAGCCCTGCAGATCACTTTGCCCGATGTGCAGTCCCCCGTGGTGGATGGTTACGTTGCCGCTTTCGTTCCGTTTGTGCGCACCGGGAATCTTGTTTATTTGGCGGGACGCCTCGCAAAAAAAGATGGCAAGCCTTGGTGCGGCAAAGTGGGGGAGCAAATTACCACGCTTGAGGGCAAACAAGCCGCACACGACATTGCCATAGAAGTGCTCGCCACGCTGCATGTCGCCCTCGGGGACCTGGACAAAATAAAACGGATCGTGAAGCTGGTGGTGATGGTGAACAGCACACCGAATTTTACAGAGTCGCACGTGGTTGCCAACGGCGCGTCCGACCTTTTCCTAGAAATCTTTGGCGAGCGTGGAGCGCATGCGCGCACCTCGTTTGGCGGGGCGGAGATTCCATTTGGGGCGTGTGTGGAGGTCGAACTCATTGCCGAGGTCATCGACCGGGCAGACGCCCCGAAAGGCGCATGATGGAGGCGATTCGATTCATCAATTCGGTGGTCCCGAGGTTTGGGGATAGCCGCCGGCGACCGGGTTGCTGTTGTTGTGGGCCGGGATGCTGACGTGATCAAGGTGGTCATTGATCGACTCAACCAGCAGAAGTACGTGATGTAGTCACAGCCCCAAAAACAGCCGCAGTGGTCAGGAAGAATGGACGGCGACCAATCGCAAGTTGTTGATAAAGATGGTGAGCGCGGGAGGAATCGAACCTCCAACCTACTGATTAAGAGTCGGTCAGGAGTCGGCCATCCACGCTCTAGCAACTCACAATGAACCAATAACTTACAAGGGTCTTGCGCGCACAGAGAACCGGTTGCAAATGCTTGAAACAGTTGGCGATGTTTAGCAACGTACAGCCACAGTTACAGCCACACCCCAGCCGTCAAGGCGTACGCGATGGTTGTGAAACGCGGGGGGGAATTAGACGTCTTAACCAACGGCCCTACCACCCAGGTTTTTCGTGACAAAACGGCATCAAAGCTCTA
This sequence comes from uncultured Acidobacteriaceae bacterium, assembly GCA_963714225.1. Classification (GTDB taxonomy): domain Bacteria; phylum Acidobacteriota; class Terriglobia; order Terriglobales; family Acidobacteriaceae; genus Sulfotelmatobacter. Next base: position 4,544 of record CAVQNY010000025.1, on the reverse strand, counting down.
GGCCAACGCTCCGATATAATGAATTTTAGGACTAGTCCATGATTCGCAGCGCCAAAGACCTCTCGCCCGACCAGAAGACCGTTCTCGAAAGCCTGCTAGGACGCCGCATACTGGCAGATGAGGCTATCAGCGTCCGTGCTATTGCGCCCCCTGTCCTCTCTGAAAATCGGCGGCAAGAGCAATTCGAGCAACTGAGGAAGTATTTTGCCGAAGTAGACTCCCGCCGCAAACCGGGCTCCGCAGAGGAAGCCGACGAAATCCTCACCGAGGCCATCAGAAGCACACGTCCCAGCTATCGCCCGCACCAGTGAAAATCGTCCTCGATACACCGATCTTGGTTCGAGGCAATGAGCGCTCGCACAGTCTCGCCTGTGAATTGCTTTCGTGATGCGAAGGAATCATTTCGTCGAACCATCCGGCATTTTCAGGGCTGGTTTATGTTGCAGTTTGAACGATGTGAGAGACATACGAATCGTGGGTTGGAATCGTGGGTTTAAGAACTGGAGCAGGAAGCCGCCAACTTCATGTTGTACTGGATCCCATTACAGTGTAAGATTGACAGCATGGCCATTACTCGTACCTCCCGCGTCTACACTATCAGCCTTCCTCCTGAGTTAGCGCGGAAGGCCGAAGCCTTGGCCAAACGCGACAGCCGCACGATGAGCGAACTCTTCCGCGAAGCGTTCCGCACCTATTACGGTCAGCAATCTCGCAAAATCTTGGAGGAGATCGGCGAATATGCGAACCGCCGCAATCCCGGTTACACGGAAACCGACGTACCACGCCTCATCAAAGAGGTCCGCTCTGCAACGCCTGCTCGTCGGCATATCCGCACCCGCCAGTGATCGTTGTCCTAGATACGAACGTTTGGATTTCGGCTCTTCAGTTCGCGAAACATCGCGGAACGCCGACGCGAGCGCTCGAAAAAGCTATGAGCGAGGATGTAATCGCCAGTTGCCGTGAAATCGAAGCGGAGATTCTCCGGGTATTAACTGCCAAATTCGCTTGGGAGTCCACTCGTGCCCGTGCCGCGCTGGATACGGTGTTGGCGCGTGCAGTTCGTGTTCAGCTCCGCGGGACAGTGAAAGAATGCCGCGATCCAAACGACGATATGTTCCTGAGTGCGCCATGCGTGCGAAGGCTGATCTGCTGATCGCCGGGGATAAGGACCTACTCGTTCTGGGTTCTTACAAGAGAACTCGCATTCTGACTCCTGCAGAGTACGTCGTCGGTGCAGGCTAAACTCGCGTCGCTCAGCAGCTGCCATGCCAAGTCATCAACCCCTCCGCCGGAGAATCCTCCGATACAAGCCAATGAGTATATTCCCCCGTCGCATTGTCCAGGGACTTATTGAAGCGAGCCCTCGCTACCTTCGAACTTCTCAGATTCGTAATCTTGTCAATAGACTGAACGGTCTCGCGGACCCGAATGACGCTCTCTTTTCGACGTAGGCTCATTTTGCCGCACGCGAGAGTCGTGAATGGCGTCAACTGTTGAAATCAGGGAGATAAGCTCGCCGAGAGAATTGGGCCGACTTTCGGTCAAGGGTCAAAACTCGTTATGGCGATTTATCGACAGTTACGGCCCGCAGTGACTGTCGGTGATAGAGTTGCTACGGTCTACTTCACCCCAACAATCCTGGAGGTGACTTTGAATTCGTGATAATTGCGGAAATCGATGGTGTTGTGGCTGCACTCTGGGCTGCCCCGCTCACAGCCCAAGCTCTCGGCGTGGGCGGGAAGCAGAACTGAGGCCCCGGCAATGGTCACGTAGGAATAATCCACCGCGGATTCGACCCTATCCATCGGGAACTCCGACGGGATGTTGACGGCCTGCATCTCGATGCGCAAGACGCGCGCGGTTTCCGGATCCACCCATACGGAGCCTTTGTAAGCCGGATGCAGAGTCTGCGACTCGGCCTGCACCCTCCAGTGCGAATTTTCACTCCGCACTCGAAAGTCGTAAACCTTGGCATATTGACCCGCAATGGGAGACACACCGCCGGGCCGGAACTGCGCGTCCGTATAAGGAGAAAAAAGATCGAGCAGTGTGGAGGCAAATTCTCCCACGGACCAGGAGCCATTTAGTTGCTCGATGCCCTTATCCGTGGGGTGCTGATCGAGCTTGACGTTGCGATAACTTTCTTGTCCCTTGTTGTACGTGACTTCAGCCGAAACCAGGTCCTGGAGCCTTTTGTCTTCGCCCTGCTGGGCATACCGCGCCATGTACTCCTCGCAAATAAAATTGGGAAGTTTTTGTGAAAACTGAAGCGCCGCGTCTCTGGCCCTTTCGATCAAGGGTGCGGCGGGATTCGGCAAACCCGAGCGTACGGAGTCCGCAGGGGGCGAAGCGTCCGGCGGCGGGTCGGGACAGGGAGGCAGATCCGGCTGCGAGCCTCGTTTCAAGATGGGGGGAGCGTTGGAGCAAGGAGGCGCGCTCTGCCCTTGCGATTGCGATTGTGTTGCGGGCGGCTGCGCGGACGATCCACTTTGCGCAGTCAGGGAAATCGAAGCAATCAGAAACAGGGAGAAGAGCGCGCCGAGACAAGCGAATCTCCGACCCGAGTAAAAACTTCGATGATCATTCCTTGGATTGGGCCCAGGATTCAGGATTCCCATTTTGCCTTCCCATCTGACATACAGCATACACCCCTGTGTTGGATAAAGTGCGAGCGGGGGTTATCTAATCCATGAATCGCAGAGAGTTTCTGCATTACACGGCCATAACGGCCGCGCTGGTCGGTATGCCGAGAGTCTCGGGACAGGCCCAGGTTCCAGAAATTGCCTTTACCTTCGATGATCCAACGACCGAAGGTGGCGGTAATCTAACGTGGCGTGAAGTGAACGCGCGCATTCTGGCCGCGCTCGCCAGCAACAACAAATTTTCGGGAAGAACGTCGAAAGGACGATTCTGCCGTGCCGCGATAAGCAGCAGAACACACGTCAACTGTTTCTATCAGGCGATTGCGCTCACCGAGAATCATTCCCGACTTCCAACCAAAAGTCAAAAAGTCAAAAAGCGCAATGGCGATGTTACAACAGCTATGATGGAGAGCCGTGGCACTTCATAAAAGATGGTTTCCGCGAGGGGCGCGTAATGACGAGGGATACGAGGTTGCCTTTGTCGGGAGTGTACCTCGGGGACGCAAGCTGCGGTACTCGGAAGGCGGTAGGTCGGTCACATTCGTCGGCGAGCAAAGCCTCATCGTGGAGGGGGCACGACGCCGATGGGGGCTTCATTTCGCCCTCGATCCCAAGCACTTGACGAAGTGGGACGATGGATCAGAAATCAGCGTGACCGAAAGAGAGCAAATACAAGACAGAGTCCACGCAGTGCTGGATTACATAAGGTTTCGCCACTCACTCGATAAGAAGTAGAACCCTTCGCCGGAAGGATCGTAGGTCGGATGAGCGTAATCGTGATTTTAGGTCAACTAGCAGCGGACACTGGTCATGCTCTCGGTTTCGATTCGCAAGTTGGTTGCTCTAAACCCGCCAAAGAATTCCCGTCTTTAGTGTAACCATCGAATGGCTACATTCCCTTCCTACCAGTCTTGCTGGCCAGAAGTTTAATTAGCCTTAAGCCCCTACGTGTCGGTCGGAAGCAGTGGTCTTTAAGTGCCATTCTCGTTAGACTGCACTCCACTTCGGTCGCCAAACCGAATCCGGTCAATCGCCGAGCATCGACTGTAGAAATCATCATGATGGACGCTTATGGCTGCGATGCCCCGGAGGTAACTTCCCATCAGCATTGTAAATTCGTTCGGGTCATCCATCTCGGGTCGCTGGCGTATAGGATCCTTAAATACATCACCGAGGAATTGAAGCGCCTGGACGTCGCCTTCCGTCAGAGACGAAAGGTCCCTTATGTAGCCCACGAGATCGTCGCCAGCGACGATTTCACCATCCTCGCTTAGTGCCGTTGAGCGAGCGCGTCATCGCTCTGCTCAGGAACATTCAGCTTGAACAATTGGGGCAAACGGAAGGCTGGGTTTTTCCTTCCAAGAAATCTCCATCGGGTTACATCGGACTGAGCGGGATCGAGCACGCGTTCCGAAAGCTTGCTCGCAAGCTCGGAATCCCAGATGCCTTGAAGCTGTACTGCGCCCGCCACACATTTGGTACGGTGGCAATGGCAGAGACGAGGAATCCGGGGCTGGTCAAAGAAGTCATGGGGCACGAGAGCCTGGACACGACAATGGGCTATCTCCACCCCGAGACGTCTCAGATCAAGGTGGTCATTGATCGACTGAACCAGCAGAAGTACGTGATGTAGTCACAGCCCCAAAAACAGCCACAGTGGTCAAGAGGGATGGACGGCGACCAATCGCAAGTTGTTGATAAAGATGGTGAGCGCGGGAGGAATCGAACCTCCAACCTACTGATTAAGAGTTATGTTTCTCAATTCGACTGCAGCGTTACAAACTGCAGCCACCACAATAACTTAACAATTAAAAGACCCGCATGGACGGCTTCTAAAAACGTTGAAAAAGTTGGGGAAATCGAACCGCATCTAACTATAAAGGACACAAAAAAGACACAGCG